>NZ_JBJSWH010000006.1:0-132500 GCF_046087985.1 Aeromonas ichthyocola
CAGTTGAGGCAGTTGAGGCAGTTGAGGCAGTTGAGGCAGTTGAGGCAGTTGAGGCAGTATCAGAATCCATTAAAAGAAAAGCCGGGACAAGCCCGGCTTTTTCTTTATCACTCAGCAGCTGCTTCAGCAGCGGCCGGGCGGTCTACCAGCTCAATGTAAGCCATAGGAGCGTTGTCGCCTGCACGGAAACCGCATTTCAGAATGCGAGTATAACCGCCGGCGCGCTCCAGGTAGCGCGGGCCCAGTTCATTGAACAGCTTAGCCACGATCGCGTTATCGCGAGTACGGGCAAATGCCAGGCGACGATTAGCAACGCTATCAGTCTTGGCAAGGGTGATCAGCGGTTCAACTACACGACGCAGCTCTTTTGCCTTAGGCAGAGTCGTCTTGATGATCTCATGACGAACCAGGGAGCTGGCCATGTTGCGGAACATAGCCTGACGATGGCTGCTGTTCCGGTTCAGTTGACGACCACTCAAACGATGGCGCATGACCTTATCCTTCTAACTAAATCTGTGAAACCCGTAATCTGGATTACTCGTCAGCGATGCTGGCGGGCGGCCAGTTCTCAAGGCGCATGCCAAGAGACAGACCACGGGAGGCCAACACATCCTTGATCTCAGTCAGGGACTTCTTACCGAGGTTAGGAGTTTTAAGCAACTCAACTTCGGTACGCTGTACCAGATCACCAATATAGTGGATAGCTTCTGCCTTCAGACAGTTCGCTGAACGAACTGTCAGCTCCAAATCATCGACAGGACGCAGCAGAATCGGATCAAACTCGGGTTTCTCTTCTTTCTTCTCGGGCACGCTGACATCGCGCAGATCCACGAAGGCTTCCAGCTGTTCGGCCAAAATAGTGGCAGAACGGCGAATGGCTTCTTCCGGATCCAGAGTACCATTGGTCTCCATGTCGATAACCAGCTTGTCCAAGTCGGTGCGCTGTTCCACACGTGCCGCCTCAACATTGTAGGCGATGCGAACGATGGGGCTGAACGCGGAGTCCAGCAGCAGGCGACCAATAGGACGCTCTTCATCATCGTTGTGAACACGAGCAGAAGCAGGCACATAACCACGACCGCGCTGAACTTTCAGACGCATGCTGATTTCAGCATTGGCCCCTGTCAGGTGGCAGATTACGTGCTCCGGGTTTACGATCTCGACTTCATCACCGTGAGTGATATCACCAGCGGTAACGGGGCCTGTTCCAGACTTGGTCAGGGACAGAGTTACCTCGTCCTTGCCTTCCAGCTTCACAGCGATACCTTTCAGGTTGAGCAGGATTTCAAGAATGTCTTCCTGTACACCTTCTTTGCTGCTGTACTCGTGCAGTACTCCGTCGATCTCGACTTCAGTAACTGCACAACCGGGCATAGATGACAGCAAAATACGACGCAGGGCATTACCCAGCGTGTGGCCAAAGCCACGCTCAAGCGGCTCGAGAGTCACTTTCGCGTGAGTCGGGCTAACTTGCTCGATGTCAACTAGCCGCGGTTTAAGAAAATCTGTTACAGAACCCAGCATTGTGTCCTCTCTTTAGAAGCTAGCTTTACTTGGAGTAAAGCTCGACGATCAGCTGTTCGTTAATGTCGGCAGACAGGTCGGAACGCTCTGGCAGGCGCTTGAAGGCACCTTCCATCTTAGCAGCGTCAACCTCTACCCAAGTCGGCTTCTCGCGCTGACCAGCAACTTCCAGGGAAGCTTTGATACGCGCTTGCTTCTTAGCCTTCTCGCGAACGCAGATCACGTCCTCAGGGGATACCTGGAAAGAAGGAACATTCACAACGCGGCCGTTTACCATGATGGCTTTGTGGCTCACCAGCTGACGAGACTCAGCACGAGTGGCGCCGAAGCCCATGCGGTAGACGACGTTGTCCAGACGACCTTCCAGCAGCTGCAACAGGTTTTCACCGGTGTTACCCTTTTGACGGGCAGCATCGCGGTAGTAGTTGCGGAACTGTTTTTCCAATACGCCGTAGATACGACGTACTTTTTGTTTCTCGCGCAGTTGCACGCCATAGTCAGACAGACGCGCTTTACGCGCACCGTGTTGACCAGGAACGGTGTCAATCTTGCACTTAGAATCAATCGCACGAACACCAGACTTCAGGAAGAGGTCGGTGCCCTCACGACGGCTAAGCTTAAGCTTAGGACCGATATATCTTGCCATCTTCTTTCTCCAACAATCCTAGACCAAGTAGCTACAGCGTTATACGCGGCGCTTCTTGGGAGGACGACAACCGTTGTGCGGGATCGGAGTCACATCAGTAATATTAGTGATGCGGAAACCAGCCGCGTTCAGAGCGCGGATGGAAGACTCACGACCGGGACCCGGACCTTTGACCATGACTTCCAGGTTCTTCACGCCGTATTCTTTGGCGATCTCACCAGCACGCTCAGCAGCTACCTGGGCAGCAAACGGAGTGGACTTACGGGAACCACGGAAACCTGAACCACCGGAGGTAGCCCATGACAGAGCATTGCCCTGACGGTCAGTAATGGTCACGATTGTGTTGTTGAAAGATGCATGAACGTGCGCAATACCGTCGCTCACTTGCTTTTTAACGCGCTTGCGAGCACGAGTCGGAGTTTTAGCCATTTTCTACCTTCCCGTTACTTCTTGATAGCCTTGCGCGGACCCTTACGGGTACGAGCGTTGGTCTTGGTACGTTGACCACGAACAGGCAGGCTACGACGGTGACGCAAACCACGGTAGCAACCCAGATCCATCAAGCGTTTGATGTTCATGGAAATCTGACGACGCAAGTCACCTTCAACGGTGAATTTACCTACTTGCTCGCGCAGACTTTCGATCTGAGCTTCGTCCAAGTCTTTAATTTTCACATTCTCAGCAATACCGGCTGCGGCACAGATGGCCTTGGAGCGGGTACGACCGACGCCATAAATCGCAGTCAACGCAATGACTGCATGCTTATGGTCAGGAATGTTAATGCCAGCGATACGGGCCACTGTTCACTCCTACTTAGCGTAGATAACGACCACCACAAAGCCCGTGAGCGGATACGTGGCGGTCAACCAATACACAACAAAAGTTGGCTGGCTATATTAGCCAGCACAACTATTTGTTGCAAGTACTAACCGTAAAAATTTAGCCTTGGCGCTGTTTATGCTTTGGCTCGCTGCAAATCACACGCACCACACCGTGACGCTTGATGATTTTGCAGTTACGGCAGATTGCCTTAACGGAAGCACGAACTTTCATTGCTTAACTCCGTAACTACGCCGACCTTTAGCGGCCGTAGCCCTTCAGGTTGGCCTTCCTCAGGACGTCACCATATTGATGAGACATCATATGGGTTTGTACCTGAGCCATGAAGTCCATGATAACTACCACGATAATCAGCAGCGAAGTGCCACCGAAGTAGAACTGTACGTTCCAGGCAGTCATCAAGAACTGGGGTACCAGACAGATAAAGGTTATATAGAGCGCACCTGCCAATGTCAGGCGAGTCATAACCTTATCGATGTAACGTGCTGTCTGCTCGCCCGGGCGGATCCCCGGGATAAAGGCTCCACTCTTCTTCAGATTATCTGCTGTCTCGCGGGGGTTGAACACCAGCGCGGTATAGAAGAAGCAGAAGAAGATAATGGCTGCTGCATAGAGCATCTCATACAAGGGTTGACCCGGCTGCAGGACCATAGAGACCTGTTGCAGGATATCAGCCACCTTGCCCTCGCCCTGACCAAACCAAGAGGTAATGGTCCCTGGGAAGAGGATGATGCTGGATGCGAAAATCGCAGGAATCACACCGGCCATATTCACTTTCAACGGCAGGTGTGTGCTTTGCGCGGCGAATACCTGGCGGCCTTGTTGACGCTTGGCATAGTTGACGACGATACGACGCTGACCACGCTCCACGAACACCACAAAGTAAGTCACTGCGAAAACAATCAAGCCCAGCAACAACAACAGCAGGATGTGCAATTCCCCTTGACGTGCCTGTTCGGCCGTAGCGCCAATGGCATGAGGCAGACCAGCAACGATACCCGTGAAAATAATCAACGAGATACCATTACCAATCCCACGCTCGGTAATCTGTTCACCCAACCACATCAAGAACATGGTACCGGTGACCAGACTCACAACGGCCGTGAAATAGAAGCCCAAACCCGGATGAGTCACGAGTCCCTGCATCATATTCGGCAGACCGGTTGCAATACCAATGGCCTGGAACGTTCCCAAAACCAGCGTGCCCCAACGGGTATATTGGCTAATCTTGCGACGGCCGGATTCACCCTCTTTCTTGAGTTCAGCAAGAGCAGGATGAACCACAGTCAGCAGCTGGATAATGATCGACGCCGAAATGTACGGCATGATCCCCAGCGCAAGAATAGAAGCACGCGAGAGTGCACCACCACTGAACATGTTGAACATCTCAATGATGGTGCCCTTCTGTTGTTGGAACAACTCGGCCAGTACGGCGGCGTCAATACCAGGAATCGGCACATAAGAGCCTGCGCGGAACACGATAATTGCCCCGAGAACGAAGAGCAGACGGCTCTTCAGTTCACTCAGACCACCTTGTGCTTTAACATCCAATCCTGGTTTCTTAGCCATTGTACTGATTATTCCTCGATTTTACCGCCAGCGGCCTCGATGGCTGCACGTGCACCTTTGGTGACGGACAGACCACGAACGGTCACAGCACGGTCAATGTTGCCAGACAGAACAACTTTAGCGAAAACGATGTTCTTGGTAACAACACCGGCTTGCTTCAGAGTGCTCAAATCGACCACATCACCTTCTACCAGGGCGATTTCGTTCAGGCGCACTTCGGCAGAAACCAAAGATTTGCGAGAGAAGAAACCGAACTTCGGCAGACGGATTTTCAAAGGCATCTGGCCACCCTCGAAACCGTTGCGGACTTTACCGCCACCGGAACGAGAAGTTTGACCTTTCACACCACGACCACCGGTCTTGCCCAGACCAGAACCGATACCACGGCCCGGACGGTGCTTAACACGCTTGGAACCAGCGGCCGGAGACAGAGTATTCAGACGCATGCTTAGCCCTCCACCTTAACCATGTAATAAACCTGGTTGATCATGCCGCGTACGCAGGGAGTATCTTCCAGCTCAACGGTGTGACCAATGCGACGCAGACCCAGACCACGCAGAGTCGCCTTGTGCTTTGGCAGACGGCCGATAGAGCTGCGAGTTTGAGTTACTTTTACAGTGTTAGCCATGTCGCATTACCCCAGAATTTCTTCAACGCGCAGACCACGCTTGGCAGCGATCTGTTCCGGTGATTGACCGTGAACCAGAGCGTCTACAGTTGCGCGAACAACGTTGATTGGGTTGGTGGAACCGTAGGTCTTGGCCAGCACGTTGTGGATACCAGCAACTTCCAGTACGGCACGCATGGCGCCGCCTGCAATGATACCAGTACCTTGTGAGGCCGGCTTCATGAACACGGTGGAACCGGAGTGAACACCGCGCACCGGGTGGTGCAGAGTGCCATTGTTCAGTTCAACCTTGTTCAGGTTACGCTTAGCCTGTTCCATTGCCTTTTGAATGGCAGCCGGAACTTCACGGGCCTTACCGTAACCGTAACCTACACGGCCGTTACCATCACCCACCACGGTCAACGCGGTGAAGGACATGATACGACCACCTTTAACAGTTTTCGAAACACGGTTTACTGCAATCAGCTTTTCTTGCAGTTCGCCGGCTTGAGATTCGACTTTAGCCATCTTCGACTCCTAGCTTAGAACTGAAGACCAGCGTCACGAGCAGCGGTAGCCAGAGCGGCTACACGACCGTGATACTTGAAACCGGAACGATCGAAAGATACGTTCTGAACGCCTTTGGCAATAGCACGCTCAGCGATTGCTTTACCTACAGCGGTAGCAGCATCTGCGTTACCGGTAGATTTGAGCGCTTCACTGATGGCTTTCTCTACTGTAGAAGCAGAGGCCAGAACTTCGGAACCGTTGGCTGCGATAACCTGCGCATAGATATGACGCGGGGTACGGTGAACAACCAGACGGGTAGCTCCCAGTTCCTGCATCTTTTTCCGAGCACGAGTAGCACGACGGAGACGAGCTGCTTTCTTGTCCATAGTGTTACCTTACTTCTTCTTAGCTTCTTTAGTACGCACTTGCTCGTTGGCATAGCGTACACCCTTGCCCTTGTAGGGCTCCGGAGCGCGGTAAGCACGGATATCGGCGGCGACTTGGCCAACCAGCTGCTTGTCCACACCACGCAGAATGATCTCTGTGGCGGACGGACATTCAGCGGTGACACCAGCCGGCAGCGCATGCTCAACCGGGTGAGAGAAGCCCAGAGCCAGCGCGACAGCATTGCCCTTGATGGAGGCTTTGTAGCCAACACCAACCAGCTGCAGCTTGCGCTCGAAGCCTTGGGTAACACCGATTACCATGTTGTTAGCCAATGCACGGGCAGTACCGGCCTGAGCGTCAGCACCAGCGATGCCGTCGCGCGGGGCGAACTTCAGTACATTGTCTTCTTTGGTCACTTCTACACCGGCGTGGATGGAACGAACCAGAGAACCTTTACCACCTTTGATGGACAGTTCCTGACCGTTCAGAGTCACCTCTACGCCAGCAGGAATAGTGACGGGTGCCTTAGCAACGCGAGACATTTCCGACCTCCTATTAAGCGACGTAGCAGATGATCTCACCACCCATGCTTGCCTTGCGGGCAGCACGGTCGGTCATCACACCTTTAGACGTGGACACGATAGCAACACCGAGACCGCCCATGACTTTCGGCAGATCAGTAGTGCGCTTGTAAATACGCAGGCCGGGACGGCTCACGCGTTGGATCAGTTCTACAACCGGCTTGCCCTGGAAATATTTCAGTTCAATTTCCAGTTCCGGCTTCACATCACCTGCTACGGAGTAGCCAGCGATGTAACCTTCTTCCTTCAGCACTTTGGCAATAGCCACTTTCAGCTTGGAAGAAGGCATGGAAACCGCAACTTTGCTCGCCGCCTGACCGTTACGGATGCGGGTCAGCATATCCGCGATCGGATCTTGCATGCTCATAGTCTAACTCCCGAGATTCTTACCAAGAGGCCTTTTTGAGGCCCGGAATTTCGCCCTTCATGGCATGCTCACGCACCTTGATGCGAGAGAGGCCAAACTTCCGCAGGAAACCGTGCGGACGACCAGTGATGTTGCAACGGTTACGCTGGCGGGACGGACTGGAATCACGGGGCAGCTGTTGCAGTTGCAAGACAGCATCCCAACGCGCTTCTTCAGAAGCGTTCATATCAACGATGATAGCTTTCAGCTCGGTACGCTTGGTCGCGAACTTGGCTGCCAGCTTCGCACGCTTTGCTTCACGTGCTTTCATGGATGTTTTAGCCATAACCCTAACCTTACTTGCGGAATGGGAAGTTAAAGGCAGCCAGCAGAGCACGGCCTTCTTCGTCGGTATTCGCGGAAGTGGTGATGGTGATATCCAGACCACGGACGCGATCGACCTTGTCATAGTCGATTTCCGGGAAGATGATTTGCTCACGCACGCCCATGGAGTAGTTACCACGGCCATCAAACGCCTTAGCGTTCAGACCACGGAAGTCACGGATACGCGGTACGGAGATGCAAATCAGCCGTTCCAGGAACTCCCACATACGCTCGCCACGCAGGGTTACTTTACAACCTATCGGGTAGCCTTCACGAATCTTGAAGCCCGCAACAGATTTGCGTGCTTTGGTGATCAGCGGTTTCTGACCGGAAATGGCAGCCATATCGGCAGCAGCATTTTCCAGCAACTTCTTGTCAGAGATCGCTTCACCAACACCCATGTTCAGGGTGATTTTCTCGATCCGAGGGACTTGCATGATAGTCTTGTAACCGAACTGCTTGGACAGTTCATTTACTACATCGGATTTGTAGTAATCATGCAGTTTCGCCATCGTTAAACTCCAATTACTTCACAAGTTCGCCGGTGGATTTGAAGAAACGGACTTTCTTGCCGTCTTCAATCCGGAAACCAACGCGGTCAGCCTTGCCAGTGGCAGAGTTGAACAGCGCGATGTTAGATACATCGATGGGGGCTTCTTTGGTGACGATACCGCCAGCCTGACCCAATGCGGGTACCGGCTTCTGGTGTTTCTTCACCTGGTTGATGCCTTCCACGATTACCTTACCTTTTGCAATCAGGACTTGAGTGACTTTGCCACGCTTGCCCTTGTCTTTGCCGGTAAGAACAATTACTTCGTCTTCGCGACGGATTTTCGCTGCCATCGTTCGACTCCTTACAGTACTTCGGGTGCCAGGGACACAATCTTCATGAACTTCTCATTACGGAGTTCACGGGTCACCGGGCCAAAAATACGAGTACCGATTGGCTGTTGGTTGTTGTTAAGCAACACAGCCGCATTGTTGTCGAAACGGATGACAGAGCCGTCCGGACGACGAACGCCTTTACGGGTGCGTACGACCACCGCGTTATACACATCACCTTTCTTCACTTTACCGCGAGGAATAGCTTCCTTGATGGAAACCTTGATGATGTCGCCGATGCCGGCATAACGGCGGTGCGAACCACCCAGAACCTTAATACACATTACACTGCGAGCGCCGGAGTTGTCGGCAACACCCAGCATACTTTGCATCTGGATCATCTTAGTGCTCCGCTTTGTTTACTTCTTATCCCTAATGGGATCTGGCTGCCTTCAAAAGGCGCGAAACTATAACACAGGTATTTTTGAAAAGGTAGCCTAAAAAACAAACGGCCCCGATGGGGGGCCGTTTGGGCTAAAAAGTACCGAATTAGGCCTTTTCTACGACAGCAACCAGGGTCCAGGACTTGGTCTTGGACAGCGGGCGGCATTCGCGGATTTCCACGAGATCGCCAGCTTTACACTCGTTGTTCTCGTCATGTACGTGCAGCTTGGTAGTGCGCTTGATGATCTTACCGTAGATCGGGTGCTTTACCTTGCGCTCGATAGCGACAGTGATGGACTTGTCCATCTTGTCGCTAATTACACGACCTTGCAGAGTACGGATCTTGTCAGTCATTACGCACCTGCCTTCTCAGTCAGTACAGTCTTGATACGTGCGACGTCACGACGCACTTGTTTCAGAGTGTGAGTCTGAGCCAGCTGGCCGGTGGACGCTTGCATGCGCATGTTGAATTGCTCACGCAGCAGACCCAGCAGCTCCTGGTTCAGTTCATCGACGCTCTTTTGACGCAGATCTTGGGCTTTCATCACATCACCGTCTTAATTACGAAAGTGGTCTGAACGGACAGCTTAGCTGCGGCCAGGGCAAACGCTTCACGCGCCAGAGCCTCAGGTACACCATCCATCTCGTACAGAACCTTGCCAGGCTGGATCGGGCAGACCCAATATTCCACGTTGCCCTTACCTTTACCCATACGAACTTCGAGGGGCTTTTCGGTGATGGGCTTGTCCGGGAACACACGGATCCAGATCTTACCTTGACGCTTTACGTGACGGGTCATGGCACGACGGGCTGCTTCGATTTGACGAGCAGTCAGTTGACCACGAGATGTCGCCTTCAGGCCAAAGGTACCGAAGGATACTTCGTTACCAGAGTTGGCCAGACCGCGGTTACGACCCTTATGGGTCTTGCGGAATTTAGTACGCTTAGGTTGCAACATTTACCGAATCTCCTTACTTAGCAGCGCGGCGCTTGTTGTCACGCTTGGGCTTTGCAGGAGCTTGCTCTTGAGCAGCGGCAGCGTTAACAGCAGCCAGACCGCCCAGAACTTCGCCCTTGAAGATCCAAACTTTGACGCCGATCACACCGTAAGTGGTGTGGGCTTCAGAAGTTGCGTAGTCGATGTCGGCACGCAGGGTGTGCAAAGGCACACGACCTTCACGGTACCATTCGGTACGCGCGATTTCAGCGCCGCCCAGACGACCGGACACTTCTACTTTGATGCCCTTGGCACCCAGGCGCATGGCGTTCTGTACGGCGCGCTTCATAGCGCGACGGAACATTACGCGACGTTCCAGCTGAGAAGTGATGCTGTCGGCAACGAGTTTGCCATCCAGCTCCGGCTTGCGGACTTCGGAAATGTTGATCTGAGCAGGCACGCCAGCAATAGCGGCTACGGCTTTGCGCAGTTTCTCAACGTCTTCGCCTTTCTTGCCGATCACGACACCCGGACGAGCGGTGTGAATGGTCACACGGATGCTCTTGGCCGGACGCTCGATAGTGATCTTGGACAAGGAAGCGTTTTTCAGCTCCTTGGTCAGGAACTGGCGTACTTGGAAATCGCTGTACAGGTTGTCAGCGAAGTCTTTGGTGTTCGCGAACCAGGTAGAATTCCAAGGCTTGGTAATACCCAGGCGAATGCCATTAGGATGTACTTTCTGACCCATTGCTTATCTCCCAGCCTTAGCGTCGGATACCACTACAGTGATGTGAGCGGTACGCTTGAGGATACGATCCGCGCGACCTTTGGCACGCGGGCGGATGCGCTTCATGGAGGGACCTTCGTCTACCATGATGGTGGCAACACGCAGGGCGTCGATGTCGGCGCCTTCGTTGTGCTCAGCGTTTGCAATGGCAGATTCCAGCACTTTCTTCACCAGAACCGCAGCCTTTTTCGGGCTGAAGGTCAGGATGTTCAGAGCCTTGTCTACGGACAGACCACGTACTTGATCGGCTACCAGACGAGCTTTCTGGGCAGAAGTACGGGCATAACGGTGTTTAGCGATAGCTTCCATCATTTATCCCTTAGCGCTTCTTAGCCTTCTTATCAGCAGCATGGCCGCGATAAGTACGAGTCGGTGCGAATTCACCCAGTTTGTGACCGATCATTTCTTCGGTAACGAAAACCGGAACGTGCTGACGACCATTATGGACAGCGATGGTCAAACCGATCATGTTCGGGATGATCATTGAACGACGGGACCAGGTCTTAACCGGCTTTTTATCCCCGCTTTCCACCGCTTTCTCTACCTTCTTCAGCAAGTGCAGGTCAATAAATGGACCCTTCTTGAGAGAACGTGGCATGGTGATTCCTCTATGTTAACAATTACTTGTTACGACGACGTACGATGTACTTGTCGGTACGCTTGTTCTTACGGGTCTTGAAGCCCTTAGCCTTCTGGCCCCATGGGGACACAGGCTGCATGCCCTTGTTACGACCCTCACCACCACCGTGCGGGTGATCAACCGGGTTCATCGCCATACCGCGAACGGTCGGACGAATACCACGCCAGCGGTTTGCACCGGCTTTACCCAGTTGACGCAGCATGTGCTCGGAGTTACCCACTTCACCAATGGTGGCGCGGCACTCGGCCAGAACTTTACGTACTTCGCCGGAACGCAGACGCAGAGTTACATAGTTACCTTCACGAGCCAGAATCTGGATGAAAGTACCAGCGGAACGAGCCAGCTGGGCACCTTTACCAGGTTTCATTTCTACGGCGTGAACGGTAGAACCAACCGGGATGTTACGCATCGGCAGGGAGTTACCTACCTTGATCGCAGCATCAGCACCAGAAGCGATAGCATCACCTGCTTTCAGGCCTTTCGGAGCCAGGATGTAACGACGCTCACCGTCTGCATACAGCACCAGGGCGATGTTTGCGGTACGGTTAGGATCGTATTCCAGACGCTCTACTTTGGCCGGAATGCCGTCTTTGTCGCGTTTGAAGTCGACGATACGGTAGTGTTGCTTGTGACCACCACCGATATGACGGGTGGTGATACGGCCGTTGTTGTTACGACCACCGGACTTGCTTTTGCTGTCCAGCAGAGCGGCGAAGGGCTTGCCCTTGTACAGCTCTTGGTTGACGATCTTGACGACGTGGCGGCGGCCCGGAGAAGTAGGCTTGCACTTAACGATTGCCATTTTTGAGAACTCCTCTTACTCGGCTGCGCCCATGAAGTCGATGTCCTGACCAGCTTTCAGGGTCACATAAGCCTTTTTCCAATCGGAACGACGGCCTACACGCGCACCTGAGCGCTTGGTCTTACCCTTCATGTTCAGGGTACGGACGGTCTCAACTTCGACCTCGAACAGTTTCGCAACTGCAGCTTTGACTTCCGCCTTGGTGGCATCAACAGCAACTTTGAACACGATAGTGTTCTGCTTTTCTGCGACCATGGTGCTCTTTTCAGAGATGTGCGGAGCCTTCAGAACTTTCAACAGACGTTCTTCGCGGATCATGCCAGCATCTCCTCGATTTGCTTAACTGCGTCAGCAGTCATCAGAATCTTGTCGAAAGCGATCAGGCTGACCGGGTCGATACCGGCAACATCACGCACGTCGACCTTGTACAGGTTGCGAGCAGCCAGGAACAGGTTCTCATCGACTTCAGCAGTCACGATCAGAACGTCAGTCAGTTCCATTTCTTTCAGCTTGGCGATCAGTTCTTTGGTCTTCGGCGCTTCGATGCCGAATTTCTCGACAACGATCAGGCGCTCTTGACGTACCAGCTCGGACAGGATGCTACGGATAGCGCCGCGGTACATCTTCTTGTTTACTTTCTGGCTGTGATCTTGCGGCTTAGCAGCAAAGGTCACACCACCGGAACGCCAGATGGGCGAACGGATGGAGCCAGCACGGGCACGACCAGTACCCTTCTGACGCCACGGCTTTTTGCCGCCACCAGACACTTCAGAGCGAGTCAGCTGCGCACGAGTACCCTGACGGGCACCAGCGGCATATGCAACGACGACCTGGTGAACCAGAGCTTCGTTGAATTCGCGCCCGAAGGTAGTCTCGGAAACTTCAAGAGCGCTCTTGGCGTCTTTCATTACCAATTCCATTACTATCTCCTCAGACGTTACGCTTTGACGGCAGGTTTGACGATCACGTTGCCGTTGGTTGCACCCGGTACTGCGCCTTTGATGAGCAGCAGGTTGCGTTCAGCGTCAACACGAACCAGTTCCAGGTTCTGAGTCGTTACACGCTCAGCACCCATGTGACCAGCCATCTTTTTGCCCTTGAATACACGGCCCGGGGTCTGGTTTTGACCGATGGAGCCAGGTACACGGTGGGACAGGGAGTTACCGTGGGTCATATCCTGGGTGCGGAAGTTGTGGCGCTTTACAGTGCCCGCAAAACCTTTACCCTTGGATGTGCCGGTAACGTCAACCATCTTAACGTCAGCGAGAAGATCTACTTTCAGCTCGCTACCAACAGTGAAAGTTTCACCGTTGTTCAGGCGGAACTCCCACAGACCGCGACCGGCTTCTACACCAGCTTTGGCGAAGTGGCCAGCTTCCGGCTTGGTCACACGGCTGGCTTTCTTGGCGCCAGTGGTAACCTGAATAGCGTTGTAGCCGTCGGTTTCTACAGATTTGACCTGAGTTACACGGTTAGCTTCAACTTCGATAACAGTCACCGGGATAGAAACGCCATCTTCAGTGAAGATGCGAGTCATACCCACTTTGCGACCTACAAGACCGATTGTCATTGTTATCAACCTCTTTCCGTAATTAACCCAGGCTGATCTGGACGTCTACACCAGCTGCCAGATCCAGACGCATCAGGGCGTCTACGGTCTTGTCAGTCGGCTCAACGATGTCTACCAGACGCTTGTGAGTGCGGATCTCGTACTGATCACGCGCATCTTTGTTGACGTGCGGGGAGATCAGGACGGTGAAGCGCTCTTTGCGAGTCGGCAGCGGAATAGGACCGCGAACCTGCGCGCCGGTGCGCTTTGCAGTTTCAACGATTTCCGCAGTGGATTGATCGATCAGGCGATGATCAAAAGCCTTCAGGCGGATACGGATTCTTTGGTTCTGCATTGACAGAGCTCCAATAGATAAAAGAACATAAATCAACACCGCCCGACCGAGATTACTCCCGCCAGAGGTGTGATTTTTCACGTTTCCTCCCATATCGGGAGGACTGTATGGCTGGCGACTCGTAAACGGGAAGCTCAGCAGCAGACATATCGTCTGGCATGCCTCATGGGCAAGCGGAGGGGATTATACGGATTTTTTCAATTCGCGCAAGAGAAGGCGGACAGATTGTGCGCAATTTTGTGTGACGGATGGATCTCGCCGGCGATCGCTCTCCTGCCAGCCACAAAGCGGTAACGACAATGTTGCAAACAGGCTGATAGACTGCCCCCTTGCCTCAGTCAGCGGAACGACCCAGATGCTCAAGAATCAGAAGAAAGCCTATCAATACGGACTCTGCGCCGTCGCCCTCTGGTCGACGGTAGCCACCGCCTTCAAGATATCCCTCGCCTACTTCGAGCCGGTGCAGTTGCTGCTGGTCGCCGCTATCACCTCAACCCTGACCTTGGGGTCCATCGTGGCGATCCAGGGCAAGCTGCCCCTGCTGCTGAGCTATCTCAGGGCCCGCCCCTTCTACTATCTGGCCCTGGGGGTGCTGAACCCCTTCCTTTACTACCTGCTGCTGTTCAAGGCCTATGACCTGCTGCCTGCCCAGCAGGCCCAGACCCTCAACTACACCTGGGCCATCACCTTGAGCCTGCTGGCAGTCCCCTTCCTCGGCCAGAAGCTCCGGCGCCGTGACGGCGTGGCCATAGTGCTTGGCTACTTCGGCGCCCTGGTGATCGCCACCAGGGGGGATGTGTTCGGCCTGCAATTCGACAGCCCGCTCGGGGTGACGCTGGCCCTGGTCTCGACCCTCATCTGGGCCGGCTACTGGATCCTCAATACCCGCAATCAGGGGGATCCCATCGTCAGCCTGCTGCTCGGCTTCCTCATCAGCCTGCCGTTCATCGTGGTGGCGACCTGGCTGCTCGCCGACTTTGCCATGACCGCATGGCAGGGCTGGCTCGGGGCCATTTATGTGGGACTGTTCGAGATGGGCTTTGGCTTCGTGCTCTGGCTGATGGCCCTGCGCCACGCCACCAACACGGCCCCCATCAGCAACCTCATCTTCATCTCGCCGTTTGCTTCGCTGGTGCTGCTCAACCTGCTGATCGGTGAAGCCATTCATCCCGCCACCCCCATAGGGCTGGCGCTGATCGTCGCCGCCCTGCTGATCCAGCAACTCAAATACGGCAAGCGCTACCGCAAGACGGCAGAGCCACAAGCCTGACAATGCAGAAGGACGCATCCACAGATGCGCCCTTCGTTCAATCCATCCACTCCAGCGGCTGGTGCTTGGGTAGCCGGATCTCCACCAGCAAGCCCCCCAGATCAGAGCGGCCCAGCTTGATGGTGCCGTGGTGCTGGGACACTATCTTTGCGACTATGGCCAGCCCCAGGCCACTGCCACCGCCGGTGCGCGCCAGATTGCCCTGGGTAAAGGGCTTGAGCACCCGGGAGTAGTCCTGCTCCGCAATCCCGGGGCCATTGTCGGAGAGCCGCAACCTGACCCAGTGACCATCGTCCTTCAGCTCGGCCTGCAACCGGGTCGCGCCGTAGCGCAGCGCATTGCCCGACAGGTTGTTGAGGATGCGGCGGATGCTGATGGGATGGCAGGCCACTCGCACCGCCTGCTCCGGCAGGAGCAGCTCCACCTCCAGCCCCTGATCGGTCTGCATCAGCAGCGCATCGTGGATGAGCTGGGTCAGGTCGATCGGATGGGCCTCCAGCCCCTCGTTCGGGCGTATGTAGTCGATGAACTGATCTATGATGCCGTTGGACTCGTCGATATCCGCATTGATGCTCTCCTTGAGGTACTCATCCCCGGAGGACATCATCTCGGTCGCCAGCCGGATGCGGGTCAGGGGCGTACGCAGATCGTGGGAGACCCCGGCCATCATCAGGTTGCGCTCTTCGATAAGGCCCTTGATGGAGTGCGACATGTGGTTGAAGGTGCGGGTCAGGCGGCGTACCTCCCGCGATCCGTGCTCTCCCAGGGCATCGGGGAACTGGCCCCGCGCCACGGCCACGGCCCCCGCCTCCAGATCCTCCAGCGGTCGCACCAGTTGGCGGGCGAAGCGCCAGGCCGCAAACAGGGTCACCACCAGCAGCACGCTCATGTAGATGATGAGAGGCTCTATGTCGTCATCCTCGATCTCGGTCAGGGGGATGCGCACCCACATCTGGCTGACCTGGGGCGGCTGGATCCAGATGATGTAATGGTCCTGGATCTCGACTCTGACCTTGGTTTCCCCCTTCAGCTCGCGGCTGATGTTCTCCTCCAGATAGGGGTAGGGCTTGGAATCCTTGAGTCCGTGCTGCTCCGCCTCGCTCTGGGTGTAGATGTCGCTGCCCGTGGTCACATAGACCAGCGCCTCGGCATCCTCGCTCAGCGCCAGCTGGTTGCTGTCGGCAGGGAAGATGAGCTTGACCTGATTGGCCAGCAGGTGGCTGATCTGCTTGACGGTGGGCGCCAGCAGATAGTTGTAGAAGGTGGCGTAGGAGACCACCTGATAGACCACCAGCACGGCGGCCAGGAACCAGAGCATGCGGGAGAACATGCTGCCCACTTTTTTCATTCCCCGTCACCGTCCGGCACGAAGACATAGCCCAGGCCCCACACTGTCTGCAGGTAACGGGGCTGGGCAGGATCCTGCTCCAGCAGACGGCGCAGGCGGGAGACCTGCACATCTATGCTGCGCTCTGTGGCTGTGTATTCCCGGCCCCGGGCCAGGTTCATCAGCTTGTCCCGGGAGAGCGGCTCGCGAGGGTGGCTCACCAATACCTTGAGGACGGCAAACTCGCCGCTGGTCAGGGCGACCGGATCCCCGTCGCGGCTCAGCTCGCGGGTCGCCAGGTTGAGTTGATAGGCGCCAAAGCTCACCATCTTCTCGGCGGTGGACGGTGCGCCGGGCAGCTCGACGGTATGGCGGCGCAACACGGCGCGGATCCGGGCCAGCAACTCACGGGGGTTGAACGGCTTGGGCAGATAGTCATCCGCCCCCATCTCCAGACCGACGATGCGATCCACTTCGTCCCCCTTGGCGGTGAGCATCAGCACCGGGATCTGGTTGCCCGCCTCTCGCAGGCGGCGGCAGATGGAGAGCCCGTCCTCCCCCGGCAGCATCAGGTCGAGTACCATCAGGCTGAAGTTCTCGCGTGTCAGCAGGCGATCAGCCTGCTCTCCATTGGCAACGCCCCGCACCACAAATCCCTGTTCGGTGAGGTAACGCTCCAGCAGGGAGCGTAGTTTCAGGTCGTCGTCGACCACCAGGACCTTGTATTGCTGACTCATTGCCGCCTCTCCTCTCTGTCTCCTCCCAATACTAGGGCTCGCTCTGGCAACCACAAAGCATAAATATGTTACCGGTTATTACCCTTGGCCGGGGGATCTCTGGGATGGAACGGCGCCGAATGGGCCGCTTGCAATGCATTTCTGCTCGACACTCGGACGCCAATGGCTAAGATCCCGAGCAAGACGACGCAACCCACCATGCAGGCAGCAGGGACTGATAAGCCCATGAAAACCAAACTCATCACCCGTGAAGGCTACAACCAGCTCCGGCAGGAGCACGACACCCTGTGGCGTGAGGAGAGACCCGAGGTCACCAAGAAGGTAGCCTGGGCGGCGAGCCTCGGGGATCGCAGCGAGAACGCCGACTACCAGTACAACAAGAAGCGGCTGCGGGAGATTGACCGCCGTGTCCGCTACCTGCGCAAGTGCCTGGAGGAGCTGACCATAGTCGATTACTCCCCCTCCCAGGAGGGCAAGGTGTTCTTCGGCGCCTGGGTCGAGGTGGAGAGTGAGGAGGGAGAGACCAAGCGCTTTCGCATCGTCGGCTATGACGAGATCTTCGGTCGCAAGGATTACATCTCCATCGACTCCCCCATGGCCCGCGCCCTGCTCAAGAAAGAGGTCGGCGACGAGGCCATAGTGCGCACGCCAGTGGGCGACGCCTGCTGGTATGTCAACGACATCAGCTACCCCAAGTGACCTTGCCGGGAGAGCGCGGGCCCACCCGCCCCCGCGGGGTCAGGCTGGCGTCCTTGCCCGGGGTGGCATCCCCGGCGTCGACCTCATATAGTGCTCACACCCGGCGCCTTGCGGCGCCAACCGGCCGCAGAAGCGCACCGGGAGTCAGCTGACGAGCCAGCAGCCCGCCGCGACAACTCCCAACCACTGCCGGCCCGTAGGACAGACCCGACCACAGAGACCCCAGATGCACAGCCATGTAATTGAGAGACAGATTGCCGGTGAGCTGAATGCCCGCCCGGAACAGGTGCAGGCCGCCGTGCGCCTGCTGGATGAAGGCTCGACCGTTCCCTTTATCGCCCGTTATCGCAAGGAGGTGACCGGCGGTCTGGACGACAGTCAGCTGCGTACCCTGGAGAGCCGCCTCGGCTATCTGCGTGAACTGGAAGATCGCCGCCAGGTGATCCTTCGCTCCATCGAGGAGCAGGGCAAGCTGACCCCCGAGCTGGCGCGCGAGCTGAACGGTGCCGACAGCAAGACCCGGCTGGAAGATCTCTATCTCCCCTACAAGCCCAAGCGTCGCACCAAGGGGCAGATGGCCATAGAAGCTGGGCTGGAGCCGCTGGCCAACCTGTTGCTCACCGATCCCATGCAGGATCCCGAGCAGGCGGCAGCCCGCTTCCTCAATGCCGACCAGGGGATCACCGACAGCAAGGCCGCCCTCGACGGCGCCCGTTACATCCTGATGGAACGCTTCGCCGAGCAGGCCGATCTGCTGGAGAAGCTGCGGGACTACCTGTGGCAGAACGCCACCCTGCGCGCCCGCGTGGTGGCGGGAAAGGAGCAGGAAGGGGCCAAGTTCAAGGACTACTTCGAACACGACGAGCCGCTGCACAAGGCCCCCTCCCACCGGGTGCTGGCCATGCTGCGCGGCCGCAACGAGGGGATCCTCAACCTGGCGCTGGTCACCGGTGACGATGAGAGTGCCAGCCCTTGCGAAGGGATCATCGCCCATCACCTCAAGCTCAATCTGCAGAGCCGTCCGGCCGACAAGTGGCTGCAGGGGGTGGTGAGCTGGACCTGGAAGATCAAGCTCTCCCTGCAGATGGAAACCGAGCTTATCGGCCGCATCCGCGAATCGGCAGAGGACGAGGCGATCAAGGTGTTCGCCATGAACCTCAAGGATCTGCTGATGGCAGCGCCGGCCGGCATGCGTTGCACCATGGGGCTGGATCCCGGCATCCGCACCGGGGTCAAGGTAGCCGTGGTGGACGCCACCGGCAAGCTGGTCGATCACGCCACCATCTACCCGTTCGAACCCAAGCGCCAGATTGACCAGAGCCTCAAGACCCTGAGCGAGCTGTGCCAGAAGCACAAGGTCGAGCTCATCAGCATAGGCAACGGCACCGCCTCCCGGGAGACCGACCGCCTGGTGAGCGATCTGTTCGAGCGCTACCCCGCCGCCAAGGCGCAGAAGATAGTAGTGAGCGAAGCGGGGGCCTCGGTCTACTCCGCCTCCGAGCTCGCCTCCCAGGAGTTCCCGGATCTCGACGTCTCCATCCGTGGTGCCGTCTCCATCGCCCGCCGCCTGCAGGACCCCCTTGCCGAGCTGGTCAAGATCGACCCCAAGAGCATAGGCGTGGGTCAGTACCAGCACGACGTCGGCCAGAGCCAGCTGGCCCGCCGGCTGGATGCCGTGGTCGAGGATTGCGTGAACGCGGTCGGTGTGGATGTGAATACCGCCTCGGTCGCCCTGCTCAACCGGGTTTCCGGCCTCTCCCAGACCCTGGCCCAGAATATCGTCGCCTATCGGGATGAAAACGGCGCCTTCAAGAGCCGCCAGCAACTGCTGAAGGTGAGCCGACTCGGGCCCAAGGCGTTCGAGCAGTGCGCCGGCTTCCTGCGCATTCGCGGCGGCAACAATCCGCTGGACGGCTCGGCGGTGCACCCGGAATCCTATCCGGTGGTGGAGCGGATCCTCGCCCAACTTGAACAGACAGTGGACAGCCTGCTCGGCAACAGCAGCCTGCTGCGCAGCCTGAAACCGGCCGACTACACGGACGAGCAATTCGGCGTGCCCACAGTCACCGACATCATAGGCGAGCTGGACAAGCCGGGCCGGGATCCGCGCCCCGAGTTCAAGACCGCCACCTTCAGGGACGGGGTGGAGAAGATAAGCGACCTGGTGCCCGAGATGGTGCTGGAAGGTGTGGTCACCAACGTCACCAATTTCGGCGCCTTCGTCGACATCGGCGTCCATCAGGACGGGCTGGTGCACATCTCCTCCCTGACCGACCGTTTCGTCAAGGATCCCCGCGAAGTGGTCAAGGCGGGTGACATTGTGCGGGTCAAGGTGCTGGAGGTGGATGTACCGCGCAAGCGCATCAGCCTGACCATGCGCCTCGACGAGAAAGCGGGGCAACCCGCCCGCAAGCCGGCGGAATCCCGCCCATCGGGTGCAGGCACCGCCAGACCCAGGCAGGAGTCGAAACAGAGCGCCCCAGCCGGTGGCGCCATGGGCAACGCCTTCGCCGCCGCCCTCTCCAAGATGAAGACGTGATTGCCCCGAAACGACAAAAGCCCCGCGAGGGGCTTTTTTACATCGCCTGCATAGACCCGGACTAGCTCAGATGTCCTGGCTGAAGGTCTGACGAGGAGCGGGCCTGACGGCCTGCTGGTAGTGCTGGGCTATCACCTGATTGCGCCTCTCCATGTAGGCACCGAGCGGCCCGATTGAAGCGCCCTTGACCTCCATCAGCTCCTTGCGGGCCTGGGCCTCTTTGGCGGTGGCGGCGCGGGCCACGCTCAGATCCTGTGACGAGGGCTCTGCCGGTGCCAGGGCGGCGGCACGCACCTGCTGCATCTTGGCGAGAGTGGCAGCCGGGTCGCCCGGGATGGCGCCGATGTCGATGGCCACCTCACCCCCGGTGGCATAACGCTTGCCATCCGGCCCATGGGAAAACTGGTAGCTGGGGCTGCCCGCATGCTCGCCGCCTGCCATCTGGTGCGCCTGCTCATGCTTGCGTACCTCGAGATCCCGCTCAACCAGCGCGGCCAGCTGGCGCTGCTGCCTCTGTTGCTCCTGCTGTTCGGGATCCTGCTGCTGCCGGCGCTGGCTCTCCTCCCCCGTGGCCTCGACGAAGCGATGGGACGGGGGCGTCGGGCTGGCCTGCGCATTATCCCGGGTCGAAGCGGCGGGCGGATTGGGATTGGCCTGGGCGGCTCTGGACTTGTCTTTCTGGGAGGCAACGCCGGACTCGGCGGCGGAGGCCTCACCCTGGCGTGCGGGAGGCACCAGCTCAGCACGGCGGTTGTCAGTCTGCGCCGATTCAGTCTGCGGTTGCAGCTGATTGGGGATCAGGGGCGGCAGGCTGACGTTGATGTTCATCTCACACCTTGATGTCTATCAGGGTGCCCAACATGTCGCTGGCGGTCTGGATCACCTTGGCGGAGGCGCCGGCATGCAGCTCGGCCACCTTGAGATTGACCAGCTCGTCCGTCACCTGTACCTGGTCGCCCGCCGGGGTGTTGAGGCGGGCGAGCTGCCCGGATGCCTGACCGGCCAGTTGCTCGGCCCGCTGGAATCCCTGTACGCCCGTGGTCATGGCAGAATCGATACGCATCGGCTCACTCCTTTCATGGTTGGCTGATTATCCACCACCTAGAGGCGTTATTGAAGCATGTCGCTCAAGGATCAGCCAATGAACTGTCGCAACAGGGTAATGAAAGGCTCTGGGTGGGAGATGAAGGGGGCGTGGGAGGCCTTCTCCAGCACCAGGCTGCGGCTCGCAGGATAGCGCTCGTCCAGCAGCGGTATGGCCGCCTTGGGCACCAGGGAATCCAGCCTGCCATAGATGCGCAACCAGGGCAGATCCAGGTCGGCCAGCTCATCCCGCAGATCCACGTCGGCCAGCAGGCCGAGACCCGCCTCCAGCGCGGCAAGCTGGGGGGCAGGACGCTCCGCCAGCCAGTGGCGCAACTGGCGAATGTCGTTTCTGGCATGCTCGCTGCCCATGGCCTGGATCGCCAGGAAGCGCTCTATGGTCTGCATGAAGTCCCCCGCCAGCATCTGGTTGAACCCCGCAAGCACCTTGGGGGCAATCCCGGGCCAGTCTTCGCGGGCCATGAAGCAGGGGGAGCTGGCGACCGTGATGAGGGAGTGAAGCCGCTCGGGCCGGGTCAGGGCCAGCTGGCTCGCCACCAGACCACCGAGGGACCAGCCAAGCAGATGGCATTTTTCCGGCAGGACTGTGGCAACCTGCTCCGCCAGCCAGGGCAAGGAGTAGTCACTCCCCTCGCCAAGGGGGCTGTTGCCAAACCCGGGCAAGTCCACCAGGTGCAGCCGATAGTGGGCCGCCAACTGCTGGGCAATACCGTGCCAGACAGCACCATTCATGCCCCAGCCATGCAACAACACCAGGTCCTGACCCTGGCCAAACCGCTCAACCGATACGCTCATCTAGACTCAAGATCCCTGTTCATCTGCTTGGAGCCTGCATGTTAAAGCGGCTGCTCGCCAAAGCAAGTCCGATCCTCGGCAGCCGGTCCGACTGGCTCGGCCTCTGCCTGCTCTGTCGCCAGCCCTGTGATGATCAGCCTCTGTTGTGCAGTTGGTGTCAGCACTCCCTACACCAGCCTTGCCGCAAATGCAGGCTGTGCGCGACCCCCTTGCCAGAGCACCATGCAGGAAACGAGCTGCTGTGCGGACGCTGCCAGCGCAGGCCGCCGCCCTGGGAGCGGCTGCAGGTGATAGGTGACTATCAGCTCCCCTACTCCCTGCTCATTCCCCGGCTGAAATACTCGGGCCAGATCCTGCTGGTGCCGCTGCTCGCCCGCCTGCTGGCCGACCATCTGGAGGGAGACGATCCCCCCGAGGCCATCATTCCGGTCCCCCTGCACTGGTGGCGCCAGTGGTGGCGCGGCTTCAATCAGGCGGAAGAGATTGGACTGGCCCTTGGCGCGCTCACCGGCATCCCCTGCGACACCCGGCTGCTGCGCAGGATCAGGGCCACTCCGCAGCAAACCCGGCTCAGTGCCGGCCAGCGGCGGCGCAACCTGCGCGGCGCCTTCCAGATAGCACCTCACAGCTATCGTCATGTCGCCCTGCTCGATGACGTGGTGACCACGGGCGCCACCGCCGGCCAGCTCAGCCGTTTACTCCGCAAAAGTGGCGTTGAGAAGGTGGAAGTGTGGGCACTTTGCCGAACGCAGAGGCACATCAAATAGCCGGGACGGCATGGATAGGAGGAAATAGCGGTCTGGCGTCTTGTCATGCGCTTGTTGCGCTCAGGGTCACATAGGGTAGCCATCGACACGCTACCCAAGCCCCGCCAAGCGAGTTATCATGAATACCCTAGTCGTACACTCAGGTTTATGAGGATAGTGATGATCAGCATTTCCGACACCGCCCAGGCCCACTTCCGCAAGTTGCTGGAGAAGCAGCCTGATGGCACCAACATCCGGGTGTTTGTGGTCAATCCGGGAACCCAGAATGCCGAGTGCGGCGTATCCTATTGCCCACCCGACGCGGTCGATCCGGAAGATCAACACCTGCCCTTCAGCGGCTTCGACTGTCTGGTCGATCCCCTGAGCGCCCCTTACCTGGTCGATGCCACCATCGACTTCGTCACCGATCAGATGGGCTCCCAGCTCACCCTGAAGGCGCCCAACGCCAAGATGCGCAAGGTGGCCGACGATGCCCCCCTGGCCGATCGCATCGAATACGTGCTGATGTCAGAGGTGAACCCCATGCTGGCCGGTCACGGCGGCAAGGTGACCTTGATTGACATCACCGACGACAAGCTGGCGATTTTGCAGTTCGGTGGTGGTTGCAACGGCTGTTCTCAGGTGGATTACACCCTGAAAGAGGGGATCGAGAAGCAGCTGCTGGAGAAATTCCCGGGCGAGCTCAACGGCGTGAAGGATGCCACCGAGCACCAGCGTGGCGATCACTCCTACTATTGATCTCCCCGCCCTGCCCATGAAAAAGGCCCTGCCAATTGGCAGGGCCTTTTGCTATCCGGCAAACCGAATGCAAGGGCGACTATTCGTCCTTCTTGTCTCGCGACAGCAGGGCGATGGCCGCCTCTTTCGGGTTCTTGCCTTCGTACAGCACCTTGAAGATCTGCTCGCAGATGGGCATCTCGACGCCACAACGGGCCGCCAGCAGATGCACCTCCTTGGTGTTGCGATAGCCTTCCACCACCTGACCGATCTCGGCCATGGCGGTATCCACGCTCTTGCCGGCCCCGAGGGCCAGACCGAAGCGACGGTTGCGGGACTGGTTGTCGGTACAGGTCAGCACCAGATCCCCGAGCCCTGCCATTCCCATGAAGGTCTTGGCATCCGCCCCCAGTGCGGCACCGAGGCGCTGCATCTCTACCAGGCCCCGGGTGATGAGCGCGGTTCTGGCGTTGGCGCCAAAACCCAACCCGTCGGAGAGACCGGCACCGATGGCGATGACGTTCTTGACCGCCCCGCCCAGTTGCAGACCGATGAAGTCCGGATTGGTATAGACCCGGAACGAGCGGCCGCAGTGCAGCAGTTGCGAGAGATCGTCGGCGAAGTCGTCGTGAGTCGATGCCACAGAGATGGCGGTCGGCAGGCCGGCGGCCAGCTCTCTGGCGAAAGTCGGACCCGAGATCACCGCCAGCGGGATAGTCTCCCCCAGCACGTCACGGGCCACGTCCTGCAGCAGCCGGCCGCTGTCCGGCTCCAGCCCCTTGGTGGCCCAGGCGATACGGGTATCCGGGCGCAGGAAGGGTTTGACCCGGGCCAGCACCTGACCGAACACATGGCTCGGCACCACCAGCAGCAACACGGGAGCGGCCTGCACCGCAGCTTGCAGATCGGCAGTCAGCTGCAGATCGGCGGGGAAAGGGACATCAGGCAAAAACGCCTTGTTGCAGCGATCTTGTTCCAGCTCGGCGACATGGGCGGGATCGTGACCCCACAGCAGGGTCGGATGGCCGTTGCGCGCCAGAGAAATGGCAAGGGCGGAGCCATAAGACCCCGCCCCCAAGACCGAGATTGCGATCTGGTCGGCCATTATCAGGCTTCCGCAGTCGCCTGCTGGGCCTGAACCTGTGCCATGTGCTGGGCAAACAGGGCGTCGAAGTTGACCGGTGCCAGGTTCAGCTGCGGGAAGGAACCCTTGCTCACCAGGTTGGCCACGGCTTCGCGGGCATAGGGGAACAGGATGTTCGGGCAGAAGGCGGCCAGGCAGTGTGCCAGCTGCGGCTCCGGCAGGTTGCCGATGGTGAAGATACCGGCCTGCTGCACTTCACACAGGAAGGCGGTCTCGGTTTCCAGCTTGCAGGTCACGGTCAGGGTCAGCACGACCTCGTACACGCCGTCAGCCAGGACATTGGTCTTGGTGTCCATGTCCAGCTTGACGTCCGGCTGCCACTCTTTCTGGAAGATGTGCGGAGTATTGGGGGCTTCGAAGGAGACATCCTTGGTGTAGACACGCTGGATGTGGAATTCCGGTTGCACTTCCTGATTGTTGATTTCGTCAGCCATTTCGTTTGATTCCTTTTTAAGACAATGAGTGGGCGCAGGCCCTTAAATCAGCGTTTTTTGGTCACCGGCAGATTATCTGCACGCCATTGGGCCATGCCACCGCTGAGCACATATACCTGTTTGAAACCGGCTTTGCTCAGTTGGCGACCCGCGCCACCAGCGGTCATCCCCGACTCGCACACCACTATGATGGGGGCATCTTTGTGCTTTTCAACCGGTCCCAGATTGTTCGCCTGGATCTGGGTGAGGGGCAGGTGATGGGCGCCGGCCAGATGACCCTTGGCAAACTCATCCTGACTGCGAATGTCCACCACAGTGGCATTTTCACGGTTGATCAGCAGGGTGGCGCCGTGATTGTTCACCGCCTTCACCGGAGAAAAACGAGCACGCACAGTGGTGTACACCAGGGTGCCTGCCAGGCCGAACCAGGCTGCTGCCAGCAGCGGGTTGCGGGCCGCAAAATCCAAATACTCTTGCATCTTCTACTATCCAGGGACCAAGACAAGGGCCCGAGTATACATGGGGCCCTTGATAAGATCAGCCATCTTGGCGGCAAAGCGAGAGCAAGCTCCCATCAGGGATTGTCCGCCCCCAAACCGGCTTGGGGACGGGGCTGCCACCCGCTGCGGGGGAGAGGCGCCAGGGGGAGAACCCTGCACAAAGACAAGCCGGCAACATGCCAAATACAGCCGGATAACAGGTAAAAACAGAGGTGGAAGAGGGACTTGGCTATCAGGTGACTATTTCGGCAGATGTAGTAATATTACGCTAGTTTCACTTCCCGCAATTCATTCCTATCCGAGAGGACATAGTCTTATGTCAACAGCTAAGAAACCTTTGGTTCTGGTCATCATGGACGGTTGGGGCTACAGCACCAAGCAAGAGCACAACGCCGTTGCCGCCGCCAAGACCCCGAACCTGGACCGCCTGGCCCGTGACTACACCAGCACCCTGATCTCCGGCTCCGGCCTGGATGTGGGTTTGCCGGACGGCCAGATGGGCAACTCCGAAGTGGGCCACGTCAACATCGGCGCCGGTCGCATCGTCTATCAGGAGCTGACCCGCATCTCCAAAGACATCCAGGACGGCGACTTCTTCCAGAACGTCGAGCTGGGCAAGGCTGTTGACGCTGCCGTGACCAAGGGCAAGGCCGTGCACATCATGGGTCTGATGTCCCCGGGTGGCGTACACAGCCACGAAGAGCACATCATGGGCATGATCGAAATGGCCGCCAAGCGTGGCGCCGAGAAGATCTACTTCCACGCCTTCCTGGATGGCCGCGACGTGCCGCCGCGCTCCGCCCAGTCCTCCATCGAGCAGTTCGACGCTCTGTTCGCCCGCCTGGGCAAGGGTCGTTTCGCCTCCATGATCGGCCGTTACTTCGCCATGGACCGTGACAACCGCTGGGATCGCGTGCAGCAAGCCTATGACCTGATGACCCAGGGCAAGGGCGAGTTCACCGCCGACAACGCCACCGACGCCCTGGCTGCCGCCTATGCCCGTGAGGAGAACGACGAGTTCGTCAAGGCCACCCGCATCGGCGACGCCGCCCCTATGATCGACGGCGATGCGCTGATCTTCATGAACTTCCGTGCCGACCGTGCCCGCGAGATCACCCGCGCCTTCGTCGACAGCGACTTCACCGGCTTCGCCCGTGCCGCCACCCCGGCGCTGAACTTCGTGATGCTGACCGAGTACGCGGCCGACATCAAAACTGCCTGCGCCTACCCGCCCACTGCCCTGGTCAATACCCTGGGCGAGTGGCTGGCCAAGCAGGGCAAGACCCAGCTGCGCATCTCCGAGACCGAAAAGTACGCTCACGTCACCTTCTTCTTCAACGGTGGCGAAGAAGATTGCTTCACCGGTGAAGACCGCGAGATCGTCGCCAGCCCGAAAGTGGCCACCTATGACCTGCAGCCGGAGATGAGCTCCGAAGAGCTGACCGACAAGCTGGTCGGCGCCATCAAGAGCGGCAAGTACGATGTCATCATCTGCAACTACCCGAACGGCGACATGGTTGGCCACACCGGTGTGTTCGATGCGGCCGTCAAGGCCTGCGAAGCCGTTGACCACTGCATAGGTCGCGTCACCGAGGCCCTGGCGGAAGTGGGTGGCGAGTGCCTGATCACCGCCGACCACGGCAACGCCGAGAAGATGCTGGACGAAGAGACTGGTCAGGCCCACACCGCCCACACCAATCTGCCGGTTCCCCTCATCTATTTCGGTCGCAAGGCCGAGGTACTGGAAGGCGGCAAACTGTCCGATCTGGCCCCGACCATGCTGACCCTTATGGGTCTGCCTGTGCCGCCGGAAATGACTGGCAAGCCCCTGATGATTCTGAAATAATCCTGCCCCATGCGGGGATGCGAAGTTATTTCACAGAAAACCAGTCGCGTCGGCCTGTTGGCCGGCGCGCTGTTTTTTTGCCTGGTCGGCGGCGCCGGCACGGCCCAGGCTGCGAACCAGCAGCTGGGGGCCATGCAGTCCGAGATCAAGGAACAGCAGAAGACCCTCAAGCTCAGCAAGCAGGAGCTTGCCAAGCTCAACACCCAGCTCAAGGCTGACGAGCAGGCCATCTCGGCCGCCGCCGCCAAGCTGGATCAGACCAGACTGCAACTGAAGCAGAACCAGCAGAAGCTGGCCGACCTGCAGCAGGACAAGCTGGCGCTGGAACAACAAGCCAAACACCAGAAACAGTTGCTGGCCAAGCAGGCGGAAAGCGCCTTCCAGGCGGGCAACCACGACTACCTCAAACTGCTGCTAAATCAGCAGGATCCGGCCAAGCTGAGCCGCTCTCTTGATTACTACGACTATCTCAACAAGGCTCGCATCGAGGCCATAGACGCCCTGCGCGCCACCCGCAACAAGCTGGCGAAAAACCAGCTGGCCACCAAAGAGACCGAGACCAGGCTGCAGACCCTGCTGAGCGAACAGCAGGAGCATCACCAGAGCCTGCTGGCCAGCCAGCAGAGCCGTGCCAAGGTGCGCAACCAGTTGCAGCAGTCGGTGCAAAACGACGAACAGAAGCTCACCAAGCTGGTCAAGGCGGAGAAGGCCCTGAAGGCCAGGCTAGAAGAGTTGCGTCGCCAGCAGGAAGAGAAGGAACGCCGCGAGCGGGCCGAGCGGGAGCGCCTCGCCAAGATCAAGGCCGAGCAGGAGCGCCAGCGCCGCCTGGAGGCCCAGCGCCTGGCCGCAGAGCAGAAGCGGATTGCGGAGCAGCAACGGATCGCGGCCCAGCAGCAGAAGGCCGGCGAACAACAACGGCTCGCCGCCGAGCAACAAAGGGTCACCGAACAGCAGAACCGGGTGGCGAAGCAGCAAGCCGCCGCGCGCAGCAGCAGCACCAAGGCCAGTGGCGGCTACAACGGCCTCAGCACCAACGGCAGCCTGCGCTGGCCGGTACAGGGCCCCATCCTCATCTCCTACGGCTCGCCGCGCACCGCCGAACTGAAGTGGAAGGGCACCCTGATAGGCGCAAGCGAGGGGACCCAGGTCAAGGCGGTGGCGCCTGGCCAGGTGGTCTATGCGGACTGGCTGGACGGCTTCGGCATGCTGCTGGTGATAGACCACGGCCGCGGCTACATGAGCCTCTACGGTCACAATCAGTCGCTGCTGCGTCAGGTGGGCCAGAGCGTGGAGCAGGGCGAACCCGTGGCCCTGGTCGGCGACAGCGGCGGCCAGGACAGACCCGGCCTCTACTTCGAGATCCGCTATCAGGGCGAGGCCATCAACCCGACCAAGTGGCTGGCCAGACGCTAAGCCCACCTTGGCGAGGCCATCAACCCGCCCACGACAGCTGGCCAGATGCAAAGCCCACCCTTGGCGAGGCCATCAACCCGGCCAACAACAGCTGGCCAGGCTGAGCCAGCGCCCCCTCATCCCCAGCCCTTCTCCCGCGAGGGGAGAAGGGAGCGAACGACGGCATACCCTCACCGCTCCCCCAGCAAAAAGCCTGCATCACGCAGGCTTTTTGCTTTGCAGGGGAAGAGCCGTACCGCCCGTCCTGGTTGATGAAAACTTACATCGTTTTCCCCGTCTCAGGGGAAGACGACCAGGCCTATCTGCTCCAGCAAGGCCTGCTGCTGCTCCTCGTTTATCTGCACCCCGTCCAGGTTGACCCGGCGCAGATCCAGCCCGGGCAGATCGCACTGGCGCAGATCGCAGCCCTGCAGGTTGAAGCTGGTCCAGTCGATCTGCCCAAACTCGGAGCCGCTGAGATCGGATCCCGCCAGGGAGGCCCCCAGCAGGCTGGCCCCCTGCCAGCGGTTGCCGCCGAGTTCGCACTTCTCCAGCAGGCAGCCGTCGAAGTTGGCGTAGCTGAAATTGTTTCCCGTAAGATGAGCCTCGCAGAAGTAGCTCTTTGCGGTGATCTGGTTGGCGAAGCTGGCGTGGCCGAAGTTGATGCCGACCGCCTGACAGTCGCGCATCTCCAGCCCAAGGCACTGGCTGCGGCTGCAATCCGCCAGAGTGAGATCGCAGCGCAAAAAGCTCGCCTCCCGCAGGTCGCAGCCTTGCAACAGGCAGCCCCGCTCACTCTCCCGATCGTAGAAGCTGCAGTCGACGAAGCGGCTATCGCTCAGATCCAGCCAGGAGAAGTTGCAGTCGATAAAGCGGCACTCCGAGAACTGCGCCCCCTCCACCTCCTGCTGCTCGAACCTCTTCCCCTCGAAACACTTGCCCTTGATCATCCCCAGCCTCTCCTGTGATGGCGTCATATGCTGACTTTGTTGCGCAAAAACGGTAATGTTACCTGTAACATTCTTTGCCGGATCCCGAGATGAACGACACCCGCAAGCGCCGCCCCACACTGCAGGACATCGCCGACCTGACCGGGGTCACCAAGATGACGGTCAGCCGCTACCTGCGTGACCCGTCCGCCGTGGCCGAAGGCACCCGTGAGCGGATCGCCGCGGCGGTGGAGGAGCTCGGCTACATCCCGAACCGGGCGCCGGACATGCTCTCCAACGCCACCAGCAAGGCGATCGGCATACTGATCCCCTCCCTCTCCAACCAGGTCTTCTCGGCGGTGATCCACGGCATAGAGGCGGTGACCCGGCCCGCCGGCTACCAGACCCTGCTCGCCCACTACGGTTACAGCCCGGAGCGGGAGGAGGAGCAGGTTGCCTCCCTGCTCTCCTACAACGTGGATGGCCTCATCCTCTCGGACACCCAGCACACAGAGCGCACCCGCAAGATGATCGCCACCGCCGGCATTCCCGTGGTGGAGACCATGGATCTGCCGCTCTCCCCCATCGACATGGTGGTCGGCATGGATCACCGCGCCGCCGCCCGGGCCATGGTAACAGAGATGCTGCGCCGGGGACGGCGCAAGGTGGTCTACCTGGGGGCGCGCCTCGATGTGCGTACCCAGCTGCGGATGGAGGGCTACTACCAGGCGATGGCGGACTTCGGCCTGGATGGCCAGCACCTGCTGACCGAACAGTCCTCCAGCTTCACCCTGGGCGGTGAGCTGCTGGAGCAGGCCATGGCCCGCTACCCCGATCTCGACGGCCTGTTCTGCACCAACGACGACGTGGCGGTCGGTGCCCTGCTGCAGTGCCAGGCCAAGTGGATACCCGTGCCCCAGCAGATCGCCATCGCCGGCTGCAACGCCCTCGACATAGGCCACGCCATGACCCCCAAGCTGGCGAGCATCAGCACCCCCCGCGAGGCCATAGGTCGCGAGGCGGCCGCCATGTTGCTGGCCAGGCTCAATGGGCAACCCCAGGCCGAGCACCGCAAGGACATGGGCTTCTCCCTCTATGAGGGGGAGAGCCTGGGCTGATCCCGCCCCTTCACACCCACCCGGCGCCACTTTGGCGCCTGTGACCGCCATGATGGCGCGTCCTCCCGGGATCCTTCCCTGCTCACAGACTTATGCTGGCGCAGCTTGTCCCACAATCAGGAGCAGAAGATGAATCACACCGAAAGATTGAAGACCTGCCTGCAGCGCGTCATCTGCGATCCCGGCTTCACCCTGGCCGAGCTCGACACCTGGTTCAGCCCCGACTATTGCCAGCAGGTGAACGGCGAGACCCTCGACTACGCCGCCTTTCGCCAGCATATCGCCGCCTTGAGAGGCCATCTGGCGGGGGCCGCCATCGAGTTTGTCGCCACCCTGGAGCTGGGGAAACGGGTACATTCTACCCATCTGGTTCGAGCCACCCGCCAGGATGGCGGCACCCTGACCTGCAAGGTGAGCGGCCTCTTCACCTTTCGCGATGGCCGGCTCTGCCACACCGAGGAGGTCACCTGCCTGCTGGCGGGGGGCAAGGAGGACGCAGACATAGGCTCAAGGCGCTGAGCCACGGCCCTGCACCCGCGCCAGGGCCGCCGAGAAGGCCTCGGGATCCTCATAGCCGAGGATCCCGGCGATCTCGGCAGGCGCCATTCCCTGGTGTTGCAACTGACGGGCCCGCCCCATCAGCACCCGCTCCCGCCACTGGCGGAAACTGCACCCCAGCTGCCGGGCAAAGAGGCGATTGAGGGTGCGCACCGAGGCGCCGCAGTCACTGGCCAGTGCCTCCAGCGTCACCTTGACGGAGGGGGCCTGGCACAGCTTCTCCAGCACCCGCAGCAGGCGCGGATCCAGATCCGCGGCCAGGGGGAGCTGCCCCGCCAGCGGAGCGGCGAGTCCCAGCTCGTGGTGAAGCACCCTCAGATAGGCGTCCCGCGTCTCTCCCTCCCCCAGCTCAGGCAGGCGGGCAAAGAGGCCCGCCAGCATGGGGCTCACCTGCAACTGACTGAAAGTGGTGCATGCCGGTTGCGGGCTGTAGAGCAGCGAGAGCCGGGAGTAGCGCAACACGCGAAACTCGTGGGCCCAGCCGGCGGGGATCAGGCAGAGCTGGCCGGCCACCAGCAAGCCGCCCCCATCGTGACCTGTGATGACCCCGCCGCCCTGGTGCAGGTAGCAGTATTGGGCCTGGGGGTGGCTGTGCAGGGTGGTGAGGTGCCCCAGCGGGTAGGAGTGGTGAAGAAAGCTCATAAGGGGCGGCAGGGTGAGGAACCGACCCCGACCTTAAGACAGCCGGCGGCTCCATGCAAATGGCTTTCCTGCCTCCCGGAGCCGGAAAAACGACAGGCCACCCAAGGGTGGCCTGTTCAATTTTTCTAAACGATGTTCGCTTAGCGTTTAACCATTTCAACCGCTTCGCGGGAGAGGCGGGTCACCTCCTCCCAGTTGCCGCTCTTGACCGCATCGGCGGGCAGCATCCAGGAGCCGCCGACCGTGGCCACGCACTTGAGCGCCAGGTAGTCGGCCACGTTTTTCGGGCCTATGCCGCCGGTGGGGCAGAATTTCACCTGGGGCAGGGGCGCGGCTATGGCGGCCAGCGCCTTGGTGCCGCCGTTGGCCTCGGCCGGGAAGAATTTCAGGTGGTCATAACCCGCTTCCAGCGCCTGCATCACCTCAGACGGTGTCGCCACCCCCGGGATCAGCGGCGCCGTGCTCCTGGCCGCGTGGGCCAGCAGCGCCGGAGTCATCCCCGGGGAGATGACGAAGCGGGCACCGGCGGCCACGGCGGCGTCAAACTGTGCACAGTTGAGCACAGTACCGGCACCGACCATGGCATCCGGCATCGCCTTGGCGATGAGGGCGATGGCGTCGAGGGCCACCGGGGTGCGCAGGGTGATCTCGAACACAGAGATGCCGCCATCCAGCAGCGCCTTGGCCATGGGCAGGGCCTGCTCCAGGTCGTTGATGACCATCACGGGTACCAGCGGAGAGGCGGCAAACACCTCGGCAGGGGTCACTTTCCAGTTCTGCATAACTCTTCCTCAGTCAAAGATGGTGGCGCCGCACTCGGCGCTCGATACCGCGCGACGCATCACGCTGAACAGTTCACGGCCCCACCCCTCTTGTTCCTGGGTGAGGTCGATGTCGGCCTGGGTGCGGCCGCTCAAATCGGTCAGGCAGTCGAGGCGACCGCTGTCGGCGTCCACCCGCAGCAGATCGCCATCCCGCAACAGGCCTATGGCCCCGCCGTGCAGCGCCTCCGGGGTAACGTGGATGGCGGCCGGGATCTTGCCGGAGGCGCCGGAGAGGCGACCGTCGGTGACCAGGGCCACCTTGTGGCCGGCCTTCTGCAGGTTGCCGAGCACCGGCATCAGCTTGTGCAGCTCCGGCATGCCGTTGGCGGCAGGGCCATTGTGGCGCACCACTATGACGGCGTCCTGATTGAGCTCACCGGCCTTGTAGGCCGCCTCCACAGCATGCTGGGAGGAGAAGACCCGGGCCGGCGCTTCAATCACCCTGTATTCGGGGGCAACCGCCGAGACCTTGACCACGGCGCGGCCCAGATTGCCGGAAAGCAGCTTGGTGCCGCCTGTGGCCTGAAACACGCTGCCAGCGACGGACAGCACGCTCGGATCCGTGCTCTCCCCCACCGGCTGCCACACCAGCTTGCCATCCACCAGCGCGGGGCGGCTGAGGTAATCCTGCATCTCGCCAAACACAGGGGTGGCATCCAGGTGGATCAGGTCCGCCTCGGCCAGACGGCGCATCAGGCCGGGCACGGCGCCCGCCTGCTCGAAGGCATTCACGTCCGCCGGGCCGTTCGGGTACATGCGCACCAAGAGCGGCACCACGTCGGAGAGATCGCTCAAGTCGTCCCAGGTCAGCTCCAGGCCGGCGGCGCGGGCCAGCGCCACCATGTGGATGCTGTGGTTGGTGCTGCCGCCGGAGGCGAGCAGGGCCACCAGGCCGTTGACCAGGGCGCGCTCGTCCAGCACCTGGCTCAAGGGGCGATAGGCCGGGGAGCCCGGGATCATGGCGCTGATGCGGCGGGCAGCCTCTTCGGTGAGGGCGTGGCGCAACTCGCTGTGGGGGTGCACGAAGGCAGAGCCCGGCAGCATCAGGCCCATGGCCTCGAACACCAGCTGGTTGGTGTTGGCGGTGCCATAGAAGGTGCAGGTGCCGGCCGAATGGTAGGCGCCGCACTCCATCTTCAGCAGGGCATCGCGGCCCACTTCGCCGGCGGCGTACTGCTGGCGCACCTTCACCTTCTCGTCGTTGCCTATGCCGCTCGCCATGGGGCCGGCGGGCACGAAGGCGGTGGGCAGGTGCGCATGGGAGAGGGCCCCCATGATCTGGCCCGGGGCTATCTTGTCACAGATGCCGAGCAACAGGGTGGCGTCGAAGGTGTTGTGGGAGAGGGAAACCGCGGTGGCCTGGGCGATGAGATCCCGGGAGAACAGGGACATGTCCATCCCCGGCTGGCCCTGGGTCACGCCGTCGCACATGGCGGGCACGCCGCCGGCGACCTGGGCGCTGTGGCCCAGCTCGGCCAGCGCACCCTTGATGATGTCCGGATAGCCCTGATAGGGCTGATGGGCGCTCAGCATGTCGTTGTAGGCGGTGACTATGGCCACGTTGGCGCGGGTCATGTCGAGGATGCGCCCCTTGTCGTCACAGCTGGAGGCGGCCACGGCGTGGGCCAGGTTGCCACAGGAGAGGGAGGCGCGGGTCTTGCCCTGCTCGGTCTGACGCTGGATGCGGGCCAGGAAGGCCTGGCGGCGGGCGACACTGCGCTCGCGGATGCGGCGGGTCACTTCGGTGATCACGGGATGGGTCATAGGATTGTCTCCAACACGGAAATACGGACGCGATCGACAAAGGCCGGGATCGCGAAATGGCTCATTGCACCTGCGCCAGGGCGGTGACGGCGCGGTCAACCACCTGCTCGAAGGTGCCATCTATGTCGACGCGAAACACACCGGCCTCGCCATCCGGCCGCTCCAGGGTCTCAAACTGACTTTTTACCATGCCTTCCCGCATGAAGTGGCCCTTGCGTGCCCGCATCCGGTCGAGAATGAGGGACTGGCTGCCGTCCAGAAACAAGAAGTGCACCGATTCGTTGCCCTCGCGGATCTGGTCGCGGTACTGCTTCTTGAGGGCCGAGCAGACGATGACGCCCAGCTCGTTCTTCTGCTCCAGGCTGTAGGCCGCATCGCGGATCCGCTCCAGCCAGGGTGCCCTGTCTTCATCGTTGAGAGGGTTGCCGCCCGCCATCTTCTGGATGTTGGCGCGGGGGTGCAGATCATCACCGTCGATGAACTTGGCGCCCAGGGCGCTGGCCACCTTGAGGCCTATGCTGGACTTGCCACTGCCACACACACCCATCACGATAATGCTCTTGCCCGCCATTATTTGACCTCTCTCTCACTTTTCAAAAAACGTTTACCTGATGGGTTCTAAGTTAGCACGTTACCGGTAACATGTTACCGGTAACGTTGCGCAATGTGAAGTGGAGCACAGAAATGTGCAGAACAACTACTAGAACCATTTGAGGACATTTTATGGACGGAGCGATGAACACACCCGATGTCGCCTACCTGCTCTCGGTAGCCGCTGGCGCTATCGTCATGCTGCTGGTGCTGATCATGCGATTCAAGGTACATGCCTTCGTGGCATTGACCCTGGTCAGCATGCTGACGGCCCTGGCCACCGGGGTCACCTATGACCAGGTGATCCCCACCATGCTGACCGGTTTCGGCGGCACCCTGGCCTCTGTCGCGCTGCTGGTCGGCCTGGGGGCCATGATAGGTAGGATCCTGGAGATGACGGGGGGCGCCAAGGTGCTTGCCGACACCCTGATCAACCGCTTCGGCTCCCACCGCGCCCCCTTCGCGCTGGGGATCGCCTCCCTGCTGTTCGGCTTCCCTATCTTCTTCGATGCCGGCCTCATCGTCATGCTGCCCATCATCTTCAGCGTGGCCAAGCAGTTCGGCGGCTCAGTCCTCAAATATGCCCTGCCCTCCGCCGGTGCCTTCGCGGTGATGCACGCCTTCCTGCCACCCCATCCGGGCCCGGTGGCCGCCAGCGAACTGCTGGGTGCCAACATTGGGCTGCTCACCATAGTGGGTCTGCTGGTTGCGCTGCCGACCTGGTATCTGGGTGCCTATTTGTTCGGGCTCTGGTCCGGCAAGAAGTTTGAACTGCCCCTGCCCCCGAGCTTCACCGAGACCGCAGAGCGACTCTCCGACAAGGCGCCGAGCTTTGGCCAGGTGCTCTCCATCCTGCTGCTGCCGCTGGTGCTCATCTTCATGGATACCGGCCTCAACACCCTGAGCGTCATGGGGGTGATCGACAAGGGTGCCGACTGGGTGAACGTGCTGCGCATGGTCGGCAAGACCCCGGTGGCCCTGCTCATCACAGTGCTCTATGCCCTCTGGCTGTTCCGTCAGACCCAGGGCAAGGTGCAGCTCGAGAAGTTCTGCAACGACGCCCTGGCCCCCGTCTGCGCCGTCATCCTGGTAACGGGTGCCGGTGGCATGTTCGGCGGCGTGCTGCGTGCGAGTGGCATTGGCACTGCCCTGGCTGACGTGCTCTCCGACACCGGCATGCCGGTGATCCTGGCCGCCTTCCTGGTCTCCACCGCCCTGCGGGTGGCCCAAGGCTCGGCCACGGTAGCCCTGACCACCACGGCCGCCCTGATGGCGCCGACGGTCGCGGCCACGGCCGGGTTGAGCGATCTGGACCTGACCTTCATCGTCATCGCCATCGCCGGTGGGGCGACCGTGCTCTCCCACTTCAACGATTCCGGTTTCTGGCTGGTCAGCCGCTTCCTCAACATGGACGAGAAGACCACCCTCAAGACCTGGACAGTGATGGAGACACTGCTCGGTACCATCGCCTTCCTCATCGTTGCCATGGCAAGCATCGTCTTCTAACTCCCCCATATCGGGGCCCCATCCGGCGGCCCCGATATGGCGTTCCATCGACATTTTTACGGATTCTTGCTTGGGCCCATCGCCGCAGGTTGCTAGAATTGCCTATTCATCGCCCCGAGTGGAACGCTTCATCCCGTGATTTCAGGCTTCTCTATGCATTCATCGGCACATTATCGACAGTTGCTGGCACGTTTACCCCAGATCGCGGTTGCCGCAGATCAGTTCCAGGTACTCAACAGCGCCAAAGATTTCAAGAGCCGTATCCTCTCGCTCATCGCCAACGCGACCCAGCGTATCTATCTGATCGCCCTCTACCTGCAGGATGACGAGGCGGGACGGGAAATCCTCTCCGCCCTCTACGCCGCCAAGCAGCGCAACCCCGCCCTCGACATCAAGGTCTTCGTCGACTTCCACCGCGCCCAGCGCGGCCTGATCGGCAAGGGCAAACAGGGGGGCAACCACCTGATGTATCAGGCCATGGCCGCCCGCCATGAACACCAGATCGAGATCTACGGCGTGCCGGTCAAGGGCCGCGAGCTGCTCGGCGTCCTGCACCTCAAGGGCTTCATCTTCGACGACATCCTGCTCTACTCGGGTGCCAGCCTCAACGACATCTACCTGCACCAGCAGGAGCGCTACCGCTTCGATCGCTATCACCAGATCCACAGCCAGGCGCTGACCCGCAGCATGGTCAACTACGTGGATGACGTCTTCCTCAAGAGCGAGGCCGTGCAGCGGCTGGATCGCACCGGCATCCCGGGCGCCAAGCAGCTCAAGGGGCAGATCCGCCGCTTCAAGCACAACCTGCGCACCAGCCAGTACCGCTTCGAGAGCATACCGGCCAACAGCCAGGAGATCGCCATCACCCCCATGGTGGGCCTGGGCAAGCGCGGCAACCAGCTCAACCGGATGATCCGCAACCTGGTAAGGGCCACCGAGCGGGAGATCTTCATCTGCACCCCTTACTTCAACCCTCCCAAGGAGTTGAACAAGGACGTGGAGGCCCTGCTCAAGCGCGGCTGCAAGGTGACCATAGTGGTGGGCGACAAGACAGCCAATGACTTCTTCATCCCGCCGGAGGAGAAATTCTCCACCATAGGCGGCCTGCCCTATCTCTACGAGACCAACCTGCGCAAGTTTGCCGAGCGCAACCAGCACCACATCGACAGCGGCCGTCTCAACCTGATGCTCTGGTGTTGCGACAAGCACTCCTATCACCTCAAGGGGATCTTCGTGGACGAGGAGTGGGCCCTGCTCACCGGCAACAACCTCAATCCCCGCGCCTGGGCGCTGGATCTGGAGAACGGCCTGTTGGTTCATGACCGTCACCACCACCTGCGCGTGCGCTTCCAGGAGGAGCGCGAGAACATACTGGCTCACACCCGTCGCATCAGCCACTTCGATCAGATCGAGCAGATCAAGGATTACCCCGAGCAGGTGCGCAAGCTCCTTGCCAGGATCCACAGGGTCAGGGCCCACATCCTGCTCAAGCGGATCATCTAGGCCTTATCAGCCTCCCCTGTCTGCCCCTCCAAAGGCCTGCCGTTTCGGCAGGCCTTTGTCCTATGTGCCCTCTCACCCAGCTTGGGGGGCCCCTGCCCCTGCAACGCGGCTTGCATCGAGACAGCAACAACCCCTATCATCTGGACATATTTACAGTGTTTTCGGGCATCTAATTGATGAAATTGGATAAAATTCCTCTCGACAGTCTCAAGGGCGTCGGCAGCAAGATGCTGGAGAAGCTCGAGCGGCTGGGGCTGGCCACGGTACAGGACCTGCTGTTCCACCTCCCCCTGCGCTACGAGGACCGCACCCAGGTATGGCCCATCGGCGATCTGCCGCCTGGGCTGCACGGCGCCGTCGAGGGCGAAATCCAGGATACCCAGCTGGTCATGGGGCGCCGCCGCATGCTGGTGTGCCGCATCAGCGACGGCACCGGCAGCCTGACCCTGCGTTTCTTCAATTTCACCGCCGCCCAGAAGAACAGCCTGGCCCAGGGCCGGTTGATCCGCTGCTTCGGCGAGGCCCGTCCCGGCAAATACGGGCTGGAGATGGCCCACCCCGAGTACAAGCTGCTCGGCGAGGAGCAGGCCGGCCAGACCGAAGAGGCGCTCACCCCCGTCTACCCGACCACCGAAGGCTTGCGCCAGCTCAGCCTGCGCAGCCTCACGGATCAGGCGCTGGCCCAGCTCGATCTCTACGGAGTGGAGGAGCTGCTGCCCGCCGGCCTCTACCCCCAGCAGATAGACCTCGCCGCCGCCCTGCGTCTGCTGCACCGCCCGCCCCCCTCGGTAGCGCTGGCCCTGCTGGAGAGCGGCCAGCACCCGGCCCAGCAGCGACTGGTGCTGGAAGAGCTGCTGGCCCACAACCTGTCGGTGCTGAAAGTCCGTGCTCAGGCGCAGACCCAGCTGGCCCGTTCCCTCAAGCCGGCCCCCACCCTGGTCAAGCAGCTGCTCGGCGCCCTGCCGTTCAAGCCGACCGGGGCCCAGAACCGGGTGGTGGCCGAGATCAGCCAGGATCTGCAACGCAGCCATCCCATGATGCGGCTGGTGCAGGGAGACGTGGGCTCAGGCAAGACGCTGGTCGCGGCCTTGGCGGCGCTGCAAGCCATAGGCAACGGCTGCCAAGTGGGGCTGATGGCGCCGACCGAACTGCTGGCCGAACAGCACGCCGTCAACTTCGCCAACTGGCTGGCACCCCTCGGCATCAAGGTGGGCTGGTTGGCGGGCAAGCAGAAGGGCAAGGCGCGGGAGGCTCAGCTCGCCGCCATCGCCGACGGCAGTGTCAAGATGGTGGTGGGCACCCACGCCATCTTCCAGGAGCAGGTGGTGTTCCAGCGCCTGGCCCTGGTGATCATCGACGAACAACACAGGTTCGGGGTGCACCAGCGTCTCGCCCTGCGGGAAAAAGGGGAGCGAGAAGGGGTGCATCCCCATCAGCTCATCATGACCGCCACCCCCATTCCCCGCACCCTGGCGATGACAGCCTATGCCGACCTCGACACCTCCGTCATCGACGAGCTGCCACCCGGCCGCACTCCCATCACCACTGTCGCCCTGCCGGACAGTCGCCGTCAGGATGTGATCGAGCGGGTGAAACTCGCCTGTACCGAGGGCAAGCAGGCCTACTGGGTCTGCACCCTGATCGAGGAGTCCGAGGTGCTGGAGTGCCAGGCCGCCGAAGACACGGCCGCCGAGCTGCAAGCCAGGCTGCCCGGCCTGCACATAGGCCTGGTCCATGGGCGGATGCGCCCGGTCGAGAAGCAGCGGGTGATGGAGGAGTTCAAGGCAGGCATCTTGCAGCTGCTGGTCGCCACCACAGTCATAGAGGTGGGGGTAGACGTGCCCAATGCCAGCCTGATGATCATCGAGAACCCGGAACGGCTGGGGCTGGCCCAGTTGCACCAGCTGCGCGGCCGGGTCGGCCGGGGCTCGGTGGCCTCCCATTGCGTGCTGCTCTACCATGCTCCCCTCTCCAAGACGGCCCAGAGCCGGCTCGGGGTGCTGCGGGAGACCAACGACGGCTTCCTGATCGCCCAGCGGGATCTCGAGCTGCGCGGCCCGGGGGAACTGCTCGGCACCCGCCAGACCGGGTTGGCGGATCTCAAGATCGCCGATCTGGTGCGCGACCAGTCGCTCATTCCCCAGGTGCAGAAGATGGCGCGCTTCCTGATGGACAAGCATCCGAGCCATGTCGAACCCCTGATCCGCCGCTGGCTGGGGCTGCGGGATCACTATTCCAATGCCTGACCCGGGTAAATAATGCAGAAGATGGTCAGATTCTTGATGGACCTGCACCCATGCCATGTCGAACCCCTGATCCGCCGCTGGCTCGGCCTGCGGGATCACTATTCCAATGCCTGAGGCGGGGATGTGCATATGCAGAAGATGGTCAGATTCCTGATGGACCGACGTCGGATCCGCCGCTGGCTCGGCCTGCGGGATCACTATTCCAATGCCTGACCCCCAACAGATCACAGGAGGAAAACACCGATGAATTCCTGGCTACGCGCCCTGCTCTATCTGTTTGCCTTCCTGCTGCTGTTCGTCTGGGTTGGTCTCGGCCTGTTCGACGCCGAGCGTGCCAAGGGCCCCATCGCCAGCTGGATCAGCCAGCAGACCGGCGTGCCTGTCACCATAGGGCGACTGGTGTTCAACCCGCTTCACCCCTACACCCTGCTGGCGGAGCAGGTGCAATACGGGGATGCGGTGCAGCTGGAGAAGATCTATCTGGAGATAGACAACATCGACTGGCTGAACCGGGACGTACGCATCGCCCACCTGGATCTCATCCGCCCCGTCATCAAGTTGCCGCTACCGAACCAGCTGCCGACCCTGCCGGTGCACTCCCTCACCATCAGCGACAGCACCATAGACAACCTGAGCCTGCTGAGCCCGGAGCTGACCCTGCGCGGCCTGAGCGCCACCCTGAGCGACTGGGAGCTGATCGACCCTAAACGCCAGCCCCAGGCCAACCTCAGCCTCGGCATCAACCAGCTGGAGACGCCGCAGCTCACCCTGGCCCGCCTCAGCCTCAAGGGGCGACTGGAGGGGCAGGTGCTGAGCACCGACAAGCTGACCACCAATCTGTTCGACGGTCTGCTGGAAACCGGCATGGTGCTGAACTGGCCGGATCGCAGCCTGCAACTGCACACCTTGAAGGCCCGTGGCATGCGGGTCGAACTGGGGGACATCCCCCAGGGTGAGTTCCCCCTGCGCCGCATCACCCTGGATCGGGGCCAGCTCGATCGGGTCAGCGTCAACGCCATAGAGCAGGAGCTCTCCCTCAACAACTTCAGCGGTCAGCTCACCGCCTTCGACTGGCAGGCGGGCAACCAGCCAAGCGGCTATCTCTCCGGCACCCTGTCAGATCTCGGCCGCGGCCTGTTCCAGCTGGAAGCCATCGAGGGCAAGCTCGCCTTCTCCCCCGGGCAGATTGATGCCGAGCTGCAGGGCAAGGCATACGACGGGGAGTTCAATGTCGAGCTTGCCCTCGACACCCAACAGCAAAAGCTGACCCTCAAGGACCTGGCCCTGAGCGGCATGGACATCAGCCTGCCGGAAGGGTGGTGGCAGGAGTGGCAGGGCTGGCGCCCGCAGCAGATCGACGTGCGCAAGCTGGCCTTCGACAAGCTCAAGGTGCTCTCCTTCGACGACACCCTGCCACTCTCCCTGACCGGCTGGCAGCTCTATCTGAGCGATCTCAGCCTGAAGGGCAACCAGCCGGGCCCGCTGCTGGGCCGGGCCAGCATCGAGAGCAAGTGGTTCGAGCTGGTATGGGACGGCTTGAGTGCCCGCAACGGCGCCCTAGACGCGGAGCTGACCCCCGGCGCCTGGCAGCTCAACAGCCTCAGCAGCGAGCTGCCGGATGAGGGCTCCCTCAGCCTCAGCGGCCAATGGGGCAAGGTGCCCGGGCAGGAGAGCCACCTGCAACTGCAGGGCAAGCAGCTGGATCTGGAGAAGTGGGGCGAACTGCTCCATGCCCCCGTTTCGCTGGCGGGCAAGGTGGATCTGGAGACGGATCTGCAGGCGGATCTGGCCCCGCAACCGGAGCAGACCACCGACAACTGGCGCCGCACCCTGCAGGGCAGCCTGAGCCTGGAGGCCAGGGATCCCTTCTGGGACAAGGTCGGGATAGACCCTCTGCTGGACAACTGGTTCAAGGAGGCGGCCCCGCCCACCCTGACCCCCGAGTCCCTGTGGCAGGCGATGCAACAGGGGGATACCCCCTTCTACCACATCAAGCTGAAGGCCAGGGCCGAGCAGGGCAAGCTGCAGATCGAGCAGGGCGGGGCCTCCACCATCACCCACCTGCTGGCGCTGCAGGGCGGGGTCGATCTCGCCAGTGACCAGTGGCAGCTGGATCTCGGCGTGCTGAACAAACGGCGCTGTGCCGAGTTGCTGACGCTCTGGCGCGGCCCCCTTGAGAGCCCGACCCTGGAATGGCGCTTCCCGACCGGGGAAGCCACTTGCGACTGGGAGACAGGCGTACGCTATCCGGCCCAGGGGCGCAGCGGCCCGCTCCGGCGACCGCAGACGCCCCCCGCCACCGCGGCGCAATGACGAACAAGGCCTCATCATGAGGCCTTGTTGCTAACGGATGTCGGACGGCGGGGTCAGTGTCCCGCCCGCTTGATGGGCAGCACCACGTACTGGCCGACAAACTCCACCGCCAGCTTGCGACCGCTGAACAGCTGCACCCGCAGGCTGAACTTGGCGGACTCCCCGTTCTTGAGCGGCGCCAGCACGGCGGGCATCCCCTCCCGGGCGACCCTGGCCTCCGGCTCCTCGCTCACGGGTCTGTAATATTTGATGTTGCCCTCAGCCAGCACTGTATCCCCGCCCAGACCGGCCTCCTTGAGCTGCAGCCAGATGAGGCCCCAGCCCGCCAGCACGCACTGACTGTAAATGCTGCCGGCGAACATGGTGTCGTGGACGTTGAGGTTGGCCGCCAGGTTGGCCTTGAGGTGGAAGGTCTGGCCATCGTAGTGGGTGATGTGCACCCCCATCTTCTCGCTGATGGGGATCCCCCTCGACCAGCGGGTGGTGAGATCCTGACACCACTCGGGGCGGTACTGTATGGTCTGCAGCGGACTGATGGATTTGATCATCTGACGATGGGGAATGCGGCCGAAGGAGACGGGCCCCTCACCCACCTCGAGAAAACCGCACCTGCGATAGAACTCCACCGCCTCCTGGCGCGCGTTCATCACCAGCCGTTTCACCTTCTCGTCCCGGGCAAGCAGCTCGAGATCCTCCACCATACGGGCCCCCAGCCCCTGACCGCGAAACTCTGGGCGCAGCGCCATAAAGCGGATCTGGGCCTCGTCCCCCCCGATGAAGAGGCGACCGACGGCAATGGGGGTGCCGTCTTCGGCCAGCATCAGCCGATGAATGGCGACGGTATCGTATTCGTCACGCTCGGAGCCCACGGGCAGATTGAAGGGCTTGCGTAGGAGTTCCCAGCGTAACTGGTAGTAGGCATCCAGCTCGGCTGGCGTTTGGGGGGTGACTACCCGGTACATAAAGAGATCCTTGAGTTTGCGCCGACGGGCAGATTGAAGAGCTTGCGCACCAATGCCTCCCAGCGCAGCTGGTAGTAAGAGCCCAGCTCGGCTGCAGTTTGAGGAGTGACCACCCGGTACATAGCGACATCCTTGAGTTACACTGGTCGAAAGCCATCTTGCCGTGCAAATTCATGGACTTCAATCTGCAAGCGTACCAAGCCGACCACTTATTGCACCTCAGCGCCAAACCCGAACGCCGCCTCTCCATCCTGGAAAATGCCCGCCACCGCTGGCTGGAAATGGACGGCGTGGTGCAATCCGCCATGAGCCTGAGCCAGCCGGAACACCTCTGCCTGCCCCATCAACAGAGCATCGCCGAGCGGCTGCCCGCAGAGGCGAGCCGGATCCTGGAGCTGGGGTTGGGAGGGGGGGATCTCACCCGCCATCTGGGGGCACGCTGGCCCGAAGCACGCCACGACTGCGTGGATCTGGACGCCGAGATCCTCACCCTGTTCCAGCAGTTCTTCCAGGACGCCTCGCAGCGCCCCCCTAGGCTGCATCATGCTGACGCCCTGCACTTCCTGCTCCAGAGCCAGGACGCCTACGATCTGGTGCTGCTGGACTTGTTCAGCCAGGACGGCAATCCCCTGCTGCTGTTCCAGGCGCCCATCTATCAGGCGCTGGCCAGATGCCTGCGCGGCACCCTCATCGTCAACCTGCTGCCACGGACCCGCCTCGAACTGGCGCAGGCCAAACGGCTGGCCGAGGAGTGGATAGGCCCCACCAGCGCCCACGGGGTGCCGGGTTATCGCAACGTCATACTGCACGCCACCAATCTCGCCTAGGGCCTGTTGCGGTCCCTCACTCTTGCTGGCGGGTCACCACGAGAGCCCTCGGCAGGGTGAAAAGCCAGGCATCTTCGGCCTGACGCCAGCAATGATACCTACACCTGCAGCCAGAAGGTCACGGGGCCGTCGTTGAGCAGCCTGACCTTCATGTCGGCGGCAAAACGTCCCGTCTCGGTCGGCATGCCGCCCTCCTTGGCCCGGGCAACGAAGTAGTCATAGAGCCGCTCGGCATCGCTCGGGTGGGCACCGCCGGAGAAGCTGGGTCGCATCCCCTTGCCGGTATCCGCCGCCAGGGTGAACTGGGAGACCACCAGCAGGCTGCCCCCGACCTGGCCCACGTTGAGGTTCATCTTGCCCTCTGCATCGGAGAAGATGCGATAGCCGCTCACCTTGTGCAGCAGCTTGTCGGCCTTGGCCTCATCGTCCCCCTGCTCTACCCCGAGCAGCACCAGCAACCCCTGGCCTATGGCCCCGGTCACCTCTCCCTCGACGGTCACGCTGGCCTCTGACACCCGCTGGATCAATGCAATCACATCCCTCTCCTCTCAAAACAGAACGACCGCCGCCGTCGTCATGACGGGGCGGTCGTTGATGCTACCAATAAATGCCCTGCCCGGGCCAACGCCTTTCCCGCCAGGGTCGGCGCTATGTCAGGCCAGCTCCTCGTTGCCCGGTTTCTCGTATTCCCCCAGGCAGGCGGTGGTCTCCGCGCCGAGCAAGACCACCAACCAACTTAGATACACCCAGACGAACAGAATGGGGATGGTCGCCAGGGCGCCGTAGATGGCCTGATAGGAGGGGAAGTTGGTGATGTAGATGGAGAAGCCACGCTTGGCCAGCTCGAACAGGGTGGCCGCCACCAGGGCGCCGATCAAGGCGTGGGTCAGCCGCACCTTGCAGTTCGGCACCACGGTATAAATAAGCAGGAAGCCGAACACAGAGAACAGGAAGGGCAGGCTGCGCAGCACCAGATAGCCGGCGCCAAACAGGCTGTCAGCGGCAAACAGCTTCAGCGACAGTATGTAGGAGGAGATGGCGAGGCTGGCCCCGATGAGCACGGGGCCCAGGGTCAGTATCATCCAGTACATGGCAAAGGCCTGGGCCAGCGGTCGATTCTGGGTCGAACGCCAGATGTAGTTGAGGTTCTTGTCGATGGCCGAGATCAACATCAGGGCCACCACTATCAGAGCGCCTATGCCGACCGCAGTGGTGTTGGTGGCATTGGCCACGAAGCCGTCTATGTACTCCTTGAGCATCTCGCCGGCGGTGGGCACGAAGTTGTGATAGACGAACTGCTCCATCTGCTGTTTCAGGGTCTGGAACACCGGGAAGGCCGACATCATGCCGAACACCACGGCGACCATGGGCACCAGAGAGAGCAGGGTCACATAGGCCAGGTAACCGGCGGTGACCGTCAGCCTGTCCTGCTGGAAACGGCCCCAGACAAACTGGGCAAAATGGGCGCCATCGTGGCGCAAGAAGGAGACTGCGTGGGCCAGGCGGCCGCGGATTTGCTGCTGCATCTTGATTCTCGTAAGCGTCATCATGCGGATATTGTGTCAGATAGGGTGCCCATCTGACCACCCATGAGCCGGTTCGCGGTCATCACCATCGACCATACCGGGGTGAGAACCCACCGCGCGACCATAAAAAAAGAGGCCATAAGGCCTCTCTTTGGTCTGTCGATGAACAGCTATCGATCAAGCACGACCGGCGCGCTTGCGATCCATCTCGGTCAGCAATTTCTTGCGGATACGGATGGCCTTCGGAGTGATCTCCACCAGCTCATCGTTGTCGATGAACTCGAGAGCCTGCTCCAGGGTCATGCGGATCGGCGGAGTCAGCACCTGGGCTTCGTCGGTACCGGAGGCACGCATGTTGGTCAGCTGTTTGCCCTTCAGGCAGTTGACGGTCAGGTCGTTGGAGCGGGAGTGGATCCCGATCACCTGGCCTTCGTACACTTCGGTCGCGTGACCGATGAACAGACGACCGCGGTCTTGCAGGCCAAACAGGGCGAAGGTCAGGGCCTTGCCGGTGGCGTTGGAGATCAGCACGCCGTTCTGACGCTCACCGATGCTGCCACCCTTGTGCGGACCGTAATGGTCGAAGGTGTGGTACAGCAGGCCGGTACCTGAGGTCATGGTCAGGAACTCGGTCTGGAAACCGATCAGGCCACGGCTCGGGATCATGAAGTCGAGACGGACACGGCCCTTGCCATCCGGGGTCATGTTGGTCATCTCGCCCTTACGCAGGCCGAGTTGCTCCATGACGGAACCCTGGTGGATCTCTTCCACGTCCACGGTCACGGTTTCGAACGGTTCGTGCAGCACGCCGTCAACGGTGCGCAGGATAACTTCCGGACGGGATACCGCCAGCTCGTAGCCTTCGCGACGCATGTTTTCGATCAGGATGGACAGGTGCAGTTCACCACGGCCGGAGACGCGGAACTTGTCCGGATCTTCGGTCTCTTCCACACGCAGGGCCACGTTGTGGACCAGCTCCTGGTTCAGACGCTCCAGAATGTTGCGGGAGGTCACGAACTTGCCTTCTTTGCCGGCGAACGGTGAGGTGTTGACCTGGAAGGTCATGTTCACGGTCGGCTCGTCGACGGAGAGCGGTGGCAGGGCTTCGACGGCATTGTTGTCACAGATGGTGTCGGAGATCTTCAGCTCGCCCAGACCGGTGATGGCGATGATGTCGCCCGCTTGCGCGTCGGCCACTTCGGTACGGGACAGACCCAGGTAACCCAGCACCTGACCGACCTTGCCGGTACGGTTCTTGCCGTTGGCACCAACGATGGTGACCTGCTGGTTGGTCTTGACGCGACCACGGGTGATACGGCCGATACCGATAACACCGACGTAGGAGTTGTAGTCCAGCTGGGAGATCTGCATCTGGAAGCCACCGGCGGGGTCACCCTTCGGCTGCTCGACGTTGTCAACGATGGCCTGGAACAGGGGTTCCATGTTGTCGGACTCGACGCTCTGGTCCAGGGTGGCCCAACCGTTCAGTGCAGAGGCGTAAACAACCTTGAAGTCCAGTTGCTCATCGGTGGCACCCAGGTTGTCGAACAGGTCGAATACCTGATCCATTACCCAGTCAGGACGAGCACCCGGACGGTCGATCTTGTTGATGACCACGATCGGCTTCAGACCCTGGGCGAAAGCTTTCTGGGTCACGAAACGGGTTTGCGGCATAGGGCCGTCAACGGCGTCGACCAGCAGCAGCACGGAGTCAACCATGGACATGACGCGCTCAACTTCACCACCGAAGTCGGCGTGACCCGGGGTATCGACGATGTTGATGCGGTAGTCATTCCAGCGGATCGCAGTGTTCTTGGCGAGAATGGTAATACCACGTTCCTTTTCCAGATCGTTGGAATCCATCAGACGCTCTTGACCATCAGTGGTACGGTCCAGGGTTCCAGACTGCTGCAGCAGCTTATCAACCAGGGTAGTTTTGCCGTGGTCTACGTGCGCAATAATCGCAATATTGCGTAAATTCTCTAACATTCTCGCCTCAAATCACCGGGTAAAATTGGGCGCTAATTGTACTCTCGCCTTTGTGATCTGCCTAGCAGAATTGCAGACCATTCGTGTACGACAGGGGATCTGGATCATGGACCCCGCGCCAAAAGCCTGCTTAGATGGTCTTGACACGTAGGCGCACCATACTGGTGCACCAAAACGATCCAACGTTGCACCACTTTGAGGCGCAGCCAAGCATGAAAGCGGGAGTCCCGACAGCCTGAAAGGGTGCAAATGCACTGAAATCAAGCTGTCACAAACTTGGCACGATACTGGCTTATGTGAATGTGATGACGCATTCACCCAAAGAGTTTTAACACCGGAGGTTACTTAGCATGTCAGCCCAGAACGTTTTGGCCCTGATCCAGGAACACGAAGTCAAGTTTGTTGATCTGCGTTTTACCGACACCAAGGGTAAAGAGCAGCACGTATCCATTCCTTCCCACCAGGTCGACGAAGACTTCTTCGAAGACGGCAAGATGTTCGATGGCTCCTCCATCGGCGGCTGGAAGGGCATCAACGAGTCTGACATGGTGCTGATGCCGGATCCGGCCTCCGCCAAACTGGACCCGTTCACCGAAGAGACCACGCTGAACATCGTCTGTGACGTGCTTGAACCCGCCACCATGCAAGGCTATGACCGCGATCCGCGCTCCATCGCCAAGCGTGCCGAAGATTTCCTGAAAGCCAGCGGCATCGCTGACACCGTGCTGTTCGGGCCGGAGCCGGAATTCTTCATGTTCGACAACATCACCTTCTCCAACACCATGGGCCACAGCTTCGTGAAGATCGAATCCGAAGAAGCTGCCTGGAACTCGGGTACCGAGTACGAGCACGGCAACAAGGGGCACCGTCCCTTCGTCAAGGGTGGTTACTTCCCGGTTGCGCCGGTTGACTCCTCCCAGGACATCCGTGCAGCCATGTGTCTGGTGCTGGAAGAGATGGGCCAGGTCGTTGAAGCTCACCACCACGAAGTGGCCACTGCCGGTCAGAACGAGATCGCAACCCGCTTCAACACCCTTACCCTGAAAGCTGACGAAGTGCAGGTGCTGAAGTACGTGATCCACAACGTGGCCCACGCCTACAACAAGACAGTCACCTTCATGCCGAAACCCATGTTCGGTGATAACGGCTCCGGCATGCACTGCCACCAGTCCCTGGCTAAGAACGGCGTCAACCTGTTCGCCGGCGACCTGTACGGCGGTCTGTCCGAGATGGCGCTGCACTACATCGGCGGCATCATCAAGCACGCCAAGGCCATCAACGCCTTCGCCAACCCGACTACCAACTCCTACAAGCGTCTGGTGCCGGGCTATGAAGCTCCCGTCATGCTGGCCTACTCCGCCCGCAATCGCTCTGCCTCCATCCGTATCCCTGTGGTGCCGAGCCCGAAAGCACGCCGCATCGAAGTGCGCTTCCCGGATCCGGCTGCCAACCCCTACCTGGCCTTCGCTGCCCAGCTGATGGCCGGTCTGGACGGCATCATCAACAAGATCCATCCGGGCGATGCCATGGACAAGAACTTGTATGACCTGCCGCCGGAAGAAGCCGCAGAAGTGCCGACCGTTGCCGGTTCCCTGGACGAGGCCCTGTCCGCACTGGATGCAGACCGCGAGTTCCTGACCCGTGGCGGCGTCTTCAGCGACGACTTCATCAACTCCTACCTGGAGCTGAAGCAGCATGACGTGGATCGTGTCCGCATGACCCCGCACCCGCTGGAGTTCGAGCTGTACTACTCCGTCTAATCCGGTGCCCATTGCTTCATCATGACAAACCCGCCATCTGGCGGGTTTTTTATCTAAGGGGCTGAAATATCATGACTCATTGCCTCACGCAGCATGGTGCTAGGGCTCGGCGAGCCCGTTCTTCACCGCGCATCCGACAATAAACCCGACATTTTTTTCTCTGATAGGATTAAGGTGAACCCCGTCAAGGAGAGATGGATGAAAACAGTACACCCGACATGGACGCTGGGCCTCTTGCTGATGATCTCCTGCACAGCCCAGGCAGCCAGAGTCTATTCCTGGGTCGATCCCCATGGGGTAACCCACTACACCGACGCCCCTCCCCCCGGCAAGAACGCCAGGGAGTTAGACCTGCGGGTCTCCCCTCTCATCGGCACCTCGCCCCATTCGGTCCAGGTCGATGACTTCAACAGCCTGACCGGGGTCGATGCCAGGAAGGCCCAGGAAGCAGCCCCCCTGGAGATAGAACTGCTCTCACCCGAGCCGGGCAGCACATTGCGCGACAACACGGGCAACATCGTCTTCCAGGCACAGGTCCATCCCCAGGCACCCGTGCAATATGACGTGCGCCTGCTGCTGAACGACAAGGCCATTCCCCTCGTTCACAACAGCCTGGCCATCCGGGTTGAGAACCTCCCTCGCGGCGCCTACGAGGCGCGGCTCGAGCTGCTCACCAAAGACGGTACGATCCTTGCTAAATCCAAAGCAGCCACCTTTTACCTGCATAGAACGACTGTGAATCCGGCTCCCAAAGCCACCCCCAAGGCCAATTAGGGGTGATGTGACGCACCGATGCGGGTAAACTCAATGCACCATATCGGTGCATAACAGGTGTAAAGCACCGTTTTAGGGAGAAACCTGTGCCAACCCGCTCGGATCACGCCAAGACACTCTTGGACAACCTGCTGACCGCCGTCATCCTGATGGATGAGCGGCTCTGCATTCAATTCGTCAACCCGGCGGCTGAACAGCTGCTTTCCCTCAGCGAACGGCGACTGATCGGGATCGAACTGCCCCATCTGCTGGAGCACATCTCCCTCGACCTGCAACGATTCAAGCAGTGCCTCATTTCGGGGCAGGGCTTCACCGACAGCGAAGTCACCCTGGTGGTGGAGGGAGAACCCAGGCTGGTGGAGATTAGCGTGAGCCCCATGGCCGACCACGAGCAGCGGCTGATGGTGGTGGAGCTGCGCAAAATAGATCAGCAGAAGAAGATCAGCCAGGAGCTGCAGCAACATGCCCAGCAGCAAGCCGCCAAGGAGCTGGTACGAGGGCTGGCTCACGAGATAAAGAATCCCCTCGGGGGTCTGCGCGGCGCGGCCCAGCTGTTGCAAAAGGAGCTGCCGGACCCGGCCCTGCGTGAATACACTGGCATCATCATAGAGCAGGCTGATCGCCTGCGGGTGCTGGTCGATCGTCTGCTCGGCCCCCAGCGGCCGGGACGCCATCAGATGCACAATGTGCATTCGGTGCTGGAGCAGGTGCGCCGCCTGGTAGACCTGGAGCTGCCGCCCCAGATCCGCATCGAGCGGGACTACGACCCCAGCATTCCCGAGTTCGAGATGGAGCCGGACCAGCTGCAGCAGGCGTTTCTCAACATAGTCCGCAATGCCGCCGAGGCTCTCGGTGATCAGACCGGGCTCATCCGCATCAAGACCCGCACCGCCTTCCAGATCACCATCCACGGCCAGCGCTACCGCCTGGCCGCCGAAATCAAGATCATCGACAACGGCCCCGGCATTCCCGATGCCATTCGCGACACCCTCTTCTACCCCATGATCACCGGCAAGGAGGGGGGCACAGGCCTCGGCCTCTCCATCGCCCAGAACCTGATCGATCAGCACAAGGGACGCATCGACTGCATCAGCTGGCCCGGCCACACCGAATTCACCATCTACCTACCACTTCGCAAGTAAGGGAACCTCATGACAGCAAAAGTGTGGATCGTCGATGACGACAGCTCCATCCGGTGGGTCCTGGAGCGCACCCTTGGTAGCGAAGGCTTCGAATGCGAGAGCTTTGCCGACGGCGAAGCCCTGCTGAGCTCGCTGGAGATGCGCTCGCCGGACGTGATCCTCTCCGATATCCGCATGCCGGGCATCGACGGCCTGAGCCTGCTGGAGCAAATCCACCGCCGCCAGGCCGATCTGCCCATCATCATCATGACGGCGCACTCGGATCTCGACAGCGCGGTCAACGCCTACCAGCGCGGCGCCTTCGAATACCTGCCCAAGCCGTTCGACATCGACGAGGCGGTCACCCTGGTGCGCCGCGCCGAGAATCATCTGAAAGAGCAGCGCACCAAGCGCAAGGCTCGCCAGCAGGAGGCCACCACCACCCCGGAGATCATCGGTGAGGCCCCCGCCATGCAGGAGGTGTTTCGCGCCATAGGCCGACTGTCCCGCTCCAGCATCTCGGTGCTGATCAACGGCCAGAGCGGCACCGGCAAGGAGCTGGTCGCCCATGCCCTGCACAAGCACAGCCCCCGCGCCCACAAGAATTTCATCGCCCTCAACATGGCCGCCATCCCGAAGGATCTCATCGAATCCGAACTATTCGGCCATGAGAAAGGGGCCTTCACCGGCGCCAACAACATCCGCCACGGCCGTTTCGAGCAGGCCGACGGCGGCACCCTGTTTCTCGACGAAATAGGCGACATGCCCCTCGACGTCCAGACCCGGCTGCTGCGGGTGCTGGCCGATGGCCAGTTCTACCGGGTCGGTGGCCATCAACCGGTGCAGGTGGACGTGCGGATCATCGCCGCCACCCACCAGAATCTGGAGAAACGGGTCGCCGACGGCGAGTTTCGCGAAGACCTGTTCCACCGCCTCAACGTCATCCGCATACATATCCCCGCCCTCAAGGAGCGGCGGGAGGACATACCCCAGCTGGCCCAGCACTTCCTGCTGAGGGCCGCCAAGGAGCTGAACGTAGAGGCCAAGAGCCTGCACCCGGATACCCAGACCTACATCAGCCGCCTGCCCTGGCCCGGCAACGTTCGCCAGCTGGAGAACGTCTGCCGCTGGTTGACCGTGATGGCCTCGGGCCAGGAGGTGCTGGTCGGCGATCTGCCCACCGAGCTGCTGACCCCCATCACCAGCACGGCGGAGCCGGGCCAACCCGCGCTGACCGGTGGCTGGCAGCAACAACTGCAGGACTGGGTGGCCGCCAAGCTGGCGCTGGGGGAGACCGACATCCTGGCCGACGCCATGCCCCAGTTCGAGCGGATCATGCTGGAGACGGCACTGGAGCACACCCATGGCCACAAGCAGGAGGCCGCCCGCCTGCTCGGCTGGGGTCGCAATACCCTGACCCGCAAGCTCAAGGAACTCGACATTCCCTGAGTCTTCGGGAAAAACGATTCCCATCACGCCTTGAGGGAAAGCCTGACCAATCAGACCCCGTTTGCCTGCAAACGGGGTATCTTTTTCAAGATCCCCGCCTAGAATGACAGGCTTTCCAACCCGACTCGCAGAAGGCGCCATCATGATTGACAGATCCCTCCCCCTGACCGACCTGCACCGCCATCTGGATGGCAACATCCGTCCGCAGACCATTCTCGAGCTGGGTCGCCTGCACAACATCCAACTGCCAGCCGATGAGCTGGAAGCCCTGCGCCCTCACGTTCAGATCGTCGAGAACGAGCCGAGTCTGGTGGCCTTCCTGAAGAAACTGGACTGGGGCGTGGCCGTGCTGGCCGATTACGACGCCTGCCGCCGGGTCGCCTACGAGAACGTGGAAGATCTGCTGCGCGCCGGCATCGACTATGCCGAGCTGCGCTTCAGCCCCGCCTACATGGCGATGGCCCACAAGCTGCACCCGCAGGGCGTGGTGGAAGCCATCATCGACGGCGTGGCCGCCGGCAGCCGCGACTTTGGCATCAAAACCAATCTGATCGGTATCATGAGCCGCACCTTCGGCACCGAGCAGTGCAACAAGGAGCTGGCCGCCTGTCTGGCCCATCGCGACAAGCTGGTCGCCATCGATCTGGCCGGTGACGAGCTGGGCTTCCCGGGGGAACTCTTTACCGAACATTTTCGCAAGGTGCGGGATGCGGGCATGCGCGTCACCGTGCACGCCGGTGAAGCGGCGGGCCCCGAGAGCATGTGGCAGGCCATTCGCGATCTGGGCGCCGAGCGTATCGGCCACGGTGTCAAGGCCGTCCAGGATCCGGCCCTGATGGCCTATCTGGCGGAGCACCGCATCGGCATCGAGTCCTGCCTCACCTCCAATATCCAGACCACCACTGTCGCCAGCCTGACCGAGCACCCGATCCGCCAGTTCCTGGCCGCCGGCGTGCTGGCCTGCCTCAACACCGACGACCCTGCGGTGGAAGGCATTGACCTGCCCCATGAATACGAGGTGGCCGCCCCGGCCGCCGGCATGACGGCGAGCGAGATCCGCACCGCCCAGCAGAACGGTCTGACCCTGGCCTTCCTGAGCGATGGCGAGAAAGCCGAACTGAGCGCCCGCGCAGCCCAACGCTGAGTGCAGGCAAACCCAATAAAAAAACCGCCGAGGCGGTTTTTTTTTATGTTCAACGCTGAGCGACGGCTCAGATCACCCGGGAGAACTGCTGCTGGCGCGCCTTGCTACGCAGGTAGACGTCGAAGCACATGCAGATGTTGCGAATGAGCAACTGACCGGTGGAGACCACCTCCAGTCCATCGTCTGTCATGCGCACCAGACCATCGTCGATGAAGGTCTGCAGCAGCTTGAGATCCTCGGCGAAGTACTCCCGGAAGACCAGGCCATGGGCCTGCTCGACGGCGGCGAAGTTCAGGGAGAAGTCGCAGATGAGGCGCTTGATCACCTCGCGGCGGATCAGGTCATCCCGGTTGAGGGAGCATCCCTTCCACTGGGCGTGGCCGAGCGTCTCCACCTGGGCGTAATAGGTTTTGAGATCCTTCTGATTCTGGGAGTAGGCATCCCCCATCATGCTGATGGAAGAGACCCCCAGCCCCAGCAGATCGCAATCTCCCTGGGTGGTGTAGCCCTGGAAGTTGCGGTGCAGCTTGCCTTCACGCTGGGCCACCGCCAGCTCGTCATCGGGCTTGGCGAAGTGATCCATGCCGATGAACTGATAACCCTGACCGGTGAGGAAGGCGATGGTGTCCTGCAGCATGGCCAGCTTCTCCCGGGGGGCTGGCATGTCTTCCTCCTTCAGCTTGTGCTGGGCGGCGAAGCGGCTCGGGAGGTGGGCATAGTTGAAGATGGAGAGGCGGGCCGGATCCGTCTTGAGCACTTCCTCCAGGGTGTGGTGGAAGCTATCCCGGTTCTGGTGTGGCAGGCCGTAGATAAGGTCGAGATTGGTGGAGCGGAACCCCAATGCCCGGGCGCGCTCCAGCATGGCACGGATGAAGTCGTTGTCCTGCTCGCGGTTGACCGCGACCTGGACCGCCTTGTTGAAATCCTGCACACCGAGGCTGATGCGGTTGAAGCCGAGCTCCCGCAGCACATCCAGCATGGAGAGTTCGATCTCGCGCGGGTCGACCTCTATGCTGATCTCCCCCTCATCCGCAAACCGGAAGTGCTCCCGCAAGATGGCCATCAGGCGACGGGTCTGCCCTTCGTTCAGATAGGTGGGGGTGCCGCCGCCCCAGTGCAGCTGGGTCACCAGCCGGTCCTTGAACAGGGGGGCCTGCGCCTTGATCTCCTGCTCGAGGTAATCGAGGTATTGATCGGCCTTGTGCTGGTGACGGGTGATCACCTTGTTGCAGCCGCAGTAGTAGCAAAGCTTGTGGCAGAAGGGGATGTGCACGTAGAGCGACAGATTGCGCGCCGGATACTGGCCCGCGGCCTGGACGAAGTCCGGATAACTGAAGCCCTCGTTGAACTCCAGCGCGGTGGGATAGGAGGTGTAACGCGGGCCGCTGTAGTTATATTTCTCGATCAGGGCCTGATCCCACACAATCTGTTCTGCTTGCACGCTTGCTTCCTCTTTCTTTGTTATCCAGGGCTCACCGGCTTAGCTGAAAGTCCTTCAGTCGGGCGACATCCTTGAGGATCTGCGCCTCCAGCTCGGCCTCGTAGCCGCTGCGTTCGAGATCCATCTTCATCACTTCGTTGCGCTTGAGGGCTCGCCTCGCCTCGTGAGTCGGCATCTCCTTCACCTTCTCGTAGAGGCCATAGAGACCAGGGAATTCATTGGCGAAGGCTCGCCCACCCTTGATCTGCAACGCATCAACAGGTTAGTCAGTCGAATGGCACCTTCGGAGTAGTCGCACTGCCCCTCCTGCACCGCATGGGCAATAACTCGCACGCTATCCAGAATTAGCTCATTGCGAGCAGCAATCGCCTGCCACTGCATCGCTTGCTGTCGTTTGAGCCTGGCTAGCAGCATGCCGGCATAGATGGCCAAGCCTGACAAAATCAGGCCGCCCAACAGGGCGGCCAGCATCCACTCACTCATCACTTTTTCTTCGGCTCAGGTTTTGGCTCAGGCTTGTAATCGACCTGAGTGAAACGATCCCACAGCTCCTCTTCGGAGCAGGCTGTTGTGGTTCGTCGAACCCGCCATCATCATCACCATCGAACGGGAGGTCATCCTCATCCTCGTCATCGTCGTTGTCGATGATGCCCAGCTCATCCATCAGCTCCTGATAACGGTCGACACGCTGATCAACCCAGGCCTGCTCGGCCGCTTCCAGCGTTTCACCGGCATCAAGACGATCCAGCAGATCATTCAAGCGATCATCATTTTCGATGGAAGCCAGCTCCTGCTCGGGCGTCATCACCAGCTTCTTCTCTTTCACCGGCTTGGTCGTCGTCGGCTTCTTCTGCTTTGTCATCCAGCACCAATACAACCGGCTTGCGGGAACCGATACGCGGATCTTTGGGCTGCTGTTGCCAGTTATTGTTTTGTTGCTCGGCTTGCTGACGAGAACCTGCCTTCAGGCCCTTGCGCTTGGCAGCCCGCTTACGCTCACGACCTTCCTGAGCACTGACATCAGATTCTTGGCGCTTACCGGTAGGCTTGCGAGTGGGTTGTTTAGCAGACATGAATGGCTAACTCCGAAAAATAACTGGATTGAACCCGAACCCGGGATGATCTGACCCGGTGGGATACGATGCGAGGAACAGTAAAGCTGGAACAAGAACAGGATCTCGCCCCAACTTGGCCAAAAGTGGCCACTGAACACCGCAGGATCGGTATCCTCTGGGCATGTTGCTGGTATTTTGACACAGAATGGCTAATCGGGTTAATGACCCAACAGAAAAAAGGCAGCCGAAGCTGCCTTGATATGTTTATGCGAGTAGATCCTGAAGGGCAAAACAGTATGCTTTACCCTTTCTACTTAAGACTTCTCATCACGTCATATCTTGGTGTGGTCATCCTGACCTTATGTTAAGTCGTTCCTGAATGTGCGTGTGCCTGTTTGACCCGCCTCGACCGCATCCTGCCATCGTGCCGGGGAGTTGCATCCCGCAACCCATCCCGCTCCGGAGATGGTCACCATCCTGATCCTTCAATCCCTTGCCAGCTCATGCAGCCCATGGCATCCCGCCACGCCTGCCATCCTCTGCTCACAACATCCCGTTGCGAAAACCGCCACCCAATCCGTGGGTGAATCCATTGAGCCTACTGTATCAACTCTATAAGGTGGCTCAATCCACTCAAAACATTCTCAATATGCCGAAAAATATCAAATTGCACATAATCGATTGATAAATAATAAATATTTCAAATTGTATGCAATTTAATGAGCCTTGGCCTGCCGCGAGAATGAAGATCTTTACAGAACGGGGGGATTAAACCGAGCATTATCGCCAAGCCATAAAAAACGGGGAGCCAAGGCTCCCCGTTTCAACTCAAATCGACCATATCGGTGGTATCAGTGCAGACCCGCCACATATTTAGACAGGACTTCGATATCCTGATCAGTCAGCTTCTTGGCAACGTCCCGCATCATACCATTCGGATCGATTGTCCCGCGCAGCTGCACGAAATGCGGTGAGCTGAGCTTTGATATACGCAGGATGCTGGCCGGACAGGCTTGGATACTTGGCCTGTTCGACACCCGAGCCTCGGGGGCCATGGCAAGCCGTACAGGCGGCCAAACCACGGCTCATATCACCGCCCATATAGAGCGCCTTGCCAGCTTCGACCACGTCGTCAGGCACGGCGATCGGGGTAACCTTCAAGCTGGAGAAGTAAGCCGCCAGGTCGTCCATGTCCTGATCGGACAGAGGCAACGCCATGGGTCCCATGATGGGAGCAACCCGACCAGTTTGGCCAGAAGCTGCAGCCTTCAGTTCAACTAATTGTTTTTTGATATATGATGCGTGCTGACCAGCAATCTTGGGATACATGTCGACTGGGCTGTTGCCGTCCGGTCCATGACAGGCCGCACAGACGGCAGCCTTGGTTTGTCCCGCAGCGGCATCGCCCTTGGCTTGTGCCATCCCAGTTACGCCAACCATCAGAGCAAGTGTAATGACTAGGTTCTTCATGGCGTTCCAACTTTCTCGTTATTAGACTTCCAGATCCCATGCCGCCGAAGGCATGTTAAAATAAACGCGTTTAAACGACGCCATTTTACACGATTTCACAAAAAAGTAACTCTATAACCCTCTATCTCTATGGGGAATTTACGTTGGATACACAAACTCTGAATTTCAATAAGGTGCATTTTGTGACCAGCGCACCCGACATCCGCCACCTGCCAAATGATGGGGGTGTCGAGATTGCGTTTGCCGGGCGTTCCAACGCCGGTAAATCATCTGCATTGAATACCTTGACCAAACACAAGAACCTGGCACGGACCAGTAAGACACCGGGCCGTACCCAGCTGATCAACCTGTTTGAACTGGAACCGGGCAAGCGCCTGGTCGACTTGCCGGGCTACGGTTATGCGCAGGTTCCACTGGAAATGAAGCTCAAGTGGCAAAAGTCACTGGCTGAATACCTGCAGCGCCGCGAATCCTTGAAAGGTCTGGTGATCCTGATGGACATTCGCCATCCGCTCAAAGAGACCGACATGAACATGCTGGAGTGGAGCTCACACCGCGAGCTGCCGGTGATGCTGCTGCTGACCAAGGCAGACAAGCTGAGCCCGGGCCCCCGCAACAACCAGGTGATCAAGGTGCGCCAGGCAGTAGCCGAGCTGGGTCCGCAGATCCAGGTTGAGGCCTTCTCCTCCCTCAACAACATAGGCGTCGAGAAGTTGGCCCAGACCCTGAGCGGCTGGTATCTGTCCAATGCCGAAACCGCTTCGATCGACACAGAAGAAGACCACCAGATCGAGGAGTAAATCGCTCCTCTTCTTGCTGCAATGAGCGGAGTTGGCCCTCCGCTGATTGAAAGACTTTCAGTTTTTCCCTGCCTGGGCCTGTCCCGCGCCCCCTTCTGTTACAACCTCTGTTACAACCCACCCCTATAGCTTATAAGTCTTTTCGATCAGAGAGATAGAGCGTTAGGCTGCTGTGAAAATTAACTTTCACTCTCTTTGACATCGTTTTCATCCGTCCCACCAAACAAACCGGGAATAATGCCGAACATCAACAAAACTGAAAATTTATTACAAGATAGGCCTGAAGAGAGATAAAAATGAGGCCAGTCTCGCTGTCGCGGACCGGCCTGAAGAAATGAGTTCAAAAAATTGGGAAAAAGCGAGTTCTCGAGAACAAAGACGATTGGTTTTCCTCAAGAAACATCCCTATTCTAACAAAAGATTGCCCAATTTAAAGCATTTACTCTAAATGCTGCGCATAAAAAAACACCCCGACGATGACTCATCGGGGCTGCTATTCAGCCACATTCAATTACGTGAAATAAAAGGTCTGAAAGATAGAACATCTTACCTCTGTACCCTACGCCGATAACTGTATAGCAAAGCAGCAGAAAGTGAAAGTAATTTATGTAATTTAGTTTCACCCAAAACGGGAAAGGTAAATTTCTATATTTTTCAAATGGATAAAAAAATCCCCAGTATAAATACCGGGGAGTTATAAAGGTGACTAGCTAGCACTTCCTCAACTATCTAGTTAGTCAGCACCATTTCGCACAAGTTCCGCTGCTTTGAGAAAAAACTTGATAAACGTGAGCGACACTAGCCTGAAATCATCGCAACCCATTGTTACCTATCGATTTATATTTATTTTTATAATGGTGCTAATTTCATTCTCCCACGCACGGGGAGCACTTTCCCCCCGAGGAAGAGAGAGATTCTGCTCAGACATAGGGTGTGACATCGCAACAGCCCGTCAGCAGGAGCGCACACTCGCGGTTGTGCCACTCCTCACCCGCTTGATAAGCGGACCGATTTACAGGGTGCCCAGATTGCGCTTCAGTTCTCTCAATACCTGCTTGGTGCCAGGCCGGATGCCGCGCCACACGGTAAAGGCTTCAGCAGCCTGCTCCACCAGCATGCCGAGCCCGTCCATGGTCTGACGAGCGCCATGCTGCTTGGCCCAGCCGATGAAGGCCGTGTCCGTCGCACCGTACATCATGTCGTAAATGGCGATATCGGCGTGGATCAGGGCCGGTGCCAGCGGTGGCAACTCCCCTTGCAGACTGGCGGAGGTGGAATTGATGATGAGATCGAACGGCCCCGCCAGCTGCTCATAAGTCTTGGCACTGAGCGCTCCCAGATCCTGGAATTCGGCAGCCAGCTGCTGCGCTTTTCCATGAGTGCGGTTGGCGATCACCAACTCGCCCGGCTTCTCCGCCAGCAGCGGCGCCAACGCACCGCGAGCCGCCCCACCGGCCCCCAACAACAGGATCCGGCTGTCCGCCAGCGTCACCCCATGGGACTTGAGATCGGCTACCAGCCCGGCACCATCTGTGTTGTCCCCCAGCAGCACGCCGTCATCGGTCAGCTTGATTGTATTGACCGCCCCCGCCCGCTTGGCCCTTGGACTCAACCGATCGACCAGGGCGAACGCCTGCTCCTTGAAGGGCACCGTGACATTGCACCCCTTGCCCCCCTGGGCAAAGAAGCTGCGCAGGGTAGCGGCAAACTCGTCGACGGCGGGCTCGGCCAACCCATACTCCAGCTCTTGCTGGGTCTGTCTGGCGAACAGGGTATGAATGAAGGGGGACTTGCTGTGGCGCACCGGGTGGCCAAAAACCAGATAACGATCCATCAAAGAGTTCCATCAGAGGGTGATCACCCGATTTAACGGGTTTTCTCAGTCGGGAACAAGCCGAATATCGGCCAGTAAAAAGGGGCCCGTCATGGCCCCTCGAGTCACAGCCACTCTCGTGGCGTGAGGTAGTCGGTATAGAGCAAAGCCTCGGGGCTGCCTGCCTCCGGCTGCCAGTCATACTCCCAGCGGGCCAAGGGGGGCATCGACATCAGGATCGACTCGGTACGTCCGCCAGTCTGCAACCCGAACAGGGTACCCCTGTCATACACCAGGTTGAACTCCACGTAACGACCACGGCGATAGAGCTGGAACGCCCGCTCCCGCTCGCCATAGGGCAGCGTCTTGCGTTGCTCGACAATGGGCAGATAGGCATCGAGATAACCCCGACCTACCGCCTGCATGAAGGAGAAGCAGTCGGCAAAGGGCCAGCGGTTCAGATCATCGAAGAAGAGGCCGCCCACCCCTCTGGTCTCGTTGCGATGCTTGAGGAAGAAGTAGCGATCGCACCAGGACTTGAACTCGGGGTAGATATGGTCGCCAAAAGGCTGACAGAGATCGTGGGAGACCTGATGCCAGTGCTGCACATCCTCGGCAAACGGATAGAAGGGCGTCAAATCGAAACCGCCGCCAAACCACCAGATGGGCGCCTCGCCCTCTTTCTCGGCGATGAAGAAACGGACGTTGGCATGACTGGTCGGCACATAGGGGTTGTGCGGATGGATCACCAGCGAGACGCCCATGGCCTCGAACTTGCGGCCGGCCAGTTCGGGGCGGTGAGCGGTCGCCGATGCCGGCATGGCATCGCCATAGACATGGGAGAAGTTGACCCCACCCTGCTCGATCACAGCGCCGTGGCGCAACACCCGGGTGCGGCCGCCACCACCGCCTTCGCGGCGCCAGGCATCCTCCACGAAGTGTCCGGCGCCATCAGCCTGCTCCAGCCCCCGGCAGATCTCGTCCTGCAACTGCAGCAGGAAGGCCTTGACCTGGGCCACATCCGGTTTGCTCATTTTGTCTCCAGTCAGGCAGGATCTTGATCGTCCCGTCCATTTTATATTGTGGTGTCACGCCATGAGCACATCGCCCGTCATGGCTGCAAATCAGCGCCCCCTCAGGAGGGACGAATGATGGCGCCGGTACGGGCGTCCTTGATCTCGGATGGATTGGCCTGTCCCCCGACTTCCCCAGGCAGGATATGGGCCAGCTGACTTGCCAGCAGCTCACCTATATCGGCCACCCGACGGGCAGGCTCCTCGCCGGTCAGGTTGGCACTGGTCGAGACCAGGGGCTTGCCAAAGGCGCGGCACAGGGCCTGCACCTGAGGATGGGCCGTGACGCGCACCGCCAGGGTATCGAACTGTCCGGTCAGCCAGGTCGGCGTGGTCGCGCGGGCGGGCATGATCCAGGTGAAGGGGCCGGGCCAGCTCGCCTGCACGCGAGCAAGCTGCTCGCTACTGAGCTGGCTCAGGTCGATGTAATCCTGCAATTGGGTCAGATCGGCGGCAATCAGGATCAGGCCCTTCTCCACCGGACGCTGCTTGATGGCCAGCAGGCGCTGAACCGCAGCCTCGGAGTCGGGATCACATCCCAGGCCAAAGACGGCCTCGGTGGCATAGGCGATCACCCCTTCGCGGTGCAGGGCGGCGATCGCTTGTTCAAATTCGTTTGGCATAGAAAAAATGCGACAGCCAAGCTGCCACCTCTCATCACTGGGTTGTAAGTTGAACCGACATGAGGGCACCTTGGAGCCCTCACCTCTTCAGTACATTCGGACGTTTGACCCGCCATCAGAGCCTCGGCTCATCATTGGCCACTGCAACGCCTGAGATGCCGGACCACATGAACAGACCAAGAGGCTGGCGGCACGGCAGCATCGGGATCGGCGCCCAACGGCACGGCCGTAGAAGGGCGGTTCACCGCAAGAAGATAAATCCAGATGAAGCACCCTCTTGCCAGCAAGCTGCCAGCCGGCTCATGGCGGCAGGATTATACCCGCTCAATCTGATGACAGCATTTCTTTTGCGGGCAGACCCAGCGTAGACTCCCTCTCACTTTCTTCTCGATCATGATGCCCCAGCCACACTCGGGGCAGGGCATGGGAACAGGCTTGTCATTCACCACGTACTTGCAGTGAGGATAGGCATCACAGGAGTAAAACTGTTTGCCATAGCGGGAGGTGCGGCTCACCAGATGACCCTTGCCGCACTCCGGGCAGAGGATCTGGGTATCGGCGCTCTCCTGCAGGGACTCGATATGCTGGCAGGCCGGATACTGGGTACAACCCACGAACAGGCCGTAACGCCCCTTCTTGATCGCCAGAGGCTGGCCGCAATCAGGGCAGGCGGAGCCTTCGAGCACCTTTTCGATGTCGCGGCCGGAGGGCGTCAGGGAACGAATGTAGTCACAGGAGGGGTAGGCCGAGCAGCCCAGGAAGGGGCCATGCTTGCCCTGACGGATCACCAGCTCGGCGCCACACTGCGGGCACGGTTCGCGCTCGAATGCATGTTCGTGGGCCGAAAAGAGGTGATGATCTATTTTTGACATGGGCCGCGCCTTGGAATCCAGATGGCCTGAATTCTACCAGCGCGGCACCGGACTGTCAGTGAATGACACCGTCTGACTCGTCAAACACCAGCTCCTCCATCTGCTGGTAGGCATTCTCGCTGCCTGGTACGTTGAACAGCACCATCATGACGACCCACTTCAGGTCATCCAGCTCGATATCCGGCTTGTCCAGCTCCAGCAAGCGTTCGATACAGATTTCGCGGGTTTCGGCGTTCAGCACCTGAGCCTGTTCCAAGAACAGCAGGAAACCACGGCACTCGGTGCTGAGGCGGGCCAGCTCTTGTGGGGCGTAGATCCGCATCGAGCCTTGCGCGCTGGCGGTGACATACACCTCCCGCTCGCTGTCATGCAGATTGGCCAGTCGTTCCAGCCAGTTGAGTGCCTTCTCAATCTCGTCCTGATTGAAACCGGCCCGGCTAAGTTCGTCGGTGAGTTCATCCTGCTCGACCATCACATCTGCATCGCTGTGGATGTAGGTCTCGAAAAGGTACATCAATACATCAAACATGATTCGCCCTCCTCGCTCTGACGTATCCACCGGCTACCGCCATCACTGCACCGGCCAGCTCCAGCTCTACCAACCTGCCCAATACCACTTCGACAGGAAGCTGGGCCCGCTCGGCAACGGTATCCACGCTCGTGGTCTCATAATCTACGTTATCCAACAAATCGGCATAAGGCAATTCGCTATTATGCAATGGCTCGGGAGAAGGGTTCGCCAGCCTCTTTAATGGCACAAGGGCAGGCAGCTCTTCCATCACATCTGCCGCATTCAAGACCAGTTTGGCCCCCTGCTGAATTAATCTGTTGCACCCTATCGCCTGGGCATTTTGCGGGGCGCCGGGCACCGCAAACACCTCGCGCCCCTGTTCCAGCGCATAGCGGGCGGTGATCAGCGAACCGCTCTGCTCGGTCGCCTCCACCACCAGAGTTCCCAGCGACAGACCACTGATAATACGGTTGCGACGAGGAAAATGTTCAGCCAGCGGCCCCTTATCCGGCGCCAGCTCGGAGATAAGCAAACCACCACTCTCCAGAATCTGGCCTGCCAGCCCCTGATGGCGTTTGGGTAGAGGCTGTCCAGCCCGGAGCCCAACACCGCAAGGGTGATACCGCCCGAAGCCAGCGCCTGCTGATGGCAAATGCCATCAATGCCCAGCGCCAAGCCCGGAGGTGATCGCCAACCCGCACCCAACCAGCTCGCACAAAGGCGGGAGGCATTATCTTTGCCTGCATAGGTGGGATGGCGCGTCCCCACCATCGCCAGCTGGGCAGTGACAGGGCAGCAAGATCGCCCGCGACAGTAGAGCAACAGGGGGCGGCGGGAATTTCCCGCAACAAGGGTGGATAAGGCGGTGACTTGCGGGAAGCAGGTGATTGTCGGCGCACGCGGCCCAAGCCAGGCTCTGCTCAACCACCGGCGATGGCCAGCGCAGTTGCCTGATCTGCTCTGATGACAACCCCATACCATGCAGTTGCGCTTCATCGCTCTGGAAACAGGGCATCAATACTTCCTCCGGCCCGCTCCAAGCAGACGTGCAGCGGTCACCGGGCCTATACCGGTGACCGCATCCAGCGTCAGCCACAGCGCCAGACGCGCGTGGAAGTGTTCACGTCAGAAGTGAGTGACCTGATAACCCGACTCACCATGTCGTTACTCTGCATGATGAGACCATAACTCAGCTTGTCATACACCTTGAACAACATGACACGGGCAATCGCTTCGGAGGGCAGTGGTGCCGACTTGCCAGCTGCTGGAACACCTTGTTAAAGACCGACGAAGCTCCTTGTACTGTACATCGCCATTCTTGGTCACCATCGCGGCTCCCGGACGCTGACATCCAGCACATCCCCGGCGACCAATTGATCCGGCTGCCCCTTGTTGATCAGGACCACATCAAACTTGCCACCCCCCGGGTCTTGTTCGGCAGCTCGATGATATAGCCCGGCGTGATGGCAGGTGCCGCTTTCGGCATGAAGACGGCGGGCATGTTCTCCTGAGCGGGCAGCGGCATCACCTTGTCGCCCTGCAGCACTTCGCGCTGGTTGTGAGTCAGAGTCACCTTGGTCCGGTCGCCATCAAGACGCCACGGCCCGCACCACACCAAAAATCGCCTCCTGGCCCAGCAGTTCACCGGTTTCGCGATCCTTGTAGACCACCCCGGGGTGATAGATGCCATAACTCTGACCCGGATTCAGCGCCCCCTGCACATAGAGGGTGTCCCCCTCCAGCATGCCGATATGCTTGTCGTTATTGCCAAGCACATAGGGCAGATCCTTGCTCTGCTGGCTGTCGGCCAGAATGTGATCGGTTTGCAGGAAGGGCACTATCTCGCTGAGGGGCAGGGTCGGAATGGGGTTGGCCTTGTTCTCGTAGCGGTTCTTGGGAGACAGGTGAATGACCTGTTTGCCGCCCTGGCTGGCCTTGCCCAGACGCGGCTCACCATTGACCCAGCTCAGCTGCAGCATGTCACCGGGGTAAATCCAGTGTGGATTGGCGATCTGGGGATTGATGTTCCAGAGACGTGGCCAGAGCCAGGGTTCGGCCAGATACTGGCCCGAGATATCCCAGAGGGTATCCCCCTTCTGCACCACATAACTCTCGGGATAACCGGATTTCAGCGTCAACTGCTGTGCCATGGCACCATTGGCCAGGGCTGTCGCCAGACAGGCGAGGATGATTTGCTTCAGATGCATAACACTCCCTGTTACTTCTGCACGCAAAGTGTTGCTGTTTTTTGTCGACGTAAATGACTAGAATTACGTCAATATTGACTGCGTTTATATGAAACTAAAGAAAAAACTATGGCCATTCTAGATGTATTGCGTTTCCCCGATGAGCGCCTGCGCACAGTCGCAGCCCCTGTCGAGACCATTACACCCGAGTTACAACAGATTGTAGATGATATGTTCGAAACCATGTACGCGGAGGAAGGCATAGGCCTGGCCGCGACTCAGGTCGACATTCATCAGCGCATCATCGTCATCGACGTCTCTGAAGACCGTGAAGATCAGCTGGTGCTGATCAACCCGGAGATCCTTGAGCAGTCAGGCAGCACTGGCATCGAAGAGGGTTGCCTCTCGGTCCCCGGCAGCCGCGCTCTGGTACCGCGTGCCGAGTGGGTCAAGGTCCGGGCGCTGGATCGCCACGGCAAGCCATTCGAGCTGGAAGCCGACGATCTGCTCGCTATCTGTATACAGCATGAGATGGATCATCTGGTCGGCAAGCTGTTTGTGGATTACTTGTCCCCGCTCAAGCGCCAGCGCATCCGTCAGAAGCTGGAAAAAATGGCCCGTGAAGATCGCAAAGTCCTCTGAGGATCTGCCCCATTGAATAAGCTGAAACTGATTTTTGCCGGTACCCCCGACTTCGCCGCCCGTCATCTGGCGGCGTTGTTGTCTTCCGACCATGAGGTCGTCGCCGTTTACACCCAGCCCGACAAGCCGGCGGGCCGCGGCCAGAAACTGACCGCCAGCCCGGTCAAGGAGCTGGCGCTGGCCCACGATCTGCCGGTCTACCAGCCGGCATCCCTGCGCAATGAAGCCGCACAGGCCGAGCTGGCCGCCCTTGGCGCAGATCTCATGGTGGTGGTGGCCTACGGCCTGATCCTGCCCAAGGCGGTGCTCGACACCCCGCGCCTCGGCTGCCTCAACGTGCACGGCTCCCTGCTGCCACGCTGGCGCGGTGCCGCCCCCATACAGCGCGCCATCTGGGCGGGAGATGCCGAAACCGGCGTCACCATAATGCAGATGGATGTGGGGCTGGATACCGGCGCCATGATCCGCAAGGTGAGCTGCCCCATCGCCTTTGATGAGACCTCCGCCAGCCTCTATGACAAGCTGGCAGAGCTAGGACCGCAGGCGCTGGTCGACACCCTTAACGCCATGGCCGCCGGTGAAACTACCGCCGAGGCGCAGGACGATGCGCTGGCCAACTATGCCCAGAAGCTCTCCAAGGAAGAGGCGCGCATCGACTGGTCCATGGAGGCCGTCGCCATCGAGCGCTGCATTCGCGCCTTCAACCCCTGGCCCATCAGCTGGTTCGAGGCCGCGGAGCAGACCATCAAGGTGTGGCAGGCCGAGGTCATCGACAGCGACCATGGCCAACCCGCCGGTACCCTGCTCAAGGCCGACAAGCAGGGGATCGACGTCGCCACCGGCAAGGGGGTGCTGCGACTGCTGACCCTGCAACCGCCCGGCAAGAAGGCCATGTCCGTCCCGGATCTGCTCAACTCTCGCCGCGACTGGTTTGAACCCGGCACGCAATTGCATTGAACTGGATTGAATTGACACAAGCGGGGCCCAGGCCCCGACTTGCGCATCTAAGGTAACTCTATGAAAACACGTGCACAGGCCGCTCTCGTTATTCAACAGGTGCTGGATCAGGGCCAATCCCTCTCCGCTGTTCTGCCTGCTGCCCAGGAGAAGGTGGCGCCTCGCGATCGCGCCCTCCTGCAAGAACTCTGCTACGGCACCCTGCGCTGGCTGCCCCGCCTCGACGCGGCGGTGAGCGAGATGATGGACAAGCCGCTCAAGAACAAGAGCCGCATCTTCCACTATCTGATCCTGGTCGGTCTCTATCAGCTCATCTACACCCGCATTCCGGCTCATGCCGCCGTGGCCGAGACCGTCAATGCGGTCAAGCTGCTCAAGGGCACCTCACTGCGCGGCCTCATCAACGGCGTGCTGCGCAACTTCCAGCGCAGCGCCGAAGTCATACTGCTGCGCATCGACCGGGTGCCCAGCATCCGCCTCGGTCACCCCGAGTGGCTCACCAAGCGCCTGCGTCAGGCCTATCCGGAGGATTGGGAATTCATCATGGAGGCCAACAACCAGCGTCCCCCCATGTGGATCCGCAACAACAGCCAGCGCCAGAGCCGCGAGCAGATGCTGGCCCGCATGGCCGAAGTGGGCATCAATGCGGTGGCCGGCGAAGAGGGTGAGGACTGCATCCTGCTGGAGCGCCCTTGCGACGTGACCAAGCTGCCCGGATTCGAAACCGGTGACTGCTCGGTGCAAGACGGTGCCGCCCAGCAGGCCGCCCGTCTGCTCGATCCCCAACCTGGTGAATGGGTGCTGGACGCCTGCGCCGCCCCCGGCGGCAAGACGGCCCACCTGCTGGAGCTGCAACCCGCCCTCGCCGGTGTGGTGGCCGTGGATGCGGACGAGCACCGCCTCACCCGGGTGCAGGAGAACCTGGATCGCATCGGCCTCACCGCCCGGGTGATCCACGGGGATGCCAGCACGCCGGACCAGTGGTGGCCAGAGGGTCAGTTCGATCGCATCCTGCTGGATGCCCCCTGCTCCGCCACCGGCGTCATCCGCCGCCATCCTGACATCAAGTGGCTGCGCCGGGATCAGGACATCCGCGAGCTGGCCGAGCTGCAGCGCCGCATTCTGAACGCCCTCTGGGGCAAGCTCAAAAGCGGCGGCACCCTGCTCTATGCCACCTGCTCTGTGCTGCCGGAAGAGAACCGCGACCAGATCCGCGCCTTCCTGGCTGACACCAAGGATGCCCGTCTGGTGCCGCTGCACGAGCAGGACAACCCGGATTGCCCGGGTCGCCAGTTCCTGCCTGGCGAGGCGGAGATGGACGGCTTCTATTATGCCAAGCTGATCAAGCTGTAGGCCCTGCCCCGGGATGTCGAGTCCGGGCGGCAGGCTGGCTTGCCTCGTTTCGAAGCAACAATCTTGAGTAAGATGTCCATATGAAAATCATCATTCTGGGTGCGGGTCAGGTGGGTGGCACGCTGGCGGAAAACCTCGCCGGCGAGAACAACGACATCACCATAGTCGACACCGACAGCGACCGCCTGCGGGAGCTGCAGGACAAGTTCGACCTGCGGGTGGTGAACGGTCACGGCGCCCACCCCAGGGTGCTGCGCGAGGCGGGGGCCCAAGATGCGGACATGCTGGTCGCGGTCACCAACAGTGACGAGACCAACATGATCGCCTGTCAGGTGGCCTACTCCCTGTTCAACACCCCGAACAAGGTGGCGCGCATTCGCTCCCCGGCCTATCTGGTGGAGCGGGATCGGCTGTTCCTGCCGGAATCCGTGCCGGTGGATCACCTGATCGCCCCCGAGCAGCTGGTGACAGACTACGTGCGCCGGTTGATCGAATACCCGGGTGCGCTGCAGGTGGTGGACTTCGCCGGTGGCAAGGTGGGTCTGGTGGCGGTCAAGGCCTACTACGGCGGCCCCCTGGTGGGCAATGCGCTCTCCACCCTGCGGGATCACATGCCGAACATAGAGACCCGGGTCGCCGCCATCTTCCGCCAGGGCCGCTCCATCCGCCCGCAAGGCACCACCATCATAGAGGCGGATGACGAGGTGTTCTTCGTCGCCGCCGCCGGCCACATCCGGGCCGTGATGTCGGAGCTGCAACGGCTCGAGAGCCCCTATCGCCGCATCATGATAGTCGGGGGTGGCAACATAGGTGCCGGTCTCGCCCGCCAGCTGGAGAAGCGCTACAGCGTCAAGCTCATAGAGCGCAACCAGAAGCGGGCGGAGCAGCTCTCGGAGAACCTGGAAAACACCATAGTCTTCTGCGGCGACGCGGCGGATCAGGAGCTGCTGGCGGAGGAGCACATCGATCAGATCGACGTCTTCATCGCGGTGACCAACGAGGACGAGGCCAACATAATGTCGGCCCTGCTCGCCAAGAAGATGGGTGCCAAGAAGACAATGGTGCTGATCCAGCGCGGCGCCTACGTGGATCTGGTGCAGGGCGGCTCCATCGACATCGCCATCTCGCCCCAGCAGGCCACCATCTCGGCCCTGCTGACCCACGTGCGCCGTGCCGACATCGCCAACGTCTACAGCCTGCGCCGCGGGGCGGCCGAAGCCATCGAGGCCATAGCCCACGGTGACGAGAACACCTCCAAGGTGGTGGGCAAGACGGTGGGTGAGCTCAAGCTGCCGCCGGGCACCACCATAGGCGCAGTCGTACGGGGAGATGAGGTGCTGATCGCCCACGATCGCACCCAGATCCAGCAGGATGACCACGTGGTGATGTTCCTGGTGGACAAGAAGTACATCCCGGAAGTGGAACGCCTGTTCCAGCCCAGCCCTTTCTTCCTGTAAGCCCTCCATGCAACAGGCTGCGACATCCAGACCCGGACATTTCCCAGAGGGAAGGTCCGGGTCTTTTTTCAATCAACGACCAGGTTATCTTGCATGATCAAGCTGCGTCCCATCGTCTTCACCCTCGGGCTGGTGCTCTCCAAGCTGGCCCTCTTCATGTGGCTGCCCACCCTGCTGGCGCTGTTCACCGGCTCCGAGGGCTTCGTCGAGTTTCTCAAGTCCGTGCTGATCACCCATGGCGCCGCCCTGCTCTGCCTGCACCATGGGCGCAAGGTGGAGTTTCACCTAGGGGTGCGGGAGATGTTCCTGCTCACCACCTCGGTCTGGGTGGTGGCCTGCATCTTCGGCGCCCTGCCTTTCTTCTTCATCAACCACATCGACTTCACCGACGCCTACTTCGAGACAATGTCGGGGGTCACCACCACGGGATCCACAGTGCTGTCGGGGCTGGACGGCATGGCCCACAGCATCTTGCTGTGGCGCTCCATTTTGCAGTGGCTGGGGGGCGTGGGTTTTATCGTGATGGCGGTGGCCGTGCTGCCCTACCTCAACGTCGGCGGCATGAAACTGTTCCAGACCGAGAGCTCGGATTGGTCAGACAAGAGCGCGCCCCGCGCCAAGACGGTGGCCAACAACATAGTGGTGGTCTATCTGGTGCTCTCCATGCTCTGCTTCCTCGCCTACTGGGTGAGCGGCATGACGCTGTTCGAGGCGGTCAACCACGCTATGACGACGCTGAGCACCGGGGGCTATTCCACCTCGGATCAGTCCATGTCCCACTTCTCCAACTCGGCGCACTGGATTGGCACCCTCTTCATGTTCCTCGGCGGCCTGCCCTTCCTGCTCTATGTGCAAGCCCTCTCCCGCCGTGACAACAGCCTGCTCAAGGATGCACAGGTCCAAGGCTTCTTCTGGCTGGTGGTCTGGGTCACCGTCGTCGTTACCTTCTATCTGTGGGTCCGGGACATCTACGGCTTTATGGATGCCCTGCGCATCAGCAGCTTCAACATAGTCTCGGTGATCACCACCACCGGCTATGGCCTCGGCGACTTCGGCACCTGGGGGCCCCTCACCAGCATCATCTTCATCATCTTGCTGGCGCTCGGCGCCTGCTCCGGCTCTACCGCCGGCGGGCTCAAGATCTTCCGGATACAGGTGGCCTTCGCCCTGTTCAAGAAACAGATGCGCCAGCTGATGCACCCCTCGGGGGTCTTCCCCCAGAAATACAACGGCCGTCCGGTCAACGACGCCATCATCCGCTCCATGATCTCCTTCGTGCTGGCCTACTTTGCCATCATCTTGCTGATCGCCGCCCTGCTCGCCGCCATAGGCCTGGATCCCCTGACCGCCATCTCGGGCTCCATCACGGCGGTGGCCAACGTGGGCCCCGGCATGGGGCCCGTCATAGGCCCCAGCACCAACTTCGCCAGTCTGCCGGATACGGCCAAGTGGATACTGTCGTTCGGCATGTTGCTGGGACGGCTCGAGATCCTGACGGTGGCGGTGATCTTCTTCCCCTCGTTCTGGCGCCAATGAGGCCGGAGTGGCGGATCACCATGACAAAAAGGGCAGCCCGCGGGCTGCCCTTTTTGTCTGCGTTCGACCGTCGCCCTTGCTTCAGTCGGCGGAGTCTTCCCGCTCCAGCGCGCGGTTGACCAGGGGCTCCGGCAGGGGCTTGGTGACCTCCACTCCCAGCTCGCGAAAACGCTCGACCTGGGCGATCAGGTTGCCACGGCCGTTGACCAGCCGACCCATCGCCTTGTCGTAACTCTCCTGCGCCTTGTGCAGGCTGCCCCCCATCTGCTGCATCTCCTCCACGAAGAGCCGCAGCTTCTCGTAGAGGCGGCCGGCCCGCTCCGCTATCTGGCGCGAGTTCTGGTTCTGCCGCTCGTAGCGCCACAGGTTTTCTATGGTGCGCAGCGCCACCATCAGGTTGGTGGGGCTCACCAGCAGTATGTTGTGATCCAGCCCGTAACGTACCAGGGAGGGGTCGGCCTCCAGGGCGGTGAGGAAGGCTGGCTCCACCGCCACGAACATCAGCACATAGTCCAGGGTGCGCACCCCGGGCAGTTGCTGGTAATCCTTGCGGCCCAGCTCGCGGATGTGGTTGCGCACCGAGGCAACGTGCTCCTTGAGCGCCACCGCCTTCTCCAGCTCGTCGTCCGCGTTGTACCAGCGCTCGTAGGCGGTCAGCGACACCTTGGCGTCTATGATGATGTCTTTGTCCTGCGGCAGGTGGACGATGACGTCGGGCTGATAGCGCTTGCCCTTGTCCACCTCGATGTTGACCTGGGTGTGGTACTCGTGGCCCTCCCGCAGGCCGCACTCGGAGAGGATACGGGCCAGCACCACCTCACCCCAGTTGCCTTGCTGCTTGCTGTCCCCCTTGAGGGCCCGGGTCAGGGCTGCGGCCTCTTCGGTCATGCGGGCATTAAGCTCGGCGAGGCGCTCCAGCTCGAACTTGAGGCTGTGGCGCTGGGCCGTCTCCTGAGCGTGGGTCTCCCCCACCTGGCGACGGAAACCCTCGAGCTGCTCCTTGAGCGGTGTCAGCAGCAGATCCAGGCTGTTCTGGTTCAGTTCGCGGAAGTTACCTGAGTTTTGTTCGAAGATACGGTTGGCGAGGTTCTCGAACTGCTGGCTGAGGCGGGCCTCCGCCTGCTGTTGCAGTTGCAGCTTCTCGGCGCTGGCAATGCGCTCGCTGCGCAGTGTGGCTTCGGCATCCTTGAGGCGAGCGGTGAGCTTGAGCAGCAGGGCCTGCTGCTGCTCCAGCTTCTGCTGGCCCAGCATCTTCTCGTCCTGCAGCTCGTCGAACCTGTCCTGCAACGCCTGATGGCGCTCCTCGGTGAGCAGTGTCTCCTCACGGGCCGTGCGACGCCCCGCCAGCCAGCCGAGGAGCAGGGCCAGCAGACCCGCCAGCAAGACAGGCAGCCAGGTCGTCATCGGGATCATCGCCGACTCCGCTGACACAGGAAGCGCTGGACATCAACGCGTGCGGCGATCATCGGCGGCTCCGCTGGCGCAGGAAGAGTTCGAGATAACGGTTGAGCAGCAACCAGAACAGCACATAGATGAGGTAGGCGGCCAGCACCACCCACTTGTGACTGTTGACCCCGGTGTCGAGCTCGGTGAACTCGATCTCCTTGATGCGGCAGTAGGCCCACATCAGCAGGGGGAAGATATACAGCAGAGAAGCACGCCACAGAAATAACCACATGAGTTCATCAGATCCCGCAAAAAGACCCGCCTAGCTTACACAAGGGCAACCCGGCTTGCGATCCTGGCCGGCGCTATTCTCTGGCTTGCCGGCGGAAAACTGGATAAAATTAACCCCTAATAGGTATAGGGGTGAGCATGACTCATTTTTTCTGTCGCTGGCTGACGCACGCACTGGGGGGCTCCCGCAAACCGGACATGGTTTGCCACGAGGCGCGCCCGCCCTGGGCCATCGAAGAGTCGCAATTCCTCGCTCTGTGCCGCCGCTGCGGCGAGTGCTTCAAAGCCTGCCCCAACGGCCTGCTCAAACCCGCCGACCAGCCCGAATATGTCGGCACCCCCATAGCCGGCACCCCTGTGCTGGATCTCGCCTGCGGCCAGTGCAGCTACTGTGGCAGCTGCGCCAGAGCCTGTCCCACCGGGGCGTTGGATCTGCGGCTCGGCCGCCAGGTGCAGACCCGGGTCAGGATAGAGGCGAGCTGTCAGGCCCGTAAAGGCTTCTACTGCCTGCTGTGTGAGGATGCCTGCCCCCAGCAGGCGATCAAGGCCAGCAGCGAGGGGGTGAGCGTCAACATGGCGGCCTGCGACGGTTGCGGCGCCTGCGGCCTCGCCTGCCTGCACGGCGCCATCACCCTGATCCCCCAGCTCTGACGACTCCGGCATCCCGACGCACTCACATCCATCCCCGGCATTCATGCCAGACAGCAAAAAGGGCCCCGAGGGGCCCTTTCAGCGTCATGACCCTCAGGCCATGGTCAGGATATTGTCCTGCTCGATGCCAAGCAGGTGGCACAGCCGGGTCGGATCCCGCACCGCATCCGCCAGGGTGTATTCCCCCAGCACCTCGAGGAAGGCGTTCATGGCGCGGCGCAGTATCCCCTGGATGCGGCAGCCGCCGGAGAGGCGGCAGTTCTCGCGCTTGCAGTCCACCGGGCAGAGCACGTGCTCCATGTCCATCACCACATCGCGCAGGTTGATGGAGACGGCGGAGCGGCCGAGACGGATGCCACCATGCTTGCCACGTACCGTTTCGATGTACCCCTTGATGCCGAGCTGATGCACTATCTTGACCACGTGGTTGCGGGAGATGGCGAAGGTGTCGGCCACTTCCGTGATGGTCGACAGGCGATCACCGGGCTGGATAGCCAGAAAGGTCAGGGTACGCAGGGCGTAGTCGGTAAATCGTGTCAGTTGCATGGTCGCACTTGCCTCTTACTACAAGCCAGAAATCAGGACGACAGCCAGTGGCCAGAGAGGTGAGACTGCACGTGCGCCCGCACAGGTGTCGCTTCTTCAGCCGGGTCGTGGAGTGACAAGGTTAAGAGCAGCTCTGGCGGGTGTCGACGAAGATGTACATAAATCGACACTTTCTTTGATTGATCGCAAACTTGCCGGCTCGGGGCGGGGTTTTGGTCATTTCCGGCGGCTAAATTCCATCGGCAGGCAGGGGGCCACAGTCCGGCGAGCAGGCCGGTTAGAGTCTGTCAGTGGGGATGTTTCAGCCAGGTTTTCAGGGCCTGGGAAGGGATGGAACTCTCGGAGGCGACCGCGAAGGCGCCCCAGTCCACCGCGCACTGCAGGGCATCCCCCATCGCCATGCCGCGTGCCAGACCGTGGATAAGGCCGCCGGCGAAGGCATCCCCCGCCCCCGTGGTGTCGACCACGGACACCGGCCGCGCCGCCACCCGCACCTGCTCCTCGCCGTGGATGGCAACGGCCCCCGCCTTGCCCTCGGTCAGCACCAGCCATTCGAGCTGCTCCCCAGCGAGCTCCCGGGCATGCCGCCAGGGATCGCCCACCTCGGCGAGATCCGCGCGGGAGGCCACCAGCACGTGACAGGGGCGGCGGCTCTGCCCGCCCTTGGGGTACTGGGCCACCACGAAGCTCTTGCCAAGCATCTGGCGCATGTAGCCGATGATGGCGGTGCCGGGGTAGTTGACGTAGAGGCAATCCACCCCCTCCAACGGCAAGTCGCCTGGCAGATCCGGGCGGCGCGGACGCCTTAGAATGGTGCGCTCCCCGGTGGAGTCCACCAGCACCAGCAGCTCCCCCGTCTCGCCGCCAAAGCGCTCCACGTGGGAGCAGTCCAGCCCATGGCCCGTGGCTTGCTCCAGCAGCCAGTCGCCGGTCTCGTCCAGCCCGATGCGGGAGGCAATGATGACCTCGTGCCCCGCCCACACCAGCCCTATGCCGGTGTTGGCGGCGCCGCCGCCGAGCCTGCGCCCCTGATCCACGTATTGCAGGCGCGCCCCGGCCACCAGGGGTTCGGCCAGGGAGAGCACATGATCACAGTTGAGATTGGCAAGCAGCAGGATGCGGGACATGGGGACCTCGGCAGGGCGGGTCCGGCATCCAGCGACGCCGGACCGATGACGGAAGACGACTCAGTAGACGGGCAGCTCCACCCCGACCAGCAGTTCGTCGATGCGCGCCTGGGTCGGCTGCTGCATCACGTTCTGGATCATCTCCTTGGTGAGATGGGGGGAGAAGGAGCTGATGAAGTCATACATGTAGTTCTGCAGCAGTATGCTCTTGCTGAAGCAGAGCTGGGCCGGGCAGGGCTCGAACAGGTGCTCCAGGTTGATGGCCACCAGGCTGGGGGCATCGTGGTCGTTGGCCACCAGGGATGAGATGATGCCGATGCCAAAGCCCAGCTCCACGTAGCGCTTGATGACGCCCGCATCCATCACAGTCATGTAGTAGTTGGGGCTGAGGCCGGCCGCCTGGAACACCCTGTCCTGCACCTGACGCCCGGTAGCGCCGCTCTCGTAGCTGAGGATGGGGTACTGGCAGAGCTGCTCCAGAGTCGGTTTCTTCACCTTGGCCAGGGGATGATCCTGCGGCACCACCAGCGACAGGGTCCAGAGGTAGGCGGGCAGCGCGATCAGCTCCTTGTCGAAGCCTATCTCGTGGGCCACGATGGAAAAATCCGAGTAACCCTTGCTGATCTGCTCCTTGGTGGCCGACATCACGGGGTGCAGGTGGAACGAGATCTTGGGGTACTTCTTGGTGAAATAGGTGACGCTTTTCGGCAGCAGGTAGCGGGCTATGGTGTGGGTGGTGTGGATGTTGAGGGTGCCCACTGTCGGGTCCAGGTACTCCCGGGAGATGGCCTTGATCTTGCTCTCTATGTTGAGCATGGCCTCGGCGCACTTGATGATCTCCTCCCCCACAGGGGTGATCCTGTGCAGGTGCTTGCCGCGACGCTCGAAGATGCGCACCCCCAGCTCGCTCTCCAGCAAGCCGATCTGCTTGCTCACCCCAGGCTGGCTGGTATAGAGCGCATCGGAAGCGACGGAGACGTTGAGATTGTGGTCCCGCACCGCGATCAGATACTTCAACTGCTGTAGTTTCAAGGTTGCACCCTCACAGGCTGGCGCGGCTGTCATCAGATGGACAAGGCCGCCACAAATGGCGGCCAGTGTACCATCCGAACTCGGCATATCACCGCTTGATCCTTCATTTTGCTACAAAATCTAGCATCTGCCGGGGGGATATGACAAACGGACACTCAGCGCACTGCGGGGCCGACCGGTAGCATGCCGAGGAACTGCAGCAACCACTGCATCATGGTGGCCGAGTCCACTTCCCCCTCCAGGGAGGAGAGGCTGCTCTGGTAGTGCTCGTCGGGCAGCCGATCCCGCCGCCGCTCGATCAGCGCCCGGTTGTATTCCACCGAAAACTCCGGATGACCCTGGATGGCGACTATGTGATCCCCCTGCAGGAACATGAAGTTCGGGCAAAAATCGTTGCCCGCCAGCAGGGTCGCCCCCGGGGGCAGCTGCTCCACCTGATCCTGATGACTGGCCAGGATCCTGATGGTCTCCAGCCCCGGCTGCATCCAGGGTTTCGCCTCCTGCATGGGGTGGACGGAGACGCCGAGCCCCCAGCCCTTGGTGGACTTCACCACCTCTCCCCCCAGTGCCTGGGCGATCACCTGATGGCCGAAGCAGATGCCGGCCAGCTTGACGTTGGCATCGTGGGCCCGCCGGATCCAGTCGCGCAGCGCCAGGATCCAGGGGATGTCGCTGTAGGCATCGTGGCGCGATCCTGTGATGAGCCAGGCATCGCACTCGTTCAAGTCGCTCGGCAGCTCCCCATCGAGCGCCGACCAGACCCGGTATTCCAACGCCGGGGCCAGCGCCCGGAATCCCTTGATAAACATCTCGGAGTAAACGGGGCCGAAACTCCCAACCAAGTCGGGGTCCAGCCGGTCACAATCGAGAATTCCCAGTCGCATCTGTTACTCCTTCACAGGGATAGCGGGACACGCCGGCGGACTCCTTCCGCCGGGCCATGCCAGGGCTAGCTGCTGCATGTTGATCATTTCATGGTCGGCATGGAGAACTCGGCGCCGGCCCGCAGGCTCTGGGGCCAGCGTGCAGTCACCGTCTTCATCCGGGTATAGAAGCGTACCCCGTCCGGCCCGTGCATGTTGAGCGGCCCGAAGATGGACCGCTTCCAGCCACCGAAGCTGTGAAACGCCATGGGCACAGGTATGGGTACGTTCACCCCTACCATACCGACCTGAACCCTTGTGGTGAAGTCCCTTGCGGTATCCCCGTCGCAGGTAAAGATGGCGGTGCCGTTGCCGTACTCGTGTTCGTTGATGAGGCGCAGGGCTGTCTCGTAGTCCGGCGCCCGCACTATGGCGAGCACGGGGCCGAAGATCTCCTCCCGGTAGATGCGCATCTCGGGGCCGACCCGGTCGAACAGACTGCCGCCGATAAAGTAGCCCTCACCGTGGCTGACACCGCGCCCATCGACCACCAGACTGGCACCCTCTGCCACCCCCTGATCCACGTAGCCACGCACCTTGGCCAAGTGCTCGCGACTGATGAGGGGGCCCATCTCGTTCTCCGGGATCGGACCAAGGCCGGGCCCGACTCGCAGCGCCTCCACCAGCGGCTTGAGCTTGGCCACCAGGGCATCGGCGGTGGCATCGCCCACCACCAGGGCCACCGAGATCGCCATGCAGCGCTCGCCGGCCGCACCATAGGCCGCCCCCATCAGGGCGGAGACCGCCTGATCGAGATCCGCATCCGGCATCACCAGCATGTGGTTCTTGGCGCCGCCCAGGGCCTGCACCCGCTTGCCGTGGGCCGAGGCGGTGGCATAGATGTACTGGGCTATGGGGGTGGAGCCGACGAAGGACACCGCCTGTACACGCGGGTCGGTCAGCAGCACGTCCACCACCTCCTTGTCGCCGTTGACCACGTTGAGCACCCCGTCCGGCAGACCCGCCTGCTTGAGCAGCTCGGCCATGCGCAGGGCCAGGGAGGGATCCTTCTCGGACGGCTTGAGGATGAAGCTGTTGCCGCAGGCCAGCGCCACCGGGAACATCCAGAGCGGCACCATGGCCGGGAAGTTGAACGGCGTGATGCCGGCGCACACCCCCACGGGCTGCATCATGGAGTGGCTGTCCACCCCCCGGCCCACGTTGAGGGAGTGTTCCCCCTTGAGCAGATGGGGAATGCCGCAGGCAAACTCCACCACCTCCAGCCCCCGGGTCAGCTCCCCCTGGGCGTCGGAGAAGACCTTGCCGTGCTCGCGGCTGATGAGGCGGGCCAGCTCGTCCCTGTGCTGCTCCATCAGCTCCTTGAAGCGGAACATCACTCGTGCCCGCACCAGCGGCGGGGTCTGGGACCAGTCGGCGAAGGCGCGCTCGGCGCTGGCGATGGCATCGAGGCACTCGGCGGCGGTGGAGAGGGCCACAGTGCCCTGCTGCTGGCCGGTGGCCGGATCGAAGATGGCGCCGAAACGCTCGCTGCGACTCTCTGTGGTTTCGCTGTCGATGAAGTTGTCGATCCTGTAACTCATAAATCCTCCGTGATGGGTCATTCGCGTCATCCTTGTGCGCAGCCGTGGGCATCAGGCACAGGAAGAGGGCGCCCGGCGGGCGCCATGCAACAAAGGGTAAGTATCAGTCCTGGGCCTGCAGGACATCCTGCAGCAGGGTGAAGAGGTCGTCGATCTCGCTGCGCTCGATGATGAGGGGTGGCGACAGGGCTATGATGTCGCCGGTCACCCGGATAAGCGCCCCCTTCTCGAAGCAGCGCACGAACACCTCGTAGGCCCGCTTGCCCGGCGCATCCGGCATGGATTCGAGCTCTATGCCCGCCACCAGCCCGTAGTTGCGCACATCCTTCACATGCTTGCAGCCCTTGAGGGAATGCGCCGCCTCCTCCCAGTAGCCAGCCAGATCGGCGGCGCGATGGAGCAGGTTCTCGCTGCGGTAGATCTCGAGGGTCGCCAGACCCGCGGCGGCCGCCACAGGGTGACCCGAGTAGGTGTAGCCGTGGAACAGCTCGATGGCGCCCTTGCCGGCGGCCATCATGTCGTCATAGATGTGGTTCTGCACCAACACGGCCCCCATGGGGATGGCGCCGTTGGTGAGCCCCTTGGCGCAGGTGATAAGGTCGGGAATGACGTCGAACTCCTGGGCGGCAAAGGCGGAGCCCAGGCGGCCGAAGCCGGTGATCACCTCGTCGAAGATCAGCAGGATGCCGTGTTTGGTGCAGATCTCTCTCAGCTGCTTGAGGTAGCCCTTGGGGGGCATGATGACGCCGGTACTGCCGGCTATGGGTTCGACGATGACGGCCGCTATGTTGCTGGCATCATGGAGGAAGACGATCTTCTCCAGCTCGTCGGCCAGGGTGAAATCTTCCGCTGGCAACCCCTTGGTGAAGGCATTTTTGGCGATGTTGAGGGTGTGGGGCAGGTGATCCACACCCCCAAGCAGGGAGCCGAACCACTTGCGGTTGCCGGGAATGCCCCCCACCGAGATGCCACCGAAGCCGACCCCGTGATAACCGCGCTCGCGACCTATGAGCCGGGTGCGGGTGCCCTGACCGCGGGCTCGCTGCCAGGCCAGCGCTATCTTGAGCGCCGTATCGACGGATTCCGAGCCTGAGTTGGTATAGAAGACGTGGCCGAAGCCCTTGGGGGCTATCTCCACCAGCTGGTTGGCCAGCTCGAACGGCAGAGGGTGGCCCATCTGGAACGTGGGGGCGAAATCGAGGTGCGAGATCTGCTGGGAGACCGCCTCGGCAATCTCGCGCCGACCATGGCCCGCGTTGCAACACCAGAGCCCGGCGGTGCCATCCAGTATCTTGCGGCCATCCTCTGAGTGATAATACATCCCCTCTGCCGACTTCAGGATGCGCGGCGCCGCCTTGAACTGCTGGTTGGCGGTGAAGGGCATCCAGAAGGCGGACATGTCGGAAGGGGTATTGATGTCGCTAATCGGTTTCATGGTCACCTCATCCTTAAGGCGTTTAGTAACACTTGGCTGATGCCTATTAAATTAAACACCTGAATCCATAAAAAAGGGCCTTTCATCGCCCTGCTTGGTGTCACCCCCTCGGGGTGGTATAAGATATTTAACACAATTTTAATAATAGTAAACAGTCAAGGAGTGTCTATCGATGGATATCGGTCACCGCCTCAAGGCGGTTCGCACCAAGGCGGCCCTCTCCCAGCGCGAGCTGGCCAAGCGCTCCGGTGTGACCAACGGTTTTATCTCCCAGATCGAGAAAAATCAGGTGAGCCCCTCGGTCGCGTCGCTGCGCAAAGTGCTGGAAGGCATCCCCATGTCGCTCGCCAGCTTCTTCACCGATGAGACGGAGATGGATTCCGAGGTGATCTTCCGCGCGGACGACATGCCGGATCTCGGCACCCACCCCATCAGCTATCGACTGGTGGGCCACAGCCGGGCCAACCGCGCCATCGGCATGATGCAGGAGGTACTGCCCCCTGGCGCCGACACCGGCGACGACATGCTGAGCCACGAGGGGGAAGAGTGCGGCATCGTCATCCAGGGTCAGGTGGAGGTCACCGTCGGCGAGCAGGTACACCTGCTGGCGCCCGGTGATGGCTACTACTTCGACAGCCGCACCCCGCACCGTTTCCGCAACGTGGGGGAACAGGAGTGCGTGCTTATCTCGGCCAACACGCCAGCCAGCTTCTGATCCCCATGGGTGACCAGGGCAGCTCGCCCCTCCACGAAACGGCCCCGCTGCCTGGGTAAAGTCCGCCGCAGATCGGGGCCTTTTCTCCGACATTTTGGGCAGCAAGTGTTTAATGAATTGTTACAAGATGGATTTACAAGCGGCAGGATGTTTAGCATATTGATACGCGGAGACTATCTTTGCCGGTTCAAGGAGTGAACATGAGTGACCTGACCCTGGCCCAGTGGCAACACAAGGCCGCCCATCTGACCCTGCCCTCGCAAGCCTTTATCGACGGCAGCTACCGGGACGCCGTCAACGGCGCCACCTTCGATTGCATCAACCCGGCCAACGGCCAGTTGCTGACCAAGGTGGCCTCCTGCGACGCCGCCGACGCCGAGCTGGCGGTGCAGGCCGCCCGCGCCGCCTTCGATGACAAGCGCTGGAGCGGGCTCTCCCCGAAACAGCGCAAGCTGATCATGCAGCGCTTCGCCGAACTGATGCGCCTTAACCAGGTGGAGCTGGCCCTGCTGGAATCCCTGGACATGGGCAAGCCCATCGGCGATGCCATGGGCTATGACGCCCCCGCCGCCGCCAACTGCATCGCCTGGAACGCCGAGGCCATCGACAAGATCTACGATCAGGTCGCCCCTGTGGAAGAGTCCGCCCTGGCCCTGGTGACCCGCGAGGCGCTCGGGGTGGTTGCCGCCATAGTGCCCTGGAACTTCCCCCTGGTGATGGCCTGCTGGAAGCTGGGCCCGGCGCTCGCCACCGGCAACTCCGTCATCCTCAAGCCGTCCGAAAAATCCCCCCTCACCGCCCTGCGCATCGCCGGCATAGCGAAAGAGGCGGGCATCCCGGACGGGGTGTTCAACGTGCTGCCGGGCTTTGGCCACACAGTGGGTGAGGCGCTGGCCATGCACATGGACGTAGACTGCATCACCTTCACCGGCTCCACCAAGATCGGCAAGCATCTGGTGCAGTGCTCCGGGAAATCAAATCTGAAACGCGCCTTTATGGAGTGCGGCGGCAAGAGCCCCAACATAGTGCTGGCGGACGCGCCTGATCTGGACGCCGCCGCCAGGAGTGCCGTGGGCGCCATCTTCTACAACCAGGGCGAGGTGTGCACCGCCGCCTCCCGCCTGCTGGTGCAAAACAGCATCAAGGTGCAGTTCATGGAGCGACTGCTGGCCCATGCCCGCGAGTGGATCGCCGCCAACCCGCTGGACCCCGCCACCCGCATCGGCGCCATGGTGGACGGCATCCAGATGGAGCAGGTGTTGAACTACATCGCCATCGGCCAGCAGGAGGGCGCCAAGCTGCTGCTGGGGGGCAAGCGCACCCACACAGAGAGCGGCGGCTTATATCGAGCCCACGATTTTTGACGAGGTGACGCCGCAAATGCGCATCTTCCGCGAGGAGATCTTCGGCCCTGTGCTGGCGGTGACCGGCTTCGACACGCTCGAAGACGCCATCGCCCTTGGCAACGACACCGACTATGGCCTGGCGGCGGCGATCTGGACGGCGGATCTCAACAAGGCGGTCAAGGGCTCCCGCGCCCTGCGCGCCGGCACCGTCTTCGTCAACAACTGGGATGGGGGCGACATGACGATGCCGTTTGGCGGCTTCAAGCAGTCTGGCAACGGCCGCGACAAGTCATTGCACGCCCTGGAGAAGTACACAGAGCTGAAAAGCACCTGGATCCAGCTCGAATAAGATCAGAAATGCCGCTCACCGATCGAATTGGGGGAGAAATCCCCCTTTTTCATTTTTACCCTTTCCTCAACGGCCTCAATCGATATAATCATCAAATAGACAAGCCCTTAAATATAAAGATAAAAATGCTGTTTTTTCTGGGAAGTGTACTGTTTCTGGTAGTGGGCCTGCCGCTGCTCTTCTTCATGCTGGGCGAGGGTGAGGCCTATGTGACCTGGGGTCCCTGGATCTCCGCCATCGCACTCATGCTGTGGCTGCTCATGGATGTAGAGAAGATCCGCCGCGGTGGCCGGCGCTGAGTCGATTCCATGCTGTAAAAATCTCGCCAAACGGCATTTATTAACTTCTTTCCCCCCAAAAGGATCGCTACACTGATTTTTTGCGATGTTTTCCAACATCCGACTCTCCAGTGAAGGTTATCCGTATGCAGCAACAGATCCAGCGCCAGGGCATCATCTATGCCCTGTGCGCCTATACCCTTTGGGGCCTGGCGCCCATCTACTTCAAGACCATTTCCGCCGTCCCGGCCGCCGAGATCCTGACCCACCGCATGATCTGGTCCTGCGCCCTGCTGATGGTGCTGACCCTGATCGGCCGCCAGTGGCACAAGGTGCAGGTCGTGCTGCGCCAACCCAAAGTGCTGCTCACCCTGGCCTTCACCTCCATCACAGTCGGTGGCAACTGGCTGCTGTTCATCTGGGCCATCAACAACGGTCACATGCTGGATGCCAGCCTCGGCTACTACATCAACCCCCTGTTCAACGTGCTGCTCGGCATGGTGTTTCTGAGCGAGAAGCTGCGTCGCCTGCAGTGGTGGGCGGTGGGACTGGCGGTGATAGGGGTCGCCGTCCAGCTCATCGCCTTCGGCTCCCTGCCCTGGATAGCCCTGGTGCTGGCCTCGAGCTTCGCCATCTATGGCCTCATTCGCAAGAAGCTGGCCCTCGATGCCCTTACCGGCCTGCTGATCGAGACCATGATCATGCTGCCACCGGCGGCCATCTACCTGTGGGGATTCGCCGACAGCCCCACCAGCCACCTCACGCAAAACGACTGGCACCTGAACCTGCTGCTGATCGCCGCCGGGGTCGTCACCACGGCGCCCCTGCTCTGCTTCACCGCAGCCGCCACCCGGCTCAAACTCTCCACCCTGGGCTTCTTCCAGTACATAGGCCCCAGCCTGATGTTCATCCTGGCGGTCACCCTCTACGGGGAAGCGCTGGCGCTGGACAAGATGATCACCTTCGGCTGCATCTGGAGCGCCCTGGTGCTGTTCAGCCTGGACGGGCTGCGCAGCGGCAAGCGGCGTCAGCAAGCCGGTTGAGAAGGCGAGCGCGCGGTCCCTGCAATAATCTACAAGCCAGGGGCCGGCTTTCGGGTTATCAATAGACCATGAGCGCTTCTCCACGCTTCTCCATCCCGCATCCGCTACTGGCAATCCCCGCACCTGCCGGGGGTCGAACTCTCCCACTCCCATCACAGGGAGTTCAGCTATGGCCGCCACGTGCACCTGGACTACCACATAGGTCTGGTGCAGCAGGGCGGCCAGAAGTTCATTCACAAGGGCAGCAGCCACAACCTGGTGCGCGGCGAGCTCTCCACCGTCAACCCGGACGAGATGCACGACGGCCTCAGCCTGCTGCCGGAAGGGTACGAGGTGAGGGTGTTCGCCATAGCCCCCGAGCAGCTGGCCCGCTGGCTGCCAGACAAGCCGGAGCCCTTCTTCGACAAGGGATTGCAGAGCCGCCCCGACCTCTATCAGGGCTTTGCCCAGCTGCACGGCTATCTCGACAACCCCAAGGCCGATGGCCTGCTGATCGAGAGCCAGCTGCTCGCCCTGCTGGGGGAGCTGCTGCATCTGGCCTCCCGAGGTGCACCAGCTGGCGGATCCCCAGTTGCGATTCCTGCGCGACTACCTGATGGCCAGCTCTCGACGAGCCCCACTCGCTGGAAGAGCTGGCGGGGCTGCTCGGGCTCGACCGTTTCGCCTTCCTGCGCCAGTTCAAGAAGCGCAGCGGCATGACCCCCTACGCCTGGCTGAAACGGCTGCGGCTGGAGCAGGGCAAGCGGCTGCTGGCGAGCGGGATGGCGGTGAGCGAGGTGGCGCTGGCGGTCGGCTTCTTCGATCAGAGTCACTTCCACCACGGCTTTCGCCAGGCATTCGGTCTGACGCCCGCCGAATTTCGTGCCCAGATGCAATCTTTTACAAGCCGCGCCCCCCGCTGATCCGCCATGCTGGTTCTCCGTCGTTAAAGCGAGAGTTGTTATGCTGACCAGTCTGTTCGTTACCCTTGGCCTGATGCACCTGATTGCACTGGCCAGCCCCGGCCCCGATTTTGCCCTGATCCTGCGCACCAGCCTGCACCGGCCGACCGCCCTTGGCGCGGCGCTGGGCATCTCGCTGGCGATCATGGTGCACGCCACCTTCAGCCTGACCGGGATCAGCATGCTGATCGCCAGCCACCCGCTGCTGTTTATGGTGATCAAGTGCTGCGGCGCCCTCTATCTGGGCTGGTTCGGGTGGGGCGCCTTGATGGCGGCTCGCCAGCAGAGCAGCACCGTGATGGCCAGCGCCGCCAACGAGCTGCGCGGCTGGGGCAGGGGCGTGCGCACTGGCCTTGCCACCAATCTGCTTAACCCCAAGGCGCTGGTGTTCTTTATCGGTCTGCTGGCCGCCATGGTGACGCCAGAGGTGGATGGAATGACCCGCAGCCTGCTGGTGGGCGAGCTCTTCATCATCTCCCTCTGCTGGTTCGGGTTGCTGGCGTGGAGCCTCTCCACCGATCGCGCCCAGCGCCTGCTGCTACGGGTGCAGCGGCCGCTCAATCTGGTGACCGGCGTGCTGTTTGCGGTGGTCAGCCTCTCCATTCTGGCGAGCTGGTGGATTTGACAAAACCCCTGATGGCTTGAGATAGAGGTTCAGCTGACCGACCACGGCAGGTCACCGGTCTGCTGTTCGGTATCACCAGCCCAGCCTCTCCATCCTGGTGGAGCTGGCCGTCGAGGCGAGTGCCTATGTCTGAGGCCTTGGCCTGGCCCTGACAGCGAGATTACCCCAAGCAAGCTGGCATCGGACTCATTGTGGGATTAGGATGCACGCCTTCACCACAATAACGTTACGGATGTATCGGCATGACTCGACAATGGTCGCTCCCCATAGTGGCACTCGCGGGGGTAGCCTTGCTCTGGCTCGGCACCACCTTCGGCATGAAGTGGGCCCTGATGGCACTGATCGGCTTCGGTTTCGGCTTCACCCTCTCCTTCAGCCGCTTCGGCATAGTATTCGGTTGGCGCGAAATGCTGACCAGGCGCAACAGCTACTATGTGCGGGTGCACCTGCTCACCATCGCCATCGAGATCCTGCTGTTCACCACCTTCCTCTCCTTCACTCATGCCCTCTTTGGCGATGCCATGGTGGGCAACGTCATGGCCATAGGCGTCCCCTTCATCGTCGGCGCCTTCCTGTTCGGCATCGGCATGCAGCTAGCGGGGGTCTGCGCCACCGGCACCCTCTACTGCTGTGGCGAGGGGCAACCCCGCTTCTGGCTGGTGCTGATCTGCTACGGCATCGGCACCCTCATCAGCAACCAGTTTCGTCCCGAGCTGGAGGCCAGCTTCTCCAGCCAGGTGGTGCTTGCCAAGGATTTGACCGGCAATATCTGGAGCGGCATGCTGCTCAACCTGGCCCTGGTCGCCGTGCTCTTCCTGCTGTTTCGCAAGAGTGAATTGAAGTGCACCGGTGAGGTGAAGCCCCTCTTCGGCGGCGGCAACCTGTTCTGGCGCGACGGCCGCTTCACCGTGCTGACCGGCGGCATCCTCATCGCCCTGCTCAACTCCGCCGTGGTGGCCCTGCACGGTTCGGCCTGGACCATCACGGGGGCCGTCTATGACATGGCGCTGCGCGGCGCCTCCTTGTTCGGCCTGTTCGAGGGCAACCCCAAGCTGGCCCAGCCGCTCTTCATCAATCCCATGGTCGGCATGTTCTGGCTGGGGATCCTGGGAGCCGCGCTGGCCCGTTGCCTGAGCGGCGGCGGCAACCACACCCCGATCCGCATAGGCAACAGTCTGGCGGCCATCATAGGCGGTCTGCTGATGGGGATGGGGGCCATGTACAGCGCCTGCAACCTGGGCGGCTTCTTCGACGGCACGGCGTCCGGCAGCCTGCACGGCTGGGTCTGGATGCTGATGGCCCTGGCGGGCAGCATCATTGGCATACGCCTGCGGCCGCTGTTCAAACTCTGATGCAGTAGCGGGATGGCGCTATCCGGCGCCATCCCGCTCTTCTTCGCCAGGCGGGGTGCCCCGCCCGGCCCTCTCTCAGCCCAGCGCCCTTATCAGCAGCAGGATCGCGAAGCCGGTGAACATCACAGCCGACAGCCGGTTGATGCCCCTGGCGAAGCGCTCGCCATAGCCCTGCAGTCCCACCCAGCGAAACACCAGGCAGTAGCCGCCGTGCACCACCAGCACCACGGCGCTGAAGGTCAGCGCCAGCAGCAGGCACTGGCCCAGCGCCCCCTGGCGAAAGTCGATGAACTGGGGAAACAGGCTGGTGAAGAAGATGATCGCCTTGGGGTTGAGCAGGCTGATGAGCGCCCCCTTGACGAAGCTGCGCCAGCAATCCCTATCCGAGCTTTTGCCCATCACAGGGCTCACCGCGCGCTGGCGCCAGGAGTTCACCCCCAGATAGAGCAGATAGAGGGCGCCCCCCAAGGTGAGGATCTGCTGGCCCCCGGCCAGCCAGTGGGTAAACCAGATCACCGCCAGCGAGGCCAGGGTCGCTACCATCAATATCCCCACCGCCACCCCCACAAAGCCGGCGATGGCGTGGCGGCTTCCCCGGGTCAGGGTGTTGCCTATGGTGTAGATCACCGCCGGCCCGGGACTGAGCACAGTTCCCAGGGCGAGCAGCAGGTAGAGGGCGTAATAATCGAGACTCATCGCAGGGCATTTCCCGGTCGGTTGGATGCCGCCCAGTATATTGACAGCCGCTTCGCCAGCCAGACATAGTGGCGCTCGGCTTTATAAACCAGGAGTTTAGAGTGGACCGTCTGACCGCCATCGAGATCTTCGTCGAGGTCGCCCGCGCGGGCAGCTTCAGTGCCGTGGCGGACCGCTTCGAGATGACACCGGCCATGATCGGCAAGTACATCAAATGGCTGGAGGCCAGGGTCGGCTCCCGCCTGCTCAACCGCAACACCCGCTGCCAGAGCCTGACCGAGGCGGGCAGGGAGTACCTCGGCGGTTGCCAGAGCCTGCTGCAACACTACAGGGCGCTGGAGCAGAATACCCAGGCCCATACCGGCCAGGCGGCGGGCAAGATCCGCATCAATGCCCCCATCACCTTCGGCAGCTATCGGCTGACCCCCTTGCTGTGCCGCTTCATGGCGCAGTATCCGCAGATCCGCATCGAGCTGGATCTCTGTGATCGGCTGGTCGACGTGATCGGTGATGGCTTCGACCTCATCTTCCGGGTCGGCACCCCCAAGGATGCCGCCTACATAGCCCGCCCGCTGGCCCACTCGGCCTCGGTGTTCTGCGCCTCCCCGCGCTACCTGCAACGGCACGGCACCCCGCAGGAACTCGCGGATCTCGCCCGTCACCACTGCCTGGGCTTCGCCCCCTGGCTGACCCAGTCGAGCCTGGCCACTGAGTTTCCCCTCGAGCAGTTGCACCTGTGGGACAGCCCCTTCATCAGCAACCATGGCAGCGCCCTCAAGGTGGCAGCGCTGAATCATGCGGGCATAGTGCTGCAACCGCGCGCCCTGCTGAGCCAGGAGCTGGCCAGCGGCGCCCTGCTGGAAATACTGCCGGATGCCCTGCCCGCCCCGCGCCCGGTCAACATGCTTTATCCGGCGAGAGAGCCCATGCCGCTGCGGCTGCGACTGCTGATCGACTACCTCAGCGAGCACCGCCAGGCGCTGGACATACAGGCGTGACACGGCGCCGTCCGGCTCATTCCCCCCGTTGTTTCACCTTGCGCAGGTAGAGATATCCCTCCCCCGGGCTGCCCCAGCGCTGGCGGGCGCCGTTGTCATAGGCCCTGTCCAGCAGCCTGACGCTGTTGGGGCCTATCCAGAGGTACTGCACCAGGGTAGTGGCGCCGCCAAAGTCGGTGGCACAGCTGCCGACCTTGCTGTGGCCCGCGTACTCTCCGCTGGCCTGGCGGGTCAGCCAGATCTCGCACCCCTGGCGCAGGGAGAGTTGTTGCGGAGTGAGGGTGTCGAGCAGTTCGGGCTGGCGCCAGGCGCCGGCAAAATCGGTGGCCCTCGGCATGGTCAGCTCGGCCATCAGGATGCGACCATCGGGCAGCGGGGAGAAACGGTAGATGCGCTGACGGAAGGGGCGCACCGCCCGCTCGGTCAGAAACTGCTCGGCATAGACCCAGCGAAAGGGGCCTTCCCCGGGCCAGATCTCCACCAGTCGCAGCTCGGCACTGGTGAAACGCGGGTCGTAACCGGCCTGCTCCTGGCTGGAGAACTCCCCGGTGAACCAGGAGAGCAGCGGCTCCATCTTCCCCTGCACCGGTGACGGACTGGCCACGAAGGGAACGGGGTTGGCCCACACCAGGCAGGCGTAAAACAACCCCAGCAGGGCCACCATCGGCTTTGTCATCGAATCCTTCCGAGTCGCTTGCATGGCGGCGATTATATGAGCGAACGGCGGCAATAACCTCTACCTTGATCAACTCCTCGCCAATCCGCTGAAAAATCACTGCGTTAGCGAAGAAGTACGACGCAGGACAGGGATAATGACAGCAGCAGGGGCCATCCGCTGCGCCAGGCTTGACGGCACCTGACTGGCGCACCGGGTCTCCTTGATCTTGCCGTGGGCCGCTTCCATGCTCATGTCTCAACGTCCATCCAGAGACAGCCCCATGAACCCACCCCGTTTTTCCCCCATAGACCCCATCTCCCGCTACTCGGAGATCCTGTTCGGCCTGCTGATGGTGCTCACCTTCACCGGGTGCTTCAACGCACTCGAGGCGGGGCGCGCCGAGATCAGGGATCTGCTGATCGCCGGCATCGGCTGCAACATCGCCTGGGGCATGATAGATGCCATCGTCTACCTCATCACCACCCTGACCGAACGAAGCCGGGCCCTGCGGTTGTTGCAGCAGTTGCGCCTGCTGACACCCGGTGACGAGAGGGGGATAGCGGCGCTGCGAGACGCCCTGCCCGGCCCGCTGGCGGCGATCTGCCGCGACCCTGAACTCAGGGAGTGGCAGGTGCGTCTGCAACAACGCCCCGAGCTGGGTCAGGGGGGTGTCTGGCGCTGGAATGATCTGCTCAACAGCCTGGGGGTCTTCCTCATGGTGTTCCTCTCCACCTTCCCCGTGTTGCTGCCCTTCATCTTCATGCAGGATCCCGTGCCGGCCCTGCGTCTCTCCCACGCCATCGCCCTGCTGATGCTGATGGGGATTGGTTACGGACTCGCCCGCTATGCCGGTTCCCCCCGCCCCCTGCTGATCGGCGTGCTCTTCGCCGCCGCAGGCGTCGCCATAGTACTGGCCACCATAGCCCTCGGCGGCTGAGGGAAAGCCCGGCAGCGGCCAACATCGCCGTGGGCGGCTGAGGGAAAGCCCGGGCAGCGGCCAACTCCGGCGTGGGCGACTATTCTTGCTGCGGACCAACCGAGGAGGTATCCCCCATGACGACTGGAACTGTGACACTGCACCGCGTACTCAAGGCCCCGCCGATGCGGGTATACAGAGCCTTTATCGAGGTGGACGCCCTGGCCAAATGGCTGCCGCCCCATGGCTTCACCTGCCGGGTGGAGCATCTGGAGGCACGGGTCGGCGGCACCTTCAGGATGTCGTTCACGAATTTCGGCAGCGGCCACAGCCATGCCTTCGGCGGCGAGTATCTCGAGCTGGAGCCGGGCAAGCGCCTGCGCTACACGGACAGTTTCGACGACCCCAAGCTGCCCGGTGAGATGCGGGTCACCATCACCCTCACCCAGGTGCTGTGCGGCACCGAACTGGCCATAGAGCAGGCCGGCATACCCGCGCTCATCCCGGTCGAGATGTGCTATCTCGGCTGGCAGGAGTCCCTGACCCAGCTCGCCGCCCTGGTGGAGCCCGAGATCCCGAGCGAATAAGCCGGTGCCATCCCGGGAATGCCGGGGCCCAAGAAGCAGAGAGCCTGCCGGATGGCAGGCTCTTTTCATTCCGGCAGGGCAGCGGCTTACAACCTATCCCAATAGGCGTCATTGTCGAAGGCAGTTTGGACACAGCCAGCGCGCAGAAACCGGAGCGTACTGGAGTACGTGAGGATTTCGAGCACTGCCTGGGTTCAAAATGGCGAGTTAAATAGCCTGATGGGATGGGTTCTTATTGCAGGTTCAGGCCACCCAGGTAGTCCTTCTTGCCGAGATCGACCCCGGCCTGGCGCAGCAGGGCATAGGTCATGGTCAGGTGGAAGTAGAAGTTGGGGATGCCGTACTCGTGGACGCAGCTGTGGCCGTCCATCCCCTTGCCACCCGCCCAGTAGGGGTAGTAGTGGCCGCTCGCATACTGGCTGAAGTCGGCGTCCAGCTTGCTCTGCAGATAGGCGATGGTCTTGGCTGCATGAGCGCGCAGATCCGCCATTGTCTTGGGATCATCCCCGAGCACCGGCGGCTCGCTCAGGCTGGCGGTGGCCACCAGGGCGCGGGCGCTGTCGCAGCAGATCAGCACCTGCTTGCTCAGCGGCAGCATGTCGACGATGAGGCGCTCATTGAAGAAGTTCTCCACATTGAACTTCTTCGCCGCGGCATGGGCCTCGGCCTTGGCCAGACACTGGTCCAGGTTGGTCAGCATCTTGATGAACTGGGCGGCAATTTCACGATTCATAATGGGATCCCGGTTGGTTGAAGGCAGTTAAACGAGCGGCACCACTATAACCCATCCCTTTTCCGGTTCGAGCCTGTGGCGATGAAAAGCAGAGGCGACCCGCGTACCCTGCGACAGGCAATGGCGGCCTCGACGAGGCCCTCTTGCCAGCGCGCCCGGCTTGCCCGCCACCCTGAGTCCCTCTTTCCCCTTTTTTTGATCTGTGACAGGCATCTCGTTTTTTCGGAGGCGTAGTCTGGGCCCGTTGCCCCGGCACGGGCCGGGGCCCACACCCGAAAAGGAGAATGCCATGAAGATCTACGATAGAAACCGCAATGTGCTGACCCTGGGCCAGCGCGTCATGATTGCCGCCACCGGCGCGGTCGACACCCTGAAGGAGGCTCACACCGACAACCTGACCCCCTATGAGGCGGAGCATGAGAAGTGCGTGCTGCTGGCAAACACCCAAGAGCGTTACGCGCCCATAGAGTTGATTAGACTAGGCTGATCCCCTTCCCCGTCACCCTACTCTTTACAATTCACCCGGCCGCCGCGCCCCAGCTGACGGCCGGGTTTCTGACTCCCAGCTTTTCCTATCCCCAAGATGTCGCCCGCCACCGGACGGCACAAGTCACTTGCATAATGGAAGTAAGGGCCGTATGGTTACTTCCATTATGCAAGTAACCTGATGACCCCAGATGCGCAAGAAGAGTCTGAGTGAACAGCAGTGCCCCATCGCCCGCAGCCTGGATCATGTCGGCGAGTGGTGGAGTCTGCTGATTATCCGCGATGCCATGCATGGCCTGTCGCGCTTCGATGAATTTCAAAAGAGCCTTGGTATTTCCCCCAACATACTGACCCGGCGCTTGACCGCCCTGGTCGAGGGGGGGCTGATGGAGAAGCGGCTCTACTCCGAACGCCCCCCTCGCTATCAATATGCGCTCACCCCCCGCGGCCAGGATCTCAGCGCCGTGCTGATCGCGCTGCTCACCTGGGGCAATAACCACCTTGCGCCCGAGGGAGCCAGCATCCAGCTGAGGGATGCCCAGACGGGCGAGCTGGTCGAGCCCATGCTGGTGGACAGGCGCACGGGTCAGGAGATTTCACCCTCGCGCCACACCCTGGTGCCGGGACCGGCCGCCAGTGACGGCATGAAGCAGCGTCTGCGCCATACCAATGGCGTGATGAGCGGCGATAACCCTTCGAAACAGGAATCAGAATCATGAGCTCAACTCGCATCGTGGTGACAGGAATGGGAGCTGTGACCCCGCTTGGATATGGGGTGGAAACAGTGTGGCAGCGGCTGCTGGCGGGCCAGTCCGGCTTGCGCCGCCTGCCGGAGGCCTTCACCGAAGGGCTGGCCGCCAAGGTGGGCGCCATGGTGCCCTCCCTGGCAGAAGATCCCCTGGCCGGGTTTGATCCTGATGCAGTGGTGCCGATCAAGGAGCAGAAGAAGATGGATCGCTTCATCCTCTTTGCCATTGCCGCGGCCAAGGAGGCCCTGCTGCAAGCCAACTGGGCCCCCAGGACGGCGGCGGAGCAGGAGCGCACCGCCACCATCATCGCCTCGGGCATCGGCGGCTTCCCCGCCATCGTCGATGCGGTGCGCACCACGGATGAGCGGGGACCGCGCCGCTTGTCCCCCTTCACCATCCCCTCCTTCCTGGTCAACATGGCGGCGGGCCATGTCTCCATCAACTTCGGCTTCAAGGGGCCGCTCGGGGCACCGGTCACGGCCTGCGCCGCAGGGGTGCAGGCCATTGGCGACGCCGCCCGGCTCATTCGCTGCGGTGAGGCCGACATCGCCATCTGTGGCGGGGCCGAAGCCACCATTGACCGCGTCAGTCTGGGCGGGTTTGCCGCTGCTCGCGCGCTGTCCTCAGCCTATGCCGATGACCCCGAAGCGGCCTCCCGCCCCTTCGATGTCGACCGCGATGGGTTTGTCATGGGCGAAGGGGCCGGGATCCTGGTGATTGAATCCCTGGAACACGCCCTGGCCCGGGGCGCCACCCCCATAGTGGAGCTGGTGGGCTATGGCACCAGTGCCGACGCCTATCACCTCACCGCCGGTCCCGAAGATGGCGACGGCGCACGCCGCGCCATGATGGCGGCCCTGGCTCAGGCCGGCATTCAGGCGGCGGATGTCCAGCACCTCAATGCCCATGCCACCTCGACTACGGTGGGTGACAGGGGGGAGCTGGCCGCCATCAAACGCGTATTTGGGGATGACAACCAGATTGCGGTGACCTCCACCAAGTCTGCCACCGGCCACCTGCTGGGGGCCGCCGGGGGCATAGAGGCCATCTTCACCGCCCTGGCCATTCGCGATCAGAGAGTGCCTGCCACCCGCAACCTGCTACAACCCGACCCGTTCGCCGACGGCGTGGACATAGTGCGGGGCACGGCTCGTGACATGGGGATAGAGCACGCCATCTCCAACGGCTTCGGCTTTGGCGGCGTGAATGCCAGCGTGCTGTTCAAGCGCTGGCAGGGGGCCTGATCTCGCCGACGTCATCATCCTGGGACACCCAGACTTTCTGCCATAAAAAGACCCAAACTGAAGGGCTCAGTTTGGGTCAGATTGCGAGTCGGTTGACTAGCAGAGGGTCATTTTTTGCTGCTGATGTCGTCCAGGATCAGCAGCTCAGGATCCACGCCACCGACACTGTCAGACAGGGCCGCGGCTGTCAGCACCTGGCCATTGGCCAAGGTGACCGGCAGGGGACCTATGACAGGGGTCTTGTCACCCGAGGCCGTGACGGTGACCTGGTAATCACCGGCGGCAATGGCAAGATAGCCGCTGTCTGCCTTGAAGGGCACGGCCTTGAGTGCCGGTGACGCGCCACTGATGTCAGTGCCCGCAGTCAGATAGATGTCGACTGCCGGCGCCGTGGGGGCGGCATGGAGCACCCGCAGTTGGGCCTCGGTAGCCACCGAGCGACCGGTGTCCATCAGCAGCAAGGGCTCTATGGTTTCACCCGAGGGATCCAGCAACTGGCCCACGGCAAACAGGGAGTAACGAACCCCCGCCTTGAGCGGCACGTCGCTGGCACTGATCACCTCAGGGGTGGCGGCTCCGGTTGGCGTGACCACAAAGTCATAATCGGCGGCGGCCAGCCCCAGATACCCGGTGTTCCCCTTGAAGGCCAATCCTTGCAGCGGGGCCGCTGTCGGGGCAACGCCATTCACCCAGATGTCGACGGCAGGGGCATCGGCAACCGCATGGACCACCCTCAACTGAGCCTCTTCATCGACAGACAGGATGGGGGTTGCGCCAGCATCGCCGATGGCGAGCAACTGCACCGGACTTGGCCCCGCCCCCAGATTGTCTATTGCCGCGATCAGCAGGTCAGCCCCGGCGTTGAGCGTCTGCGGGCCAGAGTCATAAACCACATCCACTGTCCCCGGCAAGGTCAGCCTGATCTGGTATTCGCCTGCCGGCAGGGTGAGGGGATCGCTGTAGGTCTTGAACGGAATATTGGCCAGCGTCGGGCTGCTCAGGGCGGCCCCCGGCGCGGTGACATGGATGTCGACCGCCGGTGCACCCGGTGCGGCATGCAGCACCTGCACACGAATATCACCGCCGGTTGGCGCCTGGTTCGGCCGCTCAATCACCAGGGGACCAAAGGCGGTATCACCGCTGCCAGCCAGTTTGCCGACGGCCAGCACGTCATACTGAGTGTCGGGTTTCAGCTCGAGAGACACAGGGCCTATGACAGTCGTCGTCGTCCCCCCTGGCAAGATGCCGTCGACCGCGACTTCATGACTGCCAGCGGCAACCGGCTTGAGTCCGCTGCTGCTGCCGTAGTCAACGGCCGTCAGGAAAGCCGCACCATCGACCCTTACATCAACCTTGGGGGCATCAGGGGCCAGATGGCTGATCCTGATGGTGGCATTGGGCGGGCTGCTGTCATTATCACTCCCCCCACAGGCTGCCAGGGTTAATCCCATGGCAATGGCTGCACAACGCTGAAACCATTTCATTTGATCAATCTCCATTTGGTAAGTGGCCAGAGTGATATGACTGTCCCGAACGATTGGATCACAGCGCTCTGTGTGATGGCGGTTGACGAGATGAAAGGAGGGATGGGCATTGGCATTCCAGGGTCAGCAGCGACACGGGGAAAGGCGGCGTGAATGCAGGCGAGTGGTTCAGGGGGACTGATCTCGCCGGCGGGTGAACATCATCATGCTGGCTGCCCGGGCGGCGAACTCCCGGCCCGGGCGTTCGCCGACTTTTTTCATCTTGGGACACCCAGCATCCCCAGGGGGATCCCCGCTCACTTGAATTTCGACTGGGCCTCCGCCAGACCGCTTTTCAGATCGTGCCACATCTGGTCGGCGGTCAGCTTGACCTGCTCCCAGGACTCGCCGCTCTCCCTGCCGAGCACCTCCATGCTGTCGGAGGCGGCATGCTGCCTGGCACGCAGGGCCTGAAGCTCCTTGCTCCCCTTGACCCTCATGTCGGCAGAGAGGGTCTCCAGCCTGGCTTCCAGCAAATTGATCTGGCAGCCCCACTCCTTGAGCTGGGCGCTCATTCTTTCCCGGTAGGCTTGGTGCATTTCCATCTTGTGCTCCTTGAGCAAACGACCCTATTGGGTCGCGGTGAGGGTCAGCTGATTGACGACATTCTCGACGCCATCCACCGCCATCGCGATCGCGCTGGCCTTGTCGCTGTTGGCTTGCGAATCGGCCGTCCCGGTCAGGGTGACGACACCGCCGACGGTATCGACGCTGATCTGCAGTGATCTCAGGCCGGGCTCGCCGAAGAGCTTGGTCTTCACCTTGGTGGTGACTTCGGTGTCTGCCCAGGCCTGGGCGCTCTCGGCACCTTGCTGGCTCACCTTGTCTTCATACTTGTCGAGGGTGGCATCGACCTTCTTGCCAGTCTCGCTGGCCGCATCATCTATGCTCTTGCCGGCCTGTTCCGCCGACCCCGGTTTGTCGCATCCGCTCAGCCCCAGGGTGCAGAGCAGCGAGATGGCGACGAGGGTTAGGTTGCTGTGTGGCATCTGTTGATTTCTCCGAAGTGAACTTGGCTAGATCTTGCCGAGCAAGACCAGGATGAGCAGTACTGTCAGTACCAGTCCGATAACGCCGCTTGGCGCGTAACCCCAACCCTGGCTGTGCGGCCAGCGGGGAATGGCGCCGATCAGTAGCAGGACAAGCACGATCAGCAGAACGGTTCCAATGGTCATGGCTTTCTCCTAAAGGTTGCATCTGGGCGACATAAACGACCCATCTGATAGTGCGACCCGTCCACAGGCCCGGTCTGTACGCAAACACACAGACGGGGGAGATATATGGATCTTTTCCAAGCCAGGCGGGATCGACCGGCAGGCCCCTCTCCTCTTCGATTCATTACCAGCAGTGAATTTTGATATCAGTTGAGTGCCATTTCAGTGAACACTTCACCGCCCTAGACTGCTTCTCGAACCTGAACGAGGAGTCTGTTATGAATTTCCCCCATATCCCTTTCCTGGCTGGCGCCATCGCCTCTGCCATGTCTTTCAACACCTTCGCCGGTGACCTTGTCTCGGTGCAGTTCAGCGATGGCCACCCCGCCGTCAGCGGGATCGAGGCGGTCAACGGAGTGCTCAACCCCATAGGGGTCAACGTGGTCACCGTCGAGATTCCCGACGGGGCCAGGCCGCTGCTCGAGGCCTCCCACCGCCGCGCTTTGACCCGTGCGGAGCACGGCGCCCTGATTGCGGCCTTCAACCTGAGTCAGGGGGAGCTGCTGGAGCAGGCCAGGCTCGCAGGGCGCGAGCCTGCGGTGAAAGGAGGGGGGGTGGCGACCGAAGAGACCGGCGTCGGCCCCTACCCCAAGGTCTATGACCTGATGGCGCTGGACGATCGCACCCGCAGCGCCGTGCTGGGGAAATACGGCCGCATGCACGTCAACTCCGCAGAAGACGGGACCGACATCGACGAGGTGATGACAGTGGTCAGCGGCGGCCCCTTCCGCTGGGGCTTTACCCTCGAAGACGGCAGCATAGCCCGCTTCCAGATCGACAAGGTGGGCCTTGAAGACAAGGCCGTGCGGATCAGCTATCACGGGCTGGGCATGCACGCCGGGCTGATGGACGCCAAACAGGGGCTGCTGGTGGCCTTCGCCCATGGCCCTAAGGCATTCACCATGCGCTACCAGGCCGATGTGCCCCACGCCCAGTTGCTCGGCACCAACCCCTGGGCCGATGTCGGCATCAGCCTGCCCCCCGCGCCGGGCAAGGCGCAGTAAGCCGGTTCGAGCCATCTGGCGGCGGGGCCCGGGCCCTGCCGCCTGCTTTATGCCTGTCGTCACGGGGCCGGGGTGCGAAGGGCCATTCCCAGTCCCCCGTCTGCGTGTCTGCCGGGCCCGCCACTCCCCCGGAAGGCCATTATCCGGGCCGGTATTCCCACGGGCCGCTCTGCGTCTGGCGGCTGATGGCCGGGGATGGGGGATGGACAGCCCCGGGATCCGCACTATTGTGATAAAAGTGCGCAATGATGGCGCCATCATTTACCAGTAGTGAATTAACGGGGGCAGGATGAACAAGATCACGGCGCTGAACGTCTTTCGCCGGGTGGTGGAGATGGGCACCTTCAGGGCGGCGGCGGACGACCTGCGCCTCTCTCAGGCGGCGGTCAGCAAGAACATCAACGAGCTGGAAGCCTTTCTCGGCATCGCCCTCATCAACCGCACCACCCGGCGGATGAGCGTCACCGAATCCGGCATGGCCTACTACGGCCAGATATGCGCCGTGCTGGACAGCCTGGACGCCGCCGACCAATCCATCATGGCCGCCTCCTTCACCCCCAGGGGCAGGCTGAGGATCGGCATGCCCATGTCCTACGGGCTGATCCGCCTCAACCCCCTTGTCTGCGAGTTCCAGCGCCGCTACCCGGAAATCAGCATCGAGGTGATCCTGAGCGACGCCTATATGGATCTGGTGGATCAGGGGCTGGATCTGGTGATCCGGGGGGCCGGCACCCTGGAGGACTCCACCCTGCGCGCCAAACCCCTGTGCGAGGTGCGGCGGGTGCTCTGCGCCGCCCCCGACTACCTCGAGGAGGCAGGCCAGCTCGCCCACCCTGAGGATCTCAAGAGCCACAACTGCCTGCTCTACAGCCTCTCATCCTCCCCCAACAAGTGGTTCTTTACCCGGGACGCGGAGAGCGTGGCGGTGGAGTTGAAGCCCGCCAGCTTCTGCGCCAACAACGGCATAGCCCTGAAACAGGCGGCGGTGCAAGGGCTTGGGGTCATCCTGGTGCCCAAAGAGTTTGTGTCTAGCGAACTGGCAGACGGCACCCTGGTTAAACTCATCCCCGACTGGCAACCCGACCCCCACGCCCTGTTCGCCGTCTACCCCTTCCACAAGGAGCAGTCCCGCAACGTGCGGCTCATTATCGAATTTATCGTCAAGGCGTTTCAGCTGAGGTGACTCTGACAAGCGGGAGCTTGGGACCCGCCTGTCGGGCACACCGATAACCTACGGATCTGCCCCATGCCGTTTAATTGTCGGAATATTGAATCCCGTCACATCGGTGGCGGTTTGAGTGGTTGCCCGGCAGCAAAGCCTCATGCGAACCTTTATTTGCCTTTCTTCCAACCAAAACAGAGTGCACCGGGCAGCCGCATCTCTTACAGGTCAAAGAACGATGCCACCCAGACTCTTAGTGCCGAGGCGGGCAAAAACTGCTGCGTTTGGCATGAGGTCGAAATGGATCTACTGATGGCCAGCTCCAAGCTGAGTCAGGTCAGTGAAGAGGAGGATAAGCAAGGGGTGATGGAGAGCAAGTTGGTCAAGTAATCAGCCAGCTTAGCTAAGCAAACAGGGCGTAGTCTCAACAGCTACGCCTCTGTCATAAAGGTGAGTGTCCCAGCAGTATCCCAATTTTCTCCCAGAGATACTTAACGTGGGTCAAGAGCTATAGCAATTGATTTTTGATGTAACTCATTCAAATCCTCATCCCAAAACTTTGCATTAAGTAACAAGTCTTTTAATATTGTATAATCTTTATTCGAATGCAAGGCGTATGCAATAAATGCGGAATAAGGGTGGTTAACTTGACAGGATTGTAATAGCCGAGTAATCCCATTCCTTATTTTATTTAGATCATAAGGTTTATGACCTAGACCTGATAGTTGTGCCCCTATCTCATTCGACGCTAAAAATCTAGGTAAAACAACACGATCGTCATCATTAAGATAAAGCTCTGTTATAGTTCTTGTCCCCTTAGCGTCTTTACCATACAGCCTGAATGCTTGTTGACTTAAATGAGACTTTGGATTGTCGATATATGGGTTTATTATTGGATTTGCTACCACATCCAAAGTCCATTTCTTACGGTTGCAGCGTCCACATGATGGAAGTAAATTATCCCAACTGACAACATCATCAGGGTATGAATCTTTATCTTTAAAATGCTCAACTTGCATATATGAATCTTCTTGTTGTAGCTTGCACTCACAATATGCACACTTGTAGGAACTACTTTTTAAAAGTGCATCTCCTATTTCTTTATTTTTCCAGACTGTTTTACTGTTATCTTTTTTAAAAGCCTCTGTTAGTTCTTTCACCTTCTCATCCGTCAAGTATTCTGGTTTGCCACCCTTTGCGAGTTTTATCATTTCTCACCATCCAGTATCTTATCGAGCTGAATTTTGAAAACAGGTCTCAATGGATATTGTGGATGAAGCATTTTATCTAACTGCTGATAAGCCAGCCTAGCCATATCTCTATTACCAGTATCAAGCGCACAATCAAACCTTCGCTTTATTTCATCATATTTTCTTGTTCTTAAATCTGGCATACCCATAATATCTTCAAGAATTTCTTCAACTGTCCATCCTTGATAACCATACTCTGAAACAGGAAGAGATCTTCGACTAACAATACCACTATTATTTCTCTCAAGCGCTATAACTTCACCATAAGCAGCAGTTTGAACAACATGAGGGCTATGTGTTGTAATGAAGAATTGAGCTTTAGAAAAAATTGCTTTTAGAATAGTACAGATTTTCCCCTGCCATTCAGGATGCAGATGCAGTTCAATCTCATCGATTAAGATGATACCCTCATAATCGGCAGCGGCTATTCTATTCTTTTCAAATCTATAATCTATTTCCTTGATCAAACCCAACAAGATATAAATTATTGACTTGAATCCTGAGGATAGGTATTCAAAATAAATTTCCCCTGTAGGGGTCATTAAGAAAATTTCATTTTTAGTGTCAAGACGACTATAGGTATACTCGGGATTAAGGATGCTGAAACATTTTTTGGAAAGTTCAAGATTACTTAGTTGCGTTTCAGATAGATGCTTTCTATGTCCACTATGTAAGATTCGATTAAGTAACCATTCTTTAATATCTCCGTTGTTTATCCCAGAGGTATTATTTCTTGTTCTATGAGTTACATCAGGATCCGACTGAATTGCTGCAATCTTTCTGTAGTTGATTCCTCTACTGGTTTTCAAATAAAGCATCTGCTGCTTATGGTCATGATACAACGGATTTCGTATATACTTATCTGATTCAGTAGGCTCAAATTCATTTACGTCAATTGAAAAGGATATTGGTTTTTCCTCAAACATTTCAGTAGTTTCTATTTTTATTTCCCCTTTAATACTTCCAGACCTTTTACTTAAGGTGTTAGCATCAAACTCGCTAAAACAAAATGCTACTGAATCAAGTATGTTTGTCTTGCCCACTCCATTTTCACCACAAATTATATTTATTTGTGAGTTGAGATTTTCTAAAAAAAGTCCTGAAATCCCACCCACGTCTGTTATGTTGATATTTTTGATTTTCATTTCTTTCCTTTTAACTGATACTAATTAAAATTTCATTACCCATCAATACTGAATTTTACATAATTGACCATAGACAACACAACATAAATTCAAGTTGTTATTACACAAATATATTGTAAGAAAAAAATATATTCATGCCTACACTATCTCTTCTTCAAATCTCGGATGGAGCACCCAAGCCGAAGGCAGGCACGGTATTGATCCCCCTCCAATCCGCTGAGGTTCAGAGGCCACGTCAGGGACGCCATCAGGGATGATGGCTTGGCCGCAGCGGACAGGGGCCAAATCAGGTCAGGACGAGCACAGCTCGACCCCGATTTGGCGCGAGAACAGGGATGTTCGAAGCGGGCTTTGGCCGAAGCCATGGATGGCGCAGGCCAAAGTGCCGTCTGCGGCGGCCCGTCCGACGTTGGCTCTGAACTGAGGGCACTGGCGAAGCCAGCGGATTGGCGGGGGTGGCCTTTCTTTTGGTGACTTTTCTTTGGCCACGCAAAGAAAAGTTACTCGCCCAAGCCCGAAGGGCGGGCGAAACCCTGTCGAGGGCCACGCCCTCGCGTCCTGCACGGCGCCAGCCGTGCCATCAGCAAGCGCCCCCTCATCCCCAACCCTTCTCCCGCAAGGGGAGAAGGAGGCAAAAACTATCTCGGGGATGATCCCCTCTCCCGTTGGGAGAGGGTCAGGGTGAGGGGATTAAAGCGCCTCCAATCTCGCGTAAGCAGTGACGAGCCACTTGGCGCCGACCTCGTCGAACTGGATCTGCACCCGGCTCTGCTGGCCGACCCCTTCGAAGTTGAGTACCACCCCTTCCCCGAATTTCGGATGGAGCACCCGCTGGCCGAGCTTGATGCCGCTGGCGTCGAAGCTCTGCTGCACCTCGTTCTGGCTGAAGCGGCCGTACTGGGTGGGTCGGCTGACCTGGGTGCGCAGCCGGATCTCTTCCAGACACTCGGCGGGCATCTCGCGGATAAAGCGGCTCGGCTTGTGGAACATCTCGCGGCCGTAGATGCGGCGGCTCTCGGCATAACAGATGTAGAGCTTCTCCATGGCGCGGGTCATGCCGACGTAACAGAGGCGGCGCTCCTCTTCCAGCCGGCCCGACTCCTCGGTGGATTGCTGGCTGGGGAACATGCCCTCTTCCACGCCGACCAGCAGCACCAGGGGGAACTCCAGCCCCTTGGCGCTGTGCAAGGTCATCAGCTGCACCGCATCGGCGTACTCGTCCGCCTGATTCTCGCCGGATTCCAGCGCCGCGTGGGCGAGGAAGGCGGAGAGATCGCTCATGTCTTCCAGCTCGTCCGGGCGCTGGTACTGGCGACAAGCGGTGACCAGTTCGTCCAGGTTCTCTACCCGCGCCTGGGATTTCTCGCCCTTCTCCGCCAGATACATCGCCTTGAGGCCGGAATTCTGGATGGCGATATCGGCCTGCTGGTGCAGGGGCAGCATGCCAACCTGCTCTTCCAGGGCATCGATGAGATCCACAAAGCCGCGCACCGCATTGCCGGCGCGGCCGGTCAGCACCTTGTCGTTGAGCAGCGTCTTGGCCGACTGCCAGAGGTTTTGCCCCTGATCCCGGGCGTTGTTGCGCAATATCTCCAGGGTGCGATCGCCTATGCCCCGGGTCGGGGTGTTGACCACCCGCTCGAAGCTGGCGTCGTCGCCCCTGTTGTTGATAAGGCGCAGGTAGGCCATGGCGTCCTTGATTTCCTGGCGCTCGAAGAAGCGCAGGCCGCCGTAGATGCGATAGGGCATGGCGTCCTGCATCAGCGCCTCTTCCAGCACTCGGGACTGGGCGTTGGAGCGATAGAGGATGGCGCAGTCGGCGAGCAGGCCGCCCTTCTCCTTCCAATCCTTGAGACGGCCGACCACGAAGCGCGCCTCGTCCACCTCGTTGAAGGCGGCATAGAGGGAAATGGGATCCCCTTCTGCCCCCTCGGTCCACAGCTCCTTGCCGAGCCGCTCCGAGTTGTTGGCGATGACGCAGTTGGCGGCCTTGAGGATATTGGCGGTGGAGCGGTAGTTCTGCTCCAGGCGTATGGTCTCGGCCCCCTGATAGTCGGTCAGGAAGCGCTGGATGTTCTCTATCTTGGCGCCGCGCCAGCCGTAGATGGACTGGTCATCGTCACCGACGATCATCACCTTGCCGGACTCCCCTGCCAGCATCCGCAGCCAGGCGTACTGGATGCCGTTGGTGTCCTGAAACTCGTCCACCAGTATGTTCTGGAAGCGGTCACGGTAGTGCTCGAGGATATGGGGCTTGTTCAGCCACAGCTCGTGGGCGCGCAGCAAGAGTTCGGCAAAGTCCACCAGCCCGGAGCGATCGCAGGTCTCCTGATAGGTCTTGTAGATCTGCTGATAGGTGCGGGTGACGGGGTCGCCGTAGAGATCGATGTCGCCGGGGCGCAGCCCCTCGTCCTTCTTGCCGTTGATGTAGCCCATCACGGCGCGGGGGGCCCAGTGCTTCTCGTCGAGGTTGAGCGCCTTGAGCACCCGGCGGATGAGACGATACTGGTCGTCGGAGTCGAGGATCTGGAAGTCCTGGGGCAGGCCCGCATCCAGATGGTGGGCCCGCAGCAAGCGGTGGGCGATGCCGTGGAAGGTGCCTATCCACATGCCGCGCACCCCGTCCCCTATCACCTTCTCGACCCGGCCGCGCATCTCGGCCGCCGCCTTGTTGGTAAAGGTCACGGCGATGATGGAGAAGGGTGAGCAACGCTCCACCTGCATCAGCCAGGCGATGCGGTGCACCAGCACCCGTGTCTTGCCCGAGCCGGCGCCTGCCAGCACCAGCAGATTGCTGCGAGGGGCCGCCACCGCGTCTCTTTGCTTGTCGTTGAGCCCGTCGAGCAGGGTTGAAACGTCCATCACCACTCCTGTTTATTTATACAGGCGGCGATTATACGGCCTGAGCGGCCAGAGACCAACCGGCAGGATCAACGAAGGGGGCGGTGATAGTTCCGATATTGGCCCAACACATCACCGGAGAAGCTCAATAACATGGCGCGTGGTGCATCCAACACCTGATGGACAGGGTCAAAACGAAGGGAGGCTGCGTGCAAACGGCCTTCAGGCAAGGTCACTTCCGTGCCCCCCATCATGAGCTGGCCATCCTGATAATACCCATGCTGGAAGTGCACTATGGCGGCATCCACCATCAAGGTGCCCTGTTTCAACTGCAGTGACTCACGTTGCATTTCTCGCAACGCAAAGAGACTGGACAATGACGGACGCCCGCTGGGCATCCGCTGCAAGTATTCGCGGGTGATCAATTGATATTGCAACTGACCCTGACGATCGAAGACACGCTCCCGATAATCCTTGTAGCGTGCCAACATACCGGCAGCTTGCGCCGCCGGCATCTGCAAAAAGAGCGCTCCCAACAGGAGCGCTTTGCATTGTTTACAGCTGATCGGCACAGCTGACCTTGTTGCCATCCAGATCGGTACAGGAGACGAAGACCTTGTCAAAGGTCGAACCGGCCAGCGGCGTCATCCGGGTTGACCAGTCATAGCTCACACCCTTGGCATAGATGGTGGTGTAGCTGTTATCAGGTTCCTGCATCCAGCCAATGTACTCCAATGCACCGCGATCGCTCTCGGCAAGTGCCTTGAACTCGTCGCTCGAGATGAGACACATGGGCATACCCATTGCCTTGGACAACTCGGCATCCCGCTCGCCCACAGAACCAGCGCAGGCGCCCGCCACCTTGATGGTCACATCACTGCGATCCAGCATCTCATCGAAGAACGGCAACACATTGATGTTGTACTTCACCCCTACGTCCTGAGGCTCCCAACTCATGCCAGTGTTGACGTACTCGGTCTCGGTATCTTCCCACTGGATAGTGGCCACCTTGCCCGAGAAATGGTCGGCCAGCTGCTTCAGGGTCGCGGCATTGGCATCGATCTCCTCCTGGGTCAGCGACTCGTCCAACTTGCTCTGATCGATGGTCAGTGCGATGGCCACTGCATCCTTCAACTGCGTCTTGGCCTTGTCCAGACGAGACTTGGCATCGTCGGTCAAACGGAAGAAGTCGGCATGATTCACCAGGTAGTCCGGCTCGATATCCAGCTGACTGAACTGAGCCTTGAAGGTGTTGGCGCTCTCTTCATAAGTGGTGCTGGGCTGCATGCCCCAGGACTGTTTGATGTGCATGCGCGGCAAGGTCACCTCTTCTTCCTGGGTGGCATAGGCATTGTCCGGACCGTACTGGTAGGAGGCGGCAATATTGAGTGCCGATGCCATCGCCATCGCCGAGGCCCGCAGGGCCTTGGCACCGTCGAAGTTGAGGGTGACAGACTCGTCATCACCATAGGTTGAGCTGTAACCCGGGTCCTGGATATCGGCCAGGGTGGCGGGCGACCTTGTCCATACTATCGGCATAGGCCCCCATCAGCTGGGCTACGTCACGGGTATATCCTTTGCTACCTTTGAAAGGCCACGGAGCGGTGCCCGGGTGTGGATAATGACATCGATCACTTTAGCCAGGTTGGTGCTGTAATTAACGCCCATCTCAGAAGAGGTAAAGCCTAAGCGTTCTGCAACAACAGGGTCGTTGGTTACTTCGAGCATGGCCAGCATGGCCAGCACTATCTGGCGATCGGTTTTGCCAGTGTCTGTGGTCTCGGCCTGCAGCGTGCTCTTTGTACTCCTGAGCTTATCTTCGACATCCAGGGTTTTCAGGTCGGTCAGCGCCTGCAGATCGGAGAGTACCTTGTCGACTGCAACTGAGCGGCCATTGATCGCTGCCAGCGTGGCATTCATATGTGCTCGCGGCGGCCAGAGATCGACGGCCTTTTTGTCGAGCTGTGCCTGTTTCAGCGCTTCATTCAGGCTGGTGTTGAAAGCGTCATCGCTTTCAAAACGATGGTATTGCCCAGTTGCGCAATGTGCATCTTGTCGAGGGTGATGCCATTTTCTGGATTGCTGTCGCTGTCCATGCGTTGCAGCAAGGCGGCAATGCGAATCGCTCGATCTCCTTGTCGTCACCGGCCAGGGTGTATGGCGTCACCAGCGAGTTGCCAGCCTTGAGGGTCACCTGGTTTCCCAAGCTGGTTACCCAGTGCGAAGGACAGGTGTCACCGTCATTAAAGAGGAACTGGCCTTGCTCATTGGTTAACGCGCTGTAATTGCCACACTGATAGTCGACCTGCTACCGCACTATCAATAAAGGTGGCTGTCAACGCAGGTTTGGTGGCGTTTCCACCATTGCCACTGTTATTGCCATTATCTGTGCTGGCACCGTCGCCACCACCGGACAGCACGCAAGCTGGATAACGCCCATACCTCAGCCACGTTTTTTTTCATTTTTATTTCCTGAAACAAATGCAAAAATCACCGGCACCTGGCTGGGGAAGTCAGAATGGGTGGCATAACGTACTGATATGAAAAAGCCCAATTGATGTTTTTGTTAGTTTCATTTTCCATATGCGGCGGGTGTGGTCATATGGTTTTCACTAACGACAACCGCATATGAATTGTGAGCTTGCTCAACCTGGTGGAAGTGGGGGCTGATTGTTGGTTAGGGAATGTTGACTGGAGAGTATGGAGAAAGGGTTTGTGAGCGTTGGCCCCACTCACCAGCTGCAGCCAATCCTTGATCGCGCGGTTTGTGGGGATTTTGGAGCCGGATCACGGGCTTGCCGGGGGGCTTTGAATCGTCAGAGGAAAACGCTTTACAGTAACCTTATGAACAATAACAGAAATGTCGTTTGGCACTTTTATTAATCAGCATTTAACTCTGCAAACAAACCTAAAAACAAACACTTATAAAGCAATTTGCTTATATTTCAAACCGTTAACGCAAACGTTTTTCCTCTATGATCCCCTTGACCCACAGGCTGGCTCACTTACAGTTAGCCAGCGTGCTTTATGACCTGCCAAGACAGGTTGTGGACCCTCACATAACAATCAAGGATACGATCGTGACTAAAGTGCTCAAGCTGGCCACCGTGGCCGCCCTCACCCTCGCTGCCCTTTCTGCCCAGGCAGCCTCCGAGCCCGCCGTCATCTATGACACCGCAGGCAAATTCGACAAGTCCTTCAACGAAGCCGTGTTCCGCAACGGCGTCGAAGTCTACAACAAGGACAAAGGCGTCAAGGTCAAGGAGTTCGAGCCCCAGAACGAAGCCCAGCGCGAGCAGGGCCTGCGTCGTCTGGCCAGCCGTGGCAACGGCCCCATAGTCGCCGTCGGCTTCAACATGGGTTCTGCGGTAGAGAAGGTTGCCACCGAGTTCCCGAACACCCAGTTCACCATCATCGACATGGTGGTCGACAAGCCGAACGTCCAGTCCCTCATCTTCAAGGAGCATGAAGGCTCCTTCCTGGTGGGTGCCCTGGCGGCCATCGCCTCCAAGACCGGCAAGGTCGGCTTCGTGGGCGGCATGGACATCCCGCTGATCCGCAAGTTCCAGTGCGGCTATGAGCAGGGCGCCAAGTACATCAATCCGAAGATCGACGTCTATCAGAACATGACCGGCTCCACCCCGGCCGCCTTCGCCGACCCGGCCAAGGGTGCCGAACTGGCCAAGTCCCAGTTCGCCAAGGGCGCCGACGTTGTCTATGCCGCCGCCGGCGGTACCGGCATAGGTGTCTACCAGGCTGCCAAGGACGAAGGCAAGCTGGCCATCGGCGTGGATTCCAACCAGAACCACCTGCAACCGGGCACCATGCTGACCTCCATGGTCAAGTCGGTCGGTCTGGCCGCGTACAAGAGCTGGGATGATTCCGCCAAGGGCAGCTGGAAGCCGGGTATCCAGTCCCTGGGTCTGGCCGAAGGCGGTGTTGACTGGGCGCTGGACGAGAACAACGCCAAGCTGATCACCCCGGAGATGAAAGCCAAGGTCGAAAGCATCAAGGCCGACATCATCGCCGGCAAGATCAAGGTGCACGACTACATGAGCGACAACTCCTGCAAGTACTGATACTGCGAGTACTGAGTCTCTGCTACGACTCTCAACCCAGACCGGCCCGCACGGGCCGGTTTTTAGTCTCTACTTCATGACCCGCAAGGACTGCATCATGGACCAGACAGATCGCTATGCCATCGAATTAAGAGGTATCGATAAGCGGTTCGGCGAAGTGTACGCCAACAAGCAGATCGACCTTCAGGTTCAAAAAGGCAGCATTCACGGCATAGTCGGCGAAAATGGCGCCGGCAAGTCGACCCTGATGAGCATCATCTACGGCTTCTATCACGCCGACAAAGGCGAGATGCTCATCGACGGCAACCCCTTCAAACCCCATGGCTCACAAGATGCGATCGCCGCAGGCGTGGGCATGGTGCACCAGCACTTTATGCTGGTGAACAACTTCACCGTGCTGGAGAACGTCATCCTCGGCGCGGAAAACGGCTGGCACCTGGGCAAGAGCCTGGCGGCGGCCGAGAAACTGCTCGGCGAGCTGGCCCGGGACTATGGTCTCGAGGTGCCGCTGCACGAGAAGATCGAGGATCTGCCGGTGGGCCTGCAACAGCGGGTCGAGATCCTCAAGGCGCTCTATCGCGGCGCCCGCATCCTGATCCTCGACGAACCGACCGGGGTGCTGACCCCGCAAGAGGCGGATCACCTGTTCGAGGTGCTGAAAAAGCTGCGGGATCAGGGCGCGACCATCATCCTCATCACCCACAAGCTGCGGGAAATCCTGGCCATCACGGATCAGGTCTCCATCATGCGCCGGGGCGAGATGGTGGCTCACGTCGCCACCAAGGACACCGACAAGGAGCAGCTCGCCGAGCTGATGGTGGGCCGCAAGGTGCGCCTCAAGGTTGACAAGGGCACAGCCCAGCCGGGCGAGGCCAAGCTCAAGGTCGATGGCCTCTCTTACGTCGATGACGCCGGGGTGGAACGGGTCAAGTCCGTCAGCTTCGCGGTGCGGGCCGGGGAAGTGGTCGGCATCGCCGGGGTCTCAGGCAACGGTCAGTCCGAGCTGCTCAGCCTGCTCGGCGGCATCCTTCAGCCCAGCAAGGGCAGCTTCACCATCTCGGGTGACGCCCAGAGCCACGAGGTGAGCCTGACCCATCCGGCCGATCCGGAGCGGGTACGCAACTTCGGCCTCGGCCACATTCCCGAAGACAGGCACAAGATGGGGCTGATCAATCGCTTCGAGGCGAAAGAGGCCTTCATCCTCGGTTATCACCGCCGCCCCCAATACAACAAGGGCTGGCTGCAGGACAAGGAGGCGATCCGCCAGGATTGCCAGGCCAAGATGGAGAAGTGGGACGTGCGCCCGCCGAGCCCGGAACACAAGACGGCCAACTTCTCCGGCGGCAACCAGCAGAAGCTGGTGATCGCCCGGGAAGTGGAGCAGGACCCGGATGTGCTGCTGGTCGGCCAGCCGACCCGGGGCGTCGACATCGGCGCCATCGAGTACATCCACCAGCAGATCATCGCCATGCGCGACAAGGGCAAGGCGGTGCTGCTGGTGTCGGTGGAGCTCGACGAGATCATGAGCCTGTCTGACCGTATCCTGGTCATCGCCGATGGTCGCATCGTCGGCGAGCTGGACGGTGCCAAGGCGGATGAGCGCACCATAGGTCTTATGATGGCTAACATAGTGCCTGACAGATTGCCAAGGAGGCCCACTGATGAGCCAAGTACGTATTCCTGCCTGGATCTCCGTGGGCGTGCTGCCCGCGGTCAACATCCTGCTGGCCTTCCTGGTGTCGGCCATTTTGTTCTATTACCTCGACATCAACCCGGTCGATGCGGCCGAGATCATGTGGTACGGCGCCTTCGGCACCGGCGAGGGGATAGGCTTCACCCTCTACTACGCCACCGGCTTCATCTTCACCGGTCTGGCGGTGGCGGTGGCCTTCCACGCCGGCCTGTTCAACATAGGCGGTGAGGGCCAGGCCTATATCGGCGGCCTGGGCGTGGGGCTGGTCTGTCTGCTGCTCGGGGACGTGTTGCCGTTCGCGCTCTTGCTGCCGCTCGCCATCATAGCCGGTGGCCTGTTCGGTGCGGCCTGGGCCTTCATCCCGGCCTGGCTGCAAGCCAAGCGGGGCAGCCACATCGTCATCACCACCATAATGTTCAACTTCATCGCCGCCTCCCTGATGGCCTACCTGCTGGTCGACGTCTTCAAGCCGCCAGGATCCATGGCCACGGAGAGCAAGGTGTTCGCCGTGGCGAGCTGGCTGCCGAAGATGAGCGAAAACTGGCGGCCGGTTTCGGTGTGGAGATGCCGAACAGCCCCCTCAACATCAGCTTCGTCTGGGCGCTGATCTGTGCGGCCCTGGTGTGGGTCTTCATCTGGCATACCCGCTGGGGCTACGAGATCCGCTCGGTGGGGGCCAGTCAGAGCGCCTCCGCCTATGCGGGCATCTCCTACCCCAAGGTGGTGATCCTGGCCATGGTGATCTCCGGCATGCTGGCGGGCTTCTTCGCCCTCAACGTGCTGCAGGGTGAGCTGCACCAGATCAAGCTCAACTTCGTGGAAGGCTTCGGCTTCACCGGCATAGCGGTGGCACTGATGGGTCGCAACCACCCGGTCGGCGTCATCATCGCCAGCCTGCTGTTCGGCTTCCTCTATCAGGGTGGCGCCGAGCTCAGCTTCGAGTTCGGGGTGGATCGCAACATAGTGGTGGTGCTGCAGGGTCTGGTGATCCTGTTCTGCGGCGCCCTTGAGCACATGCTGCGTCCGCGCATCGAGCAGGCCTACCTGGCGTTTGCCAACCGCTCAACCGCACAAGTGAAGGGAGTCTGATCATGTTTGAAATGCTGATCCTGATGCTGGACGCAACCATTCGTACAGCGCAGCCCCTGATCCTGGCTGCCATGGATGACAGGAATGTTTTGCGAGCCGAAGGGAGTCCAAGCCATGTTTGAAATGCTGATCCTGATGCTGGACGCCACCATACGTACAGCGCCGCCCCTGATCCTGGCTGCCATGGCGGGCATGTTTTGCGAACGCTCCGGGGTGGTCAACATAGCCCTGGAGGGCAAGCTGCTGGCGGCGGCCTTCGCCAGTGCGGCCGCGGCCGCCGTCTCCGGCTCCGCCTGGATTGGGCTGGGTGCCGGGGTGGGGGTTTCCATCCTGTTCGCCCTGCTGCACGGCTTCGCCACCATCACCCACCGCGGTGATCAGGTGGTGAGCGGCATGGCCATCAACATACTGGCGGCCGGTCTGACCGTCACCCTGGGCCGTTACTGGTTCGATCAAGGCGGCCAGACCCCGGCGCTCTCCGGCGATGCCCGCTTCGCCCCCATCGACCTACCCTTCGCCAAGGAGCTCTATGACGTGCCCGTCATCGGCCAGCTCTACAGCGAGCTCCTGAGCGGTCACTCCCTGCTGGAGTACGTGGCGTTCGCCGCCGTGCCCCTGGCCTGGTGGGTGCTGTTCCGTACCCGCTTCGGCCTGCGGCTGCGGGCGGTGGGCGAGGCCCCGGCGGCGGTGGATACCGCAGGTATCTCTGTGGTGCGGATGCGCTACACGGCGCTCATCATAGGCGGTCTGCTGGCCGGGATCGGGGGCACCTATCTGGCGGTGGCCCAGACCGCCCAGTTCATTCCCAACATGAGCGCGGGCAAGGGCTTCATGGCGCTGGCGGCGCTGGTGTTCGGCAAGTGGCGCCCCTGGAACGCCATGGCGGCCTGTCTGCTGTTCGGCTTCCTCGACGCCGTCGCCATCCGGTTGCAGGGGGTCAGCATCGGCGACTTCCCGATCCCGGTGCAGGCCATAGAGGCGCTGCCCTACATCTTGACGGTCTTCCTGCTGGCCGGCTTCATCGGCAAGGCGGTGGCGCCCAAGGCGCTCGGCACCCCCTACGTCAAGGAACGGGAATAGCACTCCCGCCCAAACAAGAAGGCCCGCACCAGCGGGCCTTCTCTTTTTCGGGGCGGGCTCAGCCGATGGGGCGCACCAGCGCCGGCTGGGCGGGATCGCTGAGCCGCTCGGCCAGATAGTCCACCAGCAGCCGCACCTTGGGGGAGAGGTGGCGGTTGTGGGGATAGAGGGCCCAGATCCCCTCCTGCGGCGCCCGCAGCTCCGGCAGCAGTTCGATAAGCTCCCCCCGAGCCAGGTGCTCGCTCACGTAGTAGTCCGGCAGCTGGATGATGCCAATCCCCTTGAGCGCCGCGTCCAGCAAGGCGTGGCCGCTGTTGCAGTGGAGCAGGCCGCGTACCCGCACGCTGTGGGGTTTACCGTCCAGGGTGAAGTGCCACTCGTCGCCATTGCCCACCAGGCAGTGGTGGCGGGCCAGCTCGGAGAGGCTGTTGGGCATGCCGTGGCGGGCGGTATAGGCGGGGGAGGCACACACATAGGGCACCCGTTGTGCCAGCTTGCGCGCCACCAGGGTCGAGTCCTTGAGGTGGCCGAGGCGGATCGCCAGATCGAACCCCTCGTGCACCAGATCCAGCAACTGGTTGGTGAGGTTGAGGGTCACCTCCAGCTGGGGGAAGCGCACCATGAAGTCGTTCACCAGGGGGGCTATGCGGCTCTCGCCGTAGGAGACGGGGGCCGTGATGCGCAGGGTGCCCTGCGGCACCGCCTGATGGCGCCCCAGTGCCAGCTCCGCCTCGTAGAGGTTGTCCAGCAACTGGCGGCAGTGGCGAAAGTAGATCTCCCCGAGCTCGGTGAGCCGCACCTGGCGGGTGGTGCGCAGCAGCAGCTTGGCCTGCAGCCTGTCTTCCAGCTGCGCCACCTGGCGGCTCACCTGGGCCACCGAGACCCCCAGCTTGCGCGCCGCCGGGGTAAAGCCCCCCTGCTCCGCCACGCTGACAAATTCACAGACCCCTTCCCAGCCGAACATTATTACCTATGTGTAAAAGTGATTTGATACTTAGCCTTATTATCACCAAATCGGCGGGAAACTACACTGAATGTCTGAACCCATTTCCGTTCACCCACACAACCACGAGGACATCATTCATGGCACAGGTTCAAAGCATCAAGTGCAAGGCCGCCATCGCCTGGGGCCCGGGCCAGCCCCTCTCCATCGAAGAGGTGGAGGTCATGCCACCGCAAGCGGGCGAAGTGCGGGTGCGGATCGTCGCCACCGGCGTCTGCCACACCGATGCCTTCACCCTGTCCGGCGAAGATCCGGAAGGGGTCTTCCCCTGTATCCTGGGCCATGAAGGGGGCGGCATAGTCGAGTCCGTCGGCGAGGGCGTCACCAGCGTCAAGGTCGGTGATCACGTGATCCCGCTCTACACCCCGGAATGCGGCGAGTGCAAGTTCTGCAAATCCGGCAAGACCAACCTGTGCCAGAAGATCCGCGCCACCCAGGGCAAGGGGCTGATGCCGGACGGCACCACCCGCTTCTCCAAGGATGGCCAGCCCATCTATCACTACATGGGCACCTCCACCTTCAGCGAATACACTGTGCTGCCCGAGATCTCCATCGCCAAGGTGGACCCGGCCGCCCCGCTGGAAGAGGTCTGCCTGCTCGGCTGCGGCGTCACCACCGGCATAGGCGCCGTGATGAACACAGCCAAGGTCAAAGAGGGTGAGAGCGTCGCCATCTTCGGGCTGGGGGGCATAGGCCTCTCCGCCGTGATCGGCGCCCGCCTGGCCAAGGCCGGCCGCATCATCGCCATCGACATCAACGAGAGCAAGTTCGAGCTGGCCCGCAAGCTCGGCGCCACCGACTGCATCAACCCGAACGATTACGACAAGCCCATCCAGGAGGTGATCGTCGAGATGACCGACGGCGGCGTCGACTTCTCCTTCGAGTGCATCGGCAACGTCAAGGTAATGCGCGCGGCGCTCGAATGCTGCCACAAGGGCTGGGGCGAGTCTGTCATCATAGGGGTGGCCGGTGCCGGTCAGGAGATCAGCACCCGTCCCTTCCAGCTGGTCACAGGCCGGGTCTGGCGCGGCAGCGCCTTCGGCGGGGTGCGCGGTCGCAGCGAACTGCCGAGCTATGTGCAGCGCTACATGCAGCGGGAGTTCCGCCTGGACGACTTCATCACCCACACCATGCCCCTCGAGCAGATCAACGAGGCCTTCGATCTGATGCACGAAGGCAAGAGCATCCGCACCGTCATCCACTACTGATCCCATCACAGCCCCGCCCATCGATGAATGGGCGGGGCTGAGGAGTCCTTCGATGAATCTGGACATTATCAGCAGCAACAAAAGCTTCGGTGGCTGGCACAAGCAGTACCGCCACAGCTCCACAGTGCAGGGCTGCGAGATGCGCTTCGCCATCTACCTGCCGCCCCAGGCCCTCACCGGCCAGAAGGTGCCCGTGCTCTACTGGCTCTCCGGCCTCACCTGCACCGACGAGAACTTCATGCAGAAGGCGGGGGCCCAGCGCATCGCCGCCGAGCTCGGCATCGCCCTGGTAGCGCCGGACACCAGCCCGCGCGGCGAGGGGGTACCGGACGACCCCGGTTACGATCTCGGCATGGGGGCCGGCTTCTATGTCAACGCCACCCAGCACCCCTGGCGGGATCACTACCAGATGTATGACTACGTCACCCGGGAGCTGCCCGAGCTCATCGAGACCCACTTCCCGGTCTCCACCAGGCGCGCCATCAGCGGCCACTCCATGGGGGGCCACGGGGCCCTGATCGCCGCGTTGCGCGAACCCGGCCGCTACCGCTCGGTGTCGGCCTTCAGCCCCATCAGCCACCCGAGCCGCGCCCCCTGGGGCCAGAAGGCCCTCGGCGCCTATCTCGGCAACAATCCCCTGCTGTGGCAGGAGTGGGACAGCTGCCAGCTGCTGCGCCACCACGACAGCCAGCCCCTGCCGACCCGGGTGGACGTGGGACTGGACGATCCCTTCCTGGCGGAGCAACTCGGCATCGATGCCCTGGCCGAGATTGCGACCGCCAAGGAGTGGCCCCTGGCGCTTCATCGCCATGCCGGCTATGACCACAGCTACTACTTCGTGGCGAGCTTCATCGAGGAGCACCTGCGCTTTCATGCCAGCCACCTCGGCGAGCCGGCCCAGGGCTGACCAGGGGCCAGACAGGCCCCCCATGGTCGCCCGCCCCTCATCAGCGGGCGGCCATAAACAAGGGAACAGGGAGACAAGGATGACGATCTTCACCACGCTGCTGGCCATGCCGGACCAGTTCGAACGACTGCTGGCACAGGTGCCCGCCGACCAGCTGGACTGGGAGCCCGCCAACTGGGCCGGGACCCCAGCCGAGCGCTTCAGCGCCCGGGGGCACCTCTGCCACCTGCTGGACATAGAGACCCAGGGCTATCAGCTGCGCTTTCGCCGCACCCTGGAGGAGAGCCTGCCCGCGCTGGTCTCCCTCGATGGCTATCAGCTGGCGCGAGACAACCAGTACCCGTTGCAGGATACCGCGGTGCAGCTGGACCGCTTTCGTACCGCCCGCCTGCAGACAGTGGACTGGCTCAAGGCGCTGCCCTCCAGTGCCTGGGCGCGGCGCGCCCGCTATGGCGACTATGGGGAGGTGACCCTGGACGGTCTGGTGCGCCTGCTCGTCAGCCACGACCACCAGCACCTCGCCGGCATGCAGTGGCTGTTGATGCGGCTCAACGCGGATCTGCGCCTCGCGCTGCCTCTCGAGTGAGAGAAAGCAACGCGACCATGGATAACAAAACAGGCCCTGCATGGGCCTGTTGTTTAGCTGTAATTGCGCCGGATACTCAGCTTCCTGCACGGGAGATGGCGCCGGACCCTGCGATCTCGCTCTCCAGCCTGGGGTTGCCCAGATAGCTGACCGAGCCGGAGCCGGCGATGCCGACCTTCAGCAACTCGCTGGCATTCACTGCTACGTCGCCACTGCCGGCGATATTGACCTCGACCTCCTCTCCTTTGAACTGCGCGCCCGACACGCCACCGGCACCGGCGATATTGAGCTCCACTTCCCTGGCCGAGCCCTCCCCCAGATCCAGGCTGCCCGCACCGGCAATATTGCCCTCCAGTCGATCCAGTGCCAGCTGGCTGGCGACTATATCCCCCAGGCCGGCCACCGACAGTACCAGCTCATCTCCCGAAAAACCGCTCAGATCGCCGCGAGCCAGACCCGCCAGCGCCAGCTCTTCCACCTTGGGCAGGGTGATGGTGATATCGATGGGCTCGGGGGGCTCGAGCCGGTAACCCTCCTTCACCTCTATCTCAAGCTTGTCGCCCTTCTCGGTCAGCTCCAGGTAGGGCAGCAGGTTCCCCTGCCCCCGGATGTGGATACCGCTCGCCTCCCCCGCCACCAGATGGATGTTGGCGGGCACCCCGGCCAGCACCCGGGTCACCTGCTGACCCAGGGGGTGGCGCTGCTCGATGACGGCGCCGTCACCGCTCACCTTGGTATAATCCAACTTGCTGCAACCACCGAGCCCCAGGGCCAGCATCACTCCCAGCATCCACTTCATTTCTCTCTCCTTGTTGATGGCCCTGTCCGGCCTGTCTGTACTCATCCGGGAATCAAGATGGCAATCCTCATGCCATAATCTCAACTGCATGATTTTTATGTTTTTTTATTATTTTAATTGCCAGAGCCATCAGGCTGTAACGCGCCATTCTGACTATATAGTGGTGAAATTGGCCATACCCAAATGGGAATTCACCTACCTGGCGAGTAGCCGCTATGACAACAAGTACCGACAGTTTTTGGTTGCCGCCCCGGTCTGTTGAGCCAATAGTGATACCTTGTGCGTATAGAGCTCTCCACCTAAGCATTTGTCACTGCCAACAAGGAGTCAGAGCGTGACCCAAGTCAGCCATCCATTCGCCAGCCCAGAGGGCCTGCCAGCCCCGACCCGCACCCCGCTGCTCGGCGGCGACGATCCCGAGCACAAGCGCCGCGAGCTGCTCGACTACTTTTGTCAGACCTTCGACCTCTACGACAGCCTGTTTGACTGCCTGGCCGATGAGCGGGCCTGGTTCAACAAGGCGATCCCCCTGCGCCACCCCCTCATCTTCTACTACGGCCACACCGCCGCCTTCTTCGTCAACAAGCTGCTGGCGGCCAACCTCATCGACCGGCGCCTCGATCCCCGCATCGAGGCCATGGTGGCCATAGGGGTGGACGAGATGAGCTGGGACGATCTGGACGAGACCCACTACGACTGGCCTGCGGTGGCCGAACTGCGCGCCTACCGTGGCCGCGTGCGCGCCCTGGTGTGTGATTTCATCGAGCGTATGCCGATCGCACTGCCCATCGACTGGCAGAGCCCGGCCTGGGTCATCCTGATGGGGATAGAGCACGAACGCATCCACCTGGAGACCTCCAGCGTGCTGATCCGCCAGCTGCCCCTGGCCTGGGTGCAGCCGCAGCCCTATTGGCCCGCCTGCACCCAGGCCCGCCACAGGCGCGACCAGGTGCCCGCCAACAGCCTGCTGCCGGTGGCGGGGGGTAGAGTGCGCCTCGGCAAGCAGGACGCCACCTACGGCTGGGACAACGAATATGGCGAGCGCCACATAGAGCTGGCCCCCTTCCAGGCCAGCCGCATGCTGGTGAGCAATGCAGAGTACTTCGACTTCGTGCAGGCGGGCGGCTATGAGACCCGAGCCTGGTGGGACGACGAGGGCTGGGGCTGGTGCCAATATGCCAAGGCGCGCATGCCCAGCTTCTGGGTCGGCGACCCCAACGAGCCCGAGCAACTGCAACTGCGGCTGATGACAGAGCAGGTCCCCCTGCCCTGGGATTGGCCCGCCGAGGTGAACCAGCTGGAGGCCGCCGCCTTCTGCCGCTGGAAAGCGGCCCAGACCGGCCTGCCCATACAGCTGCCGAGCGAGGGGGAGTGGATGCTGCTGCGCGAGCAGCTGCCCGGCGATCAGCCGGACTGGCTGGAAGCCCCCGGCAATATCAACCTGGCCCGCTTCGCCTCCTCCTGCCCGGTGGATGCCTGCCCCCAGGGCGACTTCTTCGATCTGGTGGGCAACGTCTGGCAGTGGACCAGCACCGCCATCGACGGCTTCGAGGGGTTCAAGGTGCACCCGCTCTACGACGACTTCTCCACCCCCACCTTCGATGGCAAGCACAGCCTCATCAAGGGCGGCAGCTGGATAAGCACGGGTAACGAGGCGCTCAAGTCGTCCCGCTACGCCTTCCGCCGCCACTTCTTCCAGCATGCGGGCTTCCGCTATCTGGTCTCACGCTATCAGGAAGCCATCACAGTGAATCCTTATGAAACCGACGCCCTGGTGGCGCAATACCTCGACTTCCAGTACGGCCCGACCCACTTCGGGGTGGCCAACTACGCCCAGACCCTGGCCAGCCTCGCCAGCGAGCTGTGCAGCCGCCATGAGCGGGCGCTGGACATCGGCTGCGCCACCGGCCGCGCCAGCTTCGAGCTGGCCCGCCACTTCCAGCACGTTGACGGGGTGGACTACTCGGCCCGCTTCATCGACGTGGCGCTCGCCCTCGCCAGCCAGGACAGCTTCCGCTATGCCCTGCCCCTGGAGGGGGAGCTGGTGGAGTATTGCGAGGCGCGCCTCTCCAGCCATGATCTCGGCCGCGAGCAGGCCGAACGGGTTCACTTCAGCCAGGGGGATGCCTGCAACCTCAAGCCCAAGTACGAGCACTACGATCTGGTGCTCGCCGCCAACCTGATCGACCGACTGCGGGAGCCCGCCCGCTTCCTGCGGGACATTGCTCCGCGCCTTCGCAGCGGCGGCCTGCTGGTGCTCACCAGCCCCTACACCTGGCTGACCGACTACACCCCCAAGGCGAACTGGCTCGGCGGCATCCGGGAGAACGGCGAGGCCCTCTCCACCCATCAGGCACTGCAACGGCTGCTGGCGGCGGAGTTCGAGGAGCTGTGCCCGCCGCGAGACGTGCCCTTCGTCATCCGCGAAACCGCCCGCAAGCACCAGCACACGGTGGCCCAGCTCACCGTCTGGCGCAAACGCTGAGGGGGCGGCAAACGAAAGAGGGAGGCCCATGGCCTCCCTCTCTTTTTGCCCAAAGGCTTATCCCTCCTGGACCTGGGGCAGGGAACTCCTGCTCGCGGTAGCGGCGAGCCAGCACGGCGCACACCATCAGCTGGATCTGGTGGAAGATCATCAGCGGCAGCACCATGACGCCAACGCTGGCGGCGGGGAACATGACGTTGGCCATGGGCACCCCATTGGCCAGGCTCTTCTTGGAGCCGCAGAAGACTATGGTGATCTCGTCCGCCCGCTCGAACCCGAGGCGGCGGCTGATCCAGACGTTCCAGGCCAGCACCAGCGCCAGCAGCACGCAGCTCAGCAGCACTATGCTGGCGAGATCGTACCAGCCGACCTGATGCCAGATCCCCTGCACCACCGCCTCGCTGAAGGCGACGTAGACCACCAACAGGATTGAGCTCTGATCCAGCTTGCCGATCAGCGGCCGGTGGCTGTCGACCCAGCGGCCGATGAGGGGGCGCGACAGGTGACCCACCACGAAGGGCAGCATCAGCTGCACCATGATGGCCTGGATGGAGTGCCAGGTGTCGACCCCCTCCCCCTGAACATTGATCATCAGCCCCACCAGCACAGGCGAGAGGAAGATGCCGAGTATGCTGGAGGCCGAGGCGCTACACACAGCCGCCGACACATTGCCGCCGGCCATGGAGGTGAAGGCGATGGCCGACTGCACCGTGGCCGGAAGGGCGCAGAGATAGAGGAAGCCAAGGTAGATGGCCGGGCTCAGCCACTGGGGCACCAGCGGGGTGAGCAGCAGCCCGAGCAGCGGGAACAGCAGGAAGGTGCTGGCCATCACCACCAGGTGGAGCCGCCAGTGGCCGAGGCCCGCCAGCAGGTTCTGGCGCGACAGCTTGGCGCCATGCATGAAGAAGAGCAGCGCCACCGCCAGCTTGGTCAGCAGCGCGAACCAGACGGCCACCTGGCCCTCGCAGGGGAAGAAGGAGGCCAGGGCCACCACCAGAATCAGCACAGAGGTAAAGGGATCCAGACGCACGGGGAGTCTCCAGGGAAAGCGCGTCCCGCACCGGATGGGGGACGACAGGGCACAGGAGGGCCATCCTCTGACGGCGACCCTCGATACGAAACCCCAGCTTACCCCGAACACAGGGAGGCGCAAAGTTGAGCGACGGCCCCAAGCATTTAGTGAAATTAAACGAGTTGGTTTTTAGCGCTTTAAAACTAAACACCCAGGGTGGCCATGGCAGGCGAGGAGACAAAAAAACGGGTGGCCAGAGGCCACCCGCGCTGCACCACAGCCGGCACTCAGATCTGCCGGGCCAGGGCGTCGCCGCCGGCCTTGCCCCCGGCTGCCAGCTTGCGGGCCTGGCGCTTCTCGAAGCGGGAGATCCACCAGTAGGCCAGCGCCGAGAAGACGGCGGTCATGAAGACGTTGATGAAGAAGGCGCGCACCAGATCCACCCCGGCCGGGAAGGCGGAGGCACTCATGCTCACCACGAAGATGGCGATCAGCACAGAGACCACGCTCATGCCGAAGGTGCGCGATCCCATGCGGAACTCGCGGGGGGTGTCGTCGTGTTTCCAGCGGAAGACGAAGTAGGCCACCATGATGAAGATGGGCGGCAGCATGGCGGTGCCGGCGGTAAGGTTGATGGCGGTGTTCATCATCTGCTGCACCGACTCGGAGCCGAAGCCGTTGACCACCAGCATCACGAACACGAACACAAACTGCCACCAGGCGGCGCGCACCGGCACCCCGTGCTCGTTGAGCTGGGTGGTCTTGTCGCCATAGACCCCCTGGGGGATCTCGGAGAAGTGGATCTTCACCGGCGCCGAGGTCCACATCATCATGGAGCCGAACATGGCGATGAAGAGCACCACCCCGACCGCGCGGCCGACCAGCGTCTCGGAGAGCCCGAAGTACTGGGCCATGCCGGTGAAGATCTCCACCATGCCGCCGGCGTAGGTGAGGCTTTCGCGCGGCACGAAGACGTTCACCAGCAGGGAACCCAGCGCATACATGGCGCCTATGACCACACCGGCGATGATGATCACCTTGATGAAGGACTTCTGGCCGCCCTTGACGTCGTTGAGATAGGCCGCCGCCGTCTCGGCTCCGCCCGCCGCCTGGAAGATCCAGCACATGATGCCCAGCGTCGCCCAGTTGACTGTGGGGGTCATGGCTTCCAGGGTGATGGGCTGGGCTGCCACATGGTCGCCGCCGAGGGCCATCAGGGCACCCAGCACATAGATGGCGAACAGGGCGAAGACGCCGTAGGCCACCAGTTCGGCAATCTTGCCGAGCCAGCTCGCCCCCTTGGTGGAGATGTGGGTCGCCGCCGCGAACAGCGCTATGGAGATGATCGAGGTGACGGTCGGCGAGAAGCTGTACTCATACCCCAGCATGGCGTAGGAGGCGTAGGCGATGACGTTCGGCAGCAGGGAGACGAACCAGAACAGGTTCACAAACCAGTAGAGGAAGGAGCCGAGATAGGCCATCCGGGTGCCGAGGGGTTTCTTGAGCCAGTCGTACATCCCCGACTCTGAGTTTTTGTTGGCCGACACGAATTCGGCGATGATAAAGACGAAGGGGATAAAATAGACGAGCGTGGCCAGCAGGAAGATGGGGGCCGAGCTGAGCCCCAGCTCTATGTTGTTGTTGACGATATTGCGCACGTTGAATACGGCGGCAAAGGTCATCGACAACAGGGCAAACTTGCCTATGGTGCCGCGTACTGATTCAGACATGATGTCCTCCGGTGGATTCACGCCCCTTCGCACTGGGGCGCTATGACTCTGAATGTGTTCGGCGCCTGCCAGTTGGCCGCGCCGTTTACTCTCTTGTTATGGTCAGAGGGGCAGCTCATGGCGCCCCTTCACACACCGGCGCAGCCCTGCGGCACCGGCGCTCAATCGTTGGTTCAGACGATGGGGGTGCCCGGCGCCATCGGCACGCGAGGCTGCAACAGCACGCTCTGGCTCTCGTCCGAGGTCTCGGCGCAGAGCAACATGCACTCGGAACGCTCGCCGCGCATCCTGGTGGGTTTCAAGTTGGTCAGCACCACCACCTCGCTGCCCAGCAGCTCCTCTTCGCTGTAATGGGGCACCAGGCTGGTGACCGTCTGCAGCGGCCGCTCGCCGCCCACGTCGATCTGGACGATATAGAGTTTGTCGGCCCCGGGGTGGCGCACCACCTCCAGCACCTTGCCCACCTTCATCTCGACCCGTTTGAATTCGGCAAACTCGATCGTCTCGCTCATTCCATGCTCCTTCTGTTCTGTGGTTCAACCTGTCGCGGGTGGCTGCCGCCACCCGCTTTCACTCTCATGGCCACTCGGGCCCCATGCGTTGGGGTCAGGAGGGCTGGATGGAGACCTGCGCCGCCGGCAGGGCCTCTTTCACCCGGGCCTCCTCGCTCAGGGAGGCTTCATATCTGTTGTATTTCCACCAGGCGAAGCCCAGGAAAATCACGATCCCGCCCACGTTGTAGAAGACGATGGTCATGATGTCGGCGCCGGTCGGGAAGGTGGAGGCGAGGAAGCCCACCGAGAAGATGGCGATCAGCACAGAGACCACGGCTATGCCTGTGGTGCGGGAGCCCATCTTGAAATCACGCGGCAGGTGGTCGAGCTTCAGGCGCAGATTGAGGTAGGCCAGCATGATGAAGAGCGGCGGCAGCATGGAGGCGGCGGCTGTCATGTTGATGACGGTGTTCATCAGATCCTGCGCCGTGTTGGAGCCGAGCGTCGGGATCAACATCAGGGGCAGCACTATGAGGTACTGGATCCAGGCAGCCCGGGCGGGCACGCCGTTCTCGTTAAGCTCGACCGTCTTCTTGCCGAAGATGCCGGCCGGGATCTCGGAGAAGAAGATCTTCACCGGGGTGGCCGTCCACATCAGCAGGGAGCCGAACATGGCGGTGAAGGAGACCAGCCCGACGAAGCGGTTCATCAGGATCTCCGGCAAGCCGAAGTAAGCCGCCAGCCCTTCGAACACCTGCACCGAGCCACCGGTGTATTTCAGGGTGTCGCCGGGCACGAAGACGTTGATCAAAAGCGACGCTATGGAGTACAGCACCCCGATGAAGAGCCCGGCGATGATGATCACCTTCACGAAGGACTTGGAGCCCCCTTTCACGTCATTGACGTAGACAGCGACCGACTCGGCGCCACCGGCCGCCATAAAGATCCAGGTGGTAATGCCGAGGAAGGCCCAGCTGAAATCGGGGACCATGGCCTCCACCGTGATGGGGTCGGCCGGTTGTACACCACCGATTAACGCCACACCTGCCAGCAGAATGTAGGAGAGGGTCAGCAACAGCATCAGGGACGAGGTCACCGAGGTGATGGGGCCCAGCATCTTGGCGCCGTTGGTGGAGACATAGGTGGCAAAGGCAAACAGCACCATGCTTAAGAAAGTGGTCGCCAGCGGCGTGAAAATGTATTCGTAGCCCAAAAAGGCGTAGGAGGCGTAGGCGATCACCCGCGGCAGCAGCGAGGTGAAGAAGAAGAGGTTCACGAACCAGTAGGTGTAGGCGGAGATAAAGGCCCAGCGACCGCCGAGGGAGCTCTTCACCCAGGCATAAACACCGGCTTCGGAGTTTTTGTTCAGTGACACGAATTCCGCGATGATCAGGCAGAACGGAATGAAGTAAAAAATGGTGGCCAGAAAGAACATGGGGGCCGAGGCCAGACCGATCTCGATGTTGTTGTTGATGACGTTGTTGAAGCTGAATACCGCCGCGAAAGTGAGCGACAGCAGACCAAACTTGCCTATCGTATTCCGTTTGGAATCAGACATGGTGCATCTCCAGACCTGTAGTTATTGTCTGCCAAAAGGCGGGGCATGAGTTGTAGGGTGGCCCCGCCCTTCCGGCTTTTATCAGTGCAAAAACAGCGGCGTGTTATTTGTTTTTGAAGTAGCCGCCTTCGACCGTGACCTTGATGATCAGCTTGCGCACAGGGGCATCGCCTGCGAAGCGGTAGGCTTCGTCGTTCTCGAAGATCACCACCTGACCCTTGCCGACTTTCAGGCGCTCACGCACCTCACCGGCCAGCCACTCGCGGTCGGTGGTGTCGTCATAGGCCTGCTCGACCTGCAGCTCGCTCTTGGCAGCCCACTCCACCGTCTCTGTCCCTTCCAGGTAGTAGTGAACGTCGAAGTAACGGCGCTGCCCCTCGAACAACGAGGTGGCCGGGCTGGCCCCCTCCTGCAAGCGGTAGGTGAGGGAGTCACCGATGGAGTGGCAGATGCCGGGCTTGAGGTTCGGCAGGTTGTTGATGGCCTCCACGCAGCGGCCCCACTTCTTGCCCTCCCGGTAGATATTTTTGAACTGGGTCAGGTTGCCTAAGGTGATCATGCGAGGTTCCTCCCGCCGTTGATGGTGAGATCGATCCCGGCCAGCGCAGCCGGATTGAGGTTGCCACGGGCTATGGGCAGCAGGGTCAGGCCGAAGCTGAACGGCTCGAAACGCACCCGCCAGGAGTCCAGCACCTCGGAGCCCCAGGAGTTGGAGCCCAGCCCCAGCACCTTGTGATCCAGATTGAGGGTGAGATAACCGCTAGGCTCCAGCTCGTTGATGTGCTGCGCCGCGTGGATATGCTCCCAGCTGTAGGGCCAGACGCTCAGGTTGATGGGGGCATCGGGCCGCACGTAGAGACCGGCGCCGTGACGGTTGGTCAGGGTCGCCCAGCGCACCTGCTGGCGGTTGCCGTTGTCCTGCGGGAAGGGGTAGTGCTCCCACATCTCGCTGACTGTGCTCTGGAAGCTGTCGATCCAGTTGCTCTGGCGGCTGTCCTGATAGTTCTCGCCCGGCCCCATGCCAAGGTAGTGCACCCGGTCGAGATCCTGGCGAATACCCAGCTCGAAGCCGATCTTGGGGATGATGTCGTCATAGCCACCGTAGGGTTGGCCACAGAGCGCCACATGCAGCTGACCATTCGGGCTCAGGGTGTAGACGTAACGGCAGCGCATGCCGAAGTCGAACACCGGCGGCGCGATCAGGCTTTCCACCGTCACCTCGACCGCCTCGCCCAGCTGACGCCAGCTCAGAGTGCGGAAGTGCTCCTGCATGATCTGCAGGTGGTTCGGGTGCCACAGGCTCTCGTACTCCTGCTTGTGGTTGTCGATCATCGGCTTGAAGAAGGTGAGGCGCGGCGCCCGCTCGATAAGCTCATTGCCATCTTGCTGCCAGCTCACCAGCTTGCCGTCGAGGCGCGAGAAGCGCAGGGCAAAGCCGCTGCCGCTCAAGGTCAGGTCAAGCCGTTCGTCGGCAATCTGCAACGCAGTGGCGTTGGGATTGGCAAAGGGCTGCAGCTGGCGAGTCGACTCTTTGAGCTGGAACTGGTACTGGCCCAGCTCGTGCTCAGCCGTGCTGTAGCGGGTGGCGGTGGCCTTGATGACCCGCAGCTGGACGAAGGTTTCCCGCCCATCGAGCGAAGGCAGCTCAAGCTGCAGCTCGGTAATCGCACCGGGAGCCATCCCTTCAAGCCGGAGCTGCTGGCTCGCCAGCAGTTCGCCCTCGGCCTTCACCTCAACCAGCAGGCGGATGTCGTCGAGATTGGAGAACCAGTAGCGGTTTTCCAGCTCCAGCCTGCCGCTGGCCAGATCCAGTGCCCGCACCTTGACCGGGCAGATCACCTGCTTGTATTCGCGCAGGCCCGGCCCCGGGGTCTGATCCGGATAGATGAGGCCATCCATGCAGAAGTTGTAGTTGTTGGGGTAGTCGCCGTAGTCGCCGCCGTACTTGTAGACGGCGCGGCCCTGCTCGTCCTGATCCAGGATGCCGTGATCGCACCACTCCCAGATGTAGTGACCCTGAATGTGGGGATGACGGTCGAACACCTGCTGATATTCGCTCAGGCCACCCGGGCCGTTGCCCATGGCGTGGGCGTATTCGCAGAGGATGCGCGGCTTCTCCATCGGGAACTCGCCAAAGCTGTTCATCTGGGAGACGCGCGAATACATGGTGCTCACCACATCCACCACCTCGGCATCGCGATCCTCTTCGTAGTGCACCAGCCGGGTCGGGTCGATCGCCTTGCAGCACTGGTACATGGCTCTGATGTTGCAGCCGTAGCCGGACTCGTTGCCGAGCGACCAGATGATGATGGAGGGGTGGTTCTTCTGGGCGTGAACATGGCGCTCGATCCTGTCCACGAACACAGGCTCCCAGAAGGGATCGTCGGTGATGCGGCTGAGATCGCCGACGTTGGCGAAACCGTGGGTCTCCACGTCGGTCTCCGCCATCACGAACAGACCGTACTGGTCGCACAGCTCGTAGAAGCGCGGGTCGTTCGGGTAGTGGGCGGTGCGCACCGAGTTGAGGTTGTGCTGCTTCATCAGCACTATGTCGCGCTCCACTCGATCCATGCCGACCGCGCGGCTCTTGAGGTGGTCGTTGTCGTGGCGGTTCACCCCGTGCAGCTTGAGGTAGTGGCCGTTGACATAGAAGAGGCCATCCTTGACCTTGATTTCACGCACCCCGACCCGCTGGGGGATCACTTCCAGCAGCTCGCCCTGACCGTTGTAGAGGGAGAGCTGCAGCTGATAGAGGTAAGGATCTTCGGCGCTCCACAGATGGGGGTTGGCCAGATCCAGCGTGAAGCGGCAGTCGAGATTACCGTCGATGGCAAGATTGTCGAGTGTGCCACTGGCGATCTCGCTGCCCTGATCCAGCAGGGACCAGACCAGACGGTGATCACGAGCAGGCGCCCCCAGATTTTCCAGCTGGATATCGCAGTTCAGGGTGGCGCTCTGGCCGGCAATCTGATTGTCATCGGCCAGCGCGGTGCGGATGAAGAAGTCCTGCACATGGGCGGCCGGTTTGCCCACCAGATAGACGTCGCGGAAGATCCCCGCCATCCACCACATGTCCTGATCTTCGATATAGGTGGAGTCGGCCCACTGCATCACCCGCACCGACAGCAGGTTCTCGCCAATGTTGGCGTAGGCGCTGATGTCGAACTCGGCGGTGAGGCGGCTCCCCTTGCTGAAGCCCACATAGTGGCCATTCACATAGACCTCGAAGTAGGTCTCCACACCATCGAACTTGATGATCACCTGCTCGCCATCCCAGGCCGGGCTCAGCACGAAGCTGCGCTGATAGGCGCCGGTGGGGTTGTTGCTCGGCACGAAAGGCACGTCTATGGGGAAGGGGAAGCCCTCGTCTGTGTATTGCAGGTTGCCATGCCCTTCCATCTGCCACATGTTTGGCACTGTTATCTGGCCCCAGCCGCTCATGGGGCTGTGATAGAAGTCTTCCGGCACCAGCAACGGATGCTCGTAGTAGTGGAACTGCCACTGACCGCTAAGGCTCAGAAAACGGCGGCTCAGCTCCCGCTGCATGGTGGCCGCCAGCCCGTGATCGGCATAAGAGAAGAAGTAGGCGCGCGGAGCCAGCCTGTTTTCACCAACGAATTGGACGTTTTCCCAGTTATTCACATGTCCTCCCGGAACAAGACAACTTTGACTGGGTAAACTCTAGATAAACATTTACTAAATATCAGGTAATGATCGGTAAAGTTTTAACCGGATCACAGATGATGGTTCAATCTGTGAGCGAGATCAGAAGCGGGAGATAAAGGAGGGCAAGATACAGATGAGTGGCATGGATGTTGATAGCCAGTTGGCTGAATGCAATAAAATCAACTATAAAACAATACGATATGACGTCACGGGATGATATGGGAAATAAGTTTGCTTGGGAGAGGTGTCGCACCACCGCAAGATGGTGCGACTAAAAAGCAGAACGTTTTACTAAAATCAACGAGTGGTACCACGCAGGGTCAGGCGGCTGGGAACCAGCACCCGCAGCGGCACTTCCCGCTCATCCCGCAGCCGTTCGACCAGCAGATTGACTCCCTGGGAGCCCATCAACTCGGAGTGGATCCGCACTGTGGAGAGCGGCGGGAAGGTGAACTTGGCGGTCGGGATGTCGTTGACGCTGATGAGCTCGATCTGCTGGGGAATGGCCAGTCCCTTCTCGTGGATGGCTCTCAGCACACCTATGGCGATGGAGTCTGAGGCGACGAACAGCGCCTTGGGCCAATCTCCCGCCAGCATCTCTTTCGCCAGCCGGTAGCCGGAGGCACTGGAGAAGTCGCCGCGATAGAGGTCGCTCTCCTGCACCACTCCCAGCCGCTGACCGTAGTCGAGGAAGGCCAGCTCACGGAGATCCGGCGCCTCATCCTGACCCCCGATATAACCGATGCGCTGGTGCCCCTGGGCGATGAAGTAATCGACGACCTGCTGGCTGATCAGGCGAGATCCACATCAACCGAGTCAAACTCTCCCTGGCGCGGCAATCCACAAAACACCAGCTGGAGCAGAGTGGAGCTGCGCCAGACGCTCGGGCAGATGGCCGATAACCAGGATACCGTCGACGGCGCTCAGCTCGCGCCCTTCACCACAGTTGTAGAGGTGGGTCAGTTCGATATTGAAGCGGGCGCACTGGGTCTCGATGCCGTAGCGAATGGCGAGATAGTAGGGGTCGTTGACCTCGGTGCTCTGCGGGTAGGCATAGACCGCCAGAAAGTGCAGCTTGCTCTTGTGCACCCCTTTGCGGGCGCTGCTGGTCTTGTACTCCAGCCGCTCGGCAATCTCGAAGATCTTCTGTCTGGTCTCTTCCTTGACGCTCAGCGTCGGATCTTCATTGAGCACCCGCGACACAGTGGCCTGGGACACCCCCGCCTCCTGTGCAATTTCCTTCAACGTAGCCATCAATACCTCGCTGGCAGCATCACGTGTTAATCGGTAACGGCTCAAGAGTAACGGGCAAGCCGCTGACAGCCCAGCATTTTTACTAAAAGAAGCCAGCCTGGATCGAAAAAATCCCAAAGCAAAAAGGCCTCCCGAATGGGAGGCCTTTTCTAAATAGGTGCCTGACAGTGTCCTACTCTCGCATGGCGAATGCCACACTACCATCGGCGCTACCGCGTTTCACTTCTGAGTTCGGCATGGGATCAGGTGGTTCCACGGCGCTATTGCCGTCAGGCAAAAGCTGTATTACTTAATAATGGTGCTGATACCCAGAGTCGAACTGGGGACCTCATCCTTACCAAGGATGCGCTCTACCAACTGAGCCATATCAGCACACTAACCGGTAAAGACCGCACTGTGTGCGCTATCTAAATCTTCTGTCCAACACAACCTGACGTTGCATCGCGACCAACCACATCGCTGTGATTGCTTAATTGAAGCCTGGCAGTGTCCTACTCTCGCATGGCGAATGCCACACTACCATCGGCGCTACCGCGTTTCACTTCTGAGTTCGGCATGGGATCAGGTGGTTCCACGGCGCTATGGCCGCCAGGCAAAAAACTTCATCTGGAAAGCTGACGTGAGTAACGACTTGGCCTTAATGGCTGGTCGCTATCACTGAATTTTTTAAGTAGTTCGCTTGGTATTTGCTACAAGCCTTAGAACACTTCTTGGGTGTTGTATGGTTAAGCCTCACGGGTAATTAGTATGGGTTAGCTCAACACGTCGCCGCGCTTACACACCCCACCTATCAACGTTGTGGTCTCCAACGGCCCTTTAGGACCCTCAAGGGGTCAGGGATGACTCATCTCAGGGCTCGCTTCCCGCTTAGATGCTTTCAGCGGTTATCGATTCCGAACTTAGCTACCGGGCAGTGCCACTGGCGTGACAACCCGAACACCAGAGGTTCGTTCACTCCGGTCCTCTCGTACTAGGAGCAACTCCCTTCAATCATCCAACGCCCACGGCAGATAGGGACCGAACTGTCTCACGACGTTCTGAACCCAGCTCGCGTACCACTTTAAATGGCGAACAGCCATACCCTTGGGACCGACTTCAGCCCCAGGATGTGATGAGCCGACATCGAGGTGCCAAACACCGCCGTCGATATGAACTCTTGGGCGGTATCAGCCTGTTATCCCCGGAGTACCTTTTATCCGTTGAGCGATGGCCCTTCCATTCAGAACCACCGGATCACTATGACCTACTTTCGTACCTGCTCGACCTGTCCGTCTCGCAGTTAAGCTGGCTTATGCCATTGCACTAACCTCCTGATGTCCGACCAGGATTAGCCAACCTTCGTGCTCCTCCGTTACTCTTTGGGAGGAGACCGCCCCAGTCAAACTACCCACCAGGCACTGTCCGCGAGCCCGATTCAGGGCCCTGCGTTAGAACATCAAACATACAAGGGTGGTATTTCAAGGACGGCTCCAGCGCAACTGGCGTCACGCCTTCAAAGCCTCCCACCTATCCTACACATGTAGGTTCAATGTTCAGTGCCAAGCTGTAGTAAAGGTTCACGGGGTCTTTCCGTCTAGCCGCGGGTACACCGCATCTTCACGGCGAATTCGATTTCACTGAGTCTCGGGTGGAGACAGCATGGCCATGGTTACACCATTCGTGCAGGTCGGAACTTACCCGACAAGGAATTTCGCTACCTTAGGACCGTTATAGTTACGGCCGCCGTTTACCGGGGCTTCGATCAAGAGCTTCGCTTGCGCTAACCCCATCAATTAACCTTCCGGCACCGGGCAGGTGTCACACCCTATACGTCCACTTTCGTGTTTGCAGAGTGCTGTGTTTTTGATAAACAGTCCCAGCCATCTGGTCACTGCGACTCCCAACTGCTCCATCCGCAAGGGACTTCACTGTCAAGAGCGAACCTTCTCCCGAAGTTACGGTTCTATTTTGCCTAGTTCCTTCACCCGAGTTCTCTCAAGCGCCTTGGTATTCTCTACCCGACCACCTGTGTCGGTTTGGGGTACGATGACTTGTAATCTGAAGCTTAGAGGCTTTTCCTGGAAGCAGGGCATCAATGGCTTCACCACCGTAGTGGCTTCGTCTCGTGTCTCAGTGTTGTGTCTCCGGATTTGCCTAGAAACACCACCTACGCACTTTCACCAGGACAACCGTCGCCTGGCCCACCTAGCCTTCTCCGTCCCCCCATCGCAATTACAAGTCGTGCAGGAATATTAACCTGCTTCCCATCGATTACGCCTTTCGGCCTCACCTTAGGGGTCGACTCACCCTGCCCCGATTAACGTTGGACAGGAACCCTTGGTCTTCCGGCGAGGAGGCTTTTCACCCCCTTTATCGTTACTTACGTCAGCATTCGCACTTCTGATATCTCCAGCATACCTCTCGATACACCTTCGCAGACTTACAGAACGCTCCCCTACCACTCATACATAAGTATGAATCCGCGGCTTCGGTGCCTGGTTTGAGCCCCGTTACATCTTCCGCGCAGGCCGACTCGACTAGTGAGCTATTACGCTTTCTTTAAATGATGGCTGCTTCTAAGCCAACATCCTAGCTGTCTGAGCCTTCCCACATCGTTTCCCACTTAACCAGAACTTTGGGACCTTAGCCGGCGGTCTGGGTTGTTTCCCTCTTCACGACGGACGTTAGCACCCGCCGTGTGTCTCCCGGATATTACTTACTGGTATTCGGAGTTTGCATGGAGTTGGTAAGTCGG
>NZ_JBJSWH010000006.1:137500-177500 GCF_046087985.1 Aeromonas ichthyocola
CAGGCGCGGCAGATCGTAGGTTTCCGCCAATTCAGCCAGCACCTCTTCGGCGGTGGACGGGGCGCCCTTGGGGGTCTTCTTGAGGATGGGCAGCCCCAGCTTGACGAACAGTATCTCGCCGAGCTGCTTGGGTGAGGAGAGGTTGAACTCCTGCCCGGCCAGCTCGTGCGCCTGCCGCTCCAGCTCCGCCAGACGCACTTCGATCTCCTGGCTCTGCTGGTGCAGCAATTTGGGATCTATGGTGGTCCCGAGCAGTTCCATCCGTGCCAGCACCGGCAGCAGGGGCAGTTCGATCTCGGTGAATACCTTGGCAAGCTCAGGCAGCTTGCTGAGTTCGCCCCACAGGGTCTGGTGCAGACGCAGGGTGATGTCGGCATCTTCCGCCGCGTAAGGGGCCGCCTGCTCCAGTTCGATCTGGTTGAAGGTGAGCTGCTTGGCCCCCTTGCCGGCGATCTCTTCGAACGAGATGGTGTCGACGCCCAGATACTTCCTGGCCAGGGAGTCCATGTCGTGACGGCTGGCGGTGGAGTTGAGCACATAGGATTCGAGCATGGTGTCGTAGGCGATGCCCTGCAGATCGATGCCGTGGTTCTGCAGCACGTTGCGATCGTACTTGAGGTTCTGCCCGACCTTGAGACGGGCCGGATCCTCCAGCAGGGGTTTGAGCTTGCCCAGCACCTGCTGTTCGGTCAGCTGGGTTGGAGCCCCCAGATAGTCGTGGCCGAAGGGAACATAGGCCGCCTTGCCCGGCTCGATGGCGAACGACACGCCAACCACTCGCGCCTCCATATAGTCGAGACTGGTGGTCTCGGTGTCGAAGGCAAATAGGGGCGCCGCTTTCAACAGTGCCAGCCAGTCGTCGAACTCGGCCTCCTCCAGAATGCAGCTGTAGTCGGTCTCGATGGCAGCAACCGGAGCGGCGGCGTCATCAGCGGCCACTTCCTGCCCGGCGCTCTCTTCGCCACCGGACTCCAGCTCCTTGATCAGGTTGCGCAGTTCGTACTCGCGGTAGACCGCCAGCAGGGACTCCTTGTCGATCGGGCCCAGCAGCAGCTCTTCCAGACTCTGCTCCAGCTCCACGTCGGTCTTGATGGTTGCCAGCTGGTAGGAGAGGCGAACCTGTTCCTCCTGCTCGCGGAATTTGTCGGCAAACGCCTTGGAGCCACGAAAGCCCAGGGCGGCGACCTTGTCGAGGTTGGCGGCGATCTGATCGATGCTGCCTATCCCCTGCAACAGTGCCTGGGCCGTCTTCTCGCCCACCCCTGCCATGCCGGGAATGTTGTCCACCTTGTCCCCCATCAGGGCCAGGTAGTCGATGATGAGCTCGGGGGGCACGCCGAACTTCTCGATCACCCCTTCCCGATCTGTCTTCACATCCTTCATGGTGTCGATCAGGGTGACATGGTCGGAGACCAGCTGTGCCATGTCCTTATCACCTGTGCTGATGAGCACGGGCAGCTGTTTCTCGGTCGCCTGGCGGGCGAGCGTGCCGATCACGTCGTCGGCCTCGACCCCTTCGACCATCAGGAAGGGGAAGCCCATCGCCTTGATCATCTGGTGAATGGGGGCAACCTGGCTGCGCAGATCGTCCGGCATGCTGGCGCGGGTCGCCTTGTACTCGGGGTAGATGTCGTCACGGAAGGTCTTGCCCTTAGCGTCGAACACCACGGCCACATGGCTGTCGGGGTATTGCTTGCGCAGGCTGCGCATCATGTTGGCCATCACCCGGACGGCGCCGCTTGGCAAACCGGTCGATGTGCGCAGATCGGCCTGCTGGGAGGCGAAGAAGGCGCGGTAAAGATATGAAGAGCCGTCGACCAAGATAAGGGGATTGCTAGGGGCCATGAAATCGTCCTGCCAGGAATAAACAGTCGCTAGGATGCCACAGGGCCCGCGGCACACCAAGGGGCTGGCCCCCTCCCATTGGTACCATTAAGTGGCCCCTGACCTGTGGATAACTCTGTGCTCAAAAATGGACTCATGGCTGCGCCATGGTGGCAAAGCTGTGGATTAAAAACAAAAAGAGCATATAAAACAGCACGTTGAGATCGTAAAAACCAACCATGATGCCTTCATCATGATCTCGATCAATGTGGAAAAAAATTCAAGGGGGTCAACGAGGCAGGATCCAAAACGAAACAATCCTAGCACAGCAAGATGACTTGACCAGTGGAGGCCGAACGATAACCATACAAAAGTACAACAATCTACCCTGGCTCACATTTTCAACAACGAGGAGTCTGCCATGAAAAAAGTGGCCGTGATCTTGAGTGGCTGTGGCGTGTTTGATGGCGCCGAGATCCATGAAGCCGTCATCAGCCTGCTGGCACTGGCCCGTCAGGGCGCCACCACCCAGTGCTTCGCGCCCGACGTGCCTCAATTGCACGTCATCAACCACCTGACCGGCGAGGTGAGCGAGGGGGAGAGCCGCAACGTCCTGGTCGAGGCAGCCCGTATCTGCCGCGGGCAGATCAGGAATGTGGCCGAGCTGGATGCGGCCGACTTCGATGCCCTGCTGGTGCCCGGCGGCTTTGGCGCCGCCAAGAATCTGTGCGACTTCGCCGTCCAGGGCGCCAACTGCCAGATCCAGCCCGATGTGCTGAAGGCGTGCCAGAGCTTTGCCAAAGCCCGCAAACCGGCGGCCTATATCTGCATAGCACCGGCCATGATACCTCTCATCTATGGCGCTGGCACCCTGGCCACCATAGGCCATGACGAGGGCGCCGCCAATGCCATCGAGGCCATGGGGGGCAGCCATCTCAACTGCCCGGTCAGCGAGTTTGTGGTGGATCAGGAACGCAAGGTCATCTCGACCCCGGCCTACATGCTGGCCCAGAACATCCTCGAGGCCGCCGACGGTATAGAGAAGACGGTCAAGCAGCTGCTGGCCCTGTGATCCCTACCCCTGCCAAAACAAGCGGGCCGCTCAAAGAGCGGCCCGCTTTCATTCCAGTCAGTCAAGACGGGATCAGATGGCATCGCCCATCTGGTCCATCTTGCCCAGCAGGGCGCGCAGACGTTCTTGCCAGGCAACATGCTCGTTGCGCAGCTGATGGTTCTCGTCTTGCAGCTTGTTGTTCTGCTCTTTCAGCTCGTCCAGCTCCATTTTCAGCAGGGAGATGTTGTCGACGGCGGATTGTACTTTGGATTCGAGTTGCTCAAGGACTTCTAGTGACATATGCATACCTGTATGTTCAATTGCGATGCCCCACAGGGGGCGATCAAGCGCGTGAAGCCAGCATACCCTGATGCGCTCGGCACAAACAAGCCAGCGCGTTGCAAAATGCGCCCTCCGTGCCGGTATTGCTTAAATATGCGTCGGTTTTTCTCGCAGGGGGCAGGAACCGCGATCCGGGACGCTCGCCGCGGCGTCATGGCCCCCTGCGAATCGGCCCCTCTCCCGCCGCCAATGTCAGCCGTGCAGGGTGATGAAGCCCCCCATCAGCAGACAGGCCACCCCGTACATCAGCAGCCCGTAGAGCAGGTTCCAGCGCAGCAGCAGCCCGGCGCTCAGGTTGTAGCGGGAGGCCAGCGCCAGGTTGGAGCCGGACAACGGGCTGGTGCCAGTGGCGAGCCCCCACCCCAGCAGGAAACACATGCCGAGCAGGCTGGGATCCGGTGACAGCGGCCACAACAAGGGGGCCACCCCCGAGATGCTGATGAGGGGGTGTACGCCTATGATGGCGACCAGGAAGATAAGCAGCAGGGTGAGGGATGCCTCGAGCCAGCCGAAGTGGTTGAACAGCGGCAGACCGTGACCTGCACCGAAGTCGATGACAGAGAGGGCGCTGTTGATGCCGGCAGCCAGCAGACCTGCCCCCAGGAACAGCACCAGCTGGCCGCCGATGGCGGGGAAGCGTTCCACCACCTGCCGCTTGAGGGCCGCCCCGCGTCCCTGGCTTGGCATGAAGAGCAGTGCCAGCAAGGGGGCCACCAGCGCGATCACCGCCAGAATGCTGAGCCCGGGCCAGAGCCTGTGGATCAACAGCACCAGCAGCGCCAGGGTCACCGGCAGCCCCAGGGTCTGCAACCTCAGGGGATAGCCTTCGAAGCCCGCCACCCCGAGCCGCTCCACCTGCCAGGCCGTCAGTCCCATGGCCAGCAGGGCGGCGAGGATGCCAAACGGCAATATGCTGGCCAGCTGCAGGCCGGGGGCGTAAGTGAGCGCCACCGCCATGGCGACGAAGAAGGGAGACCAGAAGGCCGCGGCGCAGAAGATCCGGCTCAACACCATGACCTGGCACCGCTCAAGGGTACCATTGCGCTCCAGCCGATCACCGATGATGAAGAGCACAGAGAGGTTGATGACGGCACCGAGCAGATTGAGGCTGGCCATGGTGCTCCACAGCCCCTTGCGACCGGACCAGGAGGCGGCGCCTGTCAGCAGACCCGAGGTGGCGAGGTTGAGGGTACTGACGGCAGCAAACATGGTGAGCATGTTGATGTTGGGCAGCAGCCAGTCACCGGGGCTGAGGCTGGCCCCGCGCCACCAGGAGAAGATCAGCAGCAGCAGTGCCGCCCCATAGAGCGCCAGTGCCTGACGACGGGCGGCGCCCACCAGCCAGGGCCAGGTGAGCAGGGAGGCGGCCCAGGCCGCGACGGCGGCCGGCCAGGGGGAGAATCCCAGATAGAGGTGCAGCAGGTTGAGCAGCCACATCCCCAGGATCAGATAGCCTGACCAGCGCTTGACCATACAACGGCCTCGGTCAGGGGATCAGAGACACTGATCCATGTCCAGGGAGGGCTTGTCGCACTCGGGTCGGCCCACTATCTTGGCGGGCACGCCGGCGACCGTGGTGTGGGGCGGCACCGGGTTGATCACCACGCTGCCGGCCCCTATCTTGGCGCCGACCCCCACCTCTATGTTGCCGAGCACCTTGGCGCCCGCCCCTATCATCACCCCTTCGCGGATCTTGGGATGACGGTCGCCACTCTCCTTGCCGGTGCCCCCCAGAGTCACGCTCTGCAGGATGGAGACATCGTTCTCGATCACCGCGGTTTCACCGACCACTATGCCGGTGGCGTGGTCAAACATGATGCCCTTGCCGATCCGCGCGGCCGGGTGCACATCGACCCCGAACACCACTGAGATCTGGTTTTGCAGGTAGAGCGCCAGCGAGCGACGCCCCTGGCGCCACAGCCAGTTGGCGACCCGGTATCCCTGGAGGGCATGGAATCCCTTGAGGTAAAGCAGCGGCGTCGAGAAGAGGTCGACGGCGGGGTCACGATCCTGTACCGCGCAGATGTCGGCGGCCACAGCTGCCAGCAACTCGGGTTCGCTGCGCAGGGCCAGCTCGATCACCTCGCGCAGGGCGATGGCTGGCATTGTGGTGCTGTCGAGCTTGTTGGCGAGCTGGAAGCTCAGCGCCGAGCGCAGATCACTGTGATTGAGAATGGTGGAGTGAAAGAAGCTGGCCAGCATGGGCTCCTGGGCCGCCATGCTCTGCGCTTCCTGCTGAATTTTTTGCCACGTTTGGGCAACCAGATCATCCATGTTGCAGCCTACTGTTGTTCAGGGTGAGTGCCTTGTTGTTCTTTTGTCAGCACCGAGATGGGGTCCATGTGGATGATCACCTCCATCCGCTCAAAGGACTGGCGGACCGCCAGTTCAGCCTCGTCGGCTATCTGATGGGCCTTGACCAGGGGGATCTGATCGTCAAGCTCCAGATGCAACTGCACGAAGCGGGTCGGCCCGGATTGACGGGTACGCAGATCATGTACGCCATGCACCCCCTCTACGGCACAGCAGAGCGCCATTATTCTCGCTTGTTCTTCCTCTGGCAACTGACGATCGAGCAGGGCCTGTACCGATTCGTAGCCGATCTGGACGGCTCCCCACACCAGGAACAGACCGATCAGGATGGCGAACAGGCCATCGGCCCAGTACCACCCCTGACCCGCCAGCACCAGTGCCACCAGCACACCGGCATTGAGCAACAAGTCAGAGCGGTAGTGCAGCATGTCGGCCTTGATGGCCACGCTGTTGGTCTTGCGAATGACGAGGCTCTGGAAGCTGACCAGCAGCAGGGTCAGCAGGATGGAGCCGGCACTGACCCAGATCCCGGCCTCGAGCCGCACCACGGGAACCTGGTTCAGCATCGACGAGATGCCGTGCATCATCAGCAGCAGGGCAGAGCCAGAGATGAAGGCCGACTGGATCAGACCAGCCAGCGACTCCGCCTTGCCGTGGCCGAAGCGGTGCTCCTCATCGGCCGGCGCCAGCGCGTAGCGGATGGCCAGCAGGTTGATGATGGAGGCGCTCACATCCATGAAGGAGTCTGTGAGGGACGCCAGCAGGCTGGAAGAGTCCGTCATCAACCAGGCGATCAGCTTGCCCAGGATCAGCAGGGTGGCGGTGACGACCGCCGCCGTGCTGGCGAGGGTGACCCAGCGGGAATAGTGTTGGTGGCTCAAAACCGGCTTTCCTCTGACGCGTAAAAACTTATTATACCCTGACCCGAACGTCAGTTTGGCGTGCAAAATCAACGGAGTGACCCGAATGAACAAAATACTCCTGGTCGACGACGATCTCGAACTGACCCAGCTGCTCACCGAAATCCTGACCCTGGAAGGGTTTGACGTCACCGTCGCCGAGGATGGGGAGGAGGGGCTGCTGCGGCTGGCAGAGCAGGCATTCGATCTGGTGTTGCTGGACGTCATGATGCCCAGACTCAACGGGTTCGCCATGCTGACCAGGCTGCGCAAGACCCACGACACCCCTGTGCTTATGCTGACAGCCCGGGGCGACAGCCAGGACAGGGTCAACGGGCTCGAAGCGGGGGCCGATGACTATCTGGCCAAGCCCTTCGACGACAGAGAGCTGCTGGCGCGGGTGCGCGCCATCTTGCGCCGCACCCAGAATCCCTCCCCCCAGCGCGGCGCATCCGACGAGCTGCGCTTCATGGACCTGGTGCTGCAACCCGGCCTGCAACAGGCCCGCTGCGACGATCAGCTGCTGGAGCTCACCGCCACCGAGTTCGGCCTGCTGGAGTGCCTGCTGCGCAGCCCGGGCCAGATCGTCAGCAAGAATCTGTTGTCCGAACAGGTGCTTGGCAAGAAGCTCGAGCCCTTCGATCGGGCCATCGACATGCACCTGAGCAACCTGCGCAAGAAGCTGCCTGAGCGCAGCGATGGCCAGCCCCGCTTCAAGACGGTGCGTGGCCGAGGCTACCTCTGGCTGGAGCAGGCATGAAAACGGCCCGCACCTTCAATGGCCTCTCCACCCAGATCTTCCTCTGGTTCTGGTTCATGCTGCTGCTCGTGCTGGCCGCCGTGGTGATACTGCCCACCCTGGATCCCCGCAACACCATACCCCTGCCCGAGCACGAGATGGCCAGGATGAACAACAACCTGCGGGCGCTGCAGGCTGGCGCCGACCCGAACCAGGATTTCGATCTGCAACAGGCCATCACGGCGGCCGGGCTGCTGCCGGTGGACAACGTCTACCTGCGCGACGCCAAGGGCCAGATGCAATCCACCACCCGGCTGAGCAAGTTCGTCATCCGCTTCATGCTCGACGCCGACAACCCGGCCAAGCCCATGCTGGGCAGCGAACACCAGCGGGCCATCGCCGGCCCCTTCCAGATGCAGCACCACGGCCAGAGCTATCACGTCTACTTCGGGCTCAACGTCGAAAACTCCTATCTGTTCCTGTTTATCCAGATCCTGGATCACCCCATCCAGATCCTGGGCATCGCCATGTTGGTCAGCACCCCCCTCTGTCTGCTGCTGGCCTGGCGGCTGACCCGCCCCATACTGCAGTTGCAGCAGTCGGTCTCCCAGCTGGCGCAGGGCAAGCTGGAGACCCGGATCCCCAATCTGGGGCGGCGGGACGAGATAGGTCAGCTGGCGGATCATGTCAGCCACATGGTGGACACCCTCAAGCGCATGATCCAGAAGCAGAAACAGTTGCTGTCCGACATCTCCCACGAGCTGCGCAGCCCCCTCACCCGCATTCAGCTGGCGCAGGCCTTGATCCGCCGCAAGCAGGGGGACAGCTCGGAGCTGGCGCGGATCGAGAGCGAAATCGCCCGGCTCGACAAGCTGATCGGGGATCTGCTGGATCTGTCCCGGGTCCAGCAGCACGTGGAAGCCCCGGTGGAGCTGCCGCTGGCGGATCTGCTGGAGCCCATACTGGACGACGCCATGTTCGAGGCCAATCAGAATGGCAAGCAGCTCAGGCTGCCGCCGCTGCCGACCGAGTCGCTGCGGATGTGGCCCGAGCTGCTGGCGAGGGCCCTGGAGAACCCGCTGCGCAATGCGCTCAAGTATGCCCGCGAGTTCATCAAGGTGGATTGGTATCAGGAGGGACGGGAGTGGGTGATGACCATCAGGGATGACGGCCCAGGCGTGCCGGTGGAGCAGCAGCCCAATGCTGTTCCTGCCCTTCTTCCGGGTCGATGATGCCCGCAACGCCAAGACGGGCGGCACCGGCCTCGGCCTCGCCATCGCCGCCGAGGCGATCCAGCGCCATGGCGGCACCATCAAGGCCAGCAGCAATCACCCGACCGGGCTCGTCATCACCATACGCCTGCCCATGGTGTGAGCCACTCCTTTTCATCGAACGGGCGCTGGGTATGCTGGCGCCCCTTCTTGGCTTTACATCCCTTTGCAGGAGCTCGTCATGCTCGATATCGTCCTCTACCAGCCGGAAATTCCGCCCAACACCGGCAATATCATCCGGCTCTGCGCCAATACCGGTTACCGGCTCCATCTGATCGAGCCGCTGGGATTTGAGTGGGATGACAAGCGGGTGAAGCGGGCGGGACTCGACTATCACGAATTTGCCGAGGTGAAGCGCTGGCCGAGCTATGAGGCTTTTCTGGCAGCCGTGGTGCCCAAGCGGGTGTTCGCCTGCACCACCAAGGGCCGCACCGCACACTCGGCGGCACAGTTTGCCCTCGGCGATGCCCTGCTGTTTGGCCCGGAGAGTCGCGGCCTGCCCATCGAGATCATCGAGAGCCTGCCGTTCGAGCAGCGGCTGCGCATCCCTATGGTGCCCCAGAGCCGCAGCATGAACCTCTCCAACGCGGTGTCGGTCTTCGTCTACGAGAGCTGGCGCCAGCTCGGCTACGACGGTGCCATGTAAGCGCCACCGATGATCAGTGGCGGGCGTCGAGCAGATGCCCGCTGCGCTCCAGCCGCCAGCAAGTGACCCCCAGCGACAGACCGCGCCCCACCATCAGCGCCGCCATCGCCGCCCATAACGCGGCCACGCCCCACGACTGACAGAGCCACCAGATCGGGAAGAAGCCGCCAAACGCGGCCAGCAACATGCTGTTGCGCATCTCCCGCGCCCGGGTCGCCCCGATAAAGACGCCATCCAGCAGGAAGCACCAGACCGCCAGCAAGGGCATGGCGATCAGCCAGGGGAGTTGGCGGTTGCCTCCGCCACTACCGCCGGAATGTCGGTGATATGCCGACCAGCCAGCACCCAGCAGGGCGAAGCCCAGGGTAAAACGGCACTGGCAATCAGGGCGGCCCAGCCCAGATTGAGCACGATGGCCTCCCGCAGCCCCTGCCTGTCCCGCCGTCCTATGGCGCGCCCCACCATGGCTTCCACCGCATAGGCGAAGCCATCCAGCCCGTAGGAGATCAGCATCAGGAAGTTGAGCAGCACCGCATTGGCGGCCACCGCCACGTCCCCCAGCCTGGCCCCCTGCAGGGTCATGAAGGCGAAACAGAGCTGCAGGCAGAGGGAGCGGATGAAGATGTCCCTGTTGAGGCCGAGCAGCCGCACCATGGGCCACTGCCGCCAGCGCTGCCAGCCATCCTGCCACACCGTCGGCGCCAGTTGCCGCAGCTGACGGCGTACCAGCCAGATACCGACTGCCAGCGCGCTGTAGTCCGCCATGACCGAGGCCGCCGCCACCCCCCTGACCTGCCAGCCCAGCCCCAGCACGAACCAGGCATCCAGCACCATGTTGACCAGGTTGCTCAGGATCAGCAGCAGCATGGGGCTGCGCGCATCCTGCATGCCCAGCAGCCAGCCCATGATGACCAAGTTGCACAGGGCCGCCGGGGCGCTCCAGATCCGCACCGAGACATAGTCTCCGGCATAGCCCTGCACCTCGGGGGATCCGCCGCTGAGCGCGATCAGATGGCAACAGGGGAAGCAGCAACAACAGCAGGGCCAGCCCCAGAGCGATGGCGAGGCCAAGCGCCCGCGCCAGGGTGTCCAGCTGCCCCTCGGCGCTGGCGGCGCCCTGAGCCTGGGCGGTCAGGCCAGTGGTGGACATGCGCAGGAAGCCGAGCAGCCAGAACAGGAGATTGATGAGGGTCGCCCCGACCGAGACGCCTCCGAGGAACCAGGCCTGACCGAGATGACCTATCACCCAGGTATCCACCAGGCCGAGCAAGGGGGTGGTGACGTTGGAGAACACCATGGGCAGGGCCAGGGCAAACACGGCGCGGTGGCGGCGGGATCTCGCCACCAGGACGGCAACAAGCTCAGGGGAAAGACGCCGGCGGCTCAGTCGTCGGCCAGCTTCACTATGCGGGCGAAATCAGAGACCATGGTGGCCATATCCACCATTGGCACCTTCACCCGGCGCCACCTGCGGGCGGAACACATGGCCTGCAGCTTGCCCTTGGGATTGATGAGCACGATGGAGGCCGAGTGGTCGATCAGGTAATCCTTCTCCCCCTGATTGGCGATGGAATAGACGAGCCCCAGATTGCGCACGAACGGGAACAGGGCGTCGTGGGGGCGGTCGCCGCCTTGAACTCCGGATGGAAGAAGGCGGTATAGGTCTTGAGACGGGAATGTCATCCCGCTGGGGATCCGCCGAGATAAACACCACCTGACTGCTGGGCGCCATCTTCTTCAGCTGGTCAGATGGAGCGCATATCTGCCAGGGTGGTGGGGCAGATATCGGGGCAGAAGGTGTAGCCGATGAACAGGAAGGTCCAGTGCCCCTTCAGGTTGGCAGGGGTGAACGGCTGGTTGTCCGCATCGGTAAAGGCGAAATCGTTGATGTCACGCCCTACCGGATAATAATCCGCCTGCGCAGGCAGAGAGGGTTGGCTCCAGTAATAAGCCGCCATTATGCTGCCGACGAAGAGCAACAACAGCAGGGAAAAACGTGGTTTAACCATATAAAACAGAACCTTGCTAGTTCAACCAGCCAGATGGCGGGGCCAATGAAGGGCTATTGTAACCCGCCCGGCCCCGTTTCTGCCTAGTCCTGAGTCCGGATCCTGGGCAGGAATGGGCCCCGTAGGGAGGAAACGGCCGCTATCTCCGGGCAATGGCGGGGATAAAGAAAAGCCCCACACCGGGTGGGGCTCACACACTGTTCGGGGGACTGGCTCAGGGTCGCAATCTGCGCTGCCCCTGAGGGCGCCGGATAGTGGCGCGCAGCGGAATGACCGGGGCCGTCCAGGGGGCATCTGGCAAGCCGATGTCATGGTGGCGGCGGAACAGACGAACCAGGCGGACAATCTTGTCCTTGGGGCACCCCAGCCAGATGGTCCAGCCGTAGCCCTTGTGATACACCCAGAGCGCATAAAACCAGGTCATCCGACTACCTTTGATGAAACGGGTGATAGACGATGTCGATGGTACAACTACCACCTCTGAATCCCATGGCGATCTTGAAGCCATACCTGTCCTCCTTGCTCAACAGGCCACGCCGACCAGTGTGACTGCCATCGGGATGGCAGACCGAGCACCGTCGCGTACTGACTGTATTGAGTCGTCCTGCTGCCTGACGACTCTCCCTGTCCCGCACCGCCTCAGTTGTGATGCATCCCTGCGATCCATGCTGACCTGGCGGCACACTCAAGGTCATGGCGGTTATCCGGCCATGACACTGCGGGCCTTCTCAAAGGATATATCCGAAATGCATGATGCGTGGCCGGTACGCGGGGGCTGGGCGGCAAAAATGGCGGGTATCGGATCTGTTTGAATGACGGGGAAAACGGCACAAACGAAGGGGCCTCCCGCAGGAGGCCCCTCGGCATGTTCGATGCTTACATCCAGTCGGCGTTGCGAATAACCCCGACTGCCAGCCCTTCGATGGTCAGGTGCTGGCTGGAGAGATCCACCTCTATGGGGGAGAGATCCTCGTTCTCCGGCAGCAGCCACACCTGGCTGCCCTTGCGCTGGAAGCGCTTGACGGTGACGTCTTCATCGAGACGCGCCACCACCACCTGGCCGTTGCGCACCTCCTGGGTCTTGTGCACCGCCAGCAGATCCCCATCCATGATGCCGATGTTCTTCATGCTCATGCCCTGCACCCGCAACAGGAAGTCGGCCCGCGGGTGGAACAGGGCGGGATCCACCTGATAGTGACTCTCGATGTGCTCCTGGGCCAGGATGGGCTCACCGGCCGCGACCTTGCCGATCAGCGGCAGGCCGTTCTCTTCTGGCGCGGCCTCCTCCTCCTCGAGCAGCAGGCGGATGCCGCGGGAGGTGCCGGGCATGATCTCGATGACCCCTTTCTTGGCCAGGGCCTTCAGATGTTCCTCGGCCGCATTGGCCGACTTGAAGCCAAGCTTCTGGGCGATCTCGGCGCGAGTCGGCGGCATGCCGGTCTCGCTCATGTTCGCCTTGATAAGCTCCAGCACTTCAGCCTGGCGGGGGGTAAGGGGTTTCATAGCATTGGCACCTGTCTTTTTATACAGCACACTGGCAGTATATACAGTGCTGTGGCCAAGGCAAGGCGTTGCTGATATTTGTCCCCGCCTTGTCGCAAAAATCCCGCACCTTCTATCCTGAAAAGGCACTCATCCTACCTCTCGGCGACAAGCTGTCGGTGATTTGCTATGCTCACGCCGCATTTTTTTGGAGAGCAGACGCACATGTCCCTTGGACAGAACATTTCCAGAGCCATCCTGCAATGGCCGGTCAGTGGCTTGGTCAATCACAAGAGCCTGCCGGAAAATCCCATCACGGAGCTCAAGCTGGATCCGGCCAGACCCATAGTCTATGCCCTGAAAACCAGCTCGATCACCGACCTGATGACCCTGCAACAGTGCTGCGAGGATCTCGGCCTGCCCGGCCCCTTCACGCCGCTGGAGCTGGGTGGCCAGCTGCTGCCGCGCTACGTCTGTCTGGATCGTCCGCCTCCCCTGTTTGGCACGCGCAGCAAGCCGCTGCCCTTCCTGCAGGAGTTCCACCAGCTGCTGGACCTGCACAAGCAGGATCCCGAGCTGGATATCCAGGTGGTGCCCGTCACCCTGTTCTGGGGCCGTGCCCCCGGCCGGGAAGGTGAGGAAGCCTCCGGCTGGAACATCATCAGCAGCCTGGCCCCGAACCGGCTCAAGAAGGCGCTGATCGTGATCCTCAAGGGGCGCGAAAACCTGGTGCGCTTCTCCCCGCCGCTCTCATTGCGCTACATGGCAGACAAGCACGGTACCGACGAGGCCATAGCCCACAAGCTGGCACGGGTGGCCCGTACCCACTTCAGCCGCCAGCAGCTGGCGGCCACCGGTCCCAAGCTGCCGAACCGCAACCTGCTGTTCAAGCAGTTGCTGGATTCGAGCGTGATCCAGCAGGCCATCGAAGAAGAGGCCAGACGCGAGGGCATCAGCCTGGAGAAGGCGCAGAAGCGCGCCCATGGCTACATGGACGAGATCGCCTCCAACTTCTCCTTCCGGCTGATCCGCCTCGGTGAGACTTTCCTCGGCTGGCTCTGGAACAAGCTCTACCGCGGCCTCTCGGTCAATGGTGCCGAGCAGGTGCGCCAGCTCGCCCAGGAAGGGCACGAGATAGTCTACGTCCCCTGCCATCGCAGCCACATGGACTACCTGCTGCTCTCCTACGTCATCTATCACCAGGGCATGGTGCCGCCCCACATAGCGGCCGGCATCAACCTCAACTTCTGGCCGGCGGGCCCCATCTTCCGCCACGGCGGCGCCTTCTTCATCCGCCGCACCTTCAAGGGCAACCCGCTCTACAGCACAGTGTTCCGTGAATATCTGAACCTGCTGTTTGCCAAGGGCTACTCGGTGGAGTTCTTCACCGAGGGCGGACGTTCCCGCACCGGTCGCCTGCTGCCGCCCAAGACCGGGATGCTGGCCATGACGCTGCAGGCCATGATGCGCGGGCTGGACAGGCCGGTGACCCTGGTGCCCGTTTATCTCGGCTACGAGCACGTGATGGAGGTCAACACCTACCACAACGAGCTCAAGGGCAGCCGCAAGGAGAAAGAGAGCTTCCTGCAGGTGCTCGGCATACTGCGCAAGCTGCGCAACTATGGCCGTGGCTTCGTCAACTTCGGCGAGCCGCTAACCCTCAACAGCTACCTCGGCGAGCACGTGCCGCACTGGAAGGAGAGCATAGGCCGCGAGGAGCGCCCGGAGTGGATGGCCTCCACCGTCAATCAGCTGGCCGAGCTCTTGATGACCCGGATCAACGATGCCGCCGCCGTCAATGGCCTGACCCTGAGTGCCCTGGCACTGCTGGCCGCCGAGCGCCATGCCCTGACCCGGGACGAACTGCAGGCCCAGATCAATACCTATCTGGACCTGCTCAAGCAGGTACCTTACAGCCCCCAGAGCACCATGCCGGACGAGGATGCCAAGACACTGCTGGATCAGGCCATGGAGCTCAACAAGTTCGAGGTGAGCGAGGACAAGCTCGGTCAGATAGTCAGCCTGGACCGCTATCAGGCGATCCTGCTGACCTACTACCGCAACAACATATTGCACCTGTTCGCCCTGCCCTCCCTGGTGGCGGCCTTGATCGAACGCTGCGAGGGGATCTCCCGCGGCGAGATAGTCGCCCGCTGCGTCGACATCTACCCGCTGCTCAAGACAGAGCTGTTCCTGCGCTACGAAGAGGAGGAGCTGCCGGAGCTGGTCGATGCCCTGCTGGCCGAGCTGCAACGCCAGCAGCTGATCGAGGCGCGCGATGGCGGCTACTGGGTCAATCCGGGCAACCAGATGCGCCTGCTGCTGCTGGCCGAAAGCATTCAGGAGACGCTGCAACGCTACGCCATAGTGCTGACCCGCATGCTGGCCCAGCCCCACATAGAGGCGGAGCAGCTGGAGGCGGACGGCCTGATGATGGCGGAGCGCCTCGGCACCCTGCACGGCATCAACGCCCCCGAGTTCTTCGATCCCAAGCTGTTCAGCACCCTGATCCACACCCTGCGCAGCGAAGGCTATCTGGATCCGGGCTGCAAGCCGGATCTCGGTCGCTTCCAGGCGCTGGCCGACAACATAGTGCCGCTGCTCAGCAACAAGATCCGCCGTACCATACAGGCGGGCAACCGGCTCTGATCCTCGTCTTACAGCCAACAAAAAGGCCGCATCATGCGGCCTTTTTCATAGATGGACGTTTCTCACAGGTAGTGAGCGATCACCCCGAGCAGCACCAGGGCCCCCACATAGTTGTTGTTGAGGAAGGCCTGGAAGCAGGCCTCCCGCTGGCGCTCCCGGATCAGCCGCTGCTGATAGACGAACAAAGCCGCCGCCCCCAGCAGACCCCAGTAATAGCCGGATCCCAGCGCCATCAGCTGACCCACCAGCAACAGGATGAGCAGGGTTGCCAGTTGCAGCACGCCGATGATCCGCTTGTCGTGACGGCCAAACAGGATGGCGCTCGATTTGAGCCCGAGCTTGAGGTCATCGTCCCTGTCCACCATGGCGTACTGGGTGTCATAGGCTATGGTCCACAGCAGGTTGGCGAGAAACAGCAACCAGGCGACGGGCGGCAGGGCATTGGCCTGAGCCGCATAGGCCATGGGAATGGACCAGGAGAACGCCATCCCGAGCACCAGCTGCGGGATGGGAATGAAGCGCTTCATGAAGGGGTAGCAGACCGCCAGCAGCAGGCCGGCGAACGACAGGCCTATGGTGAGCGGGTTCAGGGTGAGCACCAGGGCAAACGAGATGAGCGCCAGCACGGCAAACAGGATCAGCACCTCCCGCGCGTCGACCCGGCCCATGGGCAGCGGTCGCCCGGCGGTGCGTTTCACGTGGCCGTCGAAGTTGCGATCCGCATAGTCATTGATGACACAGCCCGCCGAGCGCATCAGGAAGACCCCCACCACGAACACGGTCAGGATCCAGGGATCCGGCAGGCCGCCGGCCGCGAGACAGAGCGCCCACAGGGTCGGCCACAGCAGCAAGAGGGTGCCGATGGGCTTGTCGATGCGGGCCAACTGCACATAGGCCAGTCCCCGCTCCTTGGTTAACAGCTTCACTCCAGCTCCTTATGCGATGGCAGCGAATGAGACGATAGCGAGGGCAGGAAGAGTTCGTGGACCAGCAAGGGCCACTGCCCCAGATAGAGACGGGAGCGGCGCCCCCAGACGGTGGCTGCCTGGCACCAGGGATTGCTCGCGATCTCGAAGCAGGCCAGTTGCAGGTGATCGCGCCGTGCCGGTGCATCACCGAAGATGCGCTCCCCCAGTGGTTGCTCCCCCAGGTCCTGCAGACCGCTCCCTTGCAGCGCCGCCTCGGCAAACAGGGTCCAGCCCAGAATGGCCGGCCCGGCGTCACCGTGCAGTATGACCTCGCGGCAGATCCCCACGGGATCCGCAACGGCCACCAGCGCCTGCTCGTCCGACCCCAGCGACACGCTGCGATTGCCGAGCAGTTGCACCGAGAGGTGACTATTGTGGCGCCGCAGGCGCCGGGTCATGGAGTCGGCCTCCAGCAACCAGGGCCGCAGTGCCTCTGGGGGCTCACACTCTGCGGGTGCCCGCCAGGGGACGAGCTGGATGAGGGGAACAGTCAACTCGGACTTCACAGCTTCACCATCCGGAGATTTCCGTTGTCAGGTTAAAATCCCGTTTATTATCCGTAAATCAATGGCGAATTGTAAGAACATCCGTGCTTGACGGCCCCGATGGCAGCATCAAAAATGGGGCATCCGTCGCTGCCGAGCCATCTAGATGAAGATCTTCAGAATTCTGCTGGTGTTATCCCTGGGCTGTACCCTGTTGAATACCCACGCCTTCGCCAACGAGGAAGCGGCCGCCGATCCGGCCTCCGCCGCCGTCCAGCCGGGATTCGCCTATCATGCGCTGGATCCGGACATCATCACCAACTACCTCGGCGATGGCAAAACCCTGGGCTATGTGCGGGTGACGGTGGAGCTGATGGCCGAAAACGCCGCCGACCTCAAGTTGCTGGAACAGCACGACCCCCTGATCCGCGACGCCATCATCCGCCTGATTGGCAGCAAGACAGGCGCCCAGATAAAGTCGCTGGTGAGCCGGGAAGAGCTGCGCAAGGAGTGCGAGGCCAAGGTCAACGAACTGCTGGTCAAAGAAACCGGCAAGAAGGCGGTACGCGAGCTCATCTTCACCAAGTATCTTTATCAGTAATGAACCGCGAGCAGGGTGCCGACCGGCAGTCTGCTCTCCCTACCGCTCCCATTCACTGTCGAGGAAGTCATCGTCATGGGCCACAAGACGCTGTGTGAATGGCGCCGTCACGAGATCCCCGCCGATCTCAAGACACTGCGCAAGATATTGCGCAAACCCAAGTTCGTGTGCGGCAAGTGCGCCCGCAGCGCCAATGACAAAGAGTACCTGTGCCAGCCGCTGCGGCTAAAAGAGAAAGGGGAATGAGTTCCCCCACTGCTCGTCGCTCGAGGCTCTGAAGAAGAAAGGGGCGCCCTATTGATCGGTCCAGCCATGACGCCCCTGCGCAAACAGTCTGCGGGCCTGGACGTCATTGGGGCAGACGCCACGGTACTCCTCCCCCGATCGCCCGGCCAGATAGAGGTGCTCCGGGCGGCAATACCAGGCCAATCCCTTCTGGCGACCCTGCTCCCACATGGCGACATCCACCTTGGTCCCGCACTGGGTCTGATGGAATTCCACCCGATCGGCGGCGAAACCCAGCTTGCCGTCTCCTTCCCCCACATCGCTCCACACCTTTTCGCAGGGATCGTCCGAGTTGGAGACACAGCCCCCGAGCAGGGTGGCACAGAGCATGATGACGAGTGAGCGCATAATCATCCTTGGGCGTTGTTTGAGTGGTTTATGGCGTCTCTGGCCTGACGGGCATCCCTCTTCCCACAGCGCCATTTGAGCAGTTCATTCTAACCAGAGCCTCGCCCGGCCACCAAGGGGCATGCTGTCGAACGCACAAAAAATCGGGCGGGCCACCAGGCCCGCCCGCACGCGTTACAGGGAATCACTGATCGTCGAGAGGGTCATAGTCCTGCCAGCCCTCGTCGTCCAGCTCCTCCAGCTCGTCTTCCCAGGATTCCGGCTCCCACTCATCGTCGAGCTCGAAATCCGGCGTCTGCGTACCCATGCTCATTCTCCTTGGATAGTGCACCGGCCTTCAAAGTCTATCCAGAAAAATGGGGCTCGCCAGTGGACCCGGTCAGAGCTTGATCAGGGTGCGACCCGCAATCCGACCCTGGGTGATGGCCTCGGCGGCCTCCACCACCTGCTCCAGCCCGATCTCGGTCACCGCCTGGGCGAAGAAGCTGGCGGGCAGATCCCGCGCCAGTCGCTGCCACGCCAGTTGACGACGCGCCCGCGGGCACATCACAGAGTCGACCCCCTGCAAGCGCACGTTGCGCAGTATGAAAGGCATGACGCTGGTGGGCAGATCGAAGCCGCCCGCCAGCCCGCAGGCCGCCACGGCGCCGCCGTAATTCATCTGGGCCAGCAGCTTGGCCAGCACCTGACTGCCGACTGTGTCGATGGCACCGGCCCACAGCTGTTTCTCCAGCGCCTTGGCGGGCTCCAGCAGTTCGCTGCGCGGCACTATGCGGCTGGCACCCAACGCGGTCAGCATGGCACCCTGCTCCTCGGGACGGCCGGTCAGGGCCGCGACCTGATAACCCAGCGCAGCCAGCAGGGCCACGGCGGTGGAGCCCACCCCGCCTGCGGCGCCCGTCACCAGGATCTCGCCGCTCGCAGGAGTAACGCCCGCCTCTTCCAGCGCCAGCACGCAGAGCATGGCGGTGAGACCGGCGGTGCCGATGCACATGGCCTGCCGCTCATCCAGCCCGGCCGGCAGCGGCACCAGCCAGTCGGCCTTGACCCGCGCCTGCTCGGCCATGCCGCCCCAGTGCCCTTCCCCCACACCCCAGCCGGTCAGCACTACTTTGTCGCCGGGCTGATAGCGACCATCCGCCGATTCGAGCACCGTGCCGACGAAGTCGATGCCAGGCACCAGCGGCCACTGACGCACTATCTTGCCCTTGCCGGTGATGGCCAGCCCGTCCTTGTAGTTGAGGGAGCTGTAGCTCACCGCCACCCGCACCTCGCCCGCCGGCAGCTGGCTCTCGTCCAGCTGGGTCAGGGTCGCCGTGGTCTTGCCATCTTGGTTATCCAGTAACAGAGCCTTGAACATGCTTTCCTCTCGGGGTTGGGGCGCCGGCATCAGGTGCTCTGGCGCTTGTGCAATTCGAATTCGATGGTCTGGGTACCGTCTTGCAGTACCTCGCCAGCCAGTTTACACAGGATCATCTCCACGGCCATGTCGCCCATCTTGCGATAGGGGATCTGTACCGACGTCAGGGCAGGATAACAGGCCTGTACCACATCCGAATCATCGAAGCCGCCAATGGCCTGCTGATCACCTTCCTGCCGGTGTTCCTGCTGCCGGTGCTTGGGGATCTCGGCTTTGCCAACACCACCTTCAGCGATACCGACTTCGGCGTGGTGAGCATACTGCTGGGCCTGATAGTGCGCTGATGCCACTGCGTCCAGGCCAGTCTGCAGGCGCCGTCTATGGGCCGCGCCTGTTGCTTGCGGCAGCCCCCACCCCCATCGACGCCGAAAATATGTGCAAACACAGTGCGTTGGATCGGATTTTCAGCCCACAGCGGCAGCATCTGACGGGGGAGTGCGATATGCTGGTGCGCTGACGTTCCACCCCGACCTCACCCGAGGCCTCTTCCATGAAATACCTGGTAGTACAAACCAAACAGATAGGAGATGTGCTGATCTCCACCGCACTGTGCAACAACCTCAAGCAGCATGACCCCGCCGGGGAGGTTCACTATCTGGTCATGGATTACTGCGCGGGGATGGCGGAGGGGAATCCCAACATAGATCGCTTGATCGTCATCGAGAAGGCGCGCCGCAACGAGTGGCGCTACATGAAGGAGTTGCTGCTGGGCATTCGCCGCGAGCGCTACGACGTGGTGATCAACAGCCAGGGCCAGATGATAGGCCTGCTCACCTGCCTCATCTCGGGGGCAAAACTGCGGATCGGCTTCGACTCCTTCCCCTGGCGACTCGGCCACAACCGCATAGTGCGCTTTCGCCATGACACCGAACATCAGGGCAACAGCACCCTGGTGGATGACAGATTCTCGCTGCTAAAGCCTCTGGGGCTCGCCAAAGAGGATCGCAACTACTATCTCTGGCTGAGTGAAGAGGAGAAGCAGCGGGGACGGGAGACACTGCAGGCCACCGGCATAGATCCGGGCAGGCCGCTGATCGCCATGGGGGTCAACTCCCTTGGGCACTACAAGCGCTGGCCCATCGACTGTTTCGCCGAAGTCGCACGCTGGCTGATAGAGCAGCACCACGCCCAGATCCTGATCTACTGCGGGCCGGGGGAGGAAGAGTACAACCGCAGCCTGAAGCCCTTGCTGCCCGCCGCGCTGCAGGCCAGCGTGTTTGACCACATACAGACCCGCTCGGTGCGGGAGCTCGCGGGCATCTTCGCCCATTGCCAGCTGTTCGTCGGCAACGACACAGGCCCGCGGCATATGGCGCAGGCCATAGACCTGCCACTGCTGACTATAGTGGCGCCCGGCGGCGACAAGATCATCGCCAACCCGGTCAACCATCCCCGCTATCAGGCTATCGATATATTCGATGCCAAGGAGGCTGGCTATCAGCTGCCGAGCCAAGAGAAAGATTTCTTTGATGAAGAGCTATTCCGTGCAATCACCCCAGAGCTGGTGAAAACGCGTTTGCTTACCCTTCTTGGCTAGCAGAAACCCAGCGCTTGAAGGTCCACTCAAACTCGGCTAAGTCGAGAGAGTTAATATCCTGATACATCTGATTATTGGAGAAAAGCACCACAGCATCCGGCCGATTTGGATGCCACTCGTTGAAGTTTTCGCTGCAGCCACCAAGATCCGGGTTATAGAGGCCAAGAATTGGTAATGCCAGCCCCGCTGCTATATGTATGGTGGCGGTATCCACTGAAACCAGCCCCTGACAGTGACGCAATTGGGTAAATAGTCCACCCAAGGAGGGGGAATCAGGTGACAACAGGATGCGTGCCGATTCCGAAACCATGGACTTCAGGGAAGAGGCTTCCCTTTCCATGCCCGGTGGAAAAAGCAGGCACAATTGGTGAGGACAAGCCGCTAGCATGCCCTCCAGCATGAGAAAAATCCGATCAGGCAGTAATCGACGCGAACTCCCACTGCCATAAGGGTTGAAGGCTATGACCGTTTGCTCCGCTGGCCACCACTCGGCAACCCTACCCTCCCAGACTCTGTCCTCTGGCACGATATAACGGGTATCTGGCCTGACAATTCCCATTCTGGATAACAGCAGGGTAAATTTGTCGGCAAAGTGCATGCCCGCCGATGCCTCACCAATTTTGATATCAATGCAAGCCAACCCATCATCCAACCCGGCCACATGGGACGCATCGACCTGACTCAGAAAGTAAATGTCCTTCATCTTGAGCTGCTTGCCAAGATGTACCAGATAGCCCACATGCCCCAAGGATTTAGCTAGCCGCTTCAGCTCACCATAGCCTGGTCGTTTGGGGACCTCGATAACCCTGTCCACTTCAAAGTGATCGCGAAATAGCAGTGCCATCTCTGACGTTGTCACCACCCATACCTCACGCCTAGGTTGAGCACGACGGATCTCTCTGGGCACCCAAGAGGAAACGATGGCATCTCCCAGCTTTGCGTCCCAACGGACCATTACCATGGGCCCTTCATCGTCCTGAGATACCACTCTGGCGCGATCAAACATTATGATGCCAACAGCTCGACGAATCCGATCTCTGGCATGTTGCAGAAAATTAATAATTTTCATTAATCGACTCGTCGTTATAAATATGGCTTATATTTCCTATTCCTTATAAAAAAACCATAGTTATATATATTATTAAGAAATCGTCCCTTGGCTCTATAATACTCTTTTCGCACACGACTAATTAAACTTCTGGAGCTAGGCTTTATTCTTCCACCGATATCTGAATCATTCCCACTTTGCCATGCCAATGGCGGTTCGACACCATAATTGGCAACCTGATGTAAATACTCTTTATCCATAAAATCATCGACAGGCCAGAACCAGCTAGTCGATTCAGATAAAAACTTCGCGGCGCCAGTAGGATATATTATGTACGCATGGGCACAGCTAGGCCCTTTCATGTATTTTACGATGGAATGGTTGTCGCCAAAATTTAGCATATGCATCCAGCTACCAACACCTGGTAATGTACTGCAGGTACCGCGCCCTAGCCGGATATACTCAAATTGTTGGATCTTTCCCTCAAGCTCAATAAGGGTCTGTTTCAAACCATCAGAACACTCAAGATCATCCTCCATTATTAACAAAGGTTCACCCGTATTCAAGCAAACATTCCAGAGTGCTCGATGGCTTGCAAAACATCCTTGTTCGCCTTTGGTCAACGCATGCCCTTTTTCCCACATTCTCTTGGCATCATCATAGTCTCTTATTTCAGAGGAGTGGCCATTGATGGCATCGAAAAATGTAAATTCCAGACTAAGTCTAGATAATTCTTTGGACATTTTTTCTCGCCGACTTTTCGATGTCGTCAGGCTAATTACGTATATTTTCATCATGTGCTCCAAATACGATAGACGTTGTTATAACTAGCGCTGCAACAAAGAAACTGATGCCGGAATTATGACCAAAGAATGCTTGACTGAGACAATAATCGATCGATGAGAAAATGGTGACAATAACTAATGCCGCCCCACAATGCGTATCGGCATCATGGGGTTGGCACAAGCGCTGTCTTACCAAGAATAAGGGAGTAAGTAACATCAGCAGCAGAACGCCGAGACCGATGACTCCACGCTTAGCCATTTCATCGAGGAACTGATTATGAGCATGGGAATGAAAATCGTAGATAAATTGGCTAATCTCTCCCTGTGCCAGCTGTGCCTGCTGTGACTCCCGAATCCCATGGTTTCCCCAGCCAAATAACGGCTTTTCGGTAAAGCTCTGCCAGGCACTCTGCCAGAGTTGCAGCCTGACACCAAGCGAGGTATTGAGGTTAGTCTTGTCAAGATAATGGCTAATATCGCGCTGAGCCAGTTCTATCCGCGCCTCTACGCCACTCTGCGGCTGTGCAACGAGGAATGCACCGCACAACAGGCCACCCATCACCATGATCAAAGTACCCTTACGATACAGGCACTCCTTGAACAACATCGCGATAGTCAGCAGTATGACGGGTAACAGCAGCCAACCCCCACGGGTGCCCGAGAGGAAACTAGCCCCCATCCCGGCACAGGTTCCCAGCAGCATAAAGAGCGAGAAAGCCAGCCTCCCCTTCTTTTGCGCCCAAAGCAGACCACAGAGACAAAAAAGTCCCAGCGACATTGCAATATTGCCACTTTGAATAGGCATCATATCGTTAAATGCCCGATCAAAACCCAGGACAAACTTGTCATGAATGGCGATGCCAAACGCGAGGATACTACCAACTCCACAGCCTGATAGCAGCAAGGGGAGGCGCACCGGTACGCTGGCCAGCAGAGGGAGCATGGCTACAGCCATTGCAGCACGGCTGGCTCTGTCGATTTCGCTCATTTTGCCACCATCTAACCAGACTGAAATCGCCATAACGATAAAATACAATAACAAGCCCAGCCCGATGAGCTTGAACTCGGGAGGCAATCTCCAGGCCGCACGTTTTATGCCAACGAAGTAGAGGCTTGCCAGCAACAGCAGGGCAGGGCCGTAGGAGTAGCCACTGGGCACCGTCAGCGCCAGCGCACCAAACAGAAAGGCAGACAATTGAACTAGTAGAGGTAGCACCTGATCACTACGTTGCCAAAAAGAGCTCTTATTGGCTGAAATATCTGTTTTTAACGTCATGTTTTTCTCTACTACGGCCTTATTTTCTGAATACATAATTACCCCGGATCTTGCGCCACAACCCGAACATGTCGGTGCGGGGGAAGATGGCGATCCGGCGGATCTGGAGCGGATCCCGATGCATGGCCCTGGGGCCGCTGTTGGTGGCCACAGCATAGCGGTAGCCGGCGGCGCAGGCCTCGGCTTTCGCGCTCTCGTTCAGATCCCCGTAAGGGTAGGCAAACGACAGGAGCGGATGGCCAAGCAGCCGTTCCAGCCTCTCCTTGTTGGCCCGGATCTCGCGCGCCTGCTGCTCGGGTGCCAGCGTGCTGAGGCGCGGGTGCGTCAGGGTATGGCCACCGATCTCCACGTGACCGGAGGCCACCAGCGCGCTTATCTCATCGCCATTCATCAGGGCCACCGGCGTATCGGGGTGGGTCGGGTGCTCCACGTCCCAGCGATTGTGATCCTCGCCTGTCACTATGTACACCACCGCCTTGTAACCATATTTTTCCAGCAGGGGCAGCATGCGGGTGAGGTTGTCACGATAACCGTCGTCGACGGTGATCATCAGGTACTTCTTGCCATATTGCAGCCGATGGATGAAGCCCTTGTCCGCCAGATCCGCGAAGGTCAGCGTCTCGTAACCGAGCCACTTCATCAGCTTGAGGTGTTTCTCGAACATGGCGACGGGCAGCCAGGTGCCGTGCACTCCCTTCTCGCTCTCATGCTCGATGAAGCGGTGATACATGATGACCGGCATCTCCCGGCGCAGGGTCTCGACCACGGCATCCTGATAGATGGACTCGAGTCCGCTCACCACCTGCTGCAAGTCATACTCCTGCCGGATGCGCTGACGCAGGCTGTCCGGCACCTGCTTGCTGGCCAGCGCCGGGGCTATCTGCCCCTTCAACGCGGCAAAATCGATCGCCAGATCCTGGGGCCCTATGTCGCCGAAGTTGCTGGCCAGCGCCTCGTCCAGATTCTGTTCGGTCACCAGCCCTATGGCCTTGGCCTCGCCGATGGCGAAGGCGGGGCGGCCGCACAGCAGGGCCTCCATCGCCACCCGGCCGGCGCCAATCACCAGATCGCACTGCGCCAGCAGGGCGGGCACATCGTCCACATAGCCGACGAAGTCGACCCTGTCCTGGAAGCGGGCAAAACGCTCCGGCACCCGGGTGCCGCTGACGACACGGACCTGGCAGGCGTCCAGATCCAGCACCTCGTCCAGCAGGCGATAGCAGAGCTCCCCCTTGGGGCCGCTCAGCCGGCCTATGATGGCGATCACCGGCCTGGCGTTGTCCGGTGCAGGCACAGGCTGGAATCTGTCGGTCTCTATGCCGTTGCGCAGCACCTGCACCATGGCGGGATCCACCCCCAGGTTGTCGATGATCTGGCGGGCTATATCTTCGCACACCGCCACAGCACGATAGCCGAGAGCATGAAACGCCTTGCGGGAGGCATGCACCGGCTGACGGCCATGAACTGTGGTGATCATGGGGGTGCCGGTCAGCTTGCAGGCCACATAACTGCTCCAGCCGGAGGCGCGGGAGTGGGCATGAACCAGCTGGATGTGGTGCTTCCTGATGAGATAGATGAGGTAAAACACATGCCAGAAGCGGCGCAGTATGCTGCGCTTGTTGAACCTCAGCTTGAATACGGGCCCCTGCGTGGGCTTGGTCAGGGTATCTGACACGTAAAAGACGTTGTGACCACGCCGGGTCAGCTCGTTGCCGACCGTGGTGGCATAGACCTCAGCTCCCGTGACTTCGAGCTGGGAGAGTGCCATCAATATGTTCATGCAAGCGCATCCGAGCGACGGGCGGCCAGGGCCGCCCGTCAGAGGGGGATCAAGCCCGGTTCAACCAGGCCATGTAATCGGCCACGCCTTCGGCGACAGTCTTGAACTCGCCGTCATAACCGACGCCACGCAAGCGGGTCAGATCGGCCTGGGTGAAGCTCTGATAGCGACCCTTGAGGTGATCCGGGAAGGGGATGTACTCGATGGCGCCTTGCTGATGATGCTTGATCACGGCCTCGGCCACGTTCTGGAACGGCTCGGCACGGCCGGTACCGCAGTTGAAGATGCCGGAGTGCTGCGGGTTCTGCCAGAACCAGAGGTTCACCTTGCAGACGTCGTCCACATAGATGAAGTCGCGCATCTGGCCACCGTCCGGGAAGCCGTCACAGCCCTCGAACAGCTTGGGATTGTCCCCCTGCTTCACCTGGTTGTTGAGGTGGAAGGCGACGGAAGCCATGGAGCCCTTGTGCTGTTCGCGCGGGCCGTAGACGTTGAAGTATTTCAGGCCCACGACCTGGGAGTCGATCTCCGGCAGCCAGCGGCGCACGTATTGATCGAACAGCTGCTTGGAGTAGCCATAGACGTTGAGGGGCTGCTCGAACTTGGGATCTTCGATGAAGTTGTCGTTGCGGCCGCCATAGGTCGCGGCGGAGGAGGCATAGATGAAGGGAATTTCCCGCTCGATGCAGTAGTGGAACAGATCCTTGGAGTACTCGTAGTTGACCTCCATGATGAACTTGCCGTTCCACTCGGTAGTCGCCGAGCAGGCACCTTCGTGGAAGATCACCTCTATGCCGCCATCCCACTCTTCAAACTCGTCACCGGAGACGATCCGCGCCTGGAACTCGTCCTTGTCCATGTAGTCGGCGATGGTGAGATCGACCAGGTTGACGAACTTGGTGCCGTCGGTCAGGTCGTCGATGACCACGATATCGGTCCGTCCTTGAGCGTTCAGCTGCTTGACCAGATTGCTGCCGATAAAGCCAGCACCGCCAGTTACTACGATCATGGAGTTTGCCTCGCGTACGTTGATGGCCCCGTGTGACTGCCTGTTAAAGCTGTGTATAGTGGGCCAATTTGAAATTGCCGAAAAGTTTATCACGGGCCGCCAGGGGATTCGACCTCGGCGCACAGGGCCCGGCAGAGGGATCAGTGATGAAGACCAGAGACAGGATCATCCACAGCGCCACCGAGCTGTTCAACGATCAGGGTGAACGCAACATCACCACCAACCACATTGCCGCCCATCTCGGCATCAGCCCGGGCAACCTCTATTACCACTTCCGCAATAAAGAAGACATCATCCACTCCATCTTCGATCAATACGCCCGCCACCTGAGCGAGAGCTTCACGCCGGCCCGCAGCCACGAGATCAAGCTGGAAGATCTGATGGGTTATCTGGATGCCATCTTCTATCTGATGTGGCAGTTCCGCTTCTTCTACGCCAACCTGCCGGACATCCTCAGTCGTGACGAACCCTTGCAGCACAAGTACCTCAAGGCCCAGGAGCAGCTGCGCGCCGCCGTGGAAGCGCTGCTGAGAAGCCTGCGCGAGGGCGGCATCATAGACGTCAGCGACGAAGACCTGCCGGATCTGGGCCAGACCATCAAGATGGTGGTCACCTGCTGGATCCCCTTCCAGATTGCCCAGGCACCCCATACCCGCATCACCAAGCCCTTGCTTTATCAGGGGGTCTTGCGGGTGCTCTTCCTGCTGCGCCCCTATGTGCAGCCCCAGGTGATCGCCCAGATCCGCCAACTGGAGCAGCACTACCACCAACTGGCCCAACCAGCAGGGTGAGATCTGTTTCACAATTGTTGAATATCAGCATAATAATTTGAATTGGTGCGCAACGATTGCAGTAAAATGTTGCCCATTCCAGGGTCTGTCGACGTTTCGTCACGACCGCGACGACGTCAGTCCGTGCACCTCGCACGGCCAAGATCCTGATAACACAGTCGACACAGTCAATGAGGACCGAGGATGTCTAACGGATTCTATCGTCACCTGGCCGAACAGCTCGAACAGGTCAAGGCGGAAGGGCTATACAAGCAGGAACGCATCATCACCTCGGCTCAGCAGGCCCAGATTGCGGTGGGCGGCGAGCAGGTTCTGAACTTCTGTGCCAACAACTACCTGGGGCTGGCCAACCACCCGGATCTTATCGCCGCCGCCCATCAGGGACTCGACAGCCACGGCTTCGGCATGGCCTCGGTACGCTTCATCTGCGGTACCCAGGACCAGCACAAGGCGCTGGAGCAGAAACTGTCCGCCTTCCTCGGCACCGAGGACAGCATACTCTACTCCTCCTGCTTCGATGCCAACGGCGGTCTGTTCGAGACCCTGTTCGGCGCCGAAGACGCCATCATCTCAGATGCACTCAACCACGCCTCCATCATCGACGGCGTGCGGCTGTGCAAGGCCAGGCGCTATCGTTACGCCAACAACGACATGGCCGAGCTGGAAGCCCAGCTCAAGCAGGCCAATGCCGACGGCGCCCGCTTCAAGCTGATCGCCACCGACGGTGTCTTCTCCATGGACGGTGTCATCGCCGACCTCAAATCCATCTGCGATCTGGCCGACAAATACGACGCCCTGGTGATGGTGGATGACTCCCACGCGGTGGGCTTCATCGGCGAGAACGGCCGTGGCACCCACGAATACTGCGGCGTGCTGGACAGGGTCGACATCATCACAGGCACCCTGGGCAAGGCGCTCGGCGGCGCCTCCGGCGGCTACACCTCCGGCAAGAAAGAGGTCATCGACTGGCTGCGTCAGCGCTCCCGTCCCTACCTCTTCTCCAACTCCCTGGCTCCCTCCATCGTCTCGGCCACCATCAAGGTGATCGACATGCTGGCCGAGGGTCACGCGCTGCGGGCCAGCCTGAAAGCGAACAGCGAGTATTTCCGCACCCGGATGAGCGCCGCCGGTTTCACCCTGGCCGGTGCCGATCACGCCATCATTCCGGTCATGCTGGGAGATGCCAAGCTGGCCGCCGAGATGGCGAGCCGCATGCTGGCCGCCGGCATCTACGTGGTGGGCTTCTCCTTCCCCGTGGTGCCCAAGGGCCAGGCCCGCATCCGAACCCAGATGTCTGCCGCCCATACCCGCGAGCAACTGGACAAGGCCATCGATGCCTTCATCCGCATCGGCCGCGAGCTCGGTGTGATTTGATCACATGGCTAGCTGATTAAAACGGGGGCCAAGGTTGGGCCCCATTTTATTACCCTCTGTAACCGGCACAGCGCCGTGAGGAATCTGTCATGAAAGCACTCTCCAAACTCAAATCCTCCGAAACCGGCATCTGGATGACGGACGTCCCGGCTCCCGAACTCGGCCACAACGATCTGCTGATCAAGATCCGCAAGACCGCCATCTGCGGCACCGACATGCACATCTACAACTGGGATGAGTGGGCCCAAAAGACCATACCCGTGCCCATGGTGGTCGGTCATGAGTACGTGGGAGAGGTGGTCGCCGTCGGCCAGGAAGTGCGCGGCTTCGCCATCGGCGATCGCGTCTCAGGCGAAGGCCACATCACCTGCGGCCACTGCCGCAACTGCCGCGCCGGTCGTACCCACCTGTGCCGCAACACCATAGGGGTCGGCGTCAACCGCCCGGGCTCCTTCGCCGAATATCTGGTGATCCCGGCCTTCAACGCCTTCAAGCTGCCGGACAACATCCCCGATGAGCTGGCCGCCATCTTCGATCCGTTCGGCAACGCCGTGCACACAGCCCTCTCCTTCGATCTGGTGGGTGAAGACGTGCTCATCACCGGCGCCGGCCCCATCGGCATCATGGCTGCCGCCGTCTGCCGCCATGTGGGTGCCCGTCACGTGGTGATCACCGACGTCAACGAATACCGCCTCGAATTGGCCCGCAAGATGGGCGCCACCCGCGCCGTCAACGTGGCCAAGGAGAAGCTCTCCGATGTGATGGACGAGCTCGGCATGACCGAAGGCTTCGATGTGGGGCTGGAGATGTCCGGCGTGCCCAGCGCCTTCCAGGACATGATCGACAAGATGAACCACGGCGGCAAGATTGCCATGCTCGGCATTCCCCCCTCTACCATGGCCATCGACTGGAACAAGGTGATCTTCAAGGGCCTGTTTATCAAAGGGATATATGGTCGCGAGATGTTCGAGACCTGGTACAAGATGGCCAGCCTCATCCAGTCCGGCCTGGATCTCAGCCCCATCATCACCCATCACTTCCACATCGATGACTTCCAGCAAGGCTTCGAAGCCATGGGGTCAGGCAAGTCCGGCAAGGTGATCCTGAATTGGGATTGATGAGCCGTGGATGTCATGTGCAACGGCTCGGTCCGGCACAGGGATCCTGAGTGGAGACAAGTCAGCCTTTTTCACGGCTGATTGCAAAAACCCGGCGAAAGCCGGGTTTCTTTTTGCTCTTGCCTTGCCTGCTGCCCCTGCCGCCTCAGAAACTTTGTTCGCAGATTGCTTAACACTTCACACACAAGCGTTTAAATGCCTGTAACTATTCGGTTATAATCCCGTCGTTTTCTAGGGATAATAAGAGCCTGCTGGGAGTACATGAGCGTGTTGAAAAAACTGAGCTATTTGCTGGCTGCCGGGATGGCGGCCGCCACCCTGTCCGGCGCCGTCTTTGCCGCCGATGAGATGTCGACGGAAGCCATTGCCGAGCGCATAGCCCCGGTCGGCCAGGTCTACACCGCCAAGGATCTGGAAGGCATTGCGACGGCCGCGGCCGCCCCTGCTGCCGCCTCCTCCGGTCCCCGTGATGGCGAGACAGTGTTCAAGGGCGCCTGCTTTGCCTGCCACGATACCGGCGCGGCCGGCGCGCCCAAGCGCGGGGACAAGGCTGCCTGGGAACCACGCATTGCCCAGGGGTTCGACACCCTGCGCAAGCATGCCATCGAAGGCTTCACCGGCAAGGCCGGCATGATGCCAGCACGGGGCACTTGCGCGGCCTGTAGTGACGAAGAGATCGAAAACGCCATTCACTACATGATCGACAAGCTCTAAGTGGTTGAAAGGGCTCCTATTGCAGCCCTTTCAATCCAATCACTTCCGACTACGCTTGTAGGTGAGTTTATTCGGGAGTATTGCATGTCAGTCCAGCCCCTCACACCGCCAGATCCCCCCCCCTTGCTGGCGGTCGTTTCTTCCATCATGGATTTTCCCGCGCCCGGCATCGCCTCCCCTGAGGATTACGCCAGACTGGTAGAGCAGCTGGGCAGACTCTGCCCCCTGCAGCACTTTGCCATGCTGGGGCTGGCCGATGGAGGCCTGCACTGGCTGTATGCACATCAGCTGCCCGAGGCGTTCAAGCAACAGCTGGGGCGTGAAGAGCCCCGTCTCACCGAACAGCTCACCCGACTCGATGAACATCAGGGATGGTGCGTGCAGGCGGTGGAGCACTATGAGGTGCAATGGCTGCTGGCCCGCGGCGCCCCCGAACAGACCCCGACCCTGAGATTGCTGCTGGAGTGTCTGGCCAAGCGCCTGCACGAAACCCAGACCGGCACCCAGCTGGCGGGGCAAGCCTCCCCCCTGATGCAGCGGGATCCCCAATGGCAGCAGAAGATTGAAAAAATCAGCCGTATCATGCGGTTGGCCCACAATCTGCCGCAGCATGCCCTGTTTTCCCAGCTGGAGGCCGTGCTGCGCCAGATGCTGGCCGTCAATGAGATGCTGCTGGTCCGCCTCGACAACCAGCGGCTGGAGAAACTCTATCCGACGCGGCTCGCCTACGATGACGACGTCATCAGGGCCCTGTGCCACAGCACCAACAGCATAGAGCGCAGCGAGGCCGGGTTGTTCTGGTACAGCCTGCCCCTGCGCCAGCAGCAACAGTATTTCGCCCACCTCATCATCAATACTGCCCAGCCCCTGGAAGCCGATGACAGGCTGTTCCTCGACTTCCTGCGCCACCAGTTGACCCTGCTGCTGGAACTCAAGAGAGTCAGGCAGCAGCTGGATGAACTCAACTCGGAAGAGTCCATCAACCAGCGGCTACAGCAGCTGCGCCAGACCAACCTGCGGCTGCAAAAACGGCTCAGACATCATCAGGAGCTGGAGCGGCGACTCCAGTTCAATGCGCTGCATGACCCGCTGACCCAGCTGCCGAACCGGGCCCTGCTGATGAACCACCTTCACCATGCCATGACCCGTTACCGCCGTTACCAGACGGCCGGCTTCACCCTGATATTCGCCGACGTGGATCATTTCAAGCAGGTCAATGACGCCCTGGGCCACAGTGCCGGCGACCAGCTGCTGCAGGAGCTGGCCAAGCGTCTGCAGAGCTGCATCCGGCAGAATGACATGGTGGCCAGGCTGGGGGGCGACGAGTTCGTCATCTATCTGGACAACAGCCAGCAGGAGGAGGACGTCAGCCCCGTACTCAACCGCATTCTAGGCCGCATCGCCCACCCGTTCCGGCTTCAGGGTAATGAGCTGACCGTTACCATCAGCCTGGGGGTGGCCAGCGTGTCGGAGCAGACCACGGACATCAGCGAGCTGCTGCACCAGGCCGATCTCGCCATGTACCAGGCCAAGCGCAATGGCCGCAGTCGCATCGTCATGTACTCAGACGCCTGCATGGAGCACTCGGGCTCTCCAGAGGAACGGCTGTTCAGGGCCTTGCGGGAAGGCAGGATAGTGCCCTACTTCCAGCCGGTGATCAGACTGAAGGAGAGTCGCCTGGTGGGGCTGGAGGTGATGGCGCGCTGGATCACCGAGGAGGGCGAACTGAAGGATGCCTTCGACTTCATTCCACTGGCCGAGCAGTGCGGCCTCATTCAGGACCTTGATCGCCAAATCCTCAGGCGCACCTGCCAGCAGCTGAAGGGCTGGCTGCAGATTTCGGACGGCGGTCGCTTCAAGATATCCCTCAACCTGTCCGGCAAGCACCTGGCCAGCCGCGAGCAGATCATGGCACTGGTCCACATCATGGAGGAGGAGGGGGTGATACCCGGCTACTTCATCTTCGAATTCAACGAGCGGGAGCTATCCAGGCAGAGTGCCGACTCCCTCACCTCGCTCCATGAGCTCAGGGCCAAGGGGATTCAGATCAGCCTGGACGACTTCGGGACCGGCTTCTCCTCCCTCAATGCCCTGTTCCACTTCCCGGTGGACTACATCAAGGTGGATGACAGCTTCACCCATCGCATGCTGAACTCCCCCAAGGACCTGGCGCTGATCCGTGCCATGCGGGACATCTGTCAGGATCTCGACTTCACCCTGGTGGTCGAGGGCATAGAGAACCAGCAGCAGTTGCAGAAGCTGATCGAGCTGGGCTGCGCCCTGGGACAGGGGCGCCACATATCCCCGCCTCTGCCAGGATCCGACATCATACCGCTGCTCACCCAGGCAGAGCCCCCGGCCTAACCTTCCCTCAATCCTTCTTGAACAGGGCCCTCAGGTTGGCGACGCCGACCTGCCCCTTCTGCTGGCGCTCCTCGGCCGTCACCTTCTTCTGGTTTTCCCACTCCAGATCGTCCTGGGGCAGCTCCAGTAGGAAGCGGCTCGGCTCGGGACGCACCGACTCGCCATACTGACGCCGCTCCTTGCAGAGGGTGAAGGTCAGTTCGGTCTGGGCCCGGGTGATGCCCACATAGGCGAGACGACGCTCCTCCTCCACGTTGTCCTCGTCGATGCTGGTCTGGTGGGGCAGCAAGCCCTCCTCCATGCCCACCATGTAGACATAGGGAAACTCCAGCCCCTTGGAGGCGTGCAGTGTCATCAGCTGCACCTGATCCGCATCGTCCTCCCCCTCGTTGCGCTCCATCATGTCTCGCAGGGTGAGGCGAGTGACCACCTGGGCGAGCGTCATGGCCTCTTCCAGCTCGTCCCCCTCCAGCATCTCGGTGATCCAGCGATAGAGGGTGGAGACGTTCTGCATCCGCATCTCTGCCGCCTTCGGGCTGGGGGAAGTCTCATAGAGCCACTCCTCGTAGTGGATCTCCTTGATCATATCCCGCACCGCCTCCACCGGGTTGCCCCGCTGCGCCTGATCGCCGAGCCGCACCAGCCAGTTGGTAAAGGCCTGCAAAGCCACCAAACCACGGCCGGAGAGGTGCTGCTCCAGCCCCAGCTCGAAGCTGGCGGCAAACAAACTCTTGCCGCGCTGGTTGGCGTACTGCCCCAGCTTCTCAAGCGTGGTGGGGCCGATTTCCCGGCGCGGCAGGTTGACCACCCGCAGGAAGGCGGTGTCCTCGTCCGGATTCACCAGCAGCTTGAGGTAGGCCATGATGTCCTTGATCTCGGTGCGGGAGAAAAACGAGGTGCCGCCGGAGATGCGATAGGGGATGCGGTTGGTCATCAGCGCCTTCTCGAAGATGCGCGACTGATGGTTGCCCCGATAGAGGATGGCGTAATCCTTGAACCGGGTGCGATTCATGAACTTGTGGCCCATCATCTCGGCGGCGATCCGTTCCGCCTCGTGCTCCTCGTTCTTGGCGAACAGCACCTTGACCGGCACCCCGTAGTCGAGCTCGGAGAAGAGCGCCTTGTCGAACACATGGGGGTTGTTGGCGATCAGTATGTTGGCGCACTTGAGGATACGCCCCTTGGAGCGGTAGTTCTGCTCCAGCTTGATGAGCTTGAGGCTGGGGAAATCCTCGTTCAGCAACACCAGGTTCTGGGGCTTGGCACCGCGCCAGGAGTAGATGGACTGGTCGTCATCCCCCACCACTGTGAAGCGGGCCCGCTCGCCGACGATCTGCTTCACCAGCTCGTATTGGCTGGTGTTGGTGTCCTGATACTCGTCGACCAGCAGGTAGCGGATCTTGTTCTGCCAGCGGGTACGCACCTCCTCGTTGTTCTTGAGCAGCAGGGTCGGCATCACTATGAGGTCATCGAAATCCAGCGCGTTGTAGGCCACCATCTGGCGGTGATAGCGCTCGTAGAGCTGGGCCATCAGCACCTCTTCGGGCCCCCGGGCAATACGCATGGCGCGGGCAGGCAGGATGAGGTCGTTCTTCCAGTTGGAGATTTGGCTGATAAGGGCCGAGAGCTTGTCCTTGTCGTTGTCGAGCTCGTCTTCAGTCAATTCTTTCAGCAGCGCCAGCTGGTCGGTGTCGTCGAACAGGGAGAAGTTCGCCTTGAGATTCAGACTCTTGTGCTCGCGACGTATGATGTCGAGGCCCAGGGTATGGAAGGTGGAGACCATGAGCCCCCGCGCCTCCTTGCGACCCAGGGTCTGGCCGACCCGCTCCTTCATCTCCCGTGCCGCCTTGTTGGTAAAGGTCACAGCGGCGATGTTGCGGGCGTTATAGCCGCACTGCTGCACCAGATAGGCGATCTTGTTGGTGATGACGCGGGTCTTGCCCGATCCGGCACCCGCCAGCACCAGGCAAGGGCCGGAGACAAACTTGACCGCTTCGTTCTGATTGGGGTTGAGCTTCATGGGCCGGATCTCTTGGCTTATGATGAGGGGCGGCATTGTAACAGAGATCCCGCGGGCAGCCGAAACCGGACACAGGATCCCGCCACTTCGCCTTGTGTTTGCCCGTCATTTTCCGGATCATGGCCGACTTTTCCAGAGGAGATGAGGGGAGCATGAATCAGCAAGAGCACGCCCAATTGCGTAGCCAGTTTCCGGCCCTGGCGCAGGAGGTGAACGGCCACCCTCTGATCTATCTGGACAACGCCGCCACCACCCAGAAGCCGCAGGCGGTGCTGGACGCCATAGCTCACTACTATCGGGCCGACAATGCCAATGTGCACCGCGCCGCCCATGCCCTGAGCGGTCGCGCCACCCGCGCCTTCGAGGCAGCCCGCGAGACGGTCGCCCGCTTTATCAACGCACCTAACAGCCGGGAAGTGATCTGGACCCGCGGCACCACAGAGGCGATCAATCTGGTAGCTCACAGCTGGGGCATGAGCGAGCTCAAGGCGGGGGACGAGATCGTCCTCAGCACCCTGGAGCATCACGCCAACATAGTCCCCTGGCAACTGATTGCCGAACGCACCGGCGCCCTTATTCGGGTCATTCCGCTGGATAAGCGCGGGGATCTGGATATGGAGGCTTACCTGGCCATGCTGGGGCCGCGCACCCGACTGGTGAGCGTGGCCCATGTCTCCAATGCCCTCGGTACCGTCAATCCGGTCACCCAGATGGTGGCCGCCGCCAAGGCGGTTGGTGCCCTGACCCTGATCGACGGCGCTCAGGCGGTTGCCCATCTCGAGGTGGATGTACAGGCCATAGGCTGCGACTTCTATGCCTTCTCCGGTCACAAGCTCTATGGCCCGACCGGCATAGGCGTGCTCTGGGGCAGAGCCGAACTGCTGGAGCTCATGCCGCCCTGGCAGGCGGGAGGCGAGATGATCGACAGAGTCAGTTTCAGCAGTACCACCTTCAATATCCTGCCCTTCAAGTTCGAGGCGGGCACCCCCCATATTGCCGGTGCTATCGGCCTCGCAGCCGCCATCGACTTTGTGACGGAGCAAGACAGGGGGTCATTGACCCGCCACGAAGAAACGCTAACCAACTATCTGGTCGCAGGCCTGCATCAGGTGCCGGGCCTGCGCCTCATAGGTGAACCGGCGCAACGGGCAGGGGCTGTCTCCTTCCTGCTGGATGAGATCCATCCCCAGGATGCTGCCACCCTGCTCGACATGCAGGGCATAGCGCTACGGGTCGGCCATCACTGCACCATGCCGCTGATGGAGAGCTTAGGGATAGGCGGCACCATGAGGGCCTCGCTGGCCTGCTACAACGATCGGAACGATATCGATGCCCTGCTGGCAGCCCTGCACAAACTCAGTGACTTCTTCTAAGGCAGACAAACTCATGAGCAGCCTAGCAAGCTATACCCAGATCGGCCTTGAGCCCAACGCTGACACCATCCGCCAGCAGTTTGCCGCCGCCCACGGCTGGGAGAACCAGTACCGACTCATCATCCAGCTCGGCAAGCAGCTGCCCGCCCTGCCTGCCGAGTGGCAAACCGAAGAGCACCGCTTGAAAGGCTGCGAGAGCCAGGCCTGGCTAAAGAGCGAAAAGGGGGAGGATGGCTGCTGGCACTTTGCCTGTGATTCCGATGCCCGCATAGTGCGCGGCCTTATCGTCATCGTACTGGCGGCGCTCAATCATCAGACCGCCGACGCTATCCAGACATTTGACGTGGATGGCTATTTCAGCGAACTGGGGCTCGAGAAACACCTGAGCCCGTCACGGGGTAACGGGCTCAGGGCAATAGTGCTGGCGATCCGGGAACAGGCAGTCTAACCCGCCTTGTTCAGTGGTCGATTAGGCTTCGCTAATCGACCCTGCTTCTTCATTCCCGACCTCTTTCTCGGCACGAGCGCCCCGCTCGGCAATCTTCTTCAATACCCGGGAGGCAGCCACCAGACCGAAGGTCGCCGTCACCGGCGTCACGGCGCCAAAGCCGGAGGCGCAATCCATCTTCATGTTGCCGTCGCTGGCCGCCTTGGCCTGACAGGTACCGCCATTGCCATCGGGATAGCTCAACTGCTCGGTCGAGAAGACACACTCCACCCCGAATTTGCGCGCCGGATTCTTGCTGAAGTTGTGCAGCCGGCGCAAGTCGGAGCGCACCTTGGCGGCCAGCGGATCCTGAATGGTCTTGGCCAGATCCGCCACTGTGATTTGGGTTGGGTCCATTTGCCCGCCAGCACCGCCCGCTACTATCACCGGGATCTTGTTGCGCTTGCAGAAGGCAATCAGCGCCACCTTGGCCTTGACCGAATCGATGGCATCCACCACATAGTCAAACTCCCGCTTGATATGCTCGGCCAGGTTGTCGGCGGTGACGAAGTCATCCACCTCGATCACCTCGCAATCCGGATTGATGGCACGAATCCGCTCGGCCATGACTTCTGTCTTGAGGCGGCCAACCGTGCCCTGCATGGCGTGGATCTGGCGATTGGTGTTGGTGATGCAGATGTCATCCATGTCGATCAGGGTGATCTGGTTGATACCAGCGCGGGCCAGCGCCTCGGCTGCCCAGGAGCCGACCCCGCCGATCCCCACCACGCAGACCCTGGCCTGGCTGAAGGAGCCAAGGGCGCTCTGACCATAAAGACGGGCAATGCCCCCGAATCGCTGTAGATATTCTGCTTTCATACCACCACCTTGCTTGAGGGCGGCCATTATAGCGGCAACCGCAGCCAGCGGCGATGATCGGGTGATAATGGTGTTGATGCGAGGGGGAAGTGAGTAGTGTCTGGATTCTTGAAACGAAAAAAAGCCCAGTCTTTCGACTGGGCTTTCTAAATAGTGGCGGAGCGGATGGGGAGACGGACACGGTCCGGCTCAAGCACAAGGTGCCACAGGCAGGGACCGAGTTGCCAGTGGCAAGTCGCAGCCCTGTCTGTGGTCCCTTGTTTCCTTAATCCCGTTCACGAAAATCCAAAAGCAAAAAGGCCTTCCCGTTAGGGAAGGCCTTTCAAATTAGTGGCGGAGCGGACGGGACTCGAACCCGCGACCCCCGGCGTGACAGGCCGGTATTCTAACCGACTGAACTACCGCTCCGCATTCGGTTAGCTTTCGCTAAATCTTCTGCCGCTTACTGAGGTGTCATCCTCTCGGCCAATCATGCAATCTGTGCACAACTGTTTAATTGGGTGCCTGGCAGTGTCCTACTCTCGCATGGCGAATGCCACACTACCATCGGCGCTACCGCGTTTCACTTCTGAGTTCGGCATGGGATCAGGTGGTTCCACGGCGCTATGGCCGCCAGGCAAAAAACTTCATCCGGAAAGCTGACGTGAATAACGACTTAGCTAGTTTGCTTTGTCATTATCACTGAATTTGAGTAGTTCTTGCGGTTTGTTACAAGTCTCAGAACACTTCTTGGGTGTTGTATGGTTAAGCCTCACGGGTAATTAGTATGGGTTAGCTCAACACGTCGCCGCGCTTACACACCCCACCTATCAACGTTGTGGTCTCCAACGGCCCTTTAGGACCCTCAAGGGGTCAGGGATGACTCATCTCAGGGCTCGCTTCCCGCTTAGATGCTTTCAGCGGTTATCGATTCCGAACTTAGCTACCGGGCAGTGCCACTGGCGTGACAACCCGAACACCAGAGGTTCGTTCACTCCGGTCCTCTCGTACTAGGAGCAACTCCCTTCAATCATCCAACGCCCACGGCAGATAGGGACCGAACTGTCTCACGACGTTCTGAACCCAGCTCGCGTACCACTTTAAATGGCGAACAGCCATACCCTTGGGACCGACTTCAGCCCCAGGATGTGATGAGCCGACATCGAGGTGCCAAACACCGCCGTCGATATGAACTCTTGGGCGGTATCAGCCTGTTATCCCCGGAGTACCTTTTATCCGTTGAGCGATGGCCCTTCCATTCAGAACCACCGGATCACTATGACCTACTTTCGTACCTGCTCGACCTGTCCGTCTCGCAGTTAAGCTGGCTTATGCCATTGCACTAACCTCCTGATGTCCGACCAGGATTAGCCAACCTTCGTGCTCCTCCGTTACTCTTTGGGAGGAGACCGCCCCAGTCAAACTACCCACCAGGCACTGTCCGCGAGCCCGATTCAGGGCCCTGCGTTAGAACATCAAACATACAAGGGTGGTATTTCAAGGACGGCTCCAGCGCAACTGGCGTCACGCCTTCAAAGCCTCCCACCTATCCTACACATGTAGGTTCAATGTTCAGTGCCAAGCTGTAGTAAAGGTTCACGGGGTCTTTCCGTCTAGCCGCGGGTACACCGCATCTTCACGGCGAATTCGATTTCACTGAGTCTCGGGTGGAGACAGCATGGCCATGGTTACACCATTCGTGCAGGTCGGAACTTACCCGACAAGGAATTTCGCTACCTTAGGACCGTTATAGTTACGGCCGCCGTTTACCGGGGCTTCGATTAAGAGCTTCGCTTGCGCTAACCCCATCAATTAACCTTCCGGCACCGGGCAGGTGTCACACCCTATACGTCCACTTTCGTGTTTGCAGAGTGCTGTGTTTTTGATAAACAGTCCCAGCCATCTGGTCACTGCGACTCCCAACTGCTCCATCCGCAAGGGACTTCACTGTCAAGAGCGAACCTTCTCCCGAAGTTACGGTTCTATTTTGCCTAGTTCCTTCACCCGAGTTCTCTCAAGCGCCTTGGTATTCTCTACCCGACCACCTGTGTCGGTTTGGGGTACGATGACTTGTAATCTGAAGCTTAGAGGCTTTTCCTGGAAGCAGGGCATCAATGGCTTCCGCACCGTAGTGCGTTCGTCTCGTGTCTCAGTGTTGTGTCTCCGGATTTGCCTAGAAACACCACCTACG
>NZ_JBJSWH010000006.1:182500-257500 GCF_046087985.1 Aeromonas ichthyocola
TGGAACAGACCGTGATTGAGCGCCTCTTGCCAGGTGGCATAGTGCCCGTGGGTCAGCAAGGCGACAAAGCAGATCATCACCAGGGTCGCCTGGATGGCCAGGAACACCTTGAGTTCAGCATCATAGCAGGTAGCGACCAACCGCACCGGCGGTGGGAGAATACCATGAAATGCAGGGCGAAGTTGACGCTGGCCAGCAGCAGGAACAGCACGGTAATCAGGTTGATGGCCGGGCTGTTGAAGAAACCTATGCTGGCATCGTGGGTCGAGAAGCCGCCCACCGACAAGGTGGAGAAGGAGTGGCAGATGGCATCGAACAGCGTCATCCCCGCCATCCAGTAGGCTAGGGCACAGAGGGTGGTCAGCAACAGGTAGATGAACCAGAGCGCCTTGGCCGTCTCGGCGATGCGCGGAGTTACCTTGTTGTCCTTGACCGGCCCCGGGATCTCGGCGCGATAGAGCTGCATGCCCCCGATCCCCAGCAACGGCAGAACGGCCACGGCCAGCACTATGATCCCCATGCCCCCCAGCCATTGCAGTAGCTGGCGGTAGAACAGAAAGGCCTTGGGCAGATCGTCCAGCCCGGTCAACACAGTCGCCCCCGTGGTCGTCAGACCGGAGAAAGATTCGAAAAAGGCCTCGGAGACCGACATGTTCGGCACGTCGCTGATGATGAAGGGGACGGCCCCCACACTGCCCAGCACGGTCCAGAACAGCACCACGATGAGGAAACCCTCTTTCGAGCGCATCTCCTTCTTGTGATAGCGGTTGGGAAACCAGAGCACCACGCCGAGCAGCAGGGCGATCAGAAAAGAGCTGACGAACTCGGCACCACCACCATCCCGATAGCCGAAGGCCACCAGTGCAGGCAACAGCATGGTCGAGCTGAACAGCGCAACCAGCAGGCCAACAATGCGAATAATGCTCAGAATGTGCATTACAGCTCCCTTTCCCAATTAAAGAGCGATGGATTCTAGCCATCTAAGGGACTGAGAGATACCCGTCCATGAGTCCGGTCGGTCAATTCACGGTCCACCTGAGCCCAAACCGAGGATTCCCACGCCACCTGCAAGGTGACCTGCTGACCGTAATCGGCCGCCAGCAATTCGCCATTATGGCTGCTGATCAGCGACTCGACCGTCCCCATGTCACCGTAATCGCAGTGAATGAGGAAGGGGTGCGCGGCACCTTGAGCAGGGTGGGCAGCTGCTTGAGGGCGGCACCGACACCGCCCCCATAGGCTTTGACCAGTCCACCGGTACCAAGCAGGATGCCACCGTAGTAACGCACCACCACGGCGCTATTTCACCGATGCCGGCCCCCATCAGCTGGGCCAGGATCGGCTTGCCCGCGGTACCGGAAGGTTCGCCATCATCGCTGAAGCCATAAACCTGGCTATCTTGCGGCGCCCCGCCACAAAGGCCCAGCAGTGATGGCCGCGGCCGTCGGATGTTGACGCTTCACCTCGTTGACCCACCCCTTGGCCGCCTCGACGGTCGGGGTATGGGCAATCAGGGTAATGAAGCGGCTCTTCTTTATCTCTTCGGTCAGCTCCAGCGGGGCGGCCGGAATGGAGTACGCTGCCGCCATCAGAGCCCTGCTTGCCTGGTGAGGTTCTCCACCCCATCCCCATGCAGGACGACGTTGTCCTCGATCCGGATGCCACCGAAGGGGCGCAGCGCCTCGACCTTGTTCCAGTTGACCCTCTTGCCCTGCTCACCCTGACGCAGCGGCTCCAGCAGACTGTCGATGAAGTAGAGGCCGGGTTCTATGGTGAACACCTGCCCCACCTCCATCACCCGGGTGCAGCGCAGATAGGGGAACTGCTCGGGCGCCGCCAGGTGGGTACCCCGCTCGTCCTGCATGAAGCCACCGGCGTCGTGCACCTGCAGGCCGAGGAAGTGCCCCAGGCCATGGGGGAAGAACACATTGGTGACACCGGTGTGGATCATCTCGTCCACCGACATGTCCACCAGCTCGGTGGCCTGCAGCAAGCGCGCCAGTCTGTGGTGCATCTGCAGATGCAGCTCGCTGTAACGGCGACCGGGTTTGATCTCCGCGATGATCTCCTGCTGCTGCGCATCCAGCGCCGCGATCAGATCGGCAAACTCACCCCGGCGCCAGGCCCAGGTGCGGGTGATGTCGGAGGCATAGCCGTGATAATCCGCCCCGGCATCGATCAGGAAGGAGTGGCGCTCCGCATCCGGCACCCGCTGGGTCGACAGATGGGTGTAATGAAGGATGGCCGCGTTGCGGTTGATGGCGACGATATTGCCATAGGGCGCCTCATTGGCCCCCTGCCCGACCGCCTTCATGTAGGCCAGGTTGATCTCGAACTCGCTCGCCCCCGCCATGAAGGAGTCCTTGGCCGCAATGTGGCCGCGCACCCCGAGCCGATTCGCCGCCCGCAGACACTCCAACTCATAGGGCGTCTTGTAGGCACGGTGGTAGTGCAGATAGTTGAGCACCGCCTCCGGATTGGGCTGTCCCAATCCCACCAGCTGGGCCACCTCGAGATGACCGCCCAGATAGGCCCACTCCTGCTTGTCGGCTGGCAAGTGATCCGCCACCTGCTCCGGCTTGGTCAGGAAGCGGATGTCGAAGAAGTCGACCCAGAAGGCATTGGGCAGGTCCGCCACCTTGTGCCAGAAGTCCACCGGCCGGTAGAACAGCAGCACCGGCTTGCTCACCCCGTCCACCAGCAGCCAGCAGTGGGGATTGTCCAGCACCGGTAACCAGGCCTTGAAGTGCGGATTGACCTTGAAGGGGTAATCCTGATCGTCGAGGAAGATGCGGTGGGTCTGGCCGGAGTGGATGGCCAGTCCGCTGAGCCCCTGTTGTTGCAGAATGTCGCGGGTGCGCTGCTGCAGGGTGTCTAGGTGCTGGGCAAAAAGTTGGCTGTAGCTGCTCATGGCGTCCTGCTCCGAGGTGAATGTGATAGCAGCATAACACCAAGCTCGGGGCGGCTCGACCCGTCAAGCTGCCGCTTCGTGAGGTAACGCATGCGTTACAAAGTGTTTGTTATCAACAGAAAACCAACCATTAACAAATCAAAAACAATTCAATACACTGCCGGTAGACAGTAGATATCAGCAGTCAGGAACGATTCATGCAAAACCTTTGTCTGTGGAAACCGGATCAGGACAGGATGCAGCACTCCAACCTCCACCAGTTCATGGCCGAGGTCAACCACTTCCACGGCCTGCAATTACGCAGCTACGCCGACCTCTATCAGTGGTCGGTGGAGAAGACCACCCGTTTCTGGCCGCTGGTGTGGCAGCACTGCGGCGTCAAGGGAGAGCTGGGGGACATAGTGGCGGAGAACCGCCAGGAGATGCAGCGTGCCCGCTGGTTCCCCGACAGCCGGCTCAACTTCGCCGAGAACCTGTTGCGCCGCCAGGACGAGAGCCCGGCCATCATCTCCCGCCTCGAAGGGGGGGTGAGCCAGACCCTGAGCTGGCATGAGCTCGGCGATCAGGTGGCCCGACTGGCCCAGTGGCTGCGCAGCCAGGGCATAGGCCGTGGCGACGTGGTCGCCGCCTATCTACCCAATATTTCGGAAACCGTGGTTGCCATGCTGGCCACCACCAGCCTGGGCGCTATCTGGACCTCCACCAGCCCCGACTTCGGTGAAGCCAGCGTGGTGGAGCGCTTCGGCCAGACCCGGCCCCGGGTGCTGTTTGCGGTGGATGGCTACCGCTATGGCGGCAAGGCCATCGACATTCAGGCCAAGGTCGCCAGCGTGGTGAGCCAAATCGACAGCATAGAGCAGACTGTGATGATCCCCCTGCTGGGCAACCCCCTGCAGCTCGGTCACGACTGGCATCAGGTGCTGGCGAGCCAGCCCGGGGCCCAGCTCGCCTTCGAGTCCATGGCCTTCAACGATCCGCTCTACATCCTCTACTCCTCCGGCACCACGGGCAAACCCAAGTGCATAGTCCACGGCATAGGCGGCACCCTGCTACAGCATCTGAAAGAGCACCAGCTGCACTGCGACATCAAGCCGGGGGAACGGGTGTTCTACTTCACCACCTGTGGCTGGATGATGTGGAACTGGCTGGTGAGCGCCCTCGCCTCCGGCGCCACCCTGGTGCTCTATGACGGCTCGCCGTTTTACCCGGATGGCAACGCGCTCTGGGATCTCGCCCGCGACGAGCAGGTCAGTTTGTTTGGCACCTCCGCCAAGTATCTGGATGCCCTGCACAAGCAGGGTTATGCCCCGATCACCACCCACCAGTTGCCACAACTGCGGCTTATCTGCAGCACCGGATCTGTGCTGTCGCCGGAGGGGTTTGACTATGTCTATCAGGGGATCAAACAGGATGTGCAACTCAGCTCCATCTCCGGCGGCACCGACATCTGCTCCTGCTTCGTCATCGGCAACCCCTTGAGCCCCGTCTATCGCGGCGAGAGCCAGGGCCGCGGCCTCGGCCTCGCGGTGCAGGTGTTCAACGAGGCCGGCCAGCCGGTACAGGGGGAGAAGGGAGAACTGGTCTGCACCAAGCCCTTCCCGGCCCAGCCCATCTACTTCTGGGGCGACGAGAACGGTGACAAGTACCACGCCGCCTACTTCGAGCGGTTCGACAACATCTGGTGCCACGGGGACTGGATAGAGCTGACCCCGACCGGCGGCATCCTCTTCTACGGCCGCTCCGATGCCACCCTCAACCCGGGGGGGGTGCGCATCGGCACCAGCGAGATCTACCGCTACGTGGAACAGCTGGACGAGGTGGAGGAGAGCATAGTCATCGGCCAGCAGTGGCAGCAGGACGAGCGGGTGGTGCTCTTCGTCAAGCTCAAGGCTGGCATGAAACTGGACGAGCCCCTGCGCGAGCGCATTCGCCAGCAGATCCGCGAGCACAGCACGGCCCGCCACGTGCCCGCCCGCATCCTGCAGGTGGATGCCATCCCCCGCACCAAGTCCGGCAAGATAGTCGAGCTGGCGGTGCGGGAGGTGGTGCACAACAGGCCCGTCAACAACACCCATGCCCTCGCCGACCCCGAGGTACTGAACCAGTATCGCAACAGGCCGGAACTGGCCAGTTGATAAATGACTCATATCCAGAGCAGGCGCCGCAAGGCGCCTCTCTTTTGCCCGTTTTGTGATGAGGAGCTTTTACTCGAGTTCTGTTAAACAAATGTTTTAAATAGGTGTTGAAAATGTCTCCTTTTGGATCAATAGTGAGCCTCGCCCCCTGCTGGGGAGAAAGGAGCAAAGCCCCCCACCGCGTGGGAACAAGGAGACACTCTCATGATCTACCAAGGCGAAACCCTGTCGGTCAGCTACCTCGAACACGGCATTGCCGAGCTGAGGTTTGATGCCCCGGGTTCAGTCAACAAGCTGGATCGCGCTACCCTGCTCTCGCTGAGCGAAGCGATCGCCGCATTAAAACAAGAACGTGAACTAAAAGGTCTGATCCTCACCTCCGGCAAAGACGCCTTTATCGTCGGCGCCGACATCACCGAATTCCTGGAACTGTTCGATCTGCCGCAAGAAGATCTGCTCGGCTGGCTGAAAAAGGCCAACGACATCTTCAGCGCCATCGAAGATCTGCCGGTGCCGACCCTGTCCGCCATCAAGGGCCACGCCCTGGGCGGCGGCTGCGAGACCATACTCTCCACCGATTTCCGTCTGGCTGACACCACTGCCAGGATCGGCCTGCCCGAGACCAAACTCGGCATCATGCCGGGCTTTGGCGGCACAGTCCGTCTGCCGCGCCTGATCGGCGCCGACAACGCCCTGGAGTGGATCACCACAGGCAAGGATTACCGTGCCGATGACGCCCTCAAGGTAGGCGCCATCGACGCCGTGGTCGCCCCCGCTGCGCTGCAGAGCGCCGCCGTGCAGATGATGAGAGACGCCATCGCGGGCAAGCTGGACTGGCAGCGCCGTCGCGCCGCCAAGAAGGCGCCGCTGCGCCTCTCCAAGCTGGAAGCCATGATGAGCTTCACCACAGCCGCCGGCATGGTTGCCGCCGTGGCGGGCAAGCACTATCCGGCGCCGATGACAGCAGTCAAAACCGTCGAGGCCGCCGCCGGCATGAGCCGCGACGAGGCGCTCAACGTCGAGGCGCAAGGTTTCATCAAGCTGGCCAAGACAGACGTCGCCAAGGCGCTGGTCGGCATCTTCCTGAACGATCAGCACATCAAGGCGCTGGCCAAGAAGGCGGCCAAGCAGGCAGCCAAGGCCACCAGCCACGCAGCCGTGCTCGGTGCCGGCATCATGGGGGGCGGCATCGCCTACCAGTCCGCCAGCAAGGGCATTCCGGCGGTGATGAAGGACATCAACGAGAAGGCGCTGGCGCTTGGCATGGGCGAAGCCACCAAGCTGCTCAACGGCCAGCTCGAGAAGGGCCGCATCGATGGCATCAAGATGGGCCAGGTGCTCTCCGCCATTACCCCGACCCTGAGCTATGACAACGTCAAGCACGTGGATCTGGTGGTCGAAGCCGTGGTCGAGAATCCCAAGGTAAAGGCCGCCGTGCTGGGCGAAGTGGAAGGCATTATCGGTGACGACGCCGTGCTCGCCAGCAACACCTCCACCATCCCCATCTCCCTGCTGGCCAAGGGGCTGAAACGTCCGCAGAACTTCTGCGGCATGCACTTCTTCAACCCGGTGCACCGCATGCCTCTGGTGGAGATCATCCGCGGCGAGCAGACCTCCGATGAAACCATCAACCGCGTAGTGGCCTATGCCGCCGCCATGGGCAAGTCCCCGGTCGTGGTCAACGACTGCCCTGGCTTCTTCGTCAACCGGGTGCTGTTCCCCTACTTCTTCGGCTTCAACAAGCTGGTCGCCGATGGCGCCGACTTTGCCGCCGTCGACAAGGTGATGGAGAAGGAGTTTGGCTGGCCCATGGGCCCCGCCTACCTGCTGGACGTGGTCGGCATCGACACAGGTCACCATGCCGGTGACGTCATGGCGCAGGGCTTCCCGGCTCGCATGAGCAAGGAAGGCCGCACCGCCATCGATGTGATGTATGACGCCAGCCGCTTCGGTCAGAAGAATGGCAAGGGCTTCTACGCCTACGAGCAGGACAAGAAGGGCAAGCCGAAGAAGGTGGCCGATGTGGCCGCTTACGAGCTGCTGGCCCCCCTTGCCAAGCCGAAACAGGATTTCGACAAGGAAGCCATCATAGCCCGCATGATGATCCCCATGATCAACGAGGTGGTGCTCTGCCTGGAAGAGGCCATAGTCGCCACGCCGGCCGAGGCCGACATAGCGCTGGTCTATGGTCTGGGCTTCCCTCCCTTCCGTGGTGGCGTGTTCCGCTATCTGGACACCATTGGTCTGGATCGTTACGTGGCCATGGCCGACCAGTATGCCGATCTGGGCCCGCTCTACCGCGTCAGCGACAAGCTGCGTGAGATGGCCGCCCAGGGCAAAACCTTCTACTGATTGCGGAAAGGAGATCCATTCATGAAAGACGTAGTCATTGTCGACTGTATCCGGACCCCCATGGGCCGGTCCAAGGGCGGCGCCTTCCGCAACGTGCGTGCAGAAGATCTGTCCGCGCACCTGATGAGCTCCATCCTGCTGCGCAATCCCAACCTTGATCCGAACGAGATCGAGGACATCTACTGGGGCTGCGTGCAGCAGACCCTGGAGCAGGGCTTCAACATAGCCCGCAACGCGGCCCTGCTGGCGGGGATCCCCAAGCAGGTAGGTGCTGTCACCGTCAACCGGCTGTGTGGCTCCTCCATGCAGGCGCTGCATGATGCTTCCCGCGCCATTCAGGTGGGTGATGGGGACATCTTCATCATCGGCGGCGTCGAGCACATGGGCCACGTGCCCATGAGCCACGGCGTCGACTTCCACCCCGGCATGGCGAAATCGGTGGCCAAGGCCTCCGGCATGATGGGGCTGACCGCCGAGATGCTGGGCAAGCTGCACGGCATCAGCCGTCAGCAGCAGGACGAGTTTGCCGCCCGCTCCCACCGCCGCGCCCATGCCGCGACCCTGGAAGGACGCTTCGCCAGGGAGATCGTCGGGCTGGAAGGCCACGACGCCAGCGGCGCCCGCTTCTTCTACGACTACGACGAGGTGATCCGCCCGGAGACCACGGTCGATACCCTGAGCCAGTTGCGCCCGGTGTTTGATCCGGTCAACGGCACTGTCACCGCCGGTACCTCCTCGGCCCTGTCCGACGGCGCCGCCGCCATGCTGGTGATGAGCGCGGATCGCGCCAAGGCGCTGGGGCTAACCCCCCGCGCCAGGGTACGGGCCATGGCCATAGCCGGCTGTGACGCCGCCATCATGGGTTACGGCCCTGTGCCGGCCACCCAGAAGGCGCTCAAGCGTGCCGGTCTGACCGTGGGTGACATCGACCTGTTCGAGCTGAACGAGGCCTTCGCCGCCCAGTCCCTGCCCTGCGTCAAGGATCTCGGCCTGCAGGATCTGGTGGACGAGAAGGTGAACCTGAACGGCGGCGCCATCGCCCTGGGTCACCCCCTCGGCTGCTCCGGTGCCCGTATCTCCACCACCCTGATCAACCTGATGGAAGAGAAGGATGCCACCCTGGGGGTCGCCACCATGTGCATCGGCCTGGGTCAGGGCATAGCCACTGTGTTCGAGCGGGTGTGATCTAAGCGGCTCACGCCAAGCGTGAGCCTGCATTGTCTTTTTGGGGTCGGCCCATCCGGCCCGTTGTCGAGTCTGTGGAGCGCGCCACACGGGGTGCGCACCTGCCGTCGGAATCTGCGTGTTGGCCGGCCCGTTTGGGTCGGCCTTTTTTATTCCGATATCCCGATCAGGGCCGATTCGGGGGCTATATTGCCCATAACTTCACATTAGAGGGGGGCCTTGCTTGCTTTTTGCTCCCCCGACAGGTTCAATCTGCACAAAAAAATGGGTGGATGCACATACATATGTCAACGAGCAAACAACTGCTTATCGTCGACGACGATCAGGAGATCCGCGAGCTGCTCAACGAATACCTGACCCGGGCGGGTTTTCAGGTACTGACGGCGGCCGAGGGCAACGAGATGCGCCAGCAACTCGCCCTGCACAGCCCGGACCTCATCATTCTCGATATCATGATGCCAGGCGACGACGGCTTTACCCTGTGCCAGCAGATCCGTCGCGACTCCCAGGTACCCATCATCATGCTCACCGCTGCCTCCGATGAGGCGGATCGGGTGATCGGCCTGGAACTCGGCGCCGATGACTACATCGCCAAGCCGTTCAGCCCGCGCGAGCTGCAGGCCCGCATCAAGGCGCTGCTGCGCCGTGCCGAATTCCGCCAGCCGGAGAAAGAAAAAGAGCCGAGCCGCCGCCTGCGCTTCGCCGACTGGACCCTGGACACCCTGAGTCACCAACTAACCCACGACGACGGCAGCCTGCTGGATCTCTCCGGCAGCGACGCCCTGCTGCTCGGCATGTTCCTGCAGCAGCCCGGCGTGGTGCTGGACAGAGACACCATCTCCGATGCCACCCGTGGCCGCGAGAGCCTGCCCATGGAGCGCGGCATCGACGTGCAGATCAGCCGTCTGCGCCAGAAGCTGGGTGACAACGGCAAGAGCCCGCGCATCATCAAGACCATACGCGGCAGCGGCTACATGCTGATCGCGGAAGTACACGAGATCCCGTGAAGGGTAAAAAGGTAGCAACAGCATGCTGACTGGCAAGAGGCACGAGATCCCATGAGAGGTCGGCGATTCTGGCAGGCACTGGTCCCCCGCTCCCTGCTGTCACGGATGCTGCTGCTGTTGCTGCTCGCCATCCTGCTCTCCCAGACCATACTCACCGGCATCTGGATGCAGCAGATCCAGAAGCGGGAGCTGGAGGGCATGCTCAGCACCACCCGCAACCTGGCACTCTCCGCCGCCTCCACCGTCAACTTCTTCAAGTCCCTGCCGCTGCAATACCGCCACATCGCCCTGGACCAGCTGCGCAACATGGGGGGCAGCCGTTTCTTCGTCTCCCTGAATGAAGAAGAGATCCACATCAGCGCCATCCCGGACAGCGAGCGCAAGACGCTGGTGCTTAAAGAGGTGGAGGAGGTGCTGACCCGCAAACTCTCCGACGCCATGGCCATCAAGGTGGACTTCTCCCGTCCCGAGGAGCTGCACGTCTTCAACAACGACACCCTGCTGGCAGACCTGCCCTCCTCCTGGGCCCGCTATACCCTGTCGCTGGAGCCCATCAATCCGCCGGTGCTGGTGACCCAGATCGAGATAGAGCCGGGTGAGTGGCTCTATCTGGCGGCCCTGCTGCCCGCCCCCTACATGACGCTGGATGACACCGTCATGCCGAGCAACCAGGTGCGCTTCATCGCCCTGATGACTGTCTTCCTCTGCTTCTTCACCTTCATGCTGGTGCGCTGGCAGACCCGGCCCCTGCGCCGGCTGGCCAAGGCGGCGGTCAACCTCGGCAAGGACATAGATCAGCCCTCCCTCAAGGAGGAGGGTGCCTCCGAGATAGTGGCGGCGACCCGCGCCTTCAACATCATGCAGCAGCGCATCCGCCGCTTCATAGACGACAGGGAGCGGCTGTTCAGCTCCATCTCCCACGATCTCAAGACCCCCATCACCCGGCTGCGGCTGCGGGTCGAACTGCTCGACGACGAAGCCCAGATAGCCAAGTTCAACAAGGATCTGGACGAGCTGGAGCTGATGGTGAAGGGGGCGCTGCAGACGGTGAAAGAGACCGACATTCACGAGAACCTCGAGCTCATCGATATCAATGCCCTGCTGGAGCAGATGGCGGAGGCCATGAACCTGCACGAGGATCTGCTCACCATAGAGGGGCACTGCAAGTGGCCCTATCGCGGCAAGCTGCTGGCCCTCAAGCGCTGCATCGGCAACCTGGTGGACAACGGCATCAAGTACGGCCACCGGGTGCGCGTCATCCTGATGGATGACGAGGAGATGCTGATCCTCTTCATCATGGACGAGGGCCCCGGTCTGCCGGAGGATCAGTTCGAGCGCATCTTCGAGCCCTACTACCGCCTCAGTACGGATTCCGCCGGAACCGGGCTGGGTCTTGGCATAGCCCGCAACATAGCCCACGCCCACGGCGGCGATCTGGTGCTGGAAAATCGCCCCCAGGGCGGCCTGCAGGCCACCCTCTCCCTACCAAGGCAGTAAAGCTTATGAAGTGGTTGTCGTTTTCTGTCATCGCCCTGTTGTCTCTGCCCGTCGGCGCCTCCCAGCGCGTCGGGGTGCTGCACTGGTGGCCTCCGGCGGCGAAGCGAAAGCGGTGGAAGTGCTCAAGTCGGAATGGGCCGAGCAGGGCAACCAGTGGAACGACTTCGCGGTGCAGGGCGGCGGCGGCAAGAGCGCCATGACTGTGCTGAAAAGCCGGGCGCTGGCGGCCAATCCGCCGGAGGCGGCGCACCTCAAGGGTTATGAGCTGCACGAGTGGGCCAGCCTGGGTTTCCTGCGCGACCTCAGCCCCATGGCCGAGCACCTCGGCTGGTATCCAGTCAGATGCCGCCCATGGTGCGGGCCACCCTCAGCCAGAATGGCGCCCTGATGGCGGTGCCCACCGGCATCCACCGGGTCAACTGGCTGTGGCTCAACCGCAAGGTGTTCGAGCGCAACAAGCTGACGCCGCCCACCAGCTGGGCCCACTTCATGACGGTGGCGGAGCAGCTCAAGGAGCAGGGCGTCACGCCGCTGGCCATCGGCAACGAGCCCTGGCAGCTGGCGGTGCTGTTCGAGACGGTGGCACTCGGTGAAGGGGGCAAGGCCTTCTATCGCAAGGCCTTCCTGGAGCAGGACAGCGCCACCCTGACCGGCCCCGACATGGTGCGGGTGCTGACCCGCTTCCAGCAGCTGCGCGCCTATGTGCCGGAAAAATACGCCGGCCTGAAGTGGCACCAGGCCACCAACCTGCTGGAGAGCGGCGGCGCCGCCATGCAGATCATGGGGGACTGGGTGAAGGGGGAGCTGAGCGCCGGCAACTACAGACCCGGAGAGGACATCGACTGCCTGCCAAGCCCGGGAAGCCAGGGCCTCTTCAGCTACAACCTGGACTCCATCGCCATGTTCAAGCAGCGGGATCCGGCCCAGCTACAAGCCCAGGGCGAGCTGGCCCGCCTGCTGATGACGCCGCGATTCCAGGAGGAGTTCAACCGGGTGAAGGGCTCCATCCCAGCCCTCACCCAGCCTGACATGAGCAAGTTCGATCGCTGCGCCATCCGCTCCTACCATGACTTCCAGCGGGCGGAGCGGGACGGCAACCTGCTGCCCAGCATGGCGGAGGGCATGGCCGTGCCGACCAACATGCGCCAGGGGATCATGGATGTGCTGAGCAGCTTCTTCAACGATCCCAAGGCCAACTCGGAGCAGACGGCGCAGCAGCTGGAGCGGGCCATGCGCTCGACCCGCTCAGGCGCGGAGCAGAAATGACAAAGGCGGAATCGCTCCGCCTTTGTGGGTGAATCGTCATCCGATTCAGGATTGATCGTTCTCGTCCTCATCCTCGTCGTAGTAGTCGCTGAGCTCGATCCAGAGCCCCAGCCCTATCATCACCATGGACCCGAACCAGGTGCCGGTGTTTCCGATCGGGCTGCCCAGCACTATCATGGCGAACGACAGGAACCCCATGCCTGCGTAGGCTTGCAATCTGCCGTAGGAGACCTGCATATTCACACCTCCTTGTTGAATATGGTTCAATTTTTATATTACTCATCGGGCAAGGTCTGGATAGAGCAGGATCACACTTTGGTTACATATGCTGCTCGAAGACCCCGATGTTTGATTATTTTTTCGCCTTGAGTATCATTGGCAGCTGAAATGGTTGAAGGTTGATTATTAATGAGTAATTTATTCTGCAATGCGACTCACGCGTTGGACGCAATCGGGCTTCGTTGCCCTGAACCTGTGATGATGGTGCGCAAGAAAGTGCGGCTGATGGCCGAAGGCGAGACCCTGCTGGTCAGTGCCGATGACCCTTCCACCACCCGCGACATCCCGAGTTTCTGCCGCTTCATGGATCACACCCTGATCGCCAGCGAGACAGAGCGGGCCCCCTATCGCTATCTGATCCGCAAGGGTCAATGAGCCCCTGTACCGGAGCAATCCATGACGATTACCCGAATCGGCACCACGGCCCGCTGGTCTGATGTTGTCATCCACAACGGCACCCTCTATGTGGTGGAAGTCCCCGCCACCGACGAGGCCGACATTCACCAGCAGACCCGCGAAGTGCTGACCAGCCTGCAACGCCTGCTGGAAGCCAACGGTTCCGGGGTCGACAAGATCCTGATGGCCAACATCTATCTCAAGGACATTGGCGACATAGCCGCCTTCAACGCCCAGTGGGACGCCTGGATACCGGCCGGCACAGCGCCCGTTCGCGCCTGCGTGCAAGCCCGCCTGGCCCACGAAGGCTACAAGGTGGAAGTGCAGCTGACCGCGGCGATCTGAGCCGCCCGCCCAGCCTGAGATAGCAAAAGGCCCCGCCATCACTGGCGGGGCCTTTTCGTTACCGGCAACCGGGCGACTTAGGCAGTCGGGGTCAGGGTAATGGTCACACGACGGTTCTGGGCCTTGCCGGCGGCGGTGCTGTTGGTGGCAACCGGCTGATCCGGGCCCACGCCGCTGGTGGCGATGCGGCTGCCGGTCACGCCCTGACCGATAAGCTGGGCGGCGACGGCGTCGGCACGCTGGGCGGAGAGCTTCATGTTCAGCTCGCGGGAGCCGGTGCTGTCGGTGTGGCCGACCACGTTCAGGCGGGTCTTGTCGAACTCGGCAACCACCATGGCCACGCCGGACAGGGTATTGGCACCGGCGGCTTTGAGCTGGGCGCTGGAGCTGTCGAAGGTGACATTGTTCGGCATGTTGAGGATCAGCTGATCGCCGTTGCGAGTCACGCTGACGCCGGTGCCCTGCAGCTTCTCGCGCAGCTTGGCTTCCTGCACATCCATGTAGTAACCGATGCCGCCACCCAGGGCGGCGCCAGCGGCCACACCGGTCAGTATGCCCTTCTTGCGATCACCCTTGCTGGAGGAGAGCGCGCCCACGGCAGCGCCGGTGGCGGCACCGGCCAGTGCGCCCCAGGCGCCCTTGGAGGTCTGGGATTCACCGGTATAGGGATTGGTGGTGCAGCCTGTCATGGCGATGGTCAGGGCAAGTGCAGGAACCAGTTTCTTGAAATGCATGAAAAAACCTCTGAAAAAGAACGACTCTAGCCGATGGCCGCGCATTCTACCCCAGAGAGGCGCCAGAGTGTGACGCGCGCATTGCGGATATGAACAAGGGGGCCAAAGCCCCCCTGTGTCATGCCGTGAGCGGCATGAGTGCTGCCTGCCCGGGCAGGCCGGACATCAATATTTGATGTCGCGCGCCTCGTCACGCCCTTCCTGCTTGTTGTCGCGGTGCTCCTGACGGCAATCGGCATTGCCCACCAGGCCTTCGCGGCACTCCTGCTTGGCGTCGCGGGATTCCTGACGGGTATCCTGACGCACATCGCGGGCTTCGCGACGCTCCTGGGCCTGTTTGGTTGCCTGTGCAGGCAGGGCAGCCAACAAGGCTGTGGCTGCAAGCAGCGCGAATACTGTCTTCTTCATGGTGGCTCCTTGGCTAAACGAAATACACCGGCTTGGGATGTCTGAATTATACACTGGGGTCAAGATAACCGCGGGACGGGCGCCAGCATGGCGACCCGACAGGGAGGCGGCTTGTCAGGATCAATATTTGACGTCGCGGGCCTCGTCTCGGCCCTCCTGCTTGCTGTCGCGATGATCCTGACGGCAATCGGCATTGCCGACCACGCCTTCACGGCACTCCTGCTTGGCATCGCGGGATTCATCCCGGGTGTCCTGACGCACGTCACGGGCATCACGGCGCTCTGCGGCCTGTTCGGTTGCCTGTGCCGGCAACGAGGAGAGCAGGGCGCTGGCAGCCAGCAAGATAAAGGCATATTTCTTCATGATTAACTCCACGGGGTCGACGAGATGGCGGGGCATCCGGCAACTGATTTATATGAATTCACGGGTGGCGGTGTCTGGCGAGTTACCCGCCAGCAGGCTCGCAGGCCCTTGGGGGCGGCGAGCCTGCTCGGCTGAGGGCCCGATATGCCGCTTGCCGGCTAATCAGGCGCGCTCATCAGCGTTTGACGTCGTTGGCTTTCTCTCTGACGTCCTGTTTGACTTCACGCTTGTCCTGACGGCACTCGTAGTTGTCCTTCTGGTCGGCTTCGCGGCAATCCTGCTTGGCATCGCGGACCTCGGGACGCACCTCCTGACGCACATCGCGGGAGTCCTGGCGATCGGCCGCATGAGCAGGCAGGACGGCCAGCAGAGAGCAAGCCGCCAGGATCAGACTGCCGACCGTGCGAATGGGAGATGAATTCAGTGACATGGATTAACCCTCAATGTTGATGGACCGATTTTGAGCAGGAGTGACTGTATGCCAGCTGTACCGAACAGCGGAAATGGGCCCCTGCCCCGCTGACACCTGGCCTGGCAGCAGCGGCCGACGAGGTGATCGCTCATCACTCCCGGCGCAGGCATAAGGGCAGGAAGATGGAGCTGGCGCGGCGGCAGGGCGGGCAAGGTGGGGCTGCGCCTGCCTCCCCCCAGATGCGGGGTTGCCGCTCGACGGCCGGTGACCCCAGAGTGGGGGACATTCCTCTCGGAGCCATGCCCATGTCATCCCTGCCCCACCCCGCCCTGCTCGTCATCGACCTCCAGGTCGGCCTTCTTCACGGCCCGGAGGCGCCCCATGCCGGTGCCGAGACCCTGGCCAACATCAATCGCCTGAGTCAGGCGGCCCGCGCCGCCGGTGTCCCCGTGCTGACGGTGCGCCACACGGGCCCGGCCGGTAGCCCCATAGCCGCCGGCAGTCCGTTCTGGCAACTGGCACCTGAACTGGCGGTCGACGAGGCCGATCGGGTGTTCGACAAGCACAGACCCAGCGCCTTTCATGGCACCGGCCTCGATGGCTGGCTGAAGGAGGGCGGAGTACAGACCCTGATAGTCACCGGCATGAAGACCCAGTACTGCATCGATACCACCTGCCGGGCGGCGGCAGATCTCGGCTACGCCGTGGTGCTGGTGAGCGATGCCCACACCTGCATGGATACCCCACAACTTGCTGCAACCCAGATCATCGCCCACCACAACGCCACCCTGGCCGGCCCCTTCGTGCGGCTGATGAGCAGCGACGAGCTGTGCGAGGCGCTGAGCCACTCCCTTCAACCCGGTTGATGACGGCGCCACAACGAAGAAGGGAGGCAGCATGCCTCCCTTCTTCGCTCAGCACCCGGCCGCTTATTTCGGCGTCCCTGACTGCTGGCACTCGGCGTGGCAGGGGCAGGTCACCAGATGATCGTTCACCATGCCCACCGCCTGCATGAAGGCGTAGCAGATGGTGCTGCCGACGAAGGTGAAGCCCAGCTTCTTGAGGGCCTTGGCCATGGCGTCAGACTCTGGCGAGGTGGCGGGGATATCGCCGTTGCCCTGGCGCTGATTGACGATGGGGGCGCCGCCGACGAAGCCCCACAGGTAGTCCGCGAAGTCGATGCCCTGCGCCTCCAGCGCCAGATAGGCGCGAGCGTTTTTGATGATCGACTGCACCTTGAGGCGGTTGCGGATGATGCCTTTGTCCTGCATCAGCCGCTCCACATCCTGCTCGTCGAACCGGACGATCAGGTTGGGATCGAAGTCGGCATAGGCGCGGTAATAGCTGTCGGTGCGCTTGAGAATGGTGATCCAGGAGAGCCCCGCCTGCTGGCCATCGAGGCAGAGCTTGGCAAACAGCTCGCGCGGGGCGCGCACCGGCCGCCCCCACTGATTGTCATGGTATTCGATATATTCCGGGTCCCTGGTCACCCAGGCGCAGCGCAGTTCCATTCCTCGTCTCCTGTTATTTTTCTCTGTCCGACTCTCTGTCCGACAAGGGGATTTCATCGGCCACATGACGGGGCTTCCATCCCGGGCCAACCAGGCCCGGCGCAGCCCCGCCCCATGAATCCCCTACAATTTCGCCTATTATCCGACCATGCCAGACGGTATACTCCTTCGGTTCACATTCAGCAAATCTTGCTCTGATTTCACTTCGCGCGAAAAACACTATGCAAAAATTCGATGTCAAAACCTTTCAGGGCCTGATCCTGCAGCTGCAGGACTATTGGTCCCGCCAGGGCTGTACCATCATTCAGCCGCTGGATATGGAAGTGGGTGCCGGTACCTCCCACCCCATGACCTGCCTGCGCGCCCTGGGCCCGGAGCCCATCGCCTGCGCCTACGTGCAACCGTCCCGCCGCCCCACCGACGGCCGCTACGGTGAGAACCCGAACCGCCTGCAGCACTATTACCAGTTCCAGGTGATCATCAAGCCTTCCCCCGACAACATTCAGGAACTCTATCTCGGCTCCCTGAAGGAGCTGGGCATGGATCCCGAGATCCATGACATCCGCTTCGTGGAAGACAACTGGGAAAACCCGACTCTGGGTGCCTGGGGTCTGGGTTGGGAAGTCTGGCTCAACGGCATGGAAGTGACTCAGTTCACCTACTTCCAGCAGGTTGGCGGCCTCGAGTGCAAGCCGGTGACCGGCGAGATCACCTATGGTCTCGAGCGTCTGGCCATGTACATTCAGGGCGTGGACAGCGTCTATGACCTGGTCTGGTCCGATGGCCCCCTGGGCAAGACCACCTATGGCGATGTGTTCCACCAGAACGAAGTGGAGCAGTCCACCTACAACTTCGAACACGCCGATGTGGACTTCCTGTTCCACTGCTTCGAGCAGTACGAGAAGGAAGCCCAGCACCTGCTGGCACTGGAAACGCCGCTGCCGCTGCCCGCTTACGAGCGCATTCTGAAAGCCGCCCACTCCTTCAACCTGCTGGATGCCCGCAAGGCCATCTCGGTCACCGAGCGTCAGCGCTACATATTGCGCATTCGCACCCTGACCAAGGCCGTGGCCGAGGCGTACTATGCCTCCCGCGAAGCGCTGGGCTTCCCCATGTGCAAGCGCACTGAGAACAAGCAAGGTTAAGGAACGGACATGGCACAACATACATTTCTGGTAGAGATCGGCACAGCTGAGCTGCCGCCAAAAGCCCTGCGCTCCCTGGCCGAAGCCTTTGCCGACAACTTCAAAGCCGAGCTGACCAAGGCCGACCTGGCCTTCGGCGACGTCGAGTGGTTCGCCTCACCGCGCCGCCTGGCGCTGAAGGTACACGCGCTGGCCAGCGAGCAGCCGAGCAAGAGCGTCGAGAAGCGCGGCCCGGCCGTCTCTCAGGCGTTCGATGCCGAAGGCAAGCCGACCAAGGCTGCCGAAGGCTGGGCCCGTGGCAACGGCATCACGGTGGAACAGGCCGAGCGTCTGGTCACCGACAAGGGCGAGTGGCTGGTCCACACCGCCAAGGTCGAAGGTCGTCCGGCCAAAGAGTTGCTGGGCGAGCTGGTTGCCTCTGCACTGGCCAAGCTGCCCATCCCCAAGATGATGCGCTGGGGCGACAAGACCATCCAGTTCGTGCGTCCGGTGTTCACCGTGACCCTGCTGCTGGATGGGGATCTGGTGCCCGCTCACATTCTGGGTATCGACTCCGCCCGCACCATTCGCGGTCACCGCTTTATGGGCGAGAGCGAGTTCACCATCGACAATGCCGACCAGTACCCGCAGATCCTGCTGGAGCGCGGCATGGTGGTGGCCGACTTTATGGCTCGCAAGGCCAAGATCAAGGCTGACGTCGAAGCGGCTGCCGCCGCCTTCGGTGGCGTTGCCGATCTGGACGACGCCTTGCTGGAAGAGGTCACCGCCCTGGTCGAATGGCCTGTGGTGCTGACCGCCAACTTCGAAGAGAAGTTCCTGGCCGTTCCGGCTGAAGCGCTGGTGCACACCATGAAGGGTGACCAGAAGTACTTCCCGGTCTACGACAAGAGCGGCAAGCTGCTGCCGAAGTTCATCTTCGTCACCAACATCGAGTCCAAGGACCCGAGCCAGATCATCAGCGGCAACGAGAAGGTGGTTCGCCCCCGTCTGTCTGACGCAGAGTTCTTCTTCAAGACCGACCTCAAGCAGACCCTGGCCTCCCGCCTGCCGCGCCTCGAAACCGTGCTGTTCCAGCAACAGCTCGGTACCGTCAAGGCCAAGGTCGAGCGCATCGAGACCGTCGCCGGCTTTATCGCCGAGCGCATCGGTGCCAACGTGGCTCAGGCCAAGCGTGCCGGCCTGCTCTCCAAGTGTGATCTCATGACCAACATGGTCGGCGAGTTCGCCAGCACCCAGGGTGTCATGGGGATGCACTACGCCCGTCACGATGGCGAAGACGAAGTGGTGGCCGTGGCCCTCAACGAGCAGTACATGCCGCGCTTCGCCGGTGATGCTCTGCCGTCCGCTCTGGAAGCCTGCGCCGTCGCGCTGGCCGACAAGCTCGACACCCTGGCCGGCATCTTCGGCATCGGCATGCTGCCCAAAGGCGACAAGGATCCCTTCGCCCTGCGCCGCGCCGCCATCGGTGCCCTGCGCATCATGACCGAGAAGCAGCTGGACCTGGATCTGGTTGAACTGGTGGAAGAGGCCGTTCGCGTCTACGGCGACAAGCTGACCAACAAGACCGTCGTTACCGACGTGGTCGACTTTATGCTGGGCCGCTTCCGCGCCGCCTATCAGGACGAAGGCATAGGTGCCGATGTGGTGCTGGCCGTACTGGCCCGCCGCCCGACCCGTCCGCTCGACTTCGATCGTCGCGTCAAGGCCGTCAGCCACTTCCGCACCCTGGATGCCGCCCTGGCCCTGGCCGCCGCCAACAAGCGCGTGAGCAACATTCTGGCCAAGGTCGAAGGCGAGTTGCCGACTGCCGTCAAACCGGAACTGTTGCAGGATGCCGCCGAGAAAGCGCTGGCCACCCAGGTTGCTGCACTGCAAGCCGAACTGGCTCCGCTGTTCGCCGCCGGTGACTATCAGGCCGCCCTCACCCGTCTGGCCGCCCTGCGCGAACCGGTCGACACCTTCTTCAACGAGGTGATGGTGATGGCTGAAGACGAAGCCCTCAAGGCCAACCGTCTGGCGCTGCTGAACAACCTGCGCAACCTGTTCCTGCAAGTAGCGGATATCTCCCTGCTGCAGTGATCTTGGTTGGGTTTGTGATATAAAAACGGCGCCACGAGGCGCCGTTTTTTTAATAACGAAAAGGCAGCATGTTAGGGGGATTGTTAAGTCTGCGTTCTAAATTATCGAGCTCATTTTTAACATCTATTCTTTTCATTTCATTAAAAATAATTGGGCTGCTATTTTGATAATGAATAACTGGAATGATAATTTTAAAACCATTTTCAAAGAAATATTCGTTAGCTAATACCGGCACATCAAAAGAAATGTTAACTATTTCCGATATTGCCTCATCAACGAGGCTGATGAGTGACTCAGTAATAGAAATGTAATTTAACAACTCATTGACACCATATTTTTTACTGAAATTCCTTATATTAAGCGCAGCAACACCAAAAGGCATATTAGAACATCCCTCACGTTGACACTCTATCGCTATTCGATGCACATTTTTTGCCAAATCATTTCGATCTTTAAATAAACCGACCGCATCGTTATATTTACAAAATGCATTTTGTATTTTTGAAACAATATCTTTCTCAACATTATCACCGAGATTGCTTTTTCTAAGCAAGAAAATAAAATTAGCTGCATCAGGCTCAATCAATGAGAAGTTATTATTAACAACATAGGGAAATTTCATTCCTCTCAAAATACTTGCGTCGTCCTCCAAGAGTTCATAGTACTCATGTTTTATAGCAGATAAATTAGAGAGACACTGTCTGGTTTGAAGCAACAACTTGCATGCTTCTTTCGCATTTTTATTGCTCTCATTGACAAGTTCATCACGCTTTGATTTCATCATAGATAATTGATACGCTAGTAAAGCTGATATAAATATCCCGCAAAAACTACCAATTCCTGAAGGAAAAGCTATTAGCATTTCCTTTGCAAAACAAAAGTCTACATTGCTCTGTTCACATGCAACCATCGATTTTTCATATACAAGAAAAAAACCTAGGAATATCATTGCTGAAATCACGACAGATATATACATATGTATTCTCATGACAATCCCTGTAGACTTTAAAAAACTAGTCGCTGTTATAACCCAATTCATAATTAAGGCCATAATTTATTTGCAACGTCAATATTACTTTGAAAGGCTGGGATGAAAGGCTGGGGGATGAAAGGCTGGGACACCCACCTAATCCCAGCTTTGACAACTCACGCCTCCTCCACTTTTCTTAAACCGTGAGACCCGAGGAGAGAGCCGCCATGACCATCGCCCGTTCACGCCAGATCAGCCTCGCCGATACGCCTTACTACCACGTGGTCAGGAAAAGCAAAGCTGGGACACCCACCTAGCTCCAGCTTTGACAACTCACTCACCTCACACTTTCCTTAAATCGAGAGACCCGAGGAGAGAGCCACCATGACCATCGCCCGTTCACGCCAGATCAGCCTCGTCGATACGCCTTACTACCACGTGGTCAGCCGCTGCGTCCGGCGCGCCTTTCTTTGCGGCCAGGATGATCACTCAGGCCAAAGCTACGAGCACAGACGCCAATGGGTTGCCGACAAGCTGGGCCAGCTGTCGCAGGTCTTTGCCATCGGCATCTGCGCCTATGCCGTGATGAGCAATCACTATCACCTGGTACTCAAGGTGCAGGCCAACATTGCCCATGAGTGGAGTGAACGGGAAGTGGCAGAGCGCTGGTCCCGCCTGTTCCAGTGGTCCTTGCTGGTGGAAGGGCTGGGACACCCACCTAATCCCAGCTTTGACAACTCACGCCTCCTCCACCTTTCTTAAACCGTGAGACCCGAGGAGAGAGCCGCCATGACCATCGCCCGTTCACGCCAGATCAGCCTCGCCGATACGCCTTACTACCACGTGGTCAGCCGCTGCGTCCGGCGCGCCTTTCTCTGCGGCCAGGATGCTCACTCAGGCCAAAGCTACGAGAGGGCTGGGACACCCACCTAATCCCTGCTTTGACAACTCACTCACCTCACACTTTCCTTAAATCGAGAGACCCGAGGAGAGAGCCACCATGACCATCGACCGTTCACGCCAGATCAGCCTCGCCGATACGCCCTATTACCATGTAGTCAGCCGCTGTGTCCGGCGGGCATTTCTCTGCGGCCAGGATGATCACTCAGGCCAAAGCTACGAGCATAGACGCCAATGGGTTGCCGACAAGCTGGGCCAGCTGTCGCAGATCTTTGCCATCGGCATCTGCGCCTAAGGAAGGGCTGGGAAAGGAAGGGCTGGGACACCCACCTAGCCCCAGCTTTGACAACTCACGCCCCCTCCACTTTCCTTAAACCGTGAGACCCGAGGAGATAGCCGCCATGACCATCGCCCGTTCACGCCAAATCAGCCTCGCCGATACGCCTTACTATCACGTGGTCAGCCGCTGCGTCCGGCGCGCCTTTCTTTGCGGCCAGGATGATCACTCAGGCCAAAGCTACGAGCACAGGCGCCAATGGGTTGCCGACAAGCTGGGCCAGCTGTCGCAGGTCTGTGCCATCGGCATCTGCGCCTATGCCGTGATGAGCAATCACTATCATCTGGTACTCAAGGTGCAGGCCAACATTGCCCATGAGTGGAGTGAACGGGAGGTGGCTGAACGCTGGTCCCGCCTGTTTCAGTGGCCCTTGTTGGTACGGCGCTGGTATCAGGGGGAGAAACTGATAGCACCCGAGCTGGACCTTGTGCACCAGTTGATCGCCCAGTGGCGGGAGCGCCTCCATTCCATCAGCTGGCTGGTGCGCTTGCTGAACGAGTCGCTGGCCCGCCAGGCCAATCAGGAAGACGGCTGCAAGGGCCACTTTTGGGAGGGACGCTTCAAAAGCCAGGCCCTGCTCACCGAGTCGGCACTGCTGGCCTGCATGACCTATGTCGACCTCAATCCCATTCGGGCTGGCATCGCAACCACACCGGAGAAGAGCGACTTCACCAGCATCCAGCAGAAAAACTGGGACACCCACCTAATCCCTGCTTTGACAACTCACTCACCTCACACTTTCCTTAAACCGAGAGACCCGAGGAGAGAGTCGCCATGACCATCGCCCGTTCACGCCAGATCAGCCTCGCCGATACGCCTTACTATCACGTTGTCAGCCGCTGTGTCCGGCGCGCCTTTCTCTGCGGCCAGGATGAGCACTCAGGCCAAAGCTACGAGCACAGGCGCCAATGGATTGCCGACAAGCTGGGCCAGCTGTCGCAGGTATTTGCCATCGGCATCTGCGCCTATGCCGTGATGAGCAATCACTATCATCTGGTACTCAAGGTGCAGGCCAACATTGCCCATGAGTGGAGTGAACGGGAAGTGGCAGAGCGCTGGTCCCGCCTGTTCCAGTGGCCCTTGCTGGTGCGGCGCTGGTATCAGGGAGAGGAACTGATAGCACCCGAGCTGGACCTTGTGCACCAGCTGATCGCCCAGTGGCGGGAGCGCCTCCATTCCATCAGCTGGTTGGTGCGCTTGCTGAATGAGTCGCTGGCCCGCCAGGCCAATCAAGAAGATGGCTGCAAGGGCCACTTTTGGGAGGGACGCTTCAAAAGCCAGGCCCTGCTCACCGAGTCGGCACTGCTGGCCTGCATGACCTATGTCGACCTCAATCCCATTCGGGCTGGCATCGCGACCACACCGGAGAAGAGCGACTTCACCAGCATCCAGCAACGTATCGAGCAAACCGCTGATCTAGCCACACAGACCCCCTTGCTGCTGCCTTTTGCGAGAGAAGGTAAGCCAGAGGCGCTCCCCTGCTATTTTGCCGATTATCTGGCGCTGGTGGATTGGACAGGGCGAGCCATTCGCCTCGATAAGCATGGCCATATCCCGCATCATCTTGCACCTGTGCTCCAGCGCCTGGGCATAGAAGAGGGACAATGGTTGGGGCAAGTCACCCTGTTTCGGCGCCACGGTATCAGAGCGATGGGTGACAAGCTTTGCTGCCAGCGCTATGCCGCCCATTGTGGCCAGACGCGATGTTATCAGCCTGCACACAAATGGGGTTTTCAGGTTATCCGCCATTTCCCATCAGGTGGGTGTCCTAATTAAGAGATTTATTTCCCATCAGGTGGGTGTCCTAATTAAGAGATTTCAGATGGGTGTCCCAATTAAGAGATCAATTCAGGGAGGAGAGATGCCGATCTGCAGGTGTCTTTCGATGGGTTATGTCTTGGAGGAGATGAATTGGACGGCAAGGCAATCATGCTTTCTGCGCCTTCATTCAGCCCCGGTTAATATATGAAAGTCAGGAGTCTATATAATGGCGAAATATCTGTCATAGGATTGACCGGAATAGCTGCCGGGCCAACGGCTAGAGCAACATATTGGCAGCATTTTCAATATGCATCATTTCAAAGGGCACTTTCATGAAACGTCACCTTATTCTTCTTGGCGCCATTCTGGTACTGAGTGCTTGCTCCTCCACTCCCAGCAGTGAATATACGAAAGCGGGTGCCTCTGAAGCCCAGAGAACAGATGCCTTATCCGAGTGCCAATATCAGGTCAAACTCAACAGGATCGAGGATGAAGAGCAGGCAGAGCTGATCAACCTGTGCATGCAAGGCAAAGGCTTCCGTCTGACCCCGGTTGAATAACCCCCTATGACCGCCTGAAACAATATCTGCCCAATGTAAAAAGCCCCATATGATGACCATGTTTGGGGCTTTCAATCCTTAGGCAGCAATGGAAAGGCCGCAATCAATCAACCTATGGCCAAGATCCCGACTCTCACCTTGCTGTCGCCGCCATCTCCTCGCCAAGGCCGTGGCGCCTCAAAGCACGATGCCGAGCTGCCGTTGCAACTGCCGTTTCCCCTTGGGGGTCAGGGTCAGTTCACGGCTCTCCAGCCCGCGCACCAGCCACCCCTTGTCCAGCATATGGCTGAGCAGGCGGGCACCAAGCTGGCCGCCAAGATGCATGCGTCGCTCGCTCCAGTCGAGACAGTGGCAGGCAAAGGGGCGCTTGCCAGTCGCCATGCAGTCGATGCCAAGCTGACCGAGATGCTGCTCCCCCTGCGGGGTCAGCCCATAGCCCTCAGCCTCCAGCCAGCCTTGGCTCATCAGGCCGTCATGGAGCCTCACCCCCAGCTCGCCCGCCAGATGGTCATAACAGCTACGAGCAAAGCGCAGCCGCTCCGGGGTCTTGCTCCTGAGCGCCCCCGTGCCCATGTCCACCAGCCCCATCAGTTGCTCCACCACCAGCGCCACTTCATGGCTCGCGATGCGGTAGTAGCGATGTTTTCCCTGCCGGACACAGGCCGTCAGCCCCTGCTGCTGGAGCCGGGCCAGGTGGCTGCTGGCGGTTGACGCCGACACCTCGGCCATCAGGCTCAGCTCGGTCGCCGTCCAGGCACGCCCATCCATCAGGGCGCACAACATGCGGGCGCGGCTGCCATCGGCGATGGCGGCCGCCACCTGCGCCAGGCCTTGTTCCAGGCTCTCCTGTTTGCTCATCTCGCTACTCTCTGCTTGCCCCTGTCATTGCCACTCTGCCGTGACCCTGCGGGCCTTGTCGATGTCGTCGGTAACCAGGATCAGCTGGTTGGCATGGTCGCTGTACAGGATGATGATGTTGACCGAGGCATCCCCCAGAGCGCTACAGATGGCCCCCAGCTGCCCCGGCACCTCCTGCTTGAGGCGGCGCACCAGCACCTCGCGCACCGCCACCACCTCCAGCCCCCCTTGCTCGGCGGCCCGGGCCGCAGCGGCACCATCTTCCACCAGAAAGTGGGCATGACCTGCGCCCCCCAGGGCGAACATGCCGCCCCCTTCCAGGCTGACACCGGCCCGCCCCATCAAGCTCCCGAACTGCCCCAGTGTGCCCGGGTTATCGGGCAGCATCACGTGAATATCGTACATCCCTGCTTCTCCTTGGTGACTCGAGTCCGCAGAGTAATGCCATGGCCGGGGCAACGCTTCGATGGCGGACGAAGTGTCCACCCCTTCTGCCCGTGACGACCCAAGCAAAACGGCGCCCGAAGGCGCCGCTTTTTCTGCATACGATCACAAGGGATGCCGATCAGCCGGTATAGACAGGCAGCAGCCCCGCCATGTTGAGCAGATGGAAGGCGGCGGTCAGCACCCCGAACAGGATCACCAACCCTATCATCAGGATACCGCCGGGAGCGCGGAAGCCCGCGCTGCCATCAGGCGCCGCCTTGCGCACCTTCCAGGCCAGCAGCGGCGGTATGATGCAGGTCCACAGGGTGGCCACAGCGCCCGCATAGCCGATGGCCACCAGGAAGCCGAACGGGAACAGCAGGGAGAGCACCAGAGGCGGCAGGAAGGTGACGCCCCAGGACTTGGCGCGACCGGCGCGACTGTTGTCGAACTTGAACAGGTCCGCCAGATAGTCGAACACCCCCAGGCCCACCCCGATGAAGGAGGAGAGAATGGCCGCCATGGAGAAGGCGTTGAGGGCATTGGCCACCGCCTTGGATTCGATCACCGAGCCCAGGGCCTTGAGCAGGGCATCCACGTTGCCCCCCTGCTCGATCACCGGACCGAACTCGCTGCGGGGCAGGTTGCCGAACACGCTCACCAGCCAGATGAGGTAGAAGGTGAGGGCGATGACGGTCCCACCCAGGATGGCGCGGCTGGCGCGGCGCTCCTCGCCGTAGTAGGCCCGCATGGACGACACCGAGTGGTGATAGCCGAAGGAGGTGAGTGCCACCGGCAGCATCACTAGGGCATAGGGGGCGTAGTGGGTCTCACTGCCGACTCTGTCGAGCAGCAGGTCGAGACGAATGTTCATCGACAGTCCAGAGATGCCGAAGGCAAAGCTCAGCCCCATCAGGATCACCAGCAGCACGGAGATGCGATCCACCGCCCGGGTGGAGTGCCACACCAGCACGGAGAAGACCAGGGTGAACAGCACGGAAGCCCAGTGGCTGCCCATCCCCGTCATGCCATCTATGATGAGACCGGCCGAGGTGATGTAGGCGTAGAGCAGTATGCCGCCGACGAAATAGACGCTGAGGTTGTTGAGGGCATTGACCTTGTTCCCCAGCAGATCCCGGGTCACGGTATCGAAGGAGACGCGCAGCGGATAGCCCTTGTAGGATTCGAGCAGCATCCAGCCAGAGACCGTCATCACCACCATGGTCAGCGCCACCGCGAGCATGGACCAGAGGCTCCAGGCACCCGCGCCCGCACTCGGCAGTCCCAGCATACCGGCTCCCACACAGACGCCGGCAATGATGCATGCCCCGCCCACCAACGATGGTTTCTGTTCCATTACTCCCCCAAACGGATTGTTGACTGGTCACGGCGCGCCGCCGTGCTTCTCCTGCGTTCGCCAATGCTGGCGCCGGGGGACTTTACCCTTCATGCCTTCGGGTATCAAATCCGGGGGCGAATTGATGGGAAATGGGGGCGATATACGGCCATTGCTCCCCTGTTCGGGGTGGTTCAGGCGCCAGACACCACAGGGGGCGCCCGCAGGCGCCCCCTGTCGGCTTGCCGGAGGGTTGAGGTCAACCGGTATAGATGGGCAGCATGCCCGCCATGGCCATCAGGTGGAAGATGGCCGTCAGCACCCCGAACAGGATGACGGCCACCACCATGGGTTGGCCACCGGGGGCCTTGAAGCCGCCCCCTTGTGGCGCCAGCTCCCGGGATTTCTTCGCCAGCAGGGCGGGGATGATGCAGGCCCAGACGGTCGCCGCCGCCCCGGCATAGCCGATGGCCACCACGAAGCCGAAGGGGAACAGCAAGGAGAACACCAGAGGCGGCAGGAAGGTGACGCCCCAGGACTTGGCACGGCCCTGGCGGCTGTTGTCGAACTTGAACAGATCCGCCAGATAGTCGAACACCCCCAGGCCCACCCCGATGAAGGAGGAGAGGATGGCCGCCATGGAGAATAGGTTGATGGCGTTGGATATCCGCTTGGATTCGATCACCGAGGCCAGCGCCCCGAGCAGCACATCGACGTCGCCCCCCTTGGCGATGATGGGGCCGAAGGCATTGCGAGGCAGGTTGCCGAAGATGCTCAGCAGCCACAGCAGGTAGAGCGCCAGCGCGATCAGGGTACCCCCCAGGATCGCCTGCTTGGCCTTCTGCTCCTCGCCGTAATAGGCCCGCATCGACGCCACCGAGTGGTGATAGCCGAAGGAGGTGAGCGCCACCGGCAGCATGGCCAGGGCATAGGGCGCCTGACCCAGCTCCTCGGTGAGGGAGTGGAACAGCATGGTCGCGTCTATGTTGGCGGCAAGGCCCGACACCCCGAACACGAAGCTCAGTACCATAAAGGCGATCAAGACGACCGAAATCCGATCCACAGCCCGGGTCGAATGCCAGACGAAGCAGGAGAACACCAGCACGAACAGCACCGAGGCCAGCTGGCTATTGATGCCGAGCAGGCCGCTCAGGATCAGACCCGAGGAGGTGATATAGGCGTACAGCAGAATGCCGCCGACGAAATAGACGGTCAGGTTGTTGAAGATATTTATCTTGTGACCGAGCAGATCCTTGGTCACCGAATTGAAGGAGGCAGTCAATTCATAGGGTTTGAAGGCTTCCAGCAGCATCCAGCCGGAGACCGTCATGATGATCATGGTGAGAATAATGGCCAGCGAGGACCAGCTGGTCCAGGCGCCCGCCCCCGCACTCGGCAACCCCAGCATGCCGGCGCCGACACAGACGCTGGCAATAATGCAGGCCCCTCCCGTCACGGATGGTTTTGATGTCATGTGTTGTCACTCCCGAAATTTCACAGAGCTGTGAAAAAAAAGGGGCACCTGATTAAGTGCCCCTGACTCGTTATGCTTCTATTAATTTTTCACTCTTCTTGCTGACCGCCTGACCCTGAGGCTCGATCTCCTTCAATCTGGCGGTGAAGTGGCGCAGCACAGCCGGCTCATAAATAAAGTCGAGCCCCTTCACGTTCCTGGCGTTCTTCTTCACCTCGCCGAAGGCCTCGATGACAAAGTCCATGTGGGTCTGGGTATAGGTGGCGCGCGGTATGGTGAGGCGCAGCAGCTCCGCCGGGCAGGGGTGCTGCTTGCCGGTAGCGGGATCCCGCCCCAGCAGCAGGGAGCCTATCTCCACCGCCCGGATGCCGGCCACCTTGTAGAGCTCGCACGCCAGGGCGTGGGCCGGGAACTGATCCGCCGGGATGTGGGGCAGCAGCTTGCCGGCGTCCACGAAGGCCGCATGGCCCCCCGCCTGCTGGCACACCACGCCTATGGCCTCCAGGCCGTCTACCAGGTACTGCACCTGGCCGATGCGGTAGGCCAGCCAGTCCTGGCGCATGCCGTCCCGCAGTCCCACCGCGAGCCGCTCCATGGCGCCCCCCTCCAGACCGCCGTAGGTCGGGAAACCCTCCTGCACCACGCAGAGAGTGCGACACTCTGTGTAGACGTCCAGCATGCTGTCGTCCTTGAAGCAGAGCAGGCCCCCCATCTGCACCATGGCATCCTTCTTCGCCGACATGGCGAGGCCGTCGGCGTACTTGTAGGACTCCATGGTGATGGCCTCTATGCTCCAGTCGGCATAGCCGGGCTCGCGCTGCTGGATGAAGTAGGCGTTCTCGGCGAAGCGGGCCGAATCCATGATGACGGGAATGTCATACTTCCTGGCGATCTCGTAGACCGCCTTGAGGTTGGCAATCGACACCGGCTGGCCCCCGGCTGAGTTGCAGGTGATGGTGCTGACGATGTAGGGCACGTTGGCCGGACCCGCCTCCAGGATGGCCTCCTCCAGCTTGACCAGATCGAAGTTGCCCTTGAAGTCGGCGGTGACCGAGGTGTCGAACGCCTCCTTGGTGTAGACGTTCTTCGCCACGCAGCAGTTGATCTGGGTGTGGCCCTGGGTGGTGTCGAAGAAGTAGTTGGAGAGCGCCACCATCTTCTTGCGATCCAGTCCCTTCTCCTGCTCCCGCTTCTTGATCAGCACGGGGATGTAGATCTGCTCGGCGCCGCGCCCCTGGTGGGTGGGAATGGTGAGCGAATAGCCGAAGATCTCCTGCACCGCCCGCTGCAGGGCGTAGTAGCTGCGGCTGCCGCTGTAGGCCTCGTCACCGCGCAGCATGGCGGCCTGCATGTCCTGGGTGATGGCACCGGTGCCGCTGTCGGTCAGCAGGTCGATGAAGACATCCTCGCTGTCCAGCAGGAAGGGGTTCATGCCCGCCCTTATGATGGCCTCCTCCCGGTAGGCGCGGGTGGTGCGCTTGACCGGCTCGATGACACGAATGCGGAACGGTTCGGGAAGATGCTTGAAGTTTTCCATGGATAGACACCCTAGCTTTAAATATTCAGGATGAGTCTCATCACCCGCCATCAATAATGGTTGGCAGCTGGCGAATAATGAGATCGGGTGCACGACATCGCCTCGCCAATAAATAAGGCGAGCGCCAGTGCAGATTATTTCAGATCAGGAATTCAGACGGACTCGTTGCATCCATATAAATGCACAAGCGCCGCGGGGGATATTACAGCGGGAAGAAGAAAGCGATTTTATGATCCAGGGTAAACCACTTGGGTGAGGTGATCATGATATTCATGTTGTTGCTCATCTGGTTGAAATTAACAACGACCAATAACGCAATCCATTATGGGGGGCCCCGCCCAAGGATCAATTGCGACATGAGCAATTTGGGATGGCGCTAACAGTTTGGCGGGGGATTTTTATACACCCCCGCCGACGGCTCAATGATTCAACCAGGGCAGCCGCTGCAGCAACTCGTAGCGGTCGGCGAGCGGCGTCTGGCTGACCCAGAACTCCAGCAGGCCGTAAGCGAGCAGCGGCAACACCAGCAGCAACAGGCAGAGCAGACCCAGCAGCCACTGGGGCTCCAGCCTGCGTGCCTTGCTGCCCAAGTACAGTGCATCGGCGCTTTTGGGGCAGGCGGCGACGCAGCTCATGCAGCTGCTGCACTCGAGGCTGTGCACCGCGATCAGCTGGTGCACCTGGATGCGGGACGGGCAGGCCCGGCTGCACCTGTCGCAGTCATGGCCAGCACTTCGCAGGCAGCGGTCCGGGTCGCGGCGAATGCGCAGAGGTGTCAGCAGGCCGAGTAAAGAGAGCCAGGCGCCATAGGGGCACAGATAACGGCAGAACCCTTGCCGGAAGCTGGCGGTGAGCAGCAGCACCCAGCCAAGGCAGAGGCCCAAGATCAGGGTCAGGTTGAAGAAGAAGGCCCCCATCTTCATGTCCGCCGCCTGATGGTAGGGGCTGGCGAGGTAGCCGGGCAGGGCGGCGCCTGGCACCGCGATCAGCACGATAAACAGCAGGAAAGCCAGCACCAAAAACTTCTGGGCCCGCAGCAGCCAATCCAGCCAGCGGGGCGGCACCCACTCCCCCGGCAACAGGCGAGTACGCAGTCGGTGCAGCCACTCACCCACCAGCCCAAGGGGGCAGAACCAGGCACAAAACGCCCGACCCAGCAGCAGGGCCGACAGGCAGAGCACCAGCACAGTGATGGTGGCCGCCGGATGGTGCGGATCCACCAGCCCCTGTCCGAGCCAGGCCCGCAGCCCCAGCCCGCCGGCAATGGGCAGGAAGCCGTCCACCACATCCGGACGCACCAGCCAGGGGGGTATCCCCTGCCCCAGCTGCCAGATATGGATGCCGTACTGCACAGTCACCAGCCCCCAGCAGAGCAGCAGCAGCTGGCGGGCCTGGGCCCGCAGCGACTGGCTGTTGATCCCGCCGAGTACCGGCAGCGGCCGGTATCTGTGCCACAGGGCGAGGGGGACGACCACCAGCCCCAACCCGATCCAGAGCAGGCTGTCCGCCACCAGCAACCAGAGCATGAGCAGCAGGCCGAGGGCAAGACGCCACTGCCAGCCCGATCGCGCCTGCCACGCCAGCAGCACCAGATAGACCAGGCCAGCCACCATGGTCATGGCTTCAATCAGGCTCATGCATCTCCCTCACAGAACTCATTCGGATAAGGGGACAGGATAACGAACATCTGAGTTGATTATTTTGATCTGCATGGGCAGAGGGGCCATTCACCCGGATTGGCCCCACCCGTTCTCACCCTTTGCGGCTGTTGAACCTTATTATTTTCGGCTGTTGAACAGGGGTTGATCCGACGAACCCTGCTCGGCCCAGAAGTGGATATTGAAGCGGGCATCTTCCGACAGCTCGACCCTGTGCCAGTACCGGGGCGGGCTGGTGGCAAACTGCCCGGCCCGGATCACCAGACTCAGCTCCGGCTCCTCGGCCTGTTCGTCGGCAAAGCCGTGATAGGTGACGGTGCCCTCCATCACGCAGAGCTGGCCGAACACCCCGGCTGCCGTGTTGTGGTGACTGAGCAGGGCCTGGGGCACGTTGGCGCGGGTGAAGAAGGGGGTGGAGCAACGAACCACCCAGTGGGCGGGAATAAGGTGCAGTGACATAGACATTCTCCTCAGATGGCCGGTCTGCCCGGCCTTGAATAGTTGGCGGATCAGCGGGGCAGCAGGCGCAGCAGCGGGAAGGCGGCGCTCATCTGATCCCCACCCACCACGAAGCCGCACAGCGCGCCATCCTCGCCACGGGCCTCGGCCACCAGGCCCTGGCTGTTCCAGCGGCACTGCCAGGCGAGATCCTCGCCCTTGGTGCGGCCCGCCAGTTGCAGCGGATAGCGCGGCGTCTTCACCTTTATCAGCATGGGGGGCAGGATAAGCGGGGTCGGGGTACCGAGCAGGGTCTTGGCCAGGGCATTGGCCCCCAGCACTATTGGTTGCAGGAAGGGAAGCAGCTGACCCCGCCACTGCACGCAATCCCCCAGTGCGAAGATATGGGGATCGCTGGTCTGCAGCCGATCGTCGACCAGGATGCCGCGCTCCACTGCCAGCCCGGCCCCACGGGCCAGGGCCAGATTCGGCCGCAGGCCGATCGCGGCGATCACCAGATCCTGCTCGCAGGTGCGCCCGTCGGTCAGGTTGACGCGCCAGCCATCCCCCGGCTGGGCATCCATCTTGGCGAGACCCGTCCCGAATTGCAGGCTGACCCCCTGACTGCGCAGCGCCTGTTGCAACGGCTGGGTCAGGGTGGCGGGCAGCAGGTTGCCGAGGGGGCTGCCCGCCAGATCCACCAGGGTGACCTCGCGGCCGTCGCTAGCCATGTCCATCGCCAGTTCGCAGCCAATCAGCCCGGCCCCCAATATCATGATGCGTCTGGCCTGCTGGATCAGCCCCTCGGCGGCGGCGTACTCCTGCTGGCTGTTGAGGGTCACCAGATGCTCGCTGCCCGGTATCTCGGGGCGCACCGCGCTGGCGCCGGTGGCCAGCACCAGCTGGCCGTAGGGGAAGCTGCCCTGCGAGGTCAACAGGGTGCGCCGGGCGGGATCTATGCCGAGAACCTGGCAGTGGGGCAGCAGCGCTATGCGCTGTTGCTCGGCAAAGTCGCTGCCGCTCAGCCGGGTCATGGCGGCGGCGGCGCAGCCTCGGCTCACCACGTGGCTGAGATCCGGCTTGTTGTACTCGTCGCCGCTGTCGGCGGTGATGAGGCGGATGGGCTGTTCACCATCCAGCTTGCGCAGGCTCTTGACCAGCTGCTGGGCGGCGAAGCCGCTGCCGATCACCACTATCTCCCGGCTGATGCCGGCGTCATTCGGAGTGACTGCGTTCATACACAGGCCTCCACGGCGCAGGGCTCGAAGACCTCCTTGCCGATGCCGCAGCCCGGGCAGAGGAAGCTGTCAGGTACCTGGGCCCAGGGAGTGCCCGGTGCCACCAGCTGATCCGGCTCCCCCAGTGCCGGGTCATAGACCCACTGGCAGACGGTGCAGAGCATGGGCTGATCGTCATCCCATTCAGCGGCGACCGGTGCGGCTTGCGGCGCCTTGGCCACAGCAGCAGGCATCACAGGGGCAGGCGTCACCGCCGCCTGGGTTGTGGAAAAAGCTGGGACACCCACCTCAACTCCTACCTCAACTACCGGAGCCGCTGCGACGCTAGTTGTGATGATCGGACGGGGCGCGTCCAGCGGATGCAGGGCCCACTGGCGGGCGAGCTGGCGACCGTGCTCGCGGCACTGTGCCAGGGCCGAGCCATCCGGGCGCCACTTGGCCTTGAGGGAGAGGCTGATGTCGAAGCCCGCATCCATCAGCCGGGTCTGGATCCTGTCCACCGCGCCGCCGGTCCAGCCGTAGCTGCCGAAAGCCGAGGCGCGCTTGTTTCTGAAGCGCAGGCCGGTGATCTCCTCGAGCATGCCAGCCACCTTGGGCATCATGACGTTGTTCATGGTGGAGGAACCCACCAGTATCCCCTTGGAGCGGAACACCTGGGTCAGGATCTCGTTCTTGTCGTGGCGCGCCACGTTGAAGATCTTCACCGCCACCCCCGGGTCCACCTCGTGGATGCCCTGGGCGATGGCGTCCGCCATCATGCGGGTATTGTTGGACATGGAGTCGTAGAAGAGGGTGATGCGATCCTCCTGATAGTGGTCAGCCCACTCCAGATACTTGAGGATGATCTGGGTGGGATCCTCGCGCCAGACGATGCCGTGGGAGGTGGCCACCATGCTCACCGGCAGGTTGAAGCCCAGCACCTCCTGGATCTTGGCGGTCACCAGGGGGCTGAAGGGGGTGAGGATATTGGCGTAGTAGCGCTGGCACTGCTCCATCAGCTCGGTCTGATCCACCTCGTCGTTGAACAGGTGCTCGTCGCAGTAGTGCTGGCCGAAGGCGTCGTTGGAGAAGAGCACCGCGTCCTCTGTCATATAGGTCATCATGCTGTCGGGCCAGTGCAGCATGGGGGTCTCGATGAATACCAGCTGCTTGCCGTTGCCGATATCCAGACTGTCACCGGTCTTGACTGGGTGGAAGTTCCACTCCGGGTGGTGATGGTGGCCTGTGATGGAGTCGATGGCGTTGTGGGTGCAGTAGATGGGGGTGCCCGGGATGCGGGCCATCAGCTCGGTCAGGGCGCCGGCGTGATCCTCCTCGGCGTGGTTGATCACCACATAGTCGATGGAGGCGAGATCTATCTCCGCCGCCAGGTTCTGCACGAACTCACGGCTGAACTTGTGATCGACGGTATCGATCAGCACGTTCTTCCCTTCGCGGATGAGGTAGCTGTTGTAGCTGGTGCCCTTGTGGGTCTTGTACTCGGTACCGTGGAAGTCGCGCACCTCCCAGTCCCGTTGGCCGACCCAGTGGATGTTGTTCTTGACGTGAATGCTCATCAGGCAGTTCCTCAGCAGGCAATAGTGAATGTGTGACTGAATTCCCTATTGCAGCGGACGTGCCAACTTATAACCTATTGTTTTTACTAGATTACAATATCTGTCATTGTCATTTAGACAACCCCTCTCTATAGTCAAAATCACAAACACACTGTCATTTGGACAATCATCGTGATCTCGACCGACAGCCTGGCGCGCATCGCCCTCGACCTGCAACTCGGCATCTCCCACCAAGACAGGTTCCACCGTCTGATCCAGAGCGTGCGCAGCCTGCTGCACTCGGACGCCTCTGCCCTGCTGCGCTACGAGGGGGGCCAGTTCATCCCGCTCGCCATCGACGGCCTGATGCAGGACGTGCTGGGCCGCCGCTTCGCCCTCAAGGATCACCCGCGCATGGAGGCCATAGCCCGGGCTGGCGACGTGGTGCGCTTTCCCGCCGACAGCTCCCTGCCCGACCCCTACGACGGCCTGATCCCGGATCACGACGACTTCAAGGTACACGCCTGCGTCGGCCTGCCGCTCTTCTCGGATCAGACCCTCATCGGTGCCCTGACCATAGACGGCATGAACCCGACCCAGTTCGACGGCATCAGCGACGAGGAGTTGCGGCTGGTGGGGGCCCTGGCCGCCGCCGCCCTCAGCAACGCCCTGCTGCTGGAACGCCTCGCCCGCCAAAGCAGCGAGCCCCTCGCCTCAGCCCCCCATGCCGAGGGCCAGCCGGAGATGATAGGCCACTCCCCCGCCATGGCCCGGCTGCGCCACGAGATAGACGTGGTGGCGAGCTCGGAGCTGAACGTGCTGATCCTGGGGGAGACCGGGGTCGGCAAGGAGCTGATCGCCAAGGCGGTGCATCAGGGCTCACCCCGCGCCGGCGCGCCCCTGGTCTATCTCAACTGCGCCGCCCTGCCGGAATCCGTGGCCGAAAGCGAGCTGTTCGGTCACGTGAAGGGGGCCTTCACCGGCGCCATCCACAACAGGGCGGGCAAGTTCGAGCTGGCCGACAAGGGCACCCTCTTTCTGGACGAGATTGGCGAGCTGTCGCTGGCGCTGCAGGCCAAGCTGCTGCGGGTGCTGCAATACGGGGATCTGCAGCGCATAGGTGACGACACCCCCCTCAAGGTCAATGTGCGCATCCTGGCCGCCACCAACCGGGATCTGAAGCAGGCTGTGGTCGAGGGGCAGTTTCGAAGCGATCTCTACCACCGGCTGAGCGTCTTCCCGATCCAGGCCCCGGCGCTGCGGGAGCGCCCCGGCGACATTCCCCTGCTGGCCGGTTATTTTTGCGAACGCTGCCGGGTCAGCCTGGGGCTGGAGCGGCTGCGCATCCTGCCCGGGGCGCTGGCACTGCTCGAGGGTCACGACTGGCCGGGCAACGTGCGCGAACTCGAGCACGCCATCCACAGAGCAGCCGTGCTGGCCAGGGCCGAACAGGGCAGCCAGTCCCCGGCCCTGGACGCCCAACACTTCAATCTGGGGGCGGCGGTCTCGCCGCCGCCTGCCGCCAGCACGGCCACCCCGGCCCCGTCCGTCGCCACCGGCCTCGGCCTGCGCGCCGCCACCGACGCCTTCCAGCTCCAGCTGATAGAGCAGACCCTGGCGGCCCAGGACGGCAACTGGGCCGCCACCGCCCGGGCGCTGGCGCTGGACGGCGGCAACCTGCACCGGCTCGCCAGGCGGCTCGGCCTCAAGGCCTGAGGGGCGGCGCCGGGCCCCAAAAACAAAAACCCCCTCGCGAGGGAGGGGGTTTGGGGACAACCGAAGTGGCGATCAGCGCAGGGACTTGACCGAGCGGCGAACGATCAGCTCGGGCTGAACCGTCATGGACTCGACTTCCAAGGCCTTGTTGCGGATCCGGCTCACCAGATGCTGCACCGCCAGCAGGCCCAGCTCGGCCTTGGGGTGGCGAATGGTGGTGAGCGGCGGGCTGGAGAAGCGCGCCATCTCCACATCGTCGTAGCCGATCATGGAGATATCGTCCGGCACCTTGACCCCGGCTTCCCAGGCGGCGCAGATGGCACCGATCGCCATAGGATCGTCGAAGGCAAACACCGCCGTCGGGCGGGGCTTGAGGGCCAGGATCCGCTGCATGGCGTCGTAGCCGCTCTGGCTCTCGTAATCCCCTTCAAAGATCTGCTCGTCCTTCAGGGTCAGGCCATGCTCGCCCAGGGCGTCACGCACCCCGTCCAGCCGCTGCTGGGTGGTCGGCTTGTCGATCTGGCCCGTGATGCAGACGATCTCGGTGTGACCCTGCTCCAGCAGATGACGCACGGCCAGGCGCGCACCAATGCGGGCGTTGTCGTTGATCACGTTGGCAAAGTCGCACTCGGTTCCCCAGTCCAGTACCACCTGGGGCACGTTCTTGTGGATCCGCAGCATGTCCCGCAGCGGGGTGTCGATGTCGGTCCCCAGCACCAGCAAGCCGTCGACCCGCTTCTCCATCAACATGCGCAGATAGTGCTGCTGACGGGGGGGCTGGTTCTCGGTGTTGCACAGGATCAGGCTGTAACCCTGTTCGAAGCAGTAGGCTTCCACCCCTTGCACCACTTCCGCAAAGAAGGGGTTGGCACTGGTGGTGACCAGCATGCCTATGGTCTTGGTCGAGTTGATCTTGAGGCTGCGCGCTACCGAATTGGGCGCGTAGTTGAGTTCTGCCACCGCCTCAAGCACTTTCTGGGTTGCATCTTCGCTGACCCGACGGGTGTGATTGAGTACATGTGAGACGGTGGAGATGGATACGCCTGCCCTGGAGGCGACATCCTTGATAGTGGCCATCTCTGTCTCCTGAATAACAAAGGCGGAACAGTAGCAGATTTCCCGAATAAAGGCTTGGTTTTAACGAGAGCTGCCAGCGAATTGTCAATCTTGGCTAATCTAGGCGGTCATTTCTTTTTGCGCAAACGGAATTTGGTCAAAATGAGAGCGGACGCAGAATGAAATATCGTCAGTTTTTTACTCTGAAAATTGTCACCGTGACAATTTGTTGTCAGTATGTTAATCGACATCCACAATATTAAACTCCAAAATATAAACTTAAGCAGGGTATTTGTTTCATAAATGCCCTACCCAAGCCGTTCCGGTTAGTATCTTTAACATCTTGTTATTGCACAGCGAGGAATGATAGAACCTTATCTATTGCCGGGCTGGCGGGACACAGGCTCGGAATGACACACGGAAAATGAAACAATCCACTGATTAAGGGACGAATCAATGAATAACTTGAGCAAAATGGCAGTCAGGGCAGCGGTTTCTTTGGCTCTGTTTGGATCAGTCTCAATGGCCAATGCGGCCGATACCATCAAGATTGGCATCGCCGGCCCCCTGACCGGCCCGGTCGCCCAGTACGGTGACATGCAGTTCACCGGCGGCAAGATGGCGGTCGAGCAGATCAACAAGGCGGGCGGCATCAAGGGCAAACAGATCGAAGCCGTCATCTATGACGACGCCTGCGATCCCAAGCAGGCCGTGGCCATCGCCAACAAGGTGATCAACGACGGCGTCAAGTTCGTGGTCGGCCACCTCTGCTCAGACAACACCCTGCCCGCTTCCGACATCTATGAAGATGAAGGTGTGCTGATGGTGACCCCGGCCTCCACCAACCCCAAGATCACCGAGCGTGGCTACCAGCTGACCATGCGCACCATTGGCCTGGACAGCGACCAGGGCCCGACCGCCGCCAAGTACATCATCGAGCAGGTCAAACCCCAGCGCGTTGCCGTCATCCACGACAAGAAGCAGTACGGTGAAGGCATCGCCTCCAGCGTCAAGGCGGCGCTGGACAAGGCTGGCGTCAAGGTAGTGGCATTCGAAGGCATCACCGCCGGGGACAAGGACTTCTCCGCCCTGATCGCCAAGCTGCAGAAAGAAAACGTGGACTTCGTCTACTACGGCGGCTACCACCCGGAGCTGGGCCTGATCCTGCGCCAGGCTGGCGAGAAAGGCCTGAAAGCCAAGTTCATGGGTCCGGAAGGTGTGGGTAACAAGGACATCTCCGCCATCGGTGGCCCGGCCTCCGAAGGCCTGCTGGTCACCCTGCCGAACAAGTACGACCTGCTGCCTGCCAACGCCTCCATAGTAGAAGCCTTCAAGGCCAAGGGTCAGGACTCCTCGGGTCCCTTCGTCTGGACCACCTACGCGGCCATGCAAGCTCTGGCAGCCGGTATCGCCAAGGCGGGCGAGGATGATCCCGCTGCCGTGGCTGCCGCCATGAAGGCCGCACCGATCGACACCGTCATGGGTCCCCTGACCTGGGCACCGAATGGTGACCTGAAGGGCTTCGAGTTCGGTGTCTTCCAGTGGCACGCCGACGGTACCTCCACTCAACTCAAATAATCTGCCGGTCGGGGGTGACAAGCGTCACCCCCTCCTTTCTTTGCGGGCAAGTACAGGGAACGCAGTATGTCCGAACACCTTCTTTATCTGGTTCAGCAGCTGCTGAACGGATTGACCATAGGTAGCACCTATGCGTTGATCGCCATCGGCTACACCATGGTCTACGGCATCATAGGCATGATCAACTTCGCCCACGGCGAGGTCTACATGATCGGCTCCTATGTCGCCTTCATGGTGATGGCCGGGCTCATGATGATGGGCATCGACAGCACAGTGCTGCTGCTGGGCGGCGCCTTTCTGATCAGTATCCTCATCACAGGCAGCTATGGCTGGACCATAGAGCGGGTCGCCTATCGCCCGCTGCGGGGCGGCAATCGCCTCATCCCCCTCATCTCCGCCATCGGCATGTCGATCTTCTTGCAGAACATGATGCGAATGGCCCAGGGCTCGCGCGATATCGCCATGCCCACCCTGATCTCCGGGGGTTGGACCCTGGGCGGTGAGGAGGGCTTCCAGGCCAGCCTCTCCTACATGCAGCTCATCATCTTCGTGGTGACCTTCATCACCATGCTGGCGCTGACCCAGTTCATCAACCGCTCCCGCATGGGCCGCGCCTGTCGCGCCTGTTCGGAAGACATCAAGATGGCCAACCTGCTGGGCATAGACACCCATGTGGTCATCTCCATCACCTTCGTGCTGGGGGCCGCCCTGGCCGCCGTCGCGGGCGTGCTGCTCGGCATGTATTACGGCGTCATCAACCCCTATCTCGGCTTTATGGCCGGTCTCAAGGCGTTTACGGCAGCGGTATTGGGCGGCATCGGCAGCATTCCTGGCGCCGTGATCGGCGGCCTGCTGCTCGGCGTGGTCGAGGCGCTCACCGCCGGTTACCTCAGCACCGAGTACAAGGATGTGATGGCCTTCGCCCTGCTCATCTTCGTGTTGCTCTTCATGCCCACCGGCATTCTCGGCCGTCCGGAAGTGGAGAAAGTCTGATGAAACGTCAATTTATCCATGCCTGCATCGCCAGCCTGATGCTGCTGGTGCTCTCCTTCTGGCTGCTCGGCTTCAAGCTGGAGACCGATGGCTCCCGCCTGCTGGTGGTGAGCCGGCTCGATGTCTCCCTGGCCTGGCTGCTGGGGGGCGCCACCATCGTCTTCTGGTTCCAGATGCTGCGCGGCCAGATCAGTCGCCTGTTCCAGGCCTCCATCAGCGGCTTCTCCGTCGGCTTCACCAAGCTGGTGCTGCCGAGCCCGGAGGAGGCGCCAAAGCTCTACAACCTCACAGCCATCCTGGTGCTGTTGTTTGCGGTCAGTTGGCCCTTCATGGCGTCCCGCGGTGCCATCGATCTCGCCACCCTGGCCCTCATCTACATCATGCTGGGGCTGGGGCTTAACGTGGTGGTGGGCCTCGCCGGCCTGCTGGATCTCGGTTACGTCGGCTTCTACGCGGTCGGCGCCTACAGCTACGCCCTGCTCAACACCTACTTCGGCCTGAGCTTCTGGGAGTGCCTGCCCATCGCCGGCCTGATGGCGGCCACCTTCGGCTTCCTGCTCGGCTTCCCTGTGTTGCGGCTGCGGGGGGACTATCTGGCCATAGTCACCCTGGGCTTTGGCGAGATCATCCGCATCCTGCTCAACAACATGACCACCCTGACCGGCGGCCCGAACGGGATCTCCGGCATTCCCAAGCCGACCCTGGGCGGCCTGGAGTTCAACCGCACCGTCAAGGACGGCGGCTGGGAGACTTTCCACGAATTTTTTGGCATCACCTATAACGCCAACCACAAGGTGATCTTCCTCTACCTGATGGCGCTGGTGCTGGTGGTGGCGACCCTGTTCGTCATCAACCGCCTGCTGCGCATGCCGCTGGGCCGGGCCTGGGAAGCGCTGCGGGAAGACGAGATCGCCTGCAAGTCGCTGGGGCTCAACCCCACCATCATCAAGCTGACCGCCTTCACCATAGGCGCCTGCTTCGCGGGCTTCGCCGGCAGCTTCTTCGCCTCGCGCCAGGGCTTCATCAGCCCGGAGTCCTTCGTCTTCATCGAGTCGGCCATAGTCCTCGCGATCGTGGTACTGGGGGGCATGGGCTCCCAGATCGGGGTGGTGCTGGCAGCCATCGTCATGACGGTGCTGCCGGAGCTGGCCCGTGAGTTCAACGAGTACCGCATGCTGATGTTCGGCCTCTTGATGGTGTTCATGATGATCTGGCGGCCGCAGGGACTGCTGCCCATGAGCCGACCCCATATGGAGCTGCGTAAATGAGCAAGCTGAACAATACCAACAACAAATTGCTCGACGTCTCTGACCTGTCGATGCGCTTCGGCGGCCTGTTGGCGGTCAACGGCGTCAAGCTGGATGTGGACAAGGGCGAGGTGATCTCCATCATTGGCCCCAACGGGGCGGGCAAGACCACCATCTTCAACTGCCTGACCGGTTTCTACCGCCCGACCGGCGGTACCATCCGCTACCGTGGCGAGGAGATCCAGGGGTTGCCCGGCCACCTCATCGCCCGCAAAGGCATAGTGCGCACCTTCCAGCACGTGCGCCTGTTCAAGGAGATGACGGCGGTGGAGAACCTGCTGGTGGCCCAGCACAGGCATCTCAATACCGGCTTCATCGCCGGTCTGTTCAAGACCCCGAGCTTCCGCCGCGCCGAGAAAGAGGGGCTGGAGCAGTCCGCCTTCTGGCTGGAGAAGGTGGGTCTCAAGGATCTCGCCAACCGTCCCGCCGGCAACCTGGCCTATGGTCAGCAACGCCGCCTCGAGATCGCCCGCTGCATGGCGACCCGGCCCGAGCTGCTGATGCTGGATGAGCCGGCCGCCGGCCTCAACCCGCACGAGACCGACGAGCTCAACGACCTCATCTCCAACCTGAGGGACGAGTTTGGCGTCTCGGTACTGCTTATCGAGCACGATATGAAGCTGGTGATGGAGATCTCCAACCGCATCTTCGTGGTGAATCAGGGCACCCCGCTGGCCCATGGCAAACCGGAAGAGATCCGCAACAACCCGGCCGTGATCAAGGCCTATCTGGGCGAGTCGTAAGGAAATCAAGATGTTAGAACTTCGCAACGTATCGACCCACTACGGCAAGATCCAGGCGCTGCACGACGTCAGCGTCGAGATAAAAGAGGGGGAAATCGTCACCCTGATCGGCGCCAACGGCGCCGGCAAGACCACCCTGCTGATGACGCTCTGCGGCGAACCCAAGCCCAGCAGCGGCAGCATCTGGTTCGAGGGGGAGCAGATAGACTCCCTCAGCACGGCCCGCATCATGCGCAAGGACATCGCAGTGGTGCCTGAGGGGCGCCGCATCTTCGCCCGCCTGACGGTGCAGGAGAACCTGCTGATGGGGGCCTTCTTCGTCGACAAGGCCGAGCAACCTGCCCTGCTGGATCAGGTGTTCACCATGTTCCCCCGGCTGCACGAGCGGCTGGAGCAGCGGGCGGGCACCATGTCCGGCGGCGAGCAGCAGATGCTGGCCATAGGCCGGGCCCTGATGAGCAAGCCGCGCCTGCTGCTGCTGGACGAACCCTCCCTGGGGCTGGCCCCCATCATCATCCAGCAGATCTTCGACACCATAGAGCAGCTGCGCCAGAAGGGGATGACCATCTTCCTGGTGGAGCAGAACGCCAACCAGGCGCTCAAGCTGGCGGATCGGGGCTATGTGCTGGAAAACGGCCGGGTGGTGCTGCAAGACACGGGGGCGGCCCTGCTCGCCAACCCGGCAGTGCGCCAGGCCTATCTCGGCGGCTGATCATGAGCAGGACAGAGGCAGGGCCGGACAGACACAGCTTCTGGCACGACCCTGCCCTGCCCTTCATCGAGGCGCGGGCGGTGCAGGATGGCCGCCACGTCTGCTACGACAAGCACAGCCACGCCCACTTCTCCATCGGCGCCATCACCGGCGGCCACAGCCACTACCTCAACCAGCGGAGCCTTCAGGAGGTCGGCCCGGGTTCCCTGGTGCTGATGAACCCGGAGGAGGTGCACGCCTGCAACCCCATCGCCGACCAACCCTGGTCCTATCTGATGTTCTACCTCGACACCGACTGGCTGCGCAGCCAGCAGGAGGAGGCCGGCCTCGGCAGCGAGTTTAGGCCCTTCGACATGACGGCGAGCCGGGATCCCCTGCTCTACCAGGGCTTGCAGCACCTCCATCACCAGTTGGTGCAGGCGCCGGATCCCCTGGCCCGCGAAGTGGCCTGCCACCTGTTCAGTCGCCAGTTGCTGGCCAGGCTCACCCCGGCACGCTGGGACGATCGCCCGCCCCAGCACCTGCAGCGGGCCGCCGAGCTGATGCAGGACGACAGCGCCAGCCCCCTCAGCCTGTCACAGCTGAGCGCCGTTGCCGGGCTCACCCCCTCCCACTTCGTGCGCGCCTTCAGCCAGCATTACGGCATGACCCCCCACGCCTATCTGCTGGACAGGCGCATCCGCCACGCCCGCACCCTGCTCAAACAGGGGCAGCCCCTGGCCGAGGTCGCCCTGGCCAGCGGCTTTGCGGATCAGGCCCACTTCCAGCGCCAGTTCAAACGCCGGGTCGCCGCCACCCCGGGCCAGTACAGGACCCAGCTCGCCCGTCAGGCTGAACGCACCAGATAGGCGGCGCTGAGCAGCAGCAAGAGTGCCATGGCCCGGTTGAACCAGCGCAGTCGGCGAGGCACCAGCAGCAGCCCCTGCATGCAACTGCCGGCATAGGCCCAGCAGGCGATTGAGCCGAGGCAGATCACCAGATAGACAGAGGTAAACAGGGCTATCTGCCCCAGCCCGCCCGCGACCCCGTAGGCCCCCATCCCCATGCTGGCCGCCAGCCAGGCCTTGGGGTTGAGCCACTGCATCAGGGCCCCGTACCAGAAGGCGGGTGGCGCCCCCGCCCCCTGTCCACCAGCAGCTGCCAGGCCATGTAACAGAGAAAGAGCACGCCGCCCCAGTGGATGGCGCCCGCCGCCACCGGCCACCGGGACAGGGCACCACCGAGGCCCAGCCCCATCAGCAGGAGCAGCAGTATGAAGCCGAGGGTTGCTCCCACCACGTGGCACAGGCTGGCCGGGAAGCCGTAGCGAGCGCCGGTGCCGAGGGCGACCAGGTTGACTGGCCCCGGGGAGATGGACATGGCCAGGGCAAACCCGGACATGGACAACAACAGACTGATTTCCATGGATGATGCTCACGCAAAGGATTGAGCCACCAGCCTATCCGGCACGCCCGGGCCGATATTGAAGGAAATTGCGATCCCGCGGCACATGGCAAGGCACATTGCGGGCTTAGCGCTAGCCACGGCTTGCGGTAAACTGGCCCTCAATCATCTATTTGCAGGACATCTCAATGGACCAGTTTGCCCATATCAGCGCCCAGGATGCCCACCAGAAGCTGGAGGCCGGTGAGGCCCGTCTCGTGGACATTCGTGATCCCCAATCCTTCGAGACGGCCCACGCGGTCGGCGCCTTCCACCTCACCAACGGTTCCCTGGTTCGCTTCATGAACGAGGTGGACTTCGACACCCCCGTCATAGTGATGTGCTATCACGGCAACAGCAGCCAGGGAGCGGCCCAGTATCTGCTGCAACAGGGCTATGACGCCGTCTACAGCCTGGACGGCGGCTTCGAGGCCTGGCGCAGGGAGTTCCCGATCCAGGCAGGCGACGCATGACAGGGGCGGGCCACTCCTCCCCGGCCGGCATGATCCAGCTGCTGGTACTGGGTGACGCCCGCATGGCCCAGGCGCTGGTGGATTACCTCGCCACCCTGGGCATCTCGTGCGAGCTGACCCAGTCCGAGCTCGGCGTCTCCGTCTGGCTGGCGGACGAGCAGCGCCTCGCCCAGGCCCAGCTGGAGGTGAAGCGCTTCCTGGCCGAGCCCAATCACCCCCGCTATATGGAGGCCTCCTGGCAGTCCGGCCGGGCGGATGCCCGCATCGACTACAGCAAGGGGATGACGGATCCCGTCACCGACTTCCTCCATCAGGCAGGCCCCCTGACCCTGGTGGTTATCATCGCCTGCCTGGCCATCTATGCCCTCGACGCCATAGGCCTGCCCATCTTCGACGAGCTGGCGTTCCACCCGACCCTGGCCCAGTTCACCGACTGGCAGGCCTGGCGCTACGTCACCCCGGCCTTTATCCACTTCTCGGTGCTGCACCTGGTGTTCAACCTGCTGTGGTGGTGGTATCTCGGCGGCCAGATCGAGCAGCGGCTCGGCAGCGGCAAGCTGTTTATCCTGCTGCTGGTCGGGGCTGCGCTGCCCAATATCGCCGAGTTTTTCGTGAGCGGCCCGCGCTTTGGCGGCCTCTCCGGGGTGGTCTATGCCCTGCTCGGCTACAGCTGGCTGCGGGCCAGACTGCAGCCCGCCTGCGGCCTCACCATGCCGCCGGCCCTGATGGGCTTCATGCTGATCTGGCTGGTGCTCGGCTTCTTCGACATGCTCGGCACCCCCACCGCCAACATGGCCCATCTGGTCGGCCTGCTGGTCGGTCTGCTGCAAGGCTGGCTGGACAGGCATCACAGACCGGCGTGAGACCTGGTTGTCGGCAAGTCTTTCGACCTGCTCGGCAGCCATAGCGACCGCCAACATGGCCCATCTGGTCGGTCTGCTGGTCGCGGCCTGCTGCAAGGCTGGCTGGACAGGCATCCCAGACCGGCGTGAGGCGTTTGCTACAGTCAGCCCACCGCTATTACCCCAAAAACAAAACGCCGCCCCAAGGGGCGGCGTTGTTATTGGCCGGCTGGCTTACTGCTTGAGCAGGCTGGCGTCGGTCACCTTGACCGCAGTGCCGTCGCTTGCGAAGAAGCTGCCGAACTGGGTCTGCATCTCTGAGGTGACGGCGCCGGTCGGATCGAAGTTCTCATCCGGTGCCAGCAGCGAGCTGTGACCGCCGGCCACGAAGCGAGTGGCGTGGTGATTGGCCGCGCCGGTCGCGCTCAGGGGTTGCAGGGCCAGCACCTTGAACAGCGGCTCGGTGCCACCCAGAGGCGCTGTGGCAATGCTGTTCGGGATAACCCGATCCGACAGGCTCAGGGCGCCGTCGCCGACGACTTCGGTGGCAAACAGCGGGAAGTCCGCCGCTATGCCGCGACCCAGGTTGATCGGATCAGCCGAATCCAGCACCGACTGGGCCGCGAAGCTGTAGCTCTGCAGGGTACCGGCCGCGCTCGCCTGGGTAGCAGCGTCCAGGCTCGGCAGGAACTCGTTGACGAAGCAGGTCGGCGCCGCCGTCTTGCAGTTCGGCGCATAGGCGGTGAAGGCCGTCTTCAGGGCGGCGCTGCCACCGGTCAGCACGCTCATCTGGATGGTCGGGCCGAAGGTCGGCGAGTTCAGCAGCAGCGGGGCTATGCCGCCACCCGGCATGGCCAGGCCACCGGTGGTGAACTTGAACAGGGCATCCGCCTGGGCGTTGCCGATGGGCTGGTTGGCCACCGCCAACAGGTTGGCCCCGGCGATGGCACCCAGGGAGTGACCCAGGAAGTGCACCTTGAGGCCCTTCTGACCGATAGCACCCTTGGCATTGGCCAGACCCACCGCCAGACGCAGGCCCAGCAGATCCGCCACGCTCTGTTTCAGGTTGTCCCGCGCCACCGTCAGGTAGCTCAGGTTCAGGTAAGGGGTCGGGTTCTTATCCGTGGTGACAGAGTCCGGACTGCCGGTCAGGGCGAAGCCACGCTCCCCGTGCAGCGGATGATCGATCACCACCACGGCCACGTTCTTCTTTGCCTGGGCGCCGGCACCGATCTGACTCAGCGCCAGGGCGTAGGCGTTCTCCTTCACCGAGGTGACGCCGTGCTGATAGATGATCACATCTGTGATGGTCTTCAGGTCATTGGTTGCGGCAAAGATCCGCATCGGCACGGACTGCACCTCTTCCAGCTTGGGCAGCGGGTTGAAGCGGCCTATGTTCATCTCGGGATCCAGCGCCTTACCGCCGGAGGTGAGGGTCACCCCTATCAGCTTGCTCGCCTCCGCCAGCAACTCGGCCTGACGGCTGGGATCGGCGATGAGCTCGCCCAGCAGGGCCGGATCCACACCGGCGCCCACCAGACCGCCGATCACCTCGGCATCCTGTGCCTTCAGCGCATTGGCGATGGCATAGAGGCTGGGGATGGCACCATGCCAGGACTGGGTCCTGGCCTTGTCCCAGGAGCCGGCGGTGGCCGGTGAGGAGAGGAAGTAAGGCAGCTTGACCGTACCGGTAAAGACCTGGGTCATACCGGCAAGACCTTTCAATTGCGGGTTAGCTTCAACGGCGGCGGCAATGGCATCTTTCTGCTCTTGCGGCAGGAACTGCTCCGCATCCAGCTGGGTCAGGAAGGTATTGCTACCGGTCACGGCCAGGGTGTAGGTGCCGGGCAGGCTGGTGTTGCCCAGGGCATCCTGCTTCCACAGGGCGGCAGCGTCCAGGGTCGGGCTCTTGAGCACGGAAGCGGCCGCGCCCTTCACCGCCACCAGCACGTCGGCACCGGACTGGGTACCGAACCAGTCGGAGAAGATCACGTGATCGCTGGTGATGCCGGTGGCCGCCTTGAACAGCCCTTCCTGCAGCGCGATCAGGCCGCTGATGGTCTGCTCCTGGGCATTGCTGCCGGTGGTGCTCTTGTAGTTGCTATAGTCGCTGCCAGCCCGCAGGGGGTTGCCGCTACTGTCCTTGAGCGAATCGGTCGCCACTATCATGTAGTAGGAAGAGGGATTGAGCGGCTTGAGCGGCACCAGGTTCAGCTTGCCCACCGACTCGGCGACCACGAAGTCCACCCCGTAGGTCAGCACCTTCTTCACGCCACTCGGGCGCAGGGCGGCGCTGTCGAACTCCAGCTCCAGCAGGTAGAGCGGGGCCACCGAGGCACCGAATTCGGCGGCGGACGGCGCCTTGACTGTGATGCCCGAGGCAGTCACTGGCACTATCTGGATCGCCTGGGTAGTGGACCAGCCATCCAGGGTGGAGAGGGCTGAGACTGGATTGGAGAGATCGGCCGTTTCGGTCGAGAACTTCAGGGTGCCGTCACTGGCACGGGCGGCCAGGGCGCTGGGGCGCGCCGCATTGGTGCCGCTCAGCAGATAATCGAGATAGCTTGAGGTATCGCCTTTGTTTTCGTCACTGCCACCACAACCGCTCAGCAGCGCACTGACGACTGCCGCGTAAATTAGCTTCTTTTTCATATCCTTATCTCTTTATATGTTGTTATCCATGATGAGCCTGACGGGGTAGGGTCCAAACCCGACCGAGTCATATTAACAGCAACGCAACAATTAATAAGCCTCTGGTCGGTCATCTGATCTGATTTTTTTGTGTACAACATCAAGGAATTGGAATTGATCCCCGGCGCCAGAGGGTAACAGCCTTCCCCTTATCACCAGACCCGACCAGAACCTTTCAGCGTCAGTGGCGCAAAAAGCCACCCCGATCTCGGCAAAGGGGGGGATTTGTCGGTAGAATGGCGCCATTGCTTAAGGAGAACCCCATGATCGACCCGAAAAAACTGGAAGAGATCGCCAAACAGATACACAACGCCCTGCCGCCCGGCATTCGCAGCATGGGTGAAGAGGTGGAGAAGAAGACCCGTCAGGTGCTGCAGGCCCAGCTGAACAAGCTGGATCTGGTGAGCCGCGAAGAGTTTGACGTGCAGACCAAGGTGCTGCTGCGCACCCGGGAGAAGCTGACCGCCCTCGAGGCCAAGCTGGCCCAGCTGGAACAGCAACTCGGCGCCAAGGGCGAGTAATACGACTCGACGTCCCGTCGGCACATAAAACAAACCCCAGCCAGGCTGGGGTTTGTTGTTTCTGATGCCCAAGGGGGGCCGATAGGGGCTGGCAAATCAAGTTGCTCACCCCCTCATCCCCACCCCTTCTCCCGCGAGGGGAGAAGGGAGCAGATCGGCACTCCTCGGGTAGACGGTGATCAGATGAACTCGTAGGCGTCGCCGAAGATGCGCTCTGGCTCGGCACCCAGCACCTTGAACTCCTCGCGGGCGGCACCCGCCATCTCGAAGCGACCGGCCACATAGATGTCGTAGTCATGCAGGCTGACGAAGTCATCCATGATGGCCTTGTGCACCAGACCGGTCTTGCCGGTCCAGTCCGCTTGTGGCTCCTGCACCACGGGGATGAAGGTCAGCGGCGCATAGTCGCGCTCCCACTGCTGCATCAGCCCCTGCTCATAGAGCCAGTGCGCCTGGCGCACGCCCCAGTAGAGGAACACCGGGCGCTTGCTGCCGGTATCGATCAGATACTCCAGGATGGCGCGGGCGTAGGAGAAGCCGGTGCCACCCGCCATCAGGATCAGGGGGCGCGGCGATTCGTCACGCAGGAAGGCCTTGCCCGCCGCCAGTTCGATCTCGATCTCCCCCTGCTCGCGCATGCGGGCCAGCACCTGGCCGGCGTAGGCGTTCTCCGGGGTGGCACCGATCTGCAGCTCCAGCACACCGGAGCGGGTCGGCGAGTTGGCGATGGAGAAGGGGCGCTTGTCCGAATCGCTCATCACCACCAGCAGATACTGGCCAGGCTTGAAGCTCACCGCTTGCTGCGGCGTCAGGGCCACGTGCCAGATGGTGTCGACATATTCGCGCAGTTCCTCTACGCGGCACTTGATACGTTGCATTCTTGTCCTTGTGAGGGGCCTGCCCGGCCCGCTTCGCTCATGGTTTCACTGTTTTCTGGCGACCAGCTTGTGGTCAAGTCAGTCGAGCATACCCAATTCGGCACGGCAATACCGCACTTTTGCGTCGACATGGCCGCCAGCCCGGGCGGGTCGCTCAGTCGAGGATCTTCAACTCGTCCCAGATCCCGTCGATCTTCTGCTTCACCGCCTCGTCCTGGACTATGGGCTGACCCCACTCCCGGTTGCTCTCCCCCGGCCACTTGTTGGTGGCATCCAGCCCCATCTTGGAGCCGAGCCCCGAGACCGGCGAGGCGAAGTCGAGATAATCGATGGGCGTGTGTTCGATCAAGGTGGTGTCCCGCGCCGGGTCCATCCGGGTGGTGATGGCCCAGATCACGTCCTTCCAGTCCCGGGCGTTGATGTCGTCGTCGCAGACGATCACGAACTTGGTGTACATGAACTGGCGCAGGAAGGACCAGACCCCCAGCATCACCCGCTTGGCATGGCCGGGATAACGCTTCTTGATGGTCACCACCGCCATCCGGTAGGAGCAGCCTTCCGGCGGCAGGTAGAAGTCCACTATTTCGGGGAACTGCTTCTGCAGCAGCGGCACGAACACCTCGTTCAGCGCCACCCCGAGCACAGCCGGCTCATCGGGCGGACGGCCGGTGTAGGTGCTGTGATAGATGGCATCGCGGCGCATTGTCATGTGGGTGATGGTGAACACCGGGAACTCGTCCACCTCGTTGTAGTAGCCGGTGTGATCCCCGTAGGGACCCTCGGGTGCCATCTCCCCCGGCTCCAGATAGCCTTCCAGCACGATTTCGGCGCTGGCGGGCACCTCGAGATCGCAGCTCAGGGCCTTCACCACCTCGGTGCGGCTGCCCCGCAGCAGGCCGGCGAAGGCGTACTCGGAGAGGCTGTCCGGCACCGGCGTCACGGCGCCGAGTATGGTCGCAGGATCGGCGCCGAGCGCCACCGCCACCGGGAAACGTTCACCCGGGTGGGCCTCCTGCCACTCGCGAAAATCGATGGCGCCGCCGCGGTGATCCAGCCAGCGCATGATGAGCTTGTTCTTGCCGATCTTCTGCTGACGGTAGATGCCGAGGTTCTGGCGCTTCTTGTAGGGGCCTCGGGTAATGGTCAGCCCCCAGGTCACCAGGGGCGCCACATCGCCGGGCCAGCAGTGCTGGATGGGGATCTGGTCCAGATCCACCGCGTCCCCCTCCAGCACCACCTGCTGACAGGGGGCGGAGGAGAGCCGCTTGGTCGGCATGTTGAGCACCTGCTTGAAGATCGGCAGCTTCTCCATCAGCTCCTTGAGACCACGGGGCGGCTCGGGCTCTTTCAGGTAGGAGAGCCAGACCCCGACCTGGCGAAGGGCACCGACGTTGGGCTGGCCCATGCCCATGGCGACCCGATCCGGGGTGCCGAACAGGTTGGTCAGCACCGGCATGGAGTAGCCTTTGGGATTCTCGAACAGCAGGGCCGGGCCGCCCGCACGCAGGGTGCGGTCGCTGATCTCGGTCATCTCCAGATAGGGGTCTATCTCGCGGCTGATGCGCTTGAGCTGTCCGGTTTGTTCCAGCTGCGCGATGAAATCACGCAAGTCCTTGTATTTCATGCAGGTACCCTAGCGGGGTCAGGAGGTTCCGCATTATAACCCTGGCCGCGCATCCGGTGTACCCGTATCGGGCAGCATGACGGACGAGGCGTGACGTCTTTCCTGCCTGTCAGCCGATCGGCAAGCTGGGCCAGCAGCCTGGGTTCGTCCATCTGCAGCAACAGGCTGGCCACCAGCGCGCTGTATTGGCGGTTGAGAGCTCCGCCAGCAGGAATTGCTGGGCCTTGTCCGGCAGCGGCGAGAGCGCGCTGAGCTGGCTGCAGGGCGGCTCTTTCAGCTTGAGGGTTGCACTGGCGGCAATCAGCAGATCGCTGGCCGCCGCCGTGATGGAAGCGGCTGATGGTGGAGAGTGCGGCCACGCTGTCCTGATCCACCGGCTGACGCCACAGCTTCATAGAGCGCGCTGTCGCCGGTACGCTTCCAACAGCCGCAGCAGCAACTGGTTGTCGGGCAGGAAGATATTCATGGCGGCCAGCGCTTGCGGCCTCCCGCATTGCAGAGCGGGAAGCGGCTGCCGATCGAGCAGGGCCAGCAGCGCCTGCTGCTGCATGGCCAGATCGGGGTTACGGCTGTAGTAGATGGCTTTAGCGAAGCTGCCCTGGGCCAGCTGCTGGCGATAGTTGTCCTGCCAGGCCAGCTGCTGCCAGTGCCATTGGCCAGCAACTGCCGGGCGCGGGCGGCAAAATCGTAGGCGGGTTGCTGCACCAGAAAGCCGTCCACCTGCTGCTCCACCAGCCACTGGGGGCCTTGGCGGCCTGAGCCGCGCACCCAGGCAGCAGGGGGATACAGGGGTGGCCGGCATTGGAATATCCCCAGCAGCTGCAACAGCAGGAACTCCCGCTGCCCCACCGCCAGGGTTGCCAGCAGGGTGTCGATGGCGGCAAATTGCCCGAGCTGCAGCCGGCCGCCAGATAGCGCTGGTGACCCTGCAACCCCTCGGTCGGCCACCAGCGCCGCCACTTGCGGCAGGCTGGCATGGCGGCAGCAACCCCAGCAATAACCAGAAAACAGGCTTCATGACGTCCCTATCCTTGTGACATCGGGATTTCATACTACTCAGGCGACCGGAAAATAGATAAACAAAAACCGCGACCTGGGCCGCGGTTTCGTCATTTTCTGACCGGTTACTTCTGCTGGCGCCGCATGGCGTCGAAGAACTCGTCATTGGTCTTGGTGGCTGCCAGCTTGTCGATGAGGAACTCGATGCTGTCGATCTCGCCCATGGGGTGAATGATCTTGCGCAGTATCCACATCTTCTGCAGCTCGTCCGGCGCAGTCAGCAGCTCTTCCTTGCGGGTGCCGGAGCGGGTGATGTCGATGGCCGGGTAGACACGCTTCTCGGCAATCTTGCGCGAGAGGTGCAGTTCCATGTTGCCGGTACCCTTGAACTCTTCGTAGATGACTTCATCCATCTTGGAGCCGGTATCCACCAGCGCGGTGGCGATGATGGTCAGGCTGCCGCCTTCCTCAACGTTGCGGGCGGCACCGAAGAAGCGCTTGGGCCTGTGCAGGGCGTTGGCATCCACACCACCGGTCAGTACCTTGCCGGATGAGGGGATGACGGTGTTGTAGGCACGCGCCAGACGGGTAATGGAGTCCAGCAGGATGACCACATCCTTCTTGTGCTCGACCAGGCGCTTGGCCTTCTCGATCACCATGTCGGCAACCTGAACGTGGCGCGAAGCAGGTTCGTCGAAGGTAGAGGCGATCACTTCACCCTTCACCATGCGCTGCATCTCGGTCACTTCTTCGGGACGCTCGTCGATGAGCAGCACGATAAGTTCACAGTCCGGGTGGTTGTAGGCGATGCTCTGGGCGATGTTCTGCAGCAGCATTGTCTTACCGGCCTTGGGCGGCGCCACGATCAGGCCACGCTGGCCTTTACCTATGGGGGCAGCCAGGTCCAGCACGCGGGCTGTGATGTCTTCGGTCGAGCCGTTGCCACGCTCCATGCGCAGACGCTCGTTGGCGTGCAGCGGAGTCAGGTTCTCGAACAGGATCTTGTTGCGGACGTTTTCCGGGCGGTCGTAGTTGACCTCGTTGACCTTGAGCAGCGCGAAATAACGTTCGCCCTCTTTCGGTGGCCGGATCTTGCCGGAAACGGTATCGCCGGTTCGCAGGTTGAAACGGCGGATCTGGCTCGGGGAGACGTAGATATCGTCCGGGCCGGCCAGATAGGAGCCGTCTGCACTGCGCAGGAAGCCAAAGCCGTCGGTCAGGATTTCCAGCACACCGTCGCCAAAGATATCCTCGCCACCCTTGGCGTGCGCCTTGAGGATCGCGAAGATGATGTCTTTCTTGTGCGCCCGAGCCAGATTTTCCAACCCCATGGATTCGCCAAGCTGTACCAGCTCAGACACAGGAGTGTTCTTTAGTTCAGTCAGATTCATAGTGGTGAAAGTCTGTAAGCAAGGATTGAAATGAGGAGACAGTCTGCTGGATTGATGCTGATCGGATTTGACTTGCCAGGCTGCTGTTAAGCAAGGAGTCAGGCAAAAAGGTTAGCAAACGAGCGATAAACTAGCACCAATCGGGATGAGCGTCTAGGTGATAAAACACAAGGAGCGCATTATTGCAATGCGCTCCTTCTTGATTATTACAGGTTACCGTCCAGGAACTCTTTCAGCTGAGTCTTGGACAGGGCGCCGACCTTGGTCGCTGCCACTTCGCCATTCTTGAACAGCAAGAGGGTCGGGATACCGCGAATGCCATACTTGGGCGGAGTGTCGGCGTTATGATCGATGTTCAATTTCGCCACTGTCACGCGACCGGCATATTCTTGGGCGACTTCGTTCAGGATCGGGGCAATCATCTTGCACGGACCGCACCATTCAGCCCAGAAATCGACCAGAACGGGGCTGTCGGCTTTGATTACATCGGCCTCGAAGCTGGCATCGCTCAGCTGAACAATCTTGTCACTCATCTCCAACTCCAGTCAGTAATTAAGGCTTTATTGATGGTTCAACAAAGGCAATAGTTGCCCTATTTGAAATGATCCTGTTTATTATTGCAAGCCTAACCTGATAACCTACCGCCATGAGCAAAACACATCTAACGACCGAAAAATTCGCCCAAATGGGCCTCGAACCCGAAGTTCTGGCTGGTCTGGAATCAAAGGGATTTCACTATTGTACGCCCATCCAGGCACTGTCTCTGCCCCTGCTGGTAGAAGGCCATGACCTCGCCGGTCAGGCCCAGACGGGGACCGGCAAGACCCTTGCCTTCCTGGCCGCGACCTTCAACTATTTATTGACCCATCCCCTGACCAGGCCGCGCCTCGTCAACCAGCCCCGCGCCATCATCATGGCCCCGACCCGGGAGCTGGCGGTCCAGATCTACAACGATGCAGAAGGCATGTCTGCCTCCACCGGGCTCAAGCTCGGTCTCGCCTATGGTGGCGAAGGCTATGACAAGCAGCTGGCCGTGCTGGAACAGGGTGTCGACATCCTGATCGGTACCACAGGCCGCATCATCGACTACTTCAAGTCCAAGGTGATCGATCTGGGCAACATCCAGGTCGTGGTGCTGGATGAAGCGGATCGCATGTTCGACCTCGGCTTCATCAAGGACATCCGCTTCCTGTTCCGCCGCATGCCGCCCGCCACCGAGCGTCTGAGCATGCTGTTCTCCGCCACCCTCTCCCTGCGGGTGCAGGAGCTGGCCTACGAGCACATGAACCACCCGGAACACGTGCAGATAGAGCCGGAACAGATGACCGGCGTGCGGATCAAGGAGGAGCTGTTCTACCCCTCCAACGAAGACAAGATGCTGCTGTTGCTCTCCCTGATGGAAGAAGAGTGGCCGGAAAAGGCCATCGTCTTCGCCAACACCAAACATGTCTGCGAAGACGTGCATGCGTGGCTGGAGAACGACGGCCACCGCGTCGGCCTGCTGACCGGTGACGTGCCGCAGAAGAAGCGGATGAAGATCCTGGAAGACTTCACCAAGGGCACCCTGGACATCCTGGTCGCCACCGACGTGGCCGCCCGTGGTCTGCACATCCCCGACGTGACCCACGTCTTCAACTACGACCTGCCCGACGATGCCGAAGACTATGTACACCGTATCGGTCGTACCGGTCGTGCCGGCAAGAGCGGTCACTCCATCAGCCTGGCCTGTGAAGACTATGCCTTCAACCTGCCGGCCATCGAGGAGTACATCCATCACGCCATCCCGGTCAGCAAGTACGATCGCGACTCCCTGCTGGATGATGTGACCGCCCCGAAACGGGTGTTCCGCAACCGTCAGCCGGTGAACCGCAACATGCGGGATCGCCAGGGTGGTGGCAACAGCAACAACCGCCGCCGTCCGCCACGCAAGAACTAAGGGACTGGCCCAGTTGCACAACTCGCCGCTCTATGCCGCCATCGACCTCGGCTCCAACAGCTTTCACATGCTGGTGGTGCGCGAGGTCGCCGGTGCCCTGCGCACCGTCACCAAGGTCAAGCGCAAGGTTCGCCTCGCCGCCGGTCTCGATCCGGAGTTTCGTCTCAGCCGTGCCGCCATGGAGCGGGGCTGGGACTGCCTGCGCCTGTTCTCCGAGCAGTTGCAGGACATTCCGTCCGACAACATCCGGGTGGTGGGGACCGCCACCTTGCGCCTCGCCACCAACGTTGACGAGTTCCTGAGCGAAGCGGAACGGGTGCTCAACCACAGCATAGAGATCATCTCGGGCGAGGAAGAGGCCAAGACCATCTACGAGGGGGTCTCCTGGACCTCCGCCGGGGAAGGCAACCGCCTGGTGATCGACATCGGCGGCGCCAGCACAGAGCTGGTGATAGGCGAACACAGCGAAGCCAAACTGCTCAACAGCCTGCACATGGGCTGCGTCACCTGGCTCAACAATCACTTCGGTGACGGCGAGCTCTCCGAGGCCCGTTTCCAGCAGGCCATTGCCGCCGCCAAGACGGTACTGGAGAAAGTGGCGGAAGATTACCGCGCTCTGGGCTGGCGCACCTGCGTCGGCGCCTCCGGCACTGTCCAGGCGCTGCAGGAGATCATGCTGGCGCAAGGGAAGAGCGAGCGGGTCACCCTGCCCAAGCTGCAGGAGCTGATGGGTCAGGCCATCGCCTGCGGCAGACTGGATCGGCTGCAGCTGGAAGGGCTGGCCGCCGAGCGGCTGACCGTGTTCCCCTCCGGCCTCGCCATCCTGATCGCCATCTTCGAGACCCTGAATATCGAGAGCATGACGCTGGCGGGTGGCGCCCTGCGGGAAGGCCTGATCTACGGCCTGCTCGGCAACAATCACGACTGTGATGCCAGGGACAGAACCGCCGATAGCCTGATCAGCCGCTATCAGCTGGATAAAGAGCACGCCGAGCGGGTGCGCGACACCGCCGTCGAAGCGTTCAACCAGCTGCAACCGGCCTGGCGTCTCTCCAAGCGCTACGGTCGCCCTATCCTGCGTTATGCGGCCCTGCTGCACGAGATTGGCCTCTGCATCGAGTACAAGAAGGCGCCGCAACACGCCGCCTACATCATCGACAACATCGACATGCCGGGCTTCACCCCGGCGCAGAAGAAGCTGTTGTCGGCCCTGCTGTTCAATCAGCGGGACGAATTCAAGCTGGACACCCTGGAGAAGCAGGGCGCCGTCACCGGTCGCCAGGCGATCCGGCTGGCCCGCATCCTGCGCATCGCGCTGATCCTCTGCATGCGCCGCACCCAGGGCACAGTGCCCAGCTTCACCCTGCAGGCCGAGGAGGAGTCGCTGACCCTGACCCTGCCCAAAGGGTGGATGGACGAACACTATCTGCGCGCCAGCGAGTTGCGGCTCGAGGTGGATCGCCAGCAGAAGATGGGCTGGCCCACCCGCGTGCAGGAAGCCTGACCTCATCACCTGTCTGTCTGAGAGTCGATCATGCCGGATTACCAACCCATCAGCTGTGACCTCTACGACTGGCTCGAGATAGCCGCCCGCTGGCAACTGCCGGTGACCCTCGCCAGCCGCGACGGTCGCCGGTGGGATGACAAGGTCCGCACCATAGAAGCCAGCGAAGGGGTCGAGTATCTGCTGCTGCACAGTGGCGAGCGACTCAGCCTGGGGAGCTGGCGACCCTGCGCCTGAGCTGGCAAGGGGAAGATAAGCTGATCCGCTTCGCGCCAACCAACTGAATCCAATACGAAAAAGGAGGGCCAACATAACGTTGGCCCTCTTTTTGCATCCGCAAGGGTGATCAAGCCGCTGGAGGTGCCCAGCAGCGAACTCAAGCTGGAGATCCTTGCTCTCGCCGCCAACGGCTTCAGCGCCTTCACCACCAGTTGAATCTGCGCCAGGCCATGGTGCTGCCGGGCCACGAGCAGTACTACGAGCTCAAGCCCAGAGGTCGCGGCTGGTGAACAACACCCAGGTCGCCACAGTAGAAGGCACGGTCGCCGCCGGGCTGTGCGGCGGCCAGCTGACCGACAAGGCCTTCGTCTCTTCTACAGCCAGAAGCGATGACAACTACCCCCCGACATGGCGGACAGCGACAACGGCTTCTATGCCAGCGCCCGTATACGCAAAGCGGTGGCGGCTTTGGTTACGAACTGGGATTTGTTCATGTTGGCGAAGGCTGATCTGGCGCTGGTCTGCAATGGCAACGAGGACAATCCGGCGCTGGCCGGCGACCCGCTGCAACTCAAACCGTGCAGAAAGCCCAGGCGGTGACGCCACCACCAGCATCAACTTTCTGCGACTCGCACCGACAGTTAACCCGCCGCCAGCGCCGCCATCACATAGACATCGAAGCGGTTACCCTTGGTCTCGATAGCCATACTGGGTTTATGTTCATTGAGCCAGCCAGCATAGGCTGGGCGCTTTACCACCACCCGCTTGTTCGCCATCTTGAGCGCGGCAGGCAGCAGGGCATCCGCATCGAGATCCGGCCCCACCAGGGACTGGAACACCCGCATCTCTTTTTTCACCAGCGCCGACTTCTGCTTGTGGGGGAACATGGGATCGAGATAGATGACATCGGGCCGCTCGCTCAACGCCAGCAGGTTGTCCACCGCTGGCCCCTGCAGAAGATGCATGCGCTCGCTGACCCAGGGGCCAATCTCGGGATCCTGGGCCGCCCGCGCCAGCCCGTCCTGCAACAGGGCCGCCACCACGGGGCTGCGTTCGATCAGGGTCACCTTGCAGCCGAGGGAGGCCAGCACGAAGGCGTCACGGCCGAGCCCGGCGGTGGCATCCACCACTGTCGGCATGGCCCCGGACTTCAACCCCACCGCCTTGGCGATGGACTGGCCGCGGCCGCCACCGAACTTGCGCCTGTGGGCCACGGCCCCTTCCACGAAGTCTACATAGACGGCACCCAGCTTGGGTTCGTCCAGCTTGCGCAGCTCCAGCCTGGTGTCAGTCAGCACCAGCGCAAAAGGGGCAGGAAACTCCACCTCGGCCAGACGCAGTCGCAGGGCGTCCAGCTCGCCATCGCGGGCGGGCACTTCACTGAAAACCTGGATATGGGGCATAACGAAGACTCATGGCGGCACGGAAGCGGGCATGATAGCAGAAGCGGGGGATCAGCTCACTGTGGTCAGATTGGCCAGGTTCATCCCCTGGCGATTGAGGGTCAGGTATTCCACCAGGTCGTCGTAGGGAAGCGGGCGGCTGAGCAGATAGCCCTGGGTGAAGGCACAACCCTTCTGACACAGGAAGTTGAGCTGCTCCCGGGTCTCCACCCCCTCGATCACCACCTGCATGCCGAGGTTGTGAACTATGTTGATGATGCCGTCCAGCAGCAGCCGGTCCTGCTCGTTGAAGGGGATGTGGCGCACGAAGGAGCGGTCAATTTTCACCAGATCCACCGGGAAGGTACGCAGGTAGTTGAGGGCCGAGTAGCCGGTGCCGAAGTCATCGATGGCCAGCTTGCAGCCCGCCTCGCGCAGGGCATCGATCCGCACCCTGTGCTGATCGCTGCTCTCCATCAACAGGGATTCGGTGATCTCTATGATGATGTCCGCCGGGTCCAGGTCGAAGTGACGGATCACTCGCAGCCACTCGTTCGCCTCGGGATCTATGGTCTGAAACTCCAGGGTGGAGCGGTTGATGGACATCTGCAGATCCGGGAAGCCGGACTGCTGCAGGCGGGCCAGATCCCGGCACGACTGCCAGAGCACCAGAGCCCCCAACCCCTGGATGAGCCCCGCCTCTTCCGCCAGCGGGATGAAGTCCGCTGGCGACACCTGACCCCAGTGGGGGTGATACCAGCGCACCAGGGCTTCCAGCTTGGCGACCCTGCCGCTGCGATTGTCCCAGATGGGCTGATAGGCCATGGTCAGCTGCCCCAGCTTGATGGCCTCCGCCAGATCCTGCTGCATCTGGTGGCGCTGGCTCACCTCTTCCCGCATGGAGGCGCTGTAGGTACCGAGGGAGCGCCCCTGCCGCTTGGCGACGAACAGCGCCTGCTCGGCGTTGCGCAGCAGCTCGTCGCTGTCGGCCCCGTCGTTGGGGCAGAGGGTGATACCTAGGGTCGCGGTCACATAGAGGTGCTGGTTCGCCAGCATGAAGGGACGGGCGAAGCCGCCTATCACCTGCTTGGCGAAGACCTCGGCCTGACGCCGGTTGACTATGCCGGGCACCAGGAAGGCGAACTCGTCGCCGCCGATGCGGGCCACCAGATCCTCGGTGCGCACCCGGCTCACCAGCCGATCCGACACCTCTCGCAGCAGGGCATCGCCGACATGGTGATCCATGCTGTTGTTGACCGCCTTGAAGTTGTTGAGATCCAGCACCATGAGCGCGAAGCGCTCCCCCCGCTCGCAGAAGCGGGCAAGGCAGCGGCCGAACAACCAGCGGTTCGGCAGCCCGGTGAGGTTGTCGTAGTTGGCCTGGGCGGCGATCTTCTGCTCCGCCAGCTTGGTCTGGGAGAGATCGCTGAAGATGGCGATGTACTGGCTGATCCTGCCCCCTTCTCGCAGGGCGCTGATCATCAGCTGCTGGGGATAAAGCTTGCCGTTCTTGCGCTTGTTCCACACCTCGCCGCGCCAGATCCCCACCCGCTCCAGGGCGTGATACATGTCGGCGTAGAAGGTCTGATCGTGCAGCCCGGACTTGAGCAGGCTGGGGCGCTGGCCGCGGGCCTCCTCCTCGCTGTAGCCGGTGATCTTCTCGAACGCCGGGTTCACCGAGATGATGCGGCTGTCGGCATCGCACACCAGTATGGCCTCGGAGAGGTTGTCATAGACCCGGTGGGAGAGCTTGAGCTGCTCCGCATGGCGCTTCATCGGGTCTATGTTCTCCAGCACCACCATGAGGTAGTCCGGATGCATCTGCTCGTTGCGGATCAGGGTCACAGTCACCCGGCCCCACAGCACAGAGCCATCCCGGTGCAGGTAGCGCTTCTCCTGGGTGAAGGCGGGGCGCTCTCCCCGCTTGAGCGCGTCGTAGAGAGGGATGCTGGTCAGCCAGTCGTCGGGGTGGTTGAGCTCGGCAACGGTGAGTCGCAGCAGCTCCTGCTGGCTGTAGCCCAGCATCTTCTCGATGGCCGGGTTGACCCAGAGGATGGTGCCGTTCAGATCGAGCTTGCCGATGCCGACCGGCGCATGGGACATCATGGTGTCCAGGAAGTCGGGGCATTCCGGCTGGGCGGGGAGCGACTGACGCTGCTGCTGATACATCAGGGCCAGTTCACGGCCGGCGAGCGGCGCCAGCAGCCGCAGCAGCCCCATGATCTTGTCCATTCTGGGGGTGGCCCGCTTGAACATGACGCTGCACAGCCCTATGGTCTCCCCTTCGGCACTCTTCAGTGCGACGCCGGCATAGCCCCGAACCTGGCAGCGCTCCAGCACGGCCGCATGGGGAAACAACTCCCGGGTGCGATCGCTGAACCAGGCTTCTCCCTGCTGCATGGCGATCTCCCCCGGGGTATCCGCGAGGGGGAAGCTGTAGGAGTTGATGTCGAGAGAGGCGGGATAGGCGGCATGCACTGTGAAGAAGAGCCCGGCCTGATCCTTGCCTGAAACCAGGACGAAGTCAGCCCCGACCGCGTTGGCGATTTCACTCACAAAGGTATCAAAATATCCCTGACCACTCGAATGAGACAGGCTTGAGATGATTTGATAGACAGACTCGAGTGCTCGCCTCATGGCAAGGTTCTTTCTCTCCTTGGAAGGTAGAACCCGACTCTACTGAAGAGGCGGGGCCAGTGCAAACATGCACTCCGCAAGATATTAAAAACCCTTGAAAAAAGGGACCAAAAGGTCCCTTTTTATCTCAAAAATCACGCTGTGATCCCACTATGTCGCAAATCTGTACCTGCTTGAAGCTCACGCCGGTGAAGAGCGCTGGGCCTCATGCGGCAATCCCGCTATGACGTAGCAGCGCATCCACCTTGGGTTCGCGACCGCGGAAGGCACGGAACAGCTCCATCGGCTCCTTGGAGCCCCCCTTCTCCAGAATGTTCTTCAGGAAGGATTGGCCGGTGGCAGGGTTGAAGATCCCCTCCTCCTCGAAGCGGGAGAAGGCATCGGCGGAGAGCACCTCGGCCCACTTGTAGCTGTAGTAGCCCGCCGCATAGCCGCCCGCGAAGATGTGGGAGAAGCTGTGCTGGAAGCGGTTGAACGCCGGTGGCGTCATCACCGCCACCTGGCTGCGCACCTCACTCAGCAGCGCCGGGATCTGATCCGCCCTGGCCGGGTCAAACTCCTGGTGCAGGCGGAAATCGAACAGGGCGAACTCCAGCTGACGCAGCATCTGCATGGCCGCCTGGAAGTTGCGGGCGGTCAGCATCTTCTCCAGCAGATCTGCGGGCAGCGGCTCGCCGGTTTCATGATGACCGGAGATGAAGGCCAACGCCTCGGACTCCCAGCACCAGTTCTCCAGGAACTGGCTCGGCAGCTCCACCGCATCCCAGGCCACGCCGTTGATGCCGGCCACACCGGCCACATCGATCTGGGTCAGCATGTGGTGAATGCCGTGGCCGAACTCGTGGAACAGGGTGACCACTTCGTTGTGGGTGAACAGGGCCGGCTTGCCATCCACCGGGCCGTTGAAGTTGCAGGTCAGGTAGGCCACCGGCTTTTGCAGTGAGCCATCCTGACGGTAGCGACGGCCGAGGCAGACATCCATCCAGGCTCCGCCCTGCTTGTGTTCCCGGGCGTAGAGGTCGAGGTAGAAGCTGCCGCGCAGCTCGTCCTCGGCATCGAAGATGTCATAGAAACGCACATCGGGATGCCAGGTGTCGATGCCGAGGCGCTCGCGTACTTTCATGCCGAACACCCGCTTCACCACCTCGAACAGCCCCTTCACCACCCGGCTGGCGGGGAAGTAGGGACGCAGCTGCTCGTCGGAGATGGAGAACTTGTGCTGCTTGAGCTTCTCGGCGTAGTAGGCGAGATCCCAGGCGGCCAGCTCGCGCTGACCGTGTTGCTCGGCGGCGAAGGCGCGGATCTCCTCCAGCTCGGCCTTGCCTTGCGGCAGGGACTTGGCCGCCAGATCGGTGAGGAAGCTCACCACCTGTTCGGTCTTGTCCGCCATCTTGGTGGCAAGGGACAGCTCGGCGTAGTTGGCAAAGCCCAGCAGCTGGGCCAGCTCGCGGCGCAGGGTGAGCAGCTCGCTCATGATGGCGGAGTTGTCCCACTTGCCGGCGTTCGGGCCCTGGTCGGAGGCGCGGGTGGTGAAAGCCTCATACAGCTCGGCGCGCAGTGCGCGGTTGTCCGAGTACATCATCACCGGCAGGTAAGAAGGAATATCCAGGGTGAACAGCCAGCCCTCTTTGCCTTTGAGTTCAGCCATCTGACGGGCGGCCGCCTGGGCGCTCGCAGGCAGACCGGCCAGTTCGGCCTCGTCGGTCACCAGCTTGCTCCAGCCCTGGGTCGCATCCAGCACGTTGTTGCTGAAGCGGGAGGCCAGCTCGGAGAGGCGGGCCTGAATTTCCCCATAGCGCTGCTGCGCCTCGGCGGGCAGACCTATGCCGGAGAGGCGGAAGTCGCGCAGGGTATTCTGGATCTCCTTGCGCTGGGCGCCGCTCAGCAGGAGGAAGTCGTCGCTCTCGGAGAGAGCCAGATAGGCCTGATAGAGCCCTTCATGCTGGCCCACATAGGTCTGGAATTCGGAGAGCAGCGGCAGGCAGGCGTCATGAGCCGCGCGCAGCGCCTCGCTGTTGAGCACGGCGTTGAGGTGGCTGACCGGCGACCAGACTCGGGACAGGCGGTCATTGACCTCTTCCAGCGGGGCTATCAGGCTGTCCCAGGTGTGGGGGTCCCGCTGCGCCAGCACATCCTCAATCTTCTGTTTGCAATCGGCGATGGCCTGCGTCACGGCAGGCTGCACCTGATCGGGCTGGATCTGGCTGAAGGGGGGCAGCGAGTCCATTGTCAGCAAAGGGTTAGTCATCTGCGGTACCTCTAAATGCTCTGCAGCCCCTGCCGTCCAGAAGCTTGCTTGGACCATCTAAGATGTAGGCAGAAACCCCATTTATCAAGCCTTTGCCACCCAGAGCCGGGCCCGCTGCCCAGATTTCGCCAAAAGCTGCTCATTAATGCAGCGATCCGGCATCCAGAGACGACAATGCCGGCCCTGGGGCCGGCATTGTGAAGGGGATGACGCCGTTCGCATCAGCGCCGGGCGTCTTCCTTCAGCCACTGCGCCACACGCTTGGCGAAGTAGGTGAGGATGCCGTCGGCACCGGCCCGCTTGAAGCAGAGCAGGGACTCCAGGACGCACTCCCGCTCCTTCAGCCAGCCGTTCTGGATCGCCGCCATGTGCATGGCGTACTCGCCACTCACCTGATAGGCGAAGGTCGGCACCCCGAACTGATCCTTCACCTGACGGATCACATCCAGATAGGGCATGCCCGGCTTGACCATGACGCTGTCAGCCCCTTCGGCGATGTCCAGCGCCACCTCGTGCAGCGCCTCGTTGCCGTTGGCCGGATCCATCTGATAAGTGGCCTTGTTGCTCTTGCCGAGGTTGGCGGCGGAGCCCACCGCATCGCGGAACGGGCCGTAGTAGCTGGAGGCGTATTTGGCGGAGTAGGCCATGATCTGGACGTTGACGAAGCCGTTCTCTTCCAGCGCGGCGCGAATCGCACCGATGCGGCCATCCATCATGTCGGACGGCGCCACTATGTCGGCCCCGGCGGCGGCGTGGGAGAGTGCCTGCTTCACCAGGATCTCGGTGGTGATGTCGTTTTGCACATAGCCTTCGTCATCTATGATGCCGTCCTGACCATGGGTGGTGAAGGGATCCAGCGCCACATCGGTGATGACCCCCAGCTCCGGGAAGCGGGCCTTGAGGGCACGGGTGGCACGCTGGGCCAGGCCGTCCGGGTTATAGGCCTCTTCCGCCAGCAGGCTCTTCTGCTCCAGCGGCGTCACAGGGAACAGGGCGATGGCGGGCACGCCCAGCTCAACCAGCTCGGCGGCCTCGATCAGCAGCAGATCGATGGAGAGACGATCCACCCCCGGCATGGAAGCGACGGCCTCACGCTGACCCTCCCCCTCCAGCACGAACACCGGATAGATGAGATCGTTGACGGTCAGCTGGTTCTCGCGCACCAGACGACGGCTGAAATCATGTTTGCGCACCCGGCGCAGGCGGCGACCCGGAAAGGCGCCCGGAAGAGTTATGGCCATGAATCACTCCAAAAGAGGAAGTTGGAAAAATGCGGCGGAGGTGGCCCGGGTATGGGCCAGCAAGGCCTCGGGCGCTTCACCACGGCAGGCCGCCACCACCTGGGCGATGTGCGGCAAAAAAGCGGGTTCGTTGCGTTTGGGTCTGGGTTTCAGATCCCGCGGCACCAGATAGGGGGCGTCGGTCTCGATCATCAGCCGACCGGCGGGGATGCGCGCCACCTGCTCGCGCAGCAGCTGGCCACGGCGCTCGTCACAGAGCCAGCCGGTCACCCCTATGTGCAACCCCAGGGCCAGACACTGGTCCAGCTCCTGGTCGGAGCCGGTGAAGCAGTGCAGCACGGCCCCCGGCAGCCTGGACAACCAGGGACGCAGGATCTCGATGAAACGGGCATGGGCATCGCGGCAGTGCAGAAACACCGGCATCCCGAGCTCGGCGGCCAGCGCCAGCTGGGCGTCGAACACCGCATCCTGCACCGGACGGGGGGAGAAGTCGCGGTTGTAGTCGAGACCGCACTCGCCGATGGCCACCACCTGGGGCAGGGCCGCCAGCGCGCGCAGGGCGGGCAGGGTCTGCTCATCCACACTCTTGGCGTCGTGGGGATGCACCCCGGCGGTGGAGAAGCAGTAACCGGGCCACTCGGCGGCAAGCGTGGCACTCTCGCGGCTGCCAGCCAGATCGGTACCGGTCAGGATCAGCGCCTCCACCCCGGCGGCGCGGGCGCGGGCCACCAGGTCGGCCTGTTCGCCGGCAAACTGGGGACTGGTGAGGTTGAGACCAATGTCGATCATGGGATCAGAGGTTCCGAACAAAAGGAATACATATCAGGTATTTGAAAACCATCTACTCGATGGGGCATCACCATACGCCTCGAACGGATGCATGAAAAGAGGAAGGGAGCCTCAGCTCCCCTCTTCCGGTTGTTCCTGCTCCTCCTCGTCCTCTTTCCTCACATAGAAGCGGGCGAAGAAGAGACCTATCTCCCACAGGGCCCACATGGGGATCGCCAGCAGGGTCTGGGAGAAGACATCGGGCGGGGTCAGCAGCATGCCGACCACGAAGACCCCGACGATGACGTAGGGGCGCTTCTCCCTCAGGCTCTTGGGGGTGGTGACCCCGGTCCAGCAGAGCAAGATGGTGGCCACAGGTATCTCGAACGCCACCCCGAACGCGAAGAACAGGGTCAGCACGAAGTCCAGATAGCTGGCAATGTCGGTCGCCACCGTCACCCCGGCGGGGGCCGTGCTGGTGAAGAAGCCGAACACCAGAGGGAACACCACGTAGTAGGCGAACGCCATGCCGGCATAGAAGAGCACGGCACTGGAGGCCACCAACGGCATGACGAGACGCCGCTCGTGCTGGTACAGGCCGGGGGCGATGAAGGCCCAGGCCTGATAGAGCAGATAGGGGATGGCCACGAAGAAGGAGACCACCAGGGTCAGCTTGATGGGCGTGATGAAGGGGGTCGCCACATCCGTCGCTATCATGCTGGTCCCTTCAGGCAGCTGGCTGAGCAGCGGCCGGGCCACGAAATCGTAGATGTCGTTGGAGAAATAGATGAGCGCGACGAACGCCAGCAGGATGGCAGAGATGGAACGCAGCAGACGGGTTCTCAGCTCCACCAGGTGGCTGATAAGGGGTTGCTCGGCCTGACTCATGGCTTCACCTCCCCTTTGCCGGCAGACTCGCTGACCGGCTCGCGCTGGCTGTTGACCGGCGGCACCTCGGTCAGCTGCACCGCAGGTTCCACCGGCGTGGCAGGTTCAACCTGGGCGACGGGCGGGCGGATCTCGTTCTGTGCCTCATGCTGTGGTTGATAGGGACGGTTCACCGACTGGGCCGCTGCCTTCAACTGCTCGATGGACTCCTGCAGCTCGGGGCTCAGGTTGTTCATCTGCAACTGCTCGGCTTTCTTCAGATCATTGTGCAGCTCTTGCAACTTGAGCTCCTGCTCCAGCTCTGTCTTGACCGAGTTGGCGGTACTGCGGATCAGCTTGATCCAGTGGCTGGCGGTACGGATGGCAACCGGCAACCGCTCGGGACCCAGCACCACCAGAGCGACGACACCGATGACGACCAGCTCCCAAAAACCGATGTCGAACATGGCTTAGGCCTGATCTTTGTCTTTCTGCTTGGCGGTCTCGGCACTGCTGGCCGTCTCGTTCAGCTGCTTGGCCGGAAACTCCGCATCCTTCTGCTCAGGCTTGGCATCGGCCGGATCATCCGACAGCGCCTTCTTGAACCCCTTCACGGCGGCACCCAGATCGCCACCTATGCCGCGCAGCTTCTTGGTACCGAACAGCAGCACGACTATGACTGCGATGATCAACAATTGCCAAATACTGATACCACCCATGACTTTCTCTCCAGGATAGGCGCCTGATGGCGCAGTTTAATTAATGAATGCGGGTCTTCAACCAGCCCAGCAGCCAGCATAACCCGGCGCCGGCGAGACTGATTTGTCCCCACTCAATATGTTGTTTCTGGGTCAGCAAGAATACACCCACCAACAGTAGGCTGGCTCCCACCCCTAAGAGGTAGCGGGCCTGTCCCTGACGACGGCTGTGCAGGCGAAAATCGGCGAACATCTGTTCGAAGTGGTGTTGCTGATGCCGCGCCTGGCGCAGGGTCTCGTAGACCAGCTCCGGCAGCTCAGGCAGCTTCTCCGCCCAGAAGGGGGCCTTCTCGCGGATCGCATTGAGCACCGCCTTGGGGCCAACCTGCTCGTGCATCCAGCTTTCCAGGTAGGGTTTGGCTGTCTGCCACAGGTCCAGCTGGGGATAGAGCTGGCGCCCCAGCCCTTCCACATAGAGCAGTGTCTTCTGCAGCAACACCAGCTGGGGCTGCACCTGCATGTTGAAGCGACGGGCGGTGTTGAACAGGTTGAGCAGCACGTGACCGAACGAAATTTCGGATAGCGGCTTCTCGAAGATGGGTTCCAGCACTGTGCGGATGGCGAACTCGAACTCGTCCACCTTGGTGTCGGGCGGTACCCAGCCGGACTCCACATGCAGTTGCGCCACCCGTTGATAGTCACGGTTGAAGAAGGCGAGGAAGTTCTCCGCCAGGTAGCGTTTGTCTTCCCGGTTCAGGGTGCCGACTATGCCGCAGTCGATGCCGATCCAGAGCGGATTCTCCGGGTGCTCAAAGGAGACGAAGATGTTGCCCGGGTGCATGTCCGCATGGAAGAAGCTGTCACGGAACACCTGGGTGAAGAAGACCTCAACCCCGCGCTCCGCCAGCAGTTTCATGTTGGTGCCGTTGGCCTCCAGCGCGGCTATGTCGGAGACAGGAATGCCGTAGATGCGCTCCATCACCAGTACCTGCTCGCGGCAGTGATCCGTGTAGACCTCGGGCACATAGAGCGCCTCTGAGCCGGTGAAGTTGCGCCTCAGCTGGATGGCGTTGGCCGCTTCGCGCATCAGGTTCAGCTCGTCGAGTATGGTCTTGCGGTACTCCTCCACCACCTCGACGGGGCGCAGCCGCGCGCTCTGGGGCACGAAACGGGCCACCAGACGAGCCAGCGCCTGCATCAGCCGCAGATCGGCCTCGATGACGGGCTCTATGTCGGGACGGATCACCTTGATGACGATCTCCCGGCCATTCTCCTTCAAGCGGGCGGTATGGACCTGGGCAATGGAGGCGGACGCCAGCGGCGTCTCGTCGAAGTCATCGAACAGGGTCTCGATGGGGCAGCCCAGGCTCGCCTCTATCTGGCGCCTGGCCTCCTGCCCGCAGAAGGGGGGCACCCTGTCCTGCAGCAGGGCCAGCTCTTCGGCGATGTCTGGCGGCAGCAGATCCCGGCGGGTCGACAGCATCTGGCCGAACTTGATGAAGATGGGGCCCAGGGCCTCGAAGGCGAGGCGAATGCGGGCACCACGGCACAGCTCAGGTTGCTTGTTCTTGAGCCAGAACAGGCTGCGGCGCACCAGACGTCCGGGCCAGGGTTGATAGCGGGCGGGAACCAGCTCGTCGATGCCCTGCTCCAGCAGGATGCTGACGATGCGATAGAGGCGTTTGAACTCCTTGGGGGTCATCAGCTCACCTGCTGCTCGAGGCGGGCCAGCCGCAACTCGACCGCTTTCATGTGCTGTGCCAGCACCTCGACATCGTCGTTGAAACTCGCCACTTCCAGCGGGCCTGGGGCGAGGCGGGCCTCCTCGGTGAGGTACTCGGCCAGCTGGCGCTGGGAGCGGCACAGCTCGCGGCCTACCACGCGACGGGCCTGACGGGCGCCGCCACACAGGGTATGAGCCAGCACGTCGCCGGTATAGCGCGACAGCTCCTCTTCCCAGTCGATGTCCAGCTCCCCCAGCAAAGCGCTGAAGGCCTGTACCAGTTGGGGATCGCCGCTCAAGTCCAGCTTCTCCTCGCGGATGTAGCGAGTCAGGGCGGAAGGATCCTTCAGCAGGCCGATCGCCGTCAGCGACAGGCTCAGCACGGCGTCTGGCTCCCCTTCATAGCGGGCCAGCACGTCCAGCCGACGTTCGGAGAAGACAAACCAGAGCGGCTTGAGCTCACGCAGCTCCAGCTTGAGCACCTTGCCCGCGAGCTTGCGCAGCCGCGCCGGGCTCTGCTTGTCGAGTGCCAGCAACTGGTTGAGGCTGGTTTCGATCACCGCTGTGACCATGGCATCCATCGGCATAGGCGACCTTAAAACTTGTAACCACGGTGCAGGGCGACCACACCTTGAGTCAGGTTGTAGAACTCCACCTGCTCGAAGCCGACCTGCTCCATCATGCCAGCCAGGGTCTGCTGATCCGGGTGCATGCGAATGGATTCCGCCAGATACTTGTAGCTTTCACCGTCGTTCGCGACGATTTCGCCCATTTTCGGCAGCAGTTTGAAGGAGTAGAGATCGTAGAGCTTGGCGATCACCTCGCTGGCGGGTTTGGAGAACTCCAGCACCAGCAGGCGACCACCCGGCTTGAGCACCCGGAACATGGAGGCCAGCGCCTTGTCCTTGTCGGTCACGTTGCGCAGGCCGAAGCCTATGGTGATGACGTCGAAGTGATTGTCCGGGAAGGGCAGCGCCTCGGCATTGGCCTGCACGTAGGAGACGTTGTTCGCCACCCCCAGGTTGCGCAGCTTGTCGCGGCCCACTTTCAGCATGGAGTCGTTGATGTCCGCCAGCACCACCTGACCTGTCTCGCCGACGATGCGGGAGAACTTGGCGGTCAAGTCGCCGGTGCCACCGGCCAGATCCAGCACCTTCTGGCCCTTGCGCACGCCGGAGCAATCGATGGTGAAGCGTTTCCACAGGCGATGAATGCCGAACGACATCAGATCGTTCATCAGATCATACTTGGCCGCCACCGAATGGAAGACGCCAGCCACCAGAGTTTCCTTCTCGGTCGCCGCCACGGTTTTATAGCCAAAATGCGTAGTATTAGTCTGTTCCGACATCCCTCAAACACCCATAGAGCAAAGAATGGCCGCCAGTTTACCAGAGCCGGTGACCTGCGGACACCTTAAACCCGGCTGGCAACCAACTGCATCCCCAGCATGACCATGGCCATACAGAGGAAGAGATTGAGACCTATGTTGAGCAGTGCCTTCAGATAGGCGCCTTGCTGTGCCAGCACCACGGTATCCAGGGCGAAAGAGGAGAAGGTGGTCAGGGCACCCAATATACCCACCATCAGGAGTGGCTTGAGCGGATGCTCGGCCACATGCCCGTGCAGAATGAGGGCATAGGCCACCCCCATGATGAAGGAGCCCACCACGTTGACCACCAGGGTGCCATAGGGGAAGTGGCGCCCCAGCAGCAGCGCCATCAACTCGGCGATACCAAAACGAAGGCAGGCGCCGATGGCACCGCCGGCAGCGACAAATAACCAGGTTTGCATGGGGAGGCTCCATAAGTGTCAGGCCGACATTATGCAAAATGCCGGCAAGCGGGGATAGCGGGGCAATTAATCTACGGGGATGAGCCGCCTTATCGGCGAAAATCCACCGGCTCTATCTGATCCAGATGCAGGGAGGTCTGGGCTGGCCTGGTCTCGGCAATCACGCGGCCATGGCGAATGGAGTAGCGCACAGGCACCTGACGACGCACCGCATCGAAGCCGTTCTCGGCGGGCAGGATCAGCAGGTTGGCCGGTTTTCCCACCTCGATGCCGTAGCGATCCTGCACGTTCAGGGTACGGGCGCTGTGGCTGCTGATCAGCTTCAAGCCGTCGTTGATCTGCTCGTAACCCATGATCTGGCAGACATGCAGCCCCATGTGCAGCACCTGCAACATGTTGGCCGTCCCCATGGGATACCAGGGATCGAACACATCGTCGTGACCGAAGCAGACGTTGATGTTCGCCTCCAGCATCTCCTTGACCCGGGTGATGCCGCGGCGCTTGGGGTAAGTATCGAAACGCCCCTGCAGGTGAATGTTCACCAGCGGGTTGGCGACGAAGTTGATGTCCGCCATCTTGAGCAGGCGGAACAGGCGAGAGGCATAGGCCCCGTTGTAGGAGTGCATGGCGGTGGTGTGACTGGCGGTGACTCTCTGGCCGATACCGCGCTCGTAGGCCAGGGTCGCCAGGGTCTCGATGAAGCGGGACTGTTCGTCATCGATCTCGTCACAGTGCACATCCACCAGAACCTGATATTTCTCGGCAAGATCGAAGACATAATGCAGACTTTCGACCCCATATTCCCGAGTGAACTCGAAATGGGGGATGGCGCCTATCACGTCGGCTCCCAGCCTGAGCGCCTCTTCCAGCAAGGCCTTGCCGTTGGGATAGGAGAGGATCCCCTCCTGCGGGAAGGCGACGATCTGCAGCTCGACCCACCCCTTCATCTCCTCCCGCACCTCCAGCATCGCCTTCAGAGCAACCAGATTGGGGTCGGAGACATCCACATGGGTACGAACGAACTGGATGCCGTTGGCAATCTGCCACTTCAGCGTCTGGATGGCCCGGCGCTTCACATCCTCATGAGTCAACAACGCCTTGCGTTCGGCCCAGCGCTCTATCCCCTCGAACAGGGTACCGGAGAGGTTCCAGCTCGGCTCACCGGCGGTCTGGGTGGTATCGAGGTGAATATGGGGCTCGATAAAGGGGGCCATCGCCATCCCCTCCTCCCCATCCAGTTCCCGGGTAGAGAGGAGGATCTGGCTCATGGGGGCTATGGTTCTGATCAGGCCATCCTGACACAGGATCTGCCACAGCCCCTCCCTGCCACTCAGACGCACATTCTTTATCAACATGTTCCTTTCCCCTTCGAGACGCTGGTTGCCTTTGCCAATGCACAACTTAGCTCGGATCAATTTAATAGAAAAGCGTTCACACAGAATGCATATGGGGCTGACATCATTGAAGAACAGCAACGATAAAGGGAGTGGACCGGGATGAAAGCAGGATTGACCGAGATCGGCAGCGCAGGCTTGTTTCACGAATATCTGCAGACGCTGGGCATCAACAAGCCCCCATTGACCACGATAGACGAACAGTGGGAGTACAAGCGAAACGAACGGCTGGTAGCAGCCATTCAGATAGAGGCGTCCGGGCAGGCCCGCTTCTATCTCGATGCCAGACAGATCTCGATGAACTGAATGGTAAAAACAAAAAAGCCTCCCTTTTCAGGGAGGCTTTCGTTTTCATGGTGCTGATACCCAGAGTCGAACTGGGGACCTCATCCTTACCAAGGATGCGCTCTACCAACTGAGCCATATCAGCACACTAACCGGTAAAGACCGCACTGTGTGCGCTATCTAAATCTTCTGTCCAACACAACCTGACGTCGTATCGCGACCAACCACATCGCTGTGATTGCTTAATTGAAGCCTGGCAGTGTCCTACTCTCGCATGGCGAATGCCACACTACCATCGGCGCTACCGCGTTTCACTTCTGAGTTCGGCATGGGATCAGGTGGTTCCACGGCGCTATGGCCGCCAGGCAAAAAACTTCATCCGGAAAGCTGACGTGAATAACGAGGTTGCCCGTAGGCTTTGTCGCTATCACTGAATTTGTAAGTAGTCTCGCACTTGCTACAAGCCTTAGAACACTTCTTGGGTGTTGTATGGTTAAGCCTCACGGGTAATTAGTATGGGTTAGCTCAACACGTCGCCGCGCTTACACACCCCACCTATCAACGTTGTGGTCTCCAACGGCCCTTTAGGACCCTCAAGGGGTCAGGGATGACTCATCTCAGGGCTCGCTTCCCGCTTAGATGCTTTCAGCGGTTATCGATTCCGAACTTAGCTACCGGGCAGTGCCACTGGCGTGACAACCCGAACACCAGAGGTTCGTTCACTCCGGTCCTCTCGTACTAGGAGCAACTCCCTTCAATCATCCAACGCCCACGGCAGATAGGGACCGAACTGTCTCACGACGTTCTGAACCCAGCTCGCGTACCACTTTAAATGGCGAACAGCCATACCCTTGGGACCGACTTCAGCCCCAGGATGTGATGAGCCGACATCGAGGTGCCAAACACCGCCGTCGATATGAACTCTTGGGCGGTATCAGCCTGTTATCCCCGGAGTACCTTTTATCCGTTGAGCGATGGCCCTTCCATTCAGAACCACCGGATCACTATGACCTACTTTCGTACCTGCTCGACCTGTCCGTCTCGCAGTTAAGCTGGCTTATGCCATTGCACTAACCTCCTGATGTCCGACCAGGATTAGCCAACCTTCGTGCTCCTCCGTTACTCTTTGGGAGGAGACCGCCCCAGTCAAACTACCCACCAGGCACTGTCCGCGAGCCCGATTCAGGGCCCTGCGTTAGAACATCAAACATACAAGGGTGGTATTTCAAGGACGGCTCCAGCGCAACTGGCGTCACGCCTTCAAAGCCTCCCACCTATCCTACACATGTAGGTTCAATGTTCAGTGCCAAGCTGTAGTAAAGGTTCACGGGGTCTTTCCGTCTAGCCGCGGGTACACCGCATCTTCACGGCGAATTCGATTTCACTGAGTCTCGGGTGGAGACAGCATGGCCATGGTTACACCATTCGTGCAGGTCGGAACTTACCCGACAAGGAATTTCGCTACCTTAGGACCGTTATAGTTACGGCCGCCGTTTACCGGGGCTTCGATCAAGAGCTTCGCTTGCGCTAACCCCATCAATTAACCTTCCGGCACCGGGCAGGTGTCACACCCTATACGTCCACTTTCGTGTTTGCAGAGTGCTGTGTTTTTGATAAACAGTCCCAGCCATCTGGTCACTGCGACTCCCAACTGCTCCATCCGCAAGGGACTTCACTGTCAAGAGCGAACCTTCTCCCGAAGTTACGGTTCTATTTTGCCTAGTTCCTTCACCCGAGTTCTCTCAAGCGCCTTGGTATTCTCTACCCGACCACCTGTGTCGGTTTGGGGTACGATGACTTGTAATCTGAAGCTTAGAGGCTTTTCCTGGAAGCAGGGCATCAATGGCTTCACCACCGTAGTGGCTTCGTCTCGTGTCTCAGTGTTGTGTCTCCGGATTTGCCTAGAAACACCACCTACGCACTTTCACCAGGACAACCGTCGCCTGGCCCACCTAGCCTTCTCCGTCCCCCCATCGCAATTACAAGTCGTGCAGGAATATTAACCTGCTTCCCATCGATTACGCCTTTCGGCCTCACCTTAGGGGTCGACTCACCCTGCCCCGATTAACGTTGGACAGGAACCCTTGGTCTTCCGGCGAGGAGGCTTTTCACCCCCTTTATCGTTACTTACGTCAGCATTCGCACTTCTGATATCTCCAGCATACCTCTCGATACACCTTCGCAGACTTACAGAACGCTCCCCTACCACTCATACATAAGTATGAATCCGCGGCTTCGGTGCCTGGTTTGAGCCCCGTTACATCTTCCGCGCAGGCCGACTCGACTAGTGAGCTATTACGCTTTCTTT
>NZ_JBJSWH010000006.1:262500-377772 GCF_046087985.1 Aeromonas ichthyocola
CGACCCGCTGCAAGGGGGTCAGCATGTCACCGACACCTATGCCCGCGCCTTGAGACTGACCATGGAAGCTGCCGCTCGCCACCGGGGTGGGGCTGGTTGCGACCCCGGGGGCAGATACCTGCACCGCGCTCAGGCTGGAAACCAGATCCAGGCTCGGCTGCACCGAGGGCAGCGGCGCCGCCGCCGGCATGGGCATTGGCGTGGATGCCAGGGCGGCGGGAGGCTCCGGCAAGGGCTCCGGCTCCTGGGGTACCGGACGCTCGCGCACCTGTACCTCGTTCACCTCGGTCTGCATGTTGATGACGATGGCTTTCTGCTCGGACGAGGCCTTCTCTCCCCGGGGAGGTTCCACCAGGGTGGCCATGAACAGCAGGATCGCCAGGCTGAGGGTAACCCCCAGCCCCAGGCTCATCAGCTTGAACTTCATTTCGGCGCCACCGCCACGGCGATATTGGCGATGCCTGCCGCCTTGGCCTCATCCATCACTCGCACTACCTTGCCGTGAGGCACCCGCTCATCGGCCTGGATCACCAGGCTGGCATCGGGCTGCTCCGACAGCAGACGGGCCAGGCTGGCCTGCACCCGCTCCACATCCACCTGTTTGCGGTCGAGGAAGATCTGCCCCTGTGCGCCGATCGCCAGCATGATGCTGGAGGACTTTTGCGCCTTGGCCTGGCTCGCCTGGGGCCTGTGCACCTCGAGCCCGGCTTCCCGTACGAAGGAGGTGGTCACGATGAAGAAGATCAGCATGATGAACACGATATCCAGCATGGGAGTCATGTCGATCTGCACTTCATCACGCTGGCGTTTGGATTGCCGTCTCATTGCATTACCTTCTCTTCTCGCAGGCCGTCCCGGGTCTTGGCCAGCGCACGCTTGGCCTGGCTCTCGAGACGACTGAGTAACAACACGCCGGAGAGCGCCACCACCATGCCTGCCATGGTGGGGATGGTGGCACGGGAGATCCCGCCCGCCATGCTCTCCGGGTTAAAACGGTTGGCGGCGGCCAACGCATCGAATACGCCTATCATGCCGGTCACAGTGCCGAGCAGGCCCAGCATGGGGCAGAGCACCACCAGGGTGCGGATGAAGATCAGATGGCGGTTGAGCTCGAGTTCGGCCTCGGCCAGCCAGCGGCTACGGATCGCCTTGGCGTGCCAGCTGTGGCGCTCGCTGCGTCCCTGCCAGCGGCCGAACAACTGCCGCTGCAGCGGGCCGAAGCCCAGGTTGAGGTAGAGCAGCCGCTCGATCATCAAAATCCACATCAGCACCAGCAAGGCCAGGATGACCCAGAGCACGGGGCCGCCACGGCCCATGAAGCTCTGCAACTGTTGCCAGATGTCAACCATCATGCCACCCGCTCCATCCCGTCCCCGTTATTCTCGGCCCGCTCGGCCAGAATGCCGGCGACCTGCTGCTCCAGCACGTTGGAGAGCTCGGTGAAACGGGATTGCAGCAGGCTGTGGGCCAGGATCAGCGGAATGGCGGCCACCAGCCCCTGGACTGTGGTGATCAGCGCCATGGAGATGCCGCCCGCCATGATCTTGGGATCGCCGGTACCGAACTGGGTAATGGCCTGGAAGGTACCTATCATGCCGGTGACAGTACCGAGCAGCCCCAGCATGGGGGCGATGGCGGCGATCACCTTGACCATGCCGATGCCACGCTCCATCCGGGGCGTCTCCTGCAGTATGGCTTCGTCCAGCCTCAGTTCGAGCGTCTCCATGCTCAGCTCGGGATGTTTGTCTGCCACCGTCAGCACCCGGCCGAGGGCGTTGTCGGCATGATACTCGCCGCTCTTGAGCTGGCGACGCACCCGACCCAGTTCGCGGGAGAGGCTCCACAGCCGTACCGCCGCGATCCCCAAACCGATGGCGGCCAGCAGCACGATAATGGCGCCGACCTGACCACCTTGTTGTACCTGCTGCCAGAAGGTGGGCGCCTGTGCCAGCATCGCCAGCAGAGTGCCATGGGAAGGATCCAGCGGCAGCGCTTCCCCTTCCTGACCCTGATAAGCCGCAACGGCAGAGAGCACGCTACCGGGCAGACCCAGTACCGGGCTCAAGCCTTCGGCGGTGGGTTGCAGGAAGCCGTCGCTCCCCAGCAGGGCAAAGCTGCCAACCCGGGTCAGCGACTGCTCGCTGGCAGCCCCCTGGGCATCGAGCACCTTGCCGTTGAACTGGGCAATCCGGCCAGATTCGCGGATCTCTTGCAGCAGAGTGGCGGGCAGCAGGGCGAGGGCGGCGCGATCCGGCACCTGTTTATCCTGTGCCATGGCTTTCAGCGGGGCGAGGCGCTCCGGATACTGGCCCTCGACGGCGGATTCGCTCAGCAGCTTGACCGCATCGCTGGCGCCCTGACGGGTGACCGCGAAGATCTCGTTCATGTCGCCGGAGGCTTGCTCCCACTGGGCGTTGAGCTCGACCAGCTGCTTCTCGTTGCTGGCGAACTTGCCGGCCAGCTCCTTGCTCAGGCGCTGGGCCTCGGCCAGTTTGGCGCGGGCAGTGCCGAGCTCCTTGGCAACGGTCGCCAGATCCTGCTGAGCCTGCTGTTCACGAGCCTGTTCCTGCTGCTGCCACTCTCATCGGCGACAGCGGTATTGGCACCGCAGGAGAGGGCAATAAGGAGGGGGAACCACTTCATGGTGACTCTCATGATTGGGCCTCCTGACTGCGGCTGACAGAGAGGGGGACATTGAGCAACTGGGGAACCTTCTTGTCGGCGGCCACATCCATCGCCTCGGCGATGGGGGAGAGCCACTGGCTGTCGAGGGCTTGCCACTGCTTGCCTCGGCAGACCAGCGCCATGCCTGACTGCGATCGGCGGTCATCGCCAGCAGGGAGACCCGACCCAGCGCCAGCACATCGACCCGACGCGGGGCACCATCCAGCTCCAGCTCGGCGGAATAGCTATCCATCCGGCTGCCGTACTCGGCTTCGATCTGATAGGCCTGCAGCAGCTGACGGAATTTCTCCGCCTCGCTCACGTCCGCGCGGGCCAGGGTCGCTTTCAACTGTTCAACCCGCGCCAGGCGATCTTCCTTGCGCAGCGGGATGTCGTTTTGCACCAGTTGTTCCAGATCTGCCTGCATCTGCAGCATCAGCGGGATCAGGCCCTGACGGGTCTCTTGCACCGCTTCCAGCTGCTGGCTCAATTTGCCCAGCTCATTTTGCTGATCGGCCACCAGAGATTGCATGTAGCGGTTGTAGGCTTCCAGGTCACGCAGTTGCAGCTGGGCATTTTGCAGCTCCAGTCGGGCGGCAACGGCGGCATCGGCGGCTTTTTCCACCCGCTGCTGGGAGGCTTTCCCGGCAGCTATGCTGTTCTTGAGGGCGGGAGCAACCAGCTCATCCCCGATGGCAGCAAAGTGGACTGACAGTGGCAGCAGGGCCACACCCCAAAACTTGTTCATTGATACACATCTTAACAATGATAACTATTATCATTATCTCAAAGAGCGGGCTGGCAACGAGAGGATTTTCTTGGCCTTTATGCACAAAAACAGGATAATTTTTAAGCAAGCACGGGAATAACTGGCGTTGGTAGCCACAACACCAATATAAATAACGAAAAAAATCTTTTCGATCAGTGTGATAGAGATCGAAAAAGGAGAAAGTACATGTTTAACGATGCGATCTGGGAACATATCGACAAGTTCACCAAGGCAACAAAAACCAGCGATATCCAGCAGCTGCTGGAGCGCTTCAGTCATCAAATGGGCTTTGATTACTTTCGGCTGCTGATTATTTTCCCCATCAGCATGCAAAAATCCCACGTGGCCTTGTTCAACAACTGCCCGACCAGCTGGTTTGATGCCTACACGGAGCGGCACTACCTGACCCAGGATCCTGTGGTCTTCCTTGGCCTGAAGCAGACCCAGCCCATCTTCTGGAACAAGCTCGATTGCGACTCCCCCTGGCTGCCCAGCGCCAGCCGGGAAGTGATGAACCTCGCCGCCGACTTTGGCGTGAGAAACGGTGTCTCCTTCCCGCTGCACACGCCCCAGGGGGAACATGGCATCCTCTCCTTCATCAGCAAGGAGAAATCCAACTCCGACCTGATGTTTGAAAACGTTCCCATGCTGTCGTTCTGCGCCAGCTACATCTTCAACGCGGCGCTGCAGCTGATAAAGAGCAGGCCGGACCTGATGAAGCATCTGGCCGAGCTGTCGGATCGGGAGAAGGAGTGCCTGTTCTGGGCCAGCGAGGGCAAGACCTCCTGGGAGATAGCCACCATACTCGGCATCAGCGAGCGCACCGTGAACTTCCACCTCAATCAGGTCACCAACAAGACGGATTCGAAGAACCGCAACCAGGCGATCGCCAAGAGCATCTCCAGCGGCATCATAGTGCCTTCGCTGAACGACGTGACCATCACCAACCTGCGGCTCTCCTGAGCCGGTCCGCAGCAACAAAAAGAGCCGCAACAGCGGCTCTTTTTTTATGTCTGGCAACGGCTTATTCCACGGTCACGGATTTCGCCAGGTTGCGCGGCTGATCCACGTCGGTGCCCTTGATGAGGGCGACATGGTAGGAGAGCAGCTGCAACGGTACCGTGTAGACGATGGGGGCTATCATCTCTTCCACGTGGTTCAGGCTCATCACCCGCATGGTCTCGTCGCTCTTGAAGCCGGCGTCGGCATCGGCGAACACGTAGAGGATGCCGCCACGGGCACGCACCTCTTCCACGTTGGACTTGAGCTTCTCCAGCAGGTCGTTGTTCGGCGCCACCACTATGATGGGCATCTCGGCATCGATCAGCGCCAGCGGGCCGTGCTTGAGCTCACCGGCGGCATAGGCCTCGGCATGGATGTAGGAGATCTCTTTCAGCTTGAGCGCCCCCTCCATGGCGATGGGGTACTGGCTGCCACGACCGAGGAACAGGCTGTGGTGCTTGTCGGCGAACTCCTCGGCCAGGGTCTCGATCTGCTTGGCCAGCGCCAGGCTCTCCTTGATACGCAGCGGCAGGGCTTGCAGCGCCTTGACCAGGTCGGCTTCGGCCTCGGCGCTCAGGTTGCCGCGGCAGTGACCGACGGAGGCCACCAGCATCAACAGGCCGGCCAGCTGGGTGGTGAAGGCCTTGGTGGAGGCGACGCCAATCTCGGCACCGGCCCGGGTCATAAAGGCCAAGTCAGATTCCCGCACCAGGGAGGAACCCGGCACGTTGCAGATGGCGAGCGAGCTCATGTAGCCGGACTCCTTGGCCAGGCGCAGGGCGGCCAGGGTGTCGGCAGTCTCGCCGCTCTGGGACAGGGTCACCAGCAGACTGTTGGGGCGCACCACCGACTTGCGATAGCGGAACTCGGAGGCGATCTCCACGTCGCAGGAGACGCCGGCTATCTCTTCGAACCAGTAGCGGGCCACCATGCCGGAGTTGTAGGAGGTGCCGCAGGCCACGATCTGGACGTGCTCCACCTTGTCGAAGATAGCGCGTGCGCCGTTGCCGAAGGACTCGACCACCACGTGATCGCTGCCCAGACGCCCTTCCAGGGTGTTGGTGATGGCCTTGGGCTGCTCGTAGATCTCTTTGAGCATGTAGTGGCGGTACTCGCCCTTGTCACCGGCGTCGTGGGAAAGCTCGGATTCCAGCTCCTCGCGCACCACGGCATTGCCCTGGGTATCGAAGATGTGCACGTCGCGACGGGTCACCTCGGCCACATCCCCCTCTTCCAGGAAGATGAAGCGGCGGGTCACCGGCAGCAGGGCCATCTGATCGGAGGCGATGAAGTTCTCACCGATACCGCGGCCGATCACCAGGGGCGAGCCGGAGCGGGCCACCACCACGCGGCTGTCGTCACGGCTGTCCATCACCACAGTGCCGTAGGCACCGCGCAGCTGCTTCACCGTGACCTGCATGGCCGCCAGCAGGCTGGGAGCGGATTTCAGCTCGTGGTGCACCAGGTGGGCGATCACCTCGGTGTCGGTGTCTGAGCTGAACTCGTAACCCATGCCCTGCAACTGGCTGCGCAGCTCTTCGTGGTTCTCTATGATGCCGTTGTGCACCACCACTATATGCTCGGAGACGTGGGGGTGGGCATTGCGCTCGGACGGCTCGCCATGGGTCGCCCAGCGGGTGTGGGCTATGCCGGTACCGCCGTGGACGGACTGCTCTTCCAGCGCCTTGGCCAGTTCGGCCACCTTGCCGAGGCGACGCACCCGCTGCAGCGGCTGGTTGGCGCTGAACACGGCCACACCGGCGGAGTCATAGCCGCGGTATTCCAGACGGCGCAGGCCTTCTACCAGGATTTCAGCCACATCACGTTGGGCCACTGCCCCGACGATGCCACACATAGACTTCTCCTCAAGAGGTAAAAACGGAAATTCGTTTGGATAGTTGGATGTTTGGGTCAAACCGCCACGGGGGCGCAGATCAGTGCTATCCCCCTGGCCTGAATCTGTGCTCTGGCCTCGCCGTCCAGCCCCTCGTCGGTCACCAGGGTATGGATGCTGGACCAGGGCAGCTCGAGATTGGGGATCTTGCGGCCTATCTTCTCCGACTCGACCATGACGATGACCTCGCGGGACACCTCGGCCATCACACGGGAGAGGCCCACCAGCTCGTTGAAGGTGGTGGTGCCTCGCTCCGGGTCTATGCCGTCGGCGCCGATGAACAGCTGGTCGAAGTCGTAGGAGCGCAGCACCTGCTCCGCCACCTGACCCTGGAAGGATTCGGAGTGGGGATCCCAGGTACCGCCGGTCATCAGCAGGGTGGGCTCGTTCTCCAGCTCGCGCAGGGCGCCGGCCACGTTGAGGGAGTTGGTCATCACGATGAGACCGCGCTTGCTGCCCAGCATGGGGATCATGGCGCTGGTGGTGCTGCCGCTGTCGATGATGACGCGGTTGTGATCGCGGATGCGCTCGGCGGCGGCACGGGCTATGGCCAGCTTTCGTTTCGAAACTTGATCCGGATTGCTGTCCACCACCATCTCGCTCGGCAGGGGCACGGCACCACCGTAACGACGCAGCAGCAGGCCGCCTGTCTCCAGCACGGCCAGATCCTTGCGGATGGTCACTTCCGAGGTGGAGAAGTGCTTGGCCAGGGCATCGACGCTGACTTCGCCCTGTTCCTGCACCAGGGTCACTATGGTGTGACGGCGCTGTTGTGTGTTGCGTTTGGTCATCTTAAAGTTTCGATTCGAAAGAATGGCGAAATATTAATACCTTTTTTGGAAAAATCAAACGGCAAATAGGATCCGATTTGGTTCGATGCCAGAATGGTCAGGCCGATTTATGACGAGGACGCCATGCAAAAACGAGTCATCTGGCTGGTGGAAGATGAGGCCAGCATCGCCGACACCCTGATCTATGCCCTGCAGACCGATGGTTTCGAGGTGGAGTGGTTCCCCCTCGGCCAGCCGTTGCTGGCGCGACTGGAACAGACGCGACCGGATTTTCTGATCCTGGATGTGGGGTTGCCAGACATCGGCGGCTTCGAGCTGTGCAAGCGGGTGCGGGCCCTGACCGACACGCCCCTGATGTTTCTCACCGCCCGCAGCGAGGAGATAGACAGGTTGATCGGGCTGGAAATCGGGGCCGACGACTATGTGGCCAAGCCCTTCTCGCCGCGGGAGGTGTGCGCCAGGGTGAGGGTGATACTGCGCCGCAGCCAGCCCATAATCCCCCAACCGAGCCAATTGCTGGCACTGGACGAGGAGCGGGCCCGCATCTGCTTCCACGGTCAGCCCCTGACCCTCACCCGCTACGAATACCTGCTGCTCAAGACTCTGATGCAGGCGCCGGGCCGGGTCTACTCCCGCCAGCAGCTGATGGATCTGGTGTGGAGCGGGGCCGAAGAGAGCCTGGATCGCACCGTCGACACCCACATCAAGACCCTGCGCGCCAAGCTGCGGGAGCGGGACGCCGAGGCCAATCTTATCCTGACCCACCGCGGGCTGGGCTACAGCCTGGAGCTGGCATGAGGCTCGGGTTGCAACTGCTGTGCGGTCTGGTGCTGATCTTCGCGCTGGCCGCCTGGTTCGTGCTGGAGATCTTCGTCGAGGAGATTAAACCCGGGGTGCGCAGCGCCACCGAGGATACCCTGGTGGACATGGCCCAGCTGCTGGCCCCCCTGGCTCTGGACGATCTGCAGGAGGGGAATATGATGAACGGGCGGCTGGCCAGCGCCTTCGCCCGCCTCAACCAGAATCCCATCAATGCGATGATCGACGGCCACCTCAAGCAGCAGGCGGAGTACCGCATCTATGTGACTGACCGGCAAGGGTGGTGATTTACGACTCCGACGGCACGGATCTGGGCAAGGACTATTCGCGCTGGAACGATGTCTACCGCACCCTGCGCGGCCAATATGGCGCCCGCAGCACCCGCACCGATCCCGATGATGCCGCCAGCTCGACCATGTATGTGGCGGCGCCGCTGCGGGAAGGGGCCGAGATCATCGGCTCCCTCACCGTCGCCAAACCCAACCGCACCCTGATGCCAGCCATCGAGCGCAGCGAACAGGAGCTGCTGCAGGCCGGCGGCCAGATGCTGCTCATCTCGCTGCTGATCGGCAGCCTGCTGGTGTGGTGGCTCAACCGCGCCATCGGCAAGCTGGTGCACTACGCCGATGCGGTCAGCAAGGGGAGGCGGCCCGCCTGCCACGGCTGCACACCGTCGGAGCTGGATCGGCTCGGCCGCTCCCTGGAGACCATGCGCCACCAGCTCGATGGCAAAGCTACATCGAAGCCTATGTGCACAGCCTGACCCACGAGCTGAAGAGCCCGCTGGCCGCCATTCGCGGGGCAGGGGAGCTCCTGGCCGAAACGCCGCCCCCCGAAGTTGCCAAACGTTTATCGGCAACATCAATCTGGAAACCGCCCGCATGCAGCAGCTGATCGAGCGAATGCTGCAACTGGCGCGGCTGGAGTCGGGGCAGGGGCTGGACGCCAGTCGGTGGAACCGGCCAAACTGGGCAAGCGGGCTCTCGATGCCCGCCAGATCATCGCCCAGCGCCGTCAGGTAACGAGTTGGTGGCCGAGCTGGCCAGCGCGCCGAAACAGAAGTGGGATCCGCTGCTGGTGGAGCAGGCCATCGGCAACCTGCTGGACAACGCCATCGACTTCTCTCCCGCCAACGGGCAGGTCACCCTGAGCGGCAGCCAGCAGGAGGAGGGCTACTGTTTTCGGGTCACCGACAGCGGCCCCGGCATTCCCGACTACGCCCTGCCGCGCATCTTCGAGCGCTTCTACTCCCTGCCACGACCCGACAAGGGCAAGAGCAGCGGTCTCGGGCTCAGCTTTGCCCCGAAGTGGCCCACCAGCATGGCGGCCGTCTGACCCTGAGCAACCGGCCGGAAGGTGGCGTGCTGGCCGAACTCTGGCTGCCGTTCGCCTAGTCCCCCGCAACTTCACATTCCCCACACAAAGCGGGCTAGCTGCGCCTGCCAGATAGGGTCCCTTTCTCTCATCCATTTGCTCAAGGAATGCTCATGTCCCGCCTGCTTCTCTCCGGCCTGCTGGCCGCCGGCCTGCTCTGCAGCCCTGCCTGCCTCCGCCGCCAGCGGCTGCTTGCTCTATGCCGACGGCAACGGCAGACCCTCTCCAGCGAAGGGGACTGCTCCAGCCAGCTGCCGCCCGCGTCCACCTTCAAGATCCCGCTGGCGCTGATGGGTTACGACAGCGGCTATCTGGTGGATGAAGAGCATCCGGCACTGCCCTACAAGCCGAACTATGACGGCTGGCTGCCCGCCTGGCGTGAAACCACCACCCCGCGCCGCTGGGAAACCTACTCGGTGGTCTGGTTCTCCCAGCAGATCACCGAGTGGCTGGGGATGGAGCGCTTCCAGCAATACGTCGACCGCTTCGACTACGGCAACCGGGATCTCTCCGGCAATCCGGGCAAGCATGACGGTCTGACCCAGGCCTGGCTCAGCTCCAGCCTCGCCATCAGTCCGGAGGAGCAGGCCCGCTTCCTCGGCAAGATGGTGAGCGGCAAGCTGCCGGTCTCGGCGCAGACCCTGCAGTACACCGCCAATATCCTCAAGGTGAGCGAGATCGACGGCTGGCAGATCGACGGCAAAACCGGCATGGGCTACCCGAAGAAGCTGGATGGCAGCCTCAACCGCGCTCAGCAGATTGGCTGGTTCGTCGGCTGGGCCAGCAAACCGGGCAAACAGCTGATCTTCGTCCATACCGTGGTGCAAAAGCCCGGCAAGCAGTTCGCCTCCCTCAAGGCGAAAGAAGAGGTGCCCTGCCTGCCGCCTTCCCGCCAGATGATAACCACCAGCCCACAGCGAGCTGAAGAAATCATTTCTATTGCTGCTCTGGCTTCCCCAACCGGCGCAACCGGCTGCCAGGGAGGTCATCCATGATCGGCTTCGAATGGCAGGCGTGCATCTGGGCCCCTTCACCGGCCCTGCTTGCACAGCAGCCCGCCCCATCCCCACCATCGAGGAGCTCTTCACCCTGCTCGACGATTGCCGGATGCCAATGACAGACCCGCGCTTCTTCTCCGATATCCATGACTCAGCCCCCTACTGGACCTCCAGCTCCATTGAGGAGATGCCGGAACCATCAACAAGGAGACGTGTCATGGTCAAACAGATATTCACCCACAAGATCTTTCTGCTGCTGTTGCTCAGCCTGCTGCTGTTGATGGTGCCGGTGCAATCCATCATGGAGCTGAACCGGGAGCGTCAGGCTTACCGCAATCAGGCCATTCACAGCATCATGGCCAGCAGCAGCGGCCCGCAACGACTGATGGGGCCCATTATCGTGCAGCCCTATACCCGTTCGGTGACGGTCGAGCAGGAGGGCAAGCGCTTCGTCCGTCAGGAGCAGATCTACCGCTACCTGCTGCCGGAGCAGTTGGATATCAAGGCCAGCATGGAGGTCACCCCGCGCAAGCTCGGCATCTATCAGGCGCAGGTCTACCAGACCCGCATCACCCTATCCGGCCGCCTGCCCCACCCGGCAGAGTTTGCTGAATGACGCGACCTCACCGCTCGGTGAAACGGCCGAGCTGGTGGCGGGCAAACCCTACCTGAGCCTGGTGCTGTCCGATGCCCGCGGTATCAACAGCGTCCCCGAACTGCAACTCGGCAACAGCGCATCCCGTTTGCCCCCGGCGCCCGCCTCGGTGATGCGCTGGCGGGTATCCATGCCCCGCTCGACAGCCTGCCGCAACAGGATGGCACCTTTCATCTGGAGCTCAATCTGCAGGGGATGAACACCCTCGACATGGTGCCGCTGGGCAAGGAGAGCACCCTGCAGCTGGCGGGCAACTGGCCCCACCCCAACTTTATCGGTGACTTTCTGCCGGGCAGTCGCACCCTGAGCCCACAAGGGTTTGAGGCCAACTGGCAGACCAGCTGGTTCGCCACCGACATGGAGACCCGCTTCAACCGGATGATGAAGGGGGCGGGGAGCGATTTGCCGACCTTCAGCGTCAGCCTGGTGCAGCCGGTGGATCACTATCAGCAAAACGAGCGGGCCGCCAAGTACGCCCTGCTGTTCATCGGCCTCACCTTCCTCAGTTTCTTCATGTTCGAGCTGCTCAAGGGGCTGCGGGTGCACCCAATCCAGTACGCCCTGGTGGGCATGGGGCTGGCCATCTTCTATCTGGTGCTGCTGGCGCTGACCGAGCACCTCGGCTTTGGCTGGGCCTATCTGGTCGCCAGCCTCGCCAGCGTGTCGCTCAACGGCTTCTACCTCAGCCACGTGCTGGGGGGGCCGCGTCAGGGCCTCGGCTTCGCGGCCCTGCTCGGGCTGGTCTACGCCATACTGTTCGGGCTGCTGCAGGCCGAGGAGATAGCCCTGCTGCTCGGCGCCCTGCTGCTGTTCGCCATACTGACGCTTGTCATGGTGCTGACCCGCAAGCTCGACTGGTATCAGGTGATGGACTACAGCGCCGCCACCACATGGGCGGCCCCCCAGTCATCGACCAGTGACACCAGCCATAAGTCATAAGCCAAAAAAACCGGCGCCATCAGGCGCCGGTTTCATTTCATTGATCGGGCATCACTTCTTCTTGACCGGGCGGGCCCAGTTCTTGATGTGACGCTGGGGCACCCGGGTGATCACCAGCTCGTGCTCGGCCACATCCTTGGTGATGGTGGAACCCGCACCCAGGGTCGCGCCCTTGCCGATGCGCACCGGCGCCACCAGCTGGGTATCGGAGCCGACGAAGACGTCATCCTCGATGATGGTCTGGAACTTGTTCACGCCGTCGTAGTTGCAGGTGATGGTACCGGCACCGATATTCACCTTGGCACCCACCTCGGCATCCCCAGATAGGTCAAATGACCACACTTGGAACCAACCCCCAAACGGGCCTTCTTCATCTCGACGAAGTTGCCGACGTGGGCATCCTGCTCCAGCACGGCACCCGGGCGCAGACGGGCAAACGGGCCGACCGAGCACTGATCCGCCACCTGAGCCCCTTCAACGATGGAGTAGGGCTTCACTTCGCTGTGATCGCCAATCTCGCAATCCTTCAGCACGGCGCCGGCACCGATGCGCACATGGTTGCCGAGTTTGACCTTGCCCTCGATGATGACGTTGACGTCGATCACCACTTCCTCCCCTATCTCCAGCGTGCCGCGCAGATCGAAGCGGGCCGGATCGATCAGGGTGACGCCGGCGATCATCAGCCTCTCGGCATGCATCTGCTGATAGCTGCGCTCGAGGGCCGCCAGCTGGACCCGGTTGTTGGCCCCTTCCACCTCCATGGCGCTGTCCGGATGGACGGCGGCAATGGGACAGCCATCCCCATGGGCCATGGCGATCACGTCGGTGAGATAGAACTCCCCCTGGGCGTTCTTGTTGTCCAGGCGGGACAGCCAGCCACGCAGCTGGGCGCCATTGGCCACCAGCACACCGGTATTCACCTCGCGGATGGCGAGCTGTTCGGCGTTGGCATCCTTCTGCTCGACTATGCCGACTACCTGGCCGTTTTCACGGACGATACGGCCATAGCCGGTGGGGTTATCCAGCACCACTGTCAGCAGCGCCATGCCGTCGTCGGCCTTGGCGGCCAGCAGCCGTTGCAGGGTCTCGGGCTGGATCAGCGGAGTGTCGCCGTACAGCACCAGCACGTCATCCTCGTCCTGCCAGAACGGGATCGCCTGGGCGACGGCATGGCCGGTGCCCAACTGCTGTGCCTGCAATACCCAGTTGAGATCCGGGGCGGCAATCCGCTCCTTGAGCAGCTCGGCGCCGTGGCCATAGACCAGGTGCAACTGTTCGGCACCTATCTGGCGAGCGGTGTCGATCACATGGGACACCATGGGTTTGTTGGCGACAGGGTGTAGCACCTTGGGCAGAACGGAACGCATGCGAGTACCTTTACCCGCAGCCAGGATCACGACGTTGAGAGACATAGCCAGCCTTTGAAACATGAAGAAATGCTCGGCGGAGTCTATCCAACGGGCAAAAAAAAAGCGACCCGAAGGTCGCTTTTTGCATCACCGTGATTAGCGGTAATTCTTTTTGACGATATCGATAACCCGCAGCTGGGCCATCGCTTTGGACAGCTCGGCAGATGCCTGCGCATAGTCGATATCACCATGGGAGCTGTGGATCCGCTCTTCGGCACGACGCTTGGCTTCCTGGGCTTTCGCCTCATCCAAGTCTTTGGCACGAATGGCGGTATCGGCCAGCACGGTCACGGACTCGGGTTGCACTTCCAGCATACCGCCGGAGATGTACAACACCTCTTCGCTACCATTTTGCTTGATCAAGCGGACCAGGCCCGGCTTGATGGCAGTCAGCAACGGAGCATGACCGTGGCGGAGACCCAGCTCACCCTCGGAGCCTGTTACCTGGGCCGATTGCACGCGACCGGAAAACAGTTTCCCTTCGGCGCTCACCACATCCAGGTGAAAGGAGATCATCTCAGCCATGGGCCCTCCTATCGAGGCTTACAGTTTCTTGGCTTTCTCGACGACTTCGTCGATGCTGCCAACCATGTAAAACGCCTGCTCGGGCAGATCGTCGTACTCGCCTTTCAGGATGCCCTGGAAACCACGAATGGTCTCTTTCAGCGGCACGTATTTGCCGGAAGAACCGGTAAATACTTCGGCCACGAAGAACGGCTGGGACAGGAAACGCTCGATCTTACGGGCACGGGATACGGTCAGTTTGTCTTCTTCTGACAGTTCATCCATACCCAGGATGGCGATGATGTCCTTCAGCTCTTTGTAGCGCTGCAGTACGATCTGCACACCACGAGCGGTCTCGTAGTGCTCCTTGCCTACCACCAGCGGATCCAGCTGACGGGAGGTGGAGTCCAGCGGGTCAACGGCCGGGTAGATACCCAGTGCCGCGATCTGACGGGACAGAACTATGGTCGCATCCAGGTGGGCGAAGGTGGTCGCCGGAGACGGGTCGGTCAAGTCATCCGCAGGCACGTAAACGGCCTGGACTGACGTGATGGAACCAGTCTTGGTGGAGGTGATACGTTCTTGCAGAACACCCATCTCCTCGGCCAGGGTCGGCTGGTAACCTACTGCAGAAGGCATACGGCCCAGCAGTGCGGATACTTCGGTACCGGCCAGGGTGTAACGGTAGATGTTGTCCACGAAGAACAGCACGTCACGACCCTCGTCACGGAACTTCTCGGCCATGGTCAGACCGGTCAGCGCCACGCGCAGACGGTTTCCGGGCGGCTCGTTCATCTGACCGTATACCAGAGATACTTTGTCCAGTACGTTGGACTCCATCATCTCGTGGTAGAAGTCGTTACCCTCACGGGTACGCTCACCCACACCGGCGAATACAGAGTAACCACTGTGTTCGATCGCGATGTTACGGATCAGCTCCATCATGTTGACGGTCTTGCCTACACCGGCACCACCGAACAGACCGACCTTACCACCCTTGGCGAACGGACAAACCAGGTCGATAACCTTGATGCCGGTCTCCAGCAGCTCGGCGCTGTTGGACTGATCTTCGTAGCTGGGGGCTTCGCGGTGGATGGACCAACGCTCTTCTTCGCCGATCGGACCCTTCTCGTCGATGGGCTCGCCCAGTACGTTCATGATACGACCCAGGGTCGAGGTACCAACCGGTACCTGGATGGCCTTGCCGCTGTTAACTACTTCCAACCCACGACGCAGACCGTCGGAGGAACCCATGGTGATGCAACGAACGACGCCGCCGCCGATCTGTTGCTGAACTTCCAGTACCAGACCCTGGCCTTGGCCTTCGCTGATGACTTTCAGTGCATCGTACACCTGGGGCACGGCATTCTGCGGGAACTCGATGTCCACTACAGCGCCGATGATTTGGACGATGAAACCGTTACTCATGTCAAATCCTCTAAACCTTTGATAACCCTTGCCTTACACCGCAGCAGCACCGGATACGATCTCTGTCAGTTCCTGGGTAATACTGGCCTGACGGGCCTTGTTGTACACCAGTTGCAGATCGTTAATCAGGTTGCCGGCGTTGTCAGTCGCGGCTTGCATGGCAACCATTCGGGCTGCCTGTTCACTTGCCAAGTTTTCTACCACGCCCTGGTACACCTGGGATTCGACGTAGCGAATCAACAGGGTATCCAGCAGCTGCTTGGGATCCGGCTCATAGAGGTAATCCCAGTGGTGTTTCTTGGCGAGCTTGCTGTCTTCTGTTACGGGCAAAGGCAGCAGTTGATCGACTTTTGGTTGCTGAACCATGGTGTTGACGAACTTGTTGTACACCAGATACAGCCTGTCAATCTCACCGTTGTCGTAAGCCTTCAGCATGACCTTGACTGAACCAATCAGGTCATTGACGCTCGGGTTGTCACCCAGTCCGGAGACATGGGCTTTCACCTTGGCGCCGTGCCGCTCAAAGAAGTTGGAGGCTTTGCTACCGATCAGTGCCAGGTCAACCTTGGCACCTTTCGCGCTCCATTGCTTCATATCGTTGAGGGCGGCTTTGAACAGGTTGATGTTCAGGCCGCCACACAGGCCACGGTCGGTGGAGACGACGATGTAACCCACTCGCTTGACCTCACGTTCGATGAGGTAGGGGTGCTTGTATTCCAAGTTCCCCTGAGCGATATGGCCGATCACCTTGCGCATGGTTTCAGCGTACGGACGGCTGGCAGACATGCGTTCCTGCGCACGGCGCATCTTGCTGGCTGCCACCATTTCCATAGCGCTGGTGATCTTCTGAGTGTTTTTCACACTCCCGATCTTGTTACGTATCTCTTTTGCGCCGGCCATCTCTTCTCTCCATCAGGTGGCAGCTTGCGCTGCCACACACGCTTACCAGGTCTGGGTTGCCTTGAAGCTATCCAGCAACGCAGTCAGCTTGCCAACGATCGCGTCGTTGTAGTCGGCCTTGGCATTGATTTCAGCCATCAGCTCAGCATGCTGGGTATTGGCGTAAGAGAGCAGAGCGGCTTCGAAGTCGACGATCTTGCTCAGTTCGACATCGGCGAGGTAGCCCTTCTCGGCGGCGAACAGCACCAGAGACTGGTGAGCCACGCTCATCGGAGAGTACTGCTTCTGCTTCATCAGCTCGGTCACTTTCTGACCATGGTCCAGCTGCTTGCGAGTCGCATCGTCCAGATCGGAAGAGAACTGGGCGAAGGCCGCCAGCTCACGATACTGGGCCAGCGCGGTACGGATACCACCGGACAGCTTCTTGACGATCTTGGTCTGAGCGGCACCGCCCACACGGGATACGGAGATACCCGGGTCAACCGCCGGACGAATACCGGAGTTGAACAGCTGAGTGGTCAGGAAGATCTGGCCATCGGTGATGGAGATCACGTTGGTCGGAACGAACGCAGACACGTCACCGGCCTGGGTTTCGATGATCGGCAGCGCGGTCAGAGAACCGGTCTGGCCAGTCACGGCACCCTTGGTGAACTTCTCGACGTACTCGACGTTGACGCGGGAAGCACGCTCCAGCAGACGGGAGTGCAGATAGAAGACGTCGCCCGGGTAAGCTTCACGTCCTGGCGGACGGCGCAGCAGCAGGGAGATCTGGCGATAGGCTACGGCCTGCTTGGACAGGTCATCATAGATGATCAGCGCGTCTTCACCGCGGTCACGGAAGTACTCACCCATGGAGCAACCGGCATAGGGAGCCAGGTACTGCAGGGCAGCCGCTTCGGAGGCAGAGGCTACGACCACTATGGTGTTGGCCAGGGCGCCGTGCTCTTCCAGCTTGCGCACCACGTTGGCGATGGTGGAGGCCTTCTGGCCAATCGCAACGTAGACACACTTAATGCCGGAGTCTTTCTGGTTGATGATGGTGTCGATCGCGATGGCGGTCTTACCAACCTGACGGTCACCGATGATCAGCTCACGCTGGCCACGACCGATAGGGATCATGGCATCGATGGCTTTCAGACCGGTCTGGACTGGCTGGTCAACAGACTTACGCTCGATAACGCCCGGGGCAATGACTTCGATCGGCGAGTAGCCGTCGTTGTCTACCGGACCCTTACCGTCGATCGGCTGACCCAGGGTGTTGACCACCCGGCCCAACAGACCACGACCGACCGGCACTTCCAGAATACGGCCGGTACCTTTTACTTTCATCCCTTCCGCCAGGTTGGCATAGGGACCCATGACAACGGCACCAACGGAGTCACGCTCCAGGTTCAATGCCAGAGCAAAGCGGTTACCCGGCAGCTCGATCATTTCACCCTGCATGGCATCGGCCAGACCGTGGATACGAATGATACCGTCGCTCACAGAGACGATGGTACCTTCGTTACGCGCTTCGCTTTTGACATCAAACTGCGCAATGCGCTGCTTGATCAGCTCGGCGATTTCAGTGGAATTCAGTTGCATGCTCTAATACCCCAATCAAGATTGCAGCGCGTCGGCCATGCGATCCAGCTTACCGCGGACCGTGCCGTCGATAACCAGATCACCGGCCTTGATGAGCACCCCGGCCATCAAGGACGCATCGATGCTGCAATTCAGCTTCACTTTGCGCGCGAGACGTTGTTCCAGAGAAGCCTGAATAGCGGCCTTCTGCTGGTCGGTCAGTTCGATCGCCGAAATCACGTCAGCCTGAACTTCTTTGTCCAGTTCAGCCTTGAGCGCGACATATTCAGCAACGACAGCCGGCAGCACACCCAAGCGGCCATTCTCAGCCATCACCCGGATCAGGTTCTGACCATGCTCGTTGAGCTGCTCACCGCAGACACCGACAAACAGATTTGCCAGTTCTTCGGCGGCCACGGAGCCGTTTACCAGGTCATGGATGGTCTCGTTCTCGGCCACTTGTGCGGCGAAACCGAGCATCTCCAGCCATTGGTCAACCGCCTTGTGCTCAACGGCAAACTCGAAAGCAGCCTTGGCGTAGGGGCGAGCGATTGTAGTCAGTTCAGACATAGCCCCGTTCCCGTTACAGTTCTGCTACCAGTTTGTCGACGATGTCGCTGTTGGCAGCCTGGTCGATTTGGCGTGCCAGGATCTTCTCTGCACCCGCGATGGCAAGAGCAGCAACCTGCTTGCGCAGTTCTTCTTTGGCACGATGACGTTCAGCTTCGATCTCTGCACGGCCCTGAGCCAGGATTTTTTCCCGCTCAGCTTGAGCTCCGACAGCGGCTTCATCAATGATCTGGGCCTTGCGTTTGTTGGCCTGATCGATGATTTCAGCAGCCTGAAGCTTGGCTTCTTTCAGCTGATCGGTGGCGTTGGCCTTGGCCAAATCCAGATCTTTCTTGGCACGTTCGGCAGAAGAGAGACCATCAGCAATTTCTTTCTGACGGGCTTCGATGGCAGCGATCAGCGGCGGCCATACGTACTTCATGCAAAACACTACGAAGATGAAAAAAGCAATTGCTTGGCCGAGGAGGGTGGCGTTGATATTCACAGCCGATGTCCTCTTAAGTTAGTTAATGGGTTCTGCGTGAGTCGTGACGACTTAGGCAACCGCAAACATCACATACAGACCCAGACCAACGGCGATCATCGGGATCGCATCCACCAGACCCATGACGATGAAGAACTGGGTACGCAGAACAGGGATCAGGTCCGGTTGACGAGCAGCACCTTCCAGGAACTTGCCACCCAGGATACCGATACCGATGGAGGCGCCGATAGCCGCCAGACCCATCATCATTGCAGCAGCGATGTACAGCAGGTCCATGTTCAAGTTTTCCATGAGGATCTCCATTTATTTAGATGTAATTGATTGTATAAAAAGGATTATTTGAGTTGCATCAACCATGGTCTTCTTGCGCCATCGACAGATAGACGATGGTCAGAACCATGAAGATAAACGCCTGCAAAGTGATGATCAGGATGTGGAAAATTGCCCAAGGCACGGACAGGATCCACTGTGACCACCAGGGTAACAAACCCGCAATCAGGATAAAGATCAGTTCGCCAGCATACATGTTGCCGAACAGTCGCAGACCCAATGAAACAGGCTTGGAAATCAACGTGACGGTTTCAAGGATGAAGTTAACCGGGATGGCAGCGGGATGGTTGAAAGGCTGAAGCGTCAGCTCCTTCACGAATCCACTGATACCCTTGACCTTGATGCTGTAGTACAGGATCAAGAAGAACACGCCCAAAGCCATGGACATGGTGATGTTAACGTCAGCAGAGGGAACCACACGCAGATAGGGAACACCCATCAACTGTGCAGCGTGAGGGATAAAGTCAACGGGGATCAGATCCATGAAGTTCATCAGGAAGATCCAGACAAACACTGTCAGTCCCAGCGGTGCTATGACCGGGTTCCGACCATGGAAGATGTCTTTGACGTTACCATTCACAAACTCGACCAGCATCTCCACAAAGCACTGCAGTTTACCGGGCACACCGCTGGTGGCCTTGACGGCTACGCGGCGGAACGACCAGATAAACAGGGCGCCTAGCAAGACGGAAAATATCATTGAGTCGATATTCACCGTCCAGAACCCGGACCCGACTTGCAGGTGGGTCAGGTGGTGGGAGATATATCCCTGAGGAGTCAGGACTTCTCCGGTTGCAGACATGAGTTTTCCTAATAGTGGTTGTTAAGCGTGAATGAAACTATCCACTGTACAACGAGGGCGAGGATATAAGTGGCGAAGAACGAGACGGTGTCGACCTCGATCCCGGAGCCAAACATCAGGGCGAAAAGTCCTGTTGTAGTAATGAGCTTAATCCCTGCCCCACCATAAAAGTCCCGCAAAACCAGGCCCACGCTCTCTTTCGTCACCTTGCGGCGCAGAACCCAGAGAGTGAACAGGGCTTGAGGAACCCAGTACATTCCCCCCCCGAAGAGGGAAGAACGTCCGGCAAACGCCCCGGTCTGATAAAACCAGACGGAACTGATCGCCAGGATCAGGATGAGCTGACAAACGAGCATAGCCAAGGCTAGCGTCAAACCTTCCAAGGCTACTTTCTGTTTCACCAACCTACCCCTGAACATTACAGAACTGTAAAAAATCGGGATCCGAAGACCCCAGGTTCACAGCTCGAAAAGCCGGTCAAATTATACCCGTGAAGACGGCTATTGCAACATGGCAAAAATCCTTAATTTTTGCGGCTTTCCGCGCGAAATTAAGGTTATGTTCATATCGAAAGGAATGGATGTTTTATTACTACAAAAAGCGTAAAAATCACGATTCTGACAGACCAAAATAGCCCAATACCCGGTCCAAATCCGCTAAGTTATCGTAACTTATTACTAACTTGCCGCTATCCTTCTTGCCTGGCTGAAGCTGTACCTGATTGCCAATTTTTTCTGAAATCTGGCGCTCGAGGTAACCAAACTGGGGATCGCGGACGGGCTCGACCTTGGTTTTTGCCGGTTCCAGCGTTTTTTGCACCAGTTTCTCGGTATCTCGCACCGTCAGCCCCTTCTGGGCGACCAGCTTGGCCAGCTCGGACTGGGCCGGGCCGCTCAGGGCCAGCAGGGCACGGGCATGGCCCATGTCGAGATCCCCGTGCTCGACGAACCGCTTCACGTCCTCGTTGAGCTGGTTCAGGCGCAGCAGGTTGGTGACAGTGGTGCGGGACTTGCCCACCGCCTCGGCCACCTGCTGGTGGGTCAGCTCGAATTCAGTCAGCAGTCGCTGCAGGGCCACAGCTTCTTCGATGGCGTTGAGATCCTCGCGCTGGATGTTCTCAATAAGCGCTATGGCAACAGCGGCCTCGTCGGGCACGTCCTTGACGATGCAGGGCACCACCTCGAGCCGGGCCAGCTGGGACGCGCGCCAGCGCCGCTCACCTGCGATGATCTCGAAGCGATTCTCCCCGATGGAGCGTACCACTATCGGCTGAATCACGCCTTGCGCCCGTATCGAGTTGGCCAGGTCTTCCAGCGCATCCTGGGACATGTCCTTGCGCGGCTGGTATTTGCCGGACTGCAGCCACTCCAGCGGCAGCTTGCGCAGCTCGCCCTGGTTGGTGGGCGCCATGGCCTGTTCGGTACGCTGGTCGCTCATCACCTGTTTCTGGCGGGCGGCCGTGCTGGTGCTGAGCAGGGCATCCAACCCCTTGCCCAGCCCACGTTTCTTCGGCGTCATATGCTCTCTCGGTCTGCGGTGATCGGCTGAGACTCCTGCTCCTGACGACGCAGGATCTCGCCAGCCAGGGCCAGATAGGCCTTGGCCCCCACCGATGATTTGTCATAGTGCATGGCCGGGGCACCGAAGCTCGGCGCCTCCGCCAGTCTAACGTTGCGGGGGATGATGGTGCGATAGACCTTGTCCCCGAAATGCTGTTTCAGCTGATCGGACACATCATTGGCCAGCCGGTTGCGGTGATCGAACATGGTGCGCAGCACCCCCTCGATCTTCAGCTCCGGGTTGACGACGGCCGCCAGCTTGCTGATGGTATCCACCAGTGCGGTGAGCCCTTCCAGCGCGTAATACTCGCACTGCATGGGCACCAGCACAGAGTCGGCGGCGGCCATGGCGTTGACGGTCAACATGTTGAGAGAAGGCGGGCAGTCGATGAAGACGTAGTCGTACTTGTCCCGTACCGAGGCCAGGGCGTTGCGCAGGCGGATCTCGCGGGCGAAGAACTCCATCAGACGGATTTCCGCCGCCGTCACATCGGCATTGGCGGCGATGAGGTGATAGCCACCCGAGGTCTCGGGGATGATCACCTCGTTGATGGGAGCATCGTCGATCAGCAGTTCATAGGCGGTGCGTTCGACTTCGTACTTGTCGATGCCACTGCCCATGGTGGCATTGCCCTGCGGATCCAGATCGATCACCAGCACCTTGCGCCGGGTAGCGGCCAGGGAGGCGGCCAGATTCACACAGGTGGTGGTTTTACCCACTCCACCCTTCTGGTTGGCTATGGCAATGACTTTTCCCACACTATCCCCTAAATGAATACGGCGGCCCTATTCGGGCTGGATGGCTTTAAACTCCAGCAGATGACGCTCGCCTTCCAGTTCGGGCACCACCAGCTGATGGGTGGCAACCAGACGAATGCTGGCAGGCAACTGTGCCAGTTCCTGCTCGGGGTATTGTCCCTTGAGCGCCAGGAAGCTGCCCTCGGGTGACGGCAGATGGTGACACCAGTTCAGCATGTCCTCCAGCGAGGCGAAGGCCCGGCTGAGTACAGCATCGAAGCCCACCTCGGGTTGATACTCTTCCACCCGGGATTTGACGGGCGTCACATTGGTCAGCCCCAGCTCCTGGATCACCTGGCGGATGAAGTTGATCCGCTTGCCCAGGCTGTCGAGCAGCACGAACTGCTTGTCCGGATTGATGATGGCCAGCGGCAGGCCGGGCAGACCCGGGCCTGTGCCCACATCGATGAAACGCTCACCGTGCAGGTGAGGGCTCACCACCAGGCTGTCGAGGATGTGCTTGACCAGCATGGCGTCCGGATCTCGCACCGAGGTGAGATTGTAAGCCTTGTTCCACTTGTGCAGCAACTCAACCAACTGCACCAACTGGGTCTTTTGAGTGTCGGTGATAACAATACCGGCCTGCATGAGCAGGCCGTTCAATCTTTCCAGCATATTTTCCAACGGTAAGGATCCTCAGGCGGTTTTACGCAGCAGGCCGTGTTTCTTCAGGTGAACCAGCAGGATGGAGATGGCCGCCGGGGTGATGCCGGAGATGCGGGAGGCCTGACCTATGGTCTGCGGCTTGGCATCATTCAGCTTGGCGATCACCTCGTTGGAGAGACCGTTCACGTCGCGGTAGTTCATGTCCAGCGGCAACAGGGTGTTCTCGTTGCGCAGCTGCTTCTCCACCTCGTCGTGCTGGCGCTCGATGTAGCCGGCGTACTTGATCTGGATCTCCACCTGATCCGCCGCGGCCGCGTCTTCCAGCGCCGGGCCGACCCCCTCGATGGCCATCAGGGCATCGTAGGTCACCTCGGGGCGACGCAGCAGCTCTTCCAGGCTCTGCTCCCGGGTCAGGGGCGTGTTGACCAGGGCGTTGACCGCCTCCAGCGACGGGTGCTGCGGGTGGATCCAGGTCGAACGCATGCGCTGACGCTCCAGCTCCACCTGCTCCATCTTGGTGTTGAACAGGCTCCAGCGATGGTCATCCACCAGGCCCAGCTCGCGACCTATGGCGGTCAGGCGCAGATCGGCGTTGTCTTCCCGCAGCAGCAGACGGTATTCGGCGCGGCTGGTGAACATGCGGTAGGGCTCGCGAGTGCCCAGGGTGGAGAGATCGTCCATCATCACGCCCATGTAGGCCTGATCCCGGCGGGGATGCCAGGCATCCTTGCCCTGAGCGCGCAGACCGGCGTTCAGACCGGCCATCAGCCCCTGAGCGGCCGCCTCTTCATAGCCAGTGGTGCCGTTGATCTGGCCGGCGAAGAAGAGGTTTGGAATGCACTTGCTCTCCATGTTGGCCTTGAGATCCCGCGGATCGAAGAAGTCGTATTCGATGGCGTAGCCGGGGCGGGTGATGTGGGCATTCTCGAAGCCGCGGATCGAACGGACGATCTGCACCTGCACGTCGAACGGCAGGCTGGTGGAGATCCCGTTCGGGTAGAGCTCGTGGGTGGTCAGGCCTTCCGGCTCGACGAAGATCTGGTGCGCCGTCTTGTCGGCGAAGCGGGTGATCTTGTCCTCGATCGACGGGCAGTAACGGGGGCCTATCCCCTCGATCACCCCAGCGTACATGGGGCTGCGATCCAGGTTGTTGCGGATCACCTCGTGGGTCTTCTCGTTGGTGTGGGTAACGTAGCAGGGCACCTGACGCGGGTGCTGGCTGGCGTTGCCGATGAACGAGAAGACGGGACGAGGATCGTCACCGTGCTGCTGCTGCATCACGGAGAGATCCACGGTGCGGGCATCGATGCGTGGCGGCGTGCCTGTCTTGAGCCGATCGATACGCAGTGGCAGCTCGCGCAGACGCTGGGCCAGGGCGATCGAGGGAGGATCCCCGGCGCGGCCGCCCTTGTAGTTTTCCATCCCGATGTGGATCAGGCCGTTCAGGAAGGTCCCTACCGTCAGCACCACCGTCTTGCCGCTGATGCGGATCCCGCTCTGGGTGACCACACCGGCGACACGATCCCCGTCCATGACGAGATCGTCACAGGCTTGCTGGAAGATCTTCAGGTTCGGGTAATTTTCCAGGGTCTGGCGCACCACGGCCTTGTAAAGCAGGCGATCCGCCTGGGCACGGGTGGCACGCACCGCGGGCCCTTTGGAGGAATTGAGGGTACGGAACTGGATCCCGCCAAGATCGATGGCCTGAGCCATGATCCCGCCCAGGGCATCCACTTCCTTGACCAGGTGTCCCTTGCCGATCCCGCCGATCGCCGGATTACAGGACATGTGTCCCAGCGTATCGATGTTGTGGGTCAGCAACAGGGTATTCAGGCCCATACGGGCTGCCGCTGTTGCTGCTTCGGTTCCTGCATGACCGCCACCGACGACGATCACATCAAATTGTTCATGGTATTGCATTGGGGATCACCTTGATCTGCACGCCTGAAGATCTTTATTTGCCTGGGCTGAAGGGCGGATCATTCTATCCGTTTAGCCTCTTGAGGGGAACGTCTACTTCAGGATCAGTATGGATGCAGGATCCGTTAGTAGATCTTAAGGATCTTTAGATCGATCTTTTACTGGATCTTTTATTAGGATCCACGATTTCTGTTGATAAGCCCTTTTTGATCATAAAGATCATCCGTTTAAAGGCGATCCCAGCTTGTGGAAAAGCTTGGATCCCAGGGCCGTGAACGAGGGGATAACCAGTGGTTTTATACACAGACCAGAACTGGATAAGATCTCATACATGGATAACTATAGGTTTTACAGAGCTTAACACTATAGTTATGCACATTACCCCTGGGCGTTGTGGGTAACCGTGTAGAACAACTCTCCCGGATCTATCTGTTAATAACCTGGTGGATAGGAATTTGGGGATAAGCGGGGAGATCAAGGTGTTTTTACCGGATCTCCCGTGCCCTGATCAGGCGATCATCTGCATCCAGTCATGGATCCAGGCTTCGGCGGCATCTTCCGGGATCTCGTGCTGAGTCACGTCTATCTCCAGACGATCCCCGATCCGGCTGGCGCCGCACTCGGCCAACAGTCGATCCAGCGTCTTGCCACCTTGGCAGAAGGTGTCATAGCTGCGGTCCCCAAGCCCGATCACCCCATATTTCAAGGCGTTGAGATCCGGATGCTGGTCGGCAAGATCCTTGGCGAAGGGCTGAAGATTGTCGGGCACGTCGCCGGCACCATGGGTCGAAGTGATCACCAACAGGATGGCATCCGGCTCCGCCAGCACCTCGGCCAGGCTGGCCGGGTTGTGGATCCGGGTCTGGTGGCCCGCCTGTTCCAGCAGGTTGGCGACATGATCTGCGACATATTCGGCGGCGCCCAGCATGGAGCCGACGACAAGATTGAGTTTGGCCATGGAATGGATCCTGATGTCATCGAAAGAAACGGAGAGCCGGGATTCTACCGCCAAAGGATGTGGATAAATATGGATAAAGCTTGGGGATAAGGATCCTTCACGATTTTTATGGCAGAGGCCGCCCTCGCCATCTTTTTTCATCTTCCCCTGTGTTCCCTTCTCTTGATCACCCTCCTGAATGAGTCTTTCTGCCGGAAATGCCGTCCGTTGATACAACAGGTAACAATAGAGATGCAAATGATTAGCAATTATTGAATCGATTCGATCATGGCTCTTGTAGTAGCATTGTGCCGATTTATTCGCCTAAGGAGTCGGGCAGACCGGCCGTATTGGGCACCCATAATAAGAAACCAAAATATAACTCATTGATATTTGAGACACTTATATGATTGCGCAAAAAAATACCCAAAATGCAGTGATGCGAAAGAAGAGGGCCCAGCTGTTGCCGCTCTCCTGCCTGCTGGCTAGCCTGCCCGTTCTGGCTGCGGAACAAGCGGATAAAGAGCTGCCCAAGGCGGCTGAAACCATGGTGGTCACCGGCACCGCCATGAAGGTCGAAGTGCCCATGGCAGAGACCCCGCGCGCCGTCTCCGTGGTCAATCGCGAGGAGCTGGATCAGCACGCCGTGCAGCAGCTCGACGAGTCAGTGCGCTACCGCTCCGGCGTGCTCACCGGTTTCTATGGCTCGGACAACAACACCGACTGGTTCAAGGTCCGTGGCTTCGATGCTGCCCAGTACCTCGATGGCAACCGCCTGTTCAGTACCGGCTACTATGTGTGGACCCCCGAGCCCTTCGGCCTGGAAAGTGTGGAAGTGCTGAAAGGCCCGGCCTCCATCCTCTACGGCGAGGCCCCTCCAGGCGGTGTGATCAACTCCATCAGCAAGCGTCCGACCGCGACCCCGCAAGGGTTGGTCAATCTGCAACTGGGCAACCGGGATCTGGCGCCAGGTCGGCGTCGACTTCTCCGACGATCTGACCGACAACAGCCGCTATCGCATGGTTGCACTCTATAAAGAGCGTGACGGCGTACTGGATGGTACCTACAACGAGCGCTCTTATCTGGCGCCAAGCGTTACCCTGGATATCTCGGATCGCACCAGCCTGACCCTGCTTGCCAGTTTCCTGCACGACGAAGGGGTGCCCACCAACGGTTTCTTCCCCGTCTATGGCACCCTGAACACCTCGGGCGGCCAGATCGATCCCGCCACCAACCTGAGTCAGCCGGATTACGATCGCAACCGCAACACCCAGATCTCCACCGGTTACGAGCTGGCCCACCAGTTCAACCAGACTTGGGAGTTCAAGCAGAACGTCCGCTTCAACTACAACGATCTGCTGCTGCGTCAGACCTATATCTTCCCGACTTACGAAGGCACCACCGCCTACCGTGGCCTGGTCTACCGTGATGGCGACACCAAGAGCGCCACCATGGACAACCAGATGGTGGGTTACTGGAACACGGATCGCACCGAGCAGACTCTGCTGCTGGGGATCGATCTGCAGCGTCACGTGAACGAAGGGGTCGAGGCCGACAACTACGGCATGGGATCCATCGATACCATGAACCCGGATTACAGCGGTTTCCCCGGTTTCGATGAGTCCACCGCCACCTATCAGAAGAACACCAAGGGCCAGAGCGGCCTCTATGCCCAGCACCAGATCCGTTGGGACGATCGCTGGTTGCTGACCGCCGGCGGCCGCTTCGACTATGTGGAGACCCACAACATCAGCGAAGCCACCAGCAAGAACGAGAAACAGTACGATGACAACCTCTCGCTCTCCGGCAGCCTGATGTACCTGGCCGACAACGGCCTCTCCCCTTACTTCGCCTATGCCGAGTCGTTCGAGGTGTTGCCGGGTATAGATCCCAACACCAAGAACTCCTACAAGCCGCTCGAGGGCAAGCTGTACGAGACCGGCATCAAGTACGCGCCCAGCTTCCTCGATGGCTACATCAACCTGGCGCTGTTCGATCTGGAGCAGACCAACTCGCTGGTCTCTACAGGCTCAGGCCAGCAGACCCAGGCTGGCGAAGTGACCTCCCAAGGCGTCGAACTGGAAGGGAGCGTACAGGCCACAGAGGCGCTGCGCCTGACCGCTGCTTATACCTATACCGACGCCAAGACCAACGACACCGGCAACGGTGACCGCCGTGCCAGCCTGATCCCGCGCCACCAGGCCTCCTTCTGGGGCAACTACAAGGTGCAGCAGGGTCCGGTCTCCGGGCTGGAAGTGGGCACCGGGGTGCGCTATATCGGCTCCAGTGTCGGCATAGGTGCCGTGGATGCCAGCTACAACCCCATCTACGGTTCGGCCCAGGTACCGGCCCAGACGGTGTGGGATGCGATGATCGGGTATGACTTCGCCAAGAACTGGCGTGCCCAGGTCAACGTCAACAACCTGCTGAACGACACCTATGTGGCGAGCTGTGATTACTACTGCTACTACGGTGAGCCGCGCAGCATAGTCGGCTCCGTCAACTACCGCTGGTAAGATCCAGGCCGGGCGGGAGCCTCAAGCTCCCGCCTTCCTTCTTTTTGTATACAGGCCTGTCATGGAACTCTTGTCACTGGTTTACCGCCAATACCGTTGGCCCTTCATCGCCATTACCCTGCTCAGTCTGCTCAGTGCTGTGAGTGGGATAGGCGTCATTGCCTTTATCAATCAATATCTTATAGAGTCAGTCGGCGATCCGCTGCCGATCCTGGGCCAACTGCTCGGCCTCATTCTGCTGTTGCTGGTGATCACGCTCGGATCCCAGCTGGCCCTGACCACCCTCGGTCATCATTTCGTCTACCGGTTGCGCGGCCGCCTGCTCAAGCAACTGCTGGACACCGACGTCGCCCGCATTCGCCAGATAGGGCAGGGGCCATTGCTGGCCTCCCTCTCCAGCGACATCGGCCAGATCACCATCGCCTTCGTGCGTCTGCCTGAGCTGGTGCAGGGGCTGGTGCTCACCCTGGGTTCCATCATTTACCTCGGCTTGCTCTCTCCCGCCCTGCTCGGTGTCACCGCCCTCTGGGTCACTGTGACCATGGTGGTGGGCTGGCTGCTGGTGAATCATGTCTATCGCCACCTGGCCCAGATGCGTCAGGCCGAAGACAGGCTCTATCAGAACTACCAGTCCATCATCGCTGGCAGCAAGGAGCTGGCGCTCAACCGCGAGCGGGCCCACTTCGTCTACCACCAGCTCTATGAGCAGAACGCCCGGGACTATCGCCATCACATCATCCGCGCCGATACCTATCACCTGAGCGCGGTGAACTGGTCGAACATCATGATGCTGGGGGCCATAGGCCTGGTCTTCTTCCTGGCCAATGGCCTCGGCTGGGCCAACACCAATGTGGCCGCTACCTTCGCCCTGACCCTGCTGTTCCTGCGCACCCCGCTGCTGCAGGGCATTGGCGCCCTGCCGACCCTGATCTCGGCCCAGGTGGCGTTCGACAAGATAGCGACCCTGAATCTGGCCGAGCCGGAACCCTCGTTCCCGCTGCCGCCGGCCCCCAATGCCTGGCAACGCATCGAGCTGGAGCAGGTGAGCTTTCACTATCAGGGGGAGGGCGGCTTCGCCGTGGGGCCCATCAATCTGACCATTGAGCGGGGGGAGCAGATCTTCATCATTGGCGGCAACGGCTCCGGCAAGTCGACCCTGGCCATGTTGCTGACCGGGCTCTATCAACCGGTCTCTGGCCGGATCCTGCTGGATGGTGAGCCCATCGCCGATCGCAACGCCTACCTGGCGCTCTTCTCCGCCATCTTCACCGACTACCACCTGTTCCAGCACCTGCTGGGGCCTGAGCCAAAGAGGCCCTGGTGGCCGAGTGGCTGGAGCGGCTGCAGATGGGCAGCAAGCTCGTCATAGAGGAAGGTTTCATCGCCAACATCGATCTCTCCCAGGGGCAGCGCAAGCGGGTCGCCCTGCTGCTGGCACTGGCGGAGCAGCGCGAAGTGATGCTGTTTGACGAGTGGGCGGCGGATCAGGATCCCCAGTTCCGCCGCATCTTCTATCAGGTGCTGTTGCCGCGCCTGAAAGAGATGGGCAAGACGGTGATCGCCATCAGCCACGACGATCTCTATTTCTCCCTGGCGGATCGCCTGCTGGAGATGCGTCAGGGCCGCCTCACCGAGCTGACCGGCGAGCGGCGCGAGCAGGTGAGCCGGGATGCCGTCGCCCATCTGGATAGCGAGGTGCCGGTCTGATACCGGCCGCAAGGGGGAGGTGGGAGCCAACCCCTTTCAGCACAGGAATGAATCATGTTTGAGAGGAAATCTGCCGGCTTTATGGTGAACGATCGCCGAGCCTGCACGGGAGCCGATGATGTTTGAGATGAAAGCCGCCAGTTTTGCGGTCAATGACCGCACGCTGCTGCAAACCCACCAGCCTGCGTTTCGAGCAGGGGCAGGTCTATGGCCTCATCGGCCACAACGGCTCGGGTAAATCCACCCTGCTCAAGCTGCTGGCACGCCAGCAGCCCCTGAGCGATGGGGAGATACTGTTCGATGACAAGCCGCTGTCCGACTGGGGCAACCGGGACTTCGCCCGTCAGGTCGCCTATCTGCCACAACATCTGCCGAGCGCCGAGAACCTGCTCGGCCGTGAGCTGGTGGAGATGGGGCGCTATCCCTGGCGCGGCCTGCTGGGGCGAATGGGGGAGGCCGATCACCGCCAGGTCGACAAGGCCATAGCACTGACCCATACCGAGGGGTTTGCCGACCGGCTGGTGGATACCCTCTCCGGTGGCGAGCGGGGCCGGGTCTGGCTAGCCATGCTGCTGGCCCAGGAGAGCCGCTTCATCCTGCTGGACGAGCCGCTGGCCGCCCTGGATGTGGCCCACCAGGTGGAGGTGCTCACCCTCGTCAAGCAGCTCAGTCGCCAGCTCAACCTCGGGGTCATCATCGTCATTCACGACATCAACATGGCGTCCCGCTTCTGCGATCGGCTGGTGGCGCTGCACTCCGGCCGTCTGCTGACCCATGGCGAGCCTTCGCGCATCATGACCGGCGAGACCCTGCATGCCATCTATGGCATCCCGATGGAAGTCATTCGCCACCCGGCCCATGACCACGCCATCGCTATCGTCTAGTCGGGGGGCTCTCTTGAACCGTTTATTTAAGAAAATGGCCCCCTGCCTTATCAGCCTGCTGCTGCCGCTTGCGTTGCAGGCCGACAATCTCCGCAGAACCCTCTGCCAGCGCTACCCCGTATCGCCACCGTCGACTGGACCATAGCCGAAACCCTGCTGGCACTCGGGGTGACTCCGCTGGCGGTGGGGGATGTGGCCCCTATCGGCCTGGGTCGGCGAGCCACGGCTACCCGCCGGAGTGGTGGATATCGGCCTGCGGGCCCAGCCCAACCGCGAGCTGCTGGCGGAGCTCAAACCCGATCGCATCCTCATCTCGCCGCTGGCGGCCCCGCTGGCGCCAACTCTTTCCCGCATCGCGCCGGTGAGTCCATCGCCCTCTATGATGGGCAAACCGATCTGTGGCAGCGGCTGCATGAGGCGACCCTGACCCTCGCCCGCTGGTGGAACAAAACCGCCGAGGGCGAACGGCTGCTGGCCGGGCTGGATCGAGGATCTCGCGCAGAATGCAGGCCAGATTGCCTGCGGATCTGCCGCCCCTGCTGGTGGTGCAGTTTATCGATGAGCGCCATGTGCGGGTGTTTGGTCGCCACAGCCTGTTCGATGCGGTGATGACGCGGCTCGGCTGCGCAATGGCTGGCAGGAGCAGACCAATGACTGGGGTTTCTCGGTGGTCAGCATCGAGCAGTTTATGACCTTGCCAACCGCGCGGCTGGTGGTGGTCGATCCCATCCCGGTAGGGGTGAGCGAACGGCTGCAGGAGCCTGGGCTGTGGCAGCATCTGCCGCTGGTAGGGCAGGCGCCCGTGCTGCATCTGCCTGCGGTCTGGAGTTTTGGCGGCGTGCTGGCCCGCCGTTTCGCCGGTCTGCTCAGCGATGCATTGCTGCAAGATGCCGAGCGTATGGAGGCGAGCCGATGAAGCGACTGCTCCATCGCCGCTGCTGCGGCCGGTCTGATCCTGCTGGGGTTGACCCTGGTGCTCGCGTATTGGGAGCTGGCTCGCCAGCTGCCCGGTGCGCTCTGGTGGCAGAGCCTCTTCGCCCCCAATCTGGATGATGTCAGCCAAGCGGTGGTGCACTTCAGCTGGTTGCCGCGACTGGTGGTCTGCCTGCTGGCCGGTGCCGCCCTCGGTCTCGCCGGTACCCTGATGCAGCAGGTGCTGCGCAATCCCCTCGCGTCCCCCACCACGCTCGGGGTGGCCTCCGGCGCCCAGCTGGCGCTGATGATGGTGACCCTGTTCGCTCCCTCCTGGCTGCTGATCGGCAGGGAGTGGATCGCCATGGCCGGTGGCAGCCTCGCCATGGGGCTGGTGTTTGCCCTGGCCTGGCGTCGCCAGCTCAATCCCGTGGTCATCGTATTCGCCGGGCTGGTGATCAACCTCTATCTCGCGGCCATCAGCATGGGGCTGCTGCTCTTCTTCCAGGAGGAGCTGAAAGGCCTGCTGGTGTGGGGCAGCGGCTGCCTAGCCCAGAACAGCTGGAGCGGCGTCCTCTACCTGCTGCCGCGTCTGCTGCTGGCAGCCGCTGTGCTGGCCGCCCTGCTGGTCCGCCCCCTTGGTGTGCTGGAGCTTGACGATGCCAGCGCCCGCAGTCTGGGGGTCTCCCTCAAGCAGCTGCGCTTCGCCGGACTTGGACTCGCGGTCTTCGTCACCGCCTGTGTGGTGAGCGTGGTGGGGCTGATCGGCTTTATCGGGCTGGCGGCGCCGGCCATGGTGCGACTGCTGGGGGTGAGGCAGCTCGGCCAGCGCCTGCTGTGGGCACCGATCCTCGGCGCCCTGCTGCTGGCGGCCACGGATCTGCTGCTGCAATCCATGAGCCGCTTCTGGCCTGTGCTGATCCCTACCGGGGCCATGACGGCGCTGCTGGGGGCGCCGCTGCTGCTCTGGTTGATCCCGCGCCTGGGTATGAAGTCGGGTACGCCGAAGGCAAACGCCGGCCTGCTGGTGGCTCGCCATCCGGCTCCGGCCCGCCTTATCGGCCTGTTGCTGGTCGGGCTGCTGCTGGCCGTGATGGGCTCACTGCTGGTCGGGCAGGGGATGCACGGCTGGAGCTGGCCGAGCTGGCTCAGGTGGCAGGCCCAGCTGGAGTGGCGCCTGCCGCGTACCCTGGCGGCGGGGGCGGCCGGGGTCTTGCTGGCCCTGGCGGGCACCCTGCTGCAGCGGGTCAGCAACAACCCCATGGCGAGCCCCGAGCTGCTGGGGGTGAGCGGCGGCACCTTCATGGGGGTGATTGCGACGGCCTTGCTGTTGCCCGCTTTGCCGCTGCCCATGATGCTGCTGGGGGGCCTGATAGGTGCTTTCGGCTGCCTCTTGCTGCTGGTGCTGGTCAACCGCAAGCACGGCTTCCAGCCTGAGCGGATCCTGCTCTCCGGCATCGCCATCACGGCGCTGTTCGAGCCGCTGCAGGCCATCGCCCTGGCCAACGGCGATCTGCGAGTGCAGCAGCTGCTCTCCTGGATGTCCGGCTCCACCTATTACGTCACCCTGCCGGTGGCCTATGCCCTGACAGGGTTGGCACTGCTGATGCTGGCGACCTGCCTGCTGGTGAGCCGCTGGCTCGATCTGATGCCCATGGGGCCTGCGGTGGCGACGGCGCTCGGCATTCGTCTTAACCGTGCCCAGCTCATCATCTTGCTGCTGGTGGCCGTGCTCACCGCCAGCGCCACCATGGTCATAGGGCCGCTCTCCTTCGCCGGCTTGCTGGCCCCCCACATGGCCAAGCTGATGGGGCTGGTGCGGGCCCGCTGGCACCTGCTCGGTGCGGCAGGGTGCGGGGCCCTGCTGATGGTGTTGGCGGACTGGGTCGGCCAGCAGATCCTGTTCCCGCAGGAGGTGCCGGTCGGGCTGGTCTCCACCCTGTTAGGGGGCGCTTACTTCATGTGGTGCCTGCGCCGCCTCTAGGGTTGTGAAGAAAAAATGCACAAAAAAAAGCCCGGGATCATCCCGGGCTTTTCATTGACTGCCGTGCAGGTTTATTTGCCGATGCAGAAGCTGGAGAAGATGCGGCCCAGCAGATCGTCCGAGCTGAACTCGCCGGTGATCTCGCTCAAGGACTCCTGCGCCAGGCGCAGCTCCTCGGCCACCAGTTCGCCGGCCACATAGACCTCGAGCTGCTCCTTGGCCACCAGCAGCCGCTCGGCGGCTCGCTCCAGGGCATCCAGGTGACGGCGGCGGGCCATGAAGCCCCCTTCGGTGTTGCCCTGGAAGCCCATGCAGGCCTTCAGGTGCTCGCGCAGGGCTGGCAGCCCCAGCTCTGTCTTGGCTGAGATGCGGTAGACCGCGTGGCCAAGCTCCTGACTCGGAGCCAGATCTTCGCCGGTCAGGTCGGCCTTGTTGCGCACTACCGTGAGGCCGATGTTTTTTGGCAACCGATCAACAAATTCCGGCCAGATCTCCCGCGGGTCGACCGCGTCCGTGGTGGTGCCATCCACCATGAAGAGCACCCGGTCGGCCTGCTCTATCTCGGCCCAGGCGCGTTCTATGCCGATCTGCTCCACCTTGTCCTGGGTATCGCGCAGGCCGGCGGTGTCTATGATGTGCAACGGCATGCCGTCGAGGTGGATGTGTTCCCGCAGCACATCGCGGGTGGTGCCGGCGATTTCGGTGACTATGGCGGATTCGCGCCCGGCCAGGGCGTTGAGCAGGCTGGACTTGCCGGCGTTGGGACGGCCGGCGATCACCACCTTCATCCCTTCCCGCAGCAGGGCCCCCTGCTTGGCCTCGCCACGTACGCCATCCAGCTCTGCCATGATGCCGTACAGATCCCCCGCGACCTTGCCGTCGGAGAGGAAGTCGATCTCCTCGTCCGGGAAGTCGATGGCGGCCTCCACATAGATCCTCAATCTGGTGAGACTCTCCACCAGTTGCTGGATCTTGCCGGAGAACTGCCCCTGCAGGGAGTGCATGGCGCTGCGGGCTGCCTGTTCGCTGGAGGCTTCGATCAGGTCGGCGATGGCCTCGGCCTGGGCCAGATCCAGCTTGTCGTTGAGGAAGGCGCGTTCGCTGAACTCGCCGGGACGGGCGGGGCGTATTCCCTCGATTTGCAGGATACGGCGGATCAGCATGTCCAGGATGACGGGGCCGCCGTGGCCCTGCAGCTCCAGCACATCCTCGCCGGTGAAGCTGTTGGGGGCCTTGAACAGCAGGGCTATGCCCTGATCCAGGGGTTGGCCCTGCTCGTCCTTGAACGGCAGATATTCGGCATAGCGCACCCTGGGCAGTCGACCGAGCACGATTTCGGCGACTCGTTCGGCGGCGGGGCCTGAGACGCGGACTATGCCGACGCCACCCCGGCCGGGGGCGGTGGCCTGGGCCACGATAGTATCTGTTGTCATCTTGCTTGACTCGTCTGTTCGGTAATTGGGGGACATTGTAATAAAAAAGGCGGCCCCAGGGCCGCCTCTTTTGTCATCAGGGAAGATGGGCTGCGTGAGTGCAGGCCTTTCTTCTCCAGCTGACGATAGATGATGGTCTGCTGGATGATGGAGATGACGTTGCTCACCAGCCAGTACAGGGTCAGACCTGCCGGGAACCAGAGGAACATGAAGGTGAAGATGATCGGCATGAACTGCATCACCTTCTGCTGCATCGGGTCCGTGATGGTGGTCGGGCTCATCTTCTGCAGATACCACATGGAGGCACCCATGAGGATTGGCAGCACGAAGAAGGGGTCCTTCACCGACAGGTCGGTGATCCACAGGGCGAACGGCGCGTGACGCAGCTCGACAGACTCCATCAGTGCCCAGTACAGGGCGATGAAGATAGGCATCTGCACCAGGATCGGCAGACAGCCACCGAGCGGGTTGACCTTCTCCTTCTTGTACAGCTCCATCATGCCCTGGGACATCTTCTGGCGATCGTCACCGAAGCGTTCCTTGAGCGCAGCCAGCTTGGGTTGCAGCATGCGCATCTTGGCCATGGAGGTGTACTGGGCCTTGGTCAGCGGGAACATGATGCCGCGTACCAGCAGGGTCAGCATGATGATGGCCAGACCCCAGTTCTGGACGAAACCGTGGAACACGGTCAGCAACCAGTGCAGCGGCTGGGCGATGAACCAGAGCCAGCCGTAGTCGACGGTCAGGTCCAGGTGGTTTGCCACCTTGGCCATCTGATCCTGCAACTTGGGACCGACCCACAGCTTGCCGCTCACTTCGGCCTGCTGACCGGCAGCCACGTCAACCAGCGGCGCCTTGTAGCCTATGATGGCCTGGTCTTTACCCGGGATCACGCGGCTGTAGAAGCTATTGGTGTCCTCGGCGTTCGGTGCCCAGGCAGAGACGAAGTAGTGCTGCAGCATGGCGACCCAACCACCCTTGGTGGTCTTGTTCAGGTCGGCATCCTTCATCTCGTCGAAGGTGTACTTCTTGTAGCGGGTATCTTCGCTGGAGAAGGCACCACCACGGTAGGCACTGGCCACCATGGCATGACCTTCCTGGTCCTTCGGCGTGGTCACTGTCTGCTTCAGCTGACCGTAGAACTGCACCTGAACCGGTTCGGCAGACTTGTTGTCGATCTTGTAATCGACGCCAATGGCGTAGTCACCGCGCTTGAGCACGAACTCCTTGGTGAAGACGACGCCCTTGCTGTCGGTCCAGGTCATCGGCACGACGACTTGATCCTGACCATCGGCCAGCTGGTAGCTGGTCTGGGCGGCTTCGTAGGTGGGACGACCCTGAGCCTGGCTGTCAGGACCATCGCGACCCACCAGACCACTCTGGGCAACATAGAGGTGCGCAGGCTGGCTGGTCAGCAGGGTGAACGGCTGTTCCTTGCCTTCTTCCAGCTTGTGGGCCAGCAGTTCGGCAGAGACGATGTCACCGCCCTGGGTATCCAGGGTCAGCTTGAGCACGTCGGAGGAGACGGTGACAAGCTTGCGTGCGGTAGTGGCGTTGGCTTGCTCGGAAACCTGAGGAATATCACCGGTCTGACCGGCTTCAGGTACGAAATGTTCGGTTTGGGCCACGGTAGTCGGGGCCGGCTTCGGAGCCTTGTCGGACTCCCACTGTTGCCAGAGCAAGAAGCTCACGAACAGCAAACCGATCAGGAGTAAATTGCGTTGTGATTCCATAGTCTTCAGTTTCTTCGCTTTGGTTGCGGAACCGGGTCATAACCACCCTCGGATAAGGGATGGCATTTTAATAGACGTTTGCTGGCTAACCAAACGCCTTTTATGAAACCGTGAAGTCGGATTGCTTCTATCGCAAATTGGGAACAAGTCGGGGTGAAACGGCAGCGCGGCCCGAGCAGGGGACTAATGATTAGCTGATACAGGCGTATCAGTTTGATAGCTACCCATTGCAACGGCGTGACAGAGTGCGCCATAGCTTTTCCAGTAACTTGAACAGCTCTTCGTTGTCCATCTCCTTTACGCCACCCTTGGCTATGACAACGATGTCGATAGCGGGCAGATTGGCTTGATTGAGACGGAAGCTCTCCCGTACCACTCGTTTGACACGGTTACGCCAGACGGCACGCTTGAGTGCTTTTTTGGGCACAGCCAGGCCAAGACGGGGGTGTTCGAGGGAATTGGGGCAAGCAAGAAGCGTAATTTGCGGAGAAGCGGCCCGGACAGGCTCGGCGAAAACGCGTTTGAAGTGTTCGGGAGTTAACAGACGTAACTCCCGAGAGAAGGTGTGCTGGGTAGGCATTAGACTACCAGGCGGGCACGACCCTTGGCACGACGAGCGGCCAGAACTTTGCGGCCGTTGGCGGTAGCCATGCGAGCGCGGAAACCGTGAGAGCGCTTGCGCTTCAGGTTGGACGGTTGAAAAGTACGTTTCATGATTCGATTCCGTATTTCTGTACAGTTTTGATTGTCACACTTAGCCGACGCGCCAGCTATAGCGTGTGACGACTAGCAAAAGAGGCCGAATTCTAAACAGAGTTCGGCTTCTCGTCAATCCGCCGTTCCCTCTCATCTTCTTCTGGCTCAACAATAAGCAGGAGAAGCTGGCAGGATCCAGAGGATCAAGGGCCCCGAATTATACTGGCAACCCCGGGTTAAACAAGGATCCACCAAGAAAAAAGGCGGCCAGGCCGCCAAAGAGAGAGCTATTTAAGGACTTTCCGCAAGAACTCCCGGGTACGGGGATCCTTGGGATCGACCAATATCTGATCCGGCGGGCCCTGTTCGACGATCCGGCCCCCCTCCATGAAGATCACCCGATCGGCGACATCACGGGCGAACTCGATCTCGTGGGTCACCACCACCATGGTCTGGTGCTGGCGGGCAAGCTCCTTCATCAACCCCAGCACCTCGTCGACCCATTCGGGATCGAGGGCCGAGGTGGGCTCGTCAAACAGGATGACCTTGGAATGAGCCGCCATGGCGCGGCCGATGCCGACCCGCTGCTGTTGTCCGCCGGACAGGGACGCCGGGTAGGCATCCTGCTTGTCGGCGAGGCCTATGTCCTTGAGGATGCCAAGAGCGGTGGCCCTGGCCTCCGCCTTCGGCTGTTTCCAGACGGTGATCAGCCCCTCGGCTATGTTGTCCAGCGCCGTCTTGTTGGCGAACAGGGCATAGTTCTGGAACACGAAGGAGGCGCGCTTGCGCAACTCTATGGCCTGCTGCTCGCTGGCATGGGCCAGATCCAGCTCAAGGTCATCGATGGCAAGGGTGCCTGCATCCGGGGTCTCAAGCAGGTTCAGGCAGCGCAGCAGGGTCGATTTGCCGGTGCCGGAGGGGCCGATGATGACGACAATGTCCCCCTTCTTCACCTCCAGATCGATGCCGTTCAATACCTGATTGCCGTCATAGGCCTTGGCAAGACCCGTTAACTTGATCATGACAGGTCTCCTTTAATAGGCGCGGCCGTTGAGAGGTATTTCCAGCCTGTGCCGCAAGTGGGTAATGGTTTGTTCATCATCGCTGGCATCCTCTTAGTAAGCACGATTGAGGCGTACTTCCAGCAGGTGCTGCAAGCGGGTAAAGATGATGACCACCACCCAGTAGACCAGGGCCACCGCCATGAAGCTCTCGAAGAACTTGAAGGAGGAGGAGGCCTCCATCTGCGCCTTGCCCATGATCTCGGCCACCCCCAGGGTGAACGCCAGTGAGGTGCTCTTGATCATGTCGATGAAGTAGTTCATCAGCGACGGAGTCGCGATGCGGGCCGCCTGAGGCAGTATGATCCGCCGCATCGCCTGATAACGACTCATGCCGATGCTGAGCGCCGCTTCCATCTGGCTCTTGTGGATGCCGAGAATGGCGGCCCGGATCGACTCGGCCATGTAGGCGGCGAAGTGCAGGGTCAGACCTATGATGGCGGCGGTAAAGGCATCCATCCCCACGAAGATCGGGAACAGTTGCGGCAGCCCGTAGTAGAGCAGGAACAGCTGGACGAGCAGGGGAGTCCCCCGGAAGAACGAGATATACAGCATCGCCAGCCAGTGAATTGCGGGAACGCGAAACACCCGTACTATCGCCAGGGCCAGCGACAGTACGAGTGCCAATACGAATCCCCACAGGGCCATTTCCATCGTAGTGCCCAGGTATTTGAGCAGGATGGGAAACAGCCCTAGCGTGTACTCGAGATCAAATTCCATCATTTATTTGCTGGTGATGTCCGCTGCGAACCATTTTTCCGAGATCTTGGTCAGGGAACCGTCTTTACGCATGGCGGTCAGTGCCTCGTCGACCTTCTTCAGCACGGCCTGTTTTTCCGGGGTCTTCAGGAAGGGCAGGGCGTTCTCGATTGTCTCGAACGGTGCGCCTGCCTGTTGCAGCGGCAGTTTGGATTCCTTGATCAGCTGGGCGGTGGAGACGCGGTCCATCACGAAGGCATCGATGCGACCCAGGGCAACGTCCTGCTCGAAGCTGGAGTCATAGGTGCGGATGTCGATCTTCTTGTTCGGGTCGTTCTTGCGCAGCAGCTCTTCGAAGTTGGAGCCCAGGTTCACCGCGACCGTCTTGCCTTCCAGATCCTTGAGACCGTGGATGGTGCTGTTGCCCTTGCGCACCACTATCTGGGCGCCGTCATAGACGTAGGGCTGGGAGAAGGCGTACTTGGCCTTGCGCTCGTCGGTGATGGTGATCTGGTTGGAGATGGTATCGACGCGACCGGTTTCCAGCATGCCGAACAGGCCGGAGAAGCTGGCGGTGACGAACTCGACCTTGTAACCGGTGCGCTCACCGATCTGGTTCCACATGTCCACCTCGAAGCCTTGCAGCTTGTCCTGCTTGACGAAGGTGAACGGGAAATACTTGCCGGACATGCCGACCTTGATGGTTTCTTGGGCTATGGCCTGGCCGGACAGGCTGGCCAGCAGAATGGCGGCGCCGGAGATCAGCTTGATGGTGGATTTCATGGGGATTCCTCTCTCTGTAGTTCTGTATTTTTAGTTGTAATCACGGGTTGGCGCTGATGTTATTGGAATAAAATATAAAGAATAAATGATATTTGGTTATATAAAATAACCGCAGCAACAGGGTCTCATTCTGTCCACATCACCGGTCGGTGGCTGTGGGTAACTTTGGGGATGAAATCAGATCCTGGGGCGTTGGATCCTTGAAAGTCAAGGATCTTATTTGCTGGATCCGTGCGGCGGCAACTGGAGATCCAGCCACTAAAAACGTAGAATAGCCGGTCTTTACTTAATCAATTGACGGGAGTCTAGAGTGACTGCTTCGCTATGGCAGCAGTGCCTTAACCGGCTGCAAGATGAGTTGCCCTCGGCAGAATTCAGCATGTGGATCCGGCCGCTTCAAGCGGAGTTGAGTGACAATACTCTGACCCTGTATGCACCGAATCGCTTCGTTCTGGACTGGGTACGCGACAAGTATCTGCTCCGGGTCAATGGCATCATCAACGAGCTGTGCGGAGCCGATGCTCCCACCCTGCGTTTTGACATCGGTAATCGTCCCCATCCCGTCGCGGTCGCCAGAGCGCCGGCGCGTGGTGTCGATCCTGTGAATAACTCTCACAAGAGCTGGGAAAGCAAGGCGGAAGCCAAGCCCGAGCCGAACCACAAGAGCAACACCAACGTGAACTACACCTTCGAGAATTTCGTCGAAGGTAAGTCCAATCAGTTGGCCCGTGCGGCGGCCCGTCAGGTGGCCGACAATCCGGGTGGCGCTTATAACCCGCTGTTCCTCTATGGCGGCACAGGTCTGGGCAAGACCCACCTGCTGCACGCCGTTGGCAATGCCATCAAGGAACGCAAGAAAGACGCCAAAGTCATCTACATGCACTCCGAACGGTTCGTGCAGGACATGGTGAAGGCGCTGCAGAATAACGCCATTGAAGAGTTCAAGCGTTATTACCGTAGCGTCGATGCCCTGCTCATCGATGACATCCAGTTCTTCGCCAACAAGGAGCGCTCCCAGGAGGAGTTCTTCCACACCTTCAACGCCTTGCTCGAAGGTAACCAGCAGATCATCCTGACCTCGGATCGTTATCCGAAGGAGATCAACGGTGTCGAGGATCGCCTCAAGTCCCGCTTCGGCTGGGGCCTGACTGTGGCGATCGAACCGCCTGAGCTGGAGACCCGCGTCGCCATCCTGATGCGCAAGGCGGACGAGAACCAGATCCATCTGCCGGACGAAGTGGCCTTCTTCATCGCCAAGCGTCTGAGATCCAACGTCCGTGAACTGGAAGGTGCCCTCAACCGGGTGATCGCCAACGCCAACTTCACCGGCCGTGCCATCAACATCGACTTCGTGCGCGAGGCGCTGCGCGACCTCTTGGCCTTGCAGGAGAAGCTGGTCACCATAGACAACATCCAGAAGACGGTGGCGGAGTACTACAAGATCAAGCTGGCGGATCTGCTGTCCAAGCGTCGTTCCCGCTCCGTTGCCCGCCCGCGTCAGCTGGCGATGGCACTGGCCAAGGAGCTGACCAACCACAGTTTGCCGGAGATAGGGGATGCCTTTGGTGGCCGTGACCACACCACTGTTCTTCATGCCTGCCGCAAGATCGAGCAGCTGAAGGAGGAGAGTCACGACATCAAGGAAGACTATTCCAACCTGATCCGTACCCTCTCGTCCTGATAACGGAACTGAGTGGACAGATGGGGCTCGAATATTCCAACCTGATCCGAAATTTTTCCTCCTAATCACAACGGAGAGCACAGATGCAGCTCGAAATTAGCCGTGAGGCCCTGTTACGTCCTCTGCAACTGGTGTCCGGTGCCCTGGGTGGCCGGCCGACTCTGCCCATCCTCGGCAACGTCCTGCTCGATGTCAGCAATGGCCTGCTATCGCTGACCGGGACAGATCTCGAGGTGGAGATGATAGGCCAGGTCTATCTCAGCAGCGACAGCCAGGATGGGCGTACCACAGTACCGGCCCGCAAGTTGCTGGATATCTGCCGCGGCCTGCCGGAAGGGGCGGATATCCGTCTCAACACCGAAGGGGATCGCCTCATCATCCGCTCCGGTCGTTCCCGCTTCAATCTCTCGACCCTGCCGGCCACCGAGTACCCGAACATCGAGGACTGGGAATCCGTGCTCGAGTTCGACATCAGCCAGCTGGAGCTGAAGAAGCTGATCGATGCGACCCAGTTCTCCATGGCCAGCCAGGATGTGCGTTACTACCTGAACGGCATGCTGTTCGAGAGCGAGGGCCATGGCTTGCGCACCGTCGCCACCGACGGTCACCGCCTGGCCACCTGCCGCCGCGAAGTGGTCGGGGAATCGCTGCCCGATCATCAGGTCATCCTGCCCCGCAAGGGCGTGCTGGAGCTGGTGCGCCTCCTGGAGGCGGAAGACAAGCCGGTGCGGTTGCAGGTCGGTCGCAGCAACCTGCGTGCCGCCCTGGATGGCTTCATCTTCACCTCCAAGCTGGTGGATGGCCGCTTCCCGGACTGGCGTCGCGTCATTCCCCGGGGGAGCGACAAGGCCCTGATCGCCGGTCGTGAAGATCTGCGCCAGGCCTTCGCCCGTGCCGCCATCCTCTCCAACGAGAAATTCCGTGGGGTGCGTCTCAATCTGCAGGAAAACCTGCTGCGCATCACCGCCAACAACCCGGAACAGGAAGAAGCCGAGGAGCTGCTTGACGTACAATATGCCGCTGGCGAGATGGAGATCGGCTTCAACGTCTCCTATGTGCTGGATGTGCTGAATACGTTAAAATGTGACCAAATTCGGATCAGCCTGAGCGATTCCATCAGCAGTGCCATTATTGAGGATTTTGACAGCCAAGATGCCCAGTATGTGGTGATGCCGATGCGGATCTAGTCGTGTCCCTGGTCAAACTCCAGCTCAGCGACTTTCGCAACATCCAGCACGCCAGTCTCGCGCTGTCCCCCGGCCTCAATATCCTGGTCGGGTGCAATGGCAGCGGCAAGACAAGCGTGCTGGAAGCCATTCATTACCTCGGTCTCGGTCGTTCTTTTCGTACTCACCTGACCGGGCGGGTCATCCGCCAGGGGGAGAGGGCGTTTACCCTGTTTGCCCAGTGCGAGCTGGAGGGGCGTCAGGTGCCCATCGGGCTTGCCAAGGACAAGGGGGGCGAGACCCAGCTCAAGATCGCCGGGGCCCAGGCCCAGCGATTGGCCGATCTGGCCGAGCTGCTGCCGGTGCAGTTGATCCACCCAGATGGTTTCAACCTGCTGACCGGTGGGCCTCAGGCTCGCCGGGCCTGGCTGGACTGGGGCGTCTTCCATCAGGAGCCGACCTTCTTCTCCCTGTGGGGACGGGTACGGCGTCTGCTGAAACAGCGCAATGCGCTGCTGCGCCAGAGCAGCCAGTATCGCCAGCTGGCGTTCTGGGATCAGGAGCTGGTGCGGCTCGGGGGTGAACTGGCGGAGTTTCGCGCCAGTTACTGTCAGGCTATTACACCCCTGATCAAGGAGATGACGGCGGATTTTCTGCCGGAATTCGACATCAGCCTCGGTTTCTATCGGGGCTGGGAGAGAGAGACTCCCCTCGGCGACTTGCTGGAGGCGGGGTTCGAGCGGGATCGTTCGCTGGGGTACACTGGGGTCGGTCCGCAGAAGGCGGATGTGCGGCTCAAGGCGAACGGTGTGCCCGCTCAGGATATTTTGTCCAGGGGTCAGTTGAAGTTGCTGGTCTGTGCCATGCGACTGGCTCAAGGGCTCTATTTGAATCAACATAGCAGCCGTGGCTGTATTTTTTTAATTGACGATTTTGCCTCTGAACTGGATGTCGACAAACGTCGCCTGCTGGCCGCAAGGCTGAAGCAGTGCGCGTCCCAGGTGTTTATCACCGCCATCGATACCGGTCAGCTCGCAGACATGATGGATGCGAGTGACTGCAAGCTGTTCCACGTGGAACAAGGCAAGATCTCCGCAACGTTAGAGAAGGCAGAGAGTAAGCTATGAGTGAAAATACTTACGACTCCTCGAATATCAAGGTGCTGAAGGGCCTGGATGCGGTCCGCAAGCGCCCGGGGATGTATATCGGCGATACGGATGATGGCTCGGGCCTGCACCACATGGTGTTCGAGGTCGTCGATAACTCCATTGACGAGGCTCTGGCTGGCTACTGCTCCGATATTCAGGTCAAGATCCATTCCGACGGCTCCGTCTCAGTACGCGACAACGGCCGGGGTATTCCGGTCGACATGCACGAGGAGGAGGGCCGTTCCGCCGCCGAAGTCATCATGACGGTGTTGCATGCCGGCGGCAAATTCGATGACAACTCCTACAAGGTATCCGGCGGCCTGCACGGCGTGGGTGTCTCCGTAGTGAACGCCCTCTCTGACAAACTGCTGCTGACCATACGTCGCAACGGCCACGTCTACGAGCAGACCTATCACCTGGGTGAGCCGCAGGCGCCGCTCAAGCAGATTGGCGACAGCACGGGCACAGGTACCGAAGTGCGCTTCTGGCCGAGCCCGACCATCTTTACCGATACCCTGTATCACTACGAGATCCTGGCCAAGCGTCTGCGTGAGCTCTCTTTCCTGAACTCAGGTGTCTCCATCCGTCTGCTGGACGAGCGGGATGGCCGCGAGGCTCACTTCTGCTACGAGGGTGGCATCAAGGCCTTCGTCGAATACCTGAACCAGAACAAGACCCCGATCCATCCCAAGGTGTTCCACTTCACCACAGAGCAGGACGGTATCGGCGTCGAAGTGGCGATGCAGTGGAACGATGCCTATCAGGAAGGGGTCTACTGCTTCACCAACAACATACCGCAGCGGGATGGGGGCACCCACCTGGTGGGCTTCCGTACCGCGCTGACCCGTACCCTCAACTCCTACATGGACAAAGAGGACTACAGCAAGAAGGCCAAGTCTGCCGCCAGTGGCGACGACGTCCGTGAAGGCTTGATTGCGGTCATCTCCGTCAAGGTGCCTGACCCTAAGTTCTCCTCCCAGACCAAGGACAAGCTGGTCTCTTCCGAAGTGAAGACAGCCGTTGAACAGGCGATGGGCGAGAAGCTGGCCGACTTCCTGCTGGAAAACCCGGGCGATGCCAAGATAGTGGTCAACAAGATCATCGATGCGGCCCGTGCCCGTGAAGCGGCCCGCAAGGCCCGCGAACTGACTCGCCGCAAAGGCGCCCTGGACATCGCCGGTCTGCCCGGCAAGCTGGCAGACTGCCAGGAAAAAGACCCGGCCCTCTCCGAACTCTACATAGTGGAAGGGGACTCTGCGGGCGGCTCCGCCAAGCAGGGTCGCAACCGCAAGAACCAGGCCATACTGCCGCTCAAGGGCAAGATCCTGAACGTGGAGAAGGCCCGTTTCGACAAGATGATCTCCTCCCAAGAGGTGGGCACCCTGATCACGGCACTGGGCTGTGGCATAGGTCGCGACGAGTACAACCCGGACAAGCTGCGTTACCACAACATCATCATCATGACGGATGCGGACGTCGATGGTGCGCACATCCGAACCCTGCTGCTGACCTTCTTCTACCGTCAGATGCCCGAGATCATCGAGCGTGGCTACGTCTTCATCGCCCAGCCGCCGCTCTACAAGGTCAAGAAGGGCAAGCAGGAGCAGTATCTGAAAGACGAAGACGCGCTGCTGCAGTACCAGACCTCCATGGCGCTGGACGGTGCTACCCTGCACGTCAACGAGTCTGCCCCTGCCATAGGTGGCGAGGCACTGGAGCGTCTGGTCAACCAGCATCGTGCCGTCTCTCACCTGATCACCCGCATGTCCCGCCGTGCCCCGGATGCCGTGCTGACTCAGCTGATCTATCAGCCTGAGTTGAACGAAACCCTGCTGGCCAGCGAGAGCGATCTGCTGGCCTGGTGCCAGGGGATGGAAGCCGTGCTCAACGAGAGCAACCACGGCATCCAGTACCAGATCCAGGTACGTCGTGACGAAGAGCGCAGCCTGTACGTACCCCACGCGGTGGTGCGTCAGCACGGTGTCGACCGGGAGTACCCGATCAGCTACGACTTCCTGCAATCCTCCGAGTACCGTCAGCTGGTCTCCCTGGGCAAGGAGATCGCCAATCTGATCGAGGACGGTGGTTTCATCAAGCGTGGCGAGAAGGTCAAACCTGTGGCCAACTTCGTGGAAGCGGTCGACTGGCTGATGGGCGAAGGCAAGCGTGGCATCTACATCCAGCGCTATAAAGGGCTGGGTGAGATGAACCCGGATCAGTTGTGGGAAACCACCATGGATCCGGAAGCCCGTCGCATGCTGCGCGTCACCATAGACGACGCCGTCGGCGCCGACCAGCTCTTCTCCACCCTGATGGGTGATGCGGTCGAGCCTCGTCGTGACTTCATCGAGACCAACGCCCTGCGGGTCGCCAACCTCGACGTCTAATCCGATGCGTCCTCGCGATTGAACAAAGCCGCTCCCTGTGAGCGGCTTTTTGCTGCTGGCTAACGCAGGCCCCCGAAGGTGCGGCGCCACTCGCTCGGCGACACGCCGAAACGGGTGCGAAAATGCTGGCGCAGGCTGGTGGCTGTCTTCAATCCCACCAGCTCGGCGATGCGATCCATGGAGTGGGAGCTCGTCTCCAGCAACTCCTGGCTGCGCCTGAGGCGCTCGGCCAGCAACCACTCCCCGACGGAGAGACCGGTGGCCAGCTGGAAGCGGCGGGTGAAGGTGCGTCGGCTCATCAGGCAGTGCTCTGCCAATGCGTCCAGGTTGTGAGGCTCGGCCAGGTTCATGCGCAGGTGGTCGAACAGCTGGTTGATCCTGGCATCCCGGGTGGAGGCGGGCACCGGCTGCTCGATGAACTGGGCCTGGCCCCCTTCTCTATGGGGCGGCACCACCAGGCGCCTGGCCAGCTTGTTGGCGATCCGGCTGCCATGGTGTTCGCGCACCAGGTAGAGGCAGCAGTCCAGCCCGGCGGCAGTGCCGGCCGAGGTGATGAGGCCCTCATCGTCCACGTAGAGGGCATTGGTATCGAGCCGCACGGCGGGAAAGCGGCCCATGAAGTCCTGCTCGAACTCCCAGTGGGTCGAGGCCCTGCGCCCCTCCAGCAGGCCGGCATAGGCCAGCACATAGGTGCCCAGACATAGCCCCACTATCTGGGCACCCCTGTGTCGGGCGGCAACCAGGGCATCGAGCAGGGGCTGGGCCGGTCGTTCGGCCGGATCGCGCCAGAAGGGGATGATGACGATGTCAGCCCCGATCAATCCCTCCAGCCCGTGGCTGGCGTCGATGCGAAAGCCCTGGGAGGAACCGGGCTGGCGGGTGGCATCGCCGGCGCAGAGTCTGAGTTCGAACAGGGAGGCGCCTGGCATCATGGTGTCGCCGAAGATGAGGCAGGGCACAGCGCAGTGAAAGGGGCTGAAGTGATCGAAGGTGATGACGGCGACGACGATGGGATTGGGCATGGTGGCAGACTCCTTTGCACTCGGATCCCCATGATAAGGGGCGGCAACAGAAAGCCGAAGGGCCATGTGGGGGCATGGCCCTCTCTCATCAGAGGACGATGGACTCGCCATCCTCGGGTACCAGCACCCGCGTTGCCATCCCCTGTTTGCCGATGTAGTCGCGCAGCTCGTTCCGTGTCAGCAGGGCATGATTGACCGCCTCCATGTGGCTGGCGATCAGGGTGGCCTGTGGCGCGGCCTGATGCACGGCGGCGACATCCTCCTTGCCCATGATGATGGAACCCAGTCCCGGCACCTGGGCATCGCCACAGTTGAGGATGACGACCTCGGGCTGGTGCCGTTGCAGTGCTTGTTCTACCTGGGCGTTCCAGACGGTGTCACCCGCCAGATAGAGGGTCTTCTCTGCGGGATGGGAGAAGACCACCCCAGATACCTCACCCAGCCGCTCGGCCAACACCGCCATGACCTGATCGTTGCCGTGTTGCCCTTCGGTCTGGTGCAACCGGATGCCGGCAAATTCGGCCTGCTCGCTCAGCAGGCGCACATCCATGAAGCCGCTGGCGCGGATGCTGTCGGCATCCTTCTGGTGTTGTACAAACAGCGGGAGATGCTTGGGCAGCAGTTGCTGCGCGGCAGGGTCCCAGTGGTCCAGGTGATCGTGGGTGACTATCACCGCATCCACATCGAGGATCTCCGTCATGGGCAGGGGCAGCTCGACCAGGGGATTGCGCAGCTGGCTGTTGGCCGTTCCCTCAAACCCCGGGAGGCTGCCCTTGGCAGACAACATGGGATCGATCAGGAAGCGGGTGCCGGCGTAGTGGATGAGCAGGGTGGCATTGCGAACCTGGGTAACTTGCATGATGTGCTCCGGTCTCTGGTGGGGGGACGCAGCCAGTATGACGCGGAGGGCATCAGGGGATGAGTGGCCCGCGGGCCTATTACCATATCAATCGGGCCATTATCGACTCTGATGGGCGGCCAAAAATTTCTTTTCATTTTTTCCCTTGAAAGGAAAAAGTGAGCCCCTATATAGGTAACAAGGCCGGAACGCTCGACAGAGGTTTCGACCAGGAGCCCGTCCATCAGGAGGGCAAACAATCCGTTATCGCTCACAAGAGGGTAATACTATGCGTTCTATCGACTTTTCTCCGCTCTATCGTTCTGCCATTGGTTTCGATCGTCTGGCCAATCTCATCGAATCTGCGGCCAGCAATGGCAATGCCGGTTATCCCCCCTACAACATCGAGCAACTGGGTGACAACGACTACCGCATCAGCATGGCGGTGGCGGGCTTTACCCAGGAAGAGCTGGAGCTGAGCTTCCAGGAAAATCTGCTGACGGTGAAGGGCAACAAGCAGGCTGACACCGAGCGCCACTATCTCTATCAGGGCATAGCCGAGCGCGGCTTCGAGCGTCGCTTCCAGCTGGCCGACTATGTGCGGGTGAAAGGGGCCGATCTCAAGAATGGCCTGCTGCACATCGATCTGGCCCGTGAAGTGCCCGAGGCGATGAAGCCCCGCAAGATCGAGATCAACGGCTGATTGCCTGAATTCACTGCGATTATTCAAATTTCCCGGGTGCCGATGACGGGCCTGTGGAGAGTCAAACCTGTTGCTTATTAGAAGGATAGGATTATGCGTAACCTCGATTTTTCTCACATCTCTTCCAATGCTGTCGGCTTCGAGCGGATGGCCCGTGAGCTGGAAGGCCTGTTCGACCAGAAGGCGGCGGCCTATCCCCCTTACAACATCGAGAAGCGGGAGCATGACGGCTACCGCATCACGGTCGCCGTGGCTGGCTTCGAGCGTGAAGAGCTGGAGCTGGAGACCGAAAACGGCACCCTCAAGGTGAAGGGGCGCAAGGGCACAGCGGCCGGTGAGCGTCAGTTCCTCCACCAGGGAATTGCCGAGCGTGACTTCGAGCTCGCCTTCAAGCTGAGCCAGCACGTGGAGGTACAGGGGGCCAGACTGGAGCATGGTCTGCTGACCATAGATCTCGCCCGCGAATTGCCGGAGGCACTCAAGCCCCGCGCCATCCCCATCGGAAAACCCGATCAGCTGGCGCTGCCGAGCTAAGCCGGGAATGTCAGGCCAGGGTGCCTGACACCAGAGACGAGAAAGGCCTGCGATCGCAGGCCTTTCTTTTATCTGCAGGCAAGTCAGCTGCCGCGGTAAATGGCGTTGATCTCGTCCGCCAGTATGGCGATGCCGCGCCGCACCAGCTCCTCGCTCTGGGAGTAGTTGAGGCGGATGCACTCCTGGCTGTGGCGCCACTGTGGGTCGTCGATACCGGGGAAGAAGTAGTGACCCGGCACTATCAGCAGGTTCTTCGCCTTCAACCGCTCGTAGAGCTCCTGGCAGTGGATCGGCAGGCCTTCGAACCAGAGCCAGAGGAAGAGGGCACCTTCCGGCTTGTGGATGTGGAAGCGTGGGTCGGGAATGGCTTCGCGCAGCAGTTGCACTGCGAAGTCGGCCTTCTGCTTGTAGAAGGGTTTCACCACCTGTTCGCTCAGGGCGATGATCTCGCCGCTCTCTATCATGGGGATGGTGATGGCGGGCCCCAGGCTGCCCGGCGCCAGGTTGATGATGCCGCTCAGGTTGGTGATGGCCTGGATGATCTTTTCGTCGGCGATGACGATGCCGCAGCGGGTGCCCGGCAGGCCCAGCTTGGAGAGGCTCATGCAGAGTATGGTGTTGGCATTCCAGAACGGCTTGGCCTCGCTGAAGATGATGCCGGGGAAGGGCACGCCATAGGCGTTGTCGAGCAGCAGCGGGATCCCCTTGTCGCGGGCGATCTGATCCAGGTGCTCTATCTCTTCATCGGTCAGCACGTTGCCTGTGGGGTTGGTCGGGCGAGAGACGCAGATCACTCCGATGTCGTCGCCTACCTCCAGACTCTCGAAATCCACATGGTATTTGAACTGGCCGTCGGACAGCTTCTCTATGGTGGGCTTGTAGGCGACGAAGTGATCCTCCGCCAGGGCCGAGTCCGCATAGCCGATATATTCGGGGGCCAGGGGGAAGAGCACCTTCTTCTTGCGGCCATCGGCGAACTCGCCGGCCAGCAGGTTGAACAGGTAGAAGAAGGCATTCTGGCTGCCGTTGGTCAGGGCTATGTTGCGGGCCGAGATGTCCCAGCCCAGCTCTCTCTTGAGCAGGGCGGCCAGCGCCTTGGTGAACCTGTCCTTGCCTTGCGGGCCATCGTAGTTGGCCATGGCCTTGATCAGCTCGCCATTGTCGAGCAGCTGCTTGGCCTCGGTCTGAAAGCGTTCCAGCATGGCGGGGATGGGGGCCGGATTGCCGCCTCCGAGCATGATGGCGTCCGGATTGAGCAGCCCCTGATTGAGGTCATCCATGAGTTGGGTAATACCGGCGTGGCGAGTGAACTTCTCGCCGAACAAGGAGAATTCCATTCGGTGACAGATCCAGAGTCAGTTACGGGGGAGCTAGCACCATAGCTCAGTTTAAAAGCGGGTGTCGATCAAAATCATGGGACGTTCCACGTGGAACTGGCCCCGGAAATTGGATGTGGTAAAAATTACCACTTATGGGTTTCAAAATAACCAGCAAGATGGGCAACAAAGCCTCAAATGGCGTCATATTTCATTTTATTTAAACAAAATCAATTGTTTATATAGTTGGCACGACTATTGGAATAACTCTCTGGTCATCTCAACCATACCGGAGCAAGCCAGATGAAGACCCTGATCGCGACCCTGATACTGAGCAGCCTGAGCCTGAACGTCATGGCCAACGACAACCCCAGGCCCGAGCTGGATAGCGCCAAGCTGGCGCAGGAAATGCGTACCCAGCAGCAGCAGGCATCCCATGCCGTGGTACTGGATGCCATCCACAACCTCCAGCCATTGGCACTGGATACCCTGGTGGTGGAGGTCAGCCCCGCCGTGGCGACTCACCCCGAGAGTTGAGGTGACGCAGGGGCGTCTGCCCCGAGTGCTGTTTGAAGAAGCTGATGAAGGCGCTGTCGCTGGAGAACTCCAGGGAAGCGGCAATCCGGCTGATGGGTTCGCTTTCTGCCAGCAACTCCATGGCTCGCAGCAGTCGCCACTGCTGGCGCCAGGCCTGATAGTTCATGCCGGTCTCCCTCATGAAGATGCGACTTATGGTCTTGTCACTGGCACCCACCTCCTCGGCCAGCCGGTTGAGCCGAGGGGGCAGGGTGTCGCCCCGCTTTATCTTCTTCAGCCAGGCCGCCAGTCGCGGATCTGACGGCAACGGCAACTGCCAGGACTCCCGGGGTGCCTGCTCCAACTCCTCCATAAAGAGAGCCAGCGTCCGCTGCTGCTCCTCTTGTGGCAGCTCCCACGGCCAGAGCGCCATCCGTTCGATCAGTGCCTGCAGCAGCGGATTGACCGCCAGCACCGCCATTGTGGTCGGCAACTCGGGGTGCGGGGTGAAGTAGAGGGAGCGATAGGCCACCACACCGCGCATCAAGACCCTGTGGGGCGTGCCCGCCGGCAGCCAGGCCGCTCGCGTCGGCGGGAGCAGGCAAACCCTGTCCACCAGCTCCATGGTCATGCAGCCGGATTGGGCGAACAGCAGCTGGTGGCGCTGGTGCCTGTGCAGGCCGGAGTCATGCCAGCCCAGCGCGGAGGCGATGCCGATCACGCTGCCAGCGTGGCTGTCCGGGTCGAAAGGGTGATCGGGAAGAATAAAGGCCATGTGTCCGACTTTTGATGTATATAGTCCTGCTTATTGTAATGGGACATTCCCCCTCTCTCTAGAATGACGACCTCTTGTGAAGGAGGTTTGTCATGCACAACAAGTTGCCACCACGCTGGCTGGTGGTGGGATTGATGATGTTTCCCCAGATGGTTGAGACCATCTACAGCCCGGTATTGACCCAGATCGCCAGCCAGTTTGGGGTGAGCGAGGGGCGGGCATCCCAGACCCTGTCTGTCTATTTCCTGGCGTTTGCGGTGGGCGTGGTCTGCTGGGGTCGGCTCTGCGATCTCGTCGGGCGGCGTCCCGCCATGCTGGCGGGCTTGTTCACCTACGGGGTTGGTACCCTGCTGGCGCTGCTGGCCAGTGAGTTCGAGACCCTGCTGCAGGCCAGGGTCGTCTCGGCCTTCGGCGCCGCCGTGGGATCAGTGGTGACCCAGACCATGCTGCGCGACAGCTATCAGGGGGGCGAGCTGGCGCGGGTCTTCTCGGTGATGGGCGTGGCGCTTTCCCTCAGCCCCGTGCTGGGGCTGGTGAGCGGCGGCCTGCTTTGCCGAGCTGTTTGGCTATCTCGGGGTCTTCAGCGGCTTGCTGGTGCTGGCGTCACTGTTGCTGCTGGTGGCCGGTCGGTGGCTGCCGGAAACCCGTCCGGCCAGCACACCGCGAGTCGCACTCTGGCCGCTGGCAGCCAGGATGGTGAGGGATGGCGGGCTCTGGCGCAGCGCAGCCCTGGTCGCCCTGTTCAATACCATGCTGTTTGGCTACTACAGTCTGGCTCCCTTCCTGTTTGACGGGCTGGGATTGAGGGTGAGCGACTTTGGTTACTCCGGGGTCTTGCTGGCGCTGGCGACCCTGCTCGGCAGCCTGCTCAACAAGCAGCTGCTGGGGAAGGGTTGGCAGCCGTCATCCCTGATCAGGCTGGCCTGTGCACTGGCGCTGGTTTGCGGGCTGCTGGTCTGGGCGAGTCAGTCCTCGCTCTGGTTCCTGCTGCCCATGATGGGAATAGTGGTGGCCTATGGGGTGGCTATCCCCAATGTGTTGAGTGAGGCCTTGCAGGCCTACAGGGCGGTGGCGGGCAGCGCCGGTGCCCTGTTCGGGCTGGCCTATTACCTGCTGCTCAGCCTGGGATTGGCGGTGGCAGCCAGCTTGCAGGATCTGGGGCTGCTGCTCGCCAGCTGCGGTCTGCTGGCGCTGCTCTGCAGCGGGCGCCGTTCCACGTGAAACATCGGCTACCGATGAAGCGGTAGCCGATGTCGGGTACGGTGTTTCGAACTGGGTGGGCTGCTTGTTGCTGCTTCAACTGCCAATGAAGCGGTAGCCGATATCGGGTACGGTGTTTCGATCGGGATGGGCTGCTTGTGACTGTTTCAACTGCCGATGAAGCGGTAGCCGATGCCGGATTCGGTTTCTATCAGGCTGGGCTGCTGGGGGTTATCTCCCAGCTTCTTGCGTAGGCTGGCGATGACGATGCGCAGGTAGTGGGTATCTTCCTTGTGGCTGGGCCCCCAGATGTCGTTGAGCAGCTGGGTTTGCAGCACCAGCTTGCCGGGGTGGCACACCAGGGCCTGCAGCAGGGCGAACTCCTTGCGGGAGAGGGGGATCTCCTCATCCCCCATGGTGACCTTGTGGCTGCCGGTATCCAGGCTCAGGCCGCACTGGGGGAAGTGACGGCATTCGCCGCTGCTGACCCCGGCACGCTGGCGCAGCAGCACCCGGATGCGGGCCATCATCTCCCCTATGCCGAACGGCTTGCTCATGTAGTCGTTGGCCCCGGCATCCAGCAGCCGCACCTTCTCCTGCTCCGAATCCCGTGCCGACAGCACCAGCACAGGGTTGGGGTGGTGTTCGCGGATGGCCTGCAAGATCTGGATGCCGTCCCCGTCCGGCAGGCCGAGATCCAGGATCACCAGATCGGGGTTGAGGTGGCGGTACTGCGCCAGCCCTTCGTTGACGCCCACCGCCTCGCTCACCTGGTGCCCCTCGGCGACCAGGCTGATCCGCAGAAAGCGGCGAATGGCCGCTTCATCATCTATGACCAGGATATGGGCCATCTAGCCTCCAGAGGCGAGTGTTGGGGGGCTGGGGACGGCTGACCCCAGGAGCCCGGAATGTGCGCATCATACCTCGGGTGAGTTGAGGGAGAGCGGCAGTGAGATACGCATGCAGGTGCCGTTGCCGTTGGGGCCGGCAAACGCCCAGATGCGACCACCGTGGGCCTCTATCATAGCGCGGGAAATGGCGAGGCCAAGTCCGGTGCCGCGACTGCCGCAATCACCCACCGGCTGGGTGTAGAAGAGGTTGAAGATCTTGTCCCGATCCGACTCGGCGATGCCGACCCCTATGTCGATGATGTCGATGATGAGGTCAGGGTCCGCCAGCATCACCTTGAACTCTATGGGGGTGCCGGCCGGCGAGTAGCGGGAGGCGTTGTCGAGGATGTTGACCAGCACCTGCTCGATCAGGGCGCCGTGCACATAGAGCTGGGGGATCTGCTGATCGAAGTGGATCAGCAGCTTGTGCTGGCGCCAGGAGGAGTCCAGCCGCTTGCGCGCGCTATCCACCAGGTCGGCGAGGTCGACCCACTCCCGCTTCAGCTGGAAGTCCGGGGAGCCGATGCGGGTCATGTCCAGCAGGTTCTGCACATAGCTGTGCAGGCGGCGTGCCTCCTCCTGCACCGAGTGGAGCAGCTCGCTGCGATCCTCGGCACTGATCCTGTCACCGTACTCCTGCAGTGTGCTGCCGGCCCCCATGATGGTCGCCAGCGGCGTCTTCAGATCATGGGAGACCGAGGAGAGCAGGGCGGCGCGCATCCGATCCGTCTCCGCCTGCAGCTGGCTGTCGGCCAGCCGCTCGTTGAGATCGATCCGGGCCAGGGCGGCGCGGATGTCTGTGAGCAGCGCCTGCAACTGGTGTTCGGCGGAGGAGGCGAGCGGGCTGGCCAGCCGAATCCCCAGCACCAGTTCGTCGGTGAGGTGGTGGTACTGGGCCTCGGCGGCATTGAGGGTGGCGGTGTGGGCCCCGGCGCTCTGCTTCTGGGCCAGGCACCAGTCGATGGCGGCCTTGTCGGTCTGGCCCGGTCCCCGCACCTCGTCTCCGGCTCTGTACTGATACTCCTCATCCAGGGCGAACACGGGCTGCCCCAGGGCCAGTGAGATGGCCTGGGTACCCTGCCTGAGTACCTCCACCGGGCTGCTGGCGGTGGCCAGCCCCTGGCTCAGGGACAGCAGGGCGTTGCCGAGCTGCTGGGTCTCGCGCAAGCCCACCAACTGCTGGCGCTGGCGGGAGGCGAGCCGCCCCGCCGTCATGCCGACGATGAGCAGCACGAACAGGGTGAGCAGGTCGCTGTGGCTGGCCACGCTCAGGGAGAAGTAGGGGGCGGTGAACAGCAGATTGTGCGCGACGAACCCCAGCACGGCGGCCAGGATGGCGGGCACCAGGCTGGTGGTGAGGGCTGTGGCGAGTACCCCCAGCACGAACAGCAGCGGCAGGGAGGCGGGCGGCAGCCAATGGGAGAGCCCCCAGGCGCTGGCTGAGGTCACCGCCATTATGGCGATGGCCAGCAGGCTCTGGCGAATGTCTTTGGGGTGGAATGGTTGTAGCCTCAGTCCTGGCTTGTTCTTCTCCGTATCCACCAGCGTGATCTCGAATCCCTGTGCCTGTTTCAGCAGGTGCTGCACCAGGGAGCGGCGCCAGGGCGGGTTGTGGGGCTTGCCGAGCAACAGTTGCGAGACCTGCTGCTGTTCGGCCGTCTCCAGCAGGGCATCGGCGACCGCCGGGCTGGAGAGGGTCAGCACCTTGGCGCCGAGGTGAGAGGCCAGCGCCAGCGCCTGCTCCAGCTCAGGGGATCGCTGCCCCTTGCTGTCGATGTGTGCACCACCAGCCAGGGCAGCTGGCGGCGCTGGGCGAAGCGATGGCCGTAGCGCACCAGGGCCGAGCCGTGCTGATCCCCGAGGCAGACCATCAGCTTGCCCCGCAGCGGCAGCGTGGTCTTGCCCGCCGCCTGCCACTGCAGTTGCAGATCCCCCTCCACGTGGCTGGCGGCAGTCTGCATCGCCAGCTCGCGCAGGGCGGTCAGGTTGTTGAGGGAGAAGAAGGATTGCAGGGCGGCCTTGGCCTGATGGGGCACATAGACCTTGCCCTCCTTGAGCCGGCCGAGCAGCTCCTTGGGGGGCAGGTCTATGAGGACTATGCTGTCCGCCTCCAGCAACACCTGATCGGGCAGGGTCTCCTTGACCCTGACCCCGGTCAGTTGCCACACCAGATCGTTGAGGCTCTCCAGGTGTTGTACGTTGAGGGTGGAGTAGACGTCTATGCCGGCGCCGAGCAGTTCCTCCACATCCTGCCAGCGTTTCTCGTGGCGGCTGCCGGGGGCATTGGTGTGGGCCAGCTCATCCACCACTACGATGGCAGGCTTGCGTTCGAGCAAGCCATCCAGGTCCATCTCCTCCAGCCGTTGCTGGCGGTGGTGATGGAGCTTGCGTGGCTGGATGGCGAGCTTGTCGAGCAGCGCCAGGGTTTCCTGGCGCCCATGGGTCTCGACCACGCCGATGAGAATGTCGACCCCTTCCTTGGCCTGTTCCCGCACCGCCTGCAACATGGCGTAGGTCTTGCCTACGCCGGGGGCGGCGCCGAGGAAGACCTTCAGCTTGCCCTTGTGTTCCTCTTCCAGGCTTGCCAGCAAGGCATCGGCCCGAACCTCATCACGCATTCCCGTGCTCCTGCTCCAGGCTTGCCAGCAGGGCACCCGCCTTTACCTCATCAGCCATTGTTATCCCTATCGAGCCAACCGCCCGTTGCGAAAATCGAGGTCATCACCAAACCGGAATGGGGCGCCATCATGCGTCCTTGTGCTGATCGAGCAACAGATTCAACTGGAGGATGTTGACCACCTGGGGGCCAAGGATACCAGCTTGTGTGGACGACTTGACCTGCTCCGTCAGGGAAGCGGGATCCAGCCCGCGTTGCTTGGCGACGCGATCCACCTGAGCCAGCACGGCATCCAGGGGCAGGTGGGGATCCAGGCCCGAACCTGAGCGGGTCAGCATGGCGGGGGACTGGTAATTACCCTGGGCCTTGGCAAATTCGCTGCGCAGGGGGGAACTCACCCCCAGGTTGCTGGCGCCACTGCCAATGGTGGTGAAGTCGCTGGCAGAGGGGCGGGAGTGGAAGTACTCCGCCCGTTCGAACTTCTGCGCCAGCAGGGCACTGCCGACCAACTGCTGCTTGGCATCGGTCAGCTGGCTGCCGTTGGCCTGCCAGGGGAAGAACAGCTGGGCCAGCCCGGTGACGGCCAGGGGGTAGCCGACACCCAGCAGCAGGGTCAGGGTCAGCAGGGTTCTGATTGCTATCATGATTATCTCGCTCCAAACAGATTGATGGGGTGCTGGCCAGGCTTGCACCCGTTATGTGGTTACACCAGACCCAGGCGTTTTCATCACACCAGACCCAGGCCTGTGATGACCAGATCGATCAACTTGATGCCGATGAAGGGCACGATCAGGCCACCGAGACCATAGATCAGCAGGTTGCGGCGCAGCAGGCTGGCGGCGGAGCCCTTCACGTTGACCCCCCGCAGTGCCAGCGGCACCAGCGCCACTATGATCAGGGCGTTGAAGATGATGGCCGACAGTATGGCGCTCTCTGGACTGCCGAGTTGCATCAGGTTCAGCGCCCCCAGCTGCGGGTAGGCGGCGATGAAGAGGGCCGGCAGTATGGCGAAATACTTGGCCACGTCGTTGGCGATGGAGAAGGTGGTCAGGGCACCCCGGGTGACCAGCAACTGCTTGCCCACCAGCACCACGTCCAGCAGCTTGGTGGGGTTGGAGTCCAGATCCACCAGGTTGCCCGCCTCCTTGGCGGCCTGGGTGCCTTCGTTCATGGCCAGACCCACGTCCGCCTGGGCCAGTGCCGGTGCGTCGTTGGCACCGTCACCGCACATGGCGACCATGCGGCCATCGGCCTGCTCCTGACGGATATAGGCCAGCTTCTTCTCCGGGGTCGCCTCGGCGATGAAGTCATCCACCCCGGCCTCGGCGGCGATGGCGGCGGCGGTCAGCGGGTTGTCCCCGGTGATCATCACTGTGCGGATCCCCATGTGGCGCAGGATCTGGAAGCGGGCCTTGATGCCTGGCTTGATGATGTCCTTGAGGTACACCACCCCCAGCAACTGCTCGTGGGTGCAGACCAGCAGCGGGGTGCCGCCCTGGCGGGCTATGTTGTCGACCGCCTTCAGAATGAGCTCGGGCACTCCCTTGCGATCGAGGGAGAGGTAGTTGAGCACAGCGTCCACGGCCCCCTTGCGATATTGATGACCGTTGCGATCCAGACCGCTCAGGCGGGTCTCGGCGCTGAAGGGGATCACCTTGTCGCTCTCGAGCTGGCTCGGCTTGGCCATGCTCTTGCCAGCCAGGGTCAGGATGGACTTGCCCTCGGGCGTGTTGTCGCCGAGGGAGGCCAGCATGGCGGCCTGGGCCAGCAGGGAGGGATCGACCCCGGGGGCCGGGATCAGTTCGTCAGCCATGCGGTTGCCGAAGGTGATGGTGCCTGTCTTGTCGAGCAGCAGGGTACGCACGTCACCGGCGGCCTCCACGGCACGACCTGACTTGGCGATCACGTTCAGCTTCACCAGCCGGTCCATGCCGGCGATGCCGATGGCGGAGAGCAGGCCCCCTATGGTGGTCGGGATCAGGGTGATGAAGAGGGCAAGCAGGTAGAGGCGCGCTACCTGGGTGCCGTTGTAGTCGAGGAACCAGGGCAGGGTGGCGACCACCAGCAGGAAGATCAGGGTCAGACCCACCAGCAGGGCATCGAGCGCCATCTCGTTGGGCGTCTTCTGGCGCTTGGCCCCCTCGACCAGCGCTATCATCCTGTCGAGCGTGCTCTCCCCGGGATTGTTGGTCACGCGGACCCAGATCTCGTCGGAGACCACAGTGGTGTTGCCGGTCACGCCGCTGCGGTCGGTGCCGGACTCGCGGATGACGGGGGCGGATTCCCCCGTGATGGCGGCCTCGTTGACGGAGGCGATACCGGCAATGACTTCACCGTCGGCCGGTATCATCTCGCCGCTGCGCACCAGCACCAGATCCCCTTTTTGCAGGCTGGTGGCCGGGATCCACTCGCCCTGGCCATCTTTCGGATCCCGCACCTTGCGTGCCTGAAGCTGGCTCATGCCCGCCTTCAGGCTGTCGGCCCGCGCCTTGCCGCGGCCTTCTGCCAGGGTTTCGGCGAAGTTGGCAAACCACAGGGTCAGCCACAACCAGGCTGTCAGCTGCCAGGCCAGGCTGGGGGTGACTCCCGACAGGGGTTGACCCAGCAGGGACTCCACGGTCGCCATCACGGCGGCCAGCCAGAGGGTGAACAGTATGGGGCTGCCAAACAGCGCCCTGGGGTTGAAGCGATAGAAGGCTTCGATCATGGCCTGCACGACTTGTGAGGTCTGTTTCTTGCCCTTGCCCTTCACCTTTTCGGTGCGGGCAGGGATGGAGATGGACTTGCTCATTTGAATGCTCCCAGCATCAGATGTTCGACCATTGGCATCGGTAAGGTGACTGACATGGACAGGGTCATCAGAGTGCTCCCAGTATCAGGAGGTGCTCGGCGACGGGGCCCAGCGCCAGTACCGGCAGGAAGGAGAGACCGCCTATCAGCAGCACAGTGATGATCAACAAGGTGATGAACAGCGGGCCGCGGATGGGGAAGTCACCCTCGCCGGCATCCTGTTGCGAGGCGCGCGAGAGCTGACCGGCGATGGCCAGCACCGGAATGATGTAGCCGAAGCGACCGAGCAGCATGGCCAGACCTATGGCGATGCACTGCCAGTTGTCCGCGGCGGCGAAGCCCCCGAAGGCCGAGCCGTTGTTGCCAGCGGCCGAGGCGTAGGCATAGATGAGGCGTGACAGGCCGTGGGGACCGTCGTGACCCATGATGGTGGCGGCATCCGGCATCAGCAGCGTTACCCCGCCGATCACCAGAACCCCGACCGGCATCACCAGCATGCTGGCGACCACCCATTTCATCTCGGTGATCCCGAGGCGCTTGCCGAGATAGGTCGGCGTGCGCCCACCATCAGGCCGCACAGGAACACGGTCAGCAGCACGAACAGCATCATGCCGTAGATACCTGCACCCACACCGCCGAAGATGACTTCACCGAGCAGCATGTTGATCATGCCGACCATGCCACCCAGCGGGGTGAAGCTGTCGTGCATGGCGTTGACAGAGCCGTTGGAGGCCGAGGTGGTCGCCACTTCCCAGATGCTGGAGAGCACGGGGCCGAAGCGGCTCTCCTTGCCTTCCCAGTTGCCTGCCTGGGTGGTGAGCTGGGCGAGCGCCGGATCCGGTTGCAGCTCCTGATAAGACGGAGAGGCTGAGCCCCAGCACGAACAGCAGCGTCATGGCAGAGAGGATGGCGCGGCCGTGGCCGGAATCCTTCACGTAACGGCCCAGGGTACAGACCAGGGCAGCGGGAATGGTCAGCAGGGTGACCATCTCCAGCCAGTTGGAGAGGGCGGTCGGGTTCTCGAACGGGTGGGCCGAGTTGACTCCGAAGAAGCCGCCACCGTTGGAGCCGAGCTGCTTGATGGCGATCTGCGAGGCGGCAGGGCCGAGCGGCAGCAGTTGCTCCTGACCTTCCAGGGCATGGAACGGCAGATAAGCCGACAGACTCTGGGGAACCCCTTGCCAGACCAGCAGCAGCGCCATGATCAACGCCATGGGCAGCAGCACGTAGAGGCAGAAGCGCACCAGATCCTGCCAGAAGTTGCCAAGGTGTATGGTCTGCTGGCGGGAGAGACCGCGGAACAGCGCGACGGCGACTGTGGCACCTGTGGCGGCGGAGACGAAGTTCTGGGTGGTGAGCCCCACCATCTGGCTGAAGTAGGAGAGGCTGGCCTCACCGGAATAGGCTTGCCAGTTGGTGTTGGTCATGAAGCTGACGGCGGTGTTGAAGGCGAGTTGCCAGCTCAGGCCCGGCAGTTGTTGCGGGTTGAGGGGCAGCAGGCCCTGGGCCATCAGGATCAGGAACAGCAGACCGAAACCGGCACCGTTGAAGGCCAGCAGGCTGAGGGCGTAGGACTTCCAGTCCTGCTCCCGTCCATCCGTGCCACAGCAGGCCAGGGTGGCGCGCTCGACCGGCGCGAGCCAGCGACTCTTGCCCTCGAACACCCGATACATATAGCTGCCGAGCAGGGGTGCCGGCAGCAGCACCAGCAGCACGAAGGCCACCGGATAGATTATTTCTTGCCACATGTTCTAGTTCCTCACTCGTGACTACGCGTGAGTGCGCGCATCAGGTAACCCATCAGGGCGAGGACCAGCAGCAGATATAGCCAATTCATAACGACTCCGTTGAGATAATTAGCGTCGAGAGTCGATGCAAATCCATATCGACTCCGTTGGTGTCATTGACGCTGAAAGGGTATGTAAAACGGGCGTAAAGGCGCCATAAAGGGGCATCTGGGGAGCGTAAAATCGGCGTAAAGAAGGCCGCTTTCAGAGGGAATTGAGCGGGGAGGAGATCAAAAAACCCGGCCTGGGCCGGGTTTGGAGAGCGAGGGTTATGCTGTTGCCGAAGCTGACCAACCAGCTTCAGATGCACTTATCGCATGGTAACGAATTCTTCCACGCTGGTGGGGTGGGAAGGGGAACGCAGTTGTCGGCTTGACCCCGGTGTTCCGAACGCAGTTGTTGAAGTTGGCCTGATAATGACAGGCCAGCTTCATCCGCCCTTATCGCATGGTAACGAATTCTTCTGCACTGGTGGGGTGAATGGCGACACAGTTGTCGAAGTCCGCCTTGGTGGCCCCCATCTTCATGGCGACGCCGAAGCCTTGCAGTATCTCGTCCATCGCAAAGCCGATGCCGTGCAGGCCGACCACCTTCTCCTCGGGGCCGACGCAGACCAGCTTCATCCGGGTGGGCTGGCGGTGCTGGGTCAGAGCCGAATACATGGCGGTGAACTGGCTGCGGTAGACCTTGACCTGGCTCTCGCCATACTCGGCGATGGCCTCCGGCTCGGTCAGCCCTATGGTGCCTATGGGCGGGTGGCTGAACACCACGGTCGGCACCAGATCGTAGTTGAGGTGCTCATCGGGCTTGTTGTTGAACAGCCGCTCCGAGAGGCGACGGCCGGCCGCGACGGCCACAGGGGTGAGCTGGATGCGCCCGGTGTTGTCACCCACCGCATAGAGATTGGCGACGGCGGTATTCTGGAACTTGTCGGTCGGGATGAAGCCCTGCTCGTCCAGGGTGATGCCGGTGGCAGCCAGGTTGAGGTTGTCGGTGGCGGGCACGCGGCCTATGGCCCAGATCAGGCAGTCCACCGTGAGATGACGGCCATCTTCCAGTTGCAGTGTCAGGCTGCCGTCGGCGTTCTTGACCACGGCCTTGGGCACGGCGTGGGTGTGCAGCTTGGGCCCTTCCTGGGCCATGATCTCTACCAGGGTCTCGTGGATCATGGGGTCGAAGTTGCGCAGCGGCGCGTGCTTGCGCACCACCAGGTGGGTCTCTGAGCCAAGCGCCTGCATCACGCCGGCGATCTCGACCGCGATATAGCCGGCGCCGACCACGGCGACCCGCTTGGGCTGGCTTTGCAGATCGAAGAAGCCGTCGGAGTCGATGCCGAGTTCGGCACCCGGTATGGTCGGGACTTCGGGGCGGCCGCCGGTGGCGATCAGTATGTGATCGGCGCTGTACTGCTCGCCATCAACCTCGATAGTGTTGCTGCTGACGAAACGGGCGAAGCCCTTGATGACGGTGATCTGGTTCTTGCCCAGTACGTTCTCGTAGGACTTGTGGATGCGGCCAATATAGGCCTGACGGGACTCGACCAGCTTGGCCCAGCTGAAGTGATTGAGGGTGGTGTCGAAGCCGTAGTCGGCGCCGTATCTCAGGGCATCGGCGATCTGGCCGGCATACCACATGGCCTTCTTCGGCACACAGCCGACGTTGACGCAGGTACCCCCCAGCTCTTTGGCCTCAATCAGGGCGACTTTTTTGCCGTACATGGCAGCCCGGTTGGCCGAGGCGATGCCGCCGCTGCCGCCGCCGATGGCGATATAGTCAAAATGCTGTGCCATTGCGAGGTTCTCCGCTCGTTAAGAATGCAATCACAGCATGATGGGGACAAAGTGGCCGGCTCACAAGAGCCGGCGTTCAGTTCTGCCGGATCGGCAGACGGATATGGAACTGGGCACCCTGGCCAGGTTCGCTGGCGCAATGGATGCGGCCACGGAGCAGTTGCACCACCAGGTTGTAGATGATGTGGGTGCCGAGCCCGCTGCCACCCTGGCCCCGCTTGGAGGTGACGAAGGGATCGAAGATGCGCGGCAGTATCTCAGGGGGGATGCCGCGACCGTTGTCACTGTAATCGATGACGAGTTCGTCACCCTGCTGCTCCACCCTGATGGTGATCTTCTTGGGCCTGTCCCAGCCGTCGAAACCGTGATGGATGGAGTTGAGGATCAGATTGGAATAGATCTGGGTGAAGCTGCCGGGGAAGGAGTAGATGGCCAGCTTGGGATCGCACTGGATGTCGACCTCGCACTGGGCCTTCTTCAACTTGTAGCCGAGGGAGACCACCACTTGATGCAGGTTGTCGGCGAGGCTGAAGTTGTAGCGCGCCTCGGACGACTGATCCACCGCCACCTGCTTGAAGCTGGCGATGAGCTCGGAGGCCCGCCTCAGGTTGCCCTGCAGCAGTTGCATCGACTCGTCGAGGTTCTGGGTGAACTCGTTGAGATAGGAGCGCGACAGCTGCTTGGCCTCGAGGTGCTGCTTGAAGTCGGCTACCCGCTCCTGCAGATAGGAGGAGGCCGTGACGCTGATGCCGATGGGGGTGTTTATCTCGTGGGCCACGCCGGCCACCAGGGAGCCAAGGGAGGCCATCTTCTCCGACTCCACCAGGGTCTGCTGCGCCTGTTTCAGATCGTCATAGGCCTTGCCCAGCTGGTCGTTGGCATCGCTCAGGCTGCGGGTACGCTCCGCCACCTTGCCTTCCAGCTGTTCGTTGAACAGTATGATTTCCCGCTCCACCTTCTTGAGGGGGGTGATGTCATACCCGAAGCCAATCAGATACTTGAGATTCGGCCCCTCGTAGAAGGGGGCGAAGGTCCACTGCAGGACGAGTTCGCTGCCCTGCTGGTCATGCATGGTGATCTCCCTGTCCTCGAGGGAGCCCTGATCCGCCAGGGTGGCCGCCAGCTCGGCCCGCTGCTCCTCGCTGACAAACAGATCCAGCCAGTTGTGCTGCAGCAGCTCCTCGTGGTGGTAGCCGGTGAGCAGTATGGCGGCCGGGTTGATGCTGGCGATGTTGAGATCCGGCTCCATGCAGCAGATGACCATGTTGGCGGAGTTGATCAGGGTGGCGGAGAAGTCCCGCTCCTGCTGGAGCTGATCCGCCGCCTGATGGCGGGCGTTGAACTCGTCGTTCAATCGGGTGCGCATCTGGTTGAGGGTGGCGGCCAGTGCATCGAACTCGTCCGGGTGCTTGCGGGGCAGGGGACGCCCTTCCAGGGTCAGCTCCACCGCCAGCCGATCCAGACTCAGTTTCTGGGCATAGCTGACGATGCGGTTGATATGGCGGATCACCAGGTAATAGATGATGACCAGGATGCAGAGCGAGACGACCAGGGTCTTGATGGTCTGGCTGACCAGGATCAGCACTGACTTCTCGATGAGGCGCTGGTAGACCTGATCCAGGGTGGCGGCGACGAACAGCTTGCCGACCACCTCTCCCTGGTAGGTGAGGCTGAATTCGCGGGAGATGTCGTATTGCGCCTGCTCCACCCCCTGGGTCAGCAGCGGCACTTCCGAGTTGCCCAGCATCTCCTTGACCATGACGAACTGCATGTTGGGCAGGTTCATGATGCCTTCGATCTGCACCTTGACCTGCTCTTCATCCAGGTTCCACAGACTGGCGGAGATGGGTTGCAGGAAGGAGGCCTCTATCTGGTCGATGCTGGCCTCTATGACGGTGACGTCCTTGTTGTAGTCCCAGGCGAGCTGCAACACCGTGATGACCAGCGCCAGCACTGTGCTGCAGATCAGAATGTAGGAAAGCAGACGATAAGAGAGTCCGTTAAGGCCTATGGCCCTGGAGAAGATTCCTGACATGGCATCCTTGCGGTCTGGATTGCGAACGGCCTACCTAGTTTAACTGCTTCATGGACTCATGTCGTGTGCCATCAAATGGATAAAAATAAGGCCCCTTTCGGGGCCTTGTTGCTGTTGGCTGAGGATCAATGGTTTCCTTTCGCCTTGGCCGGAATGGACTCGTCGAATTCCGGCAGCGGTTTGTGCTCCGAGGCCAGGAAGGTGTAGATCACCGGCAGCACGAACAGGGTGAACAGGGTGCCTATGGCCAGACCCGCCACTATGACGATGCCGATGCTGAAGCGCTGGGCCGCGCCCGCACCAGCCGCATAGAGCAGCGGGATCAGGCCGGCTATCATGGCCGCCGTGGTCATCAGGATGGGACGCAGACGCACCTTGGCAGCCTGCATCACGGCCTGCATCCGGTTCATGCCGTGCAGCAGCTGCTCCTCCTTCGCCACCTCGCAGATCAGAATACCGTGCTTGGTAATCAGACCGACCAGGGTGATGAGGCCCACCTGGGAGTAGATGTTCATGGTGGCCAGGCCCCATGCCAGTGCAATCAGGGCCCCGCTGATGGCAAGGGGTACCGACACCATGATCACCAGGGGGTCACGCACCGACTCGAACTGGATGGCCAGCACCAGGAAGATGATGGCCAGGGCCAGGGCGAAGGTGGCGTAGAGCGCATTGCCCTCGGTCACGAACTGGCGGGCTTCCCCCATGAAGTCGTAGCGATAGCCTTGCGGCAGCTTCTCTTCGGCGGTGGCCTTGAACCAGTTGATCGCATCCCCCATGGCCACGCCAGGTGCCGGTACGGCGCCTATGGTGGCGGAGTTCAGCTGGTTGAAGTGGGGCAGGGCGCGGGGCTCGCCAACCACCTCAATCTTGATCAGGCTGCCCAGCGGGATCGACTTGCCGTCGGCGGCGCGCACGTAGTAACCCTTGATGGACTCGGGGTTGAGGCGGTACTTGCGCTCCACCTGCGGAATCACCTCGTAGGAGCGGCCATCCAGATCGATCCGGTTGACGTAACCGTCCGCCATCATGGTGCCCATGGTGGTGCCGATGTCCTGCATGGTGATGCCGTAGGCACCCGCCTTGTCCTTGTCGATGCTGATCTTCATGGTGGCCGAGTCGTAGTTCAGATCGAGATCCGAATAGACGAACTGGCCGTTGGCCTGGGTCGCCGCCAGCATCTCACCCGCGATCAGGAACAGGCTCTCGAAGCTGTTCGGGGTGGTGATGACGAATTGGATAGGCAGACCGCTTGAGGCACCTGGCAGCTCGGGGAACTGGAAGGTGGTGATGGCCATCCCGGGGATGTCCTTCACCAGACCGGCCACCCGATCCAGCACCTCTTTCTGGCTCGCCTCACGCTGGCTCCAGGGCACCATGGAGGCGATGCCGAAGGCCTGGTTGGCGTTGAACACCCCGGAGAATACCTGGGAGTAGGCGATCTCGGGCTGGTCATCCAGCACCTTGTTCACATCCGCCATGGTGTTTTCGATGTAGTCCAGGTTGGCATTGGACGGTGCCGTCCCCAGCACGGCCATGACGCCCTTATCCTCGGACGGGGCCAGCTCGCTCGGGATGAACTTGAACAGCAACGGCAGGCTGCCGAACACTATGACGGCGAACAGTATGACCACGATGCGGTGCTGCATGACAGCATGCAGCATGCTGTCGTAGCGGGCCGTCATCCGATCCAGCAGGTGATGCACAGTGCTCTCGAACTTGCTCGGGGTCTCGTTGGCCCTGAGCATCTTGGAGCACATCATGGGGGACAGGGTCAGGGCTATGATGCCGGAGACGAACACGGCCCCCGCCAGGGTCAGCGCGAACTCCTTGAACAGGGAGCCTGTGATGCCCCCCATCAGGGCGATAGGCGCGTACACCGCAGCCAGGGTCACCGTCATGGCGATGACGGGCACCGCGATTTCCCGGGTGCCTATGATGGCGGCCCTGAAGGGTTCTTCCCCCTCCTTGATGTGACGATCGACGTTCTCCAGCACCACTATGGCGTCATCCACCACCAGACCGATGGCGAGCACCATGGCCAGCAGTGTCATCAGGTTGATGGAGAAACCGAACATGTCCATCATCATCACCACGCCGATGAGACTCAGCGGTATTGTGATGATCGGGATGATGACGGCCCGGAAGGAGCCGAGGAACAGGGTGATCACCACCAGTACTATGGCGGCCGCTTCCAGTATGGTCTTGATGACCTCGTGGATGGACTCGTTGATGGCGATGGTGGAGTCATACAGGATGTTGACCTGCATGGTGCTCGGCATGTTGCTCTTCAGGCTTGGCAGCAGCTCCAGCACATCGTGGGCGATGTTGATGGGGTTGGCGGTCGGCGCGGCATTGATGGCCAAGACCACGGCTTCACGGCCGTTGGCGCTGGCGCGATAGATGTCGTGACTCTTCTCCAGCGACACCTTGGCGATGTCGGAGAGGCGGATCACCTTGCCATCCCGGGTCGCTACCACCAGACGCTTGAGCTCGTCGGTATTGCTGACCTGGGTCTCGGCATTGCCGTTGAACAGGGTGAAATAGCCGGTGGCCTGACCGGTGGCGGACTGATAGTTGTTGCTGTTGAGCACAGTCATCACGTCGCTGGCGGTCAGGTCGAAGGCGGCCATCTTGGCCGGATCCAGCCACACCCGCAGGGCAAACTCGACCCCGCCGTAGAGGTCAACCTTGGATACCCCGCCCACGGTGAACAGCTGGGGCTTGATGACCCGCTCCAGGTAGTCGGTGATCTGGCTGGAGTTCAGCTCAGGGCTGGTGAAGCCCATGTAGAGCACCGCAGTGGTGGAACCCGTGGAGGAGGTGACCGAAGGGTCTTCCGCCTCTTTGGGCAACTGGGAGCGCACCGAGTTGACCTTGGCCAGGATGTCGGACAGCGCGGCGTTGGGGTCGGTGTTCAGCTTCATGTAGGCCGTCACCGTGGAGCTGCCCAGCTGGCTGGAGGAGGTCATGAAGTCGATATTGTCGGCTTGCGCGACCGCCTGCTCCAGAGGCTGGGTAATGAAGCCCTGGATCAGATCCGAGCTGGCGCCATAGTAGCTGGTGTTGACCGTGATGACGGTGTTGATCACCTCGGGATATTCCCGCACCTGCATCTTGAAGATGGCCTGGAAGCCCAGCAGAGCTATCAGGAAGCTGAGCGAGATCGCCAGCACCGGCCGTTTTATGAATATGTCAGTAAATCGCATCGCAGATCTCCGCGCTTACAGCATCGGGGTTTGTGCCGGAACGGCAAGGGCATCGTTTTCGACCACGTGCACCTTGGTATCGTTGCTCAGGCGAACCTGACCCGACAGCACGATTTGATCGCCAGCCTTGATGCCGGACAACACATGGACATCATTGCCGCGACGCTCACCCGCCTTCACCACCACCTGCTTGGCGCGTTTCACGCCGTCTGCCTCGTGAATGACGTAGACGTTCTCGCCATAGAGGGTGAAGGAGATGGCAGACTGCGGGATCACAATCTGGTCTTTCACCGTGGGCAATATGATGCTGGCGCGGGCAAACATGCCGGAGCGCAGCTGACCGTCGTTGTTCGGGATGTTGGCTTGCACCTGGATCAGGCCGCTCTGGTAGTTGACGGCTGGTTCGATGGCGGTGATCTGGCCGTCAAACTGGGTCTGGGGGTAGGCATCCACGTTGATCTTGACGGTCTGACCGAGGGAAATCTTGGAGATGTCGGTCTGGGGCACGGTGAAGCGCAGGCGCATCACGCTGGTGTCTTCCAGCCGCACTATCTCGGTACCGGGTTCCAGGTACTGGCCGAGGAATACGTTGCGCAGACCCACGACGCCACCGAAGGGGGCGCGGACTTCGCGGCGGGCTATGGTGCCCTTCAGGCTGTCGATGTCCGCTTCCAGTGAGCGATAGGCCGCTTCGGCATCATCCAGCTGATCCCGGGAGATGGAGTTCTTCTGGTACAGGTTCTGGTAGCGCTCGAACTTGGCACGAGCCGCAGGCAGCCTGGCCTGGGAGGCGTTCAGGTTGGCCTTCTCCACGCTGGAGTCCAGGCTCAGCAGCAGTTGATCCGCCTTGACCTGAGCCCCGGATTCGAAGCTGATCTTGTCTATGGTGCCCGCCAGCTCACTGGAAAGGGTGACCCCCTGGTTAGGCTCGATGAAGCCGATCGCCTCTATGGTGGGGACCCAGTCTTGCGCCTTGGTCACCATGGCGGTCACCGGGAACTCGGGCTCGGGTCGATTGGCCATGAACTCTGCAATCTTCTTCTGCTTGAACATATTGAAGCCGATGACACTGCCGAACAGGGCGAGTGCTATCAGCAACATGATGGCCATCCACTTTTTCATGAACAGGCTCCTGTAATGGAATAATTAGGGTTTAAAATGGCATTCCAGCTGGCCCGGATGACCGTCTCCAACTGTTCTTGCGTCAACTCAAATTCGTGAGCCTGGCGTTGTTGTACCAGGTTGACCACGCAGCTCAGGCTCAGGGCCTGCAGCACCCGAACGGGCAAATCGATAAACAGACCCTGTTCCAACGTCCCTGTTCGAAGAAACGCTCCAGCGGGGCCCAGGCGGCCTTGATGACCGGATTGGCTCCAATTCTGCCCCAGCGGGGAACTTTCGTACTGCAATTTGCATTTCAGTAGCGTTGGGTTCGCTGACAAAGATGGCGTCGATATTGAGCCATAATTGGCGAAATTGCCGAATGACACCTTTATCTATCTGCACATCTTCCATGACCATGGGATGACACTGAGATGGTGTGCTGATGAGTTGGCGGATCAGGTCATCCTTGTCGCTGAAGTAGCGATAGATGGTGCCTGGCAACTTGGCTTTCTTGGCAACTTCGGCAATGGAAGACCATGAAACCCCGTTCACCCAGTACTTCATGGGCCGCATCGAAAATGCGTTCTTTTTTATCCATGACGGGATCAGACTCACTTTCGATTGAATGAACGTTCATTCATTCTAGGTGGGCAGGAAAGCAAGTCAAGTTTTGCCCATCATTCGGATTGCTATGTGGGGGAGCCAAAAGCGGGCCGAGTGAGAACATTTTTGGCCGAATGGCTGAAGAAAGGTATAAAAGTGCACGAAAAGATTGAAAAACAAACACTTGAACCGTGGGGATAAAAAAAGAGTAGACAAGGTGGGCGCCATCATCAATAATGCGCCCCGTTCGACAGCGTAGCGCCCGTAGCTCAGCTGGATAGAGCGCTGCCCTCCGGAGGCAGAGGTCACAGGTTCGAATCCTGTCGGGCGCACCATCAAAGTGCGCCAGTTAAGCGGGCGTTGTTGTGGAACAAAACAGCTGTGGTGGCTGTAGCTCAGTTGGTAGAGTCCCGGATTGTGATTCCGGTTGTCGTGGGTTCGAGCCCCATCAGCCACCCCATTTTACAGCTTGTCAGGTATGCGAAGGTGGCGGAATTGGTAGACGCGCTAGCTTCAGGTGTTAGTGCCCCCCGGGTGTGAGGGTTCGAGTCCCTCTCTTCGCACCATACTTGCTGTATGACGAGGATGACCACATGGTCATCTTTGTATTTTGGAAATACCCATCGGTGATTAGCGCAGCCCGGTAGCGCATCTGGTTTGGGACCAGAGGGTCAAAGGTTCGAATCCTTTATCACCGACCACATTCTGAAAACCTCGCTTCGGCGGGGTTTTTTGCTTTCTGTCGTATTTGCCATCCTGCTGCCGCAGGTAACCCGCTGTTACGTCTGTTTACATTTTGCAGGGCACTGTCTCGCCCTTTCGGTTATGCTGCAGCCGCAGACCCACTGACAAGTGGACACCCGCGACCCATTCAGACACAGGCCATGCATCACAAAATGCCCCTTCACATCCGATACACTCGCCGCTGGCTGCGTTGCTGCTCGGCGGCTGTGCCTTGCAAGCCGCCATCCTGACCGATATGATGATGGGCTCCATTGCCCCCAGGCAGGAGCGTATTGCCCCCTTGCTGACCGCTGGTAACCGGCGGCGGCTTCTGCGTGGCTCCATGACCAGAATCAGCTGCACACCCAGCCTTGTGAAAAGACGCCCGCCAGCTGTTCAGCTGGGATGCTGGGGAGCCTTGCAGCTGCAGGGTTGCCTGGTGGCCAAGGGGGTGACAGCGAGCTGATGCTGGCCGAGTGCCAGGATGACAGCAGGCAATGGCAGTGGCAGGGGGACAGGCTGTTCAACAGCAAGGTCTCACCGCTGTCTGGATGTGGCCGGTCGCCGCCACAGAGCCGGCACGTGCCGCTGCGGTTGGCCGACTGCTACGGCGGGGCCAACCAGAGCTTCAGCTGGCAGCCGACCGGCAGCCTGCTGGAACGCCTGAAAAAACCTGGTCTCAGCGGATGGTGAGGCTGGGTGGCATAGGGATACCCATAGGCGCCATCGCAGGGGCCCTGATGTGGATATGCAAGAGGCTCAGGCTGCGCTGACGCTCTCCAGCTCGAACAGCTTCTCCAGATAGACGGCGACGCCATCTTCATCGGAGGTGAGGGTCTGTCGTGTTCGCTCAGGGCAAGCTTGAGACGATCATGGGCGTTGCCCATCACCACACCCCGGCCCACCATGCTCAGCATCTCGAAGTCGTTCATGCCATCACCGAAGGCGACAGCCTGGGACATCTCAAGCCCATGCTGCTCCAGCACGGCGCGCACGGCATTGCCCTTGTGTACCCCGGCGTGCATCACCTCGAGGCAATCCGGCAGGGAGAAGGTGACGTTGACTCGATCACCATAACGCTGGTTGAGCTCAGCCTCTATCTGCAGCAACTTCTCGTGTTCGCCGATGTAGAACACCTTGTTGATCTTGCTCTTTCGGTTCCTGTTTCAGGTCATCGACCAGGCGGTAGGTGAAGCCTGACTCGTCGATGGAACTGCAGCAGCCAGGGCAGCTCCTCTTCCACCACCCAGTCATCACCCTGATAGACATTGAGGTGGATAGAGGGGTCGCGCTCCAGCGCAATCAGTTCGGCGGCGATCTCGGTCGGCAGCGGCTGGTTGAAAATCAGCTGATCCTGCTTGTCATGGACCACGGCGCCATTGGAGGTAATGAGGTAGATGTCCATCCCCAGCGCATCGCGGAAGCTGCGCACATCCACGTGATGACGGCCGGTGGCCACCACGAATTTCACACCTTGTTCTACCAGGCGGTGCAGGGTATCCCGGGTGCGGGGAGAGATCTGGTGCTGCTTGTTGAGCAGGGTGCCATCGAGATCGGATACAACTACCTTGAACATCATTACCTCGGCATCGATTGAAAACAGGGGCAGTTTACCTTAGCCCGCACTGTCACCCCATTTATTTAGGGTTACAAAAAATAGCCAGCTCAGAAGCGGGCGAAAAAAGTCGACCATCGCGGTCAGGGCGGGCTGGCGCTTGTCATCGGATTCGATAAACAGCTCGTGCCAGGCACCCTCGATGCGCAGCGGCTTGCCCCCTTCGCACTTGGCAATGGTGCAGAAGCGATCCTGCGCGGCATTGTCCACCACGCTGTCGTTGCCAGCCTGCAGCACCAGCAGCGGGGTTTTGATGGCGCCCGCATCGGCGATGGCGGCATCCCCGGCCTTGATCCCCTGATAAATCCAGTGGGCGGTCGCGCCACCCAGCTTGATCTGCGGGTGCTGCTCGTAGATTTGGCGGAAGGCCTGATAGCGGGACTCGCTGTGGCTCAGCCGTTATCGGCAAAGCCATGGGAAACATAACCGGCCTGGCCCGGGCCATAGGGGGGCTCGCCCCACCAGCTGCCGACCGTATCCATGGTGGCCGCCAGTCCCTGGGCCAGCCACTTGGGCAGGCCGCCGAGGTTGATGCCCATCATGGGGGAGGAGAGCACGGCCGCCTTGATGTCGTCCGGCCAGCGCTCCAGATAGCGGGCCGAGATGGCGCCGCCCATGGAGTGGGCCAGCAGGAACAGCTTGGCAGGCTTGTCCGCCAGTATGACGTCGTCATGGAACTGCTTCAGGTCCAGCACATAGTCGTCGAAGTCGGCGACATAGCCCTTCTCCTTGTCGGCCAGCAGGCGATCCGACAGCCCCTGGCCGCGATGGTCGATGAGGTAGAGGCTATAGCCCTGGCGCCACAGATCCCAGGCCAGCTCCTGATACTTGAGGTAGCTCTCGACCCGGCCGTTGACGAGGAGTATGGCTCTGTCCACCTTGGCCTGGCGCAGGGCGGCATAGCGGATGGTCACCCCGTCCTTGCCCTTGAACTCCCCTTCGACGGCATGGTCGCGCCAGAAGTCGGGCAGGGTCTGTTGATGGAGGGCGGGGACTTCGGCTTCCGTGGTCAGTTGATAGGTATTGGTCACGGCAAGGGCTCCGGCAGAAAACAGGGTCAGGGCCAACAGGGAAAGAGAGAGGGTTTCATCAGGCACACTCCTGTTGCCAATGGTGATAAAGGGCGGCGATATCCCCCGAGCAGAGCAGCGCCATGCGGCTTGCAAGCGAGGCGTGGTCCCACCACTGCATCTCTTGCAGCATGGGATTGCTCATCACTAAAGCGACGGCGGAAGGGCCGGGTTGCCACCGACTATGGTGTAAGGGGCCAATCTTTGGTCACCACGGCGCGGGTGGCGATGACGGCGCCATCACCTATGGTGATGCCGGGCATGATCATCGCTTCCGAGCCGATCCAGACATCGTTGCCAATCCGGGTGTCCCCCTTGCGTAGAAAGCCGCTGCGGGCCCCTTCGCCAAAGGTGTCGGGGTTGAACGGGAAGGTGGAGACCCAATCCAGCCGGTGGCCCTGATTGCCCGCCAGCATGAAGGTGGCGCCCGAGCCGATGGAGCAGAACTTGCCGATGATCAGCCGATCCACCTCGCCCCAGAGGCCGCTCTCCCAGGTGTCGCGGGTCGAGCCATCGCCGAGCAGGTAGCGGACGCAGTGATCCTCGAACGGCTTGCCGTGGTAATAGCCGGAGTAGTAGCTGTAGTCGCCGGCCTCTATGTTCGGGTTGGTCAGGTGATCCCGGATGATTTGGGATTCCAGCCAGCTGCCAAAAGGGTTCTCCATCACTCCTCCAGGGGATCTTCCTGTTGTGCGGCCCATCCCTTGCGGGTCAGCTGCATCCGTTGCCACCAGTCCTCGTCCGCCAGGATCTCGCCGGCCGGGCCGAGCTGAGGATAAGGCATCTCTTTCTCTTTGCAGAGCTGGGCATAGATGGGGTAGCCCCCCTCGAACAGTATGCTGTTCTGCTCCTCCAGGTCGAGCGGGCAGCCGCGCTGGTAGCAGCCGGCCAGCTCGCGCTGGCGCTGGGCTTCGTACAGGATGGCGGCGGCGGCCACGGAGACGTTGAGGGACTGCACCATGCCCACCATGGGGATGACGATATGGTGATCGGCCAGGGCCAGCGCCTCTTCTCCGATGCCGTGCTTCTCCTGGCCCACCAGGATGGCAGTCGGTTTGGTGTAGTCGATGGCGCGAAAGTCCACCGAGCTCTCCGAGAGATGGGTTGCCAGGATCTGCATGCCGGAGGCTTTCAGTTCGGCCACTGCGCTGCCTATGTCCGGGTGCAGCTTGACGTCGACCCAGTTCTGGCTGCCGCGGGCGGTGCCCTTGCGCTTGTGGATCCAGGTTTTGGGCCAGACGGCGTGGACCCGGTGAATGCCTATGGCATCGGCGGTGCGTACTATGGCGGCCAGGTTGTGAGGCTTGTGGACCTCTTCCATGCAGACGGTTAAATCGAGCTGGCGCTGGGCCAGCATGTCGGAGATCCGTTTAAAGCGTTCAGGAGTCATATCGGTTTCTATGCAGTGAGGCTTGTGCACTCTTCCCGTGCATGCAGACGGTCAGGTCGAGCTGGCGCTGAGCCAGCATGTCGGAAATCCGCTTGAAGCGTTCGGGGGTCATGGCTTGTCTCTATAAAAGCATCAGGCGGCTCGCGCCGCCTGTGTGATCAGTTCTTCTGTCGACTCACCCTGAGCACATTGGGCATTACCCGGATCTTGCGCATGATGTTGGCAAGGTGGATACGGCCCTTGGTGGTGATGAGCAGGGTGACCAGATAGACCCGGCCATCCTTCTCTTCTGTGCTGATGGCGTGGATGTTGGCGCCGGTGGCGGCAATCACGTTGGCCAGCTCCGCCAGGGCACCCTGGTGGTTGACGATCTCGATGCTGATGCCGGTGCGGAATTCCTGTTCCTGATCCTTGTCCACTTCCCACTGCACCGGCAGGTACTTGTCCGGCTCGCGGCTGTAGCCCTTGATGTTGCGGCAGGACTCCTGGTGAATGACCAGTCCCTTGCCCGGGCTGATGTGGGCGATGATGGCATCCCCCGGGATCGGACGACAGCAGTTCGCGAAGGTGACCAGCATGCCGTCGGCCCCCTTGATGGGCATCTTCTTGCTGCTGGATTTTGGCTGCTCTTCCGGCGGCAACTCGTCACCCAGCATGCGGCGGGCCACCATGACGCTCATGGCATTGCCCAGCCCCACGTCGGCCAGCAGGCCCTGCAGGTTCTCGTGCTTGGTGTCGGCCAGCACCTGCTTGATGCGCGGCTCGGGTATGTCTTCGATGTTCTTGGCGCCGAGGGCATGGTTGAGCAGGCGACGGCCCAGCACCACCGACTCTTCGGTGCGCAGGTTCTTGAGGAACTGGCGGATCTTGGAGCGCGCCTTGGTGGTCACCACGAAGTTGAGCCAGGCCGCGTTGGGGCGGGCGCCCGGCGCCGTAATGATCTCCACCGTCTGGCCCGAATGCAGCGGACTGCTGAGGGGGTAGGGGTGACGGTCGACCCGGGAGCCGACGCAGGCGTGGCCGATGTCGGTGTGCACCGTGTAGGCGAAGTCCACCGGGGTGGCGCCGGCGGGCAGCTCCATGATGCGGCCCTCCGGGGTGAACACGTAGATCTCGTCCGGGAAGAGGTCGGTCTTGACCCCTTCGATAAATTCAAAGGAGCTGCCGGCGCTCTGCTGCAACTCCAGCAGGCTCTGCATCCAGCGCTGGGCGCGGATCTGGGCCGTGGTGCCCGAGCTGTCGCCATCCTGCTTGTAGGCCCAGTGGGCGGCGACGCCCTTGTCGGCCATCTGATCCATGAACTCGGTGCGGATCTGCACCTCCACCGGCACCCCGTGTGGCCCCACCAGCGAGGTGTGCAGGGACTGGTAGCCGTTGCTCTTGGGAATGGCGATGTAGTCCTTGAAGCGGCCGGGGCGCGGCTTGTAGAGGCTGTGCATCTGCCCAAGCACCCGGTAACAGGTGTCTATGTCCTTCACCCTGACGCGGAAGGCGTAGATATCCATCACCTCATGGAACTGCAGCTCTTTCTTCTCCATCTTGTTGTAGATGGAGAACAGATTCTTCTCGCGACCGCTGACCTGGGCATCTATGCCGGCCTCGCGCAGGCGACCCTCAATCTCGCTCTCGATGGAGTCGATGATCTCGCGGCGATTGCCGCGGGCGCGGCGCACCGATTCCCGCAGCACCCGTGAACGCATGGGATAGAGCGCCTCGAAGCCCAGCTCTTCCAGCTCGTTCTTCATGGTGTGAATGCCGAGGCGGTTGGCGATGGGGGCGAAGATCTCGAGGGTTTCCCGGGCGATGCGGCGACGCTTGTCCGGCCGCAGTGAGCCGAGGGTGCGCATGTTGTGGGTGCGGTCGGCGAGCTTGATCAGGATGACCCGGATGTCCTGGGTCATGGCCATCACCATCTTGCGGAAGTTTTCGGCCTGGGCTTCCTTGCGATCGCGGAATTTCAGCTTGTCGAGCTTGGAGACGCCGGATACCAGCTCGGCGACTGCGTTGCCGAACAGTTCGGCGAGATCGTCCTTGGTGACCGGGGTATCTTCGATGACGTCGTGCAGCACGGCGGCCATCAGGGTTTCGTGATCGAGTCGCATGTCGCCGAGAATGCGGGCAACGGCAACCGGGTGGGTGATATAGGGCTCGCCGCTGGAACGCATCTGTCCCTGGTGAGCGTCACGTGCCACCACATAGGCTTGCCTGAGCTTCTCAACCTGCTCTGAAGGCAGGTAGGAACTGGCTATTTCTTTAAGGTTTTCAAATAAATACAAGACAGTCCCCGCAGCGGTGAAACGACAATCCGTGGAATTGAGGGTATGCCCTCGAGTTTGCGAGGTTTTCGAGCGGTTGTAAATGGGAAGAACAGTCGGCACCCGGGCGGGCGCCGACTATGAGAAATAACTGACTTAACCGCGGCCTTCGGCGATGGCAGCAACGGCAGCCAGCTCGGCGGCTTCCTGCTCTTGCTGCTCGTAGCGGTCCTGGGTATCCATCACCTGGTTGTTGACCAGACCCAGTTCGATCTCGCGCAGGGCGATCACGGTCGGCTTGTCGTTCTCTTCGTCGACCAGGGGATCTTTGCCTTGTACCGCGATTTGACGGGCGCGGCGTGCGGCGACCAGCACCAGGTCAAAACGGTTACCTACCTGTTTTACAGCATCTTCTACAGTAACGCGTGCCATGCAGGACTCCAGTGTTTGGGCTTTCTGTGTTTGAAAAAGCAGTGTTTAAAAATGACGCAAAAGTTTACTTGTTTTTGGCCTATTCTGCCAGTAGCTGTTGCAGCAAGTTTTGTTGGGCCTGCTGCTGCTGGCGCAATTCCAGCCGCTGGCACTCTATGATGGCCCTGAGCTGGAACAGCGCCTGCTCAAAGTCTTCATTGATAATGACATAGTCATACTCGTCGTAGTGCACCATTTCGGCAATGGCTTTCGCCATCCGGCCGGCGATCACTTCGCTGCTGTCCTGGCCGCGGCCGATCAGGCGGCGCTCCAGCTCCTCCCGGCTCGGAGGCAGGATGAAGATGGACTTGGTTGGCATCTGCTCGCGGATCTGGCGGGCGCCCTGCCAGTCGATGTCGAGGAAGACGTCGATGCCCCGGGCCAGACAGGCCTCGATGGCGGCGCGGGAGGTGCCGTAGTAGTTGCCGAACACCTCAGCCCACTCCAGAAAATCACCGCGCTCGATCAGCGTCTTGAACTCTTCCACCTGCACGAAGTGGTAGTGCACCCCGTGCTCTTCGCCGGGGCGAGTGGCGCGGGTGGTGTGGGAGACGGAGAGCTGCATCTTGCCGGCGTCGTTGTGCTGGGTCAGCAAGGCATTGAGCAGGCTGGACTTACCGGCCCCGCTCGGGGAGGAGATGATATAGAGAGTGCCTTGTTGCGCCATGTCTGTACCTTTAAGCGATGACCCGTGTTTTGGTTGTAGCAGAGGCTGCCGTCATGTGCCCGAAAGGGAGACAGTCGCTCGCAAAACGCGGGAAATTCTTGAGTCGGGAGGTTGTAAAGGCGGCGAATGTTAGCAGATGGGGGCGGATAAAAAAACGGCCGGAATCATATTCCAGCCGATCAAAGTATTCGTTGCTTGCTGCGGGAGCGTTACCCACATCGGCCGCTATTCTGCCCCCGGCACCCGGCTTGGGCCATCAGATTATCCCTGCCTCAGGGCTCGGAATTTCCGAGTTGCCCCTCAGCCCGGCAGCTGGCGCTCGGCACAGAGCCGATCGAAGGCGGCGATGACACGTTCGCTGGTTATCTTGCGCATGGCGTCAGGATCCTTGAGGCGGGTACGCCAGTCGAGCGCCGCCAGCGGCTTGCCGGTCTCCTGCTCGATCAATTCTTGATAGACGCTGACCGCGTGTTCGCGGCACAGATAGGGGCCGGTGCGATCCGGGTTGTGATGGGCGTAGAGGCCGATCACCGGCGTGCCCACCAGGGTCGCCATGTGGGTGGGGCCGGTATCGGGGGCCAGCACCAGGCTGGCTTCCTTGATAAGCGCCAGCAGTTGCTTGAGATTGGTCTGCCCCACCAGATCCACCGGCTTGCTCTGGCTCAGGCGCTGGATGTCGGCGGCCAGATCCCGCTCCAGCTTGGCCGGCCCGCCGCAGAGATAGACCTGAAACCCCTTGCTGGCGGCGTGATCCACCAGGGCGGCATAGCCTTCGGCGGTCCAGTTCTTGAACGCCTTGCTGGCGGCTGCGCAGATGAGCAGGGTCGGTTTGCCGTCTATCTTCTCCCTGGCCCAGGCCTGATGCTCGGCGCTGATGGGCAGTTGCCAGTCCGGGGTCAGATCCTGGATGCCAAGCTCTTTGGCGAAGGCGAGAAAGCCATCCAGCACATGGGGGGAGGCGGGGGACGGCACTTGATGGTTGGTGAACAGCCACTGGCCGTCGTTGGCCCGCTCCTTGTCGAACCCGAGCCTGATCTTGGCCCTGATGCCGAGGGTGGCGATGCTGGCCCGCAGGGCCGCCTGCAGGTGGAGCAGGGCATCGAACCTGCGACCCTTGAGGGTCTGCCAGAGGTCGCGATAGCCACGCCAGCCCTTGCTCTTGTCGAAGGGGATCACCTCGACCCCGGGCAGATCGGCAAACAGGGTCGCCTCTATCTTGCCGGTAATCCAGGTGATGCGGGTCTGGGGCCACTCCCGCTGGATGACGCGCACCAGCGCCAGCGCATGGCAGCAATCCCCGATGGCGGAGAGCCGCAGGATGCAGATAGAGGAGGGCGGCGTTTGGAACAGCGGCATGATGTGGCGCAATGGTGGCAAAATGGATGGATGGCATTATGCAAACTCCCTTGTGGATTGTAAAATTGCGCCAGCTGCCCGACCGGCACAATCGTCAGCAGGATCGTGCCGGGCCCAGTGCCATAACCTGTCCCTGCACGTCGCTGATAAAAGGCCTGCGGGCATGCCAGAGCGCAGCCTCATCGCCGGAATACATGACCCACCGAGCGGGATCTCCACGATGCGAGTACAGACCGAACACAACCAGATCTGCTGGTATGCCGAAGGCGCCTTCCGCGACCCTTCCCCCGCGTTGTTCGATCCGGCCTGGTGGCAGACCCATCGGCAGGTGGTGGGCTCCGCCATAGGTCGCGGGGTGACCTGGTTCGTGAAGGATGAGTCGCGCCACCTGGTGCTGCGCCACTATTATCGCGGCGGCATTGTGGGCAAGCTGGTACGGGATCGCTTCTGGTTCGAAGGGGTCGAATCGAGCCGCGCCATGGCCGAATACCGTCTGCTGGCCCAGCTGAGCGAGCAGGGCTTGCCGGTGCCACGGCCATTCGCGGCCCGCATGGTCAAGCAGGGGCCCTTCTATCGCGCCGACATCCTGATCGAGCGCATCCGCGGCGCCAAGGATCTGGTGGCCCTGCTCAAGCAGGGGCCGCTCACCGACGAGGTGTGGCACAGGGTGGGTCAGACGGTGCGCCGGCTGCACGAGGCAGGGGTCTATCACGCCGATCTCAACAGCCACAACCTGCTGCTCGACAAGGAGGGCAAGGTGTGGGTGATCGATTTTGACAAGGGGGCTATCCGCTCCCCCGGCAACTGGCAGCAGGCCAATCTGGAGCGGCTGCAGCGCTCCTTCAGCAAAGAGTCCCAGCTGCATACCAGCTTCCATTTCGTGCCGGAGAACTGGCAGGCCTTGATGAACGGGTATCAGGGAAAAGCGCTCTGACCCTGTTGCTCGGCGTGAACGCCAATGTTACTTATTGAGCAGGTATTCAGATCCTGTTTCGAGGCGCACGATGGAAATGCTCAAGACACCTTTGGTCGATGTGACGGCCCGGCTTGATCCGGGTCTGCTGTCTGATGCCATGGCGCTGCTGGAGGCGGGGATCTGGACCTGGTCGGCCAACATGGACTGCAGCGTGATCCCTCCTGCCTGCGCCTGTTGGGATTGGGAGATAGCTGGGCGGATGATCTCGGCTGGCTGGATCGGGTGCATCCCGATGATTTTGCCCGGCTGGAAGATGCCCTGCTCGCCTGCCAGAGCGGGCGCAGCAGCGGTCTGCGCCTCGAATACCGCATTCTGCACCATCAGGGTCACTACATCCGGCTGGAAGAGCGGATGCGCCGTGACGAGGGGGCCATCTGCTGGGGGTGGTGCGCCATCTGGATGCGGCCATGTGCTGGTGGAGGAGCGACATGGCACCGATCCGCTGACCGGGCTGGAGAGTCGTGGCCGTTTCGAGCAACTGCTTGAAGAGCGGCTGGCGACCGAGAGCGGCAGCTTCAGCCTGCTGCAGTTTTCCGTCGATCACATGGCCAAAATCCAGCAGCTGTTTGGCGAAGCGGCCTGCGACGCCATGCTGGCCAAGCTGGCGCGTATCGTGCGCCACGAACTGCGGCGGGGAAGATCCCTTCGCCCGCTGGGATGAGGACGGTTTTATCCTGATGCTCTCCCAGACCGAGCGGATGAGTGCGCTGGAGATCGCCGAGCGGCTGCGCCTCGAGATTGCCGACGCCAGCCTGCTGTCCCAGCGGCCGGTCACCGTCAGCATCGGCCTGGTGCAGAGCCAGACCGGCGAGCAGCTCGATCATCTGCTGGCCCGGCTGGCCAGCTGTCACGGTCAGGCCAGACGGGAGCGCAACACCGTCGTCGGCTAAGTGTGGTCAGGGTTGGCTGCGCTTGTCACGCTGGCAGACCCAGAGCGAGGCCAGCATCAGCAGGGCGCCGAGGCTGAGCCTGAACAGATCCGTATCCTTGCCCCAAAGCACCAGGTTGACCAGCAGACCGGCCGGAATGAGGGCGTTGTTCATGATGGCTAGCACGCCGCTGCTGACCAGGGTGGCGCCCTTGTTCCACAGGAAGTAGCCGAGCCCGGATGCCCCCACCCCCAGCCAGAGCAGTATGCCCCACTGCAATCCGCTCGTCGGGTATTGCGGTTGGCCCAGCAGCCACCAGGCGGGCAGGGCGATCACCAGGGCCCCCAGATAGAAGCAGCCGAACACCGCCAGCTGGGGCGGTTGCTGCGCTTCTCGGGCCAGCAGCACCTTGTAACCGACCTGGCCCAGGGCGAAGCAGAGGTTGGCCCCCTGCACCACCAGGAACCCCATCACATAGCTCTCGGTCAGGCCGTCGAAGCGGATGACGGCCGCTCCCAGCACCGCCAGCAGCGCCCCCCACAGGTAGGTCGGCTTGAAGCGCCCCTCCAGCAGATCGTGGATCAGGGTGACGTAGATGGGGGTGAAGATGGTGAACACCAGCACTTCCGGCACCGTCAGCAGCAGGAAGGAGTGGTAATAGAACAGATACATGATGCCGAGCTGTATGGCGCCGAGTGCCATCAGCTTGATGACCAGATCGGGGCGCAGCCAGCGGCGGCGCAGGAAGGGCAGGAACACCAGGCTGGCGAGGGCGATGCGGGTCAGCACCGAGAAGTAGGCGTCCACCTGGCCGGCGAGGTAGACCCCGATCAGGCTGAAGGAGAAGGACCAGAGCAGGGTAACCCCTATCAAGTAGTTCATGTGATTGAATTGTCGTCAGTTGTCAATTTGGAGGGCGCTATGATGGCCGAGTTGGAAAGCGCGATCCAGCGTTTATGGGAGCAGTTGCCACAGATCGGCGCTTTTGCCTTCGAGGCGAGCAACGGGGCGGGTTCCGCGACCGACTGGAACGGCCGTGGCGAGGGAGAGGTGCGGGTGACCGATCATCAGGGTGGCTGGCTCTTTACGGAGCAGGGGCGATATACCACGCCCCATGGCCGGGTGCTCACCATGCACAACAGCTTCTGGTGGCAGCACGGCGAGCGGGGGATCCGCCTCTCCCACCTGCGCCACCAGGCGCCGGTGCTGCTGTTCGAGCTGTTGCCCCAGGGGGATGGCCGCTGGCTCACCGCCGAGGCGCACCTGTGCGGTCAGGATCACTACAGCGCCGAGCTGACGCAGACCGGCGGCGGTTTTCTGCTGGGCTGGGAGATAAGGGGGCCACGGAAGAACGAGCGGCTCAGCTACCGCTACTGGTCGGAGGGCGGGAAACCGGCATAAAAAAAACCGGCGCAGAGCGCCGGTAGCGGGGACAAATCGGAGGTTTTTTTAAAAACGGTCCCAAAAACAGGAGAGATACACTCTCGTCACACATTCAGAGATGGCATTCAGGCATTCAGGCATTCAGGGCATAGCTCAGCATGGCCTGCAGCTTGCTGTCGAAGAACCAGGGCAGGGTCAGCATCAGCAGGCCGAGCAGTCCGGCCAGCCGGTGGCGATACTGCCAACCGGCTATCAGCACCAGACCGCCGCACAATGTGGTCAGGATGCCTGACATAGGCTGGCCTCCCGACGGGCACGACGCTGCTGTGCCCACTGGTTCAGGGCGACCGAACCCAGGATCAGCGCCAGTGCCACGGCCGTGGTGGAGTGCACCTGCTCGCCGAGGAAGAGGGCACCCAGCATGACGCCGAACAGCGGCACCAGGTAGTTGCTGAAGGAGGCGAAGGTCGGGCCCGCCTTCTGGATCAGCGCCATGTAGAGGAAGTAGACCAGACCGGTACAGAAGACCCCCAGCACTGTCACTGCGCCTATGGCCTGCTGGCTCGGCAGGGTGAGGGCGCTCAGATCGGTGACGAAGGGCGCGGCCAGCAGCAGCTGGATGGCTGACGAGATCAGTATGTTGCGGGCCACTACCACGGGGTGGTCCTTGGCGAAGCGCTTGATCATCAGCAGGCCGATGGCGAAGCAGCTGGCGCCGAACAGTATGGCCACGGCACCGAGCAGACCGGCGTTCATGCCGTTGGCCAGCTTGGGCCAGAACAGCACCAGCACGCCGACGAAGCCGATGGCCACGGAGAGCAGACCGCCCTTGGTGATTCTTTCACCAGAAATAAACAGGGGCGCAGCCAGAATGGTCACAAAGGGGATACAACCCATGACCACGGCGGCGATGGCGCTGTCCACATACTGCTGACCCCAGGCCACCATGATGAAGGGGATGGTGGCATCGAGCAGGGCGATCAGCATATAGGTACGCCAGGGGGTGTGCTCGCTCTTGAGGCGCATGAACAGGCAGAGCAGACCCAGGGTCAGGCTGCCGCACAGGGCGCGACCGGCCGCCACCATGATGGGGGGCAGTTCGGTAACGGCCTGATGCATGAAAATGAACTGGGAGCCCCACAACAGGCCTATCGCCAGCAATAACAGATAGCTACGCATGTTAATCTCCGATGTAATTCGCCCGCGCATTCTATGCAATCTGCTACTATGCCAAAAATGAATTGTCGTCATTCAACTATGGCCAATATCGATGGAACTCCCCCTCTCCCGCCTCGACCTCAACCTGCTCAATGTGTTCGACATGCTGATGCAGGAGCGAAACGTCACCCGTGCAGCGGAGCGGCTCCACCTCTCCCAGTCCACCGTCAGCCACGCCCTGGGGCGATTGCGCCAGGCGCTGGATGATCCCTTGTTCGTCATGAGCCGGCGGGAGATGATGCCGACCGAGCGGGCCAAGGCCCTGGCCGGCCCTGTGCGCCAGGCGCTGGCCATGCTGGAGCAGGGCTTGCGCCAGGCCAAGGGATTCGAGCCCGCCAGCGCCCAGCGGGTGTTTCGCATCGCCACCCCGGGCTCGGTGGAGCACGGCCTGGTGCCGACCCTGGTGGAGCGCATGGTCCAGCAGGCACCCCACTGTAGGCTGGAGGTGTGCGAGCTGGCGGACAGCGACTATGAGCGGGAGCTGGAGAAGGGGGAGCTGGATCTGGTGATCGGCTTCGCCGGCGCCAACCATCTCTCCCCCCGCCTGTGGCGCGAGGAGTGGTTCAGCAATCCCCTGGTCTGCCTGTCGCCGCTCGGCAGCGAGCTGCCCGATGAACTGGGGCCGGACGAGCTGGTGAGCCGCCCCCACATCCACACCTCCAGCTGGGGGCACAGCCAGGCCATGGTGGATCTCTGGCTGGCACGCTTCGGGGTGGCGCGGGAGCTGGGGGTCAGGTTGCCGAGCTTCATGGCGGTGCCGCAGCTGATGGCGACCGGCCGCTACCTGGTGGTGGTGCCCGAGATGATAGGGCGCCACTTCTGCCGCTACTACCCGCTGCGGCTGCATCAGCTGGAGCCCGCCATTCCCATCGTCTACCTGATGGCGGGCCACCCGCTCACCGCCCACGACGAGGCGATCGGCTGGTTCAAGGGGCTGCTGCACCGGCTCGCCTTCGAGCGCTACGGTGCAGACGCGCTGGGGGCGCCGACTCAGCGCAACCCGGCGAAGTAATCCAGTCCCATGGCGCTTTTTACCTCCGCCAGCACCTCGTCGGTGAGCGCACGGGCCTGCAGCGTGCCTTGCTGCAACAGGCGCAGCAGCTTCTCCTTGTCGGCGATGGCCGCCTGACGGCGCTCCCGCATCGGGGCGAGCAGGGTCTGCAGGCAGTCGTTCAGCACCTGCTTGCAGCGCATGTCGCCCAGCCCGCCGCGCTGGTAGTGGGCCTTCATCTCGGCCACCAGCGCCTTGTCCGGGTGGAAGGCATCCAGATAGGCGAACACCGTATTTCCCTCCACCTGGCCCGGATCGCTCACCTTGAGGTGGTTGGGGTCGGTATACATGGCGAACACCGCTTGCTTGATCTCGTCCGCCGACATGCCGAGCTCTATGGTGTTGCCGAGGGACTTGGACATCTTGGCCTTGCCGTCTATGCCGGGCAGGCGGCCGGTGTCGCTCAGGATCGGCTGGCACTCGGTCAACACCTCCTTGCCCATCAGGGCGTTGAAGCGGCGCACTATCTCGTTGGTCTGCTCCAGCATGGGCAGTTGATCCTCGCCCACCGGCACATGGGTGGCGCGAAAGGCGGTGATGTCGGCGGCCTGGCTGACGGGATAGACCAGAAAACCGGCCGGCAGGCTGCGTTCGAACCCTTTTTGCTGGATCTCCGCCTTGACGGTGGGGTTGCGCTCCAGCCGGGCGACGCTGACCAGATTGAGGTAATAGGTGGTGAGCTCGGCGAGGGCGGGCAGGGCGCTCTGCAGGCAGAAGGTGGTCTTGGCAGGATCCAGGCCGACTGCCAGATAGTCGGCCATCACCTCCAGCACGTGATCTGTCACCTTGGCCGGGTTGTGACCGTTGTCGGTCAGCGCCTGCAGATCGGCGATCATCACAAATTGACGGTAATGGTGCTGGGCCTCGACGCGCTGGCGCAGGGATCCGACGTAGTGGCCTATGTGCAGTTTGCCGGTGGGGCGATCGCCGGTCAGGATAACGGGGTTGTACATGTCACTCTCTCCAGTTGGGGTGGGCCGGGAGGCGACAAAGGGATGAAAACAATGACCGCCTCTCGGCGGTCACGGTGTTTTCTTTGGGAAAAATTACATAGAAAAGCAGTGCCGCCTGTTTATAAGCAGCACCACCAGTAGTTGTGATTGACGATGGTCATGTTCATGGCAAATCAAGCTACGCCTGTTTGATCACTTCTGCAAGGGCACGACCAGCAGATCGCAGGGCACCGTATTCATCAGCTGGCGGGCGCTGGAGGTGAGCAGGCTCCAGAAGCTCTGGCGGTGGCCGCACACCAGCAGGTCTATCTGGTAATCCTTGACCGCCTGATTGACCCGCTCGCTCAGATCGCCGCAGATCACCAGCTTCTTCTCTATGGGGTAGTCCACCGAGGCGAGGAAGGCCTCCAGCTTCTCTTTCGCTTCGGCGATCACCTGATCCTGCACGTTGTCGATGTCGATATCGATCATCTCGGTGTAGAGATCCTTGAGGTCCACGTCCACATGGATCACCGACAGCTTGGCGCCATTGGAACGGGCCCGGTCGACCGCCTTGTCGATCACCTTGCGGTTGTCTTCCGACAGGTCGATCGCCGCCAGTATGTGCTTGTAATAGGTTCCACTCATGGGAATTCTCCTCACTGATCCTGGGTTCACTATACCAATGTCCGCTGAAACTAAAACGGCGATGTCACCACAGTTTCAGGATTTCCATGGCAGGCCCGTACTCCCTGGTTGCCATTGCGGATAAAGAGTCGCACATATTTTGAACAGGAGTTTGAAGCCGATCACAGCCGCTCTATTGCCCCGACCTAGGGAGGGGAATAGGATGTGCCCGTGCTTCGCAATGAACACAACACAACAAAAAGCATCTGAATAACGCTTTGGGGAGCCTTGTGCTCCCTCTTGTTTTTCTACCTTCCTTTCTCTGCTCCGACCCCCTTTATATCAAGGTAATCTGCTCCGTCATGGCTATGCTGTAGCCAATTCAAGCGGAGGTCTCTCATGATTATTCATCCCCAGATCCAGGGCTGCGTGGCCCGCAACTGCCATCCCATCGGCTGCCGCACCGCCGTGCAGCAACAGATCGCCAGCGTCAAGGCGGCGGGTCCCTTCAACGGGCCCAGGCGGGTGCTGGTGCTGGGGGCCTCCTCCGGCTTCGGGCTGGCGTCGCGCATAGCGCTGACCTTCGGTGCCGGCGCCGACACCCTGGGCATCTCGTTCGAGCGCGGGCCCTCCGACAAGGGGCTCGGCAGCGCGGGCTGGTATAACAACATCTGGTTTCGCCAGGCGGCGGAGCTGGAGGGACGCATCGCCATCAACCTGATCGGCGATGCCTTCTCGGACGCCCTGCGCCAGCAGGCCATCGACTGCATCCGCCAGCAGCTGGGGCAGGTGGATCTGGTGGTCTACTCCCTGGCGAGCGGCCTCCGGGTGCTGCCGGATGGTCGCCAGGTGCGCTCGGTGCTCAAGACCACCGGCCAGCCCTTCAGTGGCTGGGGGCTGGATCTGGAGCAGGACACCCTGGTGCAGCAGTCATTGTCTCCCGCCACTCCTGAGGAGATCCGCGACACAGTCACAGTGATGGGGGGCGAAGACTGGCAGCTCTGGCTACAGGCGTTACAGCAGGCCGATTGTCTGGCCCCAGGCGTGCAGACAGTCGCCTACTCCTACATTGGCCCTGAATCCACCTATCCCCTCTATAGAGACGGCACCATCGGCTACGCCAAGGAGCACCTGCACGCCACCGCCGAGACCATCAACCTGCAGCTGGCCGAGCTCGGCGGTCATGCCTGGGTGTCGGTGTGCAAGGCGCTGGTGACCAAGGCGAGCGCCTATATTCCTGTGTTGCCGGTTTATCTGGGCCTGCTGATGGGGGTGATGAAGGAGCGGGGCGTGCACGAGGGCTGCATCGAGCAGATGCAGCGGCTGTTTGCCGCCAAGATGTACGGGCCCCATGGGGTGGTGGCCGACGGCAACCGCTTGATCCGGATGGATGACCACGAGCTGGACCCGGCCATTCAGTCCGCCGTCTCGGCGCTCTGGCCCAAGGTGACGCCGGACAACTTCCACGCCCTGGGGGACTTCGCCGGGCTGCGCCAGGACTTCATGGAGCTCAATGGCTTCGAACTGCCCGGCGTCGACTATGGGGCGCCGGTGGATGTCGCCTCCCTGACCGAGCTGCTGCCCTGAGTCAGGTGCCTGTCTCAGGCGACGTTGCAGGCTGGCTGGTTGGGGGCCGGGGCTAGTATGGTCTGGTTGCGCCCCTGACGCTTGGCCTGGTACATGGCCATGTCGGCCCTGTGGATCAGCTGGCTGAGGCTGTCATCGTCCGGTGAGCGCTCCGCCACCCCTATGCTGATGGTCATGTGGGGGGCGGCCAGGTAGGCGATCCGGTTTCTCAGCTGTTCGGCCAGCCGCCAGCAGGTGGCGCCGTCCTGCGTCATGGCCACCAGAAACTCCTCTCCCCCCCAACGCCCGACCTGTTGCAGGTCAGGTGCCCAGCTCTTCAGTTCCCGGGCCAGCTGCCGTATGGCCTGGTCCCCGGTCTGGTGGCCGTGCCTGTCGTTGATCTGCTTGAAGTGGTCGATGTCGATGATGAGCAGGGTCAGTGGCGCATCCAGCTGCCACTGCTGCTCCAGTTGCTCCAGCAAAGCGCGGCGGTTCGGCAGCCCGGTCAGCTGATCGAAGGTGGCGAGCTTGTAGAGGTGGCGCGAGCTGCGGTGCAACCTGTGGGTGGTGAGCCCGAGCAGGATCAGGGCGCCAGCCAGCAGGACGACCAGCATCAGCTGGTAGTAGCGGGCGCTCTGCTGATACAGCAGTTGTTGGCGCTTGTTCTCGTTCTCCTGCTGCAACGCCAGGTTGCTGGCCTCGCTGCGGGCCAGGTCCATCTCGACCTGGAAGGCGGCGGCATGCTGGCTCAGGGTCTGATTGAAGTGCTGCCTGTAGTGCTGCATGTAGCGGGTCATGACACCATAGGCCTCGGGGTAGCGTCCCAGATCTGCCAGCAGCCTGGCCTGCATCGCCTTGCCCTCTATGCTGACCGGGCCTGGCTGGGTCGTCAGCAATTGCAAGGCCAGCTGGGTCTCCCCCCGTCCCTGCAGGGTTCTGGCCCGGATCTCGGTCAGCCGTGAGGCGGCATGGGGATAACCCAGCCCCTCATAGATGGCCTGCGCCTCCTCCAGGCTCTGCCAGGCCGAGTGCCAGTCTCGCTGCGCGTTGAACACCATGGCCCTGTAGCCGAGGACGATGGCGCGATAGTGGGGCGAGAGCCCGGGGGTGGCCAGCAGGGCATCGAGCAGCTCGCTCGCCCGATCGGGGCGCGCCATGTCGATGTAGAGCCGCGCCATGTTGGCCCGGATGATGGCCTGACTGTTGGGTTCGTTCAGTCGCACCATCTGTCCGAGGGCATCCTGATAGTAGCTCTCGGCCTCCCGGTGGAGGTTGAGATCGGCATAGAGGTTGCCAAGGGTCATCATCAGGCGGGCACACTGCAGGGTGGAGAGTGTGCTTCTGGGTCCTTTCTGCTTGAGCTGGAAGGCGGTCTTGAGCTCGGCGATCGCCTCCTTCATCTGCTGGGTACGGTAGAGGGCGAGGCCATTGAGGGCATGCCACTCGGACTCCTGCTGGACATGTCCCAGGACGGCCGGTCTGAGCTGGGTCAGCAGCTGGAGGGCCTGCTCGGGGGCCTCGGTATCCAGGGTCAGGGCTATCTGTTGCAATCTGAAGTCGAGCAGGCGCTGGCTTTCTTGCTGGGCACTGGCCAGCCCGCGGGCGCGGGCGTTGTCCAGCAAAGCCTGCTGGTAGCGCCCCAGGGCGGCCTGGGCAAGGGCTCTGGCATGGAACACTGCTCTGGCGGGAGTGTGGCGACAATCGTGACCAAATCACAGTGGAGAATCATCATGTTGGCCAAAGCCATGATCGAGAAGTTGAACGAGCAGATTAATCTTGAATTCTATTCCTCCAATCTCTACCTGCAGATGAGCGCCTGGTGCGAGGACAAGGGCTTCGAAGGGGCTGCCACCTTCCTGCGCAAGCATGCCGCCGAGGAGCGCCAGCACATGGAGCGCCTGTTCACCTACGTGAGCGAAACCGGCGGCATGCCGCTGCTGGGGGCCATAGATGCGCCTCCCCACGAGTTCAACTCGCTGGGGGACATCTTCCGCACCACCCTGGAGCACGAGTTCCACATCACCAAGTGCATCAACGGCCTGGCCCATGTGGCATTCACCACCCAGGACTACTCCACCTTCAACTTCCTGCAGTGGTACGTGGCCGAGCAGCACGAAGAGGAGAAGCTGTTCAAGAGCATCGTCGATCGTCTGTCGCTGGTGGGCGAGGATGGCAAGGGTCTCTACTTCATCGACAAGGAGCTGGCCGAGCTGGCCAAGGGCGCCCCTGCCAGCATCATGGACGGCAACGCCTGATAGTCGTGGACACTTAGTGCTGCGCCAGTACAATACGGCCCCCTTGTGGGCCGTTTTCGATTGATGCGCAACCAACGTGGTGTTCCGCCAGAGGCAATCTCGGTTCTGGCCAGGGGCCGTTTTTCTTTTGATGGGTGCGTGATGATGAAGCAGTTTGATGTGGTGGTGATCGGGGCCGGGGCGGCCGGCTTGATGTGTGCGGCTCAGGCCGGTTATCGGGGGCGAACCGTGCTGCTGCTGGACAACGCCAAGAAGCCGGGCCGCAAGATCCTCATCAGCGGCGGCGGTCGCTGCAACTTCACCAACCATCAGGCCGGTCCCCACGCCTTCCTCTCCGGCAATCCGCACTTCTGCAAGTCGGCGCTGGCGCGCTACACCCAGCAGGACTTCATCGATCTGGTGGACAGGCACGGGGTGAATTATCACGAGAAGACCCTGGGTCAGCTGTTCTGTGACGAGAGCGCCAAAGAGATAGTCGAGGTGCTGCTCACCGAGTGTGACTGGGCCGGAGTGACCCTGCAGTGCCAGACCGAGATCCTCTCCGTCAGCAAGACGGATGACGGCTTCCTGCTCGACACCAGCAAGGGCGAGGTCCGTTGCCACTCCCTGGTGGTGGCGACCGGCGGCCTCTCCATGCCGAAACTCGGCGCCACCCCCTACGGCTTCAAGCTGGCGGAGCAGTTCGGCCTCACAGTGCTGCCCACCCGCGCCGGTCTGGTGCCTTTCACCCTGCATCAGGAGCAGAAAGAGGCTTTCGCCGATCTCGCCGGGGTCAGCCTGCCGGTGGCGGTGACCGCCGAGGATGGCACCCGCTTCAAGGAGGCCATGCTGTTCACCCACCGCGGCCTCTCGGGCCCCGCCATACTGCAGATCTCCTCCTTCTGGCTGGCGGGGGAGAAGATCCACATCAACCTGCTGCCCGAGCTGGATATTGCGGCGGCCCTCAAGGCCTGGGCGCTGGCGCACCCGGCCCAGGAGCTGAAAACCGTGCTGGGACGCGAGCTGCCCAAGCGCTTCGTCGACAAGCTGGTGGAGCTGGGGCAGCTCAACAGCAAGCCGATGCGTCAGTACAACGAGCGGGAGCTGGAGGCGGTGGCCACCCTGCTGGGGGACTGGCAGATACTGCCGAACGGCACCGAAGGCTATCGCACCGCCGAGGTGACCCTGGGGGGCGTGGATACCAACGAGCTCTCCTCCAAGACCATGGAGGCGCGCAAGGTGCCCGGTCTCTACTTCGTCGGCGAGGTGGTGGACGTGACCGGCTGGCTCGGCGGCTACAACTTCCAGTGGGCCTGGTCATCGGGCTGGGTGGCTGGCCAGTACTGCTGACCAACCTTCGTTCTCATCAACTTCAGACGCGGCCTCTCAGGCCGCGTTTTTTATGGACTGTCTTCCGTGCGGGGCATCTATTAACCCTTTCTGATGGTCGGTAAGAAGGCGGTCAGCAGGCCGATCAGCGGCAGGTAGGCGCAGAGCTGGTACACGGTTTCTATGCTGGTCGCATCGGCCAGCTGGCCCAGCAGGGCGGCGCCTATGCCCCCCATGCCGAACGCGAAGCCGAAGAAGAGGCCGGAGATGGTGCCGACCTTGCCAGGCACCAGCTCCTGGGCGTAGACCAGGATGGCGGAGAAGGCCGACGCCAGGACGAGGCCGATGATCACCGAGAGCACCGAGGTCCAGAACAGGTCGACGTGGGGCAGCAGCAGGGTGAAGGGGGCAACGCCCAGGATGGAGATCCAGATCACCCGCTTGCGGCCGATGCGGTCACCGACAGGCCCACCGAGCACTGTGCCCGCCGCGACGGCGAACAGGAAGGCAAACAGATGGAACTGGGCGCTATCCAGCGACAGGCTGAACTTGTCCATCAGATAGAAGGTGTAATAGCTGCTCAGGCTGGTCATGTAGAAGAACTTGGAGAACATCAGCAGGCCCAGAATGGCCAGCGACCAGCCGATCTGGCGGCGGCTCAGGCCGCTGCCGGCATGGGCCTTCATTCGCTTGTGGAAGTTGGCCCCGTGCTGGCTCGACCAGCGCCCGACCAGGCAGAGCACCATGACGCCCACCAGGGCGAACAGCGAGAACCAGGCCGCGCTGCCCTGTCCCTGCGGCACTATGATGAGCGCGGCGAGCAGCGGACCTATGGCCGAGCCGAGGTTGCCGCCGATCTGGAACAGGGATTGGGCCAAGCCCGGCTGGCTGCCGGCCGCCATGCGGGCGACCCGGGAAGACTCCGGGTGGAAGACGGACGAGCCCATGCCGATCAGCATGGCCGACAGCAGCACGGCGCCAAAGCTGCCCGCCTGTGACAGGGAGAGCAAGCCGATCAGGGTAAAGCCCATGCCGAGGGGCAGCGAATACGGCATGGGCCTGCGGTCTGTGTAGAAGCCGATCAGCGGCTGCAACAACGAGCCCGTGAACTGGTAGGTGAGGGTGATGAGCCCAATCTGGGTGAAAGACAGGTCGAGGCCGAGCTTGAGCAACGGATAGATGGCCAGCAGCACCGACTGCATCATGTCGTTCAACAGGTGCGAGAAGCTGATTGCGGCAATCACCGGATAAGTGGTGGTGTTCAGAGGGTCGGCCGAGGGCGTCGCGGTGACAGAGGTATCGGTGCTCAAGGTCTTGTCCATGGGTGAGGTATCTGCGGTTTCATACTCCCTCTACCATGCCTTATCCCGGTGCGTCTGGACATAACCAAAGTGGGCGAACGCCGGGGTTGCTCTCGATCGGCGTGCAAGCCGTTCATGCTGAAGGTGTGTGGATGGCAGGTCAGATCTTGTGCTTGGCGCGTGGCGGATTAGTATAGAAAGCCTGCCGCCGCTATCCGGCCCATAGCCCGCCATGGAGGGAACATGTTCGAAAGCCTGGGAGTCATCAACGTCTGGACCTATCTGGTGGGGCTCTTCTTCATCATCATAGCGCCGGGCCCCAACTCGATTTATGTGCTGCGCACCGCCGCCGTGCGGGGCATAGGGCCTGGCTATCGCGCCGCCCTCGGCGTCTTCGTCGGCGATGCCATCCTCATCTTCTGCGCCTATCTGGGGATCGCCTCCCTCATTCGCACCACCCCCTTGCTGTTCACCCTGGTACGCTATCTCGGTGCCATCTACCTGCTCTATCTGGGGGTGAAGATCCTCCATGCCAACTTCATAGCCAAGGGCGAAGGGCAGGAATCCGCGGTGGAGCTGGGGGAGCGCTATTTCTCCAAGGCCCTCACCTTAAGCCTCACCAACCCCAAGGCGATCCTCTTCTACGTCTCCTTCTTCGTGCAGTTCATCGACTTCAGCTATGCCCACACCTGGATCTCCTACCTGGTGCTGGCCGGCATGCTGGAGGCCATGAGCTTCGTCTATCTCACCCTGCTGATCTTCGGCGGCACCCTGATGGCGCGCTTCTTTGCGCGCAAGGTGCGTCTCGCCAAGCTGGGCAACGGTCTGATCGGCCTCTTCTTCATGGGCTTCGCGGCCAGGCTGGCCACGCTCTCATCCTGATCTCTCGGGGGAGTAACATGCAGGACACTCGGTCCAGGACGCCTAGTCTGGCCAGCAATCCTTGCCGACAGGGATAAAGCGTGATTGATAGACGATCAGCTTCTGATTGCCAGACTGGCTGATCTTGGGGTTGCGGTAGGTTTCACCGGGCCGAAGGTACTTGCTGTCAGCCTCGCTGTCCGCTTGTTGGCAACCCTGTTTCACCATGAATTCAAAGTAGGTATTGCCGGTATTGATGATGCTGCCCCTTGCCGGGTCGAACTTGTAGTCAAAGTGCACCTGACGCGGGCGGACGACCAAGATGGACTGCAGTGCCAACTTCACCTCTACTGCACCACGGCGCAGTGTCTGGCCACCGTCATCAATCTGGGCAGCCGGTGACTCGGTGAAGGTGATGCGATAGTAACGCTCCAAGGCATCCGCCGGTCCCTTGTAGTAGAACTTGACGTTCTGTGCACGTTTGGCATGCAGCGTGAAGCGCTTGGGGGCAAACAGCAGTTCACCGGGTATCGTGGGAACCACCTGACCTGTGGCCGTGGGGTCACTGATCTTCTCCATCTGCACTTCGTACACCTTGGGCGAGGTACTGTTGTTGGTGACGGTGCGGGTGATGAAGTCTTCCTTCGGCGCCATGGCAATAGTCATGGCACCTATGTCGATGGCCATGGCCTGTGAGGCCAAGGCGCCAGCCAGCAAAGGCCAAAGAATACGATGCATGCTGTTCTCCGTTGTCAGCGCCAGGTTCCCTTTATGGTAATGGTGCCGCTCTGCTCTACTTCACCTTCCCACATCTCATTGCCAACTGTGCCTTGCACCATGGGGTCGGTCAGGTCGAACTCCAGCGCCAGCTTGTAGAACCGGGTGATGCCCTGGCCGTTGACGGGATCGTTCCACTCCTGCGGTGGTTGGTTGTCCTGTATACCCAATGTACGTATATCTACCGGAGTCCGATCGCAGCGAATGGCGTGCCGTGAAGCCGCACCATGAGCCACCGAATCGAATACCAGTCTGGTGGGTAAAGGTACGGCTTGTTCGGGTGCTGACGAGCCAGCAGGATAGAAAGTGCAATATCCCTGATAAGGCGAACCTCTATCCTGTGAAATGGAAATTTCCAGCATGTCGGCACTGATAGGGCCGCTATCAGAGATATTGTATGAGAAGCTCAGAATATCTTTTCCGACCTGACCCTCCCTGTAAGGGTTGCTGACGCCTTCCGAAGATAAAATGGAAACGCTAAAGTCCCGTGGCTTTATAACTATTTCAGTTGTGCCACTGAATTCATAGAATCCACTTTCCGGTGCTTTGATATTTCGCATATTGAAGTTAATCATGCTTCTCGTCAATTGATCTTGAAGGCCAAGTCTAACCACTTGTTTGAAGAAATTACTGGAGAGAAAGAGATAAATGGACGACTGGCCTTTAAGATAGCTGACATTGTAGTCAGCCCCTTTGTATGCCCAATTGATGAGATTTGTACTCATCTGTACATCGGCACCAGCAATAGCACTATTAAGAGCTGTATTTTTGATATTGGTGTATACATAGGGATCGGAAAATGATTGGCTACCATCCTGATTGAAATCGTAGTCAAGAAAGCGACAGAGAACGCCATCACGCGTGCCAAGCCGATAGTTTTCACAGCCTTGAGAGCCTGGCAGTACATATGGAACACCATTGCTATCAACAATAATTTCACTGATGGCATTGGTTTGTATAAAACGTAGATGACCGGACTTTTTATGTCGAACCTTCTTAACGTACCAAGTACCACTGCTTTGATCGATGCAGCGTTCTCCTGCGGTAGCATCATATATTCTGGTCGTCATGCAGAGATTCATCTCCCTATTAAGGATAGTACCTACCGGCATGGTACGAAGGTAATCAAAGAAGCTGGAGCTTAATTTTGTATGAGCATATCCAGTCGCAGCCTTCATTAATCCAAAAAAACCAGTTTCATTTACTACTGCTGGCTTGTTGACCGCTTCAGCTGTTTGAGGATCACATCCTGCCCAGCTTTTGATGCAACGCTGATTAATATAGGGATGACGGATCGGGCCATTTTCCCACATGTCGATATTATAGTTTGTGACAGTGTAGTTATGCGCATTGTCAGCATATGCCAGACTGACCTGTCTTGAATCAGACGTCCATGAATTTCCGCCTGATAGACGAGGGTCCAGGTAATCGGTTGGTGTAATAAATAAATTATGGTCTTCCTGATTCTCAATAAACAATAAATGACGCAGGTCTGCATCGGCCAAATTATATTTTGTGACAGCGGCACTGCTGTACTGTGCCCAGCCAGCGCCAAGTACAATGACCAATAGCAATCTGTAAGTGATGTTCATGATCAATACTCCCTAACCATGGCGTAGGTGGGCAGCCCCTGGCAGGTCACGATCCCGACCCAGACTGCGCCCGTGTGTTTTTCAAGATCCAGCTCGGCTTCACAGAAATCATTTCCCTGGCGGAAGGTCAGCATGGGATTGGCTTTATCCACATCCAGAGAAAACTCGCCGGTTTCGTTGGTGACAGTAGTGCCGATATGGTTGTCAATGCGGGCGTTGGCCAGCAGTGACCCATCCTCTGCCCTGAGTATGCCGAAGACAGTGACCATCTCCTTGATCGCACTGCCTGCATCCAGAGTGGCGACGTTGCCGGGAAAGAGGGTGTAGCGCTGCTTGCCGGTATTGATGTCGTAGCTGTCTTTGCCCGTCTTGCTGTTTAGCAGCTCAACTTCGTATTCCTGATAGGGAGAGAGCGCGAGGAATGCCTGTTCCCCTTGCAGGGGATAGTCTTGCCCATTCACCTTGGCGATCATCTGCCCTTCACGGTTGATCCCGGTATTGATGATTAAACCGGCACCTGAGGTGCTCCTGCCCGATGCAATAACATCATTCTCCGTGGTGATCAGGGCGCCACGTGCAATGAGGTTGCCATTCATGTCCCCACCATGGCCACGGCCGAGCGTCATTGAGCCGCCTATGGCTCTGTGCTCAAAACCCAGGGTGCCGGAGAGCGCCATATTGTGTTCATCGCTGCCGTGCACCATGCGCGAAGCGTTGAACGTCGCCAGATTGATGACACCCTCCATGCGCTTCTGGTAGCCGAGGTTGGCCGTTGTCTGGCCCTGCTCATTGCTGCTCATACCGAAACTGAACAGGTTGTCGAACGGAATCGAGTAATCCAGCGTGATGCTCTTGTTGCTGAAGCCATTGAGAGTGCCGCTGTCACTCTGCAGGCTGGCGCGCATCGACAGGTTGCCGTAGCGGCCAGCATAGAGGTGCTGGTAGTAGTCCACATAGCTGCGGTCGCTGCTCATCTGGCGGTCGTGCGTGGTGTTGAATGTCAGCTGGCCAAGGCCGCTGATCCAGCCCCCCAGATTGAGCGTGATGCCGGCGGAGTAGAGTTCGGTCTCGCCCACCGTCAAGGCGCTCCCTGCCTCCAGTTTTTCCTGGCTGACCCACAAGGAGGCATTGTCATGGACCTGCAGGGAGAGACTGGAAGCAAGTCGCCACGAATGGTCGGAGGCCAACATGCCTTGCAGCTGGGTGCCGAGGTGCTCCGTCGCCTGCCAGCTGGCTCGTGCTTCGCCCACAGCCGCCTCCTTGAAGGCATAAGTTGTAGTGGCCAATTCAAGGGTGCCCAGCGAACGCGCGAGCGACAGACCCAGCAGGGGAGAATCGCCGTTGTTCTGGGAGCTTTCCATCATGCCTCCCCACCATTGCCATCCCCACTCCCGGGTAAAACCCTGGTTGCCGCCCAACTTGGTCACACGCTGGGTGGTGGTGCTGGTCAAACGCCCATCGACATAGACTTCTACCGTGACGTTGTAGACCCCGTTGGGGAACGAAGAGGTATCGAGGTGCTGGTTGCCGATGGGCAGGTTCTGCAGGCCAATCAGGCGTTCATCGCGATATACCCTGGCTTCGCCATTGGCAGGCATGAAGACTTGCACCGGCGTGGTTGACTCGTTGGTTGCCTGTTTCCGAGATTGCGCCTGGTTACCATACGATGCCCCGTAAATACGACCCGTGGTCAGGCCTGTCACCACTCCCAGCGTCTGCAAGTCCCAGGTGGACACCATACCGGCCGCCACCCGGCGATCATCAAGGTCCCGCTCGTACATGGCACGGTAGATATCCCCGCTCTGTTCCGGTTGACCCAGGTTGTAAAGGGAGGCGTCCATGGCCACATGATGGGCCCCCAGCCCGACAGTGCTGTCCAGTTGCAGGAAGTTGGAGTCGCTGTGACCGCTTTGCTGGTTGTTGATGAAGGAGTAGCCCAGGTTGTAGCGATGCACGCCAGTCAAGGAATCGACGGTTGGAGTCAATGCCACACGGTTGTCTGGCTGCTTGGCCTGGCCAAATGCTTCCCGTGAAACCCGGATCGTCAGCAGCATGGCGACCAGGTCCAGCTGCATGCTGGCGTTGCCGTCGATCTGCAAACTGCCATCAGCGGAAAAAGTACGTCTTTTCTTGCTGGAGAGCATGGTGGTGAGGGTGTCGTTCAGCACACCTTGCTGCTGTCCGGCGCTGAAATCAATGTGCAGTAAATGCAGTTTGCCATCCTGAAGCATCAGGGTTGCATTGCCGATAGAGTCATCGGTCTGGGTGTCGATCCGATTGCCCTCATCCGTGTATTGCAGGCGTACTGGCACCGCGAGCCCATCTTCCAGTGCGCTGGCAAAGCTGGCAGGAATGATGACGTTGGCGATCCTGAGGGGAGAGGTGCTGGCAGAGACTGACATCGCAATCAGCCATAAGAGTGGCAACAGGCAGGCTTTTTTCAACATATCAGGCACCATGGCTCCAGATTTCGGCAATGGGGCACCGCCACCCGACGGGATGGTGAAGGCAGTACCAGCACAAAGGTTATTTGACGACGACGAATTCCTGACCCAACCAGAGGCCTAAATGGCTCTTTTTGTCACTTATGTTGACCTGCTTGAATTTGCGTTGCTTGCCCGGCAGGTCGTAGTAGGTTTCCTTGCACAACTCCTGGCTTTTCAGGCAGGGTCCATACGCAACTGTGCGGTAAGAGGCATTACCCTTGTTGGTCAGGGTGTCGCCCTTCAGGTCGTAGGCAAATTGCTGCTGGCGCGGTGTGACCACCAGAATGGTGCCTATCTGGGCTGAGGTGGTGGCCACAGCCTGTCTGCGTTCGTTGCGCTGATCGTCTACGGAGAGTGCCGTGTCCAGCCAGCGGATGCGGTAGTAACGCTCCTTGCCATCCTGCGGGCCCTTGTAAAAGAACCTCACGTTGTTCTTGGCGTTGGCGGGCAACATCAGTCGGCTGGGTGACAGCATCAGTTCACCGTCGACCTCCATCGGCATCTCCTGTCCGCCCTCTTCCGGAGAGGAGATGCGCGTTACTGTGACAGTGACCAGTCGGGCTTGATCGCTGTCATTTTCGATTTGCTTGGCTACTTCCTGGCTACCCGCATCGATGAAGGTGGTCACGGCGCCGACATTGATTGCCTGGCTGAGACCAGGCATGAGGAGCAGCCATGGCACTAGTACTTTCAGGTTCATGATATTTCCTGGGATTGAAAAGGGCCCCGCGGGGCCCTGAATGGTGTGCGGTGGATGGGTCAGACCCAGTTAGCAACGAATTCGACGTTGACTTCACCACTCCACAGACCGTCTGGCAGGGCATCAAAGGTGGTGGTGCTGCCACCGGCGGTTGCGCTCTCGATGTTGAAGGTGAAAGAGCCCTGTGCCGTGGTGCGCTGAGAGTCGTCCTTGAACCCATTGGCGATGGGGGAGAGGTTGCCACCCGTGATGCCGGCCGCCGTATCGATCAGTGTGGTGTAGGCGGTGGTGCTGACCGGTGCGCCGCCCCACAGCACGCCCACATCGACGGTGGAGTCGCCGCCCAGATGATTCAGAGTGCCGTTCAGCTTCTTCGCCTTCAGGGTGAAGTCGGTCGCGCTGGCATCCCCCTTGATGGCGACATCAAACAGGCCGTTGACGGTATTGAACCCCTTGATCCCTTCGGCATATTGGAAGGAGAGGCTGGAGAGCGGGGTAACAACCAGCTCTGAGGTGGTGTCCTTCTTGGCGGTGGCCTGCCAGGTTGCTACTGCGGACGCTTCAACGGCTGCCTGAGTGGCGGCGGCAAAGCCCAGGCCTGCAACTGTCAGTGCAATAAGAGTCTTTTTCATCTTGGTATTTCCTACACGTTTCCCGATAGGTGGACATGGCCACCTGTTTGATTCATTGCACCACTGGTGCTTTCCTCTGCCGTCCCATCGGCCAATTTGACCAAGGGTTGCTGCCGAACACTGGAACATATGGTTCCGTTGCCCAGCTCATTTCTTCGCCGACTAAGATAGCGATCAGACCTGCCTGGATCGATCGAATGCTGTGTAGGAAAAATCCCAAAGAGTGATGGGCTGCAAACTTCAGAATATTGTGGTTCTTGCTTCTTTCTCTGAGCGGGAAATGTTGTCATGTATTTGATTTGTATCTTTTTTTCATTTTTTTCTATGATTTTTTCAGGGGGGATGAGAAATGACAGAGGAGAGTGAAGAGAGGGGGCGTAATCTGGCAATGGGAGAGATTCGTATGGGTTGCGCTAAATGTAATCGATTGATAAATAAATAAAAAATAGGGAGGCTATAATGAATATTCGCTTCTAAATACGCTGACTTATATGTTTGTAACATATTGTGAACAACAAGAGGCTGTATGGTGTAGCTGTTTGATTTGTAGTTAATATACTCTTCGGAAAGAACGAAAAAGAAGGCATGTATATGGCGAAGGTAGTGATAGTAGATGATCATCCTGCAATAAGAATGGCTGTAAACATGCTTCTGAAGCAGGATGGACATCTTATTTTAGCCGAGGTCGATAATGGTGTTGATGCGATCGCCATGACCAAAAATAATCGACCGGATATCGTCATTCTTGATATTGGAATCCCTCAGCTGGACGGTATCGAGGTGATTAAAAGACTCAAGCAACTGGATATGGGGGTCAAGATTTTGGTGTTGTCAGCACAATCTACCCACCATGTCATGGTGCGCTGCCTGCAAGCCGGTGCCGATGGTTTTTTGTCCAAGCTGGAGGATCTGTATTTATTGAAGGATGCAATTGTAAAAATAGAAAAGAAACAGCTCTACTTTCCTCGAGAGGTGATTGCCGGCGCCAGACATGCCCATACGGTCGATGGGGAGGATCTGCTGTCAACTCTCTCTTCCCGCGAGTTGAGCGTGCTGCTCCAAATATGTCAGGGCCAGACTAACAAGCAGATTGCAGAAAGCATGTTGCTTAGTGAAAAGACAGTCAGCACTTACAAGACCCGGTTGATGAAAAAGCTCAATATAACCAACATCATCGACCTGATAAGTCTGGCCAGACGGCAGAAGCTGCTTTGATAGCGATGAAATCCCTGCTGCTCTTCCTCGTTCTGCTTTGCGCGTGGCCGTGCGCGGCCAATGCGCAGGAAGAGCCACTGCTCCAGGTCTATTCGCGAGATGGCGGGGAATATCTGGATGCCAGCCCCCTGCCATTGCATGGGGAAGAGTGGCGCTGGCTGCAGGAGCGCGAGCGGCTGATCATGGGGGTGCCAAGACCCGACAATCCTCCCATGGACATCACCCTGCGCGCCAATGCTTATGAGGGGGTGACGGCCGATATCGTTGGTATGCTGACCCATTTGCTGCACATCGACATCATGGTGAAAGGATATCCCTCCCGAGCGGCGGCCATAGAGGCACTCAAGCGAGGGGAGATCGACTTGCTGAGTGCCTCAAATTCTTATGAGCAAGAGCAACAACTTTTGTTAACGGATAAATATATTGCGGATGACCCTGCCATCTATAAAAACATTCGAGTAAAAGAGCGGGAAATAAAGACGATTGCCGTGCCTGAGTATTATCTGCCATTCATGGACATCATGCGGTATTTGTCAGACTACAAAGTAAAAATATATCCCTCCCGTTATAGCGCACTCTCTGCGGTGGCATATGGCCAAGTGGATGCCGTCATGGTTGACATGATCTCCGGGAATTTTATTGTCAACAAGTTTTACCAGAACAGCGTTCAATTATTGAAGCCACTTTATATTGATACCGATGGTTTTGCCTTTGCCCTCAACCCCAAGGAGCGGCGGCTCAAGAGAATAATAGATATAGCACTGGGAGAAATCCTCGAGGGCAAGCGGGCGGAAGTGGCCAAACGCTGGAATGGGGGAGGCTTGTCCATTGGTGCCAGCAGGGTCGACTTGACCAGCGAGCAGTGGGAGTGGCTGGGCAAGCGGGAGAAAATCCAGATTGCGGTCAATAGCGGCGTGCCACCTCTCAGCTTTCTCGATGTCACTGGCACCATGCATGGGGTGGTCGCCGATCTGCTGCAGGTCATTCGGGCGAAGCTGGGGGTGGAGATCGAGGTGGTTCCGGTCAAGACGCCCGAGCAGATGACCCAGTTGCTGGATGGCGGCCAGGTGGATGCGGGTGTGCTGAGCCCGTCAGCGGAGCGCAGGAACCGCTATCTGTTCAGCAGGGCCTTTGTCCTCGATCCTTTGTCATATGTGGTGGGGTTGCGGCATAGGGAGACATCTTCGGAGGCCTTGCTAAAGTCCGGCACAGTGGCCGTGGTCCAGGGTTTTATCTCGACTCAGGCCATAGAGGCTGAATATGGCAAGCTGACAACACGTCAGTTCGACAAGATTGAAGATGCGCTGCGCTGTGTTGCTAATGAGGTGTGTGATGTGACTGTCTTGCCGCTTCGGGTGGCCAAGTACTACATAAACAGCAAATTTCCCGACAGCCTCTTCATCACGGGGGAATTGTTCGATTCAATTCCGATCAGTGCCGCCTTTGCGGTCTCCCCCGACCATCAGATGCTGCGGGATATTCTGGACAAGGTGATTGCCATCATACCGCCGGATGAGCTGGAAGGGCTGTCCAACCGTTGGCGAGTGAGTGCTCAGCAGGAGGCTATCTCCTGGCAGGAACTGCTACGGGAGTTCGGGGTCTTCATCGCACTGATCCTGTTGCTGACCATCTGGGTCAGCCTGTGGGGTCTGTCTCTGCGCAAGCAGGTTCGTGAGCGGCGGTTGGTGGAGGGGGCACTGAGCACCCAGCTCAAGTTCATCGCCGATCTGGTGGATGGGACACCTCATCCAATTTATGCGAGGGACCAGGATGGACGCCTGCTCCTCTGCAACAGCAGCTATGCGAGTTTCTTTGGTGAACCCAAAGCCAGATTGCTGGGTGCAAGTCTGGATGAAGATCGCAAGCGTTGGCCCTTTCTTGCCCCCCTGATTGCAGACCTGACTTTCTCCCGTGAGGCGCGACTTGCGCAGGAGGGAGATCATCGGCTGGTCATGGCGACAGGCGTGGTGGATGTGTATCACTGGGTTCAGCCTTATTACGACCTGGATGGCAATGTACAGGGGGGGATTGGCGGCTGGATCGATGTGAGCGAGCGCGTGCGTTTGCTGGATGAACTGGCGGTGGCCAGCCAGGAGGCTCAGGAGGCCAATCGTGCCAAAACGACCTTTCTGGCGACCATGAGTCATGAAATACGCACCCCCATGAATGCCATCATCGGCTTGCTGGAGCTGGCTCTCAAGCGGGGCCGCCTGCATGAAGAAGATCAATCCTCACTCACCATTGCTCATGGGTCAGCAAAAGACCTGCTGAGCCTGATCGGCGACATTCTGGATATTTCCAAGATTGAGTCTGGTCGGCTTGAACTGGCACCGGAGCCTCATGACATAGCGGCTCTTACGGCGTCTGTCGTGACCGTATTCAACGCCCTGGCCCGGGAGAAGAATCTGCGACTGGAGCTCATTACAGGACAAGCACACTGGGTGCAGATAGACGGACTCTGTTACAAGCAAATACTCTCCAATCTGATCAGCAACGCCATCAAGTACACCGAGCAGGGATCGGTAAAAGTGACCCTGGCGTCACAAGCCAGCGATGGCTGGTGTACCTTGCAACTGGTCATCAGGGATACCGGAATAGGGATTGATCCGGTAGAGCAGGCGCGACTGTTCCAGCCCTTCCGTCAAGCCAGCCAGCCGGAGCATATCCAGCAATCGGGAACCGGTCTGGGGCTGATGATTTCCCGTACCCTCTGCGAATCGATGGGGGGGTCCTTGCTGCTCGAGAGCGAGCCCGGGCATGGTACTCATCTGCGTCGAGATGAAATTGCCCCTGGCTGATGCGGTGGTGCCTGCTCCTCCCGTGGCATTGGGCACGATGACAGGGCATCACCGGCGACTGCGGGTCATGATGGTGGACGATGACCATCCCGCCAACCGGCTGCTGGTCACCCAGCAACTGGCATACCTGGGGCATGATGCCACCGCCGCCGAGTCGGGGGGCGAGGCGCTGGCACTGTTTGCCAACACACCCTTTGACGTGATGATCACCGACTTCAACATGCCTGGCATGAGCGGCTTTGAACTGACCCGCCAGTATCGTGCTCTGGAGCTGAGCCGGGGTACGCATCGTTGCCTCATCCTGGGGTTGACGGCGGATGCCCGCCAGGAGCAGGTGAGCGAGGGGCTGACCGCCGGCATGGACGACTGCCTGTTCAAGCCGGTCGGGCTGGAAGAGCTGGAGCGCTGCCTGTGCGCCAGCATGCAGCATGAGGAAGCAGCAGGCTGATGAGCGCTGCATGCAGGAGATAAGGCAATGTCTGGGACCATTGACCGGCAATCAGCCTGCGCTTGATGTCTCCCTTGCTGGCCGAGTTTGTCCGTGCCAGTGACGATGACCTCCTGGGCCTGCATGCAAGCCGCAGAGGGTGGGCTGCCGTTTTCTGGATAGGGTGCACCGTCTGAAAGGAGGCGCCAGGATCATGGGAGACACTGAAACTGGTTGCCGTGTGCAGCGAGATCAGAAGTCCTGGGTTCTCGATGAGCGGACGCTGCCGATAGCGCTGGCGCGTCTGCAGCATGCCTACGGGATCGTCAGACTGGCCATCATGCAAATGCAGTCCAGAACCGGAATGAAAATGAAGGCATGCCGGGCATGCCTTCATGGATGGTCAACCGTGCCAGTAGACCAGCAGTTCATAGGCCGCTTCACCGGTCTGGTCGGTTTGGCGGCCGGAGCCAGATAGCTGAGGAAGTAGCGGGTGGCCTGGGTCAGAGGCAGGGCATGGTGTTGTGGCAGTGGCTGGCCGTTGAGAGCCAGCTTGAAGTCGGTGCCAGCTTGCTCGGGCAAACTGGCATACAGGGTGCGAGCCTGCAATTGGTAGGTGGTGTTGAAGTCCGGATTGCTGAGGTTGATGGCCTCGGTCTGGACCGGGCTGCTGTGATGTGGAAACTGAATTGACCGGTTGCTGCCCCGGGTGGGTGAGCGAAATTTCCATCCCGGTACTCTTGCTGGCGGTGGCAGGCCAGGTGAGCTGATTGGTTTGTGTGTCGGCCTGAGCCGCCATCGCGCAGCAACCAGCCAGTAGTGCCACCATGATCCTTTCTGAGACATATGATTATCTCCTGGATATCGAGGTTACCCCGCTGCCGGGGGTCACTCATCTATCGGCATCCAGCCCGCGGCGAAGCTTAATCTGTACCCCACTATTCGGAATGAGCTGACAGACGGGATACGGGGTATGATCCCGCGCCTTGTCCTCCCTTCATGCCATAGATATGGAATCCCTGCTTTGCTCGAAAATCAGATGATGTTGTTGGCGGTGTTTGAACGGGCGGCGCTGATGCTGATGACGCTCTTCCTCCTGACCCGTACCAGACCCTTCCAGCGACTGTTCCAGAAGCGGGATCACACCCCGGCCGAGCTGCTGCTGGTGGCTGCCATCTTCGGCCTGTTTGCGGTGTTCAGCACCTACACCGGCATTCCGGTGGAGGGGGCGCTGATCAACGTGCGGATCATCGCCATCATCTCCGGTGGCATTCTGTTCGGCCCCTGGGTCGGCATTCCGGCCGGGGTCATCTCGGGGCTGCACCGCTATCTCATCGACATGGATGGTCACACCTCCATCCCTTGCCTCATCGCCAGCATCATCGCCGGTCTGCTGGCGACCTGGCTGCACCTGAGATGCCGCAAGTCGCGGCTCTGGCTCTACGGCATACTGGCGGGCATGGCCTGCGAGGGGCTGACCATGCTGCTGATCTGGCTGCTGACCGAGCCCCATGCCGTGGGTGTGGAGATCGTCAGCCACATCGCCTATCCGATGATCGCCGGGACGCTCTGCATCGGTCTCATCATCAAGCTGGTGCAGGATCTGGATGACGAGAAGGAGCTGATTGCCGCCAAGCAGGCCAAGCTGGCGCTGGACATAGCGAACCAGACGCTGCCCTTCTTCCAGAACATAGATCGCCACTCCCTCGGTCAGGTGTGTGCCGTGATCCGGCGCGAGATCGACGCCGATGCGGTGGCCATTACCGACACCCGGGACGTGCTGGCCTATGTGGGGGTGGGCAAGGATTACTACGAGCTGGACGAGCACCACGCCATCAGCGACATGACCCAGAGAGCCGTGCTGCTGGACCAGATCATCATCAACAACGATCTTCGCCAGTATCACCTCTCCGATTTTCACTCTGTCATCATCATCCCGCTGCGGGAAAATGGCGCCGTCAGCGGCACCCTCAAGATCTACTACCGCCGCACCCACAGCATCACCAGCTCCCTGCGAGAGATGGCGGTGGGCCTCTCCCAGCTCATCTCCACCCAGATGGAGGTGTCGCGCATCGAGCAGCTCAAGGAGATGACCCGCAAGGCGGAGTTCACCGCGCTGCAGAGCAAGATCAACCCGCACTTCCTGTTCAATGCCCTCAATGCCATTTCGTCGCTCATCCGCATCCGCCCCCAGCAGGCGCGCCAGCTCATCGCCAACCTGGCGGACTACCTGCGCTACAACCTCAACAAGGGGGACGAGCTCATCGACATCCAGGAGGAGTTGCAGCAGGTGCGCGACTACGTGGCTATCGAGCAGGCTCGCTTCGGTGACAAGCTGGAGGTGGTATTCGAGGTGGACGACGTCCACATCCAGGTGCCCTGCCTGCTGTTGCAGCCCCTGGTGGAAAACGCCATCCTGCACGGCATCCAGCCCCGCAGTGCCCCGGGCCGGGTCACCATAGAGGTGAAGCAGCTGGCGGGCGGCATCCGGGTGGCGGTGCGCGACACTGGCTACGGCATCAGCCAGGCGGTGATCGACGGGGTGGCCGCCGGCCGGGTGGAGAGCCGCAGCATAGGCCTGATGAACGTGCATCAGCGGGTCAAGCTGCTCTATGGCGACGGCCTGCACCTCAAGCGGCTGGAGCCGGGTACCGAAGTCTGTTTCTATCTGCCGGATCAGGAGGCGATGCCATGTTGAGAGCCATCACTGTTGAAGACGAGTCGCTGACTGGAGAGGCGTTGTCATGCTGAAAGCCATTATTGTCGAAGATGAATGTTTGACGCGGGAGGCGCTGGCCTCTCCTGCGTTCCCTCAGGGGGCGATGCCATGTTGAAAGCCATCATAGTGGAAGACGAGTACCTGGCCCGGGAGGAGCTGATCTATCTGGTGAACCAGCACAGCCAGATAGAGATAGTGGCGAGCTTCGAGGATGGGCTGGAGGCGTTCAAATACCTGCAGGATCACGAGGTGGATGTGGTGTTTCTGGATATCCAGATCCCCTCCATCGATGGTCTGCTGCTGGCCAAGAACCTGCACAAGTCGAGCCATCCGCCCCACATCGTCTTCGTCACCGCCTACAAGGAGTTCGCGGTGGAGGCGTTCGAGCTGGAGGCGTTCGACTATATCCTCAAGCCCTACAACGAGCCGCGCATCATCAATCTGCTGCAAAAGCTCGAACATGCGGGCAAGTCGCAACCGGGGCAGGGGGAGGTGAGCAGCCCGCAGAATCGCACCATCAACCTGGTGAAGGGGGAGCGCATCATAGTCACCCCCTGCGAGCAGATTTACTACGCGGAAGCGGACGAGAAGCTCACCTATGTCTACACCCGCACCGATCGTTACGTGATGACCATGGCCCTCAGCGAGTTTGTCAGCCGCCTGCCGGCGGAGGGCTTCTTCCGCTGCCACCGCTCCTACTGCGTCAACATCAACAAGATCCGCGAGATAGTGCCCTGGTTCAACAGCACCTATCTCATCCGGCTCCATGATCTGCCGTTCGAGGTGCCGGTCAGCCGCAGCAACATCAAGGCGTTCCGTCAGCTGATGCGCCTCTGATTGTCATTCATGCCTGCCGATCTGCATTTCATGCCTTAATCTGCCGGCGCGAGCCGCGTCTTGCCTATAGTGGCCTCAATTTCCTTATGGCCATTCCCCGAGACGCATCATGACTAAAGAGATGAATCGCACCCGGTATCTGACCCTGATCGGTACCATCATCACCCAGTTTGCGCTGGGCTCCGTTTACACCTGGAGCCTGTTCAACGCCCAGCTCTCCGACAAGCTGGACGAGCCGGTGAGCCAGGTGGCCTTCGCCTTCGGCCTGCTCAGCCTCTCCCTGGCGGTGGCCTCCTCCCTGGCGGGCAAGCTGCAGGAGCGGTTCGGGGTGCGCAACGTCACCCTGGGGGCCGGCGTGCTGCTCGGCATCGGCTTCTTCCTCACCGCCCACGCCAGCAACCTGGCCATGCTCTACCTCTGCGCCGGCATACTGGTGGGCTTCGCCGACGGGACCGGCTACCTGATGACCCTCTCCAACTGCGTGAAGTGGTTCCCGGAGCGCAAGGGGCTCATCTCCGCCTGCTCCATCGGCGCCTATGGTCTGGGTAGTCTGGGCTTCAAGTACATCAACCTGCTGCTGCTCTCCAACAACGGGCTGGAGGCGACCTTCCAGCTGTGGGGGCTGATCGCCATGTCCATGGTGCTGGTGGGTGGCATGCTGATGAAGGATGCGCCTCAGCAGGCCGCTTCCGTGCAGCAGACCGAGAGCCGCGACTTCACCCTGGCCGAGGCCATGCGCAAGCCGCAGTACTGGATGCTGGCGCTGATGTTCCTCACCGCCTGCATGAGCGGCCTCTATGTCATCGGCGTGGCCAAGGACATAGGCGAGAAGATGGTGGGCCTGCCAGCGGTAGTCGCTGCCAACGCCGTCGCCATCATCGCCATGGCCAACCTGGGTGGCCGTCTGGTGCTGGGCATTCTCTCCGACAAGATGTCCCGCATTCGGGTCATCACCATAGCCCAGCTGATCACCCTGGCAGGCATGGCGTTGCTGCTCTTTGTGCCGCTCAATGCCAACCTCTTCTTCGTGGCGGTAGCCTGCGTGGCCTTCAGCTTCGGCGGCACCATTACCGTCTACCCCTCCCTGGTGAGCGACTTCTTCGGCCTCAACAACCTGACCAAGAACTACGGCGTCATCTATCTGGGCTTTGGTCTGGGCAGCATCATAGGCTCCATAGTCGCGTCCCTGTTCGGCGGCTTTATGGCGACCTTCAACCTCATTCTGGTGTTGCTGGTGGTGGCCCTGGTGCTCTCCCTCACCATACGGCTGCCGGCCCCGGTTGCGGTGGCGGCGGATCGGGGCTGACCTGGTCCCCATTGCGGTAAAAAAAGACCCGGGCATTGGCCCGGGTCTTTTCGTTGGTACCAGCGACGCTTAGCGCGGCGGCAGGCCCAGCAGGGCGCGCAACTGGTGCGCGGTGGCCTCGACCGCAGACCAGTCGGTGCCGGTGACGGTCACATGGCCCATCTTGCGGCCGGGGCGGGCGTCGCCCTTGCCGTAGAGGTGCAGGTGCACGCCGGGCAGGGCCAGGGCGCCGGCCCAGTCAGGGGTGCCGCCCTGCCAGAGATCCCCGAGCAGGTTGAGCAGTATGGCGGGCTGAACGTCAGCCTGCGCCGGCAGCGGCAGATCGCACAGGGCACGGACCTGCAGCTCGAACTGGCTGCAACCGGCGTTGTCGATGCTGGGATGGCCCGAGTTGTGGGGGCGGGGCGCCATCTCGTTGACCAGCAGCGCGCCGCCCACCAGGAAGAACTCCACCGTCAGCACGCCCACGTAGTCGAGGGCGGCGATGATGTGCTCGGCGATGCGCTGGGCTTCCGCCTCCAGGGCTGGGACATTGGCCGGGGAGCGGGTCTGATCCAGGATGCCGCCACTGTGCCAGTTCTGCACCAGAGGCAGGGCGCTGATGGCACCGCTCGGGCTGCGGGCCAGGGTGAGGGCAAACTCCCCCTCCAGCGGCAGGCGCTTCTCCAGCACGCAGGGCACACCGCTGGCGGCCAGGGCTGCTGGCAGCTCGGCGGCTTCGAGTATGGTCCACTGTCCCTTGCCGTCGTAGCCTTCGCGGGCTGTCTTGAGAATGGCGGGGAAGAGGTCGCTGGGCAGGGCCGGCAGCGGCTCGCCCGGCAGCAGGGTCAGGTTCGTGGCGACCGGCACGCTGGCGCGGGTCAGGAAGGCTTTCTCTTCCCGGCGATCCTGGCAGACACGCACTGCGCTGGCCGCAGGGCGTACCGGCAGGTGCTGCTCCAGCAGGGCCAGGGAGGCGGCCGGCACGTTCTCGAACTCGCAGGTGACGGCATCACAGCGGCTGGCCAGATCGCGCAGCGCCTCGGCGTCGTCATAGGCTGCCACTATCTGGGCGTCGGCCGCGGCGCCAGCGATGCTGGCGGGATCCGGATCCAGCACTATCACCTGATAACCGAGGCGATGGGCCGACATCACGAAATAGCGGCCGAGCTGGCCGCCACCTAGCATGCCGAGGGTAGCGGGGGGCAGTATCATGCCGGGTCCTCCAGTTGCAGGGCCAGCACCCGATCGCGCTCGTTGGCGCGGAAGCTGTCGAGCTGCTGATGATAGCGAGGGGCGTCGCCATCCTGGGCAACCGACAGCAGGGAGACGGCAAACAGACCGGCGTTGGCGGCACCCGCCTCACCGATGGCGAAGGTGGCGACCGGCACCCCCTTGGGCATCTGCACTATGGAGAGCAGAGAGTCCATCCCCTTGAGCTGACGGGTCGGGATGGGCACACCCAGCACAGGCACTGTGGTCTTGGCGGCCAGCATGCCCGGCAGGTGGGCGGCTCCGCCGGCCCCGGCGATGATGGCGCGCAGGCCGCGTTCGCGGGCACTGGCGGCATATTCGAACAGCAGATCCGGGGTGCGATGGGCGGAGACGACGCGCGCTTCATAGGGCACGCCGTGCTCCTTGAGGATGCGGGCTGCCGCTTGCATCACGGGCCAGTCGGAGTCAGAGCCCATTACCAGGCCGATCATTGGGGGGGTCGTCATTACGGCTTCCTCGGGGGTGTCAAACGTTTGCCGCATGTTACCAAAAAGCCGTGGGACCTGGCTCAACATTTCTTGCGTCTGACCCCTTCGGATTGCGCTCAACGGCGGCCATGACAGAGGTGCAGGGTAGCATCTGTGCCACTCGACACCCTCTTGTGGGAAAAAACGATGATAGAAATCTAGATGGCTATACATCCAATCTGGCTCTGCCTATAATCCCCCCGCTTTGGCGCATCATGCTTAAAAGGGAATCCGGTGAGAATCCGGAGCTGGCGCGCAGCGGTAAGGGGGAACGAAGCGACATCAGGGCACTGCCGTCAGGTGGGAAGCCGTCGCCGTAGGCCATCAGCCCCCAAGCCCGAAGACCTGCCAAAGTTCGTATTTCGGGCCGAGAGAAACCGGCCACGAAGTAGATGCTTACGCGAACTTAAGGATCTCTCATGTCCAAGAAATTATTGGCGGCTGCCCTGTTGCCAACGGCGGCCTTTGCCCAGTCTTCCCTTCCTGCCAATGACACCATGGTAGTCACCGCCAACCGGGTGGAACAACCCGTCAGTGCTGTGCTGGCTCCCGTGGTGGTGATCGATCGCGCCGAGATTGAATCCCGCCAGGTATCGAGCCTGACGGATCTGCTCAAGACCCTGCCCGGGGTACAGATCACCACCCTGGGTGGCCGGGGCCATATGAGCAGCCTCTTCATCCGCGGCACCAACTCCAACCACTCCCTGGTGCTGATGAATGGCCGTCCCATCGCCGCCATGGTGGCTGGCACGCCCGATCTCAGCCAGATCCCCCTCGGCAACATAGAGCGCGTCGAGTACATCCGCGGGCCGCGGGCCGCCGTCTACGGTTCGGATGCCATAGGTGGCGTCATCAACCTCATCACCAAGACCTCCGCCAAGAGTGGCAGCGAGACCCACCTGAAGGGGGGCGCAGGCAGCCATGGTTATGGTCAGGGCCAACTGCGCACCGTGCAGGCTCTGGGCCAGCAGACCGACATGAACCTGCTGGTGGGCTATGAGCGCACCGATGGGTTCGACGTGGTGGCTGGTGCCCAGCAGCCGGATCGGGACGGCTTCGACAGCCTCAATGGCCAGGTCGGGATGAACCATGCCTTCAACGACGCCTGGAGTGCCGATTTCAACGCCCAGGGTTATGACAACCAGACCGAGATGGACGATGCCTATCAGTCGGCCGACCAGAGCCGGGTGAAGGCCTTCCAGTACGACGGTGGTCTCAAGTTCCAGAGCGAGACCCTGACCAGCCGGCTGGAAGCCAGCTATGGCGAGAACAAGCTGAAGAGCTGGCTGGAGAGCCAGGGGGAATCCAGCGCCCAGCCGATCCACACCGGCTTGACCCGCTTCTCCTGGATCAACAGCTGGAGCGGCATCGAGGGGCTCAACCTGACCGGTGGCGCCGACTGGCAGCAGGAGCAGATGAAGTCAGATTCGCGCAGCTATGGCCAGGCCTTCAATGCCCCGGATCGCGACAATACCGGCCTGTTTGCGGTGGGCAGCTATCGCTGGCAGGCCCTGCTGTGGGAGCTGTCCGGCCGCACCGATGACAACGAGCAGTATGGTCGTCACAACACCTGGTCCGCCGCCAGCGGGCTGGACATAGACGACAACCACAATGTGCGGCTGAGCTACGGCACCGGCTTCAAGGCGCCGACCTTCCTCGATCTCTACTATCCCGGTTATGAGAACCCGGATCTGAAGCCGGAAGAGAGCAAGAACCTGGAGCTGGACTTCTCCGGCCGTTACACCGCCTGGGATTGGTCAGTGAACCTCTATCGCAACCAAATCCAAAACCTGATTCAGTGCCAAAAAGGTTATATCACCTGCAGCCAAGGACAACACGGATGCCGATATTGAAGGCATCGAGTTGGCGCTGGGGCTGGATACCTGGCTCCGCTACATCATGACTTCAGCTATGACTACACACGCGACCGAAGGACAAAAATGACGGCGATCAGCCGCTGCTGCGCCGCGCCAAGCAGAAGGTGCCTGGCTGACCAGTTTTACGACAGGCCAAATGACCTGTCGACCGAACTGCTCTACGTGGGCAAGCGGGTGAAAGACTTGATGTTGGCAATGGTGGTGCTGAGCTCTTACACCCTGGTCAATCTGGGTGCGACCTACGCAGTTACGCCTGCAGCTGACATTGGGCGGTCGCATCGATAATTTGTTTGATCGCAATTACGAAGTCGCCTAAGGCTATGCATCACCGGGCACCGAGTTCAAAGTGACTGCCGACTACCGCTTCTGATGCTTTATTCGGTTCATCCTTGAAAAACCGAGGCCCTGCCATTGGCAGGGCCTTTTCTATTGGCGGCAGGCGGGAGTATGATCGCCGCCTTGCACCAAAGGGGAGCTCAAGTGGCCAATATTCTCGTGTTTGACTCCGGTATGGGTGGCCTGACCATCTACCGCGAGATCCGTCGCACCCTGCCGGCACACAACTATTTCTACTGCTTCGACAACGCCAACTTCCCCTATGGTGAATTGAGCGAGCCCGCTCTCATCGCAGCCTGTTCCCGCTGGTGACCACCATGGTGGCCGAACACGCCATCGATCTGGTGGTGATCGCCTGCAACACCGCCAGCACCATAGCCCTGCCATCCCTGCGAGCTACCCTGAGCATTCCTGTGGTGGGGGTGGTGCCCGCCATCAAGCCTGCCGCCGCCCTGACCCGCAATGATTGCATCGGTTTGCTGGCAACCCCGGGCACCGTCAGCCGCGAATATACCCACGAGCTCATCGCCCAGTTCGCGCCGGGCAAGCGGGTGCTGCTCAAGGGAGCGACCGAGCTGGTGATCGAGGCCGAGCGCAAGCTGGCGGGACAGCCGGTCAACATGGGGCTGCTGCGAGAGGTACTGGCTGACTGGATGGAAGGGGAGGAGAGGCCGGATACCCTGGTGCTGGGCTGCACCCATTTCCCGCTGCTGGGGGATGAAATCCGGCAACTGATGCCGGAATGCCAGCTGGTTGACTCGGGCTGTGCTGTTGCCAAACGGGTGGCCTGGTTGCTGAACAATGGCGGGCATACCGTCGTGCAGCCTGTACATATAGAAGAGGTTATTGCCAGAGCTTACTGTACCCGGCTGGATGGGGAGGCTCAAACTGACAGCCCCCTTGCAAGCATGGGGGCTGTCATCACTGGAAGAGGTGAAGTACTGACGAGCGGTTAGGCGTCAGCTTCGCTACCTTCTCTTTCCTCTTTATCACGTTTGTCGTTGGCTTCACGTACCTTGAGGGTGCGCTGCTGATACTCCTTGTCATTGAGCGCGGCTATGGCCTTGGCCGCATCGGCGACCGGCATCTCAACAAATCCGAAGCCCCTGCGCTTGCCAGTGGCCTTGTCTTTCATCAGACGGACGGAAATCACCAGACCCTGCTCGGCAAAGAGCTCGCGAACGGCAATCTCGTTGGCACGGTAGGGCAGGTTGCCTACATATAAGGTGCATGTTTCTTGGCTGGCGTTCTGCTCGGCCACAGCGGCAGGAGCCCGGTTAAGGAACAGCGGTACCACGAAACCGCCAATGGCCAGACCTACGGCAAAAATGACTTCGGCTTTCAGGGAAAACTGCAGGGCCTGGGCAACCAGATAACCGACCAGCGCCAACACCAGAGCGAGAACGGCCGCCTGCACATAAACGGGAAACTTGGATAAATTCATCTTTAAAGACCTTTTGTAAATGAAAGCAAAAAAGGTGCAACACTCTATTCACCTCCATGGTAACCAGCTTTACGACAGGACGCTACCATGGACCACTTGGGACACATTATCCGCTTCAGTATGGCATTCCCAAGGTCAAGGAAGGCGACATAAATGACGCTAAAATGGGAGTGAAATAACCGGATTGTGGATAACATTGTATATATACACTGAATAAGCTGTTTCTAATTGAATAATTTGAAATTTTCGTGATTATCCTCAAAAAAGTCTTGTCATCGCA
>NZ_JBJSWH010000007.1:0-273123 GCF_046087985.1 Aeromonas ichthyocola
CTTATTGTGCGTCCATGACGGCCAGCGCCTCGTCCGGGCGGGACGGGTCTCCGGCCGGGGCCTCCAGCTTGCCCATGATGAGGGTGAGCAAGGTCTCCCGCAGCCAGCGGTGTCCCGGATCCTCCTCGTGGCGCTGATGCCAGATGAGCAGGTGGGAGATGCTGTCCAGGGCGATGGGCAACGGCAGCGGCACCAGCGGATAGACCTGGGTCGCGTGGCGGGCATAGAGCCGGGAGAGTGTCACTATCATGTCCGAGTGCATGCCCATGCGCAGCGCCGCCTCGAAGGAGGGCACAGTCGCCTCGATCCGGCGGTAGAGATCCTGCTCTGCCAGCTTGTGATCCAGCATCCAGCGATCCCGTCCCTCGCAATAGGTCTGCACATGGGGGTAGGCCAGGTAGCGGGGGAGATCCCACTCGGGTTCGCGCAGGGCCGGGTGATCCCGCTGCACCAGGCAGGTGAGGTCATCGATGGCGAGCAGTCGCTGGCAGATGGCGTTGGGCAGGGTATCCAGCCTGAAATCCGAGTTGATGCAGTTCTCCCGCACCGTGAAGGCGATGTCCACCTGACCCTGGCTCATCTCGGTCAGGCTGTGCTCTGTCCACTCCTCGTAGCGCAGCCGGATCCCCGGTGCCTGGCGCTTGAGCTCGCTCAGGTAGAGCGGCGCGAACAGGGTGAAGGCGCTGTCCATGCTGGCGATGACGAATTCCCGCTCTGTGCTGGCGGGATCGAAGGCGGGGGGCTGGATCAGGTTGTCCAGGGAGAGCAGTATGGGTTGCAACTGCAACTGCAGATCGAGGGCGCGCGGGGTGGGATCCAGCCCGTAGGCGGAGCGGACGAACAGGGGATCGTCGAAGGTCTCCCGCAGGCGACCCAGGGCCTTGCTGACGGCGGACTGGCTCAGATGCAGACGGCGGGCGGCCCGGCTGCCATTGCGCTCTTCCAGCAAGACTTGCAGGATAATCAACAAATTAAGATCTATGCGCCCGAGCTGTTCCAGCAACATGATATGAATCCTCTTCAACTCTTAGATGAATTTATACCATTTGTTTTCATATCTTGGCGACCCTATGCTCGACCTGTCTCTCGCCTTCATGGCGACTGGTACAGGATGTAGCGGTTGAGGGGACAAGTAGCACCGACTCATACGGCGGCCAAAGGTCGCCGTATCTTTTTATGTTTTTTGACGATTTTCCTGCCAACTTGCGCCTGCCTTGATTTTGCCCAACAATCGTTGCGCCTTCTTTTGATACAAGCAACGGGTATCTATCTGTCAGGAGTCGCCCTATGGGACTTGGTGGAATTCATATCTGGCATCTGTTGATCCTGCTGGTGGTCGTCGTCGTGGTGTTTGGCAGCAAACGCCTGGCCGGTACCGGTGAGGATCTGGGCACCGCCATCAGGGATTTTCGTAAAGCCTTGCGTGACGATGAAGTACATCCGAAATGAGTAGGAGTGGAAGTATGTCTGTAGACGAAAAAGTGGAATTGAATGAAACCTGCGACAGCTGCGGCTGTTTCGCCGAGATCGGCACCATCATAGGTGAAGGCGACGATGTGATGGAGCTGGTGATCGAGGCTGCGGCAGAAGCCGACGCCCGCGCCAAACTCGCAGCCTATGAGGCGCTGGCCAAGCAGGTGACCGCCGAAGCCGTGATCGACAGCGAACTGACCCAGGGCGCCGACGGCGTTATCCTGAAGGCCCGTCTGCAATTCACCTGCACCGCCGAGAAACTGATTTTCGAGATGCGTGCCCGCTCTATCTGAGCCCCCCGATGAGACGGCAGGCTTGCCTGCCGTATTGCTTTGCCCCTCGCCTTTTCCCTCTCTTTGCGTTGTATAGTGAGTTATCCCACGGACGATCCGGTTTCAGTCCGGCACCAATAGTTCCGCTGCAGGAAGGTGCCATGATGGCACCCCGTCATGAGTCCCGCGTGTCGGGCCTTGTCCTGCCGAGAACCCTCAAGGCGCGAGTCGACCAACAGAAGGTGGCTACCTCATGATGCGATGGATTTGGGCCCTGCTGGTCCTCTGCTCTCTCCCTCTGCTGGCGGCGGATCTCGGTTCCCAGCCTGGTGATGCCCCTTCGCGCGCCGCGGACGTCAAGCCCAAGCTCCTGCCCCAACCCGGGGATCTCGAACACATACTGCAAAAGAAGGAGCTCAGGGCCCTGGTGGTCTATGAACGGGGCTTCTTCTTCTTCGACAAGGGGGCCCAGTACGGCATCCTGGTCAATCAACTGCAAGGCTTCGAGCGCTGGCTGAACCAGACCTATCTCCCCAAGGAGAAGCTCAAGCTCAAGATCATCTATATCCCGGTGCGTCAGGACAAGCTGCTGGACTACCTCACCGAGGGGCGGGGGGATCTGGTGGCGGCCAACCTGACGGTGACGCCGACCCGGCGCGAGCAGGTTACCTTCTCCCAGCCGCTCATCTCGCCCATCGAGGAGTGGGTGGTGAGCCAGCGGGAGCTGACGGGTTTCAACCGCATCACCCAGCTCTCCGGTCGGCGGATCTGGGTGCGGGCCAGCTCAAGCTATTACGAGAGCCTGCATCAGCTCAACTGGCTGTTCCGCGAGCTGGGGCTGCCCCCCGTCTACATAGAGACAGTGCCCGAGTACCTGCAGGACGGGGATCTGCTGGAGATGGTGGCGGCTGGCATCATACCGCTGACCGTCACCGACAGTTTCAAGGGGCGGATCTGGCTCGACATGATAGGGGGCCTCAAGGCCCACAAGCTGATCCCGCTGCGGGACAAGGGGCGCAGCGCCTGGGCACTGCGCAACAACAGCCCCGAGCTGCTCAAGGCGGTGAATGCCTATATCTCGGAGTCGAGCAAACGCACCCTCTACAGCGACATGACACTGCGTCGCCTGCTGGCCCAGAGTGACAAGATGAGCAACATACTGGCGCCGGATCCCCTGGGGCGGCTGTCGACCATCCGCAAGGTACTGGAAACCCAGGCCGACAAATATGAGCTCGACTGGCTGATGCTGGCGGCGCTGGCTTACAAGGAGTCGGGGCTCAATCCCAATGTCCGCTCCAACCGCGGGGCTGTCGGCATCATGCAACTGCTGCCGAGCACGGGGGGCGAGGTGGGGATCCGCGGCGCCAGGCTCACCAGCCTGGAAGGCAGTGTGGAGGCGGCCTGCCGTTACATGCGGCTCATTCTCGATACCTACTTCAACGATCCCGGGATGGACAGGCTCAACCGTCACCTGTTCGCCCTGGCGGCCTACAACGCAGGCCCGAACCGGGTGCAGGCGTTGCAGGCCAAGGCCAGGGAGAGGGGGCTGGATCCGAATGTCTGGTTTGGCAACGTGGAGCAGCTGGTGGCCAACGAGGTCGGCCAGGGCCCCATCAACTACGTCGGCACCATCTACAAATACTACGTGGCCTACCGCTTCAGCCTGCCTCAGGTGGAGGGCAAGACAGAGGCCATGGAGGCGGTCCAGCCCTGAGTGCTCAGTGCCGGTCGGGCAGGCCATCCTCGGGGGTAAAGGGGAGGGCTTCCCAGCCCTGATCCCTGTGCTGCTGGTACCAGGGGGTCAGCAGCCTGGCGGGAGTGGGATCAGGCTGACTGACCTGGGGTCTCTGGCTGAGGCAGGGGTGGTCGCGCACTTCCATCATCGGCTCCTTGACACGCCGCAATCGGGGCTGTTGTCTGGGTTATGCCACCGTCTCATGACAAGGAGATGACCCTTGATCCCCGCCGAATTTGCCCTGCTCGATGATCCCGGCGCCGCCCTCAAGGCTCGCTGCCAGCTGATCCGCGGTGCCCGCAGCCGGATCCAGGCCCAGTATTACAGCTGGGAGGAGGACAGCAGCGGCAAGCTGTTGCTGTCCGAGTTGCTCCATGCGGCGCGGCGCGGGGTCCGGGTCCAGCTGCTCATCGACGATCTCTATGCTGGCGACAACCGCTTCCTCGAGGTGGTGGCGGCAGAGCCCGGCATCGAGGTGCGGCTGTTCAATCCATTCTGGCTCAGGGGTTGGCGCCCCCTGACCCTGCTGCTGGAAGGCCTGCTCAGCTTCCGGCGCATCAACCACCGCATGCACAACAAGCTGCTGCTGGTGGATGGCCACGAGGCGGTGATCGGTGGCCGCAACATCGGCGATCCTTACTTCGGGCTGGGGGCGCCCCCTCACTTCGTCGATCTGGATCTGGTCTGCCGCGGCCCCCTCTGCCGCCAGGCCGAGCAGGGCTTCGAGCTGTTCTGGCGCAGCCGCTGGAGCCACCCCATCCGGCGCCTGTTGCGGCGCCCCCTGCTGCCCGCCGAGATCCGCGCGGTGAACGACTTCCTGCTGACCCTGACCGACCCGGCGGTGGCCATGGTCTACGATCTGCCCGCCAGCCTGTTTGATGGCGCGCCTCTTCCCTTGCGTTGGCATCCGGGGGTCGGAGAGTGCTGGTTTGACAGGCCCGGCAAGGGGCTTATCTCCCGGCCGACCACGGCGCCCCGGCTGGGGCGCAAGCTGGCTGGCAACCAGGGGGCGCTGCGGTTGGTGAGTCCTTACCTGATCCTGACCCGGAGCCTGCGTCGCCATCTCAAGCGGCTGCGTCAGGCCGGGGTCGGCATCGAAATCCTGACTAACTCCCTGGCCAGCACAGACGTGCCCCTGGTGTATGGCGCCTACCGGCGCCACCGCCCCTGGCTGGAGCGGCAGGGCATAGTGCTGGCCGAGCTGTCGGATGAGGGGCGCAGCCTGCATGCCAAGCTGATCCTGATGGGGGAGGAGGAGGCGCTGCTCGGCAGCTTCAATCTGGATCCCCGCTCCCTGATGCTCAACACCGAGCTGATGCTGCATCTGAGCTGCCCGGCGCTCTGTGCCGAGCTGCGGCACTGGCTCTGCGGCTGGCAACGGGCGGCGGTCCATCCTGTGGTGGCGCCCCCCTCGACGCTGCGGCGCCTGCTGGCGCGACTGAGCGACTGGCTGCCGCTGCGCCCCTGGCTGTGAGTGGAGCCCGGCTTGTGCGAGATCTCGCAAAGCCTTGTGCGCCTTCGAGGATAACGTTTGCCATCCAAAGCCGGATTGATATTTTATCGTATTGTTTTTAATCACTTTATGTCGATAGGCGATACCTGATGCAGCGCCCTCGCTTGCATACAGGGCCGCATATAACGGTTTTTTATTTTATTTAACTGCGTAGTATTTCGGTTGCAAGGACAAACACGGCGGCTGGTCTGCCGTGTGGGTGAGGGCAGCAAGGGAGTGGGTCGGCCGGCGTGTTCTGGCTGGCAGTGCGGATCGGGAGCGGAAACCCGTGACGCGCATCAGCCCCGTTATTGCCGGATCCCAATATGGAACATGCTATTTGCGAGGGGGTGACATGCGAATGTCGCCCCATTTTTTATGCCAAGGGATCGTCAGACGCCCATGAAAAGACCGCCAGCGGGCGGTCTTGGGCAATCAGGTCTGTCGGTCAGCCGCCTCAGGCGATGCCGGCCAGCAGGCGACTCCAGTTGCGCTTGGCAACGAGGAAGCCATCCCTCAGGTTGCGATACTCCAGCTGCAGCTTGAGCCTGTCGTAGCGGGCCAGCGCCTTGCGCTTGCGCTGCTCCAGCAACAGCTTGCGGCTGGCGTAGTAGTGCTGGATCTGCAGGCTCAGCTTGTCGTACTCCTCCTGCAGCAGCGCCTGCCACAGCTCCCTGTCCTCTGCCTTGCGCAGCCTGGCCTGGGCGCGTTTGAGCTGCATCTCCAGCCTGGCCTGCTCGATCCGCTCCTCTGGACAGGATCTGAGATCCCCGGCCAGTCCGCACCAGGCGGCGGTGCGGATCAGCCACTTGGTGGGGTCGAACTGCCACCAGTGGATGCCGTTGCGGTAGTCGTTCTCGAACAGGTGATGGAAGTTGTGATACCCCTCGCCGAAGGTGAAGAAGGCCAGGATGCCGTTGTCCCGCGCACTGTTGCGATCGGTGAAGGGCTGGCTGCCCCAGATGTGGGCCAGGGAGTTGATGAAGAAGGTGGTGTGGTGGGTCATCACCATGCGCAGCACCCCCGCCAGCAACAGCATGCCGAGCAGATCTCCATGGATCAGGCCGAGCAGCAGCGGGATGCCGATGTTGGTGGCCAGGGTCAAGGCCAGATAGTGCCTGTGCTGGAAGGCGACGACGGCGTTGTTCTGCAGATCCCGCACATTGCTGTAATCGTGGTAGATCTCGCGCTGGTATTCCCGCAGCATCCAGCCGATGTGGGAGTACCAGAAGCCGCGGCCCGCGCTGTAGGGATCCTTCTGGTTGTCATCCACGTGACGGTGGTGACGGCGGTGATCGGACGACCAGTGCAGTGCCGAGTTTTGCAGGGCGAGGGCGCCGCCGATGGCGAAGATCCATTGCAGGGCTGGGTGCGCCTTGTAGGCCTTGTGGGACCAGAGTCGGTGATAACCGGCGGTGATGGAGATGCCGCAGTAGCAGAACAGCAGCAGGAAGCAGCCCCACTGCCAGAGGTCATAGCCATGGGTCAGGCCGTACCAGGGTACCGCAATCAGTGCCGTCAGCCCGGAGAGGGCGAACAGCAGGGTGTTGGTCATGATGATCGGGGGGCGGTCCATTTCACTCGGCTCCATTCAGCGAACAGCTGTCCACTATTCTCCATTGAGCCGGAATGCGGGTCAATGGTAAAAAAGTCGGAGACAAACCTGATCCAGGCCCCGCCTTCGGGTTATCATCTGGCCTCGCTAATCTCAAGGTGACTGTTTTCGTGGGTATTCGCGCGCAACAAAAAGAAAAGACCCGGCGTACGCTGATCGAAGCGGCGTTCAGTCAACTCTGTGCCAACCGCAGCTTCTCCAACCTCAGTCTGCGGGAAGTGGCCAGGGAGGCGGGCATAGCGCCGACCTCCTTCTACCGTCATTTTCGCGACATGGAAGAGCTGGGGCTGACGCTGGTGGACGAGGGCGGCCTGACCCTGCGCCAGCTGATGCGCCAGGCGCGCCAGCGCATCGCCGGTGGCGGTAGCGTCATCAGCACCTCGGTGCAGACCTTCATGGAATTCGTCGAAAACAACCCGAACATCTTCCGGCTGCTGCTCCGTGAGCGCTCCGGCACCTCTGCGGCCTTCCGTCAGGCGGTGGCCCGCGAGATCCAGCACTTCATCGCCGAGTTGACCGATTATCTGGAGGCGACCACGCAGGCGCCACGGGAAGAGGCCTACATCCAGGCCGAAGCCATGGTCACCATCGTCTTCAGCGCCGGTGCCGACGCCCTCGACATGACCCCCGAGGAGTGCCGGGCCCTGTCGGAGCGCACCATCAGCCAGTTGCGGATGATCGCCATGGGCGCCGAGGTCCAGAACCGCAAGCGCCGCGAATCTCTCTCTTAAGTCAAGGATGGACAGTCCCATGCATGAATCGAACGCGATCCCGAAGAAGCCCCTGTTGCTGGCCCTGCTCATCGGCATCTGCGGTGATGCCTTCCTGTCGGTGTTGACCGAGTCGGTCGTGCCCTTCTCCTTCTTCCCCCTGATCGCCCTGCTGCTGGCGGCCTACCAGCTCTATCAGCACTATCGCCACGAGCCCATAGTCGGCAACACCCCCAGCTGCATCCTGCTCTGCTTCTTCATCGGGGCGTTCGGGCACACGGCGCTGCTCAAGGTGCAGTACCCCGAGCTTGGCAGCAACTTCTTCTCCCTGATCGCCATGCTGCTGCTGCTCGCCGTGCTCTCCATCAAGCTCGGCATCAGCCTGGGGAAAAAAGTGAAGGAGTGACATGTCACTCCTTCAGGTTCGATCTGGCGGTCTCGGGTCAGTCAGCCCGGGGCGGGGTTTCTCCCCTCTGCCTGGCGTCTATGATGGCCTGCAGCTTGGCGCGGATCTCCATCATGCCGAACACGCCGAAGATCAGCACCTGGGTGAACTCGAGGCGGGTGATGGCAAAGTAGGGCTTGCAGGCGGCCTTGATCATGCTGGCCTGCACCCAGTGCATCAGTATCACTATGACGCCGCACACCGGCAGAAAACCGTTCAGTTTGCCCGGCAGCGTGCCGAGCAGGGCGAGCACCACGCCGAGCCAGAAGAACAGCAGCACGCCCATCGCCAATAGATTAAACACCCGCTTCATCGCTTATCTCCCGTACATAGAGTTGATAGCAGACCTGACCGGCCTGCTTGTCCTTGAGTTGTTGCTGTTGTCCAAGTTGACAGGGAGTGGCAATCGCCCATTTCCCCTCCCGCCTGGCATTCAAACCGCGGCGTCATCCTTGGTATCCCGCAGATAGAGCTGGTAGCAGACCTGACCCGCTTGTTTGTCCTTGAGCTGTTGCCAGCTGGCTGGCAGGGGGAGATCGCTCATCTCCTTTTCCCGTTCAAGATAGATGAGGGCATCCGGCGCCAGCCAGCCGCGCTGCTCCAGCAGCTCGCACACCTGGGGCAGCAGTTCACGGCGAAACGGTGGATCCAGGAACACCAGATCGAAGGGGGTGGCCGGGCCTTGCAGCCAGCTCACCGCATCGGCCTGGATCACCTCGCCCTGCTGGCTGCCGAGGGCGGCCAGGTTCTTCCTGAGCTGCTCGGCGGCTCCCTTGTCCATCTCGACCAGGGTCACCTGCTCGGCGTAGCGCGACAGCGCCTCCAGCCCCAGGCCGCCGCTGCCGGCAAACAGGTCGAGGCAGCGGGCACCGCGGACATGGGGTGCCAGCCAGTTGAAGATGGTCTCCTTGACGCGATCCGTGGTGGGTCTGAGTCCGTCAACATCCCTGACCGGCAGTTTACGGCCCTTCCACTGGCCGCTGATGATTCTTACCACGCCCGCTCGCCCCTGGGGGGCTGGGCTCTTGTTCGGGCTGTTACGGCTGGATTTCACTCTGGGCATCGCGTTTCGTCGTCAGAAAATAAAGTGGTAGTATAAGGCGGTTCATTTTTATGCCGACCCGCCGAGGGACGGCTATCTTAGCAGTCAGCCAACGAAGTGAGTATTTTTTAGATGGCAAAAGGTTTGTTTTCCTGGCTGGGTTTCGGCCGCAAGAAAGAAGAGGCTGAGGCCGTCCAATCACAGGCCCTTGACGCCACCCCGGCTGTCGCCGAGTCCGAGGCCACCGTTGCCCCCGCTCCCGTCGCTGATGTTTCCCTGACCGAGGCCCCTGCTGTACCGCACGAGGCGCCCCTGGCGACCCCTGACGAAGGCCCTCTGGTGGTGGAGGAACCCGCCTCCGAACTCGAGCCCGTCATCGTCAATGGGGCGCTGATCGCCGCCGAGGCCCAGGCTGCCGAAGCCGCCCGTGTTGCTGCCGAGGCCCAGGCTGCGGAAGCTGCCCGTGTTGCCGCCGAGGCACAAGCCGCGGAAGCTGCCCGCGTTGCCGCCGAGGCAGAGGCTGCCGAAGCCGCCCGTGTTGCCGCCGAGGCACAAGCCGCGGAAGCTGCCCGCGTTGCCGCCGAGGCAGAGGCTGCCGAAGCCGCTCGCGTTGCCGCCGAGGCACAAGCTGCCGAAGCCGCCCGCGTTGCCGCCGAGGCCCAAGCTGCGGAAGTTGCTCGCGCTGCCGCCGAGGCACAAGCCGCCGAAGCCGCCCGTATTGCCGCCGAGGCGCAGGCTGCCGAAGCTGCTCGCGCTGCCGCCGAGGCGCAAGCTGCCGAAGCCGCCCGTGTTGCTGCGGAAGCACAAGCCGCCGAAGCCGCTCGCATTGCCGCCGAGGCAGAGGCTGCGGAAGCCGCCCGCATTGCCGCCGAGGCAGAGGCTGCGGAAGAAGCTCGCATCGCCGCCGAAGCCCGCGCTGCGGAAGAGGCGCGTATTGCAGCAGAAGCGCAGGCTGCAGAAGAGGCACGTATTGCTGCTGAGGCTCGTGCCGCGGAAGAGGCACGTATTGCCGCCGAGGCACAGGCTGCTGAAGAGGCGCGTATCGCCAAAGAGGCCCAGCGAGCGGAAGATCTGCGCCTGGTCGCCGAGATGGAGGCAGATGCCGCCGCGCTGGCAGCCCTGCCCCTGGCCGCCAAGGTGGACGACGATACTCAGGACAAGCCGCAGCGGGAGGGCTTCTTTGCTCGCCTCAAGCGCAGCCTGGTGCGCACCAAGGAGAATATCGGCTCCGGTTTCTTCGGCCTGTTCCGCGGCAAGAAGATCGATGACGAGCTGTTCGAGGAGCTGGAGACTCAGTTGCTGACCGCCGATCTCGGCGTGGATACCACCAGCCGTATCATCGAAGGGCTGGTGCAGCACGCGGATCGCAAGCAGCTCAAGGATGCCGAGGCGCTCTACGGTCTGCTCAAGCAAGACATGGGGGCCATGCTGACTCAGGTCGAGCAGCCGCTGGTGATCGACACCAGCAAGAAGCCTTACGTGATCCTGATGGTCGGCGTGAACGGTGTCGGCAAGACCACCACCATCGGCAAGATGGCCAAGCAGTTCCAGGCCGACGGCAAGAGCGTCATGCTGGCGGCGGGGGATACCTTCCGTGCCGCCGCGGTCGAGCAGCTTCAGGTGTGGGGTCAGCGCAACAACATTCCGGTGATCGCCCAGCACACAGGTGCCGACTCAGCCTCCGTCATCTATGACGCCATCGAGGCCGCCCGCTCCCGCGGTGCCGACGTGCTGATTGCCGACACCGCCGGTCGCCTGCAGAACAAGAGCAACCTGATGGAAGAGCTCAAGAAGGTGGTGCGGGTGATGAAGAAGCTGGATGAAGAGGCGCCCCACGAGATCATGCTGACCCTGGATGCGGGCACAGGCCAGAACGCCCTGAGCCAGGCCAAGCTGTTCAGCGAGGCGGTGGGCCTGACCGGCATCACCCTCACCAAGCTGGATGGGACCGCCAAGGGCGGCGTCATCTTCGCGGTGGCCGACAAGTTCCAGATCCCGATCCGTTATATAGGGGTGGGCGAGGGGATCGACGATCTGCGTCCCTTCGTTGCCAACGACTTTATCGAGGCGCTCTTCAGCCGCGAGGAATGAGTTCGGCCACGAAGAGTCAGCTCAGCCGTGATGAGCAAGTGTTCCATGCCCCGACTCAGGTCGGGGCTTGTCACTGTCAGGGTATAAGGCCGCCAAGGTGCGTGGCTGCGGATCGGCCATTTCATCGAGGCCTGGTGTCGCCGCGAAGAGTCAGTGTGCCATGCTTCGATCCCGGTCGGGGTTGGTCAATCTCAGGGAACCGTTATGATTCGTTTTGACAAGGTCAGCAAGGTATACAGCGGTGGTCATCAGGCGCTGCAGAAGGTCAGCTTCCACCTGCGAAAGGGGGAGATGGCCTTCCTGACCGGCCATTCGGGGGCGGGCAAGAGTACCCTCCTCAAACTGATCAGCGTGATGGAGCGACCGACCGATGGTCGCGTCTTCTTCCATGGCGATGACGTCAGCCAGATCAAGCGCAGCCAGATCCCCTATGTGCGCCGCCAGATCGGGATGATCTTTCAGGATCACCGGCTGCTGATGGACAGAACCGTGTTCGACAACGTGGCCCTGCCCCTGGTGATCGATGGCTACAGCCATGCCGACATCAACAAGCGGGTGGCGGCGGCGCTGGACAAGGTCGGCCTGCTCGGCAAGGAGCGTTACCAGCCGCGCATGCTCTCCGGTGGTGAGCAGCAGCGGGTCGGCATCGCCCGCGCCATCGTCAACAAGCCGCCCCTGCTGCTGGCGGATGAGCCGACCGGCAACCTGGATCCCCAGCTCTCCATGGACATCATGCGCCTGTTCGAGGAGTTCAATCGCTTCGGGGTTTCGGTGCTGATTGCCACTCACGATCTGGGGCTGATCGCCCGCATGCGCTATCGCACCCTGACCCTGAAGGCCGGGCGCATGTATTCCCAAGAGCAGGAGGAGAGCTGATGGCCATAGTTCGTCATAAACAGCCCCCTCTGTGCCCTCTGATTATGGTCACTCGGATGGATCAGGTTGCCGATATTCGACAGGGGAGGGAGTTCTGATGGCTATTGTTCGTCATAAACAGCCGCCGCTGCGCCGTCTGATGATGTACGGCGTGGATCACGTGCGTCAGGCCTTTGCCAGTCTGGGAGAGCTGTGGCGCAACCCGCTCGCCTCCCTGATGACACTGGCGGTGCTCGGGGTCAGTCTGGCGCTGCCCTCCTGCTTCCACGTGCTGCTGAAAAACGCCGAAGTGGTGGAAGGGAGCTGGCAGACCAGCTCCCAGATCTCCCTCTACCTGCGCAAGGATCTGCCGGAGCAGAGCATCCTCGACATGAAGCAGCGGATCCTGCTCTATCCCGAGGTGGAGTCCGTCACCTACATGAACCGGGACGAGGCGCTCAAGGAGTTCCGCGAGATCTCCGGCTTCGGCGATGCTCTCGACTACCTCGACAGCAACCCGCTGCCGCCTGTGCTGAGCGTGATCCCGGATCCGCGCTGGCAGAATCCGGAAGGGGCCGCAGAGCTGCTCGCCAAGCTGGAGAATGAGCCCGGCATCGAACAGGGCAAGCTGGATCTGCAGTGGCTGACCCGGCTGCAGGGGATCATGAACCTGCTGCGCCACACCATCACCGGCATAGCGGTGCTGCTGCTCTCCGCCGTGCTGCTGATCGTCGGCAACACCCTGCGTCTGAACATACTCAACCAGAGATCCGAGATCGAAGTGCTCAAGCTGGTGGGGGCGACCGACGCCTTCATTCACCGTCCTTTCCTCTACACCGGCATCTGGTTCGGGGTGATCGGCGGCATGCTGGCCTGGTGGCTGACCGAGGTCATGGTGATCTGGAGCGAGGGGGTGGTGAAGGAGCTGGCGGGGCTTTACAACAGCAACTTCCGGCTGGTGGGGATGGGGGCGTTCGACGGCTTCAATCTCATACTGTTGGGGGCCTTGCTGGGGCTGATTGCGTCCTGGTTCTCGGTGCACAGACACATTCGCGACATAGAACCATCCTGATTAATTTGTCAGCATTTTAAAGCGCTGGATTTTGCGAACTGGATCAAGTAAAAGAGTGGCCCGTTTCTGGCACGGGCCACTTTCTCAGAGTAATCTGAATGAGGCCTGCACCAAGGATCATATTTGGATCCTGTGAACCTTTTGATTTATAAACAGTCTATCTAGTGCAACAGAATTTATACGGGTGTGGCCCCTCTGCCTTGCTCGTCTGACTTGGCAAGCATGTGAAGGTTGCGAGCTCCGCAACAATGGACTTAGCATGCTACTTTTCAGGGGTCCTTCACTGTGACCCCTTTTTTTTGACCGTTCATTTATGATTCATCCCGTCAGCCTAAGATAGCCCGGGTTCATGCTGGGGCCGATGTTTGACTTATGTTTGATGTGGGCCGCAGAATGACCCCCGGTCGGTAGACAGGCCCTCTCAGGGTGTTAGACTGATTCGATTGAAAAGTAAGAGGTAGAACATGGGAACTTCATTGCAACGCACTATGGCTCTGATTCCGCAAGGTAGTCTGGAAGGCTATATCCAAGCCGTCAACTCGATCCCCGTGCTGAGCGCGGAGGAAGAGCGTGAACTGGCGATGCGTTTGCAGCAGGGTGGCGATCTCGAGGCTGCCCGTCAGCTGGTCATGTCGCATCTGCGTTTTGTCGTTCACGTGGCCAAGAGCTACTCCGGCTATGGCCTGCCTCAGGCCGATCTGGTGCAGGAAGGCAATATCGGCCTGATGAAGGCGGTCAAGCGCTTCGACCCGAGCGTCGGGGTGCGTCTGGTCTCCTTCGCCGTGCACTGGATCAAGGCCGAAATCCACGAATATGTGCTGCGCAACTGGCGCATGGTCAAGGTGGCCACCACCAAGGCCCAGCGCAAGCTGTTCTTCAACCTGCGCAAGTCCAAGAAGCGTCTGGGCTGGCTGAATCACGAAGAGGTGCAGGCCGTTGCCGCGGATCTCGGGGTTTCTGCCGCGGACGTCACCGAGATGGAAGCGCGCATGAGCAACTACGATCAGGCCTTCGATCTGGTCGGTGACGATGAGGATGAAGGTGGCTTCGCCCCCGTCCATTATCTGGAAGACAAGTCTTCCGATCTGGCCGCCACCATAGAGAATGACAACTGGGACAGCCACGCCACCCGTCGCCTGAGTGCGGCCATGGCCACCCTGGACGAGCGCAGCCAGCACATCATCCGCGCCCGCTGGCTGGATGAGGAGAGCAAGACCACCTTGCAGGAGCTGGCCGACAACTACGGTGTGTCCGCCGAGCGTGTGCGTCAGCTTGAGAAGAACGCGCTCAAGAAGCTGAAGGATGCGATGGCCGCCTGAGGGCATTCGCCGAGCCTGTGAACCGCTCAAGAAACTGAAAGACGCCATGGATGCCTGAGAGCATTCTCTTGTAGAAAACAGGGCCTGATGGCCCTGTTTTTGTTTCATCGGGATCTGGTCGGCCTTGCCTTGGTTACCCTTGTGTATGGTATGTTGCCGCCACTGCCACAGTTAGGGAGAGCAGAAGTGAAACTGTTGAACGACCTGTTTACCAATAACCGCGAGTGGGCGGAACGGATCAAGGCCGAAGATCCCGATTTCTTCGCTACCCTCTCCGCCCAGCAGGCGCCCGAGTACCTCTGGATCGGCTGCTCCGACAGCCGGGTTCCCGCCAACCAGCTGATGGGCCTGCTGCCGGGGGATGTCTTCGTCCACCGCAACGTCGCCAATCTGGTGGTACACACCGATTTCAACTGCCTCTCGGTGCTGCAATACGCGGTGGAGGTGCTCAAGGTGAAGCACATCATCGTCTGCGGCCACTACGGTTGCGGCGGCGTCAAGGCGGCGATGCAGAACCAGGAGCTGGGCCTCATCGACAACTGGCTGCGCAACATCAAGGATGTCTATTTCAAGTACGGCGAACAACTCGAAGCCATCGAGGATGAGCACGAGCGCTTCGACTATCTGTGCGAGCTGAACGTGGCCGAGCAGGTCGCCAACGTCTGCCACACCACCATCATCCAGAATGCCTGGCGCAAGGGGCAGGAGCTGGCGGTGCACGGCTGGATCTACGGCATCAAGGACGGTCTGCTGCACGATCTCGATCTCTGCATCAGCGGCCCTGATCAGATCCCGGACGTCTACCGTGCCTGGCCGGACATGCGTCCGCCTCACCGTCGTCGCTGAGGAACCCATTGGTGGCACCCGCCCTCTATCTGCAGATCAAACAGCATATCCTGGACGGGATCCGCGAACGCCACTATCAGGCAGGCGACAGGATCCCGACCGAGGCCGCCCTGTGCGAGCAGTTTGCCGTGAGCCGGATGACGGTCAACAAGGCGCTGCGTGAACTGGTGGCCGAGGGCTGGCTCAATCGCACCGCCGGCTCCGGCAGCTTCGTGGCGGACAGGCGTGCCGAGTCGCCGCTGCTGGCCATTCGCAACATAGCCGACGAGATCGCCGAGCGGGGCAGCCAGTACAGCGCCCGGGTGATCCGCCTGCAGCGCCAGGCTGCGGACGAGAAGGTGGCGGTACGACTGGGTTTGCGGGTCGGGGCGCCCACCTTCCACAGCCTCATCGTCCATCAGGCCGATGGGGAGCCGCTGCAACTGGAGGAGCGTTTCGTCGATGCCGAACGCCTGCCCGGCTATGGGGAGCAGGACTTCACGAAACAGACGCCGAACAGCTATCTGATGGAAGTCTGCCCGCTCTCCGAGATGGAGCACGTGGTGGAGGCTGTGCTGCCGAGCGCCGGCGAGGCGGGCTTGCTGCAGGTGAGGGTCGATACCCCCTGCCTGCTGCTGCATCGCCGCACCTGGTCGGATGGCTTCCTGGTCTCCTACGCCAGGCTGCTCTCGCCAGGCTCCCGCTACAAGCTGAGCTCCAAGACCCGATTGACTTGATTGTATATACATTTCTTGTTTTAAGAGCCCACCCTTCGGTGGGCTTTTTTGTGCTTAAACTCTAATGAAACCGCTGTTATCAAGATGTGAACTTGATCCTTTCTTTCTCGTCAGAGATCGGCTATAAATTATTGTATATACATTTAGAGGTCGGTATGAACAAGGAACTGTTGAACTGCGAGCGGGTCTGGCTCAACGTGACACCCGCCACCCTGCGCTCCGATCTGGCGGACTACGGTCTGCTGGAACCCCATGCCCTCGGCGTGCATGAAGGCAGGATCCACGCCCTGGTCCCCATGCAGGATCTCAAGGGACCCCATCCCGCCCACTGGCGTGACATGAAGGGCAGGCTGGTGACTCCTGGCCTCATCGATTGCCACACCCACCTCATCTTTGCCGGCAGCCGGGCCGAGGAGTTCGAGCTGCGCCAGCAGGGCGTGCCCTACAGCGACATCGCCCGCAAGGGGGGTGGCATACTCTCCACAGTACGGGCCACCCGCGCGGCCAGCGAGGATCAGCTCTATGAGCTGGCGGTGCCGAGGATCAAGTCCCTGATCCGGGAAGGAGTCACGACTGTGGAGATCAAGTCCGGCTATGGCCTCACCCTGGCGGACGAGCTCAAGATGCTGCGGGTCGCCCGCCGGCTGGGGGAGGCGCTGCCCATCCGGGTCAAGACCACCTTGCTGGCCGCCCATGCGGTGCCGCCGGAGTACCGCGACGATCCCGACTCCTGGATCGAGACCATCTGCCAGGAGATCATCCCGGCAGCCGCCGAGGCGGGTCTGGCGGATGCGGTGGACGTCTTCTGCGAGCACATCGGCTTCTCCCTGGCCCAGACCGAGCAGGTCTATCTGGCGGCGGATCAATACAATCTCGCGGTGAAGGGGCACATGGAGCAACTCTCCAACCTGGGGGGCAGCACGCTCGCCGCCAACTTCGGTGCCCTCTCGGTGGATCACCTGGAGTATCTGGATCAGGACGGGATCCAGGCGCTGGCCCACCGTGGCGTGGTCGCCACCCTGCTGCCCACCGCCTTCTACTTCCTCAAAGAGACCAAGCTGCCGCCAGTTGCCGCTCTGCGCAAGGCGGGGGTGCCCATGGCTGTCTCCTCCGACATCAACCCGGGCACGGCCCCCATCGTCTCCCTTCGCATGGCCATGAACATGGCCTGCACCCTGTTCGGCCTGACCCCGGTCGAGGCCATGGCCGGGGTGACCCGCCACGCCGCCCGGGCGCTCGGCGAGCAGGAGCGTCTGGGGCAGCTGAGAGTGGGCATGCAGGCCGATTTTCTGGTCTGGAATTGCACCCACCCCTCGGAGATCAGCTACCTGATCGGGGTCGATCAGCTGGTCAGCCGGGTTCTCAACGGGGAGGAGACGCTCCATGGATAAGTTCAACGCGGCCGACATGTCGGTCTGGCAGGGGCGCCAGGATCCGGAAGATGGTGAACTGGCCCTGCGCTGGCACAACAAGGTACAGCCCTGGCAAGCAGGCAGCGAGCCCGGCGTGGTGCTGCTCGGTTTTGCCTGTGACGAAGGGGTGCGCCGCAACAAGGGGCGGGTCGGTGCCGCTGCTGCCCCGCTGGCGGTGCGCAAGCTGCTCGCCAACACCGCCTGGCATCTGAGCCGTCCCGTCCATGACGGCGGCGATCTGGCCTGCGAGGACGGCGATCTCGATGCCGCCCACGACAGGCTGGCCGAGCGGGTCGCCCGTGCGCTGGATCTGGGTCACTTCCCGCTGGTGCTGGGGGGGGGCCACGAGGTGGCCTTCGGCAGCTGGAGCGGCCTCAATCGCCATCTGGGTGGCAAGGGCCGGGTCGGCATCATCAACTTCGATGCCCACTTCGATCTGCGCATGAAGCAGGAGCAGGCAAGCTCGGGCACCCCCTTCTTCCAGATCGCCGAGCAGTGCGCCGCCCAGGGCACGCCCTTTACTTACGCCTGCCTCGGGGTGGCCGAGACCGCCAACACGGCTGCGCTCTTTGCCCGCGCCGAGACGCTGGGGGTCTGGCATGTGCTGGACGAGGAGATGACCCAGGCCGAGCTGCCGGTGTTGCTGGCGGGGCTGGACGCCTTTATCGCCCGCTGCGATCACCTCTATCTCACCATAGATTTGGATGTGTTACCCGGCGCCGTCATGCCGGGGGTGAGCGCCCCCGCCGCCCGCGGCGTCGAGCTGGCCGTCATCGAACCCCTGATCGCCCATATCCGGGCCAGCGGCAAGCTCAGGCTCGCCGATCTGGCCGAGTACAACCCGAGTCTGGATCTGGACAACCGCAGCGCCCGCGTGGCCGCCCGGCTGGTCCATCAACTAACCAAGTAGCCGGCCGACTCGCCAGGGGCACTGTGCCCCCGCATGGCGGCTGCATTGATAAACAAGGAGTGTCTATGTCTGTGCAACACCAGGATCCCCGTCACGACCCGAGCCGGGTAATCCGTGCCCCCCGCGGTACCGAGCTGACCGCCAAGAGCTGGCTGACCGAGGCGCCCCTGCGGATGCTGATGAACAACCTGGATCCGGAAGTGGCCGAGCATCCCCAGTCCCTGGTGGTCTATGGCGGTATAGGCCGCGCCGCCCGCAACTGGGCCTGCTACGACAAGATAGTCGAGGTGCTGACCCGTCTCGAGGACGACCAGACCCTGCTGGTGCAATCCGGCAAGCCGGTCGGGGTGTTCCAGACCCACAAGGACGCGCCGCGGGTGCTGATCGCCAACTCCAACCTGGTGCCCCACTGGGCCAACTGGGAGCACTTCAACGAGCTCGATAAGAAGGGCCTGATGATGTACGGCCAGATGACCGCCGGCTCCTGGATCTACATAGGCACCCAGGGGATAGTGCAGGGCACCTACGAGACCTTCTTCGCGGTGGCGAACCAGCACTTCAACGGGGAACCGAAAGGACGCTGGATCCTCACTGGCGGTCTGGGTGGCATGGGCGGCGCCCAGCCCCTGGCCGCCACCATGGCCGGCTTCTCCATGATTGCCGTGGAGTGCGACGAGACCCGCATCGATTTCCGCTTGAAGACCCGCTACGTCGACAAGAAGGCCCACAGCCTGGATGAGGCGCTGGCCATGGTCGAGGAAGCCAAACGTAGCGGTACCGCCATCTCCGTCGGCCTGCTTGGCAACGCCGCCGACGTCTTTGCCGAACTGGTGGCCCGTGGCATCACCCCGGACGTGGTGACCGACCAGACCTCGGCCCACGATCCCATCCACGGCTACCTGCCCCAGGGCTGGAGCTTGCCTAAGTGGCGTGAGCTGCAAAAATCCGCCCCCCAGGAGGTGAACCAGGCGGCTCGTCACTCCATGGCGCGCCAGGTGGAAGCCATGCTGACCCTGCAAGCCCGCGGTGCAGCCACGCTGGATTATGGGAATAACATCCGCCAGATGGCGCTGGAAGAAGGGGTGAAGAATGCCTTCGACTTCCCGGGCTTCGTACCGGCCTATATTCGCCCGTTGTTCTGCGAGGGGATAGGTCCCTTCCGCTGGGTGGCTCTGTCCGGGGATCCGGAAGACATCTACAAGACCGACCAGAAGGTGAAGGAGCTGATCCCGGACGATCCCCACCTGCACAACTGGCTCGACATGGCCCGCGAGCGCATCGCCTTCCAGGGCCTGCCGGCGCGGATCTGCTGGGTCGGGGTCAAGGATCGGGTGCGCCTGGGCCTGGCCTTCAACGAGATGGTGAAGAATGGCGAGCTGAAAGCGCCCGTGGTCATAGGTCGCGATCACCTGGACTCCGGCTCGGTGGCGAGCCCGAACCGGGAGACCGAATCCATGATGGATGGCTCCGATGCCGTCTCCGACTGGCCGCTGCTCAACGCCCTGCTGAACACCGCAGGTGGCGCGACCTGGGTCTCCCTGCACCACGGTGGTGGCGTCGGCATGGGCTTCTCCCAGCACTCCGGCGTGGTGATCGTCTGTGACGGCAGCGACGACGCCGCCAAGCGGGTCGGCCGGGTGCTGCGCAACGACCCGGCCACAGGCGTGATGCGTCATGCGGACGCTGGCTACGAGATTGCCATCAACTGTGCCCATGAGGCGAAACTGGATCTGCCGATGCTGAACACAGCTGGCAAAGGGGTGAAATAAGATGTTTGAACTCAATCTGCAACCGGGCAAGCTCTGCCTCGCCACCCTGCGCCGCGTCAGCCGCGAGCCTGTCCATCTCAGCCTGGACTCGTCCGCCCTGCCTGGGATCCACGCCTCCGCCGCCGTGGTCACCAAGGTAATCGAGCAAAACCGCGTGGTGTATGGCATCAACACCGGCTTTGGCCTGCTGGCCAACACCCGCATCCCGGTGGAGCAGCTGGATGAACTGCAGCGCTCCATAGTGCTCTCCCACGCCGCCGGGATTGGCGAGTACATGGATGACGCCACCGTGCGGCTGATGATGGTGCTCAAGGTCAACTCGCTGGCGCGGGGCTTCTCCGGCATCCGCCTGACGGTGCTCGAGGCCCTGATGACCCTTATCAACGCCGAAGTCTATCCTGTGGTGCCGAAGAAGGGCTCCGTCGGCGCCTCCGGCGACCTGGCGCCCCTGGCCCACATGAGCTGCTTGTTGATCGGGGAGGGCAAGGCCCGCCACAAGGGCGAGCTGATCGACGCCGCCACTGCACTCAAGATTGCGGGTTTGGAGCCCATCGCTCTGGCACCCAAAGAGGGGCTGGCGCTGCTCAATGGCACCCAGGCCAGCACGGCGTTTGCGCTGGAAGGCCTGTTCCACGCCGAGGATCTGTTCGCCGGCGCCATCACCATAGGTGCCATGAGCGTGGAGGCCGCCCTGGGCAGTCGCCGCCCGTTCGATGCCCGCATCCATGAGGTGCGCGGTCAGCGCGGCCAGATCGAGGCCGCCGCCTGCTACCGCCACCTGCTGGTGGATGGCAGCGAGATCGGTATGTCCCATCACAACTGCGAGAAGGTGCAGGATCCCTACTCACTGCGCTGCCAACCCCAGGTGATGGGGGCCTGTCTGGCCCAGATCCGCCACGCCGCCGAGGTGCTGGTGTGCGAGGCCAATGCGGTCTCCGACAATCCCCTGGTGTTTGCCGAGGATGAGGAGATCCTCTCCGGTGGTAACTTCCACGCCGAGCCGGTGGCCTTCGCCGCCGACAACCTGGCCCTGGCCATCGCGGAAATCGGCTCGCTGTCCGAGCGACGTATGGCGCTGCTGATCGATTCCCGCATGTCGGGCCTGCCGGCCTTCCTGGTCAACAACGGCGGTGTGAATTCCGGCTTCATGATCGCCCAGGTCACCTCGGCGGCGCTCGCCTCCGAGAACAAGACGCTGGCCCACCCGGCCTCGGTGGACAGCCTGCCCACCTCCGCCAACCAGGAGGATCACGTCTCCATGGCCACCTTCGCCGGTCGCCGTCTGGCGGACATGGCGGAGAACACCCGCGGCATACTGGCGGTCGAGCTGCTCGCCGCCGCCCAGGGGCTGGACTTCCGCGCCCCCCTGCGCAGCACAGAGCTTATCGAGCTGGCCAAGGGACGACTGCGTGAAGAGGTCAGCTTCTATGACAAGGACAGGTACTTCTCGCCGGACATCGAGGCTGCCGCCGCCCTGCTGGGGCGTGCCAGCTACAACGATCTGATCCCGGCCGGGGTGCTGCCGAGCCTCTAAGCTGCTATCCGCCCATAACAAAAGACCGCCCGATGGGCGGTCTTTTCGTTGCTGCGGTAGCTTGATCCGTTATTCGTGCTCAAACATCAGGAACAGATAAACGACGAACAGCACCAGATGGGTGGCGCCATGGAGCACATTGGTGCGGCCACTGCTGAAGGTCACCTTGCACACCATGAGAGTGGTGATGAGCAGCACCATGTCGGCGGCGGAGAGGCCGAGGCGCACCTCCTGCCCGAGCAGGGAGCCGATGAACAGCACAGAGGGGACCGTCAGGGCTATGGTGGCCAGCACGGAACCGAAGTAGAGGTTCATGGCGCGCTGCAACTGGTTGTTGAAGGCGGCCTTGATGGCGCCGACAGCCTCAGGTGCGAGCACTATACAGGCCACGATGAAGCCGCCCAGGGCCGCCGGGGCCTCCAGCACATGGACCCCGTAGTTGATGGGGATGGCGAGCGTCTTGGCCAGCAGTATCACCACCACCAGGTAGGCGAGCAGCAGCAGGGTGTGATAGACGTTGCTGCGTAGTATGCCGTGGTGTTCCTCGTGGTCCTCGTGGTCGCTGTCGACGAAGAAGTGGCTGTGGCTGCGGGTCTGGATCAGCAGGAAGACGCCGTAGAGCAGGACCGAGATGATGATCAGCATCCAGGACATGGCGCTGGACATGCTGCCCAGGGTACCGCCTCGGGTGAAGTTCGGCAGCACCAGGCAGAGCAGGGCCAGGGGAATGATGGCGACCAGGTAGGATTTGACCCCGTCCAGATTGAAGTTCTGGGTGTGATAGCGCCAGCCGCCAAACAGCAGGGTGAAGCCCACCAGGCCGTTGGTCACCAGCATCACCACGGCGAACATGGTGTCGCGGGCCATGGTGGGGTTGGGGTCGCCGGTCAGCATCACGGAGGAGATCATCACCACCTCGAGGGAGATGACCGACAGGGTCAGGATCAGGGTGCCGAAAGGTTCACCCAGCTTGATGGCCAGGGCGTCGGAGTGACGCACGACGGAGAAGATGGCCCAGGTGACGATGGCGAGCAGGGCCAGTGACACCGGCAGGTAAACCGCAAGGGGGGTTGCTTCTGTCAGCAGGTCGCTGCCCAGGGTCTTGAAGAAGAGCAGGGTCAGCAGGCCAACGGGCAGGGCAATCTCTTGCCGGATAAAGGACTTCATAGGCAGTGGTTCTCATTCAGGGGGCGTGGACGACCGGATGACATAAACAGGCTGCGCGGTTATCGGTTGCGCGATAACCGGCTCCTTATGATAAAGGTTGTTATCCCCGTCAGGGCAAAATCATTTTGTTGCTGAATGTTAATAAGGGGTGGCAGGAGACGGTTTGATTTCACCATGAGCCGGGCCCGGGCCTGCAGGAGGATTTACCCGCCTGATGGCAGGGCTGGGTTACGGCGCTACCGCCAGCATCAACCCCGAGCCGCTGGTTCTGACGGCCATCCTGCCAGCAGCCAGGTGTTCAACTGCCAATCCCTTGGTCAGCGCCATGGGTTTGCAAGAAGTAGCCCTGGATCAGGTGACGCCGCGCTGGCTCAGGTAGTCGACCTGCAGCTGACGCTCTCGACCCCTTCGGCGATCATCTCCATGCCCGATTCCCGGCCGAAGGCGATGGTGGCATCCAGTACGCTGCGCTTGAGGTCGTTGGTGCCTATGGTGTCGACGAACATCTTGTCGATCTTGATCTGGCGGATCCCGAGGCGCTGCAGGTAGGCGAAGCCGCCGTAGCCGGTGCCAAAATCATCCAGCTTGAAGTGATACCCCTGCTGCTGCAGCAGGGTGATCTCCTCGATGGCAGCCTTGATGTCGAGTGATGGGCTTGCGCTCGGTCAGCTCGAAGGTGAGCTGGGCGGGGGAGGGCCAGCCGTGGCAGCAGCAGCAGGGTGCGCAGCAGGGGGTGCTCGAGGTGGGCGGCCACTATGTTGACGCTGACCCACTGCTCCGGGGCCAGCTGGGCAGGTCGGTGATCACCTGCTCCAGCAACTGCTGGTCATCGGCAGGATCAGCTGCTGCTCCTCTGCATAGTCGATGAAGGTGCCGGGAGGGATCAGCCGCCGTTTCCCCGCTGCCAGCGCAGCAGCGCCTCGAAGCCCACCACCTGCTGGCTGCGGCTGTCCACCACGGGCTGATAGAGGGCAATAAATTCCTTGCGTGCCACCCGGTTTGCAGCAGTCCCTTGAGGGAGCGCCGATAGCTGCGCAGCAGCCAGTAGGCGGCGACCAGCAGGGCGCCGAGCGCGATACCGAACCAGAGACCGTAGTGGCGGGCCTGCTCATGGGCATATTGCTCCAGCGCTTTTCCCGCCCAGACCGTCTGTTTGGTGAGTTCATTGGGGTCGAAGAAACTCAGGCTGAGGCTCTGGCTGCCTTCCTGCTTGATGGCGCTGTCGCCGCGGGGGAAGTGGACTGGCTTGCATCGGCTGCTGCTGGCTGAACTCCAGATAGAAGCAGTGGCTGCAGGGGTGTTGCAGCAGGTCGTGGCTCCAGCTGTTATCCAGCACCCAGTAGGCGAGGTTGTCACCGGATCGGTAAAGGCCACCAGCTCCTGCTCGGTGTGAAATTTGGCCATGGTGGCGGTGATCCCCAGTTTGCCGAACTTCTGCCCGCTAGTTCTGGAGCTCTTTGATCAGCGGGATCCTACCCCCAGGCTGGAGCAGCTGCCACCGGAGGCGAGCTCCAGCCCTTGCAGGCGGATGTGGCTGTTGTAGAAGCGCGGATCGCGCAGCAGCTCCATGTCTTTGGCGCCGCAGTTGAACTCAAACTTGTGCCAGCTGTTTGTTGATGGCGGCATCCAGCTCCCGGTGGCGTTCTGCCATGGCCCCTTGAGCTCCAACCTTCTTCTTCCAGCAGATGGTGGGCCATCGGCTTGGCAAACCACAGGCCGAGGGGCTGGCTGCCCACGACAGGCAGGCGAACAGCAACAGGGTGAGCCAGAGGGGGGAGATATACGCAAAGGAAGTACCTGCCAGTTTCATGAGACACAAATGGACTTTGCCATCATAGAGCATTAGCTGCATCAATTTGAGTCGGAGTTGTCACACTTGTGCAGCAGATTTATAATCTGCTGATAAAAATGTTTTATAAAACGACTGCTGAAGATTCAATCGCTGACCTGTCATAAATGACAATTGTCCAGCTTATCCGAACTGCATTAGAGTAGCCGTGCGGTTTGACTCACCGTGTGTTCAATACTCCTGTATCTGTTTTTTTGTCAGTAGCACAGAGTGTTAGTTTTGATATGAGTGTTCCTTTTGGTCCCCTTTGAGGGACCATTTTTCTGTCTGTCATCCCGCCCTGTCCCGCATCTGTAGCCCGTCATCCTTGGTATTCTCCCTCTGCTTTGGGTTATGCTTGCCCGCTTAAATTGCAGAAGCGGGATCTTCATCCATAGGCGCGGTGCGATCGCCGCTGCTACCATGAGGCGACATGGATGATGCTGGGCATACGGAAAGGCGCATGAAACTCACTACACAGCTTGTCTCATTTATCACCCTGTGCGTGATTGCAGCCATGGGACCGTGCTGATTGGCGGGGTGTTCAGCTTTCGCGAGCTGGGCATGGAGTTGCAGCAAAAGAAGGTCGACTCGCTGGTCGAGAGTGATCGACAAGCAGCTGATGTTGCCACGACATGGAGGATATGAGCCGCTGGCTGCCCACCCTGCTGCGGGCTGCCCATGTGGTGGAGCTGGAGGTGCGCCAGGACAACCAGCGGGTCTACTGGTTTCGCGATGTGCAGCAGCAGACGGACGAGAGTCTGCTGATCCCCTACAGCACAGCCATTCCCAATCAGGCCGGCATGCAGGCCGAGTTCAAGCTGGACAGGCCCTTCAAGGAGTTCGAGTACTCCATGCAGGCCATGTTCGGCATCTCCCTCGGGGTCTTCATAGTGGTGTTCGGCCTCTGGTACTCCATCCGCTGGCTGCGCCAGCAGCTGCGCGGTGCCGAGCTGCTGGCGGAGCGCGCCCAGCTGATCCTGGATGGCAAGCTGACCAAGCTGGCCCATGATCCCGCCGACGAGTGGCCCCTCTCCGCCAGCCAGGCCCTCACCCATCTGCTGGCCGAACTGGCCGATGCCCGCAAGGAGCGCAGCCGGTTCGACAACTTCATCCGCAGCAACGCCTTCGTCGACAAGACGACCGGCATAGGCAACCGCCTCTTCTTCGACAACCGGCTGGAAAACGCCATCATGGAGGCGAGCGTGATCAGCGGCGGCGTCCTGCTGATCGAGCTGGCCGGCCTGGAGGAGCTGGATCCCGAGCTGAACGGACGCCCGAGCCAGGATCTGCTGATGGAGGCGAGCGCCTCCATCGGTACCTTCGTGCGCAAGCACAGCGGCGCCCTGCAGGCCCGCTACGCCGGCCAGGTCTTTGCCGTGCTGCTGCCCAACATGTCCGAGAGCGAGATGGTGGACGGCGCCAGCCAGCTGCTCAAGAGCCTGCAGCGGCTGCACTGGCCCGAGTCGGTCAATCTGGAGACGGCCGTCTACCTCGGCGCCGTCTGTTATCAGGCAGAAGACTCCCTGCTCAAGGTGCAGGAAGAGGCCGAGCTGGCCCTCAAGAGCGCGCGCCTGCAGGGCCACAGCGGCTGGTTCCTCTACGAGAAGTCCCTGGACGAAGAGGGCGAGCAATAAGGGGACTGTGCGTTGGCGCACCCTGATCAACCGTCGCATCGAGGAGCAGGGGATCTCCTTCTATCTGCAATCTGTGCAGCAGGAGCGGGATCAGGTGGTGCTGCAACAGGAGCTGCTGATCCGCCTCCATGACGAGCAGGGGCGGGAGTTACAGGCGGGGGTCTTCATGCCCATGGCGGAGAAGGCCGGCCTGCTGCTGCCGCTGGACCGGCTGGTGGTCACCCAGACCCTTCGCCTGCTGCGCCAGCGACCTGAGTCGAGCTGCCCCGTCAGCCTCTCCCTCAGCGCCCAGAACCTGCTCAACCGGGAGTTCCAGCGGGAGCTCTTCTTCGAGCTGTTCCAGTTGCCGCGCAGCATCAATGAGGGGTTGATACTGCAACTGTCCGAGTCCCAGGTGACCCGTCACTACGAGGCGCTCAAGCGGCCACTACGGGCGCTGCGCATGCTGGGGTGCCGACTGGCCATAGATCATGCCGGCCAGGATGTGGTGAGCACCCAGTACATCAAGGAGTTCGAGATCCACTTCCTCAAGCTGCACCCCAGCCTGGTGCGGGAGATCCACCTTCGTCAGGTCAACCAGATGGCGGTGCGCAGCCTGGTGGGGGGCTGTGCCAATACCCAGGCCCGGGTGATTGCGGTGGGGGTGGAGAGCGGCGACGAGTGGAAGATGCTGCGCCACCTCGGCGTGCACGCGGGCCAGGGGCCCTGGTTCGCCGAACCAGAGCGGCTGGTGATGCCCGCCTGACGGAGCCTGTCAGCCGCTAGGGGCCTGACTTCCTGCCTGCGGGGCAGCCCCGGCCCCAAGGGCGATCGACGAATGGTCCTGGCTTACAGCCTGCCCTGCTCCCTGAGACCCGCCAGCCCCTGCAGGCCGCCGGTGTGGATGAAGACCACCTGGCTGCCGCGGGGGATCCGGCCCGCGGCCAGCTCCCGAAACAGTCCCCACATCGCCTTGCCACTGTAGATGGGCTCCAGCGGCAGGCCTGTGTGGGCGCTGAATGCCTGCACCCACTGCCACAGGGCCGGGCTGAACCTGGCGTAACCGCCGTCGTGGTGCTCCTGGGCTATCCGCCAGCCGCCGGTGGTGGCCGCCGCCGGGTTGAGCCGACACACCTCATCGTGGAGGAAGGCGCCCCCCTTGAGCACTGCGATGGCGAGGATCTGCTCTCTTTCCCGCTTGCCCGCGATGAGCCCCGCCAGGGTGCCGCCGCTGGCGCAGGGCAGCACCCAGAGATCCGGCGAGAAGGGCACCTCGGCCACCAGCTCGGCCACCCCGGGGATGGCGAGCGGGCTGCTGCCCCCTTCCGGCACTATCAGGGTGTCCGGCGCCTCGAACTGGGCCAGCCAGTCCGGATCCTGGCGCCGCCGATAGCTCTGGCGGTCCACAAAAACGAGATCCATTCCCCAGCCTTGGGCCGCCCGCAGGGTAGAGTTACTGACGGCGTCATATTCGCCCCGTATGATACCGGTAGTACGAAGACCAGATTGGACCCCGCTGCCGCCAGCGCGTGGATATGATTGGAGTAGGCGCCGCCAAACGAGAGCAGATGCCGTTTGCCGTGCTCTTTGGCATGCAGCAGGTGGTACTTGAGCTTGCGCCACTTGTTGCCGGAGATGGCCGGATGGATCATATCATCCCGCTTGCACCACAGCTCGACACCATAGCGGGTCAGCAACGGATGGTGGAGGCGTTGCAGGGGCGAGGGGAGGATGGCGGACCCTCTGACTGGCGGAAAGGTTGGCTTGCAATGGTGAGTCCGTCTTTTAATCTGGAGGCTAATCTGCTGTTTATGTTAATATTTCATACATTTAATCACTATTGATGGGCGGGCTTACATGAAACAACTGTTCAGACGGTCGACGCCAAGCCGCCAGGTCGGGCTCCTGCTGGCCAATGACAGGATCATGCTGGCTGCGGTGGGCAATCCCCCCATCTTTACCTGTCGCACCATCAACGGCCCACAGGAGTGGGCAGTGGCCATGAACGAGCTGTTCAGCCGTCATGGGCTGGCCAAGTCTAAGGTGCGGGTGGCCCTCGCCGCCAGCCTTTATCAACAGATCCAGATCGACAAGCCTGCCGTGCCCGACGCCGAGATGGCGGGGGCGCTCCCCTGGGCCATCAAGGATTATGTCAGCGAACCCGTGCTGCAACTGGCGATGGATTATGTGGACTTGCCCACCCCGCCGGCCGGTCGCCCGCGCATCAATGTGATTTGCCTGCCCAAGAGCCGGGTGCAGCAGCTGGCCGATGCCATCAATGGCATCGCCACCCTGCAATCCATCATCAGCGACGAGCTGGCCATGACCTCTCTCTATGACGCGGACGAGACGGTGCGCATGCTGCTGTGGCAGCCCAAGGGGCAGGATCTGCAACTGCTGGTCTTCCATCAGGGGGGCTCTGCTTCTCCCGCCAGCTGCGCGGTTTTAGCGGCCTGACTGGCGAACATGAGCCGGACAGCATGCTGCTCGATTCGCTGGCGCTGGAGATCCAGCGCTCCCTCGACTATCTGGCGGGCCAGCTGAAATTGCCCGAGCTGGGGCAGATGCAGTTTGCCATCGCCTCGCCCTTTATCGGTACCCTGGTGCGCCACATGGAGCAGACCTTCGGCTTTGCCGTCTCCGCCATGGCCAACAAGGCGGTGCTGGCCGGCGTCGAGTATCTCTCGGCCTACGGCGCCGCCATCGGGGAGGATGCGTGATGAAACGTCAGATAAACCTCTATGGCGCCGAGTTTCGACCCAAGCGGCAGTGGGCCAGCCTCAATCAGATGGCGCTGGTATGGGGCTGCGCTGCTGCTGATCCTGTTGCTGGGGTGTCGGTTACAGCTGGCAGCAGCAGCAGGTCAGCCGGGCGCTGGCGCAGCGCTCTGCCGAGCTGGAACTCAAGCGCAGCGAGGCGCAGCGGCTCGACGCCGAGCTGGCGCGCCATCAGGCAGATCCCCGGCTGCAACAGCAACTGGTCAACAAGCAGGATGAGCTGACGGCCAAGCAGGGGCTGATGCGCCAGCTGGGCAGCCTGACCCTGCAAAAATCCCAGGGCTACGCCAGCGTGATGGCGGATCTTCTCCCGCATTCGCAACAGCAATCTCTCGTTGCAGCGCATCGAGATCAACGAAGGGCGGATCAACCTCTCCGGCTTTGCCGGACGCAGTCAGGATGTACCGGCCTGGGTCAACCGCTTCAAGCAGACCCCGAGTCTGGTAGGCAAGGAGTTTGGTGAACTGACCCTCGGCCGTGACAAGGAGGGTCGCCTGACCTTCCAGTTGAGCGGCATTGCGCGGGAGAAACCCTGATGAACCTGAAAGCACAATGGCAGGGATGGGGCCAGCGTATCGCCGTGTTGAGCCAGCGGGAGCGGGTGTTGATCCTGCTGACCGGTCTGGTGCTGCTGGGGGCTGCCGGACTCTACGGCTGGCTCGATGACGCCGATACCCGCCTGCAGCAGGATCGCATGGCCCTGAGCGCCGCCGAGCGCGACCTCGAGATCATGAGCTGGAAAACCTCAGGGCAAGCAGGCCCGGCTCAAGCGGGATCCCAATCAGGGCGTGCGACCAGCTGGCGCAGGTGGAGGCGTCCCTGGCCCGGCTGGACGATGAGCTCAAGGCCCAGACCGTGGATCTGATCCCGGCCCACGAGATGCCGCTGGTGCTGGAGGCGCTTGCTCTCCCGCTCCGCCAATCTTCATATGCTGGCGCTCAGTTCGCTGGAGCCGAGCCGCTGATGGCGGGCGAGCAAAAATCAACCTGTTCAAGCATGGTATCCGGCTTCAGCTTGAAGGCGGCTATTTCGATGTCTATCAATACCTTAAAGCGCTGGAAGCCTTGCCGCGCCACTTCTACTGGAAGCAGTTCGACTATCAGGTCGAGCCTATCCCGGCGCGGTGGTGGAGATGGAGATCTACACCCTGAGCACCAGCAAGGAGTTTATTCGTGGCTAAGTGTTTGCATTGTGCTGTTGCCTGTTCAGCTTGCTGGTACAGGCGGAGCCCGAGGTATTGCAGGATCCCACCGCGCCGCTGGCGGATGTGGCGGTTGGCGCCAGTGCGACTGGCAGAGCAGCGCCGGTTTGCCGAGGCTGCAGAGCGTCATGCTGGGCAATGGCCCGGCACTGGCGGTACTCAATGGCAAGAGTTATCGGGTCGGCCAACAGGTGGACGGCTATACGCTGGTGGCCATCAATGCCGATGCCGTGGTGCTGGAAAAGGCGGGAAAACGCCAGCGGTAACCCTGTTTGCCAGCAAGATCCGGGTTTGAAGTCGTGTTGCCTCCTCGAGAGGTGGGCGGGCTTTATCGAGTTTAATTGCAAGTCAGGGTGCCCAATTACATGAAAAAACACCGTCTCTGTCTGATCACCGTGGCCATGATGGCGGCAGGCTGTACCAGCTATCAGCACCCAGAACCGACCCAGGCCAAGGATGCCCTCAAACAGGCCATGAACGAACAGCAGAAACAGGCCGCGCCGCTGACCACTTTGCCCAAATCGGTGCAAAGTGAATTGCTGCAGCTGAACCGGCCGCAGATGCCGGTCGGCATGCCGGAGAAGCGGCTGCGCATCGCGGCCCATGACGTGGAGGCGGTGGAGTTTTTCGGTTCCCTGTTCAAGGGCTCCCGCTACAGCGTGGCGGTCCACCCCGGGGTGGCCGGGCTGGTCTCCGTCGAGCTCAAGGATGTGACCCTGCCGGAAGTGCTGGCTGTGGTGGGCGATATGTACGGCTTCGATGTGCAGCGCAAGGGCAATGTCTTCCATATCTATCCGGCGGGTCTGCGCACCGAAACCATCCCGGTCAACTACCTGATGATGTCCCGTCGCGGCCTCTCCCGCACCTCGGTCAGCACCGGCGGGGTGACGGCCAATGACAGCAATAACAGCAGCGACAGCAGTTTTGACAGTGCATCGAACAACAACAGCGGCAGCAACAACTCAACCAGCAACAACTCGCAACAGTGACAACAGCAACGGCACCCGTATCGAGACCGACAGCAACAGCGACTACTGGACCGATCTGCGCGACGCCCTGCAGACCCTGATCGGCACGGGCGACGGTCGCGCCGTGATCACCAGCCCGCAGGCGGGTCTGGTCACCATTCGCGCCTACCCGAAAGAGCTCAAGGCGGTGCGTGAATTCCTGACCCAGTCCGAGAGTCACCTCAAGCGGCAGGTGGTGCTGGAGGCTCGGATCATCGAAGTCGCCCTCAACGAAGGGTATGAGCAGGGGGTGGACTGGAGCGGTCTCTCCGCCAGCTGGGATGGCAACAAGGGCATTACCGGTGGCAAGTCGCTGGCCAATACCCATCGCCTCGACCCCCAACCAGATCTTCAGGGCGCTGGGTGGCGGCTGGCTTTCACCATCTCCGATGGCAACTTCAACGTGGCGGTCAACCTGCTCAAGACCCAGGGTGATGTGAATACCCTCTCCAGTCCCCGTGTCACCGCGACCAACAACCAGAAGGCGGTGATCAAGGTGGGGACGGACGAGTATTACGTCACAAATGCGTCCACCACCACCACCACTACTTCGACGGGCACAGACAAGACGCCCAATGTGGAGCTGACCCCCTTCTTCTCCGGTATTGCGCTGGATGTAACGCCGCAGATCGATGAAGAGGGGAAGGTGCTGCTGCATATCCATCCCTCGGTTATCGATACCGAAGAGCAAACAAGACCATCAACGTCGGCACTGCGGATCCCCTGGTGCTGCCGCTCGCCAAGAGCTCCATTCGTGAATCGGATACCGTGGTGCAGGCCAACAATGGCGACATCATCGTCATCGGCGGCCTGATGAAGACCGACAAGCAGGAGATCGTCAGCAAGGTGCCGCTGCTGGGGGACATTCCCTGGGTCGGCGAAGCCTTTACCAACCGCCGGGAGAGCACCAAGAAGGTGGAGCTGGTGATCCTGCTCAAGCCGACAGTGGTGGAGAAAGACACCTGGCAGAAAGAGCTGCAACGCTCCTCCGAGCTGCTCGACAAATGGTATCCGCCCAAGGGCTAAGCCATGAACCAGTATGCGATTGGCCTTATCCCGAACGGCCTGTGCTGCCTTGCCAGCACAGGCTGCTTGCTTGCCGTGGCAGGTGAGGGGTCTCATGTACCTGACCCACTTCGGCCTGCAGGAGGCACCGTTCAGCCTCACCCCAATACCGGCTTCTACTACGGCCTGCCGCCTCACGAAGAGGCGCTGCAGGTGCTGAACTGGGCGCTGGCGCAGGGGAGGGTTTTATCAAGGTGACCGGCGAGGTGGGCACCGGCAAGACCCTGCTCTGCCGCAAGCTGCTCAGCGAGCTGGGTTCGGAAGCGCGTCCGGTGCGGCTTGCCTGGTTGCCCAATCCCCACCTCACCCCGGCCGAGCTGCGCATCGCGCTGGCGCTGGAGCTGGGGTTGGCGGTACGGGATCAGAGCGAACTGGATCTGACCGATCGTATCCATCGTCACCTGATCAGCCTGCACCAGCAGGGCAGTCGGGTGGTGGTGCTGATCGACGAGGCGCAAGCGCTGCCGGACGAGACGCTGGAGGCGATCCGCCTGTTCGGCAATCTCGAGACCGAATCGAGCAAGCTGCTGCAGATCGTGCTGTTCGGCCAGCCGGAGCTGGATGCCAGACTGGCCAAGCCGCATCTGCGCCAACTGCGCCAGCGGATTGGCTTCTCCTACTGCCTGCGGCCGCTGCGTTTTGACGAGACCCGCGCCTATCTGGAGCACAGATTGCAGGTCTCCGGTTATCGCGGGGCACCGCTGTTTGCAGGTCGAGCCATGCGTCTGTTGTGGCGTGCATCGCGAGGGATCCCGAGACTGATCAATATCCTGGCGCAGAAGTGCCTGATGCTGGCCTATGGTCAGGGGTGCGTCAGGTCGATAGCCGTCTGGTACGGCTCGCCATTCGCGATACCGACGATGCGAGCCGCTTTGCGCCACGGCGCTGGTGGCCCCTGTTACTGTTGCTGGGGTGCGCCCTGGCTTATGGAGTCTGGCCATGAGCGTTATCAACCAGATGCTGAAAGATCTGGAGCAGCGCCAGCAGGATCCGATGGCGCTGCCGTCTATATTGCCCCTGTGCGTCAGCAGGGATGGTGGATGTTGCTGCTGACCCTGATCTGCGGTCTGGCGCTGGGGATCCTCTGGTTGGCGATGTTCAGGATCTACTGGCAGCAGACCCATAGCGTGACGGCTGCCAGCGAAGTGCTTGCTCCCGATGTGGTGGCAAGGGCCACCGCGCCAGTCAGCCCGCCCGAGCCGGTCGAGGTGGTCGGCCGACGCTGCCGCTGCCAAGTCAGGACGAGGTGAATGATGAGGTCGGCCGAAGATGACTGGCCGACACGGCCGACGGTGCGCCCTTTGATGCCTCCAGCGATGTTGACGAGTCCGAGCCGAGCGATGAAGAGCTGCAGCCCGAGCTTTACGCCGAACTGGCGGCAGAGCAGCAGGCAGTCGCCAGCGCACCGCGCAAACCGAGCGTATTGAAGATCGAGACGGTGGAGCTGTCGGCCAAGGAGCTGGCGGCACTGGCGGAGCGCAAGGCGACCACCGCCATGGCCAAGGGAAGGCTGCGGGATGCGCAGGACAACTACTATCAGGTGCTGGTCCATGACCCCTACAACCAGGGGGCGCGCGAGCAGCTGGCGGGGCTGCTCTACGGCGAGGGCCGTCTGACCGAGGCGCGTCAGCTGCTGGAAGAGGGGATCCGGCTCGATCCCCAACAGGCCGATTTTCGTCTGCTGCTGGCCCGCCTTGCCATCAGCGAGGGGCAACAGCAGCAGGCGCTCGGCTGGCTGTCCGGCCTATCAGCCGGATCTCGCCAGCAACATGGACTATTACGCCACCTGGGCCGGGCTGACTCAGGAGCTGGGCCAGAATGCCGATGCGGCGGCGCTCTATGTGAAGCTGCTGCGTCAGCAGCCGGATCAGGGCCGCTGGTGGCTTGGTCTCGGCGTGGCCGAGGATGGTCAGGGCCACAGCCAGCGGGCGCTCGATGCCTATCGCAACGCTTTGTTGCACGGCAACCTCGGCGAGGCGTCGACCAACTGGCTGGAACAACGAATTGGCCAACTAACCCCCTGATAAACAGCAGGTTCGATTAGCGAAGCGGAATCGGATGCGGCAACGGGTGTGAAATCACAGGAATCGGAGCAACAATGGCACAACCCAGACTGAAAATGCGCCTCGGCGACCTGCTGGTACAGGAGCAGATCATCTCGGATGATCAGTTGCAGCTCGCCCTGCAGCAGCAGCGTCAGACCGGGCGCAAGCTGGGGACCACCCTCATCGATCTCGGCTTCATCAGCGAGGTGCAGCTGCTGCAGTTCCTCGCCCGCCAGCTGGACGTACCCTTCTTCGATCTCAACAACCTCACCATAGACGCCTCGGCCGTGACCCTGTTGCCCGAGGTGCAGGCCCGCCGTTATCGCGCCCTGGCGGTCAACCTCAGCGACGACAAGGTGACAGTGGCCATGTCGGATCCCGCCGACTTGAGCGCCCTGGATGCCATCGCCGCCCTGCTCAGCCCCCGCGAAATGGTGCTGGCGGTGGCGCGGGAAGGTCAGCTGCTGGAGTATTTCGACCGCCTCTATCGCCGCACCCGGGAGATAGAGAGCTTCGCCGAGCAGCTGCACGAAGAGTATCAGGACGCCGGCTTCGAGCTGGGCTCCAGCAATCTCGGGGCCGGTGACGAGGGGGAGGCGACGGTGGCCAAGCTGCTGCGCTCCCTGTTCGAGGACGCGGTGCAGGTGGGGGCCTCCGACATCCACATAGAGCCGGACGAGAAGGTGCTGCGCATTCGCCAGCGCATCGACGGCGTGTTGCACGAAAACATACTGAACGAGGTACGCATCGCCCAGGCGCTGGTGCTGCGCCTCAAGCTGGTGGCCGGGCTCGACATCTCCGAAAAGCGGCTGCCCCAGGATGGCCGTTTCGCCATGAAGGTGCGCGGCCGGGACGTGGATGTGCGTATGTCCACCATGCCGGTGCAGTACGGGGAATCCGTGGTGATGCGACTGCTGGATCAATCCTCCGGCATCTTGTCGCTGGCGGAAACCGGCATGCCACCGGCCATCCTGTCCCGCTTCCGGCGCCAGCTCAAACGCCCCCACGGCATGATTTTGGTGACGGGCCCCACCGGCAGCGGCAAGACAACGACACTCTACGGCGCCCTCTCTGAGCTCAACCAGGCCAGCCACAAGATCATCACGGTGGAAGACCCTGTGGAATACCGGCTTCCGCGGGTCAACCAGGTGCAGGTCAACCCCAAGATAGGGCTCACCTTCTCTCAGGTGCTGCGCTCCACCCTGCGTCAGGATCCCGATATCCTGCTGGTGGGGGAGATGCGGGACAACGAGACGGTGGAGATAGGCCTGCGTGGCGCCATCACCGGCCACCTGGTGCTGACCACCTTGCACACCAATGACGCCGTCACCAGCGCCCTGCGCCTCATCGACATGGGGGCCCCAGGCTATCTGGTGGCGAGCGCCCTGCGGGCCGTGGTGGCCCAGCGTCTGGTGCGACGGGTCTGTGAGCACTGCGCCTGCGAGACGGCGCCGGACCAGGGGCAGGCCACCTGGCTCACCATGCTCTCCGGCGAGGCACCCGGCCAGCACCTATCGCAAGGGACGTGGCTGCCAGAGCTGCAACTTCACCGGTTATGCGGGCCGGATCGGGGTCTACGAGCTGCTGGAGCTGGATCAACCCATGATGGATGCCCTGCGCCGCAACGATGCTGAGGGCTTTGCCCGGGCGGCGCGCGAGCACGAGCACTACAGGCCTCTGGCCCTGACGGCGCTCGATTATGCCCGTGAGGGGATCACCTCGGTGGATGAGGTGCTCAGGCTGGCCGAGGATCTGGGATAAGCCATGGGCAGCTTCAACTACAAGGGGCGCGACAGTCAGGGCCAGGCCGTCAGCGGCATGGTGGAGGCCGCCAGCGAGCTGGCCGCCGCCGAGCAGCTGATGCGCCGCGGCGTGATGCCCACCGAGCTCAAAGCGGGCAAGGCCAAGGCGGCCGGCATCGACTGGTCGCTGCTGCTGGAGGGGGGCGTCAAGCTGGAGGAGCTGGTGGTGTTCAGCCGCCAGATGTATGCCCTGACCCGGGCGGGCATTCCCATACTGCGCGCCATCGCCGGGCTGGAGGAGAGCGCCCACAGCAAGCCCCTCAAGCGGGCACTGCACACCCTGGGGGAGGATCTGGGCAACGGGCGGCCGCTGTCGAGCTCGATGCAGGCGCACCCCAAGGTGTTCAACAGCCTGTTCGTCGCCATCATCCACGTCGGCGAGAACACCGGCCAGCTGGAGGAGGCCTTCCTGCAGCTCGCCAACTATTTCGATCTGGAGCTGGAGACCCGCAAGCGGATCAAGACCGCCATGCGCTACCCCAGCTTCGTGATGATTGCCATCGGCATCGCCATGGTGATCCTCAACATCATGGTGATCCCTGTCTTCGCCGGCATGTTTGCCAAGTTCGGGGTCGAGCTGCCGCTGGCGACCCGGATCCTGCTCGCCACCTCCCACTTCTTCGTCCACTACTGGTGGCTGCTGCTGGCCATCCTGGCGGGCATGGTGTTTGGCTGGCGCCGCTGGGTCGCCAGCCCCCAGGGCAAGCTGACCTGGCATCGCTGGCAGCTCAGGCTGCCCATAGTCGGCACCATCATAGAGCGCTCCCTGCTGGCCCGCTTTGCCCGCAGCTTCTCCATGATGCTCAAGGCCGGGGTACCGCTCAACACGGCGCTGACCCTGGTGGCCGATGCGGTGGATAACGCCTATATGGCGGGGCAGATCCGCGACATGCGGGCGGGCATAGAGCGTGGCGAGAGCCTGCTGCGTACCGCCGGTGCCAGCGGCCTGTTCACCCCTCTGGTGATGCAGATGATTGCTGTGGGGGAAGAAACGGGCCAGGTGGACGAGCTGCTGCACGAGGCGGCCGAGTATTACGAGCGGGAGGTGGATTATGACCTCAAGAGCCTCACCGCCCGCATCGAGCCCATCCTCATCGGCATAGTGGCCGTCATGGTGCTGGTGCTGGCGCTCGGTATCTTTACGCCCATGTGGGACATGATGCGTGCCGTGCGTGGTCAATAGACGGTATCTTCACTCCTCCTGGTGGGGGGTATGATGCGTGCGGTTCGCGGCCAGTGATGTGTGTATGGCGGGACATGATGAGAATCGGGCATGGCCAATGACGCGTGCTGTTTGTGGTAGACAAGATGCGGGAGAGGCATGAGCAGACAGTCCGAGCAGGATGAGCGCTGGTTGGGAGGCTACAGGCGGCTGATCGCCTGTCTCCTGCTGCTGGTCATCCTTGCCACCCTGGCCCTGAGCTATCGCAGCCACAGGGAAGAGGCGCTGGCGGTCAGCCTGAGCCTGCTGGGGGAGCAATTTGCCGAGCGGGCCCAGCGACTGCACGGGCGCTGGCTCGATGAGCGGCGCCCCGAGGTGCTGCATGCGGAGGGGGTGGCCTGGCAGTTCGATGGGCGGGGCTGGCCGCTGGCGGTGCTGCCGCTGCAGTCACCCTCCGCCAACTGCCGCCAGCTCTGGCTGACGCTGATAGGCCCCGAAGATCCGGGGTTGCCGTCCTGGCAGGCACTCGCCAGCCAGCATGGGGACGGCTGCGAGTTTGGTTGGGAAGGGCACTGGCTGTTCTACCGTTTCAGCGATGGCCGGGTACTGGCGAAGCCTTGAGTCGATCCCTCAAGTGCTTCAGCCACATGATTTTTTTCTATCTGCATGAAATAATGCGGACCATTACGGAGGCAGCATGGCAGCAAAGAGAGTGAGCGCCGGCCAGGGACCGGGTCAGAAGATGGCCGGTTTTTCCCTGATCGAGCTGGTGATCGTCATCGTGATTCTGGGGATCCTGGCCGTCACCGCCTTGCCCCGTTTTCTCGACGTGACCGACGAGGCGAAGAAGGCCAGCGTGGAAGGGGTATCGGGCGGCTTCGCTACAGCGGTCTCCCTGGTGCGGGCCCAGTGGGAAGCCGAGGGGCGCGCCAAGCAGGACAGCCTCAATACGGTGCTGTATGACGGTTCCCGTTTCTATCTGACCACGCCGACCGACAGCCAGGTCAGCAATGGCGAGCTCTCCCCCGGTTATCCCATGGACACGGCGGCGAGCGGCGCTCCCGATGTGGATCCGGCCAATCTGACGGCGGCCCGCTGTCTCAATATTTGGGAGGGCTTGTTGCAGAATCCTCCCAAGGCTACTGCCAACTTTGACGAGGTGCGCGGTAGCGGCAATGACCTGAAGTTCTATGCCACGGTGAGCAACAATGGACTGGATTCGGTCTGCCGTTACTATCTGGTCAACAGCCTGAGCAAGGGAAGTGATGGGCGCTATCAGGACCCGCAAGGGAGCACCGATGCCTACATGAGTTTCAGTTACCGCCCGGCCTCCGGCCAGGTGACTACCAATATCAATTGATAAACAGAGGAAAATGTAATGAAAAAGCAGGCGGGTTTTACCCTGATCGAACTGGTGATCGTGATCATCATCCTGGGCATTCTGGCGGTCACCGCCGCGCCCAAGTTCCTGAATCTGCAGGATGATGCGCGTAAGGCAGCTGCTGCACAGGGTGTTGCTGCTGCAACTCAAAGTGCTGCTCAATGGTCTACAGCAAGGCTGTTATCGCAGGAATTGAGACAAGCGGTCTTCTTCAGTACTGTTGGATATCGGTAATGGTGTCAACGGTATTAAATTTGGTTATCCCAACTGCTGATGACGGTTGAAGTATTGCAGCTAAAACCATTGGACTGTTGGATGGTGGTTGGGCACAGGGCTTCCTGATGGTTTTGCTCAGTAATGCCACCGACTGTTATGTCATATACACAGCGCCTTCTGCTGCAGGGGCTACGTCAGCAGTCACTGCTTGTAAGTAAATGTTGTGTGCGACATGAAAGCGAGGCTTCGGCCTCGCTTTCTCTTTTCCCTGATGAGAGCCCCATGCCTGCAACCAAGGGCTTTACCCTGATTGAACTGGTACTGGTGATCCTGTTGCTCGGGATTCTGGCCGCCTTTGCCGTGCCCAAGTGGCTGGGCAAAGGCGGCTTTGAAACTCAAACCCTGCGTGACGAGCTGGTGACCCGGCTGCGGCTGGTGCAGACCATGAACATGCATGAAGGGGAGCCAATCGCTGTACCTCAGCTGGTGCTGGAGCAGTTTGGCCACAGCTCACCTTTCCCCTTGGGCGATCCTGCGGCCAAATCCATATCGAACTGGAGTGCTAATCAGCTCACCAGGGGCCGTCCGGTGACCCTCCGGCGGGATCTCCCTCTCCCGCAAGGCAGCTCCTTTCGTTATCCGCGCAGATGGGCCGCCCGCTCGGTCCACCTGCGTCGGTGGCTGCGAGCTGCAAGTCACCGATGGCCGCGAGAGTGGCCGTATCAAGATTGAATCCGAGGGGTTTATCCATGCCCTCCCTTAAGCGTGGTTTCACCCTGATTGAGCTGATCGTTCGGCATAGTGCTGCTGGCGGTGGCCTGACCGGCATTTTGGGGTTGCTTATCAATCAGGCGCCGCAGGCGGTGGATCCGGTGCAGCAGGTGCGGGCCGCCCAGCTGGCCCAGCGCCTCTCCGGCGAGATCTTGCAAAAGTCGTTTGATGAACATTCGGATCATAACGGTGGTCGTTATCGTTGTGGCGAGCAGGTGGCAGTTGCCCTGGGTGTGACCTATCCCGCCTGCACCCCGGTCGTCGATTACGGCCCGGATGGCGGCGAGACGCGTCCCTACGAGTTCAACGACGTGGATGACTTCGATACCGCGGGCAACTGGGTGGACGCCAACCAGTTTACCCAGACGAATGCCGAGGGCGTCAGCGACGAGGAGTATCGCCACTATCAGGTCAGGATCGCCGTCACCCCGGATACCCTGTTCGGGAGCTCAGGCCTGGGGGCCGAGTCCATCGGCAAGCGCGTCGCCCTGGCAGTGCGCCTGCCGGACCAGAGCGAGCTGGCTTTCACCCTCTACCGGGGGAATTACTGATGCGCGCGACAAATGGGGTGTTGCCCGCCTGTCCGATGCGCGCGCCACTTCCGACGTCCGATTAAGGTTAATCGAACCTACCGCAAGCCTCGGGGTAACAGTGGCTTTACTCTGGTGGAACTGGTGATGGTGATACTGCTGCTCGGGGTCATGGCCACCTTTACCAGCCAGTTTGTCGGCATCGGCACCCAGATTTACGGGGATGCCAGCCGCCGCGAGCAGCTGATGAGCGATGCCCGCTTCGCCCTGGAGCGGCTCAACCGCGAACTGCGCGATGCGGTGCCGGGCTCGGTGCGCATCGAGGATGCGGGGGGCAACCCTCTGGATCAGGGGGCCTGCCTGCGCTTCTGGCCCATTGCCACCGCCAGCCGTTATCTGGGCTCAGCGGCCAGCGGCGGGCTCACCATAGTGGAGCCCGAGGTGCTGCCCCGGGAGGAGGACGAGGCCATCATCTACCCCCTTGCCGATCCGGCACTCAACCTGGAGCAGGGATGCCTCCATGGCAACTGCGTGGCCAGGGTTATTTCGGTGGGCAGCCCGGTCTCGGGAGCCTTGCCGCTGACGGTGGATGACACCTTCGCCAAGGAATCGCCGGGGCAGCGCATCTATTTTGCCCGTCAGCAGGTGCGCTACTGCGTGATGAATGCAGCCCTGACCCGGGCCAGCGCCGCCATAGGCACTGACTTTCACGGGAGCACGCCGGCCCTGATGGCCGAGCATGTCCGCCCTGCGCCCTATTATTTCTACCGTGAGCCAGCCGCCTTCAGCCAGAGCGAGGTGGGACTGCGGATGGAGCTTGAGCAGCGCGGCGAGCGCGTCCTCTTCAACCACAAGCTGGAGACGCTCAATGTTCCCTAGGCCCCCCCGCAGGCTGGCGCCCCAGCGCGGCAGCGCCATCATGGTCGCCCTCTTCGTCATCGTCATCATGGCCCTGCTGGCGGCGGCCATGGGCCGCTTCCTGGTAGACAGCGGCGAGAAGAACACGGTGGAAGTGCGCGGGGTGCGAGCCCTGATGGCGGCCCAGAGCGGGCTGGAAATCGCCCTCTATCAGCTGTTTCCCAATCGCAGTGGTGCCGAGTTGCCCGCCGCCTGCACCAGGGTGGCGGCGTCCCGTACCTTTGACAAGGATCCCGGCCTGAGTGGGTGTCGGGTCTCGGTGAGCTGCAACGAGATCCTGGCCAGTCAGGGGGGAGAGACCAGCACCACCTACCGACTCACCAGTCTGGGCACCTGTGGTACAGAGGCTGCGGGCGCCAACCCGGGCTTTGCCGTCAGCCGCACCCTGGTGGCGGAAGCTTTTGATGGAGTGATGCCATGAGACTCTGGTTGCTGGTCTTAACAATGTTGTCTGGTATGGCTTGTGGGTTCGAAACCGTCGACACTGACACCTATTTCCCGGCTGTGGTTCAGGGCCACCGCGGTAATAACAACGCTGTCTGTACTGGTCAGGATGCTGCCAAGCTGACCCAGAACAACCAGGCGAAAATAACGGGCACTGCAGGTGCTGCATTGAATTTCTGCGACTCGAATCAGGGTTCCGGCATGCCATTGGATGGCTGTGACAACGCCAATGGTTCTCGCCGGCTCTGCTCTATCAGCGACCGTTCCATCCGAGGGATGTCTACATCGGGTGGTAACAGCTTCCTGAACAGTTCGGGCAGTGATGGTGACATCGGTCACTGTAATAGTGGGCAGCAATTGACGCTTGGCAGTGCCAGCCAATACCAGTTCGGGACTATCAGCCTCTACAGTGCCTGCACCCTGACCTTCTCCAGCACCCGTCAAGAGTACAGAATCCAGGCTCTCGCTTTGGGGGGAGCAAAAGTGGTGCTGCCCGCCGGGGATTATTGGATAGACAGACTCGTCGTCAATCAGGGCGGGGAGATTGAAACCCGTGGCAATGTGCGTATCTTCGTCAACGCGGTGGAGTTTAATGGCGGGCGTCTCAACGCGGCCAAGACGGGATCTGTGCTGCTGTTTGGATACCAGAATGTCAACTTGAATGGTGAAAGCCTAGTCAACGGCCTGGTATATGCCGATCAGGCATTAAATATGAATAACGCTAGCGTTATCAACGGTAGAACGACCAGTCGCTCTCTGTTTATGTCTGGCACCACCGCCATCAATGACAAGATGCCCCCCCCTGTCACTGCGGCGATAGATCACTTCGAGTTCGATCACTCCGGCCAGGCCCTGACCTGCAACCCGGAGACCCTCATCATCCGGGCCTGCGCCAACGCCAGCTGCAGCCAGTTGTTCACGGATCCGGTGAGCGCCGTCCTGACGCCGCTTAAAAACGGCAGCAACGGCTGGGTGGCCGACAGCCAGGTGAGCTACAGCGGCAACACAGCTACCGTGAATTTCAGCGACGGCACCGCCAAATTGCAGCTGCGCAACAATCTGGCGAGCGCCATGAGGGTGGGGGTGAGTGGCTCGACACCGTCCACCAAGCCACTTAGCACGACACTTTGCCGGGCGGGCAGCGGCGCCTTGAGCACCGCCGCCTGTACCCTCAGCTTTGCCGACAGCGGCTTCCTGTTCAACGTGCTGGATACCTATGCCAACAAGCCACAGGATGTGGTGATCAGCGCCGTCAAGAAAGACGATGTGACCCAACAGTGTGTGCCCGGTTTTACCGGCACTCGCTCGGTGGGCTTCTGGGGGACTTATGTCACTCCGAATGCCAATGCATTTGGCAGCCAGGTCACGATAGATGGCAATCCTATTTCCACTAACGCCGCCGATGTGGCTTCGCCAGCGAGCACGATCATCAACTTGAACTTTGATAGTCAGGGCAAGGCGACGCTGAAGAAAGTGAATTACCCGGATGCGGGCCAGATGCGGCTCAATGCCCGCCACGATGGCAGCGGCGACACGGCAGGGTTGGTGATGACGGGGTCGGATCTGTTCGTCAGCCGTCCGGTCGGGCTCTGCATCACGCCTGCCCAGGGGACCTGTGCGGCAGGGGATGCCAGTTGCCCTGTGTTCAAGAAGACCGGTGAGGCATTCCAGCTGAATATCAAAGGGGTGGCCTGGCAGGCCGACGATGACAAGGACTTGTGCAGCGGCAACCTGGCAACCCCCAACTTCGTGCTGGCCAATATTGCGCTCGGCAGCGAGCTGGTGGCCCCCAAGTCCGGTGTCGAGGCGGTGGTCGGCACATCCAGCTACGACCACTCCAACCAGAAGGACAGCAACCTCAACTCCGTCGGCCAGTCGGTCAACGAGGTCGGGGTGTTCCGGATGACGGCGACCCCGCCGGCGGCAGGTTATTTCAACTACACCATACCGCCCGCTGCCAGCGTGCCGGTAGGGCGCTTTATTCCGGTGGACTTCAATCTGGTGAGCGGCAGCGTCACCCCGGCATTCGGCGGTTTTAGCTATATGAGCCAGCCGTTTGGGGTGCAGACGACGGTGCAGGCGCGCAACAAGGAGGGGGGGGTTACGAAGAACTACCGTGGGGCCTTTGCCAGGGGCACTCTCTCTCTGGTGGCCGCCAACAACCAGGACGGGGTGGATCGCTCTAATCGGCTGGCACCGCTGGCCGCCAGTTGGACCGAGGGAACAGGCAAGCAGACAGGTGAAACCCGCTTTATGCGATTGCGAGAGCTGACCCCGACCCTGACAGCACCGGAGGAGCCACTGCGGCGGCTGCGGCTGGGGCTCAAGGTGGAGGACGGTGAAACGCCAGAGACCAGCTTCCTCGTAGATCGTGATATGAACCCAGCCGTGACCGGCACTTGCCAGAGCGGGGTGAATTGCACCGCCAGGCAGCTATCTATTCCGAAGGGATCGGAAGATACCATGATCGCCTACTATGGCCGTCTACTGGCCAGCACTCGTCAGGGGGTCGACAGCGCCCCGCTGGCGCTGCCCCTGCAGGTGCAATATTTCGAAAGGGGCCTGTGGCGAGTCAACCAGCAGGATGTCTGCAGCCAACAGAATGCCTGCAGCCAGATCTCCCTGGCGGGTGGCGGCATTGTCTTCACCGATGCGGATCAACGCTATGACGCTGGGACGGGGGACCTGACGCTAAAAGATGGCACCCGCATCCGGCTTGGCCTCGGCAATGTGGCACCGGGCGGCACTCAGACCGGTTTCGATGGCGGCGAGACCAGCTTCCACTTCGCGCCGCCCAATCAGGCGGTGCGCATTCCCTATCAAATCGTGCTGGAGAAACAGCCGCTGCAACCCCTGGCGCCGACCTGGTTGGCGGATCCCGCGACCGAGGATCACCTGATGGGGATGGCGATCTTTGGCCGTGACAGGGGCAACGATCGCATTATTTATCGCCGCGAAGTGATGCCCTGAAAATGATATGGGGACAAGGAGAGGGGCGCTTTGGGGTGGGCCTGCGTCTTATCTCCTTGTTTCGTAGTGTTTGTCTGCCTGAGCGGGTGAGTGATGACTCGCATTTTTGTCGCGCCTGATTGACTGGCGACAGTTTGAGCGCTTGCCCATTGGGGTGGGCATTGGTAAAGTTAGCCGGTTTTCTGCACCTCCAAATTCTTAGGATTTCCCGTAGCCATGTTCAAAAAGCTCAGAGGCGTCTTTTCCAACGATCTGTCGATCGACTTGGGAACTGCCAACACCCTGATCTACGTAAAAGATCAAGGGATCGTCCTTAACGAACCCTCAGTTGTCGCCATTCGCCAAGAGCGCGGGAACGCCAAATCGGTCGCTGCCGTCGGTCATGCCGCCAAGCAGATGCTGGGTCGTACCCCTGGTAACATCTCCGCCATTCGTCCGATGAAGGACGGCGTGATCGCCGACTTCTACGTGACCGAGAAGATGCTGCAGCACTTCATCAAGCAGGTTCACGACAACAACTATTTCCGCCCCAGCCCCCGTGTGCTGGTGTGTGTGCCGTGCGGCTCCACCCAGGTCGAGCGCCGTGCCATCAAGGAATCCGCGCTGGGCGCCGGTGCCCGTGAGGTCTACCTGATCGACGAACCCATGGCCGCCGCCATCGGTGCCGGCCTGCCGGTTTCCGAAGCGACCGGTTCCATGGTGGTTGACATCGGTGGTGGTACCACTGAAGTGGCCATCATCTCCCTGAACGGCGTGGTCTACTCCCAGTCCGTGCGTATCGGTGGCGACAAGTTTGATGAAGCCATCATCAGCTACGTGCGCCGCAACTACGGCAGCCTGATCGGGGAAGCCACCGCCGAGCGCATCAAGCACGAGATCGGCTCCGCCTACCCGGGCGAAGAGGTGCGCGAGATCGAAGTTCGTGGTCGTAACCTGGCCGAGGGTGTGCCCCGCAGCTTCACCCTGAACTCCAACGAGATCCTGGAAGCGCTGCAAGAGCCGCTGTCCGGCATCGTCTCCGCCGTCATGGTCGCCCTGGAGCAGTCCCCGCCCGAGCTGGCGTCCGACATCTCCGAGCGCGGCATGGTGCTGACCGGTGGTGGCGCCCTGCTCAAAGACATCGACCGTCTGCTGATGGAAGAGACCGGCATCCCGGTCGTCGTGGCTGAAGATCCCCTCACCTGTGTCGCCCGTGGCGGTGGCAAGGCGCTGGAGCTGATCGATATGCACGGTGGCGATCTGTTCCACTACGAATAAGACCCAAAGCCGGCCGAGCGCCGGCTCTTTTTTGACGACTCATGAAACCCATCTTTGGTAGAGGCCCTTCGCTTCAGTTACGGTTGTTTCTCGCCGTCATCATCTCTGTCGCTGCCATCGTCGCGGATTCCCGCTTCGGTGTGTTTACGCACATCCGCGTCTATCTGAGTTCCCTCGTCAGCCCGCTGCAATACATCGCCAATGCGCCAGGTACCCTGCTCGACACCATGTCGACCCAGGTGCAGACCCGATCCAGCCTGATCGAGCAGACCAAGCAGCAGGAGCAGCAGCTGTTCACCCTGCGCTCCCGCCTGCTCAAGCTGGATCAGCTGGAGCACGAGAACCAGCGGCTGCGCGAGCTGCTCGGTTCGCCGGTGCACAAGGAGTCCCGCAAGATGGTGGCCGAGCTGCTGTCGGTGGATTCCGACCCCTTCAGCCATCAGGTGCTGATCAACAAGGGGGCGCTGGACGGCGTCTATAACGGCCAGCCGGTGATCAACGATCAGGGGGTGGTCGGCCAGGTGCTCCACGTGGGCTCCACCACCAGCCGCGTCCTGCTCATCACCGACTCCAGCCACGGCATTCCGGTGCGGGTGCTGCGCAACGATCTGCGCGCCATCGCCTCCGGCAGCGGCGAGCTGGACAAGCTGGAGCTGCGCAACCTGCCGCGCAACACCGACGTCCAGGTCGGCGATCTGCTGGTCACCTCGGGCCTCGGCGGCCGCTTCCCGGAAGGTTATCCGGTGGCGACCGTGACCCGATCCGATTACGTGGAGGGCAAGCCCTTCGCCCAGATCGAGGCCAGGCCCCTGGTGGCGCTGGACAGGTTGCGTTACCTGCTGCTGCTGTGGACCGACAAGAAGCCGGAAGTGCATGACGACGAGCCCATGACGCCGGCGGCGGCGCCCTCTGCGGCGACGGCCACCTCGGCGGCGGAGGCGACGCGCTGATGCTGCAACCCGCCAGCGGCAGGATCTGGATCTGGATCTCGATCCTGCTGGCCCTGTGCCTCTCGATCCTGCCGCTTCCCTTTCAATTCGAACCCTTCCGGCCGGACTGGCTCGCCATGGTGCTCATCTACTGGGCGCTGGCGTTGCCGCATCGCACCAACGTCGGCACCGCCTGGGTGGCGGGCCTGCTGCTGGATGTGCTGCTCGGCAGCACCCTCGGCGTGCGGGCCATGGCCATGGCCATCACCACCTATCTGGCGGCCTTCCAGTTCCAGAAGATCCGCAACTTCTCCCTCTGGCAGCAGGCGCTGATCATCGGTCTGCTCTCTCTGGTGGGCAAGATCACCGTGTTCTGGGCCGAGCACCTGTTCAGCCGTGCCAGCCTCAATCTGGCCTATTTTTGGTCGACGTTGACAACGATGTTAATATGGCCCTGGATTTTTATGGTCTTGCGCAAGGTACGCCGTCGCTTCAATATCAAGTGAACATGAGCAAAAACAACGGATTGTAACTGCGTCTCATCTCATTGAGTGAATATGAACAAGCACAACGAACTGCAACTCTATCTCGCCTCGGGCTCGCCCCGCCGGCATGAACTGCTGACCCAGCTGGGCTACCGTTTCGAGGTGCTCAGGCTGGATGTGCCCGAGCAGCGGGAAGCGGGCGAAAAGCCCCAGGATTACGTCTGCCGGCTCGCCCGTGACAAGGCGATGGCCGGTGTGGCCGCGGCCCCGACCGTATTGCCTGTGCTGGGCGCCGACACCATAGTGGTGCTGGGGGACAGGGTGCTGGAGAAACCCTCCGACCTGCTCGATGCCAAAGACATGCTGGAGGCACTCTCCGGCAAGGTCCATCAGGTGATGACGGCGGTGGCACTGGCTACTCCGGATCGCTGCGATGTGCGGCTGGTCACCACCAATGTGGCATTCCGCAAGCTGGACGAGGCCGAGATAGAGGCCTACTGGCGCACGGGTGAACCCTGTGACAAGGCCGGTGCCTATGCCATCCAGGGAATAGCCGGCAAGTTCGTCAGCCGCATCGAGGGGAGTTACAGCGCCGTGGTCGGCCTGCCCCTGCTGGAGACGGATCTGTTGATCAAGCAGCACCTCGAGCAGACTCGGTAATCCCCTCGTCAGCAGTTCGCTGCTGAGTTACCCATTGTTCGTCGTGCCAGAATTCAAAACTAGAAAGGCAAGGTAACTTATGTCAGTAGAACTGCTGGTGAACGTCACCCCCTCAGAGACCCGGGTCGCCCTGGTCGAGAACGGGCTGCTGCAGGAAGTGCATGTAGAACGTCAGGCCAAGCGCGGCATAGTGGGCAACATCTACAAGGGCAAGATCAGCCGTGTGCTGCCCGGCATGCAGGCCGCCTTCGTCGACATCGGCATGGACAAGGCCGCCTTCCTGCACGCCTCCGACATAGTGCCCCACACCGAGTGCGTGGCGATTAAGGAGAAGGAGCAGTTCCAGGCAGGCAACATCGCCGAGCTGGTGCGCCAGGGCCAGGACATCATGGTGCAGGTGGTGAAAGATCCCCTTGGCACCAAGGGTGCCCGCCTCACCACCGACATCACCTTGCCGTCCCGCTACCTGGTCTTCATGCCGGGCAGTGCCCACGTCGGCGTCTCCCAGCGCATCGAGTCCGAAGCTGAGCGGGAACGCCTCAAGCGCACCGTGGCGGGCTATGTGGACGAGTTGGGTGGCTACATCATCCGCACCGCCGCCGAAGGGGTGGGGGAGCAGGAGCTGGAGCAGGACGCCGCCTTCCTGAAGCGGCTGTGGCGCAAGATCCTGGAGCGCAAGCAGAAGTACCCGCCCTGCAAGATCCTCTACGAGGATCCCAGCCTGGCCTTCCGGGTGGTGCGCGACTTTGTCGGCGCCGAGCTCGACAAGATCCGGGTCGATTCGCGCCAGAGCTTCGAGCTGCTCTCGCACTTCACCGGGGAGTATGTGCCCGAGCTCGCGAACAAGCTGGAGTACTACTCCGGCGAGTCGCCCATCTTCGATCTCTACGACGTGGAGAACGAGATTCAGCGCGCCCTGGAGCGCAAGGTGGAGCTGAAATCCGGCGGCTACCTCATCATCGACCAGACCGAAGCCATGACCACGGTGGACATCAACACAGGTGCCTTCGTGGGCCATCGCAACCTGGAAGAGACCATCTTCAACACCAACGTCGAGGCCACCGCCGCCATCGCCCGCCACCTGCGGCTGCGCAACCTGGGCGGCATCATCATCATCGACTTCATCGACATGCAGTCGGAAGATCACCGTCGCCGGGTGCTGCACAGCCTGGAGCTGGCGCTGGCGAAAGACAGGGCCAAGACCAACGTCAACGGCTTCTCCCAGCTCGGGCTGGTGGAGATGACCCGCAAGCGCACCCGGGAGAGCCTGGAACACGTGCTCTGCTCCGAATGCCCCGAGTGCAAGGGGCGCGGCCGGGTCAAGACGGTGGAGTCGGTCTGCTTCGAGATCCTGCGGGAGATCATCCGGGTCAACCGCGCCTACGATGCGGATCAGTTCACCGTCTATGCGGCCCCCTCGGTGGCCGATTACCTGCGGGGGGAGGAGTCCCACAGTCTGGCCGAGCTGGAAGTCTTCATCGGCAAGCAGGTCAGGGTGGTGACGGAGCCGCTCTGTGGGCAGGAACAATTCGATGTGGTGATGATGTAATTGATCTACCGCTGGCTGAGTCGGGGCTGGTTAGCCCTCGGGGTCTTCTTCGTGCTGCTGGCCATCCTGGTCAGCGTGGTACGCCTTGGCGGCCCCCTGCTCAACCAGCACAGGCAGGCACTGATCGCCACCCTGCTCGGCGACAGCCAGCTGGAGGTGAGCGTCGAGCACGTCGGGTTGAGCTGGACCCAGCGCGGCCCGGCCCTCGAGCTGCAAGGGCTGGCCATCGCACCCGATTCGGGGCGCTTCTCCCTGCGCCTTGGCAAGGTGTGGGCCCACCTCGACTTCTGGCGCTCCCTCAACGACTGGAAACCGGTGTTCGGCCAACTGTTGCTGAGCGACGGCGACATAGCGCTGGATCTGGCGCAGCCGGCCGCCCCGACCGGCGAGAAGAGCCCGGATCAGCAGCGGGCCCTGCTGCGCTTCCTGCTGACCCAGCTCTCCACCTTCGACATTCATGACAGCCGCCTGAGTGTGACCACGGCGCTCGGAGAGGTGCGCGCCCTCAACATCGCCCAGCTGCGCTGGCAGAATCGCGGCAAGCGCCATCAGGGGGTGGGCAAGGCCTACCTCATCAACGGCGTGGGCGAGAGCGCCATCGATCTCATCATCGACGTGGATGCCCCGCAAGTGCGCCTCGACAGGCTCAAGGGCCAGCTCTACCTGGGGGCCAGCGAGCTGGACATCAGCCCCATGCTGGCGCGGATCCATGCCGGTGAACCCAAGGTGACCGGCCAGCTCGACTTCCAGCTGTGGAGCGAGTTCGAGGGGGGCAGGCTCGGCAACTCCCTGCTGGCCTTTGGCAACAACCACCTGATCTGGAAGGACGAGCTCAAGGGCGAGCCGCACCGGCTCGATCTGCAGGGGGGCAAGATCCAGCTGCGGCGCGACGGTGAGGAGTGGCAGCTCGCCAGCCATGACGTGACCTTCAAGCTCGATGGGGCGACCTGGCTGCAGAGCCGGTTGCAGCTCGAGCGGGTCGGCTCCCGCATCCAGGGCTATGTGCCCGCCATCGATCTCAACCAGATGGCCAACCTGAGCCAGCTGGTCTCGGGCCTCTATCCCGGCCTGACCAACACCCTCAAGCACACCCAACCCAAGGGCAAGGTGCAGGAGCTGGTGCTGCAGGCCGATGGCGACTGGCAGGGGCTCTCCCTGAGCGGGCAGCTCAGGGGCTTCGAGACCAAGGCCTGGCACGATGTGCCCGGGCTGCAGAAACTGGACGGCGACTTCTGGCTGACCCCGGCCGGGGGCGGCGCCCGCCTGACCCTGGGCAAGGGCAAGGTGGATCCCGCCCGTCACTTCAAGGTGCCTATCCCGGTCGACAGCCTCTTTGCGCGCCTCGACTGGTGGCGCGAGACGCAAGGCTGGGTGCTCTACGGCCAGGATATAGCGCTGGATAACGAGGACTTGACCCTCGCCAGCCGCTTCCGCCTCGAGCTGTTCGAGCACCCCTTCCTCGCCCTGACCGGCCGCATCGACGTGAAGAATGCGGCCCATGCGGATCGCTACTATCCGCTGGCCGTGATGAGCGACGGCCTGGTGGACTACCTGAGCGGCGCCATCAAGGGGGGCAAGGCCAAGGGGGCCGATCTGCTCTGGTATGGGGAGTTCCGCGACTTCCCCTACGACAACGGCAAGGGGGTCTTCCAGGTCGCCGTGCCGCTGGAGCAGGCCACCTACGAGTTCTTCCCCGGTTGGCTGCCGCTCACCGAGCTGCAGATAGACCTCCTGTTCCAGAACGCGGGTCTGGACATGCGCAGCAGCGCCACCCGGCTCGGCAAGGCCAGATCCGACGCTGTGCACGCCTGGATCCCGGATCTCTCCCCCGGGGCGCATCTCTACGTGGATGCCAAGGTCCAGGGGGAGGGGCAGGCCATCAGCGGTTACCTGCAGGAGTCTCCCCTCGCGGGCTCCGTGAGTCAGGCGCTGCGGGAGATCGAGATTCGCGGCCCGATGGCAGGTTCGGTCAAGCTCGATATTCCTCTCGATGGCGAGAGCGAGGTGAAGGCGAGTGGCGATGCCACCTTCAGCAACAACAAGGTGCGGGTCGCCAGTCTGGATCTGCCGCTGGAGAAGGTGCAGGGGCGCCTCGAATATGACAACGAACAGACCCGCTTCAGCAACCTCAAGGCGAGCCTGTGGAACCAGCCGCTGACCCTCGACTATCAGGGGCGCCAGCATCCGGATCACTATCAGGTCGACCTCGATTTCAAGGGGCAGTGGGATAGCCGCCGCCAGCCCGCCGCCATCTCTTCATTCGGCATTCTCAACGGCCGCAGTAACTGGGGCGGCAAGCTCGGGTTGACCTTGCCCGAGGCAAGCCATTTAGTTTCCAGCTGGCGCTCGACTCCAACCTGCAGGGGATGGGGCTCGATCTGCCGCTGCCGCTGGCCAAGGCAGTGCCAGCCGTCTACCGCTCAAGGTGATCGCCCGTGGCCGGGATGGCAGCGCCGACATTCGTGCCGTGCTGGGTGCCGATGTGGATATGCAGACCCGACTGGTCTACGGCGAAGGGGTACCTTATCTCAGCCGGTTAAGGGTCGATGTGGGGCAGCCTGGCGCCCGGGTGCTGCGGGATGTGCCCATGTTGCTTGCCATCAACCAGCAGGAGGCCGATGTGGGCGGCTGGCTGGCGCGGCTCAAGCAGTGGCTGCCAGCGCAGAACCAGAGCGGCAATGCGGTGGTCGGCCCCGCCTTCCTGCCGCAGGAGTGGTGGGTGGATGGCCAGTTGGCCCGGGCCTATATCGGCAGCGCCACCTCAAGGCCACCCACTTCACGGTGGGGCCGGTCAATCAGGCGACCGAGGTGATGCTCGACAGCCCCGAGGTGATGGGGGTAGTCCGCATTCCTGTACGGTGGCCAATCGCCCGGTCGATGCCAAGTTTGCCCGTATCCACTGGTCAGGCAAGGCGAAGAGTTGAGCCCCGATCCCGATGCGAACAGGATAACGCCATCATGGCCTCCATCCCCTGGCTGCACCTTCAGCTGCGTGGATTGCCGCTTCGGCGCCCTGCCGCTCGGCGAAGTGAAGGGGGAACTGGTGCCCGGCGCCAACCAAGGTGACCCTCAAGGGGCTGGAGATGCGGCTGGCGGGCAGCCGGCTGACCGGCAGCGTCGACTGGCTGGCCGATGGCAACCGGATGCAGACCCGGGCCCGTGGCAAGCTGACCAGCAACAACAGCGAGCTGCTGCTCAAGCGGCTCGGCTACACCTCGCCCATCGGCGATGCCCCGGCTCCCTGGCACTGGATCTGACTGGCAGGATGTGCCCTATCGGCCGAGCCTGCCGACGCTGGGGGGAAGTGCTAACTATCAGCTGGAAGGCGGCACCCTGCGGGAGGTCAACGACAAGGGGGCGCGCCTGCTCTCCCTGCTGAGCCTCGACTCCCTGATGCGCAAGCTGCGCCTCGATTTTCGCGATGTGTTCGACAAGGGCTTCTACTTCGAGTCCATGTCGGCCTCCGCCAAGATCAAGCAGGGGGTGGTGGAGAACAACGACTTCTACATGAAGGGGGCCGCGGGCAACCTGCGCGGCGAGGGGATCGCCGATCTGGTGCGCTGGCGGCTCGACTTTGATCTGAGCTTCTCGCCCAATCTGGGGGGCACCCTGCCGGTCGTGGCCGCCTTCTCCATCACCCCGATCACGGGCCTCTATGTGCTGGCTCTCTCCAAGCTGCTGGAGCCGGTGGTGGACGTGGTGACCCGCATCGATTTTCGGGTCTCCGGCCCGCTGATGACCCCAAGCTGATCGAGGCGGGGCGCAACCGGGCCCGGATCAAGCTCAACCAGCAGCAGAAAGAGGCGGTCGATGCGGTGGCGCCCAAGTTGCCTGCGGCCACTCCCTTTCCTGCTGAATCCACAACCGGGTAGCCCGCGCCAGCCCTGATGCTGGCGCCCTTGACCTGCACCTCACGCTCAAGGAGTGATCCATGATCCGACATATTCTGCTGATCGCCTTCAAGCCAGATGCCTCCCTGCTGATAGCCGCCGTCAGAGCCGCCTTTCCTCGCCATACCGGCCAAGGTCAGCGGCGTGACCGCCGTGGAGTGGGGGAGAATGACAGCCCCGAGGGAAGAGACGAAGGCTTTACCCACAGCGTGCTGATGACCTTCGCCGACGAAGCGGCCCGCCAGCGCTATCTGCCCCATCCTGATCACGATGCCCTCAAGGCCATCTTCCGCCCGGTGCTGGAACGCATCATAGTGCTGGATTACACCCTGCAGGCGGGGACCCGTCTGATGGTCCAATCTACAAGGCAACGACAAGGAGATCGTCATGTGGTTAGCCGCAATACAGCTGGTATCGGGCCGTCACTGGCAGGATAACCGGGAGCAGATAGCCGCCGAACTGGCGGCCTTGCCAAAGAGCGGCCGCTGCTGGTGCTGCTGCCGGAGAACTTTGCCCTGTTTGGCGAGCGACAGGGCTATCTGGATGGTGCCGAGGAATCGGTGCTGGCCCCATCCAGCAGCAACTGGCCGATTGGGCCAAAACCCACGGCATCTGGCTGGTGGCCGGGGCCATGCCCACCACCATCGCAGGTTCCGACCATATCCACACCAGCTCCCTGGTGTTCGATCCCAACGGCGAGCTCAAGGGCCACTACCACAAGATCCACCTGTTCGACGTGGACGTGGCGGACAACCACGGCCGCTACCGGGAGTCCGAGACCTTCAGCCCCGGTCAGGAGTGCGTGGTGGTGGACTCTCCCTTTGGTCCCCTCGGCCTCTCTATCTGTTATGATCTGCGCTTCCCCGAGCTCTATCGCCAGCTGGCCCGTGCCGGTGCCCGGGTGCTGCTGGTGCCTGCCGCCTTCACCGCCGTGACCGGAGAGGCGCACTGGGAGCCGCTGCTGCGGGCCCGCGCCATCGAGAACCAGTGCTATGTGGTGGCCGCCAATCAGGGGGGCACCCACGAGACGGGGCGTCAGACCTGGGGCCACAGCATGGTGATCGATCCCTGGGGCCGGGTGCTGGCCTGTCCGCCGAGCGGCGCCGGCACTGTGCTGGCGCAGATGGAGCCCGGTCTGATCGACGAATTTGCAACGCACCATGCCAGTGCTGCCATGCCCGTTCTGCTCTGATGGTGAAAAATTGCAACGCAGCCGGCCCGTTAGCATGGGTTGCCAGCCGAAGCGCATTCTTGGGGTTGGGCAAGACGTTCATTTAACGAACTGGATGAATTCACCGTTACGACGTCTCGCATCGAGAGTGGAGAGAAAGATTGAGTCTATTGAGCCAGGTTAGTGCCTCCTTGTTGGCCCCGAACGATCTCGACGAAGGGCGCCTGCAGCAGCTGCTCGGCAGCCTGATGAGCCATCAGGTGGAGTTCGGCGACCTCTATTTCCAGCGCAGCTGGCACGAGTCCTGGATGCTGGAAGACGGCATCGTCAAGGACGGCAGCTACAACATCGACCAAGGGGTCGGGGTACGCGCCGTCAGCGGCGAGAAGACCGGCTTCGCCTACTCGGACGAGCTGAGCCTGCTGGCCCTGCAACAGTCGGTGACCGCCGCCCGCGGCATAGCCGCCGCCGGCGCCCAGGGCAAGGTGAAGGCCTGGGCTCGCACCGAGGCTAACCTGCTCTATCCCGCCATGGACCCGCTGCAGACCCTCGACAAGCAGCAGAAGATTGCCCTGCTGGAGCAGATGGACAAGTTCGCCAGAAGCCTGGATCCCGCCATCAATCAGGTGATGGCCTCCATCAGCGGCGTCTATGAAGAGATACTGGTGGCCGCCACCGATGGCACCCTGGCAGCCGATGTGCGCCCCCTGGTGCGCCTCTCGGTGACCGTCATCGCCGAGAAGGGGGATCGCCGGGAGCGCGGCAGCGCCGGCGGCGGTGGCCGCTTCGGTTACGACTATTTCCTGGAGCTGGACGGGCTGGAGAGCCGCGCGTTTGGCTATGTGCGCGAGGCGGTACGCCAGGCGCTGGTCAACCTCGAGGCCATAGACGCGCCGGCCGGCACCATGCCGGTGGTGCTGGGGGCCGGCTGGCCCGGCGTGCTGCTGCACGAGGCGGTGGGCCACGGCCTGGAGGGGGACTTTAACCGCAAGGGCTCGTCCGCCTTCGCCGGTCGCATCGGCGAGCAGGTCGCCTCCAGGCACTGCACCATAGTCGATGATGGCACCCTAGTGGGCCGACGCGGCTCCGTCAGCATAGATGACGAGGGCACCCCGGGGGGCTACAACGTGCTGATCGAGAACGGCATCCTCAAGGGCTATCTGCAGGACAAGCAGAACGCCCGCCTGATGGGGGTGCCACTCACCGGCAACGGCCGCCGCGAATCCTACGCCGCCCTGCCGATGCCACGCATGACCAACACTTACATGCTGGCGGGTCAGCACGATCCGGCGGAGATCATCGCCTCGGTGAAGAAGGGCATCTATGCCCCCAACTTCGGCGGCGGTCAGGTGGACATCACCTCCGGCAAGTTCGTCTTCTCCGCCTCCGAGGCCTACCTCATCGAGGATGGCAAGATCACCGCCCCCATCAAGGGCGCAACGCTTATCGGCAACGGCCCAGAGGCCATGAGCCAGGTCTCCATGGTGGGCAGCGATCTTGCGCTGGATCGCGGGGTCGGGGTCTGTGGCAAGGAGGGGCAGAGCGTGCCGGTCGGCGTCGGTCAGCCCACGCTCAAGCTGGATCAGCTCACCGTGGGCGGCACTTCCTAGGTTGGTTTGGCCGCGCAGCGGCATGACCCGACACCATCAAACCCCGGCCGCAGCCGGGGTTTTGTTTTCTCTGGGGCGCACAAATAAAAACCCCGGTCAGTGGACCGGGGTGGGTGAAGGGGGTTGATGGGGCTCAGTTGGCCGATATGGCACGGGCGTCGATATAGAATCGCGCGTTGCCCTGGGGATCTATCCTGATCTGGGCGACCAGCCGATCGCTTCGCTTGTATTCCCACCTGCTCTTGATCCGGGTCAGGGCGGGGCTGACGGCCCCGACCACGTTCAGATATTCGTGAAACAGGCTGTAGCTTCCAATCTCGGTCAGCATCTTTTCCATTTGCATGTCTCCTCAAGTGATTGGGTCTGCGCGGGTCACGTTAGCAGCGACCCTCTGAACCTTGCCTGTACAAAAAACACACTACTCCATCCGTGGGCAGGCAACATGATCAGGCGCAAGTTCGGCGACGATCCCCGAGCCGAGATGACAACGCTTTCGGTCAGGGCTGGCGCGCGGCGGGCAGATGATCGAGGGCGGCGGATGCGTGTGACTGCGCCGGGGCCGTCTGCACGGCGGGCGCGCCGTGGAACACGGGATCCTGCGCTACCTCCTTGATGCCGTTGATGCAGAACTGCATGCCCATGCACACCAGCAGGAAGCCCATGATGCGGGTCATGGCATCGATGCCGGTGGCGCCGAGGATCTTGCAGACCGGATCCGCCAGCTTGAGCACTCCCCAGCTGAGGAGGCTCATCAGGGCGAAGGCGGTCACCATGGCGGCATAGATGACGAAACGGTTGTACTCGTCGGGCAGTTCGGCAATCTGGGCGGCGCCGCTGATCACCAGGGCCATGGTGCCCGGCCCGCACATGCTGGGCATGGTGAGCGGCACGAAGGCGATGCTCTGGTTGATGTCGACCCCGGCGGACTGGCTGGGGGCGGGGAACAGCATGCGAAAACCGATGAAGGCGATGATGAGGCCACCGGCCAGCCGCAGGCCGGGAATGGAGATCCCGAACAGATCCAGGATGGAGGAGCCGATGAAGAAGCTGACGCAGAGGGTGGCGAACAGATAGATGGCGGCCAGGTTGATCTGGCGGCGTACGTGCTCACGGGACATGCCCTTGCTCAGTCCCAGCAGCAGGGTAGCCGTGGTGGGGGGATTGACCATGGGCAGCAGCGCGAGCAAGGCGATGAATACGACCTGGAAAAACATCTTGCACCTCGGGGTGGTTGGAAAACAACAGTGCCAGACGCGGGTCTGGCCTTAAGGGGGGGCTACTCTACGGCAGCCAGGCTGAATATAGCCGGAACGAAGGGGCCCCGACAGTCCGGGGCCCGCATATGTCAGGCGGTTTGTGGCGTGACCTGACGCTGAGTGCGCTGGCGCAGCCAGAGCCAGAGACCCAGCACGAAGCCGAGGGCCGCCAGACTGACCACATAGTGGGAGGGCGCCAGCACGTCGTCCTTCATCCACAGCGTCACCAGCATGGGGGTGAGCCCGCCGAAGATGGCGTAGGCCACGTTGTAGGAGAACGACAGCCCGGAGAAGCGCACCACGGGCGGGAAGGCGTTGACCATGACATAGGGCACGGCGCCGACTATCCCCACCGCAAAGCCTGCCAGCATGTAGAGCGGCACCAGCTGATCCATGCCCGCCGCCAGGCCGTGGTAGAAGGCATAGGTGGCACCGGCCAGCAGCAATGAGCCCAGGACGAAGGTGGGGCCGCTGCCGAGGCTGTCTATCAGGCGGCCGTAGAAGATGCAGCCCAGGGTGAGGGCCACTATGGCCAGGGAGTTGGCGGTCAGGGCGTCGGCCGGGCTGATGCCATGGACCTTCTGCAGATAGGTCGGGGTCATCAGGATCACCACCACTATGCCAGCGGAGAGCAGCCAGGTCAGCAGCATGGAGACGATGACGCTGCCCTTGTGTTCACGGAGCACCGTCTTGAGGGGCAGCTCCTCGGCCAGGGCCTTGTTGGCCTGCATCTCGGCGAAGACCGGGGTCTCGTGCAGCCAGCGGCGCAGGTACATGGCGACTATGCCGAACACACCGCCGAGCACGAAGGCCAGACGCCAGCCCCACTCGCTCACCTCCACCGGGCTCATGCCGCGGTTGATGGCGGTGGCCACCAGAGAGCCGAGCAGTATGCCGGCGGTCAGCCCTGCGGTGAGGGTGCCGCAGGCGACGCCGACCCGGCGGGCGGGCACGTGTTCGGCCACGAAGACCCAGGCCCCCGGGACCTCACCCCCGATGGCGGCCCCTTGCAGGATCCGCAGCAGCAGCAACAGCAGCGGGGCGGCGATGCCGAGGGTGGCATAGGTGGGCAGCAGGCCGATCAGCAGGGTCGGCAGCGCCATCAAGATGATGCTGAGGGTGAACATGCGCTTGCGGCCGATGAGATCGCCGAAGTGGGCCATGATGATGCCCCCCAGCGGGCGGGCCAGGTAACCGGCGGCGAAGATGCCGAAGGTCTGGAACTGGCGCAGCCACTCGGGAATGTCGGCCGGGAAGAAGAGCTCGCCTATCACCACGGCGAAGAAGACGAAGATGATGAAGTCGTAGAATTCGAGGGCGCCGCCCAGCGCCGCCAGGCTTAAGGTCTTGTAATCCTGTCGGTTGAGGGGGCGATTGTGGTCATGATGTGTGCTGACTTTAGTCATATCCTTATGTTTCCCATCGTTTTTTTAGTTATTCTCCCCCATGCTCTGCGGGGATACGCTCACCCACGAGGGTATGCTTTTGTATCCCAGGAAGTAAATCGCACAATTCGCAACACTGTCTTGCAGCACCTTGCGGCAAGGGATTGGAGAGGTCATGACGAAGAAAAAGGTACTGCTCTCCTGGAGCAGCGGAAAAGACAGCGCCTGGGCCCTGCATCGTTTGCGCCAGGATCCGGCGATCGAGGTGGTGGGGCTCTTCACCACCCTGAATCAGGCGTTCGAGCGGGTGGCCATGCACGGGGTGCGCAAGCAGTTGCTGACGGAGCAGGCCGCGTGCGTGGGTCTGCCACTGCACTGCATCGATCTGCCCTGGCCCTGCAGCAACGAGGACTATGGCCGGGTCATGACCGGCTTCATCGAGGATGTGCTGGCCATGGGTATCCGCCACATGGCATTCGGGGATCTCTTCCTCGAGGATGTGCGCGCCTATAGGGAGAAACAGCTGGCGGGCACGGGCATAGCGCCGCTGTTCCCGCTCTGGGGGCAGCGACACGAGGGAGCTGGCGCAGCAGATGATGGCCGCCGGCCTCAAGGCCAGGATCTGCACCCTGGATCCCGGCAAGCTGGATGCCAGCCTGGGTGGGCACGAGTTCGATGAGACCCTGCTGGCGGCCCTGCCCGCCGGGGTGGACCCCTGCGGCGAGAACGGCGAGTTCCACACCCTGGCCTTTGATGGCCCCATGTTCCAGCGGCCCCTGGCCATCCGGGTGGGGGAGACAGTGGTGCGGGACGGCTTCGTCTTTACCGATCTGCTGCCAGGCGAGGCCCCCTGAGGGCTAGTTGCCCGGGAGGGCGGCAGACCCATCTCCCGTCTGCTGAATGCAACAAGGCCGGATCCCTGGGGATCCGGCCTTGTCGTCTGGCCCGGCTCCAGAGGGCGGCGAAGGTGTCGCAGCTGGCGGGCTTGCCGCTGTCGAAGCCCTTCTTGAACCAGGCGAGGCGCTGGGCCGAGCTGCCGTGGGTGAAGCTGTCCGGCACCACCCGGCCCTGACCCCGCTGCTGCAGGCGGTCGTCACCTATGGCCTGGGCGGCGTTGAGCGCCTCCTCCAGATCGCCGTGCTCCAGCACCTGCTCCCGCTCCATATGGTAGCCCCAGACCCCGGCGAAGCAGTCGGCCTGCAGCTCGAGTTTGACCGACAACTTGTTCTGCGCGGCCTGGCTCAGCCCTTGCTGTTGCTGGCGCACCTTGGTCGAGATGCCTAGCAGGTGCTGCACGTGGTGGCCCACCTCGTGGGCGACCACATAGCCCTGGGCGAAGTCGCCATCGGCCCCCAGCTTGTCGCGCATGTCCTGATAGAAGGAGAGATCTATGTAGACAGTGCTGTCCGCCGGGCAGTAGAAGGGGCCCATGACAGACTGGCCCTGGCCGCAGCCGGTCTGGGTGGCGCCGCGATAGAGCACCAGCCTGGGAGGCTGATACTGGCTGCCGCTTTGGGAGAAGATCGCGCCCCAGGTATCTTCGGTGGAGGCGAGCATCACTGAGGTGAATCTGGCCAGGGGATCGCTGGCCGGCTCTGACACATTCTGGCGCGGCGCCTGGCTCTGCTGGGACGGCTCGTCGAGCAAGGGGCTGAGATCCACGCCGTAGTAACCCGCCACCATGACCACCACGATCAGGATGAGGCGCCCCTTGCCACCTATGGGCAGGCCGCCGCTCCCGCTGCCACCGCCTTCCTGGCGCCTGTCCTCCACATTGCTGCTCTCACGGCGATTTTGCCAGCGCATATCTGCCTACTCCCGTCATTGGTGGTGGCAGTAATGATAATGGCTGGTCGTCCGCCTTGCCTGATGAGGGGCGTTATTCGGCCCAGGGCATCTCGGGCAGGCTGTCGAGAAACTCGGCGTAGCGGGTCAGGTTGAAGGGGCCCTGATCCGCCTCCATGGCCATCAGCTCGGCACCCAGGGCGCAGGCGATGTATTGCAGCGCCTCGTCCCGCGGGGTGCCCTTCATCACCAGCCGCATCAGGGTGGCTTTCACCTGCAGGGGATGGCCGTCGGCGAGCTGGTTTTCAACCATCTCCAGCAGCGTCTGTTCGTCAAAGAATTCGGTGGTGTCCGTCATGGGGAATGTCCTGCTTGTTGTTCTGTGGGATAGGGCGGGCAGTATAGCCGGAACCGCCGCGCGACTCATGTGGCAGGGACTAAATGTCGGCTGCGGTCGGCCGGCTTGCGGTCTATGACGGCCTCCTTTTGGCCGGGGATCTTGCCAAGCGCCCGTCATGGGGGCAGTCTTGATGGCTGTTGTTCCCATCACACGAGCCTTTGCCATGATCCTCTCCGAGCGCCTCGCCCTGCGCGAATTAACCACTGCTGATGCCCCCTTTATTCTCGAGTTGCTCAACGACGGCGACTTCCACCGCTACATAGGCGATCGCGGGGTGCGCACCCTGAGTGACGCCGAAGAGTACATACAACAGGGGCCTGCGGTCAGCTACGCCCGTCATGGGCATGGTCTCTATCTGGTGATGCGACGGGAAGACGAGGCCAGGATCGGCATCTGCGGGCTCATCAAGCGCGATACCCTGCCGTGCGAAGACATAGGCTACGCCTTCCTGCCAGCCTATCGCGGTCAGGGTTACGGCATAGAGGCGGCGCGGGCGGCTTTACAGGATGGGCGGGAGCGGCTCGGCATCGAGCGGGTCATCGCCATCGTCACCCCTGGCAACGAGCGATCTGTGGCGCTGCTGGGCAAGCTGGGTCTGGTGCGCAGCCGTCTGGTCAGGCTGAGCGAGGATGCCGACGAGTGTCTGTTGCTGGAAGCGGCCGATACCCAGGCCTGCACTGTCTGAGGGATGGCAGGGCCGTCAATCAGAAGAGGGGATCACAAGGCTGGAGGCGAGGGAGACAAGGGGGCCGCCGTGAGTTGCGGCCTGTCTGCATCTGAGGCTGCCGGTGGGCAGGATCAGTTGAGCTCTTCGATGGAGAACTCGCCAGGGATACCATCACAGGAGATGGCGAAGCCACCGCTGGAGCGGGTGCTGAACTGGATCAGAAACGCATCATAGTCATGCTCTTGCACGGGCAGGTTGATGGGTTTGCTGCGACGCAGGGGTTTGTGTGTCTGTACGGCTTTCATCATGGTATTTCTCTATATAAATTAAATAGTTGCTCCTTGTTTGGCAAATGTTAGGTCAATAGACGCGGTCAGAATCCGCGCAGGAATACCCAGCCCGAATCACGGGCGTCTGCACTATCAAGGAATATGCGGATGCATAGTTCAAATTGGGTGGGCAGATCGGGTCTGCACCGTGAGAGCCGGGCAACGCAGGCAGACAGCCTGACGGTTCTCAAGGCGAGTAAATCAGAGGAAGGTTATGTGGGTACTGGCAGGATTCATCTAACGTTGAAGCATTGCGAACATAAACAGGGCTGATTAACTAGCCGGCGCGCATTCTCTCCTCGAAATGAATAAAAAGCAAACACTAATTGTGTGATGTCGTGACGGTGGCGCATTTTTCTCTGCCACGCCGCCAACGAAAAGGGCTCCCGAGGGAGCCCTTTTGCTGTTGCCAGTCACTGCCTGCGACTGACTCAATAGTCGCCGCTGGCCTTCTTGGCGGCGGTGATCATGGGGGTGATGGTCATGCCCTGTACCACTATGGAGAACATCACCACAGAGTAGGTCATCACCAGGATCACCTCCCGCAGATCGACGCCGTGCTCCGGTAGCACCATGACGCCCGAGGGCAGCGCCAGTGCCATGGCCATGGCCAGACCGCCCCGCAGGCCGCCCCAGGTGAGGATGCGTACCGAGAAGCGGTTGTAACTGCGGAACTTGCGGAAGGCCACATAGGGCAGGGAGACGCTGATGAAGCGGGCGGCCAGGCAGAGCGGCACTGCTATGACCAGCAGGATCCAGTCTTGCCAGGCCAGATCCAGCAGCACCAGGGCCAGGCCGATCAGCAGGAACAGCAGGGCGTTGAGGAACTGATCCATCAACTCCCAGAAGTGATCCAGATGGTGGCGGCTCTGCTCGGAGAAGCCGGACTGGCGGGTCCAGTTGCCTATCATGATGCCGGTGACCACCATGGCCAGGGCGCCGGAGACGCCTATCATGTTGGCAAAGGCGAAGCCCGCGGTCGGGATGCAGAGGGTCAGCAGCAGCTCCAGGGAGCCGTCGTCTGTGGCGCTGATCATCACGTGGGCGATGAGGCCCAGCACGGCGCCGAACAAGATGCCGCCGAGGGCTTCATGCAGGAACAGGCCGGCCACGCTGGTGAAGGTGGGCTCGACACCGCCAAAGGCCACGGCAAAGACGGTGGCGAAGATCACCAGGCCGACCCCGTCGTTGAACAGGGACTCCCCTTCGATCTGGATGGCGATCTGGGGCGGCGCCTTCATCTTCTTGACGATGGCGAGCACGGCAATGGGGTCTGTGGGGGAGATCAGGGCACCGAACAGCATGCAATAGACCAGCGGCAGCTCCCAGCCCAGCAGCTTGGCGATGAACCAGAAGCCATAGCCGATGATGAAGGTGGAGAGCAGGGTCGCCGCTATGGAGAGAATGGTGATCTCCCACTTCTGGCTGCGCAATGCCTTCAGATTGATGCCGAGACCGCCGGCAAACAGCAGGAATCCGAGGATCCCCTTCAGCAGGAAGTTCTGGAAGTCGATGCTTTCCATGGTCTCGACGGCCAGAGGTTCCAGATTGAACCAACCCAACTTACCAAACAGCACCATCAGGGCGGAGATCAGCATGGATCCGGCTGTGATGGCGATGGTGGTCTGGATCTTCACGACATACTGGTTGGCAAAGGCGATGAAGATCGCCAAGGCTGCCAAGAAACAGAGTGTGTAGTAGACGCTCATAGTTATTTTTCTCTTTAGTAAACAGCAAGCACGTATCCCCGTTGAGGACGGGCATAGGGTACTCTCGGGCCACATCTTACTCATTACCCATTTGTGAGTATATGCTCGAGATTTCGGACAGATAGACGGCTAGATTTCCATTTGATTTTTTTGCTGCTAGGATGGAGCTCACGCAGTTGCATGGATGTAAGGGGTAGAAGCGGTGTCGAGCATAGAGTCGAGCAAGAAGTCGGACGTAACAAAGAAACTGGAAGCCTGTCTCAAGGAGCGGATCCTGATCATCGACGGTGCCATGGGCACCATGATCCAGGGTTACAGGCTCGGTGAATCGGATTACCGCGGCGAGCGCTTCGCCGACTGGCATACCGACATCAAGGGCAACAACGATCTGCTGGTGCTGACCCGGCCGTCGGTGATCCGCGAGATCCACGATCAATATTGCGCCGCCGGGGCCGACATCCTCGAGACCAACACCTTCAACGCCACTCGCATCGCCATGGCCGATTACGAGATGGAAGCCTTCTCCGCCGAGATCAACCGCGAGGCGGCCCGTCTGGCCCGCGCCGTGGCGGACGAATGGACGGCCAAGGATCCCGCCAGGCCGCGTTTCGTCGCAGGCGTCCTGGGCCCCACCAACCGCACCTGCTCCATCTCGCCGGACGTGAACGATCCCGGCAAGCGCAACGTCACCTATGACCAGCTGGTGGCCGCCTACACCGAATCCACCCATGCCCTGATCGAGGGGGGCGCCGACATCATCCTGATTGAGACCATCTTCGATACCCTCAACGCCAAGGCGGCCGCCTTCGCGGTGGATCTGGTGTTCGAGGAGCTGGGCTACAGCCTGCCGGTGATGATCTCCGGCACCATCACGGATGCCTCGGGCCGCACCCTCTCCGGCCAGACCACGGAAGCCTTCTATCACTCCCTGCGTCACGTCAAACCCGTGTCGTTCGGCCTCAACTGTGCGCTGGGCCCGGACGAGCTGCGCCAGTACGTGGAGGAGCTGTCGCGCATCAGCGAGACCTTTGTGAGCGCCCACCCCAACGCCGGCCTGCCCAACGCCTTCGGCGAGTACGATCTCGACGCGGGTGAGATGGCGGAGCATATCCGCGAGTGGGCCCAAAGCGGCTTCCTCAACCTGGTGGGGGGCTGCTGCGGTACCACCCCGACCCATATTCGTGCCATGGCGGACGCTGTGGCGGGTATCAAGCCCCGCGCGCTGCCCGAGCTGCCGGTCGCCTGCCGGCTGTCCGGCCTCGAGCCCCTCATCATCACGGCGGAGTCCATGTTCGTGAACGTGGGGGAGCGCACCAACGTCACCGGCTCCGCCAAGTTCAAGCGGCTGATCAAGGAGGGGCTCTATGACGAGGCCCTGGATGTGGCCAAGCAGCAGGTGGAGAGCGGCGCCCAGATCATCGACATCAACATGGACGAGGGGATGCTGGACGCCGAGGCGGCCATGGTGCGCTTCTTGAACCTCATCGCCGGCGAGCCGGACATCGCCCGGGTGCCCGTGATGATCGACTCCTCCAAGTGGGAGGTGCTGGAGGCGGGTCTCAAGTGCGTGCAGGGCAAGCCTGTGGTCAACTCCATCTCCATGAAGGAAGGGGAGGCCAAGTTCATCGAACAGGCCAAGCTGCTGCGCCGCTATGGCGCCGCCGTCATTGTGATGGCGTTCGACGAGGTGGGCCAGGCCGATACCCGTGCCCGCAAGTTCGAGATCTGCCAGCGCGCCTATCGGATCCTGGTGGACAGGGTCGGCTTCCCGCCGGAAGACATCATCTTCGACCCCAACATCTTCGCGGTGGCGACCGGCATCGACGAGCACAACAACTACGCGGTGGACTTCATCGAGGCGGTGAAGGACATCAAGGAGCACCTGCCCCACGCCATGATCTCCGGCGGCGTCTCCAACGTCTCCTTCTCCTTCCGGGGCAACGAGCCGGTGCGGGAAGCGATTCACGCAGTTTTCCTCTACCACGCCATCCGCAGCGGCATGGACATGGGGATAGTCAACGCCGGTCAGCTCGCCATCTACGAAGACATACCGGCGGAGCTGAAGGCCAAGGTCGAGGCCGTGGTGCTCAACTTGAGTGACAGCGCCACCGAGGATCTGCTGGCCATCGCCGAGAAGTATCGCGGCGCCGGCGCCCAGGCCGAAGATCCCCGGGATCAGGAGTGGCGCAGCTGGCCTGTGGGCAAGCGGCTGGAGCATGCCCTGGTCAAAGGGATCACCGACTTCATCGAAGAGGACACCGAAGAGGCGCGGGCAGGGGCCGAGAAGCCGCTGCACGTGATCGAAGGGCCGCTGATGGACGGCATGAACGTGGTGGGCGACCTGTTCGGCGCCGGCAAGATGTTCCTGCCCCAGGTGGTGAAGTCGGCGCGGGTGATGAAGCGGGCGGTCGCCTACCTGCAACCCTACATAGAGGCGGAGAAGTCCGGCGGCTCCAGCAACGGCAAGATAGTGATGGCCACCGTCAAGGGGGATGTGCACGACATCGGCAAGAACATCGTCGGCGTGGTGCTGCAGTGCAACAACTACGAGATCGTCGATCTCGGAGTCATGGTCTCCTGCGAGACCATCCTCAAGACGGCGCGGGAAGTGGGGGCCGACATCATAGGTCTGTCGGGCCTGATCACCCCGTCGCTGGACGAGATGGTGCACGTGGCGAAAGAGATGGAGCGCCAGGGCTTCAAGCTGCCGCTGCTGATCGGCGGCGCCACCACCTCCAAGGCCCACACCGCGGTGAAGATAGAGCAGAACTACTCCGAACCCGTGGTCTATGTGTCGAACGCCTCCCGCGCGGTCGGGGTGGCCCAGAGCCTGCTGAACCCCGAGCTCAAGCCCGCCTTCGTCGCCCGCATCGACAAGGAGTACGAGATAGCGCGGGATCAGCATGCCCGCAAGCAGCCTAGATCCAAGCCGGTTTCCCTGGCCCACGCCCGCGCCAACCGCCAGCAACTGGACTGGGTCGGTTATGAGCCGCCCAAGCCCCGCGAGTTGGGCGTGCAGACCTTCGAGGATGTGCCCGTCTCTGTGCTGCGCCCCTACATCGACTGGACGCCGTTCTTCCTGAGCTGGGAGCTGGCAGGCAAGTATCCGCGCATCCTGGAAGACGAGATCATAGGTGAGGAGGCGACCAAGCTGTTTGCCGATGCCAACGCCATGCTGGATCAGTTGGAGAAAGATCAGAGCGTGCGCTGCGCCGGCATCATCGGCTTGTTCCCGGCCAACGGGGTCGGCGACAGCATAGAAGTCTACAGCGACGAGTCCCGCACCGAGGTCATCAAGGTGCTGCACCACCTGCGCCAGCAGAGCGAGAAGCAGGGCTTCCCGAACTACTGTCTGGCGGACTATGTGGCCCCCAAGGAGAGCGGCAAGCCGGACTGGATCGGCGCCTTCGCGGTGACCGGTGGCATCGGCGAGGAGGCCATAGCGCAAGCCTACAAGGCGGATCACGACGACTACAACGCCATCCTGATCCAGGCGGTGTGCGACCGTCTCGCCGAGGCCTTCGCCGAGTACCTGCACGAGCAGGTGCGCAAAGTGCACTGGGGCTATGTCCCCGACGAAGCGCTCTCCAACGAGGAGCTTATTCGCGAGAACTATCAGGGCATCCGCCCGGCGCCCGGCTACCCCGCCTGCCCGGAGCACACCGAGAAGGGCAGCATCTGGGAACTGCTGGGTGTGGAGCAGGCCATCGGCATGAAGCTCACCGAGTCCTACGCCATGTGGCCGGGGGCGGCAGTGTCCGGCTGGTACTTCTCCCACCCCGAGAGCAAGTATTTCGCGGTGGCGCAGATCCAGCCCGATCAGGTGGAAGACTATGCCCAGCGCAAAGGCATGACGCTGGTGGAGGCCGAGCGCTGGCTGGGGCCGAACCTGCACTGATTCTGGCCGCCCTGGAGAAGCCTGTGGTAGCTACCCTGGCCCAGCAAGCTCGCCTGCAGGCCCTGCTGGCGGATCCCGAGGTCGCCCCCCGGGTGCTGGCGCTGGATCACTGGATGGCCCGCAACGCCGTCCAGCGGCTGCTCAGCGGCGGGCTGGGGGATGATTGGTGGCCGCAAGCCGGGCAGACCGGCCCCATTTCGCCGGTCACCCTGGCCGACGTGGCCTCGGTGGAGGGCTTCCTGCTGGAACCCTGCGGCCTTGACGAGCAGGGGCACCCCTATGCCCTCAACTTCGCCACCGGCGAGCCGGATCGGCGGGTCCTGCGTCATCCCGACGGGGTGATCCTCGACATCGGCACCCATCTGCTGGCGATGATCCGCGAGCTGCTGGTGGCCCTCGGCGGGGATGACAGCTTGACGCTGGTGGTTGACGGGGTGGCCGACAGGCTGGGCCAGCCCATCCCCAGTGGTGATCTCGAAACCGCCGAGGGGCGCGCCTGCCTGCGCGGCGAGGCGGCCGGGGTACCCCTGAGGCTCTGGCTCGACAAGTACGCAGGAGCCGGGGTCGAGAAGAAGGGGTTATGCCTGCATCTCAAGGATGGGCGGCGCATCGAGCTGCTTCGCAGCGGCAATCTGGAGTGGCTACATTTTCACGGCGTCGATGGTATGCGGGGCTGGCAACATGAGGGGCCCCTCTATCGCGACTGCATAGCCCAAACCCTGCTGGCGCCTGTGCCGGTGGGCGGCTGGGCCGGGACCACGGCGCGCCGGTTGCAGGAGGTGGCGCTGCTGCTGAGCCTGCAGCAGGCATTGCGTGGTCCTCATTGAATCTGGTATTCAGCGGTTCTTGCAGAACGCCGAATGGTGAGGGGAAAGGATTGGCGTTGCCAGTCGTTCATGGCACCTTATACTCTCCAGTCCGATTATCAGGTCTGTCATTTCCATGAATATTGCCATTTTATCCCGCGAGCCCAACAACTACTCCACCCGCCGTCTGGTCGAGGTGGCGCAGGCGCGCGGGCATCAGGTCGAGGTGCTCGACACCCTGCGCTGCTACATGAACATCGCCTCCCACAGCCCCTCCATCCACTACGAAGGACGGGAACTGGAGAGCTATGACGCCGTGATCCCGCGCATCGGTGCCAGCATCACCTTCTATGGCACCGCCGTGCTGCGCCAGTTCGAGATGATGAATACTATGGCCCTCAACAGCTCGGTGGCCATCAGTCGCTCCCGGGACAAGCTGCGTGCCATGCAGCTGCTCTCCCGCCACGGCATAGGCCTGCCCATCACCGGCTATGCCCACAGCACCCACGACGTGCCCGACCTCATCACCATGGTCGGCGGGGCGCCGCTGGTGGTGAAGCTGCTGGAGGGGACCCAGGGGATAGGCGTGGTGCTGTGCGAGACCCAGAAGGCGGCGGAGAGCGTGATCGAGGCCTTCATCCAGACCAACAACAACATACTGGTGCAGGAGTACATCCGCGAGGCCAACGGCGCCGACATTCGCTGCGTGGTGGTGGGTGGCAAGGTGGTGGCGGCCATGCGTCGTCAGGCCCAGCCGGGGGAGTTTCGCTCCAACCTGCACCGTGGCGGCGAGGCGTCGGCCATCAAGATCACCCCGGAAGAGCGGGCGACAGCGGTGCAGGCCGCCAAGATCATGGGGCTGGACGTGGCCGGGGTGGATATCTTGCGCAGTGCCCGCGGCCCCCTGGTATTGGAGGTGAACTCCTCCCCCGGTCTGCAGGGGGTCGAAGCCGCCTCCGGCAAGGATGTGGCGGGCAAGATCATCGATTTTCTGGAGCTCAAGGCGAGTCGCAAGCACAAGCCGGCGGAATAAGCCGCCCTCCCGTCCTCTGCAAACAAGGCGCCCTCGGGCGCCTTGTTGTTATCTGGCTTGTGGGCTTGCCGGGGAGTGCCTGTTGTCTCCCTTCTCCCCGCGCGGGAGAAGGGTCGGGGATGAGGGGGGAACTATGCCTGCGTGAGGTCGAGGGCGTTCATCGCCAGCCTGGCGCTGAAAACACCATCCTCCAGCCGGGTCTCTATCTGCCAGCCCAGCTTCTCGCAGATGCGCTGTATGATGGTGAGGCCGCAGCCGTAGCCCAGGATCTGATCCGGCGCCGCCGCGGTGGGATTGCTGATGGTGAGCACCTGCCCCTGAAGCGCGATCTCGATATGACCCTCGGCGTAGCTCAGGGCATTCTTCAGCAGGTTGCCCAGGGCGATGGCGAGCAGGGAGAGAGGGGCCTGCACCTCGCTCTGCTCGTCCAGATTGAGGCGTATGTCCAGGCTTTCGCGCTGCAGCAGGGGGGCTAGGCGCGCCAGCTCCCGCTGGATCAGCGGTGCCACCAATTGCGGGGGGCGCTCGACCGCCTCCTTGCGGCCCAGCAGCAGGAAGGTCTCGGTGAGCAGGGCCATCTCGTCGCTGGCGGCCCGAATGCGGCTGGCGGCCCGGGCGGCGGGGGCGGGCAGGTCGCTCACCTTGCCGAGCAGGGCGGCTGAGCCCTGGATCACCATGTTGGGGGTGCGCAGCTCATGGCTGGCGAAGCGGCTGAACTCCTGTTCCCGGGCAAACACGGCGGCCACCTCGTGCTTGCCCGCCAGCAGCGCCAGCTCGATCTCCCGCAGCTCCTGCCAGGGGGCGTCCGGCACGAAGTCGACCTGATCCGGGGTGAGGTGGGCGACGCGCTGGCGCAGCCTGTCCAGAGGGCGGGTGATGTGGCGCACCAGCCAGATGCCGAACGCTATGCAGCCGAGCAACAGGGCCAGCCCGATCAGCCGGGTGACCAGGTGCAGCCTGTCTTCGTAAGGATCCAGGTAGTCGTCGGCGTCGTCGTTGAACACCAGATAGAGCAGGCCCTGGCCCGAGGGGTGAGCGCGCACCAGGAAGTGTTTGTCCTCCTCCCCCAGCTGGTGCTCGAAGAAACCGGGGGTCTGGTAGGGTTTGAGCCAGACGGGCAGGCGTCCCGCCTCCGTCCAGTAGCTGGAGAACTGGCGCGGGCTGGGGGCGGGTGCCGCCTGGCCGAGCCGCAGCCAGTCATCGTTGTAGCGGGTGACCTCGGCCTCCAGCCAGTGGCGCAGGCTGAGCTCCTCCATCTTGTTCTCGGCCACCACCATCAGCAGGCTCAGGATCAGCAGCAGCAGCAAGCCGGCCCCGCCCAGCGCCAGGATCAGGCGCTTGCGCAGGCTCGGCAGGTTCAAGGCTGGCTGGCTCGGGGAGGCCGGGAGGCTCATGGTTTGACCAGCCGGTAACCCTGGCCGTGCACTGTCTCCAGCATGGGGCTGGGGAAGGGCTTGTCCAGGGCGTTGCGCAGGGCGTAGATGTGGCTGCGCAGGGCGTCAGAGTCGGGCTCTTCATCCCCCCAGACGGTGTCGAGCACCTCCTGGCGCGTCACCAGCTGGGGGGCACGCCTGACCAGCAGGGTGAGGATCTGGAAGGGGATCTTGCCGAGCTTGAGCTCCACCCCGGCGCGGGTGGCGCGACCCGCGCCGGGATCCACCTCCAGCTCGCCAAATGCCAGTGCCCCCATGTCGCTGCGGGGGCCGCGAAGGGCCAGGGCCTGCAACCGCACCTCCAGCTCCTCCATGGCGAACGGCTTGACCAGGTAGTCGTCGCCCCCCGCCTTGAAACCTGCCAGCTTGTCGTCCAGGCTGTCGCGGGCGGTGAGAAAGAGCACTGGGGTGGCGATGCCGTCCGAGCGCAGCCGCTCGACGGTGCGCAGGCCGTCGAGGCGCGGCATCATGACGTCCATGATGATGACGTCGAAGCGCTGCTCCGCCAGCAACTGCAGGGCGGCCTGGCCGTGATAGGCGCAGTCCACCCTGTGCCCGGCCAGCACCAGATAATCCATGACGGTCTCAGCCACCTGGGGACTGTCTTCCACCACCAGTATTTTCATGCTCTGATCTCCTGGTTTGGGCCGAGATTTCACGGCCATTTCACACCGGATGAGACATCCTGTGTGCCAGTGTAACCCCGAGGATCCCCGATGAAGAAGTCTCTCTGCGCCCTCTGGCTATTGATTTTATTGCCCTTTGGTCTGGTGCAGGCGGCCGAGTTCAAGCTGACCGGCCGCACCAGCTGGCAACTGGGCCAGTTGATGGTCAACGGCATTCCCTTCGTGATCGATGAGCAGACCCGCTTCAAGGACGGTCTGGACGAAGACGATCTCGGTGGCACCTGGGTCGATCTGGAAGGGGTGATAGAGGGAGATAGACGGCTGGTCCGCGAGGTGGAGCCGCTGGAAGAAAAGCATGAGATGGAGCTGGAAGGGCCTGTGGCGCAGGGGCGGATCTGGGGCTATGTCACCTCGGACGACAGCCTGGCCCCCTTCGAGGGGCGCTGGCTGGAGCTGGAGTGCCGCTTCGACGGCATGCGTCTGAGCCGCTGCCGGGAGGACGACTGAGCCGCCACACCAGTCGACCGGAAAAATTGCCCGTCCAGGCCCATAGTTAAACCTCCTCGCTGGGTTGACCATGGGCCTGCTTGCTATGACCAGAACCGCATTGTTCCTGCTGCTCTCCTTTCACGCCCTTGCCGACGAGCCCGAACTCTGGCTGGTGGAGCTGGAGCACAACGACGGCATCCGCCTGCAATTTCAGGGGGCCGAGCTCGAGCTCGGCAGCGCCGCACTGGCCGGGGTGCGGGTTTCCAGACCTCAAACCCGGCATGAAGCTCGCCCTGCTGGTGGCCGATGGCGTGCCACCGAACATATCGCCTTCTGGCCGCCAGAGCTCCGCTGGCCAATCAGCCCTGGCAGCGGGGCACCTTGCTCGCCGTGACGGGTCATGCCTTCGATGATCTGGCAATAACATTCACGCTGGCAACCCTGGCTCAACGGCAGCCCCGCCACTCAACCGGGGCGTGCGCTGGGTGACCCGTGACGAGACGGGCCCGCCGATTCTGGTCCCCCATGCCGGTAATGCAGAGAGGTAGCGTCATGATCCGTTCTTTGAAGTGGATGTTCTCGAGAGGTATTGCAGGGATTGAAGTGATCAGGGTGTCCTTGGATAGGTAAACTCGAACAGTTTCTGTTTATCCTTATTAATCCCCTGAATACGCGGGTTGGTTTCAGCCGCCGCATAGTTGATGAGAAAGTACGCCTGGCAGCCATTAAATAATGACTGTCACAATATTTATGAGCCGTCTTGCTCTGGGTGTCGAATAAAAATGGCGGTCTCACTGGTGGCGAGGTCTTTCCTGTATCACCATTATTTTGAAGTTTGTCATGGATGTTTTTCCGCCTTTGGTTTATTTGCCCTATTTGTGTCAGGTTTTGTCGGAGTCCATACCAGCAAATGAAAAAGGATATTTTCTACACAAGGTAACAATCATATGGAACCAGTATGCCATCCCTGACAAAATTGCTGGGGTCATCCCCCTCCTGCAGCATATATTCAGAGAATATTTACCGTCCCATTCTTTGATTATCTTGCCTTCTTGTGCTCTTTCACAATCTGGCGTTTTTGGCGTCTTCATCTGTTTTTTGAGCTTTGCTCTTTGTGCTGCCAGTCTCAGGTGCAGGCGGCTGAACCTGTCTACCCTGATAAAAATAACTGTAGCTAGGTCAAGTGGGCGGGCCTTGATGTTAACACCAACGTTGTCATAAATGCCTGTGTTGTCTACATAGGCTGCCGTTGTGACCGTTTTCTTGAATGAGTAGGTGCTGTTATCGATAAACTGGTGTTAAGCCGCATGGGGCACTATAAAGACCAAATATTGGAATTTGGATTATATTATTTGTAGTGTCATATAGGCTGTTGTTTGATAGGTAGTTCCAATCAAACAGGGCACTGCTTGGCGTGATTACCCTCTTCGTTATCCCAACTCACCGGTTTTTTATTTTGCTTGTATCCAACCCAATCGATATCCAGGCGGGTGATGAGGTCGATGTTCAATGGCGGCTTGTCCAGTGTTTTACTGCTGCTACCAGCCATTCAAGTTATCTCGCCCATTCATAGTCATCATAAACATCATCCTTGTGTTAATGAACTGCATCCATTGTCGGGAAAGATTATGGTCGAGCTGAAAAATGAGCCTCACATGCTGGCGCCATTTGGCTGGCTGATAACGGGACCGTTAATTCTGGGCGGCTGCTCCGGATATCGTTGCGGGGAACACAGAGATCTCGATGTTCTCCCATCACCCAGAAGCGCCTCGCCGATGAGGGGTTCTCATCAGAATTTTTACCCTCTCCAACCTCGTAGCTCAACTGGTGCAGAGCCATGGTCAGGTCACCGAGAGATCCTAAAGCCTGGTCAAGACCATCACGGCCGTATAATTTCATAATATCAATACTGCTAATTTTGCCCCAGCAGGTGGTGGTGACCCTGAAGTACGATGCTCAAGGCCACCATGCTGAATATATCTTTCCGATTAATTCTGAATATTGAAGTGTGGGCACCTACATGGGATCTGAGCGACTGATACTGTCATGACACACCAATATAAAAGTTTCAGTGGCCGCTGGTTGGAGAAACTAAAAAACTGGCTTGTCATCATATCCGGCCTGCGAGCACAGGCGAGCTGGGCCTCCCAGACCAGCTTCGCCTGTTTTCAGCAAGAGGTCTGTGGCGACGACCGAGAGGCGCAGAGCGTCAAAAGCTCGGCATGATGGGGCAGTGGAAGCGCGCCCCAACGGCTGGGTCATTATGGGGCCTCACTCCAGCCTGCCGGTGCGGTGCTATCCGACCCCTCGACAAGTCCAACATCTCCTGGATACCAGATGGTGATACGAGTTCAAGGCGGCTGGTACATGACAGTGCGAATTTCATCAAACCAACCAGTTATGAAGGGCTTCCTATCTCGGCTATGCCTGGGTATACCCATCCTGAGAATCGGATGTGCACACCTTTGCCGATCGGCCCGTTCCGTGGCGACAAGTGCGAGCATGGTTATCGCTATGTGGTGACAAGACCTCCATCAAGGTGAGCAATTTTGCCTACAACCTGGATCCTGACAGTTTCAAGCTGGCGATGTGAATCCGTGAATTGAATGTGGTGGATGGTCACAGCGACATCAATGTTATGACGACCCTGCGCTACGATAACTGGTCCAAAAACCTATGGCCTGAGCGAGGCGGTGACTGGATTCTGTTGCTCGAGAGCCAGTGCCGGCGATATCGAGCCCATTGGCTGCCCCATGACCCGTGCCAGTCATGAAGATAGGCTGTTACAGGTTTGGCGTAGCTACCTCTTGCCGATGATGGTGAAGGCGATATTTTTAATCTTACTGGTATGGATCTGGACAGGTCGAGGCCCTTGCCAACAAGGAAAGGCCAACAGTATCCGCTACCATGGATATCATTTTCAACTAACTGGTGGGATTGCAGGCCCCTTTCAGCAGAACGGTCTGCCTGTTCTGCCAATAACCTGGCCACTGCTTGCCCTTCCACCGTTACAGGTGATTTCAGTGCCGAGAGCCATTTGCCGGCAACAGAACAGCTTGGCGTCATACAGCCACTCAAGCCGTGCGCAACCAGTCCTTTGTTTGGAATGGCTCGTGGCTCATTGTTAGCGAAAAATTCATGGTTGAAACCGGGATGGCCCGGTTGTTGTTTGCACTGGTCGGTCTTGTTAAAAGCTTAAGCTTTCCATTTCCCCATATATACTGGCGCCATCTTGTCGGAGTGCTGACCGTCGAACGACGCGAAGCTGAGACCGTTAATTCGGGATCCGTGGAACCTGATCAGGTTAAACCTGCGAAGGGAACAAGGGTAACTTGCGGGTTACCGCGCCGGGGGGAGGAACAAGCCTCTTCCGCTCATCGAAGGGATAACCCTGATGGCAAGTCAGGGCGACAGGAGGGAGTCTGTCCCGTCCGGTTGTCCAGCACGTGGGGCGCCTTGTCCACAGCGTGGAGAGCGGGAAGTGGCAGAACAGCAGAGCGGAATCCATCCCGCGCGCGCACTCCCTCCCGAGATAAACACCCCGCCGCAAGTTCATCTTCTCCTCGAACTCCAGACAAGCAAACACCCATAACTTCAACCAGTTAATGTGAGTTTTGCTATGTCTACTTCCGTATCTGATACCGCCAAATCCAGCCGCCGCGAGCAGCGCTCCAGCGCCCAGGCCTTTATCGACAGCCTCAAGGGGATGGCTCATCCCAACTCCCGCCGCATCTTTATCGAAGGCTCCCGCCCCGATATCCGGGTTCCCCTGCGGGAAATTGCCCTGGCCGACACCTTCGTCGGCGGCACCAAAGAAGAGCCCCAGTTCGAGCCCAACGAGCCGGTGCCGGTCTACGACACCTCTGGCCGTTACGGGGAGGAGGGGGTCGCCATCGACGTGCGCCGCGGCCTGCCGCGCCTGCGGGAGAACTGGGTGCTGGAGCGGGATGATACCGACGAGCTGCCGGGGCTCAGCTCCACCTTCACTCAGGAGCGGCTGGCCGACGAGGGGCTGGATCACCTGCGCTTCGATAGCATCTGCCCAAGCCGCGCCGCGCCAAGCCGGGCCGCCGGGTGACCCAGCTGCACTATGCCCGTCAGGGGATGGTCACCCCGGAGATGGAGTTCATCGCCATTCGCGAGAACATGGGCCGCGAGCGGGTGCGCTCCGAGCTGCTGCTGCGCCAGCATCCGGGTCAGGGCTTCGGCGCCCGCCTGCCGGAAAACATCACCCCAGAATTCGTGCGCGATGAGGTGGCCGCCGGCCGCGCCATCATCCCCAGCAACATCAACCACCCGGAAGCCGAGCCCATGATCATCGGCCGCAACTTCCTGGTGAAGATCAACGCCAACATAGGCAACTCGGCGGTCACCTCCAGCATCGAGGAGGAGGTGGAGAAGCTGGTCTGGTCCACCCGTTGGGGCGCCGACACCGTCATGGATCTCTCCACCGGCCGCTACATCCACGAGACCCGGGAGTGGATACTGCGCAACAGTCCTGTGCCCATCGGCACTGTGCCCATCTATCAGGCGCTGGAGAAGACCAACGGCATCGCCGAGGATCTCACCTGGGAGCTGTTCCGCGACACCCTGCTGGAGCAGGCCGAACAGGGGGTGGACTACTTCACCATCCACGCCGGCGTCTTGCTGCGCTACGTGCCCATGACAGCCAAGCGCCTCACCGGCATCGTCTCCCGTGGCGGCAGCATCATGGCCAAGTGGTGCCTCTCCCACCACAAGGAGAACTTCCTCTACCAGCATTTCCGCGAGATCTGCGAGATCTGTGCCGCCTATGACGTGGCCTTGTCACTCGGAGACGGTCTGCGTCCGGGCTCCGTCTATGACGCCAACGACGAGGCCCAGTTCGCCGAGCTGCACACCCTGGGGGAGCTCACCAAAATCGCCTGGGAGTACGACGTCCAGGTGATGATAGAGGGGCCGGGCCATGTGCCCATGCACATGATAGAGCGCAACATGACGGAGCAGCTGGAACACTGCCACGAGGCACCCTTCTATACCCTGGGCCCGCTCACCACCGACATAGCCCCAGGCTACGATCACTTCACCTCCGGCATAGGCGCCGCCATGATCGGCTGGTATGGCTGCGCCATGCTCTGCTACGTCACCCCCAAGGAGCACCTGGGGCTGCCGAACAAGGAGGACGTCAAACAGGGCCTCATCACCTACAAGATCGCCGCCCATGCCGCCGATCTTGCCAAGGGGCATCCGGGCGCCCAGATCCGCGACAACGCCATGTCCAAGGCGCGCTTCGAGTTCCGCTGGGAGGATCAGTTCAATCTGGCGCTGGATCCCGAAACAGCCCGTGCCTATCACGATGAGACCCTGCCCCAGGAGTCCGGCAAGGTGGCCCACTTCTGCTCCATGTGCGGCCCCAAGTTCTGCTCCATGAAGATCACCCAGGACGTGCGTGCCTACACCGCCGAACTGAATGCCGCCAAACTGGAGGCGGTGGAGATCAAGCTGGTGGGCATGGATGGCCAGCAGGAGCGAGTGGTGGCCGAGGTGGAAAGCGGTATGAACCGTATGGCCGAGACCTTCAAGGAGAAGGGGGGCGAGCTCTATCATCAGGCGGCGGCCCTCAAAGAGGAGCGGGAAGAAGCATGAGCACCAAGCCCATCGTCTGGACCATAGCGGGTTCGGACTCGGGGGGCGGTGCCGGCATCCAGGCCGATCTGCACACCTTGCACGCCCTCGGCGTGCACGGTTGCTCAGTCATCTCCGCCATCACGGCCCAGAACTCGGTGGCGGTGAAGATGGTGGATCCCGTGCTGATGCAGAGCTTCTGCGCCCAGATCGACGCCCTCGGCGTCGATCTTCCCCCGGCCGCCGTCAAGATCGGTCTGCTGCCGACCCGGCTCCATGTGGAGGTGCTGGCACGTCGGTTGGAGGTGATCGCCGCCCCCTTCGTGGTCTATGACCCCGTGGCCATCGCCAGCAGCGGCACCCCCATGGCGGAGCCCAACATGCTGGCGGCGGTGCGCGAGCACCTGCTGCCCCGCCTCTCCCTCATTACCCCCAACGGCCCCGAGCTCGAGGCATTGACCGGCATTCCGGCGACCAGCCCGGCGCTGGTGCGGGCGGGGGCGGCGCGACTGCGCGAGCTTGGCGCCCGCGCCGTGCTGGTCAAGGGGGGGCATCTTGAGTGGAGCAGGGATCTCTGTCTGGACTACTACCAGGACGAGAGCCGCGAGTTCTGGCTCGCGGCGCCGCGCCTCGATACCCGCCACGGCCATGGCACCGGCTGCTGTTACGCCAGCGCCATCGCAGCGGTCCAGGCGCTGGATTATCCGGTGGAGGACGCCATCACCCTGGCGCGTGCCTATCTGCAGCAAGGGCTGGCAGGGGCGCAGGGGGTGGGGGCAGGCCCCGGCCCCATAGCCCATCTCGGCTGGCCGGTGGATCTCGCTCACTTCCCCCGGGCAGTGCTGGCGGGATCAAGCCTGGATCGCCGCTTTGGTCTCTATCCTGCCAGCGAGGCCCACCTGCCCGGGGGCCCCTTTGCCGCGACCGAACAGCATCTGGGTCTCTATCCTGTGGTGGATTCGGTCAAGTGGCTCAAGCGTCTGCTGGAAGCCGGGGTCAAGACCCTGCAGCTGCGCATCAAGAACCTGCCCGCCGCTCAGGTGGTACCGGCAATTACCGAGGCGGTGGCCCTGGGTCGCCGCTTCGGGGCGCGGCTCTTTATCAACGACCATTGGCAGCAGGCCATAGCGGCCGGTGCCTATGGGGTGCATCTGGGGCAGGAGGATATGGGATCAGCCGATCTCGCCGCCATTCAGGCCGCCGGCCTGCGTCTTGGCATCTCCACCCACGGCTACTTCGAGCTGATGCGGGCCCGGGAGCTGGCGCCTTCCTATATAGCCCTGGGTCATATCTTCCCCACCAACACCAAGCAGATGCCGTCCCGCCCCCAGGGGCTGGTGCGGCTGCACCACTACCGCGCCCTGATGCAGGACTGGCCCACTGTCGCCATCGGCGGCATAGGCGAGGATCGTGTGGCTGCGGTGAAGGAGAGCGGGGTAGGCAGTATCGCCCTGGTCTCCGCCATCACAAGGAGCGACGACTGGCAGGGGGCCACGGCCCGATTGCTGGCCGCCGTGGGGGCCGGGGATCCGGCGCGCTCCGCCATAGCGGTGCAGGAGGTGGCACATGCGCTCTGACGAGGCGTCTCTTCGTGACGAAGAGTATCTGAGATACGGCAGGCAACTGATGCTGGCCGAGATAGGGGAGGAGGGGCAGGCGCGGCTGAAAGCCAAGTCGGTGCTGATCGTCGGTCTGGGTGGCCTCGGCTCGCCGCTCGCCCTCTATCTCGCTGGGGCCGGGGTCGGCACCCTGTGGCTGGCCGACGGCGACGTGGTGGATTCCAGCAACCTGCCGCGCCAGATCCTGTTCGATGGGGAGGGGCTGCGCCGCTCCAAGGCGGAGCTGGCCCGGGAACGGTTGGCGGCCCACAACCCCCACGTCGAGCTGATCGCCATCAACCAGCGTCTCGACGCCCATAGCCTGCCAGCCTTCGTGGCCGAGGTGGATCTGGTTGTCGACTGCTGCGACAACCTGGCCAGCCGCCACACCATCAACGCCGCCTGCGTGGCCCAGGGGAAACCCTGGATCTCCGCCGCCGCCGTCGGCTGGCAAGGGCAACTGATGGTGCGAAGCGCGCCGGAACATGCCTGCTACGCCTGCCTCTACCCGGCGGATACCGAGATCAAGGAGAGCTGCCAGAGCAGCGGCGTCACCGGCCCCCTGGTGGGCGTGATGGGCTCCCTGCAGGCGCTGGAGGCACTGAAACTGCTGCTCGGGCGCCCCAGCCCGGTGGCGGGCACATTGCGCCGCTTCGATGCCCTGGCCCACGAGTGGCAGACGCTGCGCCTGCCTGCCGACCCCGACTGCCCGGTGTGTGGCAGCCATAAGGATGATCAATGAATATTCGATTGAACGATATCGAACTGACGCTGCCCACCGGCCAGCGCCTGACCGAGCTGCTGGCGGCGCAGGAGATTGCCCCCCAGGGGGTGGCGGTGGCCCTCAATGGCGCCGTGCTGCCCCGCAGCCGCTGGCCAGAGACCCGCCTCAATGACGGGGACGAGATCCACCTTTTCACTGCCATCGCCGGAGGCTGAGATGCTGACCATTGCGAACCACACCTTCTCATCGCGCCTCTTTACCGGCACCGGCAAGTTTGCCCACCCCGAGCTGATGGCGGCCGCCATAGCGGCGAGCGGCTCCCAGCTCGTCACCATGGCCATCAAGCGCCTGGAGCCTGGCAAGCGCCACGACGACATCCTCACTCCGCTGCTGGCCCTCGGGGTCAAGCTGCTGCCCAACACCTCGGGCGCCAAGACGGCCGCCGAGGCGGTGTTTGCCGCCCACCTGGCCCGGGAGGCGCTGGGGACCAACTGGCTCAAGCTCGAGATCCACCCCGATCCCAAGTACCTGCTGCCCGATCCCATAGAGACCCTCAAGGCCGCCGAACAGCTGGTGAAGGAGGGCTTCGTGGTGCTGCCCTACTGCGGCGCCGATCCCGTGCTCTGCAAGCGGCTCGAAGAGGTGGGCTGCGCCGCCGTCATGCCGCTCGGCGCCCCCATTGGCTCCAATCAGGGGCTGGTGACCCGGGAATTCCTCTCCATCATCGTCGAGCAGGCCAATGTGCCCGTGGTGGTGGACGCAGGGATCGGGGCGCCGAGCCACGCGGCAGCGGCCTTCGAGCTCGGCGCCGACGCCGTGCTGGTGAACACGGCCATTGCCGTGAGCGGCGATCCTGTCGCCATGGGCCGCGCCTTTGCGCTCGCCTGCGAGGCCGGTCGCAGCGCCTATGAGGCGGGCCTCGGGGCGCGCGGCAGCCAGGCCCAGGCCTCCAGCCCCCTGACCGATTTTCTGGGGGCGTTATGAGTCATGATACGGGCTTAGGGCGAGAGCCAATGGCAATGCCCTCTTTCGACGCGTCCCCCGATTCTGCCGCACTGTGCCCCCCTCTCGACTCTTCACAAAATAAGGGAGAGGGGCTGGGGGTGAGGGGCGAGGCTGACTCGGCTCTTGAATGGGGCGAGCCCTGCGCTCCTCCCCCTCCCAAGGGGGAGGCCGGGAGGGGGTTGGATTTTGCCGACCGCTGGCGCGAGCTCGACTGGGACGACGTAGGCATGCAGATCCGCGCCAAGACGGCCCTGGACGTCGAGCGGGCGCTGGCCAGTCCACGGCGCACCCTGCAGGACTTTATGGCGCTTATCTCCCCTGCCGCCGAGCCCTTCCTGCACCGGATGGCGGAGCTGGCGGAGCGCCTCACCCGCCAGCGTTTCGGCAATACGGTGGGCTTCTATGTCCCCCTCTATCTGTCGAACCTCTGTGCCAACGACTGCTCCTATTGCGGTTTCTCCATGAGCAACCGCTTGAAGCGCAAGACCCTGAATAGCGAGGAAATCGAGCGCGAGTGCCTGGCCCTCAAGGCACGCGGCTTCGACAGTGTGCTGCTGGTGACCGGCGAGCACGAGACCAAGGTGGGCATGGACTACTTTCGCGAGCAGCTGCCGCGGATCCGCCGCCACTTCAGCACCCTGGCGATGGAGGTGCAGCCCCTGTCGCAAGCCGAATACGCCGAGCTCAAGACCCTGGGGCTGGATGCGGTCATGGTCTACCAGGAGACCTATCACGCCCCCGCCTACGCCCGCCATCACCTGCGCGGCAACAAACAGGATATCGCGTGGCGCCTCGCCACCCCGGACCGGCTGGGGCGCGCCGGGGTTGACAAAATTGGCCTCGGCGCGCTGATCGGCCTGTCGCCGGACTGGCGCGCCGACAGCTATTTTGTCGCCGAGCACCTGAGCTGGCTTGAGCGTCACCACTGGCAGAGCCGCTATTCGCTCTCCTTCCCGCGCCTGCGCCCCTGCACCGGGGGGCTGGAGCCCGAGGTGACCATGTCGGACCGTCAGCTGGTGCAGCTTATCTGCGCCTGGCGCCTCTTCTCGCCGACCCTGGAGTTGTCGCTCTCCACCCGGGAGTCCCCGGCGTTTCGCAACGGCGCCCTGCGCCTTGGCATCACCCAGATGTCGGCGGAATCCCGCACCCAGCCCGGCGGCTATGCGGAAGGGGACAAAGAGGAGCTGGAGCAGTTCGCCATCCACGACGATCGCTCTGTGGGCGAGGTGGCCGATGCCGTGCGGCAGGCGGGGTTGCAGCCGGTGTTCAAGGACTGGGAGGCGTTTTTGGGCCGATAGGGGCGGCCAGGGCCCCCTTTGTCGGTGGCATCCGGGCGTCCAGCCAGACTCCGTGCCTGTGGCAAGCAGGCACGGCTGCTCCGTACAATCGTAGGGTCGATTAGCCGTCAGGCGTAATCGTCCGCTTTGTGGTGTGTCTGATGGATGGCTCGGCTGTGCCGAGCAGGACGCGAGGCCGCTGGCCTCGAAGGGGTTTCGCCCGCCCTTCGGGCTTGGGCGAGTAACTTTTCTTTGCGTGGCCAAAGAAAAGTCACCAAAAGAAAGGCCACCCCCGCTTATTCGCCCGACTGCGTCGGGTGCCTTCGGCTCACCCGCTTGTCCGACGGCACGCGGCGACGGGCCGTCCATGGCCCGGCGTCGCTCGCTCGACATCCTGTCTCGCGGTCTGGGCAAGCGGGCTCGCCTCAGCGAATAAGAGGGGGAACAATACCGTGCCCGCCATAACTTCAAAGTCAGCCCTATGGTGCAATAAGCGGAGCGCATTGCACTGCTTATCGGTATTGGAGGCCTAATATAGAGGTGCAATTCACTTCCTTCATTATACCCTACGGCATTGCAGTAGTTAGTCACACCCAACCTCTCTTTTTATTCTTGTGCATAAAGAATCCAAGTCTTGATAAATGAATTCTTCATCTATGCCAAGTTTGGAAAGATTTGATAACATTTTAAGCTTTTCATCTCGGCCTTTGACATTAATTCTTATTAGTCGAAAGCTATTTGAATCATCCATTATCATGTCAATGCTATCATTCTCAGAGCCATGAACAGTAAAGCATCCTTTTTGAGACGACACGCGTTTGTTGGACTGGCTCGCGTTAATTGCAATAGGTTTTTTTGGTAGGCTTGAAGTCTGAGGTTTCAAATTAGGTGGCAAGTAATCATCTATGTTCACACTTCCAACCCTTTTCGATCTTATTTCCGCAGGGCAGTAAACTCGGTTAATACCAATAGTAATTTCATTTAATTCATAAGGGCTGATGCACCATACTGCGCCTATATTTTCAGACTCTAAGTCTGAAGATAGAGCAAAATATAATGCGACTAAGGCAGACTCAGACCAATCTAACATGCGTGTTGGTAAGCCATGATGTTGCATTAATGTATATGTTTCCCATTCATTTAATGGATAACCATCCAGATAGGATTTATACGAAACTAGAAATCTGTGTTCAAGCGATGCTTCATCATCATGTAAATTTCTCCATATTATTCCAGGAACAGGTTTAAAAGTATGGTTTGATACACCACGAAACCATAACTCATTTAAATTGCCAAAGTTTTCCATTAATTGTACATATTCAGTTAAGCTGGAAACTTCAAATTCATGTTCATTTTTTATCATGGCGTAGCAAGTGTCCTTAATAGCGTTTATGTTCTGATTGATAGTGTGTAGTTAAGTTTCTGAGACAGAGGGTAATGTTGCTCTTCAACTTCAATTGTATGACGATTTACTATAAACAACCAATGCTCGTACGGCGAGTTACGAATGTTCTTTGATAAAAATATTGCTATGTTTCATAGATGTTTTTTCCTGCATCCAAAATCCCATGTTGTTCGTTCTTTGATAACTATAGAGAGTTTTTAATTTTATTATTTAACAGCTTGACACAATTATATTGCTTTTTTGTACAGGGATTAATCGGTTCAGAGCACCCTGATATGACGTCAGCCCCATTGTATTTCCCCCAGAATACCGCCCTGCACCACCCATCTTCATTTTTGATAAAGCTGGAAATCCGCTCGCGGAGCAGTTGGCCCGTTACGGCCTCATTGAAACAGTTGAGGCCGGTGCGCAGGGCCTCAAAGTCATCGGCTTGCGGAGGTTGTGGGTCGGTTAATTGCATCTGGCTTCCTGCTCGGTGTTAGTTGTGCCTATCGGGTTGCCCCTTCCAGCGCGGCTATCTCGTCGCCGCTGATAAGCGGCAGGTTGCGGCTGATCTGCTCCACCGGCCAGTTCCACCAGGCTAGATTGTTGAGACGGGTGATGGTGTCGTCATCGAAGCGGTAGCGGATCACTTTGGCGGGGTTGCCGCCGACAACGGCGTAGTCGGGTACGTCGCCTGTGACCACGGAGCGGGCGGCGATGATGGCGCCGTTGCCGACCTTGACGCCCGGCATGATCAGGGCGTCATAGCCTATCCAGACGTCGTTGCCGATGAGGGTATCCCCCTTGTAGGGGAGGCTGCCCGGAGCGGGGGCGGCGCTCTCCCAGCCATTGCCGAAGATAAAGAAGGGGTAGGTGGAGAAGCCGGAGCTCTGGTGGTTGGCGCCGTTCATGATGAACTTGACCCCGCGGGCGATGGCGCAGAACTTGCCGATGATCAGCTTGTCGCCGATGAAGGGGAAGTGGTAGAGGACGTTGCGCTCAAAGCCTGCGGAATCCTCCGGGTCGTCGTAGTAGCTGTAGTCGCCCACCTCGATATTGGGCCCCTTGATGGTGTTCTTGATAAAGCATACCTGGGGAAAGCCCTTCATGGGGTGGGGGTTGGCGGGGTCGGGTCCGTGCATGGGGTGCTCCTCTGGGGTCTGGGCTCAAGCTACCCTAACGGAACCGGAAGGACCCTTGCCACCTTTTTGTACACCCCGGTTCGCCAGCCTTTGTCGCCCCCGGCCCATGTGCGCATCGACCCGAGGCCGGTTTGTCTCTAGCATGGGAGGGATGCGGGGCTGGTGCTCCGCCCCCACGGGCTTTTGGCGAAGTCCGTCCTGCGGACTTCTGGTGGAGAGAAAAGATGAAGCTGCGTTCCTTGTTGATGGTGGGTGCCCTCTTGCTGGGCGGCTGTGCAGTCAATCCCTATGGAAGCACCCCGGCGCCGGTCGGCGAGCCGGACAAACCGGTGAGCCAGCCACAGAAACCTGTGGCCGAGCCCGACAAGGCAGAGCCTGTGCCTGCGCCCGAACCCGTGGCCCCGACCGGGCTGGCGCTCGCCATGGCGGATGCCTTTCTGAAGGCCCCCGAGGTGCAGGCGTTGAGCCAGGATGGCAGTCCTGTGCTGCTGCTGATGGCGCCCCAGAACGGCACTGGTGAGCCCTTCAGTACCCAGCCCATGGCGGTGGCCATGAGCCAGCGCATTCAGGCAAACAGCGGCTTTCGCTTCGCCGATCCCGGCCAGGTGGCGGCCATCACGGGTCAGCTCGAGTACCAGCAAGGGGGCATGAACCCCGCCTCTTTGGTGCGTCTGGGTCGCCAGACCGGGGCCGGTTACATGCTCTACGGGGATCTTCTCTCCGAGGGGAGCCGCTACCGCCTCGCCATGAGCCTGATGGATCTGAAGAGCGGCGAGCTGCTCTGGAGCGGGAGCCGCTCCGCCAGCCGCTGATCCCGCCATCCCGGCCACCGAAAACGCCATCGAGCCTCTTTCGATGGCGTTTTCGTATCAAGGCACCGAGGGGCTGGGGGAGGGCAAGGCGCGCCCCTTGATGCTCGGCGTCCCCCTAGTGCCCTAGTCCCGCCGCTTCTTCAGGAAGTAGGTGATATGCCCGGGCGGCATGTCCGGCAGCTCGCCGAAGACGGTGTAGCCCTGCTTCTGGTAGAAGGGCAGCGCCTGGAAGCTGGTGGTTTCCAGGTGGACATTGATGATGCCCTTGCTCCCGGCATACTGCTCCATGCTGGCGAGCAGGCGGCCGCCCCAGCCCTCCTTGCGAATGCGCTCGTCTATCCAGAGCCAGTCGATGTGCAGCCAGCCCCACTTGATATCGGCGAGTATGCCGCCAAGTACCTCTCCCTGTTCATCCTTGATAAAGCTGGCTACCTGCTCGCGCAGATGGCTGCCGGCAATAGCCTGGTTGTAGCCCGACAGGCCGATACGCAGGGCGTCGAGATCCCGCTCAATCGGGGGCAGGGGTGGGGTCAGTTTCATCTAGGGGCCTCCTGGGGCAGGCAAATCCCATTAATATCCAAACGGCATCCACCAGGTCAAGGCTGGCGGCGGTCTGCCACGGCATTCTGGCCGTATGCGATACTGAACGGGTCGTGTATAACAGACGACACAGGGCCCTCCCCGCAGATAAAAAGGAGCACCTATGGCTCTCTCAGTGGCACAACTCTATGAAGTGATGACCCAGTTGCCCGACCCCGTCTTCATCCTCAGTGAAGATGGTCACTACATCGAGTACATAGGCGGGGTGGAGCAGCAGTCATATCAGGATGGCAACCCTCTGATTGGCAAGCGGTTGTTCGATGTGCTGCCAGCAGACAAGGCGTTCTGGGTGATGGAGCAGGTGGCGCGCGCCCTGGCCAGCGGCCAGGTGCAGGTGGTGGAGTACGATCTCTCCCCCGCCGAGGTGGAGGGCATAGATGCCGAGGCGGGTCCCCAGGGGATGCAGCGCTTCGAGGGCAAGATAGCGCCGCTGCCCTCCCTCTACGACGGCAAGCGGGCGGTGGCCTGGATGACCCGCAACATCACCCGCCAGCACGAGCTGCAACAGCGGCTCAAGCGGCTCGGCGAGACGGATCAGCTGACCGGCCTCTACAATCGTCACTTCTTCTTCGATCAATATCACCAGAGGGTGCAGGGCCAGCCGCTCACCGGCCTCATCATGCTGGATCTCGATCACTTCAAGCAGATCAACGATCGCTACGGTCACCAGACCGGGGACAGGGTGCTGTGCCGCGTCTGCGACTGCGTCTCTGCCCAGCTGCGGGGGGAGGATTTGTTCGTGCGCAGCGGCGGCGAGGAGTTTCTGATCCTGCTGCCGCAGATAGACGAGGGGATATTACTGAAGGTGGCGGAGCGGATCCGCGCCGCTGTGGCGGCCATGGCGCCGGATCCGGCCCCCGTCACAGTCAGTCTGGGCACCACCTTGATCCGGCCGGGGGAGGAGCTCAGCGCCGTGCTGGCCCGGGCGGACGAGTGGCTTTATCGGGCCAAGCGGGGCGGGCGCAACCAGGTGGCCCACGACGGGGATCCCTGAACAGTGCCCTGGCTTGCAACGAAGGAGGGCGACCCTGTGTCGCCCTCGTTGTTATCCGTCGCTACCCGGCCTTGGCCAAAGTGTCGCCTTGGCGCTTGTCTGCCGAGCCTTAGCCAAACAGGGTCGAGATGTTCTGGCCCGCCATCAGCAGACCTATGGCCAGCACGCTGAACCAGACCAGGGTGGCGCTGACCAGGGCGTAGCCGAGGGCGACGAAGAGGCCGTCCCGTTGCAGCATGCCGATGGACAGCAGCAGTATGGCCCAGGCGGGCATGGCGTTGGTGAAGGGAATGGCGCCGAGCGGCAGCATCAGCAGCAGGGCCGCCAGCATGATCAGCAGGCCGTTGCAGCGATTGATGGCGGAGCTGCCGGTCAGGATCAGCAGGCGCGGCCGGATGAGACGATCGATGCGGGCCAGCAGATCGGCTCCCTTGTGCAGGGCCGGTTTGAGGTGCTCGGCGGCGAAGCGGCGCTCCATCAGGACGGCGGGCAGCCAGGGCACCCGGTTGAGGGTGATGCCGATGCCGATAAAGAGGATCAAGAGCCCAAAGGGCGTGCTGACGCCGGGAATGGAGACAGGCAACAGGAAGGGGACTGTGAGCAGCACGCAAAACAGCAGCATGCCCTGCTCGCCCACCAGGGCCAGCATCTCCCTGAGGCTGATGTGGCTCTCCTCGATGGCGTGGGCGGTGGCCCGCAGGGTATCGGAGAGCGTGCTTTGTGGGTCGTTGAGTTGCGCGGCAACCATTCCTGAGATCCTCGTCCTGTTAACGCCACCGCTGTGGCGCCGCCAGCTTACGTGGCAGAGGTTAATCCCAGATGAATAATGTGAGCCTGCGCAAGCTTTGATGGAAATCGAGGGCAGGGAAGGGGGGCGGGTCGCCAAAATGGGGCGATACAGCCCCCGTCAAGGGTCGGATGGAACAGGCTCTGATATGCTTTTGACGCAATCCATGCCAACCGGGGAGAAGAGCGTGACGCGAGCGACCATGATGCTGCTGGGACTGTGCTTGCCGCTGACGGGCTGGGCGGCCGAGCCCGCCACCTCGGGCTGGCAACTGACCCCTTTCCTGGGTTACAGCTCCTCCATCGACTTCGAGGCCATGGATGAACCCGCCCCCACGCCGCACTCGACCGGCATTGACTCGTTGCAAGGGGAGAGCTCGGGCAACTGGGGCCTCTTCATCAGCCGGGAGGTGGATGATCCCGGCATGGTGGAGCTGCTCTACAGCCATCAGTCCACCCCCATCTCCCCGGATCAGCCTGACAGGCTGACGGTGGATACCCTGCACTTCGCCGGTGCCCTCACCCTCTCGGACAACCTGATGGCGCCCTATATAGGTGCCGGGATCGGGGTGACCCGCTTCGATGCCTATGACAGCGAGACGGCCCCCTCCATGTCCCTGGCGCTCGGGGTGCAGCCGCGCCTGGGGGAACATCTGGCGCTGCGGGCCGAGGTGCGCGGCTACGGCTCCCTGCTCAATGACGACAGCGCCTTTCTCTGCAACCCCGAGGTCTGCGCCTTCCGGGTGCGGGGGGATCTGCTCACCCAGTGGCAGGCCAATATCGGCTTGACCCTGAGGTTCTGAGCCCGCTTTCCGGGCCGGTTTATGGGATGCCGAAGGTGATGCGGCTCAGGGGCTCGTTGACGTCGAATACCTTGAACTGCACCGCGCTGGCGCCCATGGCGAGCACTCGCTGCTCGTGCATCCTGGCCTACACCGACCTGCTGGCCGGGGAGGGCGGATCCGCAGCGGCCAGCGCTAACCCCCTCAGCGAGCCCGCAGCAGCCAGCCACTGATCCGGTTCGTCGCCAGCAGCCGGCAGGCGAGCAGGGAGAGCACCAGCAGCACCGGCACCTTGACCAGCTCCCACCACAGCAGCTTGCCCTGGGGGCCGAAGATCATCAGCCAGACCACCAGCATCATATGCAGGCAGTAGAGACCCAACACTTTGGGGGCCTGGCGTTCCAGCCAGCTGCCCTTGCCCCAGTTTGGGTTTGCCAGCAGCAGGCCAAACAGGCCGAGTGCCCAGGGCAGGGAGCCCAGCAGGAAGTCATGACGGTTGAGGGGCACGGCGGCGAAACGCAGCAGGCCCGCGGCCTCCAGGGCATAGAGACCCATACCCGCCACCATCAGCAGGGCGCTGCGCCGGGCATCGGGTTGCCAGCCACGCAGGCGCAGCTCGGCGCCAAGGGCCACGAACAGCAGCGAGAAGAAGGGGCCGTTGCGGGTCAGCAGGGCCCACTCACCCCCTAGCAGCGAGCCATAGGAGCCGCCGATCAGGGCAAGCCCGTAGAGCAGGGCGCCCGCCACCAGGGCCAGTCGGGGCAGACTGACCTGCCAGCAGAGGGCCAGCAGCAGGACGGCCAGCATCAGGGCGGGCAGGAACCAGAGGTGGATCATACCGCCCACCCACCAGGCGTTGAGGGGATCCCCCAGCTGCATCTGCCACTGGCCCGCCATGGCGGGCAGATAGCCTTCCGCCATGGCCGCGACCGGGTTGAAGGGCACCAGCAGATAGAGCAGGCTCCAGGCCAGCCAGAGCCCCAGCAGGGGGCGGCAGTAGCGCAGCGCCACCGCCATAGGCTTGCCTGCGGCCAGGGCGGGTTGCAGGAAGTAGCCGGCGCACAGGAAGAAGAGCGGCACCGCGAAGCGGCAGAGCTGGTTGATGGCGCCCCCCAGCCAGAAATAGAGGGAGTCATTCCACAGTGTGGGATCGAACGGATTGCTGAAGGGGGAGAGGTGAATGGTCATCACGGCCAGGATGGCCAGGACTCGCCCGCACTCGATGCTGGAGATGCGCATTATGGTTTCCGACGGCTGAAACCCGGCACCCTAGCAGCCGGACACATGCCCCTTCCAGTCAGGGGGTCGCCAACTGTGACCCCCATCGGTGGCCGGTTACCCTTTGTTACCCTGGGGGAGGGCAGGGTTACCCCGGGTGGGAGGCGGATCCCGTTTTGGTGTCGGTAAAAGCCCTAGAGCAGGGCGACCAGCGCAGTCGCGACGGCGCCCGTCAGCAGCAGGGCTATGCCACGGCCGGCAGGGCCGTGCAGCTTGTTCCACATCAGCAAACTGGTGAGGGCCAGCAGCAGCATGGCCAGCGCCGCCAGATCGCCAAACAGCTGCCAGGCCAGGCCGGTACCCATGCCGCGATGCAGCCGGTTGAGGCTGGCGGCGACGTTGGCCCGTTGCAGCTCGGTCTGCACCAGCAGGGTGCCTTCCACATAGCTGGCGGCCAGGCTCTGGCTCAGGGTAACGCCGCGCAGCTCCCAGCGTGCCGGCAGGGTGAGGGGGCCTGTGGGGGTGGGCAGGGTCCGGGCCGGGGTGATGCTGAGCCGCCCCTCCTCCAAGCCCTCAGGGTAGTGCTGTTGCAGCAGGGCTTTCAGGGCGTCCGGGCTCGCCAGCGGCGCGGCCAGCGTTATCTCCTCGCTCGACTTTTCGGTGTGGGGGCCGGGCAGAGGCAGCACGGCCCTGTGCTGGAGCCAGAGGCCGGTCAGGCCGTAGAGCAGCATCAGGGTGAGGGTGGCAAAGCCCGCCCAGGCGTGGATGCGGCGCACCCACTTGTTGTTGTGAAGGGGGAGTCTCTTGGGTTTCTTCATGGTGGCGCGTCATAAAAAACTGGCCAGCAGAGGCTGGCCAGTGGGGTTGTGGACAAGGGGGATCAGAAGCGGTAGGCGGCGGTGAGATTCAGCTGACGGGGGCTGCCCGGCATGATCTGGGCCGCGCTGGTGGCGCTGACGAAGTAGTCGTGGTCGGTCAGGTTCTCCACGCTGAGCTGGGCATCCCACTGGGACCAACGGTAGCCGGCGCGGGCGTCATAGCGGGCGTAGCCGGGCAGCGTGGTGGTGTTGGCGTTGTCGGCGAAGCGATCCCCCACCGCCGTCACCCCGGTTTCCCCATACCAGCCCTGCTGGCCGTTCTGGTAGCCGGCGAACAGCTGGCCGTTCTCGCGGGAGACGTTGCTCGGCCGCTTGCCCTGCAGATCCGCGTCCGCCTTGACCTGCTCCGCATCCTGGATGGCGATGCCGCCGTGCAGGTAGAAGGCGTCGGTCAGCTGGGCGCGGGCGCTCAGCTCTATGCCGTCGGTGCGTTGCAGGCCGGTGAGGATCACCTTGGTAGGATCCAGCGGATCCTTGCTGCGCTTGTTGTACATCTCCAGCCGGTAGAGGGAGAGGGTGGTGGCCAGGCGACCGTTCAGCCAGTCGCTCTTCACGCCCCCCTCGTAGAGCCGGGTGTGCTGGGGATCCAGCTTGTTGTTCTTGTCTCCCGGGGTGATGCCGATCAGCTCCCCGCCCACAGGGGTGAAGGTCTTGCTGTAGGAGGTATAGAAGGCATGTTCCTCTATGGGGTTCCACACCAGGCCGAGGCGCGGGCTCAGGCTGGTGACCGAGAGGGTCTCCTCCTTGTCGAGATCGTTGCGGCGGCTGGTGACGGTGAACGCGTCCCGGCGCAGGCCGCCGAGCAGGTGCCAGTCACCCAGGCTGAGCTGATCCTGCAGATAGAGGCCGACCCCGCGCACCCTGTGCCTGGCGTCGCTGGAGAGCTTCATGGTGCCGTTGTAGCTCGGCAGTGAGCCGGGATCGTACAGATCCCCCGGGGGAATAGGGGTGGCGTTCTGGTAGAGCTTGGGGGTGCGCTCCTGCCAGCCCTGCTCCAACCCCACCAGCAGGCGATGGGCGACGGGGCCTGTCTGCAGCTGGCCCTCGGCCTCGGTGTTGCTGGTGAGGCTGTTGGCCTTGAGATCCTGCTGCCAGCGGGCACGGGTCACCTTGTCACCCTTGACCGCGGTGACATAGGTGTTGTCGAACTGGCTGTCGAGGCTGGTGTAGCCGAGCTGCTGGCGCAACTGCCACTGATCGTTGATGTCCCAGCTGAAGCGGGATCGGGTGGACTGGGCCAGATCGTCGATGAAGTCCCGACTGGTGTCGCTGTAGACGCTCTCTATGGGGACGTCGGCGGGACGGCCATCGACCCCGGGAATGCCGCGATCCGGGGTGCGGTCGTGCTCGTTGCGCTCGTACTGCACCAGCCAGTTCAGGCTGTCGCTTATCTCCCAGTTCACGGCGGGGGCCAGCAGGGTACGCTTGCTGGTCACGTCGTCACGAAAACTCTCCTTGTCCTCCTGGGCCAGGTTGAGGCGCAGTTGCACCCGCTCGCCCGCCTCGGCGTTGAGGTCGGCGGCCAGCCGCCGGCTGTCGAAGCTGCCGACCCGGGCGCTGACGCTGGACGCCTGCCCGCGCTGGGGCGTCTTGCTGACCCTGTTGATGATGCCCCCTGTGCTGCCACGGCCGTAGAGCACGGCGGCCGGCCCCTTGAGCACCTCGACCCGCTCTATGTTGCCGAGATCCCGGGTGTACTGCATGTCGTCCCGCAGGCCGTCGAGGTAGAAGTCGTTGCTGGCGTTGAAGCCACGGATATTGACGCCGTCGAAGCGGGTGTCGCCGCTGGCGTTGACCCCGGGGATGCCGGTCAGGGCCTCGCTCAGGGTGGGCTGGCCGTAGGCGGTCAGCTCGCTGGCCTTGACGCTCTCTATGGTCTGGGGCACCAGCTTGGCCGGGGTGGCGGTGCGGGTCGCGGTGGCCACTTCTTCGTGCTGGCTGCGTTTGCCGACCACGGTCAGGGTCTCGTCTTCGGCGCGGGGGCTGGCACAGAAGGCCAGCAAGGCGACGCCCAGCAGGGCGCGCGGGGAGTTGGGGTTATGCATCTGGGTGTGACTCTTATCGACCTGTTGGCCTGAACTTATTGATTTATTTGTAGTTATTGGTGTCTCTCGTTTCGAGAGGGCGCTAATGATATTGATTTTCATTTGCCTTGCAAGGGAAAGATGTAAGAAAACTACATCGATGGAAATGGGCGCAGTCAGACGGCACCGGCCGGGTTCATGCCCCGGTTTGGAGATGGGTGAGCGGCGGGGTTACCATGGCCAGAACGCGCCATGGCGCATCACGGATTGAACAGGAAGGGAGAGGGACATGGCAGAGATCATCAGGGCGGATCTTCATAACCGACACCATGGCGAGGCGCTGGTGGCGCTGCTCGACGCATACGCCAGGGACGAGATGGGCGGGGGCAGCCCCCTCGCCGACGAGGTGAAGGCCAATCTGGCGCAGGCCCTGGCGGCGAGAAGTGGTGCCCATGTGCTGCTGGCCTGGGTGGATGACCAGCCGGTCGGGGTGGCCACCTGCTTCGAGGGGTTCTCGACCTTCGCCGGCCGACCCCTGCTCAATATCCACGATCTGGCGGTGCACCCGGCCCATCGCGGCCGCGGCATCGGCAAGGCGTTGCTGGCCGGGGTGGAGCAGCTCGCCCGGGAGCTCGACTGCTGCAAGCTGACCCTGGAGGTGCTGGAGGGCAACAAGGTGGCGCAGGCCGCCTACAAGGCCAGCGGTTTCGAGGGCTATGAGCTGAACCCGCAAGTGGGCCGGGCCCTGTTCTGGCAGAAGAAGCTCTAGCCTCTGTGGCTCAGCCCCAAGGTGGGAGGGGAGAATGAAAAACGGCGCGCAGAGGGATCTGCGCGCCGTTTTGTCTGGGGCCTGAGTTAGAAGTCGTAACGGGCCGCCAGCTGGAAGTCATCCTTGGTGTTCAGCTTGCCGCTGTCATTGCTGTCCAGGTTGTTGATGCGGTACTCGCCGATGACCCTCAGGTTCTTGTTGAACTTGTACTGGGCACCCAGGGTGTAGTAGTCGATGGAGTCGTAATCGCTCTTGCCGCTCTGCTCCACCTTCTGCTTGTTCCACAGGGCCATCAGGCCGAAGCCGCTCTCGAAGTTGTAACCCAGGGCCCCTTCCCAGCCGGTGTGATCCTTGCCGGTGGCCAGGAAGTCGCTGCCGTCGGCGTAGCTCAGGGCGGCATAGACGGCCTTGTTGTCGTACTTGGCGGAGATCAGCCACAGCTTGGCATCCTCTTCACCGCTCTTGTCGCGGATACCCACGTTGTAGGCGGTACCCAGGGCCAGGTTGAACGGGAAGGTGTAGGCCAGGGCGGCGCCGTAGGCGGCATCGCTGTCCTTGCTGGTGGTCTCTTCGGTGTCACCGCCGTCGAACTTGTAGCTGGTATCGACCTGGAAGCCGTTGAACAGGCCTGAGTATTTCAGCACAGAGCCGGCACGGTTGGTGGCGAAGGTGTCTGTCTTGGCGCCGAGGGCGTCGTTGCCGTAGCCGTCGGAGAGGGAGACGTCAGTCCAGTCGGCCAGCAGGCCGGGGGCGCCCTTCTGGCGACCGAAGGTGACATTGCCCCAGTCGGCGCCCACACCGGCGAAGGCCAGGCGGGTGCGCATGTTGTCGGAGTTCTCGCTGACGGTCTTCTCGCTGTCATTGACGTAGATCTGCAATTCATACTGGGCCAGGGCCTTGAGACCCGGATTGATCTCGCTCTCTACCTTGGCGCCCAGGCGGACAAACTGGTTGGCGCCCTGCTTGTCGCTGTATTCGTTCTTGATGTCACCATTGGCATCCAGCTCCTTCTTCTCACCGAAGAACTGGCCGGCGTAGATGCGGCCATAGAGATCGAGCAGAGTGGAGTCATTTTTATAGACTTCGACGGCTTGAGCCTGGAAGGCGGCGGTGAGAGCCAATGCTACTACTGTCAGCTTTTTCATCATGATCCCTTGTGTTGCAAGCTTCTGTTTTAAAAGACGGGGCCATGCTAGGAGGGGCAGATGACAGCGGGGTGACCGGGGTGTGAACAAAGCGTGGCGGTTTCATGTCAGCGGGATGAAAACCGCGATTTATGTGGCGAGCCGCCACTTTTGCGCGCAAAGGTTTGCCCTTGTGGTAGAATGCCGCCCGTTTTCGAGCTCCTAAGGTTGGATATGCGATGAGACGTGAACTGGCAATCGAATTTTCCCGAGTGACGGAAGCGGCTGCACTGGCTGGCTACAAGTGGCTCGGACGTGGTGACAAGAATATCGCCGATGGCGCGGCCGTTGCGGCCATGCGTCACATCCTCAATCAGATCCAGATTGATGGCGAGATTGTGATAGGCGAGGGCGAGATCGACGAAGCCCCCATGCTCTACATAGGCGAGAAGGTGGGCACGGGTCAGGGCGACGCCGTGGACATCGCGGTCGACCCCATAGAGGGCACCCGCATGACCGCCATGGGGCAGTCCAATGCCCTGGCCGTGCTGGCTGTCGGCGACAAGGGCTCCTTCCTCAAGGCCCCCGACATGTACATGGAGAAGCTGATCGTGGGTCCGGGTGCCAAGGGCGCCATCGATCTCGATCAGGCCCTGGAGCTGAACCTCAAGGCCGTGGCCAAGGCGCTCGGCAAGCCCCTCTCCCGCCTGACAGTCATCACCCTGGCCAAGCCGCGTCATGACAAGGCGATCAAGGAGATGCAGGGGCTGGGCGTGCGGGTGTTCGCCATCCCCGACGGGGACGTGGCTGCCTCCATCCTCACCTGCCTGCCGGACAGCGAAGTGGACATGCTCTATGGCATCGGCGGCGCCCCGGAAGGGGTCATCTCGGCGGCGGTGATCCGCGCCCTGGATGGCGACATGCAGGCGCGCCTGGTGCCCCGTCATCAGGTCAAGGGGGACAGCCCCGAGGTGCGTGCCCTGGGCGAGCAGGAAATAGCCCGCTGCCAGGAGCTGGGCATCGATGTGACCAAGGTGCTGAAGCTGGAAGATCTGGCCAAGAATGACAACGTCATCTTCTCCGCCACCGGCATCACCAAGGGTGATCTGCTGGAAGGCATCACCAGCAATGGCGTCATGGCGACCACGGAGACCCTGCTGATCCGCGGCAAGTCACGTACCATCCGCCGCATCAAGTCGATCCACTTCCTGGATCGCAAGGACAGCGTGGTACGCGATATCATCATGTGATGATGTTGCGCTGAACCGGCTGTTTTGCCTCAAAGCCCGATCGCCCGTGCGGTCGGGCTTTTTGTTGTGCGCCAGCTACGTTTGTGCAGGACCGATAAGGCTAAGGGGAATCGGGGCCCTTTGATAGACTGCTTCGCCATGCACAGGAGTGCATGTATGGAGTGTCGTAGCGGCTGCGCTGCCTGTTGCATCGCCCCCAGTATCAGCAGTGCCATTCCCGGTATGCCAGATGGCAAGCCGGCGGGTATCCCCTGTGTCCAGCTTGATGGCGTGCTTGGCTGCAAGATCTTCGGCCAGCCGGAGCGGCCAGCGGTATGTGGTGGCTTTCGCCCCATGATGGATGTGTGCGGCAGCCACCGTGCCGAGGCCATTTGGCTGATCGGTGAGCTGGAGCGGCTGACCGGTTGACGCGACCTGAACAGATCACTGGATCGAGCATAAAAAAGAGGCCGCATCATGCGGCCTCTCGCGTTTCTGTTTCGCCGGGATCAGATCCCGGCCAGCACCAGCGCCTGACGATAGTACTCGTTGGCCTTGTTGGTGAGGCGGCGCTTGTCCATCAGCTGGCCAAGGGCATGGTAGGCGGCGGCGCTCCGGCGCCTGACGCCACTTCCTGCTCCAGCAGCTTCTGGGCATCGTCCAGCTGGCCAGCCAGCAGATAGAGTTGGGCCAGCGCCGTATCGACGCCCGGTTGCCCCTGCTGCTTTTGCAGCAGTGCCAGTAGCGGCTGGTAGTTGTCGAGTTTGAGCTTGGGCAGGCGGGCCAGCAGCTGTGGCACCGGCTGCTTGCGCAGCGCCTCCAGCCAGAGGTCGGCCGCCTCGCTGTCGGCACCGAGCTGGCGCAGCAATCGCCGTAGCAGGCCAGCAGTTCCGGCTCCTGAGGCGCAGCTTGCGGGGCAGCGTCCTGCCACACCGGCGCAGGGTTTCGAGGGCTGCTTGCCGCCTGTTGCAGACGACCACTCCAGGCCTGTTGCAGCAGATCTTCTTCCTGCTTCGGGGTCAGCTTGCCCACCTTGTGCAGGGCCGGGGCCAGATCGATCAGGGCCGCCCAGTCCTCCCGGGCCAGATAGACCTGGCGCAGTTGATCCAGCACCATGGGGTGGCGCGGATGCAGGGCGTAGACGGATTCGAGCCGGCCGAGGGCGCTGTCGTACTGGCCCTGCTCTATCTGCAGCTGGGTCTGGATCAGGGTCAATGCCAGCTCGGCCTTGGGGTTCTCCTCCTGCGCTTTTTGCAGGTAGTGATCCCGGCGCACATCATCGCCCCTGGCCTGGGCCACCTTGGCGGCACTCAGGTAGTTGAGCAGCGGGGTGTCGCTGTTGTCGGCCCCCTTGATCAGCAGCTTCTCGGCCTGGTTGTAGTGCCCCTCGGCCATGGCCAGGGTGGCAGTCACGGTTTGCAGGTTTGCCTTGCGGCGACGGCGCGAGCCGAACCAGCCCTGGGTCTTGCGGCGCAGGCCGAAGACCCGGCCCAGCAGCCACTCGATGAGCAGCAGGGCACCGTAGAACAGCACGGCCAGGATCACCGCGCTGGTGACGGAGGATTCGATGGTGTAATTGCCAAGGGCAATCAGTACATAGCCCTTGTTACCGGAGGCTTGCGGGCCAAAGATCAGCCCTGCGACCATCACGGCCACCACGACGATCAGACGAATCATGGTCTCCTCCTCAGTTGCCGGCCAGGATGCGTTGCAGGCGCTCGGTCAGCACCTGTTCCAGCATGGACTGGGTCTTGAACTGATCCGGGTAGTCAAACTGGATCTGCTCGCCTTTGAGCTTGTCGAGCTCGGACTGCATGTATTGGGTGGCGCTGTTGTCGGTGTCGAAGTACTGGGTCAGCCAGCGCTGGGCCTTCTCCAGGCTGTCGGTATAGAGCGCCTGCTGCTCGCGATAGACGGCGAGCTGGGCCTGCAACAGCTTGGTCTTGAGGTTCTCGCGCAGGAAGATCTCCTGCTGGGGTGAGAGCAGGGCCTCCACGGCCCCGTCGCGGCGACGTATGGTGATGAAGTTCTCGGTGAACTTGACCCAGTTTTTCTTGAGATTGCTCTCCCACTCGTCCGGATTGGCACTGACTGCCTGATCCGGCTCGGCCTTTGCTTCCGGCATGCTCACGGTGGAGAGGGGCAGCAGCTCTATCTGGTCCGACAGCGCAGCCAGCTTCAGGGTCAGCCCCTCGCGATCGACCCGCGGCATCCCCTTGAGCTGGGCTATGTCTTCCGCCAGTGCCTTGCGAATGGGCATCAGGCTGGGATCGTTGAGCGCCTTGATCCGCTCGTCGGCGTTGCCGAGCAGGGTGATGGCGGAAACGATATCATGCTCGAGCCACAGCTTGCGGCCCGCCATGCGCACCAGATATTCGGATTCGGCCAGCATCCAGTCGTTGGGGCGCTTGTCGTCGAGATCCAGCACCTTGTGCTGCAGGGCGTCCAGCGCCTCCTGCTGCTGTTGCTGGCTCTTGCCGAGGGCGCTGAACTGTTCGGCATCCTTGCTGTTGTTCTGATCCAGCTTGCCCATGGCCTCGGCCAGTTGCAGCTTGAGGGCGCCGAGTTCGGCCTGCTGGGCGACGGCATTCTGGTGGCCGTGCAGATAGAGGCCGCCGGTCAGCCCCAGGGCCAGCAGTATGGCAACGCCACCGAGGACGACGCCGGCGCCGCCCTTCTTGTTGCCGACGGCCTTGTGCTCGGGCTTGTTGTTGTCGGCCGCGGGGGCCGCAGCACTCGGCTGGACTTCTTGCTGTTCAGTCATTCCATCTTCCTCAGTTCCAGGGCGGCCACCAGAGCCTGGTTGGATGCACCTTGGGCAATCACGATACGGGTAAAACCAGCTCCCTCGGCCATCTCGGCCACCCGGGGACTGGGCACCACCAGCAGGCGGTCATAAAGCCAGGGTCGCTGCGGGCCGGGCACCAGTGCCAGCAACCGCTGCAGGAGTTCACCACTGGTGATGAGCAGGCTGTCGAGGCCGGCTGCCTGCCAGTGGCGGGTCAATGCGTCCCCGTCGAGCTCGGGGTAGTGGCGCTCATAGGTGGCACAATAGTGCACCAGTGCGCCGCGTGAGGCCAGCGTCCGGGCGATGAGATCCCGCCCGTCGTTGCCGCGCAGGATCAGCACCCGCTTGCCGCTCACCTGTTGCAGGGCGGGCAGGGCCAGCAGCCCTTCGCTACGTGGATCGTCAGGGCAGCTCGCCTCTATACCGACTTCGCTGAAGGCATCCGCGCTGGCCTGACCGACCGCAAAGTAGTCAATATGTGGCCAGGTCAGACCAGTTTGCAACAGAAAATGATGAGCAAATTTAACGGCATGGGCACTGACGGCGATGACGATGTCCGTTTGGGGCAGTAGTTCGGGCAGGCGGGGGAGTTCACTGCCCGGCCGGGTTTCCAGCAGCGGGCAGCACAGCGGTGCATGGCCCTGCTGGCGCAGCAGCTGCACCAGCAGGGCGGCCTGGGCGGCCGGGCGCACCACCAGGGGGACCATCAGGTGGCGCTCCGGGGTGGTGACCAGGACCCGGCCAGGCCCGCACTCATGCCCGGTAGACCTCGGCCAGAATTGCGTCGGCACCGGCGGCCAGCAGGCGCTGGGCCAGGGCGTGGCCCAGCGCCTCGCCGTCCGCCAGGGGGCCGCGGATCTCGTCCCGGATCACCTGGGTGCCATCCGGGCTACCCACCAGGCCGCGCAGCCAGACCTCGTCCCCCTGCACCAGGGCATAGGCACCGATAGGCACCTGACAACCCCCTTGCAGGGCGCGGTTCATGGCGCGCTCTGTCAGCACCCGGATCCGGGTCTCGGCGTGCTCCAGGGGTGCCAGCAGGGCGTGCAGCTCGTGGTCGTCCTGGCGGCACTCGATACCGACCGCCCCCTGACCGTTGGCGGGCAGGCTCTGCTCCGGCTCGATGAAGGCGGTGATGCGATGGGCCATCTCCAGCCGTTTCAGGCCGGCGGCGGCGAGTATGATGGCGTCGTATTCACCGGCATCCAGCTTGGCGAGGCGAGTGTTGACGTTGCCGCGCAGGTCGCGGATCACCAGATCTGGGCGGGCGGCCCGCAGCTGGCACTGGCGGCGCAGGCTGGAGGTGCCGACCACGGCTCCCTGGGGCAGATCGTCGATCTGCTGGAAACGGTTGGAGACGAAGGCATCGCGCGGGTCTTCGCGCTCGCAGATGGTGTGCAGGCCCAGCCCTTCCGGGAACTCCACCGGCACGTCCTTCATGGAGTGGACGGCGATGTCGGCCCGCCCTTCCAGCATGGCAGTCTCCAGCTCCTTGACGAAGAGTCCCTTGCCGCCGACCTTGGCCAGCGGCGTGTCCAGGATCTTGTCACCCTGGGTGCTCATGGGGACAAGTTCGACTCGCAGATCGGGATAGAGGGCTTCCAGCCGATCTTTTACAAAGTTGGCCTGCCACAGGGCCAGTGGGCTCTTGCGAGTGGCAATTCTCAGGGTTCGGGCTGCCATATCAATCAGTTGTTTCATCTTTAGTGAGGAAAACGATCTTACCACCCTTTGCAGGGGCTTTCATGGCGCAGCCGGCAAAAGCGGGGCCAAGCTCAAAAAGGGTCGCTGAAATTAATTTTCATTCGCTCATTATATGATGGCAACTAATTGAAAATATTATTTTTTATTGCTTTCCACTGATACCGTTACGGGGCGTGCCAGAAATAATCCGGTGATTGTGTGCGGGCTTGTTTACCACTGCTGTTTGCATTGTTAACATGATCACACTTTTTTGACGTCTCCCCGTTTTGGTGCGTCATTTCTCTTCCCCATAGGTAGGGCATTGCTGGTAAAACTCGACACGCTGGTGGCGCGCTACGACGAGCTGAATCGTCTCAAGACGCAACGAGCGTTGGATCTCATGAGTCGCTATGGGCAGCAGGTCTTCCAACTGCTGCCTGTCATGCTGCACTTCAATCATCCCCTTCTGCCCGGGTATGTGGCAGGGGACGTGCCTCATGGTATCTGGAGTTTCGTCGCCAACGAGGCTCAACAAGCCTTCATCCAGGATCTGTGTCAGAACGCCAACTGTCAGGGGGGCCTCAGCACCCACGACAAGTCGATCCAGGGCCTCTACTCCATGGGCAGCACCTCCTCCATCGGTCAGTGCTGCCACTCGGATCTCGACATCTGGGTCTGTCACGTGGCCGGCTTGTCCCAGGAGCGCCTCGCCCTGCTGGAGCAGAAGTGCCAGCACCTCTCCCTCTGGGCCGAGCAGCGCGGGGTCGATCTCAACTTCTTCCTGATCCCCGAAGACAAGTTCCGCCAGCGCAACGATGCCCAGATGCAGGGGGAGAGCTGCGGCAGTGCCCAGCACCTGCTGCTGCTCGACGAGTTCTACCGCAGCGCCATGCACATCGCGGGCAAGCGGCTGCTCTGGTATCTGGTGCCTGCCGAGTATGACGACCACTACGACGACTACGTCAACGGCCTCTTTGCCCACGGCAAGCTGAGTCAGGATGACTGGCTCGATCTGGGGGGCTTTGACCGCATTCCCGCCGAGGAGTACTTCGGCTCCGCCCTGTGGCAGCTCTACAAGGGCATAGATTCTCCCTACAAGGCTGTGCTCAAGTCGGTGCTGATGGAGGCCTACTCCCACGAGTATCCCAACACCCGGCTGCTGTCGGTGACCAGCCGCGACTGGTTCCAGCACAACGAGGGGATGCACTACCGGCTCGACAACTACTGCCTGATGCTGGACAAGGTGACCAACTACCTGAAATCCATCGGCGACATGCAGCGCCTGGATCTGGTGCGCCGCTGCTTCTATCTCAAGGTGTGTGACGGTCTGAGCCACCCGAAGGAGGAGCACTCCCCGGACTGGCGCCGGGAGCAGATGGCCCAGCTGGTGGCTTACTGGGGCTGGAGCCCGGAGCGGCTGCATCACCTGGATCATCGCCAGGAGTGGAAGGTCGAGGACGTCAAGGTGGCCTACGCCGAGTTGCTGGAGGCCCTGATGCAGAGCTACCGCAACCTCATCCAGTTCGCCCGCCGCAACAACATCAGCGAGTCCATCAACCCGGAAGACATCGGCATACTGTCGCGCAAGCTCTATGCCGCCTTCGAGAGCCTGCCGGGCAAGGTGCAGCGGATCAACCTCAAGATAGCGCCGGATCTCGGCGAGCCGGATCTCAGCCTGGTGCAGGTGCCCCATGGCCGCTTGAATCGCGCCGGCTGGTATCTCTACAAGCACTCACTGGAGCCCGCCGACATCATAGGTCGGGCGCCGCTCGAATATAACGGCTACATCAGCAAGCTGGTGGCCTGGGCCTACTTCAACGGCCTGCTGACGCCCCAGTCCAGGGTGCACCTGTTCAATCAGGGCTCGGATCTGCACATCGACAACCTGCACCAGTTCTGTCGCGATCTCTCTGGGACCTTCCCGGTCAAGTACCCTCGCGCCACCAACCTGGCCCTGAGCCGCCCCTGCGAGATCCACCAGCTCTCCATCTTCCTCAACCTGGAGACGGACCCGTCCAGCCACTGGGTGGGGCAGGTGATCGAGTTCGACGCCAATGCCGCGGACGTCTTCTCCTTCGGTCGCAACCAGGAGTGTCTGGTGGGATCCGTGGATCTGGTCTATCGCAACTCCTGGAGCGAGATCCGCACCTTGCACTTCCAGGGGGAGGAGGCTGTGGTCGATGCCCTCACCACCATACTTGGCAAGATGCACCAGGATGCCGCCGCCCCCGAGATGATAGAGGTGTTCTGTTACAGCCAGCACTTCCGCTCCCTGGTGCGCACCCGCTTCCAGCAGCTGGTGGCCGAGTGCATAGAGCTGCGTCTGGCCCGGGACAAGCAGCAGCTGGTCAAGACGCTGGCCCTTGGCCGGGAGAAGTACGGTATCTTCTTCGAGCGGCGCGGGGTCTCGGTGAAGAAGCTGGAAAACGCCATCGACTTCTACCGCCACATCTCTCACAACAAGCTGGATCACCTGCCGCTGCGGCTCGACAAGACCCACAGCCAGCACCTGCCCGGCATAGTCGACACCTACGCGAGCGAAGGGCTGGTGCAGTTCTTCTTCGATACCCGGGATGCGGGCACCAACATCTATATCCTGGACGAGGCGAACCGGGTGGAGATCTACCAGCACTTCGCCGGCAACAAGGATGAGCTGGTGCAGGGGGTGAACCGCTTCTATACCTCGGGCCACGAGCGTTTCAGCGATGCGGGCCAGTTCAGCAACTTCAACCTGCCCCAGTATTATGAAATCGTGCAGATGGGTGACAAGCTGGAGGTGATCCCCTACCGTAGCCAGAATCCGCAGCGGGACAATCCGGGGGCGGCGCGGGAAGTAGGGTGATGGAAGCGGGGTGATGTGCCGGGCACATCGCCAACGGGATGAAAGCAAACGGCCTGCATGATGCAGGCCGTTGTCGTATCTGTGGTGCTACATCAGGCGCCGAGGCGCGCCAGCAGCCAGTGGCGGATGTCGGCGAGCTGGGGTCGGCAGATCTCGTGGCGCATGGGGTATTCGTGCCACTCCAGGCTGAGGCCCGCCGCCTCCAGCCGGTTCTTGGCATCCCAGCCCATGGAGAGGCTCACCACGTCATCATAGATGCCGTGCATGTAGCAGATGGGCAGGGCGCGGGCGTCCTCGCTCATCTCCTCGACCAGTTGCTCGGGCGCCGCCAGATAGGTGGACATGCAGAGCAGGCCCGCCAGCTTTGCTTGATAGCGCAGGGCGGTGAAGGAGGCGATGACGCCCCCCTGGGAGAAGCCGGCCAGCACTATGTTGCCCGGGGCGAAGCCCTCGGCCACCAGCCGATCCAGCAGGGCGGCGATACGATCGGCGGACTCGCGCACATGGGACTCCACGGCGCGGTCCGCCGGGTCGTCGAAGCTCTTGATGTCGTACCAGCCGCGCATCTTGTAGCCCATGTTGATGGTGATGGGCCGCTCAGGTGCATCGGGCAGCAGGTGACGGACCGGCAGGGTGGCGGGCAGCGCCAGGGCATCGACCAGGGGCGCGAGCCCGGCGCCGGAATCCCCCAGCCCGTGCAGCCAGATCACCGCATGACGGGCGCCCTGGGGATGCAGATCCATCATGGGAGACTCTGCCATCATGGGAACTGGACGGGCTCGCCCGCCTGGGTGGTGCAGGCTCGGGTCAGCAGGGCCTTGAGCTCGTCGCCGAAGCGGTTGTCGATCCAGCTGTCACCGCGCAGCTCGAAGTGGAAGCCGTTCTCCCGGGTGGCCACCCAGATCTGGTGCAGGGGCTCCTGCTTGTTGATGATGACCTTGGTCTTGTTCTCGAAGCTTAAGGTCAGCACACCGCCTGCTCGCTCGCAGTCGATATCCGGATACCCCTCGTCGATAACGTCTTCCACATACTGGAAAAAGGCGTCGGTCAGGGCGTGATACTCGTGATCCTTCATCGGTTTATCCTGTTGCTTTTAACAATGTGAGTGCGATTATAGAGGGCCAAAAATTTTTTCGCAGCGAACCATTATGATTACCCAGTTCACCAAGTGCCTGTTTGCCGCGTCGCTGTCGTTCGGGTTGGCCGCCTGCGGCCTGACGGGGCCACTCTACATGCCACCGGCCGAGCAGCCCGCCGCCACTGAGCAAGCACCGGCACAGCCCAAGACAGAGAGTACACCGCAAGCCGCCTCGCCTGCGACCGCCACACCGGCCTCCGAGGCCGCGCCGCAATAATCTAGGAAGGAACCGCCCCCTTGGATCACTTTAACTACGACGCCGACGGCCAGCTTCAGGCCGAGCAGCTTCCCCTGCAACAGCTCGCCGACCAGTACGGTACCCCGCTGTATGTCTACTCCCGCGCCACCCTGGAGCGCCACTGGCACGCCTTCGATCAGGCGGCGGGGGACATTCCCCATCTGATCTGCTACGCGGTCAAGGCCAACTCCAACCTGGCGCTGCTCAACCTGCTTGCCCGCCTGGGCTCGGGTTTTGACATCGTCTCCGGCGGGGAGCTGTCCAGGGTGCTGGCGGCGGGGGGAGATCCGGCCAAGGTGGTCTTCTCCGGCGTCGCCAAGAGCGAGGCCGAGATGCGCCTCGCGCTGGAGAAAGAGATCCTCTGCTTCAACCTGGAGTCGGAAGCCGAGCTGGAGCGCCTGAACCGGGTCGCTGGCAGCATGGGCAAGAAGGCGCGCGTCTCGGTGCGGGTCAATCCCGACATAGACGCCGGCACTCACCCTTATATCTCCACCGGCCTCAAGCAGAACAAGTTCGGCATCCCCATCGAGCAGGCGCCCGCCATCTACCGCAAGGCGGCGGCCATGGCCCACATCGAGATCAAGGGGGTGGATTGCCACATCGGCTCTCAACTCACTGAATTGAATCCCTTTATGGAGGCGGCGGACAAGCTGCTTAAGCTGATCGACGAGCTGGCGGCCGAAGGCATCCATATCCATCACCTGGACGTGGGCGGGGGCCTGGGGGTCAACTATGGCGCCGAGCAGCCGCCACATCCGACCGAGTATGCCGAGGCGCTCAAGCAGAAGCTGGCGGGCCGGGATCTGACCCTGCTGTTCGAGCCGGGCCGTGCCATAGTCGCCAACGCCGGCGTACTGTTGACCCGGGTCGAGTTCCTCAAACCCGGCGAGACCCGCAACTTCGCGCTGATCGACGCCGGCATGAACGATCTGCTGCGCCCCTCCCTCTACGGCGCCTGGATGAACATCATAGAGGTGGACAGCCGTACGACCCACGAGAAGGCGCTGTACGACGTGGTCGGCCCCGTGTGTGAAACCGGTGACTTCCTCGGCAAGGAGCGTACCCTGGCGATTGCCGAGGGCTCACTACTGGCGGTGCGTTCCGCTGGCGCCTACGGCTTTACCATGTCGTCCAACTACAACACCCGTCCCCGTGCGGCCGAGGTGCTGGTGGACGGTGACCAGGCCCACCTCATTCGTGAGCGGGAGCAGCTCGCCGACCTCTGGCGAGGCGAGCACCTGCTGCCTTGAGCTATATGGATTTTCAGCGTTCCTCCAGGTGAGAGCGTGATAAACGGTGAGACAGGAACGCGCGATGTTGATTGAGTTTTCCAGGATGCATGGGGGGTTGGACAACGACTTCAGGGTGGTTGGCGACTTTCGTTACGGCCTGAACGGCGCAGGGAAAAAAGATGTTGATTGAGTTTTCCAAGATGCATGGCCTGGGCAACGACTTCATGGTGGTGGACGGCGTCACCCAGAAGGTGTTTTTCAGCAACGACGTCATCAAGAAGCTGGCGGATCGCCACTTTGGCATCGGCTTCGATCAGCTGCTGCTGGTGGAGCCGCCCTATGATCCCGAGCTCGACTTCCACTACCGCATCTTCAATGCCGATGGCAGCGAGGTGGAGCAGTGCGGCAACGGTGCCCGCTGTTTCGCCCGTTTCGTGCGGCTCAAGGGGCTGATCAACCGGGATCGCATCGCGGTCAGCACGGCCCGTGGCCGCATCACCCTGCAGCTGGAGGGGGAGAACCAGGTCACGGTCAACATGGGGGTGCCCCAGTTCGAGCCGGGCAAGATCCCGTTTCGCGCCCAGAAGGCGGAGAAGACCTACCTGCTGCGGGCACAGGATCACACTGTGATGTGCGGTGCCGTCTCCATGGGCAATCCCCACTGCGTCATCGAGGTGCCCTCAGTGGCCGATGCCCCTGTGGAGACCCTGGGCCCCATCATGGAGCGCCACGAGCGTTTCCCCGAGCGGGTCAACGTCGGCTTCATGGAGATGGTCAGTGCCAGCGAGATCAAGTTGCGGGTGTTCGAGCGCGGGGTGGGGGAGACCCTGGCCTGCGGCACCGGCGCCTGTGCGGCCGTGGTGCTCGGCATCAGCCAGGGCAAGCTCAGGGAGCGGGTCACCGTCACCCTGCCGGGGGGCAAGCTGACCATCGCCTGGAAGGGGCCGGGGCAGCCGGTCTACATGACGGGCCCGGCCGAGCATGTTTTTGATGGCCAGATAGAGTTATAGGCATCGAGCGGGGACGTCCTCCGCGCAGCCAAACGGTAATGTCGGGGCCCTGTGCCCCTTTTTCGGATGGATCAACCAAGTTATGAGCGAACTCAAACGGCAGGAATCACTGATGGACGAAGCCACAGTGCTGGAGTACCTGGCCCGTTACCCCGAGTTTTTCCAGCGCCACGGGGCCATGCTGGACAGGATCCGCATTCCCCATGAGCACAAGGGCACCATCTCCCTAGTGGAGCGCCAGCTGGACAGACAGCGCGAGCGCATCGAGCAGCTGGAGCAGGAGATCACCGAACTGATGGGGATCGCCAGCGAGAACGAGCGGATCTTTCGGGTCTATGCGGATCTCTATGGCGAGCTGTATGGCTGCCAGACCCTGTTCGAGCTGAGCGCCGTGATGGGCAAGGCCTTCGTGCAGCGGCTGCGACTGACCGGCCTGCGGCTCTGGCTCAGCCCGAAGAAATTCCCGCTGAGCGGCCCCGAGCAGCGTTTCCTTGCGGACGGCAAGCAGCTCGACCAGCTGCTGGGCCAGCGGCTGCCCGGGACGGATTACTACTTCGGCCGGCTCAACCAGAGCGAGAAGCAGGCGCTGTTTGGCAGCGACGTGCTGGTCAACTCCGTGGCCCTGATGCGGCTCGGGGATCTCGGCGTGCTGGCCTTCGCCAGCTCGGATCCCAGCCACTTCACCCCCCACAACGACACCCTGCTGCTGGGTCAGCTGGGGCGTCTGCTGCAACTGCGTCTGCCCGAGCTGGTTCGTGGCTAAGGCACCCCTCCCCGCCGCCCCCCTGCCTCCCGCCCTGGCGGGGGAACTCACCGCCTTTATCGAATACCTGAGGGTCGAGCGCCAGCTCAGCCCTCATACCCGCAGCAACTATCAGGCCCATCTGGAGGCCATGGCCGCCGAGCTGGTCAGGCTGGGGGTCGATGACTGGGCCCGGCTCGAGGCAAGCCAGGTGCGCAGCCTGGTGACCCGGATGCACAAGGCCGGCCTGGCCCCCCGATCGCTCGCCACCAAGGTCTCTGCCCTGCGCAGCTTCTGCGACTGGCAGGTGCGCCAGGGGCGGCTCCCTGCCAACCCGGCCCGCGGCATAGTGACCCCCAAGCAGGGGCGGCCGCTGCCCAAAAACCTCGACGTGGACGAGATGTACCAGCTGCTCAACATTACCGACGAGCAGGATCCGCTGGCGGTGCGGGATCGCGCCATCATGGAGCTGATGTACTCCTCCGGGCTGCGCCTCGCCGAGCTGGTGGGGCTCAACCTCGCGGACGTGAAGCTCGATGAGCGCCAGCTCAGGGTTACCGGCAAGGGGTCGCGAGAGCGGGTGCTGCCCATGGGCAGGATGGCGGTGGAGTGGCTGCAGAAGTGGCTCAAGGTGCGGCCCTTGCTGGCGGGGGAAGAGGGGGAGGCGCTGTTCGTCTCCAAGCGCCGGCAGCGGCTGTCGGCCCGCTCGGTACAGGAGCGGCTCGACGGCTGGGGCAACAAGCAGGCCCTCAATGCCCACGTCCATCCCCACAAGCTGCGCCACAGCTTCGCCACCCACATGCTGGAGTCCTCCGGCGATCTGCGGGCGGTGCAGGAGCTGCTGGGTCACGCCGATCTCTCCACCACCCAGATCTATACCCACCTCGACTTCCAGCATCTGGCCAAGGTGTATGACAGCGCCCACCCCAGGGCCAAACGGGATCCCGCTACCCCGGAAGATGAATAACGGGCCTGAGCCCCGTTGCAGAGGAGAGTCCATGCACTTCTATCGCCGCTGGCAGCCGGTTGCCGCCATCTCGTTTGATCTTGACGACACCCTCTATGACAACGGCCCCGCCATAGCGCGGGCCGAGCAGTGGATGCTGAGCCACCTGCGCAGCGAATACCTGGCCACCGCCATGCTGGACAAGCCACGCTGGCTCGAGCTCAAGCGCAACCTGCTGCTGGCCCGCCCGAGCTGCGCCACGATGTCAGTCTGGCGCGCCAGCAGACCATCCGCGCCGCCATGGTCGAGGGGGGATGGCCGCCGCAGGCCGGAGCGCGAGGCAGAGCAGGTGTTTGCCGCCTTTCTGGCCGAGCGCTCGAAGATCGAGGTGAGCGAAGCGACCCATCACCTGCTGGCCAGGCTGGCGGAACGCTACCCGCTGGTGGTCATCACCAACGGCAATCTGGATCTGGCGCAGGCGGGGCTGGGCTACTTCACGCTGGTCTGCAAGGCGGGGGCGGGCGCCAGGATGAAGCCGGCGCCGGATATGTTTGAGCAGACCCGCAGCGCCCTCGGGCTCGCCCCCGGCCAGATACTCCACGTGGGGGATCATCCCGAGACGGACGTGCTGGGGGCCAGGTTGCACGGCTTTCGAGCCGCCTGGCTCAACGAGCGCCAACTGCCCTGGCAGTCGTTGCGGTTGCTGCCGGATGTGGAGCTGGCCTCCCTCGACGAGCTGGCCGGGCTGCTGCTCTGATCCCTCTTGAGGGGCAGAGAAAGAGATGCGCAGGCGAGGCCATTTATTTATCCTTGGCGCGGACTGACAAGGGAGTGCTGGGCGTGAGTGGAATGAAGAGTGTCATCTGGTTGGCCATCCCCATGGTGCTGGCGGGCTGCGATCTGTTTAGCGACCACTACCGGATGGAGTTTCGGGATGGATCCTGGCGGGATATCGCCATTTCGCCCTTTTCGGATCAGGCCCGCTGGCGTGAAGGGTGCGCCACCGGCGAGATACTGGTGGACATGACCCTGCCCCTGAAGCGGGGCAAGGTGGTCGATGGCCGCGAACAGCTGCTGATCGGCGGCGAGCTGTTCGAGCTGGAAGAGGCACGGCTCTATCGCGGCAACGGCATGGTGCTGGGGCAGGCCCCTGACCATGTCCAGCGAGGCCTCAAGGGGCTGGATGTCTGCCGTACCCTGCGCCCGGATCGCGGGGCCCTGCCCAAGTTGAAAGGCAAGGGATTCGGCGACTAGCCCGCCCGCTGCCGATACTGGCGACAGGCGTCGCCGAAGGCGCGAAACAGCCTGATGGAGTGGGTGTTCTCTTTCGCCTTTCACTCAGGGCGCCACTGCACCGCCAGGAGAAAGAGGGTGGGAGCGTGGCATGAATAGCCTCGATCAAGCCACCCTAGACATGGGCCAGCGGCGCTGGATGTCTGTCACACCTTGCGCCCGGATCGCGGTGCCCTGCCCAAGTTGAAGGGCAAGGGGTTCGGCGACTAGCCCGCCCGCTGCCGATACTGGCGACAGGCGTCGCCGAAGGCGCTAAACAGCTTGATGGAGTGGGGGTTCTCTTTCGCCTTCCACTCCGGGTGCCACTGCACCGCCAGCAGGAAGGGGGAGAGGGCAGGGGCGTGGATCGCCTCGATCAAGCCATCCTCGGCATGGGCTAGCGGGACCAGCCCCTTGGCCAGCGTCTTGATCCCCTGGCCGTGCAGGGAGTTGACCGGGATCTGCGCCTCCCCCATCAGGTCGGCAAACCAGCTGCCGGGCACCAGGCTCACCTGGTGGCTGTGGCCATACTGTTCCTCCACCGGATCGTCCGCATCCTCCCTGTGATCCGCATAGCCGGGCTCGCAATAGACCTTCTGATGAATATCCCCGCCCAGCGCCACGTTGATCTCCTGCATGCCGCGGCAGATGCCGAGCAGGGGCAGTCCCCGATCGAGGGCGGCGCGCACCAGGGCTATGTCGAACAGATCCCTGTCCCTGTCCTGGGCCTTCTCCGGGGTCAGGTTCTCCTGGCCGTAGAGGGCGGGATCTATGTTGGATCCGGCCCCGCTCAGGTAGACCCCATCGACGAGATCCAGATACTGCTCCAGATCAGCTGTCCCGCAGCAGGTGGGAACCAGCAGGGGTACGCAGCCGCTGAGCTCCACCAGGGGGGTGATGTATTTGTGGGTCATTACCTGGTAGGCGTGGCCGCTGCGGGCCTGGGCCCCCATGGTCATCAACACGACGGGTTTGGAATGGGAACTGGGGTTGGGCATAGGTCACCTTGACTATCCTTGGCGGTCTCATCCTGCGCCTTGGGAAGGCCCTTGCCGCGTCACTCCCGCAAGGGCATGCCTCAAGGCATGGTCATGGGATCAGGGTCGTGCCACAGTGCCAGAATCGTCGGTCAGCCTGGGCGATGACAGCCTGGATCCCGATCCCAGTCTGCCAAGGCCGTTCAATATGTCAAACGAAATGATGCGTTAATGTTAAATCTCGTGGCGGCTGAGCCAGCTTGAGTCCCTGCGTCAGGGGCTTGAGCGGCAGTTGGCGGGCATTTAGGGGAAAGGCGTGGTGGATATATTAAACATCCGGCCCTGATGGCCGGATAGCAGAAGGGGCCCGCAGGCCCCTCGTCGATTCAGGCATTGAGGATGAACTGCTCTATCACCCTGGCCACGCCGTCCTCGTCGTTGCGGGCCGTGGTGTGCTGCGCCAGCGTCTTGATCTCGTCGGTGGCGTTGCCCATGGCGACCCCGAGTCCGGCATATTCGATCATGTGGCGGTCGTTGCCCGCATCGCCCACCGCGATCACCTGGTGGGCGGTGAGGCCCAGATGCTCCGCCAGGGCGGCCACGCCGGTGCCCTTGTTGCTTCGCTTGTTCATGAACTCGAGGAAGTAGGGGGAGCTGCGCACCACCGTGTAGCGCTCATAGAGCTCGGCGGGCAACTGGGCGATGGCGCGGGAGAGCTGGGGCTCGGGGTCTATCATCATCACCTTCATGATCTGCTCGTCAGCCGGCAGGGTGGCGAAGTCCACCAGGTTGATCGGCATCTTGATCAGTTGGGACTCGTGCTCTGTGTAGGTGCTGACCCTGGGGCTGATGAGGCCCTGGCGGACGGAGAAGCCGTGGACGTTGACCCCCAGCTCAGAGGCGAGATGGGCGATGGCGCTGGCGTCGCTGCCGGTCAGCAGCTGGCTGCGCAGTATGCGTTGATCCGCAACCTGCTGCACCAGGGCGCCGTTGTAGCAGATGACGTAGTCATCCTGACCGGTGAGGCCGAGTTCGGCCAGATAAGGGGTCATGCCTTCCAGCGGGCGACCCGAGGTCAGCACCACAGTCACGCCCTGGGCGCGGGCGGCCGCGATGGCGGCATGGGTGCGGGGGGTTATTTGACCGTGCGGGTTCAGCAGGGTGCCATCCATATCCAATGCGATCAGCTTGTACATCTTCTCACTACCTGAGTCTGGCCGGCCCGCCCTATGGGGCCAAGGGGAGGCCGAGTGTAGCGAAAATCGCCGTCGGGATCACGCCGCCATCGCTTAAGAGGGGCCATGGCGCCTCTCAGTGCTGGCCCTCGTAAGGGGTCAGTTGCAGTTGATCTTCCCGGATGGCGAAGTGGATGGGGCCGTGTTCTATGTCGACCCTGTTGTGGTGATGGGCCATCTCCACCTCGACGCCGGGGAAGAGGCGCTGGGTGGCGATGATGTCCATGTTGGCCATCAGGGCCTGCAGCTCGCGCTGCGCCTCGGCAAGCTGTTCGTCAAGGGACTTGCTCTCGTCCAGCTGACGGGTGCGCAGCTCCTTGATCTTCTTCAGGGTCTCGGGATTGCGCTTGTCGCCGGGCAGTTGCAGCAGCCGCAGGATGAGATCCTGCAGCTTGTCGAGCTGCTCCCGGCAGGCCTGCTTGCGTTGACGCAGGGCCTGCTCCTGCTCCTTGTGGCTGAAGTAGCCACCGAGGATCTGCAGCCGGGTCCGGTTCGCCGCCGAGGCCCCGAGCACGGGCGCCATGATGAGGCGGTTGGCGATGTTGATGCCGCCGATGAGGTGGCCCTTGCGCATGGCGCTGTCCCCGACCCTGATGTCCTGGCCGCTGCGGCAATAGCTGTGGCTGAGCTGGCTCTGGATATGGATGTCGCCATCGGCCTCCAGCCTGGCGTACTGGGCATAGCTGGCGTGGATCTCGCCCCCGGCGTTGAGGTGGCAGAGGTACTGGTCCCCCTCCAGCTTGCGCCCTATGATGCCGTTGCGCACCGTGATGGTGCCGCCGGATTCGATATAGCCCCCCTCGACGAAGCCCCCTATCACCACATCGCCGCTGGTCTTGATCCGCATGCCGGGCATGACGTCCCCGGTGACCAGCAGGGAGCCCTCGAACATGACGTGACCGTGGCGGATGTCGACCTGCTTGACGTTCAGCACCTCGTCCACCCTCATGCCGGCCCGCTCCTGGCAAGGTAGCCCGGCACGGGTCGCCAGCAGCAGATCCGGATCCTCGGGGGAGAAACAGGTTCCTTCTCCCGCCGTCATGGCGCTCTCCTTGCCGGAACGGGCCGGCAGCACCTGGCCCGTCACCGTGAAGCCGTCTATACCCTGGGTGGCGGGGTGGCGCCGCATCAGGGGGGCGCCCGCCTTGACGGTGAGCAGGGTGCCGAGATCGCGCATGTCTACCTTGCCGTGGTCCACCTCCTGGGGCTTGAGGATCCGCTCCGCCGCCGTCTCCACCAGCCGCTCCAGCCGGGTATCCTGGCCATGTCTGGCCGCCTTGCCCTTGGCGATTACGGCAGCTTGAGCTGGGCGCCGGGAGCCGCCTCGCTGGCTGCCTTGATGGCGGCGGCGAGCAGCCGCTCGCTCACCCCCTGCTTGATTGGGCTCGCCGCCACTGCCTCCTGCAACTGCGCCAGGGTCAGGGGGCTGCCGCCCCAGTCGGCGGTGATTTGGGCGCTGGCGCTCATCTGATCCTTGTCGACCAGCACGAGGAGCCGGGCATCCTGCCGCTGGGCTATGGGCACGGGAGGGTGCCGGGAGGGGGCGTCGGGTTGGTGAGCAGGGTGTTGAGCAGGCTGATGGCCTGCTTGATCCCCTCGTCAACGGCTGATAGCGGCGGCAGTTGGAGAGCCAGCAGCAGGGCCTGGACATGTTGCTCCGGACGGGGTTGGTCAGCCCGGGGTAATGCGCAGGCAGGCGTATTCCATATCGGCTGACAGCAGTAACCACTCTTTGCTTAACACCCGGATCTCCTTCCTTCGTCCGCATCCCAATTGGAACGGCCCCCTGTCAGTTAATCGGCATTTTGTTAAAAATGCGAATGCCGCCAGGGCGGCCAAGAACCGCAGTATTCTGACATTTCGCCGTCCGGGTCAACGAGCCGAGTGTAAATGGGTGAGCCGGGTTGAGGAAATACTCTGTGACGGGGAGAGAGGCCGGTGGCGACGGCGCGGTCGCTTGTGGAGTGTCAAATGAGGTGTGTTTGGCGGTATCTGCTGACTATTTCACCGATTCCTGCCCCCGATGGGCATCAAGTTCAGGGTGGCAAGGCCCGCGCCCAGCGCGACATTCACCTTGCCAGCGCAGGCCGCCTTGCTGGCCGGCGAGGTGGCGCTTCAAGGGATTTTCAATCGGGTCGCGGTGGGTGCCGTGCTGGCCGCCATGCCGCCGCCCCGAGGCGTTGATGCGGGTCGCTGCCGACCCTACTGCCCTCTTGCCCAACCGAACGAGCCCCATGACCGCCCAAGGCCACCTGCTGTTTTCCGTTACCTGCGCCCTGCTTGCCCACAAGGTCGAACTCACTCCTGCCCTGGCAGAAGGCAGCCTGTGGCACATAGTGCCCATGGCCCTGGCCAGCGCCCTGCTGCCATCAGCTCGCCATCATGGATCACCCCCAGTCCCTGCTCGGTCGGCAGTGCAGCTGCCCTCCGCCGCCCAGCTCGGCCAGCGCTTGCGGGTGCTGGTGGACAAGGAGCTGGCGGCCGCCTGGTTGCAGCAGGCCTGCCCGGCGCCTGTTTGGCCATCGCGTCAGCTGAGCCGAGGGCCAAAGCCTGCTCTCACTCAGAAAGAATCGCAGCGGTACGGCCTGGGGATATGGGGGCTCGCAGGCAGGCAGCTGGCACGGGACAGGCTCAAGCACCAGGCCCCTTGCGCCAGATCCCGGTGGGGGGTGATGGTCAGCGTGCCCTGCTGGTGGAGGCGGTGAAGGCGAGCCAGGTGGTGCACATCGGCTACGTCGGGGTGCAGCAGGCCACCTGCTGCGGGGTGCTGGTGCTGCCCGCCACACCGCTCAGCGGGCAGACCCCTGCTCTGGCCCTGGCGCCGGCGCTTTCGCCGCTCGCCGATTCGAAACGGCCTGGCCTACTCAAGGGAACTTCAACCCGGCGCGCCGTTCGGCGGTCAACATAGTGCCCGGCCTGCTCGGGGTGATCCTCACCATGACCTGACCCTGGCGCTCGCCGGGATCACCACCCCGGTCGGGTGCATGGGAACATCGGGGTGGGGGGGGCGCCTTCTAGCCCGGTTATCAGATGCGGCTGGCGGTTCTGGCCAGGGTGAGGTAGTCGCCGAGCACCGGCAAGCCCTGCAGGTGGCGGCGCAGCATGTCGAGGGCGGCGAAGGCGAGGATCTGGTTGTTGCGGCGGCCGCTGTCGGGTCCGGGTGGCTGACCTTGACCTTGTCTGGCCGATCTGCTGCCCATCGGCGCAGAGCAGCAGCGGCACGCCCTCCGGGCCCTGCGCGGCCTATGGTCAGGCTGCAGGCCCGCTGCGGGCGCCGCCAGCTGCGCCAGCTCGTGGGCCAGGGCTGTGGCTGAAGCTGGCCGTCAGGGCCGGATGGGGGTGGCACATGGCCAGCAGGGCGCCCCGGCTCTCCCCTTCCAGCAGCGTCAGCGGTTTGCCCCCAGCAGCGCCAGGATCTGCTGCGCCGGCTCCTCATCGCCCCGCCCTACCAGCCAGGGCGGATCGCCCCGAGCAGGCGCGCCTCGGCGGCGGCCATGTCGGCTTCGCTGGCCCCATGGCCGATGAGTTTCAGCTCGATGAGGGGCATGGAGGAGCGGTAGCCGAGTTCGATGCCGGCGGGCCAGGGCGCCGCATCCAGCTTGTCCGAGAGGGCGGATTCCGAGATGCCGAAGGTATAGAAGCGGCGCAGCTCTGTGTCCGTATCTTCCCCCGCCAGCGCCTTGAGGCGCGGCAGGATTTGCTCGCGCACCATCTGCTTGAACTCGAACGGCACGCCCGGGGTGAAGAAGAGCCGGCTCTGGCCGTGGCTGACCAGGAAGCCGCAGGCGGTGCCGACCGGGTTGTCGAGGATCTCGCAGCCCCGGGGCAGCCAGGCCTGCTTGCTGTTGCTCTGGGCCATGGTGCGGCCCCGGCTGGCGTAGCGCTCGGCCATGGTGGCGAGCCAGTCGGGGAACAGGGTGAGCGGCTGGTCGAAGGCCTCTGCCGCCGCCTGGGCGGTGAGATCATCCGCGGTGGGGCCCAGGCCCCCGCACACCAGCACCACCTCGGCCCGGCTGGCACTTTCCTGCAAGGCGGCCTTCAGATCGGCGAGGTTGTCGCCCACAGTGAGGCGGCGGCGCACCTGCCAGCCCTGCTCCAGCAGCAGGGCGCTGAGCCAGGCGGCGTTGGTGTCCACCACCAGGCCGGTCACTATCTCGTCCCCCGTGCTGATGATCTCGATACGCATGCAGACTCCTTGGATGGTGGATCCCGATCAGGGCTTGTTGTGCTCGAAGTAGTAGCTGATCCGGGTGCGCGGGTTGAGGTACTCGAACACCGCCGGGGGCAGTCGCTTGGGGTGGATCACCTTGGCAATCGTCAGCTCGGCCTGCTCGAGATCTATGATGGCCGCCTCCTGGCGCGGGATGCGGGGATCGTACACCAGCACGGCGGGGTAGAGCAGGCGGGAGGCGTTGACCGACATCACCAGCCCGACCTGGCCGTTGGAGAGCTGCACCACGCTGCCGGGCGGGTAGATGCCCATCAGGCGGATCAGCATGCCGAGGTGGTCGGTGTTGAACTGGGCCTTGCGCTGCTTGTAGAGGTTGCCGAGGGCCGAGTAGGGCACCTTGGCCTGCAGATGGCAGAGGTTGTCGTACTCGTTGATGAGGGACACTATCTGGGTCAGGGGGTCGAGCTGATCCCCCCTGAGCCCCTGGGGTCCGCTGCCGTCCAGGTATTCGTGATGGTACTGCACTATGCGCTTCGCCGGCTCCGGGAAGCCACTGGCCAGGCTCAGCAGCTCCAGGCCATAGCGCGGGTGCTGGGCCATCAGGTTCTGCTCCGGTTTGGTCAGGGGGCTTGTCTTGCGCAGGATCTGGCTCGGAATCTTCAGCTTGCCGATGTCGTGGAACAGGGCTCCCATGCCGACCTGGCGAATAGCCTCGGCCGGCAACTTGCACTCCCTGGCCAGCAGCATGCTGAGCACGCTGACGTTGAGGGAGTGGAACTGGAGGCTGTTGCCATCCGCGCTGTCGGAGACCAGGTGCAGCACCATCTCGTCCACCGACAGCAGCTGCTCCGTCATGGCGTTGATCAGCTCCTGGGCCTCATTGATGGCGTTGAGGGGGCGGGACTGGATCTTGCCCATCAGGTTGCGCACCTGGGCCAGGGATTGCTGGAAATGCTTCTCGCACTGCTGCAGATCCCGACGATAGCGCTGCAACTGCTCGATGCGCCTGGTCTTCTCCTGCTGCATCTCCTGCTGGCGGTCGACGAGATCGCCAGTGCCATCCGGTGCGGGCTGCACCTGATCGAGGGGCTTGGGAGGGGCGTCGCTCTTGTCGGGAATGATGGTGACCAGCTTGAGGCCGAGCCGGCGAATGAGCTCTATCTCCTCTTCACTCTTGAGTTTGAAGCTGGAGAACAGGAAGGGGTGCTCACGCCATCCCAGTGGCAGGGAGACGTAATTGCCGACTTGCAGCCGGTCTACCGAGATCTTGATTCCTGTCATGGGGTTGGACACGAGAGACACACAGAGCCGTATGCTAGTCAAAGGCAGGGGTGAATACAAAAGGTATCTGATGACAGGATGGGCGCTTTATTATAGGCTTCTAGATGTCCAGACATATTTACCGATGCAGTACAGGGAGTCAGCATGCCGATCAAGATCCCGGACCAGTTGCCCGCCGCCGAAGTGCTGGGGCAGGAGAACATCTTCGTGATGACGGAATCCCGGGCCGTCACCCAGAACATCCGTCCGCTGCGGGTGCTCATCCTCAACCTGATGCCCAAGAAGATAGAGACCGAGATCCAGCTGATGCGGATGCTCTCCAACTCGCCCTTGCAGGTGGACGTGGATCTGCTGCGCATAGACGATCGGGAGTCTAAGAACACGCCCCAGGCGCACCTGGAGAACTTCTATCACGACTTCGAGCAGGTGCGTGGCAACAACTACGACGGCATGATCATCACCGGGGCGCCGCTCGGGCTGGTGGAGTTCGAGGAGGTGGTCTACTGGCCGCGCATCGTCGAGATCATCGAGTGGTCCCATCAGCATGTGACCTCGACCCTGTTCCTCTGCTGGGCGGTGCAGGCGGCGCTCAAGGCGCTCTACGGCATGGAGAAACAGACCCACGGCGAGAAGCTGTCCGGGGTCTATCGCCACCACCGCCTCGACGAGCACGAGCCGCTGCTGCGCGGTTTCGATGACGAGTTCGTCGCGCCGCACTCCCGCTATGCGGCCTTCGACGGTGACCTCATCCGCGCCCACACCGATCTGCAGATCTTCGCCGAGTCGGAGGAGGCGGGGGTCTATCTGGCGGCGACCAAGGATTGCCGCCAGGTGTTCGTCACTGGCCATCCCGAATACGATGCCCTGACCCTGGACGGGGAGTATCAACGGGATCTGGCTGCCGGGCTCACCCCTGTCATCCCGGTCAACTACTACCCGGACGACAATCCCGGCCAGACTCCGCGCGCCACCTGGCGCAGCCACGGCCACCTGCTGTTTTCCAACTGGCTCAACTACTACGTCTACCAGCTCACCAGCTATCGGCTGGAGGACATCGGCAAGGTGTTCACCTACGAGCAACCCAAGGGCTAGGTGACTCGGGCTCGGCAAGGTATTCACTTATCAGCAGCTCAAGGATCAGGGGACCCCTCAGTCTGCCCCGGCCAGCCGTCGCCCCCGGGTGTCGAGCCAGTGACGGTGGCAGGCCAGGGTAAAGGCGCCGGGTCGCCTGGCCCGGATGGCGGCCATGGCCTCCGGCTGGGGCTGGCCCAGGGTCATCAGCAGCAGGGCCGCCACCAGCCCGGTGCGGCCGCTCCCTCCGTGACAGTGCATGGCCAGGTGCCTGCCCTCGCTCAGCAGGGAGAGCAGTTGCGGCAGCACGGGGGGCCAGGCTTGCTCGAAGGCTTCATCGGGGGCCTCATCGTCCGCTATGGGCAGGTGGAACCAGGCCATGCCCCTGGCCCTGACCAGTGAGCCGAGGGACCCTGCGCCGCGTGCGGCCAGCTCATCCTCCGTCATCAGCGTGAGCACACCGCTGGCACCGGCCAGCTGCAACTGGGCCAGGGCGAGGGGCATGGCAACCTGCTGGTTGCCGGGGCAGGGGGTGAGCAACAGCTGACCGTCGAGGCGCTGAACCTCCAGGCTCCAGAAGGGGTGGGCACTGAGCATGAGGATCCTTGTCGGTGCTGAGAGGGTGTCAAACGAACTTGTTGGCCCCCTGTTTGAGTGCGGCACAGCATAGAGGGCGCGGGTGCGATGTCAATCTGCGTTGTGTTCGGCCCGGTTTACGGGCAGAGTCTAAAAAAATTGAGCGATGGAAGGAGTAGAGATGAGAAACCTGGATCAACTGGACTTGGACATCCTGGCCCATCTGTTTCGCGATGCGGGCATGACCAACAAGGATTTGGCGGCCCTGGTCGGGGTGGCTCCCTCCACCTGCCTGGAGCGGGTGCGCAAGCTGCAACAGGACGGGGTGCTGAAGGGCGCTCACTGCGAAGTGGATTATCAGGCCCTGGGCGGCCATATCCAGGCCATGGTCTCCCTGCAGCTGGCGCGCCACAGCCGGCAGATCATAGATGCGTTTCGCGATGCCATACTGGCGTTGCCCGAGGTGATCAGCCTGTTTCACATGGGTGGCAAGGATGATTTCCTGGTGCACCTCTGCGTCGCCGACACCGAGCACCTGCGCAATTTCGTGTTCGATCACTTCACCTCCCGGGAAGAGGTGGTGCACCTCGAGACCTCCCTGGTGTTCGAGCACAGGTTCAGCCGCTCCCTGCCCTGCTTCACTCACCCCTGAGCGTCAGGGAAGCCGCAAAAAAACCGCCAGTTGGCGGTTTTTTCGTTTCTGCATCCCTTCAGTTGAGGACGAGCCTGTCGTCCGGCGCCGTCTGGTAGAGTCCCTGCTGGTAGGCCAGGTTGCCCCAGAGCACCAGGCCCAGCGCGGCATCCTTCATGGCGTCCGGTTGCGGGGCCGGGGTGAGGGTCTCGCTGGCATCGTCATAGACGAAGCCTTCCGCCGCCCGCTCAGGTTGCAGTATCACCACATCCTTGCCCCGCATCAGGGCGAAGTTCTTGTCGTACTGCATGATGGCGCGCCCCGGCCAGTCCGCCGGCATCCGGGTCAGATCCTTGCCCAGCATGGGGTAGTCGGCACTTATGCCCATCAGGGAGAGCAGGGTGGGCGCCATGTCTATCTGGCTGACGATGCGCCTATCCTGTTTCGGCGCTATGCCCTCTCCCACTATGACTCCAGGGATATGGAAGCGGGGGATGGGCACCAGGCTGGCGCCGCCGACCCGGCTGTCGTGATCGGCGATGACCAGGAACAGGGTGTCCTTCCAGTAGTCCGATGCCTTGGCCTTCCTGAAGAACTCGCCGACGGCGTAATCAGCATATTTGGCGGCGTTGTTGCGGGTCGCCTTGGGCTGCTCGTAGAGGGAGATGCGGTTGTCCGGGAACTCGAAGGGATCGTGGTTGCTGGAGCTGAATACCAGGCTGAAGAAGGGCTTGCCCTGCTTGTGGAGTGCCTCGAAGGTGTCGTTGGCCTTGGCCATGAGATCTTCATCCGAGGCACCCCATGAGCCCTCGAACACAGGGTTCTTGAAGTCCTTCTGCTCGACTATGGTGGTGAAGCCATTGCCGAGGAAGAAGCTGCGCATGTTGTCGAAGTGGCTCTCGCCGCCGTAGATGAAGCTGGTGTCATAGCCCCGCTGCTTGAGCAGATCCGCGATGGTGAAGAAGTTGGTCTGGCTCTTGCCGAGTTTGACCACGGCCTGGGCCGGGGTCGGGGTGAAGCCGGTCAGCACCGCCTCTATGCCACGCACCGAGCGGGTGCCGGTGGCGTAGAGCTGCTCGAACGCCCATCCCTCCCGGGACAGCGCATCTATGTTGGGGGTCAGGGGCAGGCCTCCGAGGGAGCCGACAAACTGGGCACCGAGACTCTCCTGCAGCAGGATCACCAGGTTCTTCGGCTTGCCGCTATGGCTGGCTTCGTTGAAGGTCTGGCTGGGTTGTGTCTCGGAGTTGAAGTCCTGGCCGGGGCGGCCGCTCTCCTCGCGCACCAGTTCCAGGATCCGCTCTCTGGGCAGTTCCCCGTAGAATTCGCCGGCACTCTCCTCGTTGCTCATCTGCTTGATGGCGAAGAAGAGGGAGTAGGCGGAGTTGACCGTCAGGGCGTTGACCAGGGGATCGCTGGCGAACGCCACCATGGCCGGGTTCAGGGCCCTGTGCCCCAGGCTGGAGCGGGCACCGAGGAAGCCGATGGCCAGGATCAGCAGGGCGAAGGCCGGGCGCAGATGCCAGCGCGGGAAGCTCAGGTGCCGCATCAGGCGCCCGCTCAGCCACCAGCCGCCCCCCAGGGTCAGCAGGCTGAACACCAGGGCCAGCAGCAGTTCGCCCTTGCGGCCCGCCCACAGCATGGCGAGCACCTCCTTCGGGTAGATGAGGTATTCGATATAGAGGCGGTTGGGACGAACCCCGTATTCGGTGACGAAGGCGGGGGTGGAGATCTCGAGGAAGAGCATCAGCCAGAGCCCCAGAGTCAGCCAGACCCGGATGAGTGGCAACCAGGCGCGGCCCAGGGCATGGGGGCCGGCCAGCAGCAGGGTGAAGACGGCGGGCACGCCCCACAGCCAGCAGAGGGTGGCGAAGTCGACGCGCAATCCCTGCAGCAGCATTTCTGACCAACTGGCGACGGCGTCGACCCGCTCCTGTTGCCAGAGCCCCAGGCCTGCCCCGGCTGGCGGAGAGGGCGATGAGCGCGATCACCGAAAAAATGGCGATGGGCCAAAATGGACCCAGCCAATGTCTTATTTTTGTCATTGTTTTTCCTGATAAAGCCTGTTTTTTGATGCCCATCCGAGGACAGCTTTTTTTATATTGCAGGGATATGACCATGGGGGCGGGGAAAGGTTGCGGCGCAGGGAGAGATTGGACGCTATTGATAACATTGATTTTTTAATGAGGGCTCCCGGAGGAGCCAAAAGACAGCATAAATGACTGGGCGTTGTGTGATCCCCACTGCAAAGTGCGGCGAGGGGCTTGCCTATAATGGCGCCGGATTTTCTCAATCGGAGCCGAAGGGATGCCGGTCTTTATCGATGTGGAGTATGTGCACGGCTGGTGCCTGTTCGTGGTGCTTTCTGACGGCACCACCGGGGTGCTGGACCTGACCCCCTGGCGCAGCCAGCCCCTGTTCGCGGTGCTGGACTCGGAGCGGCGCTGCGCCCGGGTCTTCATCAATCGCCGCCACCAGCTGGAGTGGCCCTCGGGCTGCACCCTGTCGGCCCAGGAGGTCTATCACCTGATTGCCCCCATCGACGAGCGCGAGGCCTTCCCGGATCGCAATCCGGGCTGAGAGTGACGGGCTAACTCGTTGAGCCAGGTAACGTTTTCAGTCACAGACCCGCTCTGGCGAGGCCGTTATCATGGCCTCAGGGTGGCGCATTTTGCGCCAGCACCACCACAGCGGGAAGATAACAATGAAACAAGGAAGGTTGCGCCATGGCGGCCTGATCGGGGCCGCCTTGTTACTGACAGCGTGCGGCAGCGGCGGCGGGGGATCCAGCGGCGAGACCCAGCCCCCCGTGGTCAATCCGCCCCCCACCTCGGACAGTCGCGCCTGCCATGGCGATGATCAGCCCGCCTGCAACCTGAGAACCTATCAGGTGATGGTGGAGTCCTTCGTCGATGGCGACGGCAGTGCCAATTACGGCGTCGGCTACGGCCCCTCCAGGCACAACGGCGATCTGCAAGGGATCATCGACAGCCTGGACCACATCAAGAGCCTCAACGTCAACGCCATCTGGCTCACCCCTGTGTTCGACTCCTGCGCCGGTCAGGCCGGGGACGACAGGCTGGATGCCACCGGCTATTTCGCCTGCGACTTCTTCAACGTGGACCCCAATTTCGGCAGCAACGCCCAGTTGAAAAAACTGGTGGATGCGGCCCACCAGCGCGGCCTCTATGTCTTCCTCGACGGCGTCTTCGGCCATGTCAACAAGGTGGGGGTGAGCAAGCCCTCCCCCGAGGGCCGTCTGCCTGCCCTCACCAGCGGCGGCGCCGGTTATCCGGGCCAGCTGGTGGATTACGGCCAGCCCGAGAGCCTCGCCTACTTCAAGGAGGTGGCCCGCTACTGGGTCCAGCAGTACGGCATCGACGGCTGGCGCCTCGATCAGGCCTATCAGCTGGGGCTGGATGACTGGCGCGCCATTCGCACCGAGGTGGAGCAGGCCAGCGCGGCGCGCAAGGCTGCCGGCCAGCAGTGGGGCACGCTCGGCTACCTGGTCGGGGAGGTGTGGAAGGGAGCTGACGAGATCCGGGCCCAGGCTTATGGCAGCAGCGACAACCCGGCGCTCTCCTCGGCGTTCGACTTCCCGCTGCGCTACGGCCTGGTGCAGGCGCTGGCGGTGGAGGAGTCCGGCAAGGGCGGGCAGGGTGCCAGCGTGCTCGATGCCAGCTGGAACAAGGTAGAGAACTACCCCAATCACGCCATGCCGAACCTGATGCTGGGCAACCACGATCTGGTGCGCTTCGGCGATCTGCTGGAGCGTGGCAACTTCAATCATGCGGACTACTGGCAGCGCCACAAGGCAGCCTTCAGCTTCCTGGCTGCCCGCTCCGGCCCCATCACCCTCTATTACGGCGAGGAGTTTGGCGACGAGGTGCCGGGTTTTGCCAAGCAGGTGAGCGGCGACTGTGCCGCGCAGGGGCTGTGCGACGATCACGTGGCCCGCAGCGACGGCAAGGTGCCCGGTGTCACCGGCTTCACCCCGAGCGGCGAGCAGGCCGAGCTCAAGCAGTGGCTCAGCCAGCTGTTGGCCCTGCGCGCAGCCCATCCCGCTCTCTATCAGGGGGAGCGAGTCAAGCTGGTGGCCGATGGCAGCGTCTATGGCGACATCAAGCAGACGGCGGCCGAGCAGATTGTCTACCTGCTCAACCTCTCCACCACGCCTCAAAGCTATGCCCTGCCGGTCGGCAAACTGCGCAGTGGCAGTGCCCTGGTGGACCTGCAGAGCGGCGAGAGCCTGGCGCTGGGTGGCAGCAGCCTGACGGTGGATCTGCCGCCCCTCAGTGGCCGCTTCCTGCTGCTGCAATAAGACGGCAGACAGCAAAAGGGCTCCCGCGGGGAGCCCTTTTTGTTGCCAGCTGGCGACAGGGTCACTTCTCGAGGCCGCTGCCGAGCTCCTCCTGACGGGGGCTGGCCGGCGCGCCGCGCTCGTTGCCGCTGCGCCAGTGCTCGAGCCGGTTGTGCACCCCGCGGCGCAGGCTCTTGAAGCTGGTCTCAAGGTAGTGAACCCCCACCAGGATCCCCAGGGTCACGCCGGTGAGCAGCACGGCCTGGTGCAGCATTCCCATGCCGATCAGGGCGCCGAGGGCGGCCAGCATCCAGATGGTGGCGGCCGAGGTCACCCCCAGCACCTGTCCATCCCGGGTCATCATGACCCCGGCGCCGAGGAAGCCGATGCCGGTGATGAGCTGGCCCAGCACCCGCGCCTGATCCGCAGACTGCGGGCTGACGGCGGCGCCGATGGCGAGAAAGCAGTAAGTGCCGAGCACTATGAGGGAGGAGGTGCGAATGCCGACCGGCTTGCCGTGCAACTGACGCTCCAGCCCGACCAGACCGCCGCACACCAGACAGGCCAGAATGTTGTTCCAGCCAAGGGGCGCTATGTCCCACCACTGCGTTGTCATCATACCCACCTCTGCCGATCCTGCTTGTTATCCTGCCGCGCTCTGCCCCCGGTTCTCCAGCCGTTGTCGGAAGGCCCTGGCCAGGCGCTCGTAGAGATCTTTGGCCTCTCTGTCTTCAATATCGCCACGTATCCAGGGATTGTCGATGATTTCCAGCAGCACGCAGCCCTGGCCCTGCTGGCGCAGATCCACCCCGAACAGGCCGTTGCCGAGCTGGTGCACGGCGCGGCGGGCGGTCTGCAACACCCGCTCCGGCACCTCGGTCAGCGGCAGCGCCTCGATCCGGCTCAGGTCGAGGGGGTGCTTGCGGCGGCGGATGCGATTGCCCGGCTCGGGCCGGTAGCGGCGACAGGCGAACAGCGGCGAGCCGTCGAGAAAGCCGATGCGCCAGTCGAATTCGGCGGGGATCCGGCTCTGCACCAGCAGCAGGGCGGAGCGGCCCAGCCCCTCGTCCATCAGGCGGGCGAGCTGGGTCTCGTCGCTCGCCATGGCCAGATCCCGGCCCTGGGCACCGTCGGGCACCTTCACCATCAGCGGCAGGCCGAGCCGCTGCACCAGCTCGTCCACCTGGTGGCGGCCGCGGCGGGTCACCACCATGGTCGGCGGCATGGGCACGCCGCTGCGCACCATCAGCTCGTAGAGGTAGAGCTTGTTGCTGCAGGCGAGGATGGCGCGGGAGCTGTCGATCACCGGCATCTTGAGCTGCTCGGCGCGGCGGGCGAACTCGAAGGTGTAGTGGCCGACCGCGGTCTCGGCCCGCAGCCAGAGGGTGTCGAACTCCGGCAGCCGCTCTATGGCGGAGGGCGCCAATATCTCGGCCTGGATCCCTTGGGCGGCGGCGGCCTGAATGAAGCGCTCTATCGCAAGGGCATCGCTGCTGGCGCGGCCATCGCTCTGATCCATCAGGATGGCGAGCTGATAGAGCGGCGCCGTCTGCTCCTCGCCCCCGGTGCCGACCAGGGCCTGGGCGTGTTGCAGCATCAGCTCTCGCTCGCTCTGGCTTAACTCCAGGGGGGAGAGGCTCTGCTGCTGGCGCACCGACCAGCCGTGACGACCTCGCTTGAGGGTCAGCTCCTGCAACGGCAGCTGGCTCAGGCCGTAGTAGTAGCGGGCCAGCCCCCCTAGCTCGCTCTGCTCGCACTGGCCGAAGATGGCGCGCACCCGGATCCTGTCCTCGCTTTGGCGGGTCAGCCAGCCCTGCAGCTTGCGCCACAGCTTGGCCGGTGGCTGCTGGGGTTGCAGCCGGCTGATGGCCTGCAGTCCCGGCAGGCAGTGGTGACTGCGGGCCTGGGCCAGCAGTGAGCAGTAGTAGCCCGCGCTCAGGTGTTCCAGGCTGCGACAGAGGTTGATGATGCGGGGGCGGCCGCCCGTGGTCGGCACGCCGTGTTGCAGATAGGTGCGGGCGGTCAGCAGATAATCGGCATGGCAGGGCCAGTCGCCCAGCTCCTCGACGATGACATAGGTACTCATATTTTCGGCTCCACAGAAAGGACTGCCCGAAAAGGCAGGATCCCCAGTGGGCTTCGATGCACCGACAAGCACGGCAATGGCGCGAGGGGAAACAAGAGGTTACAGTGCCTAATATTCTGCCTTGGTAACTTGTGATACAAGTCGCATTTCTGGTGCTGAGGATAAATAACCGAACAAGGACTCCCCGTGTTGACCGTGCGCGCGGCCCGAACCGATGATTTGGGCGCCATCGTGAAGCTGGAACGCTACTGTTTCCCCCCCGAAGTTGCCTTCGGCCGCAGCCGCTGGCACTACCTGCTCAGCCATGCCAAGGGGCGCACCCTGCTGCTGCAAGATGAGAAGGCGCAGTTGATGGGCTACCTCAGCGTGCTGGAGCACAGGGGCTGGGACAGGCTCATCATCCAGACCCTCGCCATTCGCTGGACGGTGCGCCGCCAGGGCTGGGCCCGGCGCCTGCTGGAGCAGGTGATCCGGGAGGGCCGGGAGGCGGGCTGGGGTGCCATCCGGCTCGAGGTGGCCGACGCCAACCCCGAGGCCCAGACCCTCTACCACAGGCTGGGGTTTCGCCCAAGGCTCAGGCTGCCGGACTACTACGGGCCGGGTCAGCATGCGCACCGGCTGGTGCTGCCACTGCGATCCGATGAGCAGGGAGCGGCATGAGCCGTGCTGTCTCGACATCGAGGGGCAGTCATGGGCTGTGACGACTGCCTGGCAACGGCCATCAAGGCCAAACTCGGGCGTTGCCCGGTTTGCGCCATCCAGACCCTCGTCATCGGGGCCGTGGGCTGGCTGGTCTGGTGGTGGTGTGGCGCCGACACCTCGGTCAATGCCCTCACCGGCCTGCTGTTTGCCCTGGGGGGCTGCGGCCTGCTGCTGCTGCACCTGTCGGTCTTCCTCTGGCGCAAGGTGACGGGGCGCGAGCTGGATAATGAGTGAATTCTTTTTGTTTCAACCAGATAAATAACAATGGAGGTTCAGATGATCGCAATGGTAACGGGCGCCTCGTCCGGGTTTGGTGAGGCCATCAGCCGTCAGCTGGTGCAGGCTGGTTACAGGGTGATAGGCACCGGTCGCCGCGCCGATCGGCTGGCTGCCCTGGCCGGCGAGCTGGGCGAGCAGTTCCTGCCGCTGGCGTTCGACGTGCAGGACAAGGCGGCCACCCGCGCCGCCATCGAGGGGCTGCCGGCCGCCTGGCAGGAGGTGGATCTGCTGGTCAACAACGCCGGGCTGGCGCTCGGGCTTGAGCCCGCCCACAAGGCGGATCTGGAAGACTGGGAGCAGATGATAGCCACCAACATCAGCGGCCTGACCCTGCTCACCCGCCTGCTGCTGCCGGGCATGGTGGCGCGCAATCGCGGCCACGTGGTCAACATCGGCTCCATCGCAGGCACCTACCCCTATCCGGGCGGCAACGTCTACGGCGCCACCAAGGCGTTCGTGAAGCAGTTCAGCCTGAACCTGCGGGCCGATCTGGCGGGCACCGCCATCCGCGTCACCAACCTGGAGCCTGGCCTGTGCGGCGGGACCGAGTTCTCCAACGTGCGCTTCCACGGTGACGACGCCAAGGCGGCGACCGTCTATCAGGGGGTGCAGGCCATCCAGCCGGAGGACATCGCCAATACGGTGCTCTGGGTCAGCCAGCAGCCCGCCCACGTCAACATCAACAGCATAGAGATCATGCCGGTGGCCCAGACTTTCGGCCCGCTGCAGATCAGCCGTCGCTGAACCCCGTCTCGCCGGGATGAGAAGAGGCACCCCTGGGGGCCTCTTCTCGCTGCTGCCCTGTCGTTTTTCCCGCCTGCCCGCCGCGTCATCTGGCGTCATTCACCCGCTATCCCAGGTCGCTGCCACCCAGTGGTCAAGTTGGCCTGCAACTTGCTGGTCATGGTTATTGGCGGGGAGTCTCTCCCCCGGACGCCGGCCTGGCCGGCAGCAGCTTGGAGCCTTCATGGACATCAAACCTTATGGTCAGCAACTCGCCCAGAGTGCGTCCCACAGCCGTGCCCTGGCCACCCTCAGTGGCGATGACAGCCAGCAGGGGAGCTGGGATCAGCAGGTCAGCCTCTCCAGCCAGGTGCTGACCGGCAAGGCGCAACAGGTACTGACTTACGAGCATCTGGCCAGAAGCGGCAAGAGCGCCTCCCTGGCCGGGAGCGCCAACAATACGGTGGTACAGCAGCTGGTGGACAAGGCACTCGGCTTCGATCGCAAAAAATTTGACGATCTCGAGAGCCAGATCGAGGGGGTGGCCGACAACAAGGCGCTCTCGGCCGAAGAGCGTGAGACCCAGACCCGGGCCCTGACCGAGCAGCGTGATGCCATGCTCAAGGCGGCCATGGACAGGCTTACCGGCAAGTCGTCGAGCGGGCAGAGCGCCCAGGCCTGATACCAACGACTCGAACGGCAATCTTTGGTGTCAACTGGGCAAGATTTTGCCCCGGATGCGAAGGATGAAGCAGGGAGCGCCAGCGCCCTCCCTGCCGCAGACGGTGTGCCTCAGGGCTGTTTGGGCACTATCCCTATGGCGATGGCCGTGGTCTGGACGGCCTTGATCTGATCACCCTTGGCGATCAGGGCGAACTGGGCAGGATCCTTCACCTTGAGGGTGAGGGTATCGTCCACACCCTTGACCCTGATGGTCTGCTGCGCCTTGTCGACGTCGATGACGTCGGCATAGATGGTGACCTGCATGCCAGCCCCGGCGCCCGGCTGCTCGCCGGCGGCCGCCTTGCTCCCTTCGACCTCCACCACCCGTTTTCTCACGCCGGCTGTGCCCTTGAGCAGCTCGAGATCCAGCAGTTGCAGGTAGCGCAGCGCCACCACGTCCCCCACCTTGAGGTTCTGGAGGTTGGTCACCTCTTCCCCGGCGACCAGATCGAAGGTCTGGCCTTCGGCATTCTTCAGGCTGATCTTGCGGGTCGCGAGATCGATGGCGGTGACGGTCGCCTCGGCTTTCACCTCTTCTGCCAGGCTGGCCTGGCCCGGGGTGACGGCCACATTGGCGGTCACTTCGGCGGCCTGTATCAGGGGATTGACACAGAGAGTGAGCACTCCTGCGATCCATGCGTGCTTCAGTTTCATGATTGAGACCCTATGACTGGAAAACAGAACCCCGCGAGAGGCGTCAGGATGACGACATGGCGCGGCGCCATGACGGAGCGGGGAGTGTTCCCCCTGCTCCAGTGACACCATAGCAAAGTCACACCTGAGTACCATCATGTCAAAGAGAGCGCATCACCATTTTGATGGCTCGCTCCCGTTTTTGACCCAATGGGATGACGGCATGGCGCGGCGCCATGAGGGAGCAGGGGACTGCTCCAGTGACACCATGGAAAAGTCATGCCTGAGTACCATGATGCCAAAGGGGAGATCGCCATTTTGATGGCTCGCTCCCGTTTTTTGACCTGATGGGATGGCTGGCGCACAATCCCCCTGCATGCATTCAACCGAGGGCTCTGCCGTGTACAACTTCCAATATGCCAATTCCACCCGCGTCTGTTTCGGGGAGGGCCAGATAGCCACGCTGCCGGAGCTGATACCGGCGGGCAGCCGCCTGCTGGTGCTCTACGGCGGCGGCAGCATCAAGCAGAACGGCGTCTATGAGCAGTTGACCCAGGCGCTGGCGGGCAGGGAGTGGCTGGAGTTTCCCGGCATAGGCGCCAACCCCCAGTACGATCAGCTGATGGAGGCGGTGGATCTGGTCAAGCGCGAGAGCATCGACTTCCTGCTGGCGGTCGGCGGCGGATCCGTGGTGGATGGTACCAAGTTCGTGGCCGCCGCGGCCTGCTTCGAGGGGGAGGATCCCTGGGACATCTTGCTGGACAAGGCGCCCATCAAAGCAGCGTTGCCGCTGGGCTGCGTGCTGACCCTGCCTGCCACCGGCTCTGAGAGCAATCCCGCCGCCGTGGTGAGCCGGGGGGAGGCCAAGCTCTCCTTCTACAATCCGCTGGTGCTGCCCCGCTTTGCGGTGCTGGATCCCACCACCACCTACAGCCTGCCGGTGCGCCAGGTGGGCAACGGCGTGGTGGATGCCTTCGTCCATATCCTGGAGCAGTACCTCACCTTCCCGGTGGGAGGGGATGTGCAGGACCGGCTGGCGGAGGGCCTGCTGCAGGTGCTGGTGGACAACGGCCCGCGGGCGCTGACGGAGCCCACCAACTACCAGGTGCGGGCCAACCTGATGTGGGCCGCCAGCCTGGCCCTCAACGGCCTCATCGGGCGCGGCGTGCCCCAGGACTGGTCCACCCATGCCATAGGTCACCAGCTTACCGCCCTGCACGGGCTGGATCATGCCCAGAGCCTGGCGGTGGTGCTGCCCTCCCTGCTGCGGGAGCAGGCGGCCCAGAAGCAGGAGAAGCTGGCCCAGTTCGCCGAGCGGGTCTGGCATTCTCGCAGGGAGGACAAGGCGCTGCGCATCGAGGAGGCCATCATCCGCACCGAGCAGTTCTTCCAGCAGATGGGGGTGGGCACCCGCCTTGCCGACTACGGCCTGAACGAGAGCTGCATCCCCGCCATCTGCTCTAACCTCAAGCGCTTCGGCCTGACCGCGCTGGGGGAGCAGCAGGACATAGATCCGGACAAGGTGGCGCGGATCCTTTCCCACGCCCTCTGATCCTTCCCGAGCTGAAAAGAAAACGCCCCGATTGTCGGGGCGTTTTGTATTCCAGGGCAGGGGCAGTCGATCAGGCCCCCAGATCCAGCTCGCGCTCCAGGGCTGCCGCCTTCTGGCGGGCCGGATGGGTATTGAGGCGTTCCCAGTAGCTCTTAAGGTGCGGGAACTGGGCCAGCTGGCCGCTTTGTGCCAGCAGATCCACCAGGAAGGAGTTCATGATGTCGGCGCCGGAGAGGCGATCCCCCACCAGATAGTGGCGGCTGGCCAGCACCTCGTTGAGATAGCCCAGCACCTTGGCGCACTCCGCCTGGGCGTAGCCCGGCAGGAAGCGCATTGGGCTGCCGTCCTTGCGCACGAACATGTCCAGCAGCAGCGGCAAGATGCCGGAGCTCTCGGCGAAGTGGATCCATTGCAGGTACTCGGGGTAGTCGGGGCTGTCGGTGGCTGGCGCCAGTCGCTCCGGGGCGTGACGGGCTATCAGGTACTCGGTGATGGCGCCGGATTCGGCCAATACGCGGCCGTCGAACTCGATGACGGGTGACTTGCCGAGGGGGTGGATGGCCTTGAGCTCGGGGGGCGCCAGGAAGCTGGTGGCATCGCGCTGGTAGGCCTTGATCTGGTAGGGCAGGCCCAGCTCTTCGAGCAGCCAGATGATGCGTTGGGAGCGGGACTTGTTCAGGTGGTGCAGGACTATCATGGGAACCTCGATGGGTGGCGGAAGCGGCTGATACGCGCTGGCGTGGTGACTGGTTCACCGGCAGACAAAAAAGAGCGGGCAGATGCCCGCTCTGTGCTGACTCAGGCCTCCAGCGCCTGATCCAGATCCGCCAGAATGTCTTCGATCGCCTCGATCCCCACCGACAGCCGGATCATCTCCGGCTTGACCCCTGCCCTGGCCTGCTCGGCGTCACTCAGCTGGCGATGGGTGGTGGAGGCGGGGTGGCAGGCCAGGGACTTGGCATCCCCTATGTTGACCAGCCGCTTGAAGATCTTGAGCGCATCGTAGAAGCGCACGCCCGCCTCATACCCTTCCTTCAGGCCGAAGGAGAGGATGGCCGAGGGGCGGCCGCCCATGTACTTCTCCGCCAACGGATAGTGGGGGTGACCCGGCAGACCGGCGTAGCTGACCCAGGCCACCTTGGGGTGATGCTTGAGGTGGTGGGCGACCCGCAGGGCGTTGTCCACGTGGCGCTCCATGCGCAGGCTCAGGGTCTCCAGCCCCTGCAGCAGCAGGAAGGCGTTCATGGGGGCCAGGGCCGCGCCCGTGTTGCGCAGGGGCACTGTGCGTACCCGGCCTATGAAGGCCGCAGGCCCGAAGGCGTCGGTATAGACAACCCCGTGGTAGGAGGGCTCCGGCTGGGTGAGCTGGGGGAAGCGTTCGGCGTTATCCGCCCAGGGGAACTTGCCCGAGTCGACGATGACACCCCCCAGCGAGTTGCCGTGGCCACCCACGTACTTGGTGAGGCTGTGCACCACTATGTCGGCGCCGTGTTCTATGGGTTTGCACAGCACAGGGGTGGCGACAGTGTTGTCGACGATGAGCGGCACGCCGCGGGCGTGGGCCACCCTGGCAAACGCCGCCAGATCGACTATGTTGCCCGCCGGGTTGCCTATGCTCTCGCAGTAGACCGCCTTGGTCTTGTCGTCGATGAGGGCGGCGATGGCCTCGGCGCTGTCATCTTTGGCGAAGCGCACCTCGACCCCGAAACTCGGCAGCATGTGGGCGAACAGGGTGTAGGTGCCGCCGTAGAGCTGTGGGGTGGAGACAATGTTGTCGCCGGCGGCGGTCAGCGCCTGGATGGCGTAGGTGATGGCGGCGGACCCCGCCGAGACCACCAGACCGGCTATGCCCCCCTCGAGGGCAGCCATCCGCTGTTCCAGCACGTCGTTGGTGGGGTTCATGATGCGGGTGTAGATGTTGCCAGGCACCGCCAGGTTGAACAGATCCGCCCCGTGCTGGGCGCTGTCGAACTCGTAGGCCACCGTCTGGTAGATGGGCACGGCCACCGCCTTGGTGGCGGGATCGTGGGAAAAGCCGTGGTGCAGGGCCAGGGTCGCATCTTTCATCACACACTCCTTGTTGGACGTCGTCGCCATTATGGATGGATAGACGTCCAATCTAGCAGGCCCTGCGCCGATGTAAACCACCCAATCCGGCAAAGCATAGAGGCTTGCAGTGATCCTGCGGCGCCCTTCCCTGCCCGGAGTCCTGACCCAATCAGAGGCGACGGCGATACTCCCTGTCGTCTATCTGGTGCATGTCCCACTGCATCAGACGGTTGAGCTGATGCATGGGATCCTCGATCAGGGTCAGCGGGCGGGGCAGGATCCGGCGGAAGTAGCGGCGCATTCCTTGCTGGATCCGGTTCGGTGCATGGGGGTTGGTCTGGCTCATGATGGTGCTCCTGTGCTGTGGTGCTCACGTTCGCCAACAGTATTGAGCTAAAATGAGGAAGTAAAAACTGACGACTTGACTGACAAGGATTTCCTCTTTTATGCCCAGCCGCCGCCTCTACCAGCAATTTCAACGGCTCGCCCAGCAGCTTGGCTGCGATGAGCGGGAGGCCAGCCTCGCCGAGGTGGCGGACTTGCTCTGCTGCACCCCGCGCAACGCCCGCCTGCTGCTGCGCCGCATGCAGGATCAGGGCTGGCTCAGCTGGTCGGCCGAGGCGGGACGGGGGCGACGCTCCCGGCTCATACTGCTGGACAACCAGGAGAGCCTGACTCGCCGCCGGCTGCGGGATCTGCTGAGCCAGGGGCAGCTCGCCCAGGCGGTGCGGCTGGCGGAGGGGCGGCTGGACTTGCTCACCCCGCTGCTCATCGAGCAGCTCGGTCAGGCCACCCGGGAGGGGCGCCAGATCCTGCGGGTGCCCTATTACCGGCCGCTGCCCCGCCTGCTGCCCACGGATCCCCTGCGCCGCTCCGAAATTCACCTGAGCCGCCAGATCTTCAACGGCCTCACCCGGCGAAATGAGGAAAATGGGGAAATCGAGGGGGACTTGGCCCACCACTGGGAGTGTCTGGGCCCCTGCCACTGGCGCTTCTATCTGCGCCCGGCGGTGCGCTTTCACCACGGCCGCGAGCTGACAGTGGAGGATGTGATGGAGAGCCTGCTGGCCTTGCGGGATCGTCCGCTGTTTGCTCACCTCGCCCGGCTGGAGAGCTGCTGGCCGCGCACCCTGGATCTGCACCTCGACAGCCCGGATCCCCTGCTGCTGCACCTGCTGGCGGAGCCGGTGGCGGCCATCTTGCCCCGCGAGCTCAAGGGGGAGGCGGGCTTTGCTCTGCAACCCGTGGGCACAGGCCCCTACAGAGTCACCGCCAACGATCCCCTGCAGCTGTGCCTCGAGGCCTTCGACGACTACTTCGGCCTGCGGGCCCTGCTCGACGAGATCGACATCTGGATGCTGCCGGAGCTGGCGGAGCGGCTGGAGAGCCACCTGCAGCTGGGGCGCGACAGTCCCGAGCTCGGCACCATGCGCGGCGAGTCCGAGCTCGAATCCGGCTGCTACTTCCTGCTGCAGGACGACAGATCTCCCCTGCTGCAGGATCCCGCCTTGCGCCAGTGGCTGACCCGGCTGCTCAACCCAATAGCCCTGATGGGGCGGGTCGCCCCCGAGTTGCAGCGGGGCTGGACCAGTGCCCTCGGCCTGCTGCCCCACTGGCGTGAGGCCTTGCCCGCCGAGGAGCCTAAACCGGCGCTGCTGCCGACCCGGCTGGTGCTGGCCTGTTTCAACCAGCACCTGGAGTTCAACGAGTGCGCCAATGCCATGGCCAGCCTGCTGGCAGAGCAGGGGATCCGGCTCGAGGTGCGCACCCTGGATTACGGCCGCTGGGTGAGCGGCGCCGATGAAGACGTGGATCTCTGGCTCGGCACCCTGAACCTGGAGCATGAACACGCCTTTGCCCCCTACGCCTGGTTGCAGGGCACCCCCTTGCTGCGCCGGGTATGGGGGGGTCAGCAGGCCCTGTGGCAGGGATTGACGCAGTGGCGCGCCAGCGGCGCCGAGCCTGGCCCGCGCGCCTTGCTGGCCGAGGTGCAGCGCCAGGGCTGGTTCGTGCCCCTGTTTCACCACTGGCTGGAGCTGGAGAGCCGGGTCGGCGTGCATGGGGTGCGGATGACGGCACTCGGCTGGTTCGATTTTCGCAGCGCCTGGCTCAAACCCGAACAGGGGATGGCGGCGCCGGAAAGCGGAGGCGGCTCCCACCCGGATGCCGGGACGCTTGAGTCATAAGGGTTGGCGCGCTAGCCTGTGCGCGGTCCCACGACAAGGAGTCTAAACCTATGCTGGAAATGCAGATCCAACCCCGTTTTCAAGAGACGGACGCCCTCGGCCACATCAACAATACGGTGCCGGCGGTCTGGTTTGAATCGGCCCGTGATCCCCTGTTCCGCCTCTTCTCTCCCGAGCTGGATGTGCACAACTGGCATCTGATCATCGCGGGCTATACGGTGCAGTTCAAACGGGAGCTGTTCTATGGCCAGCAGGTATTGATCAAGACGGGGGTGCGGCGCATCGGCACCAGCTCCTTCACCCTCTGGCAGGAGGCCTGGCAGGGGGGCGAGCTGGCGGTGACCGCCGAGACGACCCTGATCCATTTTGACTACCAGACCCGTCAGTCCATCCCCCTGAGTGACGCGCACCGGGAGGGGCTGAGGGCCTGGCTGGTAGAGAGTTAACCTGGCCTTTTGGCCATCACAGGACACTTATGCGCAAGACAGCGATCGCCCTGAGCCTCGGCTTGGGACTGGGACTCTGCTCCCTGCCTTCTCTGGCCACCACCCTGGCCGAGCAGTTCACCCTGATGGAGAAGGGGGCCGACTATGGCCTCGACACCCGGCTGTTCAGCCATGACGGTGTGGACATCAAGGCCTGGATCGACGGGGTTCCCGTCATCATAGCCGTGCCCATACTGAACGAGCAGGGCAAGCAGGAGGGGGAGAGCCGCTACTACTTCAAGGGGGGCAAGCTGTTCGGGGTGAAGGAGCCCGCCGCCCAGTTCGCCTTCGATGACAAGGGCAAGCTGACCCAGTGGCTGGACGAGAAGGGGCAGCCGGCAGAGTTCGTCAGCAAGATGAGCATGCAGCAGCGGGAGGCCTGGCTCACCCGGCGGGCGGCTGAGCTGAGCGCGCTGTTCGTGCCGAGTCAGGCGGAGCAGCAGGCCGGCGAAGGCGGCGTCAAGCTGAAGGGGGTCGAGCTGACCCGGTGGCTCTGCAACGGCAAGCTGATGGCGCTCGCCAAGGGCGACAAGGTGACCTTCGAGCAGGCGAAGCTCAAGACCAGCCCAGAGGGCATGAAGGGGGAGGTCTCCCTGCGTCAGGAGAAGGGGTGGCAGGATCTCTGCCTCACCTGCGAGGTACAGGGCACCCAGGTGACCCGCCTCACCTGGCAGCCATTGCCAGGAGCCAACAAGCCGCAATAAGAGCATCGACGAGGGGGCCATCGCAGGGCCCCCTCGCTACTTATGGCCGCTCCCCGAGCCTCAGCCGGGTCAGCGCCTCCACCCGCCGCCACTGTCCGGGCTCGAACCAGCGCGCCAGGATCGCCTGCTGCTGCTCGGCCCGCTCCAGGGGGAGCAGGGGCTCGAGCTCCGCCAGATAGCCCGCCAGCTGCTGATCGAACCCTTGCTGGCTCTGCGCCAGCTGGCGTAGCCGATCCACCGCCTCAGGTCCCAGCTGCTCCAGCAGGACGGCGTCCCGCTCGGCGGGAGAGACTCGCTCCAGGCGCTGCAGATCGCCGAGCAGACGGCCGTTGGCCTCCGCCTCCCTGAACCACTGAGGCTGCTCCGCCAGCCAGAGCGCCAGCTCCTCCCCCAGCATCACCCTGTCGGCGGCGTCGGCCTCTGCCAGCGCCTTGCGCCTCAGGGTCCACTGCTCCATCAGCCTCTCTTCGGCAAAGAGCGACGCCTGCTCGGCGGGGCTGAAGTGTTGCCGGCGCAGCCGCTCACGCTCGTCAAACAGCAGTTGCAGGCTGGCCAGGCCCGGATCCGTCGGCACCGTCAGGCTCCCTTCCGCCCGCAGAAACTGGCGGTAGCGGGCCAGCATGGCGTCCTCTTCGTCCGTCTCGCCCTGCTCCAGCCGCTGGGCCAGCTGGTGGCGCAGGGCTCCCCGCTCCGGGGCTGCCGCCAGATCAGGGGTTGGCTCGGGCCAGAGCAGGAGTGCCCCCAGCAGGGCCGCACCCAGGGAGAGGGCGATCAGCAGGATCCGTCCTCATAGCCCCAGCCTCTGCAAGCGGTTGGCGTGCTGACGATAGAGGGTGACGGGATCCGTGTCGAACAGATGGTGGATGCCGAACGACTGGTTCACCTCGTCCAGGTGGTTCATCCGGTAAGCCGTGCCTATCACCTTGCCGAGGTGGCTGCTGCAGACCCCGACCAGGCCGTCATTGGGCTCGTGAAAGAAGCTGCCGGTCAGGGCCAGCGCCGGATCCACGGGATCCAGTATGTTGGTCATGTTGCCGCGCCCGCTCCAGGAGAAGTAGTAGACGCCATTGTCGGCCAGCAGCGACCCCTCGCCACAGTGCTGGCTGGGCAGCCCTTCCGGATAGCGCTGGTTGAAGCGTTGGGCCCCGGCGCGGGTCAAGGCATCGAGGGAGGCGAGGGGATCCTGGGGCAGGTCACTGCCGCCGGAGAGCAGCGAGATGACCCCGGAGAGCGCCGAGGCGGCGGCCACCGCCAACTGCTCGGCCACCGAGCCCGGCGCCACCCTGGCGCGCACCAGATCGGCGATCTCGGAGCCCTGGTTGACGCCCCCCACGCTGGTGGCGGAGGCGACCAGCTCGGGGGCAACCGAGGCCACATAGCGGATGGTGGGGCCGCCGTGGGAGTGACCTATGAGGTTCACCTTGTCGGCCCCCGTGATGGCGAGCACCTGCTGTACCTGTTTGAGCAACTGCTCGCCGCGCAGCTCCGAACTCTGGGTGGCGGAGACCTGCGCCACGTAGACGCGGGCGCCGTCCCGGGTCAGGGCCTGGGGAATGCCGTAGAAATAGTCGACCCCGAGCAACCTGTCGAAGCCGAACAGTCCGTGCACCAGCACTATGGGGTAGCGGGTCTGGGTATAGCCGGCCCCCTGACCCAGCATGGGCAGGGCGCACAAGAGCACCAATAGCCATCTTTTCATCTTCACCATCCTTGTGAAAACCGGCTGCGCTCCGGCAGCCACCGGCCTCATGCCAGTAGCAGCAGCATGGTAGCTGAACTCAAATGTATCTGTGGATGGGATCACTAAACCGGGGATTGCAGAAAAACCCTACCCATATGGGCAAAAAGGGGCCGCGCCAACTATTCCTTGTGTCCGCCCATCAAATAAGTTAAATGATAATTATTATCATTTGAGTGTCTGAGTCATGACGGTAACCTGGGTTAAGGGATGGGTCGGTGCCACCGACGGGGACAGCAGCATGGCGCACTGGAAGGCGCAGACCCTGAGTGGCAATCGCCACTTCGACGCGGGTGAGCACGCCAGGGCGCTCGACTATTACCAGCAGGCCCTGTGGCTGGCCCGTCAGCAGTTCCCCTGCTGGCCGGATGCGGACGAAGCCGTGGCAGCCCTGGTGGTGGCCCACCACAACCTGGCGGATCTGCTGGTGGCCATGACGCTGCCGGACAGGGCCGCCGACATGTTGTGCCATGTCCACGACTGCCTGCTCGCCACCAGCCAGTCTCCCGCAAGCCCGGATCCCCTGCGGGCGGCGGCCCTGCGCCATAGCCGTGGCACCCACACCGAGCTGCTCGCCTTCGTGCGCAAGCACGGTCATCACGACGGCATCTTGCGCTGCCTCGGTCAATGTCAGTGCCAGACCGAGCCCGCCCATCAATTGCATTGAGCCCAACAAGAGAGAGAACGACCATGAGCCATACCTTGCCTGCCCTCGCCTATGCCTATGACGCGCTGGAGCCCCACATAGACGCGCTGACCATGGAGATCCACCACAGCCGCCACCACCAGACCTACATCACCAACCTCAACGCCGCCCTGGCCGAGCTCCCCGAGTTGGCGGCCCTGCCGGTGGACGAGCTGCTCGCCCGTTTCGACAGCCTGCCGGCCAAGGTGCAGGGGGCGGTGCGCAACCATGGCGGCGGTCATGCCAACCACAGCCTGTTCTGGCAGGTGATGAGCCCGCAAGGGGGCGGTGAGCCGACCGGTGAGCTGGCCGAGGCGATTGTCCGGGATCTGGGGGGGCTGGATGCCTTCAAGCAGGCTTTCACCCAGGCGGCGCTGAGCCGGTTTGGCAGCGGCTGGGCCTGGCTGGTGGTGGACAAGGCGGGCCGCCTGCAGGTGGTGAGCAGCGCCAACCAGGACAGTCCCCTGATGGAGGGGCTGGTGCCTGTCCTGGGGCTGGACGTGTGGGAGCACGCCTACTACCTCAAGTACCAGAACAAGCGTCCCGACTACATAGCCGCGTTTTACCAGGTGATCGACTGGGCCGAGGTAGCCCGCCGCTACCGGCAGGCGCTGGCCTGAGCCCTCTCCTTTTCTTCCCTCATAAAAAGAGACCCGCCATCAGGCGGGTCTCTTTTTATGCTCTGCTCAGGGCGCGGCCGCGCTGGTCGATGCCGATGTACTGGCGGCACCACTCGGTGCCTGTGCTGGCGTGGTCGAGACGGCTGCACTGGTCGATGCCGATGCGCTGACGGCATCACTCGGTACCTGTGCTGGCGTGGTCGAGACGGCTGCACTGGTCGCCTTGGCCGCACTGACGGCAGGGGCTGGTGTTGGCCTGGTGGCTGGTGCCATGGGCAGGCAGGGCTGGCTGGCCCCTATGGTGCTCAGGGCCTGGCAGGGGACAGGGCCGCCGATGACGATGGGCTCGCCGAGGAACTTGGGCCCCTTGTCCAGCACGTAGAGATCGAGCAGCCCCATCAGGCGGGCGAACACCTCGCGTACCCGGGTCTTGATGCCCTGATAGGCGCTGGGATCCAGGGCGTTGAAGCCGACGGCTTCGATGCCGAAGTGGCGGGCGATGAAGATGGCGCGCTCGTTGTGGAAGGCCTGGGAGACCACGGTGAAGCGGGCCTGCCCGAACACCTCCTTGGCCCGCACTATGGAGTCCAGAGTGCGAAAGCCCGCGTAGTCGCTGTAGATGGCGCTGGCGGGGATGCCCGCCTGGATCAGGGCCCGCCGCATCTGGCGCGGCTCGTTGTACTGGACGGTGGCGTTGTCACCGGAGACCAGGATGTAGTCCACCTTGCCGTTGTTGTAGAGCTCGGCGGCGGCCTTGATCCTGTACTTGAAGTAGTGGTTCGGGCTGCCCCCGATCAGGTACTTGGAGGTGCCGAGCACCAGGGCGACCCTGTTGTAGGGCACCGCATCGACGTCGTCGTAGGTGTAGTGACGGGCGTCGGAGACGGTCCACTCGCTGTAGCCCAGCAGCGCGGCGACTGAGGCCAGCAACAGGCAGAGGCAGGCGAGCAGGATCTTGGCAAACTTCTTCATGCGCGGTGCGGTTCGGGTCTGAAGTAAGAGATGACAGGGGGCCATTCTATTACAACTTGCCCTGGCGCGTCAGGTTTGATGCGCCGCCATGGCGTCACTCGGGCACAGGCTGTCGCAGAGCGTGGCGCTATATTGAGTCCATCAAGGGGCGCCATAAACAAGGGCGGCCATGGCCGCCCCGTCTCATTCACGCCTCACTCTCAGTGGGCTGAGTCGTTCGCCTTGCACTCGTCAGACTCCTTGTTGGCGTCCCACCAGGGCAGCAGATCGCGGCTCAGCCAGCTCTGGTAGGCCTCGCTGTCGCTTGCGATAAGCGCGTCCAGCTCGGCCTCGAAGTCGCTCATCGCCTGCTGTTGGTCCGGGTTGCGCAGGGCCTGGGCCATGGCCAGCCAGCTGGCGCCGCGCCCTGTCTCGCTGAGGAAGCGATGCACCGTATAGGACCAGGAGTAGACCATCTCGCCACCCTTGTCGTAATCCAGGTGCAGTATGTCGGCCAGGGCTGGTCGCTCGGCCGCCGGGCGACCGGCCACGTTGTCAAGGCCACGGGCGAAGCACTGACCGTGGGCGATGAACTCCGCCAGCCCTTCCGACCACCAGGTGGTGCGATTGAGCGGGTAGTGGCCGAAGCTGCCGTACTGGTTGAAGCGACCATCCAGGTAGTGAACGTACTCGTGGCGCAGGTTCCACACCTGGAAGGCTGGGCGCTTCCACTCGGCCTCATAGGCGAAGAAGCGGGCCTGATTGCCGGGGCGGGCCGGATCCCCTTCGATGTAGATGCCGCCGTTGTCGGTGGAGACGCCACCAAACAGGGCGCTGCCGTAGCGTTTCCAGTCGGCGGAGGAGTCGAAGATCACCAGCTCCAGTGCCTCGTTGAGATCGTCCGCCACCGGCTGCCAGCCGGTTTCCATCTGCTGATGGAACTGCTGCTCCTCGGCCCCTAGCTCGCGGCAGATGCCGTCGGCCTGATCCTGGCTCAGCTCCTGGGCCCGCAGGCGTAGGGTCGGCGAGCAGGTGTGCTCGAACGGCAGCACGTCTTCCAGCCGGATCGGGGTGCAGAGACCGGCAAAGTCACCGCTGATGCAGGCCTCGCCGGTGCGATCCGTGTAGGTCAGGTAGTAGGTGGAGAGGGTCAGTGACATCTCTTCCAACAGATCCTGGCTCTGCTGGCCACCCGGGATCAGGCCGTGATGACGGATGAGGTCGATGACTGAATCGTCCAGCAGGGTGCGATAGCCTTCGCTCTCGTCCGGGCGGGTATAACGGGCGATCCGGTAGAGGCGGGTATAGGCATCCAGCACGTTGTTGAGCAGGAACAGATCCTTGCCATCCCGTCCTTGCCACAGCGACAGCTCGCTCATGCCGAGGGCGTGCAGCTGTTTGCGCAGCTCGCCATCCTGCTGGCGGAAATCGGCGGCGAAGGCATCGCTATGGTCGCTGGCGAAGTCGAGGAAGTTGAGCAGATCGAACAGGCCCGTTGCCCAGGTATGCTGACCATTGATCTCGCTGGCGTGGCGGGTGCTGTAGGCCAGCATCTGGTTGAACTGGCCGAGCAGGGTGCCAAAACGGCTCTGTACCGCCGGGCTCTTGAACTGGCCGTGCAGGGCGATGCTCCAGGCTCCCATGACGGCTCCCACCTCATCGCTGGCCTGCTCCGGATAGAGCAGCGGATGGGCGCCGAGCGCGGTCAAGGCCTCGGCCAGCGCCTCGGCGGCGGCCGGGCCATCTTCCTTGTGCTTGCCGTAGTTGTGATAGTTGTGGGCGCGCACGTATTCCAGCAGCAGCTTCATGGCCGGATGGGCGGGCTGATTGGCCGCCAGCAGACTCTGGATGCCCCGTGACACCGCCAGCAGCTTGGTGTCATCGTGGCCATAGTTCTCCTGCCAGACGGGAGCGGGCTGACCGCTGGCGTCCTGCACTATCCTGGCGGCGTCGGCATCCAGCAGTTCGGTGCCCGGTTGCTCCGGCTCGGAGCAGGCGCGACCATCGGCGCGGCGGCAGTCGAGCTGCTCCTCCTTGCTGGCCAGCACTATGGGACGATTGAGCACCCGGCTCTCCTGCCACTCGGTTGTTTCCGGCAGGGTCTGCCATTCGCTGCCACCGACCGGGTATTGATAGCCGCTGTCTTTCAGCATCACCTGCACCTCGCTGCCGGCGGGCAGGGTCTGACGGCACACCCGGTAGCTGATGGTCTTGTCCCCTTCCTGACGGGTCTGGGGTTCATCGCACTCCTGCTGGGCCTTGCTCTCGTCCAGCTGCCAGCTGTACTGGCGCCAGACGTGCAGCTCGCGGACCTGGCTGGCGGCCTGACTGCCTGGCACGGGTTGCAGGCGGAAGAAGATCTGCTCGAGGCGGCCGTCCCGCTCGTTGGGGGTCTCCTCCAGCACGCTAAGCTGTTGCCAGTCTTGGGGCTGGTACTGCCAAAGCTGCTCGGCGCAGCGCCCCTGGGCGTTGAGCTCGCAGCGATCCAGCTCCTGCTCGCTGTGACCCAGGACGATGCGCTCGGGGAGCGGCAGGGCATCCTGGCGCGGTGCGGTCGGGGTGCCTGCCAGCGGCTCCCAGCGGCCCTGTTTCAGGCCGTAGCCATAGTCATAACTGCTGGCCGGGATGGCCTTGCTGGCCGGCACCACCTCTTCACAACTGAGGTAGCGGATCTGCCAGCCCTGCTCGACCTTGAGCTGCGGCTCGCCGCACTGCTGCTCGGCCAGGGCCGCCAGATTGGCACCGCGCCAGTCGAAACGGCGATAGACCCGCAGTTGCTGATAGGGGGCATCGCCATTGCGGGCGCTCAGCTCATAGGTCACTTCGGTGAGGCTATCCCCCAGCTGGCGGCTCGATTGGTCCTTGAGCTGGTACTCTTGCCAGTCGGGGGAGTAGGCGGCCAGCGCCGAGGTGGCGAGCAGGCCGGGGGCTGCCAGGAGCAGCAGCCGGGTAGAGAGGTGATTCATCATGATCCCTTTGGTGGATGGAGTGGCGTGGGGACCAGACAGGGTATTAGGCTCCAAAAGAATATCAACGCGCCAGATGGCGCCGAGGAATCATCTATTCGGGAGGAAGTAACATAAAAACAGCCCCAAAAGGGGCTGTATTGATAGCAAGGACTGCGTCTCATATGGGGGGCGCTCTCAGTCCGAGGCTTGCAGGCTCCGGGCGAGCAGGGTGCGGGAGGGTTTCAGGCTGCCGCCGAGATCCGGCCAGGGCAGCCAGCGGTCCGGCACCATAAAGCCAGGCAACGCCTGCCTGATCCAGGCGGCCAGCTCGGCGTGGGGCACTGGCTCTGCCAGCCAGTCGATGAAGGCGGCGGGGCGCTGACCCCACTGCGCGCTGGGGATGGGGACCACCAGGGCCTGGGCCACGGCGGGGTGATCCACCAGCCGCTGCTCTATGGTCTCGGGCTGGATGTTCTCCCCTCCCGAGATGAAGAGGTTGTCGAGCCGCCCCTCCACCACCAGCTCGCCGTCCGGGGTGAAATGACCCTTGTCCCGGGTGTGGAACCAGCCCTCCTCATCCAGCGGCAACACCAGCTCCCCGGCCTGGAAATAGCCGGCAAACAGGGTGTCGCCGCGCACGCAGATCTCCCCCTGGCGTATGCAGACCTCCCGCCCGGGTAGAGGTCTGCCCACCACCCCGGCACCGGCAGGCAGGCCGGTGCAGACCTGGCTGCCCATCTCGGAGAGGCCATAGCTCGACTTGGGGGTGAACCCCAGGGCCTTGAGGTGATTGACCAGGGGCTCAGGGATGGCGGCCCCCCCGAGCAGCAGCTCGCGCAAGCGGGTGTGGGCAGGGTCGAAGCCTTGCGCCAGCAGGCGCCAGAGCTGGGTCGGTACCAGCGAGAGGTGGGTGATGGGCTGATCCTCCAGCCGCCCCTTGAGGGGCTGGGTGCGATCGTCCAGCACCAGGCTGGCCCCCGCCAGGAAGACCCGGAACAGGATGGCGTAGCCGCCCACGTGAAACAGCGGCAGGGAGAGCAGCCAGCCGCAGTCGGCATCGAGCGGGATCAGGCTGGCCGAGCCCCGGGCCGAGGCGAGGTGGTTGGCGAGGCGGTGTACCACGGCCTTGGGTGTGCCGCTGGAGCCCGAGGTGAGGATCATGTTGTTGAGCTGGGCCGGTTCAAGTGGCCAGGCTTCTTCACTTGCCGGCAGTTCACCCCTGAAGTCGAGCCGCAACGGCAACCCGCTCCCCACCGGAATCTCCCCCGCTGACCAGAAGGCGCAGGCATCCAGCTGTGCGGCCAGTTCGGCTTGCCTGGGGAGGGGGAAGGCGGGATTGAGCGGGCAGAAGACGAGGCCGCTGCGCACGCAGGCCCAGGCCAGCAGCACGTCCTCCAGGGCGCCGCGCACCACGGCGACCAGCCGGTCCCCGGGAGTCAGCCCCGCCTGTGCCAGCTGGCGGCACAGGCCGTTGAGCCGTGCATCCAGCTGTCGGTAGCTGAGGGAGCCGTTACCGTGGATGGCGGTGCGCTCGGGCGCCGTTCTTGCCCAGTGGTGCACCGGGCAGGCCTCCAGTGAGGCGTCAGCTGCACGGACGGGCGGCATGGGAGCCCCTTCAGTCACGGTGAAAAAGAGGGGTCATCAGGCTTGGGTCGGGTTGGCCCTGCTTGTCCAGCAGATCCCTGGCCAGCCAGCGCCTGGTGTCGAGGCCTGGGGCCTGATCCGGCGCCCACTCTCCCGCGAGGCGGGCGAGCTGACCGAGACCGACACCGGACTCGAAACAGGAGGAGACGATGACTTTCAGCTTAAGCTCGCGGGCGCGGGCCACCAGGGCCTCGCTGTTGGCCAGGGAACCGAGCAGGGTCGGCTTGAGCACCAGGGCCTTCAACTGGGGTATGGGTTCCCAGGGTTTGCCCTGGGCCAGCAATTCATCCAGCGCCACCGGCATGCCGGTGCGGTTGGCGACGAAGGCGATGTCGGCAAAGTCGGCACAGAGATCTTCCAGGTATTCGATCCGGTTCGGATCCAGGTGACCGCAGAAGGCCCAGGCCTCCTCGCGGGTCCAGCCCTGGTTGGCATCCAGCACCAGCTTGAGATTGGGGCGCCGATCGAGCAACAGGCGGATCAGCGCCAGCTCGTCCCGCATGGGATAGCGGGCCACCTTCAGCTTGGCCTTGAGGGGGGTCTCGTGCAGCCACTGCTTCCAGTTCTTGAGCAGCTCCTGAGGGGAGCCCTGAATGAGGGGATAGGGTTCGGGCAGGCTGGTGCTCTGCTGTGGCCAGTGACGGCGGGCACAGTCGAGCCCGAACTGCACCGAGGGTAGCCGGGGGGCTATGGTCTGCCCCCGGGCCAGCTGCGCCAGGCAGGCCAGGCTCTCGGCTTGCGCCTCGGCCAGGCTCTCCCTGGAGAAACCGGGCAGGGGGGCTATCTCCCCCCAGCCGTCGTTGATGCGCACCAAGAGGCCCTCTCGCGCCACCTCCACCTTGCCGTGAAAGGTCAGGGGTTGGGTAAAGGGCAGTTGGTAGCGATAGAGGGCGAGTGTCATCAGGGGTTCCGCTTGTATTTGGAGAAGTCGGGGCGGCGCTTCTCGTTGAAGGCGTTGCGCCCTTCCTGACCCTCTTCGGTCATGTAGAAGAGCATGGTGGCATTGCCCGCCAGCTCCTGCAAACCGGCCTGGCCGTCGCAGTCGGCGTTCAGTGCGGCCTTCAGGCAGCGCAGCGCCATGGGGCTGTTTTGCAGCATCTCCCGGCACCAGCGCACGGTTTCCCGCTCCAGCTCGGCCAGGGGCACCACAGTGTTGACCAGCCCCATGTCGAGGGCTTGGCTCGCATCGTACATGCGGCAGAGGAACCAGATCTCGCGGGCCTTCTTCTGGCCGACGATGCGGGCCATGTAGGAGGCGCCCCAGCCGCCGTCGAAGGAGCCGACTTTCGGACCTGTCTGGCCGAACTGGGCGTTGTCGGCGGCTATGGTCAGATCGCACATCATGTGCAGCACATGGCCGCCACCGACCGCATAACCGGCCACCATGGCGACCACGGGTTTGGGGCAGGTGCGGATGTCGCGCTGGAAGTCTAGTACGTTGAGGTGATGGGTCCCCTCGTCGTCCTGGTATCCACCGTAGTCGCCACGGATCTTCTGGTCACCGCCGGCGCAGAAGGCCTTCTCGCCAAAGCCGGTCAGTATGATGGTGCCCACCTTGTCGTCGTAACGGGCATCGGCCAGGGCCTGCAGCATCTCTTTGACGGTGCGGGGGCGGAAGGCGTTGCGCACCTGGGGACGGTTGATGGTGATCTTGGCAATGCCATCCTGGGACTTGTGATAGAGGATGTCCTCGTAACCGGCGGAGCAATCCTGCCACTCAATGGGAGCGTACAGTTCCGCTTCCGTCATTGCCTCAATCATGGTGTTTTCCTTCTGGTGTGGTAGAGGTCAGCCGGGCAACCCTGTCAGGGGCGACGGGGGCATAGGGTTGCGCTTCCGTCATTGCGTCAGTCATGACTCTTCTCTTCTGGTTGCTTGACCCAGTCCCGCAGGAGCCGGGCAAAGGTGTCGGGCTGGCTAGCGTGCAGGTTGTGCCCGCCATCCAGAGCCAAGTGATTGATATTGCAGCCTTGCTTGACCAGCTGGCAAGCCAGGCGATGGAATTTGTGATCCCGGCTGCCGGAGATCCAGCGCACCGGCAACCGGGTTATGCCTAGCCAGGGGGCGAGATCCGGCTGCTTGCCAAGGGAGGTGGCGCGCAGCATGGTCGCCACGGCTCTGCCCTCGTTGCCAAGGCGTTTAGCCATTTGGCGGCCACGGGCCTCCTCGTCCAGATCGGCGAACACCCCCTGCCGGTACCAGTCCGCCAGCACTAGGGCCAGGGGTTCGCGCTCGAAGCGCCGAGCCCAGCCCTCGTCGTGTTCGAGGCGGGCGGCGCGTTCGGTCACCGGCAGGCCCGGATGGCAGTTCTCCAGCAAGAGCGCCTGCAAGCCGGCGGGGGACTGGCTGGCGTGATAGAGGGCGAGCCGCCCCCCCAGGGAGTAGCCCGCCAGTTGGTAGCGCGTTATACCCCGCGCGGCCAGCTCGCCGCAGAGCCACTCGTGGGCCTCGTCAAAGCCGCTCACCCTCAGCCCCTTGTTGCTGCCGTGGCCCGGCAAGTCCAGCGCGTGGCAATCTATTCCAGGCAGCCGGTCGATCACCGGCTGCCAGTCGTTGGCATCGCCAGCAGGCCGTGCAGCAGCACCAGCGGCACATTCGGGCATCTTTATTTGCCACGGATGGCGGCCCCCAGCGCCTTGAGATCATCGGCCACCTGCTGCTCGGTACCTTGATTTCAATCAAGGTAACGCCATGTTGGAGGGCGGCGCGGTAATCTTGCGTTCGAACTCGGCCAGGGTGGTCGGCGCGCGATAGGCGAGGCCAAACATGGCGGCGGCATGTTCAAAAGTGAGGCCGTGGGGCAGCCGGTAGTAGGTCTCCAGCAACGCATCTTTAGTCGGTACCGGCAGCATGCGAAAGATGCTGCCACCGTCGTTGTTGAGCAGGATCACCACCAGGGGGCGGCTCCCCTTGCCGAGCAGGGCCAGGCTGTTGAGATCGTGCAGGGCGCTGAGATCGCCGAGCAGCAGGGTGGTGGGCTCATCGCTGCCCAGGTTGTACCGATTGGGAGAAACCGAAGGCCGTGGCGATCAGGCCGTCGATGCCGGAGGCGCCGCGGTTGGTCATCAGCCGACTGGGGCCCTTGCCGGTTTCGCCGAGCATGTCCATCAACCGGGCCGGCATGCTGTTGCCGACGAACAGCTGGCCCTGGATGAGCTGGGTCAGACGGTGGCAGACCCCGAGTTCTGAGAAGCGATCGCAGGCGGCGGCGATCTGCTGGCTGGCCTGCTGCAGCTCGGCCAGCCGGTGCCAGGGCAGATGGCGGTGGTCCACCGGATGGGCCGCGGCGAAGGCGCCGGGCGTACACACCAGGCGGCGACGCAGCCGGTAGTCCGGATCCAGCCTGGCCGGTTGCGGGTCCACCAGCCAGTAATCCTGCCAGGGGTGCTGCTTGATGAACTGGCCGAGCCGCTTGGAGATGAGGCGGGCACCGAACTGCAGCAGCACCTCGGCCCGGGCCAGCTCGGTCACGAAGCAGCTGTTTTGCAGGGCGAGATCCATGTGGATGAGGTTGCGGCTGTCGAAGCGGATCTGGCTCTGCAAGTCCGCCAGCAGCGGCCAGCCGAGGCGCTCGGCCAGCTGGGCCACCCTCTGCGCCTCGGCCGGATCCTGAATGCGGCCCGCGACTATGACGCCGCGTTTGCCCTGCAAGGCGACCCAGTCGGGCTGGCGGGGGCAGTGCTGCTCGCCCTGCTGCCAGGGGCTCCAGGGCTCGTTTGAATGGAGCCAGTCACCGAGCGGGGCCAGGTAGTCGGAAAAGTCCAGGTACGCCTCGCCGGGATAGAGGGGCTCGGGATACATGCAGTTGAAGTGGACAGGCCCCGGGGTCAGTGCCTGCTTGGCCAGGGCCTGATCCACCGAACTCAGCACGAAGGCGGCCGGGATGCTGGGGGTGGGGCTCGGCAGGTTCTGCTGATAGACGGGGTAGCGACCGAAGATCCCCTGCTGGTCGATGGCCTGGTTGGCGCCGTTGTCGATGAGCTCCGGGGGACGGTCGGCGGAGAGGATGATGAGGGGCACCCCGGTGAGCTGGGCCTCGGCCACCGCGGGCCAGAGGTTGGCCACCGCAGTGCCCGAGGTCATGATCACCGCCACCGGTCGGCCGCTCCCCTTGGCCAGCCCCAGCGCCATGAAGCCCAGACCCCGCTCATCGAAGTGGAGGTGGCGGCGAAAGCCTGGATGGGCGGCGGCGGCCATGGTGAGCGGCGCCGAGCGGGAGCCCGAGGCCAGCGCTATGTCCCGCACCCCGAGGCGATAGAGCTCTTCCAGCAAGAGGGAAGACCAGACGTGGTTGAAGGTGGCATGCTGGCTGGCAAACGCTCGGTGCTCAGGCAATTGGCTGGCGGGCATAAGGCTCTCGCTGTGGGTCGATGAAAAACGCTATCCCAGCAGGGAGAGCACGTTGGCGATCTTGTTGTCGAGCTCGGCCCACTCGGCGGCAGGCTCTGACCCGGCCACTATGCCGGCACCGGCAAACAGGCTGATGCCCCGGGTCGTGATGCGGGCGCTGCGGATGGCGACCGAGAACTCAGAGGTCTCCCGGCTCAGCATGCCGCAGGCACCGGCGTACCAGCCGCGTTCATGGGGCTCGAACTCGCGGATAAAGGCCAGCGCCGCCTCGCGGGGGGCACCGCCCACCGCCGGTGTCGGGTGCAGGGCAGCCAGCAACTGCCAGTCGCACACACCGGGCTTGAGCTCGGCCTCTATGTCGCACTTGAGGTGTTGCAGCAGCCGCAGCTTGAGGATGCGCGGCTCGGTCAGGGTGGCGTCCGTGGTGAGCGGGGCCAGGCGGCTCAGGATGTCGGCGTGCACCAGCCGGTTCTCCAGCCGGTTCTTGCTGTCGGCCAGCAGCTCGGCGGCCAGGGCCGCATCGGCCGCCTCGTCACCGGAGCGGCGTATGGTGCCTGCCAGCGCCTCGGTGAAGAGGTGGCCGCTCTCCCGGCGATAGAGCCGCTCGGGGGAGCAGGAGATGAAGCTCTGCTCGGGGGAGAACTGGAAGCCGAAGTGGAAGCACTCCTGAGCGTGACTTGCCCACTGGGTGAGCAGGGACCAGGGGCAGAGGGGGGCATCCCCATGCTGGCGGGTCAGCACGCTCTCCCGGGAAAGTACCACCTTAGGGGTGTGTGCCTGAAAGGCGGGCGCCGTTACCCGCTCTACCAGGGTTTGCCACTGGGCCTGACCCGGGACATCCTGGCGCTGCCAGGGGCGTTTTTGCAGTGGGGGCAGGGGGGCTTCCGGTTTCAGGGCGTCGAGGGCGGCCTCGGCTGCCTGCAGTTCGGCATCCAGATTGCCGTCGGTCAGCCAGAGGTTGAGGCAGAGGCTGACACACTCTCCCCGGCGCACCAGCTCGATGCGCGGCAGCACGAAGCGGCAGGGGCCGAATCCCTGCCAGCCGGGCTGGGCCGGATCGAACGCCAGGCCGCCGTAGTAACGTGGGCTGTCTTCACTGTTTGAGTTGGCGAGATCGCAGACCCGCTGGATATCCGCTGGCCGGGTCAGCTCGTGGATGGCGCCGAGGGCCACGTACTCGGGGCTCCTGGGGCCACGGGCCTGCCAATAGATGCGGGGATACAGGGTCTGCGCCGCCAGCCATCCCGGGAAGAGGTCGACGTTGGCCGCCACGCGCAACCGCACGAAGCCGCTGACATTGCTGTGACGCAGGGCGTCCAGTTGTTGCTTGAGATGGGTCTGAGCCAACATGGATGTCTTGTCTGAGCCGGATAGTCGCAATCGCTCTGGGGGAGGATGGCGCAGGTTGATGCCAAAGGGCGATGATTTCCTATATATTATCTGCCCATTCTTCCATGTAAATTGCCCGAGGGAGCCCAGCCCCCACGGAGCCAAGTATACCTAAATCCGGTTCGATAACCCTTAACACGATCAATATCTGATTGTTTGGCCATCACAATATGACAAATACCTTCTCTGTTTGGTTGCTGGCGGCGCGTTTGCGAACACTGCCCCTGGCGTGCTCCTCCATTTTGCTGGGCTCGGGGCTCGCAGCCAGCCGGGGGGCCTTCGACGGCGCCATCATGGGCCTCTCCCTGTTGACCGCCATACTGCTGCAGATCCTCTCCAACCTGGCCAATGACTATGGTGATGCGGTCTCCGGGGCCGACAACGGCGAGCGGATCGGGCCCCAGCGTGCCGTGGTATCCGGTCTCATCACCCGCCATCAGATGTGCATCGCCATGGGGTTGACCGCGCTGGCGGCCGTGGTGAGTGGCCTCTCCCTGCTGGTCTGCGCCTTCGGGGAGCAGTGGCAGCAGATCCTGACGTTCATCCTGCTGGGGGGGGCGGCCATAGTCGCGGCCATCACCTACACGGTGGGCAAGACCCCTTACGGCTATCGCGGTTTCGGGGACATCTCGGTATTCCTGTTCTTCGGCCTGCTGGGGGTGCTCGGCTCCTACTACCTGTTCACCCATACCCTGGAATGGGATCTGCTGCTGCCCGCCACCGCCTGCGGCCTGTTGGCCACCGCCGTGCTCAACATCAACAATGTGCGGGACATAGAGAGCGATGCCGCCAGCGGCAAGATCACCCTGGCGGTGCGGCTCGGCCGCAACCGCGCCATCGCCTATCACTGGGGGCTGCTGGGGGCGGCGCTGCTGGCCACCATCGCCTTCCTGCTGACCCAGCCCGCGAGTGTCTGGCCCTGGATCTTCCTGCCCGCCATCAAGCCCCTCACCGATGCCGCCCGCACCCTGCGCGAGAGCTTCGATGGCGAGGTGTTGACCGGCGCCCTCAAGAAGACCGCCATCAGCGCCTTCCTGTTCAGCCTGCTGCTCTCGGTCGGGCTGGCGCTCTCCTGAGCGCTGTGCCGCCATGAACTGGCGCTGTTTGTAATGTGTCAGACCAAGAAGGGCCCCGTTGAAGGGGCCCTTACTGTTGGTGTGCCTTGCCATTTTCTTCAAGCATTTCAGCGCTTTTCCCTCCTGCTACAGGCCTGATGGCCGTGATCCGGCTGGCAATATTGAGAAATTCTCGGAGCGGGTCGCCGACTTGTGACGGGCCTCGATTGTGGCACGGCGTCGATTGCTATAGAGATGTAAGCGTATGGGGCTTCATATGTAAAAAACCAATGGCAGGGACAGGCTTATGGACAGGTTAGGGAAACATCTTGGATGGGGGTTGCTGGCACTGCTGGGCGCCAGCTCCCTCGGTTACATCGCCCTCAACAGGGGCGAGCAGATCAACGCGCTCTGGATAGTGGTCGCGGCTGTGTGCGTTTATCTTATCGCCTACCGCTACTACGGGCTCTTCATCGCCAAGCGGGTGCTGGCGGTCGACAGCAGCCGCATGACGCCGGCGGTGCGCCACAACGACGGTCTGGACTATGTGCCGACCGACAAGAAGGTGCTGTTTGGCCACCACTTCGCCGCCATCGCCGGCGCCGGTCCCCTGGTCGGCCCCGTGCTGGCGGCCCAGATGGGCTACCTGCCCGGCATGCTCTGGCTGCTGGCCGGGGTGGTGCTGGCGGGGGCTGTGCAGGACTTCATGGTGCTGTTCGTCTCCACCCGTCGCGATGGTCGCTCCCTCGGCGAGCTGATCAAGTCGGAGATGGGCCCGGTCGCCGGGGTCATCGCCCTGGTCGCCACCTTCATGATCATGGTGATCATACTGGCGGTGCTGGCGATGATAGTGGTCAAGGCGCTCACCCACAGCCCCTGGGGCACCTACACTGTGGCCTTCACCATACCGCTCGCCATCTTCATGGGGATCTACACCCGCTACCTGAGGCCGGGGCGCATCGGTGAGGTCTCCATCATAGGGCTGGTGTGCCTCATCTTCGCCATCGTCTCCGGTGGCTGGGTGGCCGAGAGCCAGACCTGGGCTCCCTACTTCGACTTCGACGGGGTGCAGCTGACCTGGATGCTGGTGGGCTATGGCTTCGTCGCCTCTGTGCTGCCGGTCTGGCTGCTGCTGGCGCCCCGTGACTACCTCTCCACCTTCCTCAAGATAGGCACCATCATAGGCCTGGCCATCGGCATACTGGTGACCCAGCCGACCCTGCAGATGCCGGCGCTGACCCAGTTCGTGGACGGGACAGGCCCGGTCTGGGCCGGGGATCTGTTCCCCTTCCTGTTTATCACCATTGCCTGCGGCGCCGTCTCCGGCTTCCATGCGCTCATCTCCTCCGGCACCACCCCCAAGATGCTGGCCAACGAGAACCAGGCCTGCTTCATCGGTTATGGCGGCATGTTGATGGAGTCCTTCGTCGCCATCATGGCGCTGGTCTCCGCCTGCGTCATCGATCCGGGCGTCTACTTCGCCATGAACAGCCCCCTGGCGGTGCTGGCACCGGCGGGCACCGCCGACGTGGTGGTCTCCGCCGCCGCCGTGGTGAGCAGCTGGGGCTTCCAGATCACCCCGGAGACCCTGACCCGCATCGCCAGCGAGGTGGGTGAGCAGAGCATCATCTCCCGTGCCGGCGGTGCCCCGACCCTGGCGGTCGGCATGGCCTACATACTGCACGGCGCCCTCGGCGGCCTGATGAACGTCGCCTTCTGGTACCACTTCGCCATCCTGTTCGAGGCGCTCTTCATCCTCACCGCCGTGGATGCCGGCACCCGGGCCGCGCGCTTCATGCTGCAGGATCTGATGGGGGTCATCTCCCCCTCCCTGAAACGCACCGACTCCCTGCCTGCCAACCTGCTGGCGACCGCCTTGTGCGTGCTGGCCTGGGGTTACTTCCTCCATCAGGGGGTGGTGGACCCGCTCGGCGGCATCAACACCCTGTGGCCGCTGTTCGGTATCGCCAACCAGATGCTGGCGGGCATGGCGCTGATGCTGTGCGCCGTGGTGCTGTTCAAGATGAAGCGTCAGGCCTATGCCTGGGTGGCCCTGCTGCCCACCAGCTGGCTGCTCATCTGCACCCTGTCGGCGGGTTGGGAGAAGACCTTCAGCGACAATCCCAAGCTCGGCTTCCTGGCCATAGCCAACAAGTTCCAGGGGATGATCGACAGCGGCACCATCCCGGCCCAGTACACCGAGTTCCAGCTGGCCCAGCTGGTGTTCAACAACCGCCTCGATGCGGGGCTGACCATCTTCTTCATGGGGGTGGTGGTGGTGCTCGCCGGCTTCTCCCTGAAGACGGCCCTCAAGGCGCTGCAGAACCCGCAGCCGACCGCCAACGAGACCCCCTATCAGCCGATGCCGGCGCAACAGGGTGCCACCCGACCCCAGTCTGATGACGATACTGACGACGACAGCGATCTGGCCCCCAGCCTCAAGTAAGTCAGCAGGCCGGCACCCCAGGGTGCCGGCTCCTCACTGACGGCGAACAAGGAGCAAGCATGTTTGATACCCTGGCCAAGGCGGGCAAGTATCTGGGGCAGACCGCCAGGCTGATGGTGGGCGTACCCGACTACGACAACTATGTGCAGCACATGCGGCTGACCCACCCGGAGCAGACCCCCATGAGCCACGACGAGTTCTTTCGCGAACGCCAGGATGCCCGCTACGGCGGCAAGAATGGCGGGCGCTGCTGTTAGGAGACGTTGAGGTTTCGGCGCTGTCGCGATGAAACCTCAACGGCCCCTCATACATCCATCACCGGAGCCCATCATGACGCAAGCGGTAGTGGTCACCCTTGCTTGAATGGTTTTCTCGGCTCTGGCTAGATATATCCCCTCACCACAGGACTTTCATCATGACCCAGGCTGTAGCGGTCACCCTGCTGACCGGTTTTCTCGGCGCCGGCAAGACCACCTTGCTCAACCACTTCCTGCGCCACCACGCCGATGCCTCCGTGGCCATCCTCGAGAACGAGTTCGGCGCCGCCAATATCGACGGTGCCCTGCTGGAGGGAGGCTCGGGGGTCAGCGTGGTGGAGCTCAGCAACGGCTGCGTCTGCTGCAGCGTGCGGGGTGAATTTCGGGCCGCCCTGAGTGATCTGCTGGCCCGGCGGACGGCGGGGGAGTTGCAGTTCGAGCGGCTGATCGTCGAGACCACGGGGCTCGCCGATCCCGCCCCCATCATCCAGACCTTCTTTGTTGAAGAAACGCTGCGGGATGCCCTGCGCCTCGATGCCGTCATCACCCTGGCCGACTGTGAACACATAGGTCGTCAACTGGATGAGCATCCGGTAGCGGCGGCCCAGCTCGGCTTTGCCGACCGCATACTGCTCACCAAGACGGATAGGGTGGACGGAGCGACCCGGGAGGCGGCCATAGCGCGAGTCCAGGGCATCAACCCCAAGGCGCAGATCATCGACATAGTGCGGGGGGAGTGCCCGGCCGGGCTCTGGCTCGATCTGGATGCCTTCGCCCTCAGCGACGAGCTGAGCCTGAGCCAAGGCATCAAGATAGTGCGTGGGGGCGGTCAGGGCGTCGAGGCGTTTGCGCCCCTCTCGGCTCGGCCCCGCTCCTGGCAGGATGTCATCTCGGCCCACCTGTTCGAGGGGGGCGAGCTGGACTTGAAGAAGATAGGGGCCTTCATGGAGCAGTGCATAGAGCAGCATGGCAACGACATGTTGCGCTACAAGGGGGTGCTGGCCATCGCCGGGGAGCCGCGCCGGCTGATAGTGCAGGGGGTGCACAGGGTGGCGGGGTTCGATTACGGCTCTCCCTGGGGTGACGAGGTGCCCTGCTCGCGGCTGGTGGTGATCGGTCGCTACCTGCCCCTGGAGGCGCTGCGGGAGGGCTTTGCCCGGACGCAGGCCGGAGGGAAAACGACAGATGCGTGAATCTCTGAGAGAGAAGATCATCCGGGTCTGCCACCAGAAGATCGGCCAGAAGGGGGAGGGGGTGGGCGTCTCCTTCTATGCCTTTTTCGCCAACAGGAACGACGATCCCGAGCTGCTGATGGAGGCGGCGACCTGGTGGATCCAGACCCAGAAACTCGACCACTTCGAGAAGGCGCGCAAGATCATCGCGCTGGTCGAGGCCATGAAATAGGGCGGGATGAAACAAGAAGGGCTCCTGATGAGGAGCCCTTCTTGTTTATGGTTTGCAGCTATCGACGCCGAATGGCCTTAGTTGGCTGGCGCCACTGCGGTCCGGCGGGAGAAGAAGAGGCAGTCCAGCAGCCAGATGACCAGCATGGAGGCGCCCACCAGGGGGAAGCAGATCCCGAGCAGCACCAGCACTGCGATGGCGCCGCCCATGGGGGGCAACTTGGCGGGCAGGGGCGGGGCGGCGAGCCGGCCCTTGGGGCGGCGGCTCCACCACATCCAGAGCCCGCTCACCGAGCTTGCCAGCACCATCAGGCAGATGATCAGCATGACGAGCTGGTGGGGCCAGCCGTAGATCTTGCCCATGTGCAGCATGACGCCGGTTTCCACCGTCTTGGCGACCGGACCGTAATCCTGCCAGCGCACGTCGGCCAGCACCTTGCCGCTGTATTGATCTATGTGCAGGGTGGCGTCGTTGCGCGGGTCGTCGGCGAACAGGGCTATGGTATAGACGCCTGTGTCACCGACCGGCGGCGTGATGCTGTAACCCGGGTGAACCCCGCGCTCGGTGGCGATCTCCACTACCCGTTGCAGGGGGATGCGGTGGCTGGCCATGACCATGCCGTCGTGTTCCCCGCCATGGTTCATGGCGCTGTGATCATGGCTTTCCGGCGCCGGCTGCGAGCTCGGCATGGGGGTGTTCTCGACGGCCCAGGGCACAGTCTGTTCATGGGCATGGTTGAGGGTGCGGGCGAGAGGGGCGGATTTGGGCACCTCGTTCCACATGGCGGCCGGGAAACGGTTCCAGACGTTGGTGAACTGATCGCCCCAGAAGCCGGTCCAGGTCATGCCGCTCAAGAGCAGCAGCAGCAGGAAACCCGCCCCCCAGAAGCCGACCACGGCGTGCAGATCGCGCCACCAGAGGCGTCCGCGCTGGTTCATTCTGGGCCAGAGGATGCCCCCTACGCCGGGTCCCTTGCGCGGCCACCACAGGTAGAGTCCGCTGACGAGCAGCACTATGCCCCAGCCGGCGGCCAGTTCGATCAGCCGATCCCCTGTGGTGCCGAGCAGCAGCTCCGCATGCAGGGCACGGGCCACCGCCTGCAGGTTCCACTTGTTGTCCATGGTACCGAGCAGGGCGCCGCTGGCGGGATCCATGAAGAGGGTCAGCTCGCGCTCACCTTGGTTGACGATGAGCTGGGCGCTCGCGTCGGTGGCCACGGGGGGCAGGTATTTGCGCAGGCTGGCATCTGGCATGGCGATCTTCGCCTTGGCCAGCAGTTGATCGGCGCTCAGGGCCTGGGTGGCGGGGGTCACCTTCATCAACTCGGGGTAGAGCAGGTTGTCGAGCTGGGGCTTGTACAGGTACAGGATGCCGGTGAGAGAAAGCAGGATCAGAAAGGGGGCGACGAAGAGACCGGCATAGAAATGCCAGCGCCAGATCCTTTGGTAATAACTTGCGTCTTGATTCTTCATCTTTGATCCTTGCGCCCAGGCTAAAGGTTTCAGTTGGTGGAATGTTTGGTTGGCGCGGATGATAGCAGCAACGTTTTATTAACTGCAACAGAACATGCTGGCTCCGCCTTCACTTCGTTGCGCACAGAAACTGTGCCATTTGGCGTCGATGTCTGTCGGTGATGGCCTGGGCTCGATGGACTTTTTGCATATAAATCCTTACCTTGTTGCAACATCAGGCGGCGTCGGCGCGGCGAAAAATTCAGGGGAGGAGGGGGACGTGCATTTGCAACCACACGGCCATTTCGAGATGCAGCGACAGGGGCAGGTGCTGATTTGCCGCCCGAGCGGCCCCTTCAATCTGGCGGGCGCCATGGCCTATGAGGCTGCCTTCAGCCAGCAGATCGCAGGATTGCGCGATGCACCCTGGGGGATCGTCGAGGTGGCGACCGAGTTCGAGGCCGCCGGTCCCGAGGTGCTGGCGCGCTTTCGTCGGCAGTTTGGCTGGTGCGCCGCCAATGGCTGCGCCTTTCTCGCTGTCGTGGTGGTGGGCGGGTTCAAACGCTATCTGGCGGATCAGGTCTTCAGCGATCTGCCGTTCAGGGCCGTGGGTTACTTCGAGCAGGAGGCGGCGGCCATCCATTGGTTGGGGGAGCAGCTCGGCGGCGACGTCACATCGGTGAGTTGACCCGGCAGTCCGGGGCCGTCTTGTCTGCCCGTCTCATTCCAGCTTGATAAACCACTTGTCCCGCTCGTCGACGCAGTCGGGCTCACCCATCTCGAATTCACGGCAGATCAGCGGCCGCACCTCATAGAAGTTGCACATCGTTGATAGGGCAGCCCAGCGCGGCTTGCTACCCCTTGGTCAACTCAGCTTGATAAACCACTTGTCCCGCTCGTCGACGCAGTCGGGCTCACCCATCTCGAACTCGCGGCAGATCAGCGGCCGCACCTCGTAGATGCGGCACATCATGGTGTTGCGGTCCAGGGCCGCGCACCAGCCATCTTCCAGCCGGCGCATCACGGGGATTTCCCCTTCCCGATCGAGCACATAGCGATCCGGCACGCCGGTATCGGTAAAGAGCATCACTTCGAGGCGGCAGCAGCAGGCTTCGCAGTTCTGGCAGCTCACGTCGGTTTGGATTGCTTGGGTCATGGTGCCTGTCTTGCCGCATGGCGGCATCGAAATATATGAAACAGGCGCCTGTCAGGCGCCTGTGGTCTGGCTAAGGGCTTGTGAAGAACCTTAGCCCAGTTTGCGGGCGCGGTAGGTGCGCCCCTTGATCTTGCCTTCCTGCAGCCGCTTGAGGGCGGCGCTTGCCACCTGACGCTTGACCGCCACGTAGGAGTACTGCTCGGAGATCTGGATCTTGCCCACATCGGCGCCAGCAATGCCACCTTCGCCGGTCAGGGCGCCCAGGATGTCACCGGCCCGCACCTTGGTCTTGCGACCCGCATCGATGGAGAGGGTCACCATCTGCGGTGCTATCGGCTTGATGTCGCGGCCTATGGTGTCGAGATCCCCCAGCGGCATCGGCGCCTGCTGGTACTCCTCGATCAGGTTGACGCGCTGGGCTTCGTTGGGCTGATAGAGGCTCAGGGCCAGGCCCTGCTGGCCGGCACGACCGGTACGACCGATGCGGTGCACATGCACTTCAGGGTCATAGGTCAGATCAAAGTTGATGACGGCGCCCAGCTCCTTGATGTCGAGGCCCCGGGCCGCTACGTCGGTCGCGACCAGTATGGTGGCGCTGCCGTTGGCAAAGCGGACCAGCACCTGATCCCGCTCCCGCTGTTCCAGATCGCCGTTCAGCGCCAGGGCCGAGAAGCCCTTGGCGGCCAGGTGATCGGCCACGTCGTTGCAGGCGCGCTTGGTGTTGCAGAACACCACGCAGGAGCTCGGTTGATAGTGGCTGAGCAGCCAGGTGAGGGCGTCGAGGCGCTGACCGGCCGGCACTTCATACAGCTTCTGTTCGATGGCGCTGCCTTCGTGCAGGGACTCCACACTCACCTCGACCGGATTGCGCTGCACGCCGCGGCTCATCTGGGCTATCCCCTCCGGATAAGTGGCGGAGAACAGCAGGGTCTGGCGGCGCTCGGGGGCATAGCTGATGACGCGGTTGATGTCTTCGCCAAAGCCCATGTCCAGCATGCGATCCGCTTCATCGAGCACCAGGGTCTCCAGGCTGGAGAGCTCCAGGGTACCCTGCTCCAGGTGCTTGAGAATACGACCCGGGGTGCCGACGGCGATGTGGGCGCCGAAGCTCAGGGTGGCTGATTGCGGCGCGGTCGGGGTGCCGCCACACAGGGTCACCAGCTTGACGTTCGGCAGGGCGCGGGCCAGACGACGGATCTCCTGAGCCACCTGATCCGCCAGCTCGCGGGTCGGACAGAGCACCAGGGCCTGTACGTCGACACGGTTGACGTTGAGGCGGGAGAGCAGGCCCAAGGCGAAGGCGGCAGTCTTGCCGCTGCCGGTTTTGGCCTTGGCGATCAGGTCTTTGCCTTCGAGTACCAGGGGCAGGCTCTGGGCCTGGATCGGGGTCATCTGCAGGTAACCCAGGCTGGTGAGGTTCTCTTGCAGGGCGGGGGAGAGATTGAGGCTGCTAAATTCGCTGTTGTTCACAAAAGGACTCTATTTCGGAGAAAACGGGGATGCGCGAGCGCTAAGGCCGCGCATCATACCAGAATGTGGCACCGGATGTGGCGGATTTTTGAACGCTTAAGCCGGTGCAACCTCAGGGCGGGTTCATCTGTTCCCATGGCGACAGAGGGGTGCAACCGGGGTGGCACCTGGTGAATGTTTGCAGTGGTTCGCTAATTATTTATCAGGGGTAAACGTTTTCTATTCTGGTTGATTAAATTTCCAGGCTGAAATAGGTACCGTGCATGGGAAGGAGTGTTGCGAAAATGATACTGGAATATCCATTAGCGTTGTCCGCGCAATCAGAATATTCCTATCGACATGTTTTATAAGGTGATTTCAACTTGATGTTGCGCGATTAATATACCGTTAATGGTTAATTAATTTAAAAACGTTTGTATTATCTCGCATACATATTATTGAGCCAGATTGTGATGGCTATCTGATTTTTAAATATACGATTCTTTATGATGGCGCCGGTCAAAAATAACAATTCATTCAGGTGCTACAGGTATGGAATACGTTCACTTTGTGCTTGGACTCGTGATGGTCCTCGCGTTGGCGTTGCTGGCAAACCGCCGCAACTGGAAACAGATCAAGCTGCGCTATATCGGGCAGCTGCTGGTGGTGGAACTGGCGCTGGCCTGGTTCATGCTGAACTCCGAAGTGGGCCTGGCAGTCGTGGGTGGCTTCGCCGCCGGCTTCACCAAGCTGATGGAGTTTGCCAAGCAGGGGACCGACTTCGTGTTCGGTGGCCTGGTCAACGAAGGGGCCTTCTCCTTCTTCCTGATGGTGCTGATGCCCATCGTTTTCATCTCTGTGCTGATCGGCATACTGCAGTACATCCGTCTGCTGCCCATCGTCATTCGTGGCATAGGCACAGTGCTGGCCAAGATCAACGGCATGGGCAAGCTGGAGTCCTTCAACGCCATCAGCTCCATGATCGTCGGCCAGTCCGAGAACTTCATCGCGCTCAAAAACACCCTGCCGCATCTGAACGAGAAGCAGATGTACACCCTGGCGGCGACGGCCATGTCCACCGTCTCCATGTCCATCGTCGGTGCCTACATGCAGCTGATCGAACCGCGTTACGTGGTGGCTGCGCTGGTGCTGAACATGTTCAGTACCTTCATCGTGCTGTCGCTCATCAACCCGTACGAGCCGGACAACTCGGTCACCGACCTGAAGGCCATCGCCGAGGGTGACGAGCACCACACCCCGAAGAAAGAGAACTTCTTCGAGATGCTGGGGGAGTACATCATGGCCGGTTTCTCCGTTGCCGTGATAGTGGCCGCCATGCTGGTGGGCTTCATCGCCCTGATCGCCCTGATCAACTACCTGTTCGAGATGGCGTTTGGCGTCAACTTCCAGTACGTCATGGGCTACCTCTTCTATCCGATCGCCTGGATCCTCGGCATCCCGGGTGGTGAGGCGCTGCAAGCCGGCTCCATCATGGCGACCAAGCTGGTGACCAACGAGTTCGTGGCCATGATGGATCTGGGCAAGATTGCCGCCGATCTCTCGCCCCGCACCGTCGGCATCCTCTCCATCTTCATGGTGTCGTTCGCCAACTTCAGCTCCATCGGCATCATCGCCGGTGCGGTGAAGGCACTGAACGAAGAGAAGGGCAACATGGTCTCCCGCTTCGGCCTGAAGCTGGTGTACGGCTCCACCTTGGTGAGCCTGCTCTCCGCCGTGATCGCCGGTGTGATGATCTAGCCATTACCCATATGGCAGTAAAAAGGGTCCCGAGGGACCCTTTTTGTTTGCCAGAGATTCAGTCTCGTCACAACAGGCCTGGGTAAATCAGGATGTTGCTGGAGACGCCATTCAATTCTGCCTGGAAGTTGGTGTCGCCGATGAGCGCAACCAGCACGTAGGTGTTGCCCAGTCCCAGTGTCAGCAGACCGCCGTTCATGCGCCATATCACGCTGTTGGTCACATTCTGGGTGCTGCCATCCGAATAGTGCCCCGTGGCAGTGAAGGTGATGGTTCTTGCCAGGTTCAGCACATTAAGGTCGCTGGTGGAGCTGACCACCAGGCTGGTCAACACCGCATTGTTGACGGTCACCGACTGGCTGGCGACAAAGCCCTGGACGTCGACGCTGACGGTGGCACTCCCTGGTGCGACCCCAGTAGCCATGCCAGCCGACGTGACTGTGATGATCCCTGGGTCACTGCTCTGCCAGTTGGCTTGAGCCGTCACATCCAGCGTCGCCAGGTTGCTGAGTGTCGCCGTGGCCTTGAATTGTGCCGTCGTGCCAGCTGCCAGCGAGCTGATGGGTTCAATCATCACGCTGGTGACAACAGCATTGGACACAGTCACGACCAGCGTAGTGCTTTGGCCATTCAGGGTCGCAGTGATGATGGCCGTCCCCGGTAGTACTGCGTTCACCAAGCCTGTGTTGAGGCCAACGGCGGCGACAATCGGATTGTTGCTGGTCCAAGTGACATCTGCCGTGACATCCACGCTGGTGCCATCACTGTAACTGCCAGTGGCGGCGAGTTGGCCGGTCAGACCGGCGGCCAGGGTCAGCGGTGGCACCGTAATGGTGAGGCCATTCGGGTTGAGCACGGCTTGGGTGACGGTGACCAGCAGGGTGGCACTTTGGCCGTCCAGGGTGCCGGTGAGGATAGCAGTGCCTGGGGCAACGGCGGTGACCAGACCCGTATGCAGACCTACGGTGGCAATGGCGGTGTCACTGCTGGACCAGCTGACATCTGTGGTGACATCGAGGGTGCTGCCATCGCTGTAACTGCCGCTGGCGCCTAGCTGTCCGGTCAGGCCTGCAGCCAGAGTCAGTGGCGGAACAGTGATCCTGAGTCCAGGATACCGGTGAGAATGGCGGTGCCCGGAGCAACGGCGGTGACCAGACCGGTATGCAGGCCTACGGTGGCAACGGCGGTGTCACTGCTGGACCAACTGACAGCGGTGGTGACATCAGTGGTGCTGCCATCGCTATAGCTGCCACTGGCGGCCAGTTGCCCCGTCAAGCCGGCGGCCAGGGTCATGGGGGGGACTGTGATGGTGAGCCCGCCAGTATTGAGGGTGGCGTTGGTGACGGTGACCAGGATGGTCGCACTCTGACCGTCCAGGGTGCCGGTGATGGTGGCTGTGCCCGAGATGACGGCGGTGACCAGTCCGGTGTGCAGACCCACGGTGGCAACGGAGGGGGTAACGCTCACCCAGCTGACATCGGCAGTGACGTTTCTGGTGGTGCCGTCGCTGTAGGTCCCGCTGGCGGTCAACTGACCCGTCAGGCCCGCAGCCAGAGTCAATGGAGGCACAGTGATGGTCAGGCTGCCGGTGTTGAGCGTGGCATCGGTAACTGTGACCTGCAGGGTTGCACTCTGACCATCCAGGGTGCCCGTGATGATGGCTATGCCCGGGGCGACGGCGGTAACCAGCCCGCTCTGGCTGACATTCGCAACGGCAGGGTTATCGCTGCTCCATTGGACGCTGGCGGTGACATGGATTGTCGTGCCGTCGCTGAAGGCCCCGTTGGCGGCAAGCTGGCCGGTGAGGCCGGCAGCCAGTGTCATGGGCGGTACCGTGATGGTGAGTCCACCGGCATTGAGGGTGGCGTTGGTGACGGTGACCTGGATGGTTGCACTCTGGCCGTCCAGGATGCCGTTGATGGTGGCGCTGCCGGGGGCGACAGCGGTGACCAGACCGGTCAGGCTGACGGTGGCGATGGCGGGATCACTGCTGCTCCACTACTGGCCGTGACGCCTGGTACCAGCTGTAGGCTCCGCTGGCTGAGCTGACTGCTCAGTCCAGCAGCAGGGAAGGCCAGGGTGAGCCGACATAGCGGTGGGGCTTGCTCCCCTCTTCCAGCACGAAGAAGTTGAGCAGGCAGAGGGTGACGGTAGCCCAGTGAAACAGCCGGATGAGGGGATCCCACACTTTCACTTCAGATGAGGTTGTCATGGCAAGACTCCATGGGAGGGGCCGCCAGCGCGGCCCGTCACGGCGCTATTCGTCGATCTCTTCCTTCACTTTCTTCAGGCCAGTCCCAGCAGATGACTGAGGTAGCCGACGATCAGCGCATCTTTGACCCCGACAGGCACAGAGCTGGGCGTCGGCCTCGCTCATTTAGTCCCCAGATGGCGATGGCACTGTGGCTAGCAGACTGTGGGTGAAGCCGCGATGGCCACACAGTCGCGACAGGGGTTTCGAGTATCCACGGCAGTCGTTGTCCCAGCACCGATTTGGGATGATCGAGGTCGGGCAGCAGCGCGCTGGCCAAGGCGGCAGGAATGGTCTTGATGGCTGCCACAGGCTGGCATCGGCCAGTGCCGGGGTGAGCTGGAGTTTGTGGGCGAGCAGGGCGCAGGTAACAGAGAAGAGCAGGTGCCCTTGGGCGGTCATGATGGTTACTGTGTGGAGAAAGGGCGGCGCATCTTATCAGGCCGCTGGCGTTGGTCAGCCAGGTAGCCTGGGTCGAGACATCCCTGGTCGTATCATCGGATAAGGTGGCGATGGCTTGCAGTTGCAGTGACAGTCCCTTGGCCAGTCTGGCGGTGGGGGGAATAATGGTGACCTTGGTCGCGATGGCGTCTGTAATGGTCAATTCAGACCTGTTGCTGGTGATCCCCTGATAGCTTGCCGTGATCTTCGTGGCGCTCATCCTGAGGGGCGTGACCAGGCCCTTGTCATCTACGGTCGCGACACTGGTGTCCGAGCTGCTCCAGCTTGCCTGCTCCGTGATGTCGACCGTGCTGTTGTCGCTGTAGGTCGCGATGGCCAGGTATTGGGTGCTGATTCCGAGCGGGGTGCTGGGGTTGGCTTCGGCCCGCGCCTTGTTACCCGCGGTGTCGGCTGATATGTCGATTCGGGTCAGTGACTTGGTGACGGGCGCCGGATTGGTTGGGTTATCCTCTCCTCCGCCACCTCCCCCACCGCAACTAAATAAGAAAAGAGTGAAAAACAGTGAAAGAAATACATTCATTGGCTTGCTCATTGATATTCCCCTTCAATCCCTGTGCTTAATATGAAGTGAAGATCATCCCGGTACTTCTGTATGGGAACAGCGAATCCTGCAGCTATGGCCGCCTCAATGTTTAATGGATAATGAAATCACAAAAGGTGTTGTTATGATTGGGTTTTATTTTTATCGATCAGGCATATTCAATATTTGGTAGTTATTTAAAGCATCCTTTTAGACATGGATTAATTGGCATCATTCATAATGACAAAGATATTATTTGTGATGTTTTAATATGTCTAGGATAGCGACGCTGATAATTCAATCTATAGTGATAGAATTAAAAATATGGTTTTTTGACGAAATCGACACAAAAAGTTATATCCGGAATGGATCTTATGGGCGGGGCTGGCACGGGGAGTGGGTGGGCGCCGTCTGCGGGTCAAGAATAGCGCCAGGTGATGGGGAAAGATGGGCCGGCAAGCGGTGAGCTATCAGCCATCTGGGGGCAGGGGGCTCATCATCAGCCAGGTCATGAGCCTTGCCCCTGTTGTTATGACTCAGGTCAGCTTGCCTTTGAGCAGCCATTTGTCGAGGGCATTGGCGAAGCTCTGCTTGTCGGCGGCGTTGAAGGGGGCCGGGCCGCCGGTCTGAACCCCGGCCGAGCGCAGCTCCTCCATGAAATTGCGCATGCCGAGCCGGGCCTGGATGGTCTCGCGGGTGTAGATCTCGCCACGGGGATTGAGCGCCTCGCCGCCAGCATCGATCACCCAGGAGGCGAGAGGTATGTCGCCGGTGATCACCAGATCGCCGGGCTGAACCTGCTGGGCAATGACATGATCCGCCACATCGAATCCCTTCTCCACCTGTTGGGTCTTGATGAAGGGGGAGGGGGGAACCCGCAGCCCCTGATTGGCCACCAGCGTGGTGACGACCTGGGCGCGGTGGGCGGCGCGGTAGAGGATCTCCTTGACCGGAATGGGGCAGGCATCGGCATCGACCCAGATGGGCATGGCATGGTTTCCTGTAGTTGAAACGGGCATGAAACGAGAGCGGGCATGGTAGCACAGGCGCACCCTTCCCGGTGCGGGGCTGAGTCGGCTCCCGCTTTCGTGTAAGCTGGGGCCTGAGCATGAATGAGAAGGAGACGAGATGGATCGGGTGCCCAGTGACGTAATTTATGGTCTGACCCTGGATGGCAAGGGGGGCATGACCCCGCTTGCCACAGGCAGCGAGATCCCGGCAGCCCAGCCCAGCTGGGTGCATCTGGATTACGGCAATCCGGAGGCGGCCCGCTGGCTGTTGCAGACCCCCTTGCTCAATGACGCCGCGCGCGAATCCCTGCTCGGCCAGAGCAACAGGCCCAAGCTGGTGCGGATGGGGGAGACTGTGCTGCTGATCCTGCGTGGCATCAATCACAACAAGGATCACAGGCCCGAGGAGATGGTGGCGCTGCGCATCTACATCACCCCGGATTTCATCCTCAGCAGTCGCCGTCGCTCCCTGCTGTCGGAAAAAGATGTCTTCCAGCAGTTGGCGCTGGGGGGGGGCGCCATCTCTACCGCCGACTGGCTGGTGGAGATCTGCGATGCCCTGACCGACAGGGCGGGGGAGTTTGTCGAGGAGCTGCACGATCAGATCCTTGAGCTGGAAGAGATAGTGCTGATGCGTGAACTGCCCGCCAACGGCAGACTGGCGCGGATCCGCAAGCAGCTCATCATGATCCGCCGTTACCTCTCTCCCCAGCGGGATCTGGTGGCGCGCCTCGCCAACGAGAAGCTCACCTGGCTGGATGAGGATGACCGTCGGCGCCTGCTCGACATCGCCGATCGACTGCGCCGCTGGCTGGACGATCTGGACGCCGGGGTGGCTCGCTCCGCCGTGCTGGCGGACGAGATCAACAACCTGACGGCGGAGGCCACCAACCGCCGTGCCTACCAGATGTCGGTGATGGCGCTGATGTTCCTGCCCGCCAGCTTCCTGACCGGCCTGTTTGGCATCAACCTGGGTGGCATCCCCGGGGCCGAGAGCCCGACCGCCTTCTGGATCTTCTGCGGATCTCTGGTGGGGCTGGCGACCGGGCTGGCGGTCTGGCTCAAATATCGACGCTGGTGGTAAGGAGCGCGCATGACGACATGGGAATCCTTTGGTGTGACCCTGCTGCTGTTGCTGGGACACACCCTGATCCGCGGCCTCATTCACAAGAGCCTGATGGCGCTAGGACAGAGCCGACAGGTGAGCGAAAACCGGGTGCTCTATGTGGAGCATGTGTTCCACTTCCTGCTCGGCTGCGCCACCCTGCTGATCCTGGCAGGGGTGTGGGGGCTCGACTTCTCCCGGCTGGTGGTACTCGCCTCCTCCTTCTTTGCCGTGCTCGGCGTCGCCATGGTGGCGCAATGGTCGATCCTCTCCAACATCACCGCCAGCATCACCATCTTCTTCGCCTTCCCCTACAAGATCGGCGACCGGATCCGCATCCTCGACAAGGATGACTCAGTCACCGGCGTCATCACCGAGATAGGCCTGTTCTACCTGCGGGTGAGGGATGACAACGGCGATCTGGTGACCTACCCGGCCAACCTGATCCTGCAAAAGCCGGTCAGGCGGCTGGAGGGCAAGGAAGCCGAGCCACTGCAGCCGGAATGAGAAAAGGCTCCTTGTGGAGCCTTTTTTGCTGGTGTCTGCCTCAACGCTCGAAGAAGCGATAGAGGTGCTCGACCTGGATGGGGCAATCGGCTACCAGGTGGATATGGTCGCGAGCCTCTTCGGTCGAGGAGAAACTCATCGGGCAACCCAGGGTGTCCGTCATCATGTAGAGATGGCCGTCCTGACCCCGAAACTCCACTACCCAGCCGGGGGAGATGATGTCATGCATGATCTCCGCCTCCCTGAATCTGTGCTGCTGGTGAAGCGCACGCAATTCGCTGACTGTCATGACATCCTCCTGTGACTCATGGCGCTACCCTCAAGTCTAGTCGCCCGCGGCGGTCGCAGGCCCGGGTCGCCGGAGATGGCGGCGCATCAGGCCGCCTGGGGCTCCCGTGGTGGCTGCAGGGCGATCAGCAGCTCCCCGGCCAGCGGCGCCACCGGGCCTGTGACGACCCGGGGTTTTCCCCTGGCATCGACGATGAACAGGGGAATGGCGCCGGGATTGGCATCCTGATATTGGGTCCAGTCGAAGGCCTCGCTCAGGCGGGTCGCCTTGATCTGGCCGCCCCGGCTCAGCAGGCCGCTCAGGCGGGCGAAATTCATCTCGGGCCCGAACAGATCCTGGCGTGCACGGAAGGTGGCGCTCTCCCGGTTCGCCTTGCCGTGCTGCTCGCTGGAGCGCAGGGAGTGGACCTTTTCTTCCCCGTACAGGTGGGCAAAGTGCAGCACCCCCAGGGCGTTGTTGTGACGGTTGGGGGAAAGGGCCAGCACCGTATGTATGCTGGTGAGAGGCAGGTGCAGCTCGGCGTGTTCCGATTGTGGATTGCCGAAGTAGCAGGGCAGGCCGCTCATGCGGGCCAGCTTGCAATGTTCCCAGGCCGGATCGGAGAGATGGACCGCTATGCCCTGATCCGCCAGCGCCCGGCCTATGGCGCGGGCCACCGAATTGGCGCCGATCAGCAGCCAGGTGTCGGGAGCGGGCTGGCGCATGCCGAGCAGCCTGGCCAATGGGGTCGCCGTCAGGCTCTGCAACACCACTGTGAAGATGATGACGGCAAACACCAGGGGCACCAGCTTGTCGGCATCTTCAATGCCGGCTTCGTGCATGCTGATGGCAAAAGAGGCGCTGACCGCCGCCGCCACTATGCCGCGGGGGGCTATCCAGGCGAGCAGGGCCCGGGCGCGCCAGGGGAGATCCGATCCCAGGGTCGAGACCAGGATGCAGAGCGGGCGGGCCACGAACTGAACCACGCACAGCAGTACCAGCACCATGGGGCCGAGCTGCCAGAGCTGGGCCAGATCGAGGCGGGCCGCCAGCAGTATGAAGAGGGAAGAGATGAGGATGACCGCCAAATCCTCCTTGAATGCCAGCACCTCCTCCAGATCCAGTCCCTCCTGATTGGCGAGCCAGATGCCGAACACCGTCACCGCCAGCAGCCCGGACTCGTGGCTGAGCCAGTCCGACAGGGTGAAGGTGACCAGCACCAGGGCCAGCACCCCGAACTTGTGCAGGCTGACCGGCAACCAGTCCTTGCGCATGATCAGTGTGGTGATCCAGCCGGCCGCTACCCCGATCAGCGAACCCACTCCCACCGTCTTGGCCAGGGCCAGCAGGGTGTGATCGATGAGATCCCCCTGGCTGCCGAGGCGCACCGCCTCGAACACCAATACCGCAAACAGGGCGCCGATGGGGTCGATGACTATCCCCTCCCAGCGAAGGATCTTGTCCACCTCCCGCACCGGCCGAATGACGCTGAGCATGGGAGCGACCACGGTCGGCCCTGTCACCACCAGCACGGCGCCGAGCACCATGGCGACCCGCCAGTCCAGCCCCAGCAGCCAGTAGCTGGCGGCGCCTATGACGGCGAAGCTGACCAGCATGCCGGTGGAGCAGAGGTTGCGCACCACCTTGCCTATCCCCTTGAGCTCGGTCAGGTGCAGGGTCAGGGCCCCTTCAAACAAGATGATGGCGACCGAGAGCGACACCAGCGGAAACAGCAGCTCCCCCAGCAGTTGATCCGGGTCGAGCACGCCTGTCACCGGGCCAAGCAAGAGGCCGCTCAGCAGCAGGAACAGGATGGCGGGGACCCGCAGTGACCAGGCGAGCCACTGGGCGAGCAGGGAGATCAGGGCGATCCCGGCGAGAGAGAGTGCAATCATGCCAACCTCGGGTGGGTGATGGGGTTGGGAGTAGTGTAGCGGGGAAGGAGGGCAAATTGACACCCGGTAGAGGCGGCCTCGGGGAGGCCGGTATCCCGGGAGTAGCCTCAGCGGGCAGGCCTGATCAGATGGGGCTCTCTTTGTGGAGTTCGGTGACGCAGTCGGTCACCGCCAGCACCAGTGCGGAGCGCACCATCTGATCGAGCCGGTTGAGCTGCATTTGATAGAGGGGCCAGTCCTCCTCGTTGGCCGGGGGATCCTGCGGCATCATGCTGGTCTGATGGATGGCATGCAGGCGGCTTAGCAGGTCGCGGATCGGCTTGTCGCTGAAGCGATAATCCTTGGGGTCGCGCACCAGAAAATCGCGGATCTTCAGGTAGGCCTCGAGATCCTGGTAGTGCTCGAGGGAGATGAGGCCGAGGGCGAAGATGAGCTTGAGGCGCACCTCCAGCTGGCCGAGGGGGCCGCTCTGATTGAGAAGGGGGTCGATGGCGTATTTGACGGCATACTCCTCCTGGCGGAACGCGCGCCGCATCAGGGAGTCGACCGCCTCTTCCAGGATGGTCACGACCTCGAGAAAGAAGCCGCGAGGGCCATCCTGCTCGTTCAGTCGCTCCAGTACATCATCTTCCTGGTGTGTGGTCATAGGTGCTTAAGGTCCGGCTGACTGGGAGAGAGAGTGCCTCTCTCCCGGTTTTTATCATATGGGGCGGCGTCACTCGCCATGCGCTCGGGCTGCCGGCGAGTGCGCCCCATGGGGTCACTTCAAGGTGTCATAACGGGCGACGATGGCACGGACGATGTCGCTGCCTTCATCCAGCCCGGTCACCCGGGCCAGGGTCCTGGCCGGGCCCAGTTCCGCCAGCAGGGCCTGCAGCTCCACCGCCTGGGGATCGTCAGCATTGTGGTAGTGCAGCGCCGCCGCTATGCCCTCCTGCAGGTGGTCGCTTGGCAGGCCGTACTCCAGGGTACCGAGCAGCGGCTTCACCAGCCTGTCCCCCGCCGCCAGCTTGCGCAGCGGCTGACGGCCGACCCGGTCGATTTCATCCACCAGATAGGGGTTGGCGAAGCGGGACAGGATCTTCTCTATGTAGGCGGCATGCAGGCGCGGATCGAAGCCGTAGCGTTTCACCAGCACGGCCCCGCTCTCCTCCATGGCGCGGCGCACCTTGCTGCGGATCAGCGGATCCTCGATCGCCTCCCGCACCGTGCGATAGCCCCGCAGCTTGCCGAGGTAGGCGGTGACTATGTGCCCTGTGTTGAGGGTGAACAGCTTGCGCTCGACGAAGGCCATCAGGTTGTCGGTGGGCTCCATGCCCGCCACCTGGGGCAGCGCCCCCTTGAACTGGGTCTGGTCAACGATCCACTCGCTGAAGCTCTCTACCGTCACCTCCAGCGGATCATCGTTGGCCGCGGCGGGGGGGACTATGCGATCCACCGCCGAGTCGACGAAGCCGACGCAGTTGTCGAGGGTGGCATGATACGCGACCGGCAGGTACTTGAGTACCTCCTGCTTGAGGTGGCTGGTGCCGCGCACCATGTTCTCGCAGGCGATGACGTTCAGCGGGGTCAGGTTGCCGGCATCGAAGCGGGCCTGCAGCCCCTTGGCCAGGGTGCTGGCTATCTTGTCCAGTATGTTGGGGCCCACCGCCGTGGTCACCAGATCGGCGGTGATGATGCGGGCTATCACCTCGTGCCCGGCCGAGCTGACCGCCGCCACGTTGCGCACCACGTCCAGCTTCTGATCCGTGCCCACCACGTGCACCTTGTACTCCTGGCGGTGATTGAGCTGATCGATCAGGGTCTCGTTGACGTCGGCGAAGGTGACCTGATGGCTGGCGTCCGCCAGCAGTTTTCCGATGAAGCCACGGCCTATGTTGCCGGCACCAAAATGCAATGTTTTCATGATATTAACCTCTATAACCAAAGACGATGAAGGACGATTAGGCAGCCTGTTCGGCCCCCAGCAGATCCAGGAACTCCTGGGGATCCTGGGTGCTGGCCAGCCGGTCGATGAGACCGGGTTCATCCAGTGCATTGGTCAGGCGGGTTATGACCTGCATGTGTTCGTCGTTGCGGGCGGCGATGCCGATCACCAGGCGCGCCACCTCGTCGGCGGCTTCGCCAAAGGCGACCCCGGCCGGGTACTGGCAGATGACGATGCCGGTACGCTTCACGTGCTCCTTGGCGGCTATGGTGCCGTGGGGGACGGCGATGGACTCGCCGAGGTAGGTGGAGACCAGCTGCTCACGCTCCAGCATGGCGTTGACGTAGTCGGGCGCCACATAGCCCCGCTCCGCCAGCAGCTTGCCGGCAGCCCGGATGGCGGCCTCCTTGTTGTCGGCCTTGAGGCCCAGGTGCACGTCCTGGAGGCTCAGGGTGAAGACCTCGGCGGCCTGCGGCTCGTAGCTGTCGTCGTTGGCCGCCACCAGCAGTTGCGGGTTGGCCACGTCGTCGTTGGCGGCCCTGGCCAGGCTGAGGTTCTGCACCAGCTCCTGATAGAGGGCGTTGTCGAGGAAATTGGAGAGGGAGATATGGTGAGCGTGAGGCGCATGGCGACGGGCCCGCTCGGTCAGATCCTTGTGGGTGATGACCCAGTCCACCTGATCGTCGAGCTGATCGATGGCGCGGTTGGTCACGCTGATGTTGAGCCCGGCGGCCTGCACCCGCTTGCGCAGCAGGCCGGCGCCCATGGCGCTGGAGCCCATGCCCGCATCGCAGGCGACCACGATATTGCGCACCGCAGTCAGCTCGGCACCCGGCTTCTTGGCCGCAGAGGTCTCGGGTTTGGCACCCTTCATGCTCTTCATCTTGCGGGTGGCTTCACCCAGGGCATCGGCCTCGTCGGCTTCCGGCTGCTGGGCACGGACGAACACGGCGGCGACCAGGAAGGAGACGATGGCGGAGGCGATGATGGAGAGCAGCACCCCGATGAGGGAGGCTTTCGGCGTCATCAGCAGCACGGCGAAGATGGAGCCCGGGGAGGCCGGGGAGACCAGACCGGCGTTGAACAGGGTCAGGGTGAAGACCCCTGTCATGCCACCGGCAATGACCGCCAGGATGAGGCGCGGGTTCATCAGCACGTAGGGGAAGTAGATCTCGTGGATGCCACCGAAGAAGTGAATGATGGAGGCACCGGCGGCGGACTGCTTGGCGGCGCCACGGCCGAACACCATGTAGGCCAGCAGCACCCCCAGACCCGGACCCGGGTTCGCTTCGATCAGGAAGAAGATGGAGCGACCCTGCTCGGTGGCCTGCTGGATCCCAAGCGGCGAGAAGATGCCGTGGTTGATGGCGTTGTTGAGGAAGAGGATCTTGGCCGGTTCGACGAAGATGGAAGTCAGCGGCAGCAGACCGTGGGCGACCAGGAAGTCGACGCCACCGGCCAGGGCGCCGGAGAGCACCTTGACGAAGGGACCTATGACGAAGAAGGCGAGGATGGCGCACAACATGCCGATGATGCCGGCGGAGAAGTTGTTGACCAGCATCTCGAAGCCACTCTTGACCCGGCCTTCCATCGCCTTGTCGAAGCGCTTGATGGCCCAGCCACCCAGCGGGCCGACCATCATGGCGCCCATGAACATGGGGATGTCGGTCCCCACTATGACGCCCATGGTGGTGATGGCACCGACCACTGCACCCCGCTCACCCCCGATCAGCTTGCCGCCGGTATAGCCAATCAGCAGGGGCAGCAGGTAGGTGATCATGGGGCCGACCAGCTTGGCCAAGGTTTCGTTTGGCAGCCAGCCGGTGGGGATGAAGAGGGCGGTAATGAAGCCCCAGGCGATGAAGGCGCCTATGTTGGGCATGACCATATTGGACAGGAAGCGTCCAAAATTCTGTATCTTGACTTTGGTATCCGGTGATAACATGTCGGGACCCCGTTTTAAGCCTGTGTGATTGAAAGTGGTAGTCGGGATGACGGGTTTTGCCGAACCCCCATCCCTGTCGTCTAAGCAACTTCAATCTACCAGCTTGTGATCAAATTAGGCTGAAAACGGGGTATCTTGTGACCCAGTTCTCAAATACCCTGACATCCCCCCTCCCTTCATGGTGACGCCGGTCACATTCAGGCGCTGTAGTTTGGCTACATTTCGATCTTTTTCATCGTGAACGGCTTTTTAATGTGACTCAGGTCACTCTTTATGATTTTCGCAAACCTCGTGTCAATGTGATTGTTATCACAAATATTTAATTTGTAGCCAATTGGAACATGCCTGGTGACGGCAATTCAGAGGGTGGCGGCGATGGATTTCGCATCATCATCAACTACTAATCAATGAATCAGTGGTTTTGTAACCCACTTTCAGTTTTGCTCCCCTAGCTTTCGGCCACTTGGGCGCTGTCCCGCCTCCTTTGGCAGGCCCTGATTGGCCTCCCTGGCGACGTCTGCCAATACCCGCTGCGAAAAACGGGAGTGTCGGCACAGCCACAAGCACAGGCCGACCCGGCCCATTCATCCCCCCTGACGCTTCTGCCCAGGTTGCCGCGCCATAAAAAAGCCCGCAATATTGCGGGCTCTTGGCATGCTGGGGAGCGGGGCTTATTCCGCCTTGGGGGCCGCATCGGCCGCAGCCTCGCTGCTCTCGCTTGCTGTGCTCTCGGCCGCCGGTGCTTCCGGTGCCGGACCCGGCACCAGGGCCACCGCCGGTTTGGCGATGAGGGAGCGGGTCTCTTCCACCGCCTCGCTCAGCTTCACCTCGATGATCTGGCCAAGCTCATAGACCACTTCTGTCTTGTCCAGGTAGACGCGACCGTTGTCCCAGTTGCACTCCAGCCTGTCCTTGTTGTCCAGGATATGGCGGGCGGGCATGAAGACCACGGCACCGTTCTCCTGCAGACGCAGCTTGAGGCCGGCCCGCATCACATCGATGATCTCGGCGTTGAACAGCTGATCGGTACCGGCGGCGGCCTGGAGGTAACGGACATAGAGCCAGTCGCCGATGTCGCGCTCCACCCTGCGGTGCAGGCGGCGGCACTCGGTCAGGTGTTCGGTCAGTTCCTGGCTCGGACGCTCACCCGGGGTCTTGCCGGCGATGACGGCCTTGAGCAGACGATGGTTGACCATATCGCCGTATTTGCGAATAGGTGACGTCCAGGTGGCGTAAGCATCCAGCCCTAGGCCGTAGTGGGCACCCGGCTCGGCGGACATCAGTGCATAGCTCTGGAAGCGGCGGATCTTGCCGTCCAGCCAGCGGGTGTCCAGGCTGTCGATCCAGCGGCGCAGGGCGCAGAAACCGGACAGACTTGCGATCTCTTCCTTCTCGAACGGGGCCTCGGCACTTTTCAGCAGGTCGATGGCGCCGTCGAGGGACTCTTCATCGAACCCTGTGTGGACGTTGAAGATGCCGTAGCCGACGCTCTTGCCCAGCACGCGACCGGCGCAGATGTTGGCGGCTATCATCGACTCTTCGATCATCCGGTTGGCGATGCGGCGCGGCTCCACATGGATGGCCAGCACGGCGCCGTTCTCACCCAGCTCGAAGTCGTAGTCGGGACGGTCCGGGAACACCAGGGCGTGCTCGGTACGCCACTTGATACGGGCCTCCGTCATGGCCTTCATCAGCGGCAGCTGGGCCAGGACGCCGGCGTCTATGTCCAGCGCCTTGCCGTGCTCGGCCCAGTCGGAGACGTCGTCATAGTTCAGACGAGCGTGGGAGACGATGCGGGCGGCGAAGAATTCGGTCTCTTCCAGCAGCAGGCCATCCTCGGCGATCAGCAGACGTGCGCACAGGGTGTTGCGCTCCTCGCCCTCTTTCAGGGAGCAGAGCTCGTCGGAGAGGGTGCGCGGTATCATGGGCACATTGCGGCCCGGCATGTAGACGGTGAAGGCGCGCTTGGCGGCTTCCTGGTCCAGCTCGCTGCCTTCGGCCACGTAGGCGGTCGGATCGGCGATGGCGACCAGCAGCTCCCAGCCGTTGTCCAGTTTGCGGATGGAGAGGGCGTCATCCATGTCCTTGGTCTTGGCGCCATCTATGGTGAAGAAGGGCAGCTGGGTCAGATCGCGACGGGGCAGCTCTTCCTCTTCGATGACGTTCCACTCGGGCAGGTCCGCCGGCTCGATCTGGGCCAGGTTGTGGCGTGCCAGCACCACCCACCAGGGCACGTTGTGATCGTCCTTGTCGGCGATGAGCTGGGTGATCTCGGCGGAGAAGTTGCCATCCACCAGGGCGTGACGCTTGAGGGTCGCCACCACCCAGTCCCCTTCCTTGAAGGACTTCTCGTCCAGACCCTTCTTGGCGCGGGCCTTGATGGCGTCCTTGATGAGGGGGTGATCAGGCACCACGTTGAGGCGGTCGCGGAACATCTTGACGCGGCCAACGAAGCGGACCACGGCCTGCTCCAGCAGGGCATCCGGCTCGGCCACTTCCTTCTCTTTCTCGGTACGGATCAGGGCGCTCACCCGGTCACCGTGCATCACCTTCTTCATGTAGGGAGGCGGCACGAAATAGCTGGTCTTCTCATCGACCTCCAGGAAGCCGAAGCCCCGATCGGAGGCGCGAATAACACCCTCTTTCTTGGGGATGTTTTCGCGGATTTGTTGCTTGAGCTGGGCCAGCAGCGGATTGTCTTGGAACATAAGTGAGGAACCTGAAGTGGAAAACCTGGGTGGAGACCTGATGAAGGATCGCCCAGCACTATACGTTTTTACCCCTCCAAAGCCAAGGTGAATGGCCCGCTCAGCGGGGTTGCAGTGCCCGGCGCCCTTGCTCGATCAGGCGCAATGAGATCTGCTTGTGCAGCCCCCGCTCCAGCACCCAGCGGTGCCAGTAGAGGCGCTCGACCAGGTGGAGATCCGGGCTGAGATCGAGCAACAGCCCCTGTGCGAGCTGCTGGCGGATCTGCAACTCGGGGATGAGACAGCAGGCCAGCCCCTGCTCGGCCATGGCGACGAAGGCCTCCGACGAGCGCACCGTGTGGCAGGGGTAGCCGCCGGGGGCCAGGGCGAAGTGGCGGGCCATGAAGCTGACGTGCATGTCGTCGCGCTGATCGAAGGCGACCGCCGGTGCCTTGGCCAGCGCCGCCGGGGTGAGCCCCTGGGGGAAGTGGCGGGCGACGAAGGCGGGGCTGGCGGTCAGCAGGTAGCGCATCTCGCCGAGCTCGTCGACGCAGCAACCGGCCAGGGCCTGCGGCTGCAGGCTGACGGCGCCGAACGCCTGGCCCTCGCGCACCTTGTCGAGGGTGCGGCTCTCGTCATCCACCAGCAGGTTCAGCTCTATGGGGTGCTGTTCCAGCAGGGGCGCCAGGGCGGGCAGGAACCAGGTGGCCAGGCTGTCGGCGTTGACGGCTATGCTGACCCGGATCGGCGCCTGGGGCTCGGCGGGGGAGAGTTCGCCCGCCAGCTCCAGCTCCAGCTGGCGTACCTGACGGTAGTGGGCCAGCAGCTTTTGCCCGAGGGCCGTGGCCTGCAGGGGCTGGCTGCGGATGATCAGCGGCTCGGCAAACTGCTGCTCCAGCTGCTTGATGCGCTGGGAGATGGCGGACTGGGTGATGTGCAGACGCTGGGCGGCGCGCTCGAAGTTCTGCTCCTGCATCACGGCATCCAGTGCCAGCAGCAGCTTGTAGTCCAGCGTCTTCATCAGCATTCCTTATCAGAGAAGGGGATTGAGCAAGGATGCTACTGGAGTGACGGAGGGAGAACAACCAGGCCCGGTGGCGGGCACTGCGTGGGGGACATCCCGGGCTGTCACTGTGAGATGTGACAGTAGAGACTATGTGAGATTCATAAGATACTCATTCGGTCCGTTTTTGCATGGGGTGGAAACGGGCCATAGCGAGAGTTTTGGTCCCGGGTGTCAGCCCGGGACTTTTTTATGGGGTCAGCTCATGCCGAGCAGCTCTCCGGCCGGGACGTACTCCCCCCGCAGGGGACGGTTGACAGCGCGCTCGAAGCGCTCGTCCAGCTGGAAGCGGATCCCGACTCCGCGCACCGCCCCCAGATCCACCGCCTGACGGTGACCGAGCCGCTCTATGGGCAGGCCAAGGCGGCGGAAGATGCGCTCCACCGGCAGGCTGACCACGGCGACCAGCTCCCGGATCCCCTGTTCCCTGGCGAAGGCATAAACCTCGCGGAAGATGACGCAGGTCAGCTCGCTGATGCCGTTGTCGAGCGCGGGAGCGCGGCCGGCATCGATGGCAAGCCGGGTCAGCTCCCAGACATCGGCGCCGCGCGGGGGACGCTCGCCGGCGAGGGCACCGGGAAAGATGCTGGGCAGCATGTAATCCTGGGCGCAACTGAGCAGCCTGATGCAGCCGCACAGGCCCTCTTCATCTTCAATCAGCACCCAGTGGGTATCGGGTTTGTCGAAGCTGTCCCGCTCCAGACCCCGGTGGGATTCCACGTCCCAACCGAGCCGATCGGAGAAGACGCGCTTGCGAAAGCGATAAAGCTCGTTTTCGACCTCCCATCTGGGGTGTTCTTTCAATTTTCCTTTGAAAACAAGCATTCATGTCTCTCCATTTCATGGTTAGGCGCTATAATCCAAGGCCTTGGCCAGGGGAGGCTAGCCTATGACACGCGACCAACTGCTTGAGTATCTGGAACATTTCACGCTGGTAACGGATGGAAACCGGCTGGCCGAGCTGATCGGCCGCTTCACCCTGGGAATGGGCTACGACTACTATCGATTTGCGCTCATCCTGCCCATGTCGATGCAAAGGCCCAAGGTGGTGTTGTTCAACCAGTGCCCGGACTCCTGGGTGCAGGCCTACACGGTGAACAACATGCTGGCCTGCGACCCCATCATCCAGCTCGCCCGCACACAGACCCTGCCCATCTACTGGAACCGGCTGGACGAGAAGGCGCGCTTCCTGCAAGAGGGGAGCATGGACGTGATGGGGCTGGCGGCGGAGTTCGGCTTGCGCAACGGCATCTCGTTTCCGCTGCACGGGGCGCGGGGGAGAACGGCATACTGTCGTTCATCACCCGGGAACGGGCATCCAGCGACCTGCTGCTGGAGTCCTCGCCCATCCTCTCCTGGATGTCCAACTACATCTTCGAGGCGGCGATCCGGATAGTGCGTCAAAGCATGAGGGAGGAGGATCCCCAGGAGGCCCTGACGGATAGGGAGACCGAGTGCCTGTTCTGGGCCAGCGAAGGGAAGACATCGGGGGAGATCGCCTGCATCCTCGGGATCACCGAGCGCACCGTGAACTACCACCTCAACCAGGTCACCCGCAAGACGGGGTCGATGAATCGCTACCAGGCCATCGCCAAGGGGGTCAGCAGCGGTATCTTGCTGCCGAATCTGGAGCAGGTGGTGGTCACCAACTTCCCCAGACTGTTGCAGTGAATGCCGGCCGGGCGACGCTGCCCTGTCGCTCGGCATCTCCTCTGTCGCCATCACCCAGTGTCCCAAGCCGATCCCGTCACTTTGGCGATTCTCGGGGCGGGCCTCCGGGGCCACAATTGTCAGATCCTGCAATTGACAGCCTGCCAGATGTCGTTTTTCGCCCCGTCTTATCAGTTTTTTGAATGCATCAGAAAATGAATGAATTTCTCTGATTTCACGCCTCCCCTTATAGTGCCCCCAGATCTCCCACACAAAGGTTTGTCCATGTTCGCGACCACACTGCAAGGCTTTACCCTCGGCCTTGCCATGATCATCCCCATAGGTGCCCAGAATGCCTTCGTGCTGAGCCGGGGCATTCACCGCAACCACCATCTGCTGACGGCGACCCTCTGCTGCCTGTGCGATCTCGTGCTGATCGGCATAGGGGTGTTTGGCGGTGCCAACCTGCTGGTGGCCAGCCCCATCGGCCTGGCGCTGCTGACCTGGGGCGGCGTGCTGTTTCTCGGCTGGTTCGGGGTGCGCTCCCTGCGCAGTGCCTGGCGCGGACAGGGGGCGGCCCTGGCGGACTCTCCTCAGCTGATGGGGGTCAAGAGCGTGCTGGCCATGACCCTCGGGGTAACCCTGCTCAACCCCCACGTCTACCTGGATACCCTGATGCTGCTCGGCTCCTTCGGCAGCCAGTTTGCCGAGGATCTGCGGCCCGCCTTCGCCGCAGGCGCCATGCTAGCCTCTCTGGTATGGTTCTACGGGCTGGCCTTCGGGGCGGCGGCGCTTTCTCCCTGGCTTGCCCGGAGCAGGGTGCAGCAAGTCATTGATATGGTTGTCGGTATCATAATGCTGGTGCTGGCGGTCAAGCTGGCCAGCGGGGCTCTGCTGGCCTCATAAGGCTATTTTTGTGCCGGGCTTCATAAAAATGAGTCCCGGTGTCATCTGCTGACATATTCGTCTGTTAAATTCCCGGCGCTGGTAAAGCGTTACTCATAATAAAAGGGAAAAGACAGTGAATAACTCCATGAAGCTGGGGGCAATCGCCGCCATCGTGCTGCTGACCGCCTGCAGCAATGAAAATGACAGCAAGGCGCAGCCGGGGACAGTCTCCCTGCGCCTGATCCAGACCTCCGACATCCACTCCAACGTGCTGGGGTATGACTACTACCAGAACAAGGAAGACCGCAAGTTCGGCCTCTCCCGCACCGCCCTGCTGATCCGCGCCGCCCGCGCCGAAAACCCCAACAACCTGCTGCTCGACAACGGTGACCTGATCCAGGGCACGCCGCTGGCGGACTATATCTTCGAGCAGTCCGGTGCCGGTTACCTCGAGAAGCAGGCCCACCCTGTGTTCAAGGCGATGAACGAGCTGGGGTATGACGCGGGCAACCTCGGCAACCACGAGTTCAACTACGGCCTGGATTACCTCGGCAAGGTGCTGGCGGGGGCCGAGTTTCCCTATGTGAACGCCAACGTGTTCGAGGCGGGTGCCTTCAAGCGCGACGCCAAGGGACAGATTGACTGGAGCGGCAACAAGTTCACCCCTTATCTGCTGCTGGAGCGCCAGGTGACGGATGACAAGGGCCAGTCACAGACCGTCAAGGTCGGCATCCTGGGTCTGACGCCGCCCCAGGTGCTGCAGTGGGACAAGCGCCATCTGGAAGGCAAGGTGGTGGTGGCCGACATGGTCGAGACCGCCAACCACTATGTGCCCGAGCTGCGCGCCAAGGGGGCCGATCTGGTGGTGGTGGTGGCCCACACCGGCATCAATGCCAACAGCTACGAGGCCATGATGGAAAACTCCGCCTGGCACCTGGCCAAGGTGAAGGGGATAGATGCCCTGATGCTGGGTCACGCCCACAAGAACTTCCCCGGCGACTTCCCGGACCTGCCCGAGGTGGACAACAAGGCCGGCACCCTGAGTGGCATTCCGACCGTGATGCCCGGCTACTGGGGCAACCACCTCGGCATCATCGATCTCAAGCTGGAGCAAGTGGATGGCAAGTGGCAGGTGAAGCAGAGCCAGGCCAGCCTGCGCAAGATAGATTCAAGCGAAGGCAGCGCCGTGGATCAACGGGTCGTGGATCTGGTGCAGGCGGATCACGACGCCACCAACCAGTGGCTGGACGAGCCGCTCGGCAAGATCACCTCTCCCATTCACAGCTTCTTCGCCCTGGTGCAGGACGACCCCTCGGTGCAACTGGTGAGCGATGCCCAGCGTCAGCACGCCGAGCAGTTGCAACAAGACGGTCTGCTCAAGGAGCCCTACCCGATCCTGTCGGTGGCGGCCCCCTTCCGCGGCGGGCGCAACGGCATCAATGACTTCACCTATGTAGCCCAGGGTGACATCTCCCTGCGCAACGTCTCCGATCTCTACATCTATCCGAACACCCTGCAGGTGGTCGAGGTGAACGGGGCCACCGTCAAGGAGTGGCTGGAGATGAGCGCCGGCCAGTTCAACCGGATAGACACCGGCAAGAGCGAGGTGCAGTGGCTGGTGAACGAAAGCTTCCCGACCTACAACTTCGATGTGATCGACGGTGTGAGCTACGAGGTGGACATCACCCAGCCAGCCCGTTACAGCAAGGAGGGGCTCAAGGTGAGCGACGGTCAGCGCATCAGCGGCCTCACCTTCAACGGCCAGCCGGTGGATCCGGCCCAGAAGTTCTACGTGGTGACCAACAACTATCGCGCCAGCGGTGGCGGTCACTTCCCGGGCATAGATGGCAGCAACATAGTCCATGAAGATCCCTTCGAGACGCGGGAGATCATCGCCCAGTACCTCAAGTCCCAGTCTGCTGCCAATCCGGCGGGCTTCAGCCCGGCGGCCAACAACAACTGGCACATGAAGGCGCTGCCAGTGGGGGTTGACGTGCGGCTCTACTCCTCGCCGAGCGATGAGGCCAAGGCTCTGGCCGGTGCGGATCTTGAGTACAAGTCCACCCTGGCGATGGACGACGCCAAACATCCCGGTTACGCCATCTACCGGCTGATCCGCCAGTAATTCAGGCGCGGTCGCAGACCCGTAAAAAAGCCCTCGCATGCGAGGGCTTTTTCATTGGGAAGGGGCCTTAGTAGAAACCCGCGTCGTCCGGGTTGGGACGGGTCTTGAAGCGGCGATGCAGCCACATGTACTGCTCGGGGGCCTTGCGCACGGCGGCCTCAATCTCGCGGTTGGCGCGGGCGGCATCGACCAGGTCGTCACCGCTCGGGTAGCCTTCCAGCGGCGCCCCTATGTGCAGGGTGTAGCCCTCCTGGGTACGGATGTTGTAGCAGGGCAGGGTGACAGTGTTCTTGACCCGGGCCAGGGTGGCGGTGCCGGTGATGGTGGCCGCCTGCTCCACCGCGAAATAGGGCACGAAGACGCTGGCATGGCTGCCGTAGTCGTGATCCGGCGCATACCAGAGGGCGTCGCCGTTGCGCAGTGCCTTGATCATCCCCTTCACGTCCATGCGATCCACCAGGTACTTGTTGGAGGCGCAGCGACCGTGGTACTGGGCGTACTCCAGCACCGGATTGGTGTTGGGGCGATAGACACCGACCCCGGGCCGCACCAGGCCGAAGCAGCGGGCGTTGAGCTCCAGCGTCAGGAAGTGGCAGGAGAGCAGCAGCATGCCCTGACCCTTTTCGATGGCGTCGATGACATGCTCTTCCCCCTCCACCTTCATCAGGCGGCGCATCCGCCAGTCGGGCCAGAACCAGGCCATGCCCACCTCGAAGATGGCGCAGCCCACGCTCTCGAAGTTCTGTTTGAGCAGGGTTTCCCGCTGATCCCGACTGAGCTCGGGCATCGCCAGCTCCAGGTTGCGACGGGCAATCTTGACGCGGGATTTCAATACCTTGCGGGCCAGGGTGCCGAGCTGGCGACCCAGCCACATCTGGCTGCGCCAGGGCAGCAGCACCAGCAGCCAGAGCAGGCACAGACCGAACCAGCTGCCCCAGTAACGGGGATGGAACAGACGGGGTTCGAGGCGGGGAGCATGTTCTTGGGCCATGAAGAGTCTCTTGTTCACAAAGGCAAGGGAGGGAGCCCAGCCGACACGGGGGGATCGGTGCCCCTGGATAGGCTGTCACTCGCAATCTGGGGATTCTATCCGAAAAACGGGGGCGGGTGCGAATCGCCATCACCTGGTCAGAGGGGTCAGACGGGGGCGCCTGGGCGGGCATGGCAGTGCTTTTTTCACGTCCAGGAAAAGAGTGTGATAAAATCGGCCGCTGAAATTTTCAGGTTTTGAGAGCCGATACAGATGAAAATCACCCTGCCCGAGTTTGAGAAAGCCCGCGTTCTGGTCGTTGGCGATGTCATGTTGGATCGCTATTGGCATGGCCCCACCGGCCGCATCTCCCCCGAGGCGCCGGTGCCCGTGGTCAAGGTCGAGCACATAGAGGAGCGCCCGGGTGGCGCCGCCAACGTGGCCCTGAACTCTGCCGCCCTGGGTGCCCAGGCCGTGTTGCTCGGGCTGACCGGTCAGGATGAGGCCGCCGATGCCCTGGCCGGCCAGATGGCAGGGGTCAAGGTCGCCTGTGATTTCGTTCGTCTGACCGACTACCCGACCATCACCAAGCTGCGGGTGCTGTCCCGCAACCAGCAACTGCTGCGCCTCGATTTTGAAGAGGCCTTCCACGACGTGGACGCCAGCCTGCTGATGGGCAAGGTGGAGCAGGCGCTGCCGGGGGCCGACGTGATGATCCTCTCCGACTACGGCAAGGGCGCCTTGAACGACGTGCCTGGCATGATTGCCCGCGCCCGCGCCGCCGGCATCCCTGTGCTGGTGGATCCCAAGGGGACGGATTTCGAGAAGTATCGCGGCGCCACCCTGCTGACCCCCAACATGTCCGAGTTCGAGGCCGTGGTGGGCAAGGTGAAGAGCGAAGAGGAGCTGGTTGCCAAGGGGCTGGAGCTGGTCAAGCGCTTCGAGCTGGATGCCCTGCTGGTGACCCGTTCCGAGAACGGCATGACCCTGATCCGCGAAGGACAGCCCGAGCTGCACCTGCCGGCCCAGGCTCACGAGGTCTATGACGTGACCGGTGCCGGCGATACCGTCATCTCCACCCTGGCGACGTCGCTTGCCGCCGGCATGAGCCTGGACGAGGCCTGTGCCCTGGCCAACACAGCAGCCGGCATAGTCGTCGGCAAGCTGGGTACCTCCACGGTGAGCCCGGTGGAGCTGGCCAACGCCCTCTACACCGAGCAGGAGACCGGCTTTGGCGTCATGTCCGAGGCCCAGCTCAAGGTGGCCGTGCAGGCCGCCCGCCTGCGCGGCGAGAAGGTGGTGATGACCAACGGCTGCTTCGACATCCTGCATGCGGGCCACGTCTCCTACCTGGCCAATGCGGGCAAGCTGGGGGATCGCCTGATAGTCGCGGTCAACACCGATGAGTCCGTGCGCCGCCTCAAGGGGCCGGGCCGTCCGGTCAACCCCACAGAGCGCCGCATGACGGTGCTGGCGGCTTTGGGTGCCGTGGATTGGGTGGTGTCCTTCGGTGAGGACACGCCCCAGCGACTGATCGCCGAGATCCTGCCAGACCTCTTGGTCAAGGGGGGCGATTACAAGCCCGAAGAGATCGCCGGTTATGCCGAAGTGACCGCCAACGGCGGCGAGGTGCGGGTGCTGAACTTCGAGGACGGCTGCTCCACCAGCGAGATCATCAAGACCATACGCGAGCGCGGCTGAGCACCTCCGGCCTCGGCCGGAGGTGCCTGACCACTCGCCCCTGGCGAGCGGCAAGCAGGCAGCAAAAAGGCGACCCTAAGGTCGCCTTTTTCATGCCGTGAATCCGGCTCAGGACTTCTTGGTGACCTGGGCGGCGGGCATCAGGCCCTGGTTCACGTCTTCCAGATCCTTCTGCTCCAGTATGCCGGCGGCCTGCTTGAGGGAGAGGATGCTGAGGATGTAGTTGTAACGGGCCTCGGAGAGTTTCTGCTTGGCCTGGTACAGCTTGCGGGTGGAGTCCAGCACGTCGACTATGGTCCGGGTACCCACTTCATAACCGGCCTCGGTCGCCTTCAGGGCGCTGTCGGCGGAGATGACGGACTGGCTGTAGGCGCGCACCGAGCCGATGCTGGCGTTCACGTTGTTATAGGAAGAACGCACTGTGCTCTGCACCGAGCGGAAGCTGCGCTCCAGCTGCTCGCTGGCGGCCACGTAGTTGAACTGTGCCTGCTTGACCTGGGAGGTGGTGGCGCCCCCGGTGTAGAGCGGCAGGTTGAAGTTCAGGCCTATATTGCCCTGATTGCTGTTGCTCTCGGGGTTGCGGATCTCGTCCTTGTAGTCGTTGTAACCGGCGGTGAGGCCGGCGCCCAGATCCAGGGTCGGCTCATGGCCCGTCTTGGCCAGATCGATCTGCTCCTTGGCGATGTCCTTGCCGATGCGGGCGCTGTGCAGCTCCAGGTTCTTGTCCAGGGCCAGCTCCAGCCACTTGTCGGAGTTGAACGGGGTCTTCTGCGGGGCGAAACGCTCGGTGTTGAGCACGTCCAGCTGGCGATGATCGATGCCGGTCAGCTCGCGCAGGCTCTCGTAGCTGTTGTCCAGGGTGTTCTCGGCATTGATCTCGTCTGCCAGCGCCTGATCGCGCTCGGCCTCGGCCTCATGCACGTCCGTGATGGCGGTCAGGCCCACTTCGAAGCGCTGCTGGGTCTGTTCCAGCTGACGCTCTACCGCGGTCTTGTTGGCACGGACGAACTCCAGAGTATCCATCGCCTTGAGCACGTCGAAATAGGCCTGAGCGGTACGCAGCATCAGGTTCTGGTACTCGAGGTTGTAGGCCACGTCGGACTGGGTGGCGCTCTTCTCGGTCAGGTCCAGGTTGACCCAGTTGCTGCGACGATAGACGGACTGATCCAGGGTGACGCTGCCGCTGGCACCGCTGTTGGTCTGGGTATCGTCCTTGTTCTGCAGGTAGTTCAGGCCGGCGCCCAGATTGATCTGTGGCAAGAGAGCGGCGCGGGATTCGTTGATCTTCTCGAAGGCTTGGTCCCGCTTGGCCTTGGATTCCAGCAGCTGGGTATCCTTGATCTGGGCTTGCTGGTAGATTTCGAGCAGGTTTTCGGCATGAGCGACACTGCTCACACCCAGCATCACCATGACTGACAAGAGTGTTCTTTTCATATGATAGTTTTAACCTTATTTATCAACCCAAAGCTGTCCGCTGGATGAAGGAGGGGATTGTCACCGACCAAGCTTGATTTCAGCTTAACCACTCTACTACAAGCAGATTTCATTGCGAACTGTCTCTTTTCCAGCGACAGAAACGTCAAGAGTCAGGGCGAGTTTTCTCGGCCACGCGCCTAGCCAAATGTCCTGTGGCTGCTAAAATCCATCCCTCATCGTCGGCGAGAGCGAGTGAATGAATGTTCATTCATGCCCCCGAATATTATGGTCAAACCAAGCCAAGTCAAGCTGGTAGGAGTCTCGTATGTCACAGCAAGCCTTGCCTCAAACCACTCACTATTCCGGTGATGATGTGAAAATCATCGATAAATCATCTGGATACAACGGCTTTTTCAAAGTGAACGTCTATCGCCTGCAACACAGGTTATTTGCCGGTGGCTGGAATGAGCCCATAGTCCGCGAGCTGTTCGAGCGGGGCCATGCGGCCGCGCTGCTGCCTTATGATCCCGTGCGCGACCAGATAGTGCTGGTGGAGCAGTTCCGCATCGGTGCCATCGAGACCAGCCCCACTCCCTGGCTGCTGGAGCTGGTGGCCGGCATCATAGATGAAGGGGAGACAGCCGAAGCCGTGGTGCGCCGCGAGGCGGTGGAAGAGGCGGGCATCGAGGTGGGTCGCTGCGAGCATGCCATCAGCTACCTGGTGAGCCCGGGTGGCAGCACAGAGCGGATCGAGGTCTATGTGGGGGAGGTGGATGCCAGCCAGGCGGCGGGGATCCACGGTCTGGCGGAAGAGGGTGAAGACATCCGGGTCCATGTGGTGAGCCGCGAGCAGGCCTACGCCTGGCTCAAGGAGGGGCGCATCGACAATGCCGCCTCCGTCATCGCCCTGCAATGGTTGGCCCTCAATCATGGCGAGCTGCAGGCCCGCTGGCTGGCGGGGCGCTAAGGTGGCGCTCGTTCGTTCACGCCAGGCGCCATGTGCCTCCTGTCTGCGAGGTCAATCGTCCATGGACCCTGATTGATGGAGTTGCGATATGCCATTAGTCCAGAGCCCGATGAAACGCTATGTGCCTGATCTGATGTCCTTGCAGCGCACCTGCGAGGTCAATTACATGGCTTTGATGAAGCTGCTGCCCCCCGGCGGCAGCGTGGGGGCGGAGCGCCGTTATCAGGTGGGCAACGGCTTGCAGTTCCAGCTCACCGTCAGCGAAGAGAGCCGCTTCACCAGTCAGGTGACCCTGGCCCAGCACAATCCCGAGTTGCCGAGCTACTTGCAGGCTCGTATAGAGATTCGTTTGTATCACGATGTGCGGATGGCGGAAGTGTGTGCGGCGCAACAGATTTCAATGTTGCAACCACGTTATGATTATCCCAATAAAAAAATGCACCACAGGGATGAAAAAGAGCAGGTAAATCTATTCTTGGCCGATTGGCTAAGATTTTGTCTCAAACATGGCACCAGCCTGATCAACATCCTCTAGTCGAACCCATAAAAAAGAAGCGTGATTTTGGAAACAGAGCTACCTCAGGCGCCGGACGGCAGTGTGCGCCTGTTACAGATTACCGATACCCATCTCTTCGCCAGTGCAGAGGGACGACTGCTGGCCGTGCGAACCGCAGAGAGCCTGGCCGCCGTGCTGGAGCAGGTGCAGGCCAACGCGCATCCGTTCGATCTGATCCTCGCCACCGGGGATCTGTCCCAGGATCACAGCCCGGAATCCTATCAGCGGTTCGCCTCCATGATGGCCCCGCTGGCGCGCCCCATCTACTGGTTGCCCGGCAACCACGATGACGGCCCCCTGATGACGGAGTACCTCCATGCCGCCGGGATCAGCGAAGCCAAGCAGCTGGTGGGAGACCACTGGCAGGTGATCCTGCTCGATACCCAGGTGCGCGGCAAACCCCATGGGGTGCTCGGCGATCACCAGCTGGCGGCGCTGGACAGCGCCCTGCGTCAGCATCCCGAGCGCCACGCCCTCATCGCCCTGCACCATCAGGCGGTGCCGGTGGGCTGCGCCTGGCTGGATCAGCACAATCTCAAGAATGCCGACGATCTCTTCGCCGTGCTGGCCCGCCATCCGCAGCAGAAGACCATCTTGTTCGGCCATGTGCATCAGGAGTTTGACGAGGTGCACCAGGGGGTGAGGCTGATCGCCAGCCCCTCCACCTGCATCCAGTTCAAGCCGCTCTCCGACGGTTTCGCCCTGGACGAGTCCGGCCCGGGCTGGCGTTATCTCACCCTGCATCCGGATGGCCGCATTGCCAGCCAGGTGTGGCGGTTGCCGGTGGGGCAGTTCGTGCCCGACCCCAACGCCACCGGATATTGAGGAGTCCGCCACCATGACCCCGGTTCTGCTCTATCTGCACGGTTTCAACTCATCGCCCGGCTCGGCCAAGGCGCAGCAGATGGCTGCCTGGGTGGCCGAGCACAGGCCCGACATCGAAGTGCTTATCCCGGCCCAGCCCAATACCCCGGCGGCGGCCTGGGAGGCCATAGAGGGCGCCATTGCCGAGGCCAGGGCTCGCCATGATGGCCGCCTCAGGCTAGGTGCCGTGGGCAGCTCCCTCGGCGGCTTTATGGCGACCCGGGTGAGCGAGCTGCATGGCTGCCGCGCGGCGCTGATCAATCCGGCGGTGCGCCCCCATGAACTGCTCTGCGACTACCTGGGCCACCAGGTCAATCCCTATACCGACGAGCGCTACGAGCTGCTGCCGACCCACATGGACGAGCTGCGGGCGCTGGCGGTACCGGTGAGCGCCCCCGAGCGACTCTGGATCCTGCAACAGCAGGAGGATGAGGTGCTCGACTATCGCAAGGCATTGAGGGAATACGAGTTTGCCCGCCTCTCCCTGGAGTGCGGCGGCAACCACGCCTTCGTCGGCTTCGAGCGCTATCCCGCCCAGATAGTGCGCTTCCTCGGGCTCTAGCCGTGCAACCGCCGTTGGCCGCCTTTCTGGAACAGGTGCTGGCCACGGCTCAGGCCGGGCTCACCTATTCCCAAGATCCCTTCGATATTGCCCGCTTCGAGGCGCTGCGAAACGCGGCTGCCACGCTTGTCGCCAGCCAGAGCGAGCTGGATCCCGAGGCCATCGCCCACTGGATTGCTCTGGACAGCGGTTATCCCACCCCCAAGCTGGATGTGCGGGCGCTGATCCTGGATGACGCGGGCCGGCTGCTGCTGGTGCAGGAGCGCAGCGACGGACTCTGGACTCTGCCCGGGGGCTGGTGCGACATAGGCGACTCGCCAGCGGGCGCAGTGGTGCGCGAAGTGGTGGAGGAGACGGGCCTTGAGTGCCGTGCCATCCAGCTGCTGGCCCTGTTCGACAAGCTCAAACACCTCCATCCCCCGCAACTGCCCCATGCCCACAAGGCCTTCTTCCTGTGCGAGGTGACGGGCGGAGCGCTGCTCACCAAGACTGACGAGACCCGAGGCGCGGCCTATTTCCCCATCGACGTCCTGCCTCCGCTCTCCCGTCACCGGGTGGTGGAGTCCCAGCTGCGCTGTCTTCACGACCATGTGCGGCAGGGACGGCGTCATACCCTGTTTGACTGACAGAGGTGACGGCATGGTGCCATCTGCTTCTGTAGCCGCCGAAATGGCTGTGTTAACCTTGGTCAGCCTGCTCTCTGGCGGGCCATTCTCCTTCTCTTGCCAACCGGGAGCCTGCCCGTGACGACTGCTTCAGCGCTGCCGGATCTGATCCTGGGGGCCTCGCTCTACTTTCCCCCCCTGTTCAAGGCGGTGCTGCTCGGGCTGCTCGGCTGGTTGCCGGTGCACCACCTGCTGCGGGATTGGCTCTACGGCGGGGATGTCTGGCACCCTCTTCTGATGGATCTCTCCCTGTTTATCCTCGCCGTCAGTGGCGCACTCTGGATACTGCTACATGGCTAAATCTCCCCTGGCAACCCTCAAATACTTCTCCACCCTGCTGGTGTGCGCCCTGGCGCTGGTGTCGCTCTGGTGGTTGTGGAACTACTACATGCAGGGCCCCTGGACCCGGGATGGCAAGGTGCGGGCCGAGCTGGTCAGCATCACCCCCGAGGTGTCGGGCAAGATAGTCAGCATCTGGATCAAGGACAACCAGCTGGTGAAGAAGGGGGAGACCCTGTTCAGCCTGGATCCCGTGCCCTACCGGATTGCCCTGGACAACGCCAACGCGGCGCTGGCCAAGGCGAAATCGGATCTCGACAAGGCGGAGCACGAGGCCAGGCGTCGCCAGGGGCTGTCCCGCACCGTCATCTCCGCCGAGGCGGTCGACGAGTCCAGGCTCAATGCCCAGGCGATGAAGGCGGCCTATCAGGTGGCCCAGGCCAATCTGGAGCAGGCCAGATGGTCGCTCGCGCGAACCGAGGTGCATGCCGCCAGCGACGGTTACATCACCAACCTGCAGGCCAGGGTCGGCAACTACGCCAGCGCCGGGGTGCCTCTGGTGGCTTTGGTAGATATCCACTCCTTCTACGTGCAGGGCTATTTCGAAGAGACCAAGCTCAGGCACATAGCGCCGGGCAAGCCGGCGCGCATGGTGCTCTACAGCGGGGAGCTGGCGCTCAAGGGGGAGGTGGAGAGCATAGGGCGCGCCATTCACGATCAGAGCCTGGAGGGGAGCCAGGGGCTGCTGCTCGACGTCAAGCCTAACGTGCCCTGGGTGCGGCTGGCCCAGCGGGTGCCGGTGCGGATCCGTCTGCTGGAGGTGCCGCCCGAGCTTGCCCTGATCGCGGGCACCACCTGCACCATCACCATAGGGGAATAGGGTGGCAGGCCGGGGACGCTGGCGCCAGACACCCTGGGGCCAGGCCAATGAGGGCCAGTGGCGCTATGCCCTGCGCAACAGCCTGGCCATGTGCCTGTCGCTCTGGCTGGCGTTTGTGCTGCAACTGGATGCTCCCTACTGGGCCATGACCTCGGCCGCCGTGGTGAGTTTTCCCACCGTCGGCGGCGTCATCAGCAAGAGCCTGGGGCGGGTAGTGGGCAGCCTCATCGGCGCCATGGCGGCCGTGATGATCACCGGTCTTGGCATCAGCGATCCCTGGCTGTTCAGCTTCCTTATCGCGCTCTGGCTCGGCCTTTGCACCTACATCTCCAACCACTATCAGAACAACGTCTCCTACGCCTTCGCCCTGGCGGGCTACACCGCGGCCATCATCGCCTTCTCCTGCGTCAACGTGACCGAGACGGAGCACATCTTCGACATCGCTCAGGCCAGGGTGAGCGAGGTGATAGTGGGCATTCTCTGCGGCGGCCTGATGATGATGATTCTGCCGAGCCTCTCGGATGGAGAGACACTGCTGGCGTCCCTTGGCAAGAGTCAGGCCCGGCTGCGGGAGCACGCCCAGCTGCTCTGGCTGGGGGAGGCGGGGGCCGATGTGCGCGGTGCCCACGAGGGGATCATCGGCCAGATCCTCACCATGAACGTGCTGCGGATTCAGGCGGTGTGGAGTCACCACCGGCTGCGCCGCCACAACCGGCTGCTCAACTTCCTGTTGCACCGCCAGCTGCGGATGGTCAGCCTGATCTCCGGGGTGCGCCGCATGCTGCAGCACTGGCCGCAGCCGCCGGACGGGTTGACCCCCCTGCTAACCTCGGTGATCCGCGCGCTGGGCGAGCCCGATTGCGACAAATACCGCATCGCCCGCCTGCTGGCCCCCTTCGTGGCCGAGTCGGGTAGCGATTTTCGCCGCCGCACCTTCTGGCTGCGCCTGCGCCATTTTTGCTGGAGCTATCTGGAGTGCCAGCGCTGGCTCGGCCGGCTGGCGCCCTATGACGGTCAGGAGTGGCCAACGCCGCCGCGCCACAGCTCGCTCACCCGTTACAACGACAGCGTCGAGGCGGCCTATAACGGCGGTCGCACCTTCCTCTGCGTGGTGCTGGGCTGCGCCTTCTGGATCAACACCCAGTGGGAGTCGGGCGCCTCGGCCCTGACCCTGCTGTCCATCTGTTGCGTGCTCTATTCGGCCACCCCGACGCCGACCAAGGGAACCCAGACCATGCTGCAGGCCATCCTGCTGCTGAGCCTGGTCTGCTTCGCGGTCAAGTTCGGCCTGATGATCCGCATCGACGACTTCTGGCTGTTCTGCGCCCTGCTGTTCCCCGCGCTCATCACCATGCAGCTGATCAAGTTGCAGCGCCCCTCGTCGGCGGCGCTCTGGGGCCAGCTCATAGTGCTGCTCGGCTCCTTCCTCGCCATCACCAACCCGCCGAGCTACGACTATCAAGCCTTCGTCAACGACAGCATCGGCAAGGTGCTGGGGGTCATGGTGGCGGGACTGGCGTTCCAGATCCTCAGGCCCAGCTCGGACAGGCGCAAGAGCCGCCGCCTCATCCGCTCCCTGCGCCGCCACTTCATCGATCAGCTGGCCGCCAGGCCCCGGCAGAGCGAGAGCCAGTTTGAATCCCTCATCTATCACTGCATCAGCCAGCTCGGTCAGGGGCAGGATCAGGGCGCCCGGCTCTGGGTGCTGCGCTGGGGCGTGGTGCTGCTCAACTGCAGCCACATCGTCTGGCAACTGCGCCAGTGGCGGGGCAGGGAGCCGGCACTCTATCTGGTGCGGGACGCCTGCGTGCGCTGTCTTGAGGGGATCCTCACCGAGCAGGGGGTGCAACATGGCTCCCTCCATCAGACCCTGGCCGAGCTGGATCGCATCAGCCTCGGCCTGGCCGATCACCCCGAGCCCTCGGCCCGGGAGCTGGCGGGCCTGGTGTGGCGACTCCATTGCTCCCTCTCCCCCCTGTTGCAGGCGCAGCCTTCGGCCCTGGCGCCCGCCTGATCCCTCTCGTCCTTGTTGCAGGCGCAGCCCATGGCCCTGGCGCCTGCCTGATCCCTCTCGTCCTTGTTGCAGGCGCAACCCATGGCCCTGGCGCCCGCCTGATCCCTCTCGTCCTTGTTGCAGGTGCAGCCCATGGCCCTGGCACCGTCTGCTCCCTCTCGTCCTTGTTGCAGGTGCAGCCCATGGCCCTGGCACCGTCAGCTCCCTCTTGCCCTTGTTGCTGGCGCAGCCCATGGCACTGACACCCGCCTGATCCTGCGGGGCCATAGCCTCTCTGGATCACCCTTTGCCACCGCCCTATTTGTCCAAGACCCTCCCAGCGAGTAAGATTCCCTCCAAACGTCAATTCGCAAGGCCCTCCATGTCCACTCAATACAATGCGGATGCCATTGAGGTCCTCAATGGCCTCGAACCGGTGCGTCGCCGCCCCGGCATGTACACAGACACCACCAGGCCCAATCACCTCGGCCAGGAGGTCATCGACAACAGCGTCGATGAGGCGCTGGCGGGCCATGCCCGCACCCTGGAGGTGACCCTGTATGAAGATCAGTCCCTCGAGGTTGTCGATGACGGCCGTGGCATGCCGGTCGACATTCACCCGGAAGAGGGCGTTTCCGGTGTGGAGCTGATCCTCTGCAAGCTGCACGCGGGGGGCAAGTTCTCCAACAAGAACTACCAGTTCTCCGGCGGTCTGCACGGTGTGGGTATTTCGGTAGTGAACGCCCTCTCCGATCGGGTCGAGGTGACGGTGCGCCGGGACGGTCAGGTCTATGACATCGCCTTCGAGCGTGGCGACAAGGTGCAGGAGCTCACCATCACAGGCACCTGCGGGCGCCGCAACACCGGCACCCGGGTGCGCTTCTGGCCAGAGGCTCGCTATTTCGACTCGCCGCGCTTCTCGGTCTCCAAGCTCGAGCATCTGCTCAAGGCGAAGGCCGTGCTCTGCCCCGGCCTCACCATCAAGTTCCTCGACAAGAACACCGGCATCAAGCTGGAGTGGTGCTACGAAGATGGCCTCAAGGATTACCTCGTTGATGCGGTCAAACAGTTCACCTGCCTGCCGGAGCAGCCCTTCGTCGGCGCCTTCAGCACGGATCAATCGGCGGTGGACTGGGCCCTGTGCTGGTTGCCGGAGGGGGGCGAGTGCCTCGCCGAATCCTATGTGAACCTGATCCCCACTGCGCTCGGCGGCACCCACGTCAACGGCCTGCGTCAGGGCCTGCTGGACGCCATGCGCGAGTTCTGCGAGTTCCGCAACCTGTTGCCGCGCGGGGTCAAGCTGACTCCGGAAGACATCTGGGATCGCTGCGCCTACATCCTCTCGGTCAAGATGCAGGATCCCCAGTTCGCCGGTCAGACCAAGGAGCGGCTGTCGTCCCGCCAGAGCTCGGCCTTCGTCTCCGGGGTGGTGAAGGATGCCTTCAGCCTTTACTTAAACAGCAACACCGAGCTGGCGGAGCAGATCGCGGAGATCTGCATCAGCAGCGCCCAGCGCCGGATGCGCGCCGCCAAGACTGTGGTGCGCAAGAAGATTACCCAGGGCCCGGCCCTGCCCGGCAAGCTCACCGACTGCAACTGCGCCGACCCCATGCAGGGGGAACTCTTCCTGGTGGAGGGTGACTCCGCGGGCGGCAGTGCCAAGCAGGCGCGGGATCGTGAATTCCAGGCCATCATGCCCCTGCGCGGCAAGATACTGAACACCTGGGAGGTGGAGGCCGGTCAGGTGCTCGCCTCCCAGGAAGTGCACGACATCTCTGTGGCCATAGGGCTGGATCCCGATTCCGAGGATCTCTCCGGCCTGCGCTACGGCAAGGTGTGCATACTCGCGGATGCGGACTCGGACGGTCTGCATATCGCCACCCTGCTGTGCGCACTCTTTGTTAAACATTTCAGAACCTTGGTCAACAAGGGCCACGTCTATGTGGCCATGCCGCCGCTCTACCGGATCGACATCGGCAAGGAGGTCTTCTATGCCCTGGACGAGGACGAGAAGAACGGCGTGCTGCAACGGGTCGAGGCCGAGAAGAAGAAGGGCAAGGTGATGGTGACCCGATTCAAGGGGCTGGGCGAGATGAACCCGAAACAGCTGCGGGAAACCACCATGGATCCCAATACCCGCCGCCTGGTGCAGCTCACCATGGGCGAGCTGGAGGAGGGGGACGAGACCCTGCAGCTGATGGACATGCTGCTGGCCAAGAAGCGCGCCCCGGATCGCCGGGAGTGGCTGGAAGAGAAGGGCAACCTTGCGATCATCTAAGCCAATGGCCTCTGTCATCAGCCGACCCGACTTTCAGGTGCGCCGCCCAGTGGCGCACCCTAGCAAGAGAACAACCTTATGAGTGATGCTATCGAGCTCAGTCTGGACGGGGTAGAGCGCCAGCCCATGCGCGCCTTCACCGAGCAGGCTTACTTGAACTACTCCATGTACGTCATCATGGACCGGGCCCTGCCCCATATCGGCGATGGCCTCAAGCCCGTGCAGCGGCGCATCATCTACGCCATGAGCGAGCTGGGGCTCTCCGCGCTCTCCAAGCACAAGAAGTCCGCCCGTACCGTGGGTGACGTGCTGGGTAAGTACCATCCCCACGGCGACAGCGCCTGTTATGAAGCCATGGTGCTGATGGCCCAGCCCTTCTCCTACCGCTACCCGCTGGTGGACGGTCAGGGCAACTGGGGTGCGCCGGACGATCCCAAATCCTTCGCCGCCATGCGTTACACCGAGGCGCGGCTGTCGCGCTTCTCCGAGCTGCTGCTCTCCGAGCTCGGCCAGGGCACTGTGGAGTGGACGCCGAACTTCGACGGCACCATGAAGGAACCCGTGGTGCTGCCCGCCCGCCTGCCCCACATACTGCTCAACGGGGTGACCGGCATAGCGGTGGGCATGGCGACCGACATCCCGCCCCACAACGCGCGGGAAGTGGCTCTTGCCTGTGCCGAGCTGCTGGACAACCCCAATGTGGGGCTGGATGTGCTGATGACGCACATCCAGGGGCCGGACTACCCGACCAACGCCGAGATCATCACGCCCCGGGACGACATCCGCAAAATCTACGAGACCGGCAAGGGCTCCATCAAGCAGCGGGCGGTGTGGAGCGAGGAGGATGGCGACATCGTCATCACGGCGCTGCCCCATCAGGCCTCGGGCGCCAAGATCATGGAGCAGATCGCCGCCCAGATGGTGGCGAAGAAATTGCCCATGGTCACCGACCTGCGGGATGAATCGGACCACGAGAACCCGACCCGTCTGGTGATCATCCCCCGCTCCAACCGGGTGGACGTGGAGGGGCTGATGGCCCACCTGTTCGCCACCACGGATCTGGAGAAGAACTATCGCGTCAACCTCAACATCCTCGGTCTCGACAACAGACCCCAGGTGAAGACCCTCAAGATGATCCTCTCCGAGTGGATCATCTTCCGCCGCGAGACCGTGCGTCGCCGTCTGCAATATCGCCTCGACAAGGTGCTGGCCCGCCTGCACATCCTCGAAGGCTTGCTGGTTGCCTACCTCAACATCGACGAGGTGATCGAGATCATCCGCACCGAGGATGAGCCGGGCAAGGTGATGGTGGAGCGTTTCAATATCAGCGAGACCCAGGCCGAAGCCATCCTCGAGCTCAAACTGCGCCATCTGGCCAAGCTCGAAGAGTTCAAGCTGCGCGCCGAGCAAGAAGAGCTGGCCGAGGAGCGCGACAAACTCGAACTGATCCTGGGCTCGGAGCGTCGCCTCAACACCCTGCTCAAGAAAGAGCTGCTGGCGGATGCCGAGAAGTACGGCGACGATCGCCGCACCCCGCTGGTGGAGCGTGCCACCGCTGTGGCCCTGACCGAGAAAGAGCTGACCCCGAGTGAGCCGGTGACCGTCATTCTGTCCGACAAGGGCTGGGTGCGGGCCGCCAAGGGCCACGACGTGGACGTGGAAGGCCTCTCCTACAAGGCGGGGGATGGCTATCTGGCCCACGCCTGCGGGCGCAGCAACCAGCAGGCGGTGTTCCTCTCTAGCCTGGGCCGTACCTATTCCCTGGAGGCGCACACCCTGCCTTCCGCCCGCAGTCAGGGGGAGCCGCTCACCGGCCGCTTCGCCCTGGGGGCGGGGGAAGAGGTGCGCCATCTGGTGATGGGCAATGAGGGCGAACCCTACCTCATCGCCAGTGACGCCGGTTACGGCTTCGTCTGCAAATATGACGACCTGATTGGCAAGAACAAGAACGGCAAGGCGCTGCTGACGGTGCCGGAAGGGGGCCTGGTGATGGCACCCCAGAAGATTGGCTCGCCAGAAACCGATCTCTGCATGGCCATTTCCAACGAGGGGCGCATGTTGCTGTTCCCGCTCAGCACACTGCCGGTGCTTGGCAAGGGCAAGGGCAACAAGCTCATCAGCATTCCGTCGGCGCGGGTCAAGGCGCGGGAGGAGTTTATGGTGATGGCCGCCATTATCCCGCAGGGGCAATATGTCACCCTCTTTGCCGGCAAGCGCAAGCTGACCCTCAAGCCCTCGGATCTCGACTACTACCGTGGCGAGCGCGGCCGCCGCGGCGCCAAGCTGCCCCGCGGCTTGCAGCGGGTCGATCGCATCGAGATTGAACCCGCCGCTGGTGCCGAGCCGGTCGCTGAGGAAAATCAGGAAGGGTAAGAACGTACTACCAAAAGAAAGGAGCGATATAATCGCTCCTTTCTTTTCTAAATTCAGGTGACCGGGGACAAAGAAAGGTATTCATCCTTAACCCATCCATAAATCCCTTGCTTACTGATATAAGCCCAGCTTCCCTCTACTTTATATAGCAAGACAAAATCCCCTTTTATAAGTCTTGTCGCAATATATGATGACGTATTTGGCTTCGTACGGACATTCAATTTCAAGGGTATAACGTATCTGATAAGTACATTACTAGACTTCGATTCGGTCACTTTTTCTTCATGATTTCTTGGCGTGGATAATGTTGATGAAGTCGATGGAGTAGCTAATTGGTAGTTATGTGTGTTTATACGGCATGTTTTACTCCATGAAATGCATGAATTTCCACATGGTTGCCCCTTCTTGCAGTTTTTGGCATGGACCGGGCTGATCAGCAATAGAAACAATGACAGTAATATAATGGTATTTTTCATGGTTACTCTTTCATTATAGCTTCGGTAGCTAGATACATTCTTATAATATATATTTGAGAAATTGTTGCTTTGCTTTATACAGTAAGAGAGTTTAATGGTTAATATTAATTGTCGAAGGCTAACACCATAAAGTGATACTTTATCGTGATCTAGATCTGCTTTTATGTCTCGCACCAAATTATTCTTGATAACTGAGTTGGTAAATATAAATGATGTCTGATTCATGAAGCGTAATCAGACGATCGCGAAAACAGGTTGTCGAAATTCTGCTGGTGCTCCAGCTGATCTCTATGTCCATAGCCACCAAGATTGCGGTGCGGCCGATTACGCTTCGCTAATCGACCCTGCCGCCCCTGTTGGATTCAGCGCTCTGTAGCTTGTCTATGGCTTCTGTTGTGGTGGCTTGATCCCCCTCATCCCCGACCCTTCTCCCGCGAGGGGAGAAGGGAGCCCAGATCGCAGCGATTTTGGAATGGCGTGACAGCAACGGCACAGGTTGGCAGGTACTTGTTCCCTCTCCCCTTGGGAGAGGGCCAGGGTGAGGGGAGGTAACCGTAGGGTGCAATGAACAGGGTGAATTGCACCGTTATTGACCCCGCGAGGTTGCCGGTGCAATGCGCTTCGCTTATTGCACCCTACGTCCTTTCTCTTTTGCCTGCTCGCGACCGGATAACCGGTGCGGCCGATTACGCTTCGCTAATCGACCCTACTTGCCTCTGTTTTATTTAAGGCTCTGTTGCTGGTCGATGGCTTCTGCTGTGGTGGCTTGCTCTCCCCTTTGCCAATTGCCACAGGTCAAGGAAATGGCGGATTAGGCCCCGCAAGTTGCCTCTGCTCGCTAACCTTGAAGGAAGCAGCACAGTGCCAGGAGGCCAGACATGGAAACGGAGAAAGCCATAGGGCTTATCGAGGCCCACGGGGCCTTTCACGGGGATCACTACAGCTTCAACAGCGACGAGTTCGTGCAGTGGTGTCGGGAGGATACTCACCAGACCCTCAGCCTGGAGCAGGCCAATCACGAGCTTGCCCCCTTCTGCATCCGGGTCGGCTATGCAGAGCCGAGCAGGTCGTGGCGTTACTATCTCACCTGATGCCCATCCGATGCAGGCGAAGGCAAGGGCCTCGCCTTTTCTATGGGCAATGGAAAAAGGAGCCGGCAAGGCTCCTTTCCTGTGATCATGCCCCGGCCTGCTGCCGGTCTTATATGCCGGCCTGGCCACCACGCAGCAGCACCATGACGGTAAACAGCAGCCAGTCATTGATGATGTGTGCGCCTGTCGATACCCAGATATTTTTGGTGATGATGTAGCCACTGAGCAGCACAATGCGGGCCGTGCCGATCACCAGAAAACATTGCAGAAAATTCCAGTCATAAGTGGGCAGGTGCATGGCCCCGAAGATAAGGGCGGTGCAGAGCCAGGCGGTGAGCAGCGCTCGCTTGCGGCTCAGGCTGAGCTTAGTGTGACAAAACCAGAGGATGGCCAGAAAAGGCAGTATGGAGACCACCTCCTCGCCAAAGAGCTGAGGGGCCGTTTTTATATAAAAGAGGATGCGCGCCGTATTGGAGGCCTCTGCCAGCATGGCGTTGACCGGGTTTTCACTCATCTTGAACAGGTGCTGCAGTACCAAGGCAACGGCGACCGAAACCAGGATATTGACGCCGGCAATCGCCAGCATCAAGAGGACATCCCGCCCCGTCGGCGTTCTAAACAGCGATCGCCATGCCTTCCCCGCCACCATGGCGAGCACGGCCAGAGGGATGAGAGGAAACAGGATGGCGGGGACAAAGCCGCCCGCCGTGGTTTTATAAAACCCTATGTGCGCCGTCAGCACGGCGAAACCCAGCACCACCCCCAGCAGGATCAGCACCCAGCTGCGGCCAGACAAGGCATTTGGGGACTGTCGATAGAAGGGGAAGTCTCCGGCACTCTTGCGCTCGAAGCCATAGCAATCACCGTCATTCAATTCCGGTATTGCTGCTGATTGCTGCTCACCCATGCTGACCCCCGATAGTTCATTCAGTTGGCATGGAGACAACCCTACACCAAGTGGGGCGGCTGAGTGGCCACGCCAGCCTCTTTATTTAACGATCGACCATCAAGCTGTTATTTCGGAGCACCTGCCTTCCTGGCAGCCACTATGCTGCGGACACCCAATCTTTTCCCCCTCTTTGCCTGTGGCGACGGGAGCCGCGCCATGGTCGATGAGACTGCGTCGCTCAACCCTGCTCGCTAAACCCGTTGGGTATAGTGATCAAAGGCGACAACCTTTTGATATCCCTCCGATTCGTAGAGGGCTTTTGCGGGCAGATTGGATACGGCTGTGGCCAGTTTGACCGTCAGTGCGTCCGTCTCCCTGGCAAAGGTCGCCACCTGTTTTAGCAAGGCTCTCGCGACTCCTTGCTGGCGGGCCGATGCTGCGACAAACAGATCGTTGAGATACCACATCCGCTTCATCGCAACGGATGAGAAGGCGGGATAAAGCTGGGCAAAGCCAATGGTTTCACCCGTCTCACCGCGAGCCAGAAAGATAACAGACTCACTTTTGGCAAGACGTTCGGCAATGAAGGCGGCTGCGGCCATGGGCGCCGGATCTTGTCCATAAAATTGGCGATAGGCATCAAACAAGGGGGTGAGATCTTCGATATCAACGGAGGTTGCCTGGTGAATATGCATCTAATGTCCTTATCAGTGCTCAAGAGCCGGCAGGGCGCAATAAACAAGGTGAATCGCAACGCCGAAGTATTAATTATTGAAATTCCAGGGGATGGGTAGCTCAAGGTCGAAGACAAGCTCGTTCCCTTCCAGGCGAAAGGGCACGCTGGTCTGGTGCTGGTCATATTCGTTGATGATGAGGCAGCTCTCGGCGAAGTTGGACTCGTAGTTGAGCTGGGCCGTGCCCGTGGCCCCTGTGGCGTCGAGCGCTATGCCAAGCACCCGCAGCGGGTTCTGCTGGCTCAGGTTGACTCTGGTGTCCCCCATGTCCACCAGCCGCTCCAGCAGGGGGAAGAAGTCCTGCTTGTGGTGCTCTATTGCCCCGGCTATGGCCTGCTCCAACTCGGCCTGAGTGGCAAAGGGGCCCGCCAGCTTATATCGGGTCTGGATCCGCTCCTGGGTCATCTTGGTCTCCTTCTCGCTTGTGCCCGATCCGGGCCTGTCGGTCACACCTTATCAGATACGGGGGCAGAGCATCAGGCGGGGATGCGGCCGCTGCGCACCAGGGCCCGGCGGATGTTCTTGCACATCTTGCCGAAGCGGTTGAGCTCGTCGAAGCTGGGCGCAATGCCGCGCTGGATCTGATATTGCCAGTAGCAGAGATCCGTATCCACCAGCTCCATCAGCTTCTTGGGGCAGCCGATGCAGCTGTTGTCCGGCCCGCATTTGAAGGTATCTGGCTGATAGAGCGGAAATTCTTGCTTCACGGCGTCGATGATCTGCTGCATGGCGGTGATCCTGTCGGGTTTTCTGCTCACTGCGCTCCCCTGCGGTCGGTATGAGGGTGCCATTATATCCCCGACAAAATGTGGGCCAATGACGCTGAGGAGGTAGTTGGCGCCACCCGGCCGGCATTGGGGGTCATGAGTTCAGGCAGAACAGCGCCCGACGGATCGGGCGCTGGATGAGAAGGGAGGGGGAGACCTATTTCTTGATCTCGTGGCCGATGACGCCACCGACGACGGCACCACCTATGGTGCCGGCCGCGCTGCCTCCGGTCAGGACTGCGCCGCCGACGGCACCTATGCCGGCACCCACGGCGGTACTCTTGCCCTGTTGCGACATGCCGGAGCAGGCGGCCAGCCCAATCAGCAGGGCCATTGCCACCGCCCCTTGTGTCAAACCATGGAGCTTGTTCATGGGGTTACCTCTTGATGTTGTGCAATGCGCCTGGGGTATGCGGCAAGCCATCCCGCTGGGGTTGCCGATCCCGACCCGGACCCCGACGCATCAGCCCGGATAGTGGTTGGTTCAGGGGACGCCAGGGCGCAGGGGATGACGCGCCAGGGGGCCGTATATCGGTCGGCGCGACCTGCGCCTGTTCGTGATGAGGCCATCTTCCCTCACCCCGGCAGGGGCGTCTGTACGCTAGCGCTTATAGGGGCACTTTTTATTGGCGGCGCCTGTGCGGGGGCCCAGAGATGACAACGCCCGGCGAGCCGGGCGTTGGGGGACAAGTTCTCAAGGCAGACAAGCGCCCTAGAAGTCGTGGTAGAGGGGCCAGCCGAGCAGGGGGTGCCTGAGGCCGGCGCGCATCTCGAAGTTGTCGAGCTTCTCCGGCGAGGCGTTCTCCCTTTGCTGCTGCTGGTACTGGCGCACAAACCCCAGGGTGTGCAGCAGGTTGGGCACGAAGCCCGGGCTCAGCTCCTGGCGCAGGGCGGCGGCCATGTCGGCGGGCAGCTCGGCGAGCATGAGGGCAAGCTGGGTGGTCAGATGCGCGGTGTCGTACCAGGCCTCGTCGAGCTCAATCTCCCGCGCCAGCCGGCGCTTGAGATCCTGCTTCACCTTGAGGGGCGCGGCGCCGCTGCCCTTGCCGCAGAGGATGCGGTAGAGCAGGGCCTCGGCCAGCTTGTCCTCCATGGTGGGGTGATCGCTCTCGCAGGCGAAGAAGTGCTGATCGATGAGCCCCATCAGGCGGACCTTGTTGTGCTCGGCCAGCGCCTTCTCGTACTCCTGCCACCCTTGCCACTCCTCCACATCGGGAGGGCTCGAGATCTTGTCCAGCAGCCTGGCATCCACGTCCCCGTAGAGGCTGTTGCCGGTCTGCCTGGGGCTGACGGAGATCAGCATGGACCAGCCCTTCTGGAACGGCTTGATGGGGCCTTCCGGCGCCTGCAGCAGGGCCAGCGCCCGGGCCGTGTCGCGCCCGGAGAGCTCCTGCAATCCCAAGCTCACCACGCCGATGACGTCGTGGGCGGCCTGCTCCAGCAGGTGCATCTTGTACTTGTTGTAGTACTTGTCGGCGAATTTCAGGCTCATCAGCACCGCCTTGCCCTTGATGGCGGCAAGTTGCTGGGCGCTCAGGAGTTCACGCTCGGCGCCAAAGCGCAGCACCTGGGTGAGGAAGGGGCCTTCGTTGGCCTCGCGGATGACTAGTTGCATAGGGCTCTCCTCAATCCAGGAAGCTGAACATGTCGTCCACTTCGTCGTACTCGTCGCTGACCTGATTCTTCTCCTTGGCCTGCATCACCAGCTCGTTGGCGAACTTGTTGATGATCCCCTCCCAGGTGGCGTTCTCGCTGCGCAGCAGCGACTTGATGGCTTTCTCCACCTCGGGAGCCTGCTCGCGGATCAGCATCAACAGGCTTCTCGGATCATCCAGCGGGTAGTCGTGGGCATCCTCGCTCTGCTGGCGCTCGCTGTAGGCGAGGGACTCCTCGAGATCTTCCTCTTCGGCGTGCAGGCCATCGCTATAGCCCTCTTCATCCTCGTAGCGATCGCCACGGTAGAACTCGATGAAGGGGATGGCGAGGTAGAAGAGCCCGGCGGGATCCTCGGCGATGCACTCCAGGATCTCGCGCTGCTTGGCCTCGCTGTCCTGGGTGCGGATCAGGTAGTTGAGGAAGTCGAAGGTGTGCTGTTGCAGCTCCTCGGCATTGTTCTTGATGGCCTCCTCCCAGTAGAGAGGCTGCTGGCAGACGATGTCGCGGATCCGCTCCGGGGTCATCAGCTCGGAGATGATCGACGGGAAGGAGATGTCGTGCTGGCCGTTGATCTGGGTCAGGGTAACGATATCAATGTTTTCAATGACTTCGGCCAGTTGCTCGTCGGACATCGTCTTGGCGATCAGCTCGAACTTTTCGCTGGCCTGCTTGGGCTCGACCACGGCCAGCTCTTTGATCTCGATGGCGGTAATTTCTATCAGACTGTTCATGCTTTGCCTCAAATTAGAAACGCACTTCGTCGTACATGTCCTGATCGTCTTCTTCGCCATCACCGCCATGATAGTCGGCGTCGGCATCTTCCCCGTCGTCATCTTCGTCGTCCTGCAACTCGTAGTCGTCATCGGCACGACGGCCACCGCGGGGCAGGGGGTTGTCCAGCAGGTAGAGCACGGCGCAGGCTTCGATCAGCTGATCTTCGCTCTGGGCCCGCACCGCCTTGACCAGCGGCAGATCGGCGTTGTTGAAGGCCACCGACACCTTGAACTCGTCCCATGAGGGTTGTACGCCGTCGGCGAGCCACCTGGCCCACTGCGGCTTCGCCTTGGGCGGGAACTGCACCCGGCCATAGAGGGCCAGCGGCAGGTATTCGGGCATGAACTCCAGCATGCTGATGTCGGCCAGCAGCAGGGCCTTCATCTTGCCGGTGAACTGCTCGAGTGCCTTGGGCTGATCCTGATCCCGGTAGGATTCGATGTTCTCGCTGGCATCACTTTGCAGCGCCTTGAGTCGAGCCTGGTCCCATTTTTTTTGCATAGCGCCCTCAGGGGTAGAATTGGTCCCACATCTCCTGCATGGCAGCAGCGGGATCGGTCACGATGACGTTGTTGAAATCTTTGATAAAAGCGGCTCTCGCCTTGGGATCGGAAAGCACCTCGTAGGCCTTCTTCACCTGATGCAGCTTGAGGGCTGCCTGCTCTCGCTCTTCATCCGTCGCCCCGTGCAACTTGTCGGGGTGGTACTGGTTCGAGAGCCGTCGATAGGCTTTCTTGATGTCGTTTTCGCTGGCGTTGGACTTGACGCCCAGCACCCGAAAGTAGTTGTTCATGGCAGATCCTGCATCACTGGCATCATCAGAGTCACAATGCTGGCGCCTGATGGGGCTTGGGGAACCAGGCACGGTAAAAACCCGTCATTTTAACGGAAACCACCGGCCACCGCCATGAATAGGACGCGATATGGCAGCAACCCGGGGCGAACGGGGATCCCGGTCGTCATGACGCGGCTTGCCAGCCCGTCTGGCATGGGGCCCCTGCATGGGGACTACACTGACAGAGGGTATCCGTGACGGGCGACAGTGCGCCCATGCCGGTACCAAATCGCCGGACGTGCATGTGACAAGGGACCTGCCCTGGCGATCCTCATCAGGCCTCGACAAGATCGCGGCCACCAAAAGGAATTAACCGCCATGTTCAAACTTTATCTTCTGCCTCTGGTACTGCTGGGCGGCCTCGCCATCGCCGCCGATGAGAGCCTCGATGAGCCGCTGGTGCTGCTCAAGGGGGATGTCACCAAGGCCCAGTTTATGGAGAGAGCCGAGCAGCGCTTCGCCCGGCAAGACAGCAACGGTGATGGCACCCTGTCGGTCGCCGAGAAAGAGGTCGCCATGGCCAAGATGCAAGAGGCGATGAAGCAATCGGGCAAGGCCATGCCGGGCAAGATGGGCAACATGAGGCCGATGCAGGATACGACCAAGGCGCAGTTCATCCAGCGCCATGAGAGCCTCTTCACTCGTCTGGACAAGAACGCTGACGGCGTGATCGACGAGGCCGAGCGGGCCAGCGTCAAGGCCCGGATCGGCCAGGGGGCCATGTCACCGGCGCAATAGGGGGCGAGTCAGCAAGTTCGGCCTTCAGATAACAAAAGAGCCCGGTAGTCATACCGGGCTCTGCTCATAGTGAGGGGGCTCAAGCCAGCCAGCTGGCCCACAGCAGCCGCAGCTGCAAGCCCCAGCGACTGCTCCAGCCCGTGGTGCTGCTCACCACCTTGCCCTCCTTGATGATGAGGAAGCTGGGGGTGACGCTCACCTGCCAGCGTGCTGCGAGCACCCCCTGCTCATCGTTGTGGGTGGGGAAGGTCAGCCCCTTCCTGGCCATGCCCTGCTGCAACCTGGCGTCGTCGCCGGAGCGCAGCGCCACCGTCAGCAGGTTACCGCCGTCTTGCCAGAGCTGCTCCACCGTCGGGGTAGTGAAGCGGCAGACGGCGCACCAGCTGGCCCAGTAGTAGACCAGCAGCGGCCTGTCCCGGCTCATGGCCTGCAGGTCGGCCTGGGTGCCATCTTGCAGGGTCAGCACAGGCAGCGGGCTCCCCTCCGGCAGCGCCGGGCTGCGCCACAGATCCAGCACGGTCGAGATGATCAGGGCAAACAGCAGCAGCCAGAGCGCCTCCTTGCCCCAGCGTCGCCAGCGGGGTCTGGGTGTGACTGTCTCGGTCATTGGTTACCCCAGTTTCGCCAGTTCAGTTTTCACGAGCTGTTCGAGCTGTTCATAGGGAAGCGCGCCCGGCACCAGCTGGTTGCCGATAAGCGTCGCCGGTGTGCCCTGCACCCCAAGCAGGGTACCGATGCGCAGGCTATTGCGCAGCTCCTCGGTGGCCTTGCCCTCAGGCTTGAGCGCCACATTACCGGTGGCCGCCAGCGCCTTGTTGATGTCCGCCTCGGTCAGCATGCCCTGCTTGCTCATCAGCTTGTCGTGCAGGGCGAGGAAGCGGGCCGGATCCTGCTGCCACAGGGTCAGGCTGTACTGGGCCGCCTTGGCGGAGGTCTGTCCCTTGAACGGCAGCAGCTTGATCACCAACCCCAGATCGTTCGGATAGGCCTTGAGCAGCTTGGTCACCGCTGGGTCGAACTGCTTGCAGTAGGGGCAGTTGTAGTCGGTGAAGAGCACCAGGGTCAGCTTGGGGTTCTTGGCCCCCAGGCGCGGGCTGGTGGCGCTGTTGAACAGCACGTCTTTGTTGCCCTTGATGAAGTCGCCGAGCTGGGCCGCCTGATCGGCGGCGTTCTGTTTCTCCCAGGATTCGGCCGCCTCATCCAGGATCTTCGGATTCTGGACCAGGGTCTCGCGGATGAGCTCCTTGATGCGGGCCTCCTGCTCCGGGGTGAAGGGGGCGGCGTGCAGGGCCGGGGTCAAGAGTGTGCCCAGCAGGGTCAGGGCGAGCAGGGTCGGTTTCATTTGGTTTCTCCTTGAGAGGGGGCAGTGCCAGCTTGAAGCAGGCCAGCCTTGTGCAATGTGGTCAGCAGATCGTCCTTGTCGAGCAGGGGGAGCGTGACCCCCTTGCGGCAAGGCCGGGCCGTAAATCTGGTTGAAGGGAACGGCCACGCGCCCCGCTGGCGCAGGAAGGCGGCGATGCTGTCGTTGGGCGGCTCCAGTCACCCGCGCAGGGCCACCACATCGGGGGCGAGAGGGTCTGTTGCACCTCATCGCGCAGCAACACGTTGTATTTGTTGGCCTTGCAGGTGACGCACCAGTCGGCGGTGACATCGATGAAGACCCGCTTGTTCTGGGCCAGCGCATGTGTGATGGCGCGCTCGAGAGCGGCTGCCAGACCACCCTGTCCGCTGGGGCCTTGCCGCCAGGGTGAAGGCGCCGCCTCAGCAGCAGGGGCTGCCAATCAGGGCAGCGAGCGCGATCGCCAGGGTGAAGCCGCGCATGCCGTAACGCCAGATGATGCCAGCCAGCAGTGCCAGCAGCATGGCAACCATCAGCCAGCCGGTGGTCAGGCTGCCGAGGTCGAGCAGGCTGGTGAGCCAGAGGCTGGAGCCCAGCATCATCAGGCCGAGCAGCATGCGCAGTCGTCCCATCCAGAGGGCCCGGCCGTGCAGCCAGGGCCTGGGCCACCAGCAGCCAGGGCAGGCTCATGCCAATCCCAGGGCGGTGAAGATGAGCCAGAGCTGGCCGAGGGGCGCCGCCAGTGCAAAGGCCACCGCAGTGCCGAGGAAGGGGGCCGAGCAGGGGTCGCCAGCAGAGTGGCGAAGCTCCCCTGCAGGAAGTGACCGCCGAGGCCGTTGCCGCCGCTGGTGGCGAGGCGGGTGCTGAGGGCGCTGGGCAGGCGGACTCGAACAGCCCCAACAGGTTGGCGCAAAACAGCAGGGTGACCAGCACCATCAAGCCGATAAAACCGGCGCTCTGGAACTGGATGCCCCAGCCGACGGCCCCTTGCGTGGCGCGCAGCAGGCTGCTCATGGCGCCAGCACCCAGAAGGAGGTGATGATCCCGGCGCTGGCGGCGAGGAACTGCTTGCGCACCGTTCCCTGTTCACGATCCTGATGTTGCAACACAGTTCCCAGCTTGAGCGCCAGCACCGGCAGCACGCAGGGCATCAGGTTGAGGATCAGGCCGCCGAGCAGGCGCTCCCAGCAACCAGAAGAGGGGCTGGCCCGGCCGCTGGCAATACGAGCGCTTCGCCAATCGAGCCTTTGGTCTGCCAGGCCTGCTCGCCACTGGTGAGCAGCAGGCCTGAGGGATTGGCCGCGCAGATGCGGCGCATCCCCTTGCCAGCCATCGCTCACCGGCACCCGGGCCACCAGACGCTGGCCTTCGACCTCAAGCGCGGTTTGCCAAACTCGGCCTCTCCTGACCGTCGAGGAAGATGGCCGGCTGCTGCCAGCCCTCTGCCCGCTCGGCGCGCAGTTGCAGCTGGTTGTGCTGATAACCGAGCTTGACCCGGGTCGCTCGGCATGGCCTGTGGCTGGGTGCTGATCGCCTTGGGCATAGGCAAGGTCGAACCCCGGCAGGGGCTGCCCGTCCACCGCCAGGGTGAAGGGGAAGTCGGTCAGGATGCAGACATTGCTGCAGGTGGAGAGGCGCAGAGTTCCCTTCAAGCGGTTGCCCGGCGGGATAGTTGAGGCTGAGGGGGAAGGTCACGTCCCCCTGGTAACCCTGGGTGCTGAGCCCGCTGACCTCGAAGCCGACGTGGCACCGGCCAACGCCACTGCGCCGCCGGTTCCGTGCTTCGGCTGATCCCAGAGGATCTGGGGGGCTATGCCCCCCTCTCCCGGGCTGTGCCAATAGGTTTTCCAGCCGGATTCAAGCTGCACATCGAGCAGGAGGCGGCTCTGGGCCGGGTTGCTGTCGGCTTGCAGCCGTACCCGGGCATGATCGTTCTGGGGGCTGGTGAGCCAGCCGGTGTCGCTGGCCAATCCCATGGATTGCCACAGCAGACCGCTCAGCAACAGGGCGGTCTTGATGATGTTTGACATGTGTTTGTCTCTTGAAAATGAAAGTCAGGGTGGAGAAAACCGCCGCAGACTCATTCCCGCCAGACGCAGAGGGTGAGGTGCAGTCGCCGTTCGGGAGGCGAGATGTTGATGGGAGGAGGAAGCGCAGGGGAGCGGCGCGACAGGGGCGCCAGCAGGGCAATCACGAAGGCGATGGCAAAGAAGATCTGCTCGGCGCAGAGCAGATTGGCGGCACTGAGCCACTTGCCGTTGAGCTGGCAACTGCTGGGCTGCGGGCTGGCGGCTTGGCCTCGTTTCGTTGGTGGATGCGAGGAACGGGCAGTGCCTGACAGCTGAGGGCCTGGTCGAGCTGGGCAAGTTTGAGCCAGCGGCTGGGCCGCACAGTTGAGCACCAGCAGGCAGACCAGCAGCAGGAGATGTTTCGCTACCCGTTGTTGCATATCATGTTCGCCCCGTCCATCAAGATGGGGCCATCTTATCTAACGACCAATGGCGGGTGGGGCAAGTCAAACAGCGTATTGATGAGCCGACCACATGCTCCATCTGGGGTGGTCGGTTCTGTCTGGCGAACGCTTGTTCGCTAAAAGGGGGACCAGTATACTGCGCCGAGTCAAATTCCGAGGTGTTCGATGCTCAAACTTGCCCGTGTGCTGCTGCTTACCCTGCTGCTCATCTTCTGGTTCGTGTTTGGTCTGTTGCTCTGTCTGGTGCGTCCGCGCCACCCCAACAACGTCTATGTTTTCGCCCGCATGTACCATGCCGTCTGCCCGCTCATCGGGCTCAAGGTCCGGGTCACCATTCCGGACGAGGTCAAGTCGGCGGGGCCTGCCGTCTATGTCTGCAATCACCAGAGCAACTTCGACATCTTCACCGTGACCGGTGCCGTGCGCCCCGGCGTGGTGGCGGTGGGCAAGAAGAGCCTGCTGTGGCTGCCCTTCTTCGGCCTCATCTTCTGGCTCTCCGGCAACGTGCTGATCGACAGATCCAACCGCTCCCGCGCCATCGGCACCATAGGCCAGGTGGTGGATCGCATCAAGCACCACGGCACCTCCATCTGGATGTTCCCGGAAGGGACCCGCTCGCAGGGCCGCGGTCTGCTGCCGTTCAAGGCCGGCGCCTTCCACACCGCCGTCCAGGCCGAAGTGCCCGTGGTGCCCATCGTCTGCTCCAGCTACTTCGGTCAGGTTGACCTGAACCGCTGGGACAACGGCGAGGTGCTGCTGGAGATGCTGCCCCCCCTGTGCAGCAAGGAGCACGGCGCCGCCGGCATCCGCGATCTGTCGGATACCTGCCGGGCCAAGATGGAAGCCAAGCTGGCGGAGCTGGATGGCAAGCTGGGCCATCGCCCGGCCGCCTGAGGTTTGAGTTCAACTGCATGAAGGGAGCCGCCGGTTCCCTTTTTTATTGGTTAAAATCACCACCATGTTGGCCATTCTTACCAACTCATGGCCTTGAGATGACAACGTCGAATCTCCATCTATCTGTAAAACAACAATAAATTATCTTGGCACGGCTCTTGTAATGCCATGGGAAGAGATAGCCATCCCCATGAACAAGGAGCCAGACCATGAGCGTATTCAGCCGCCTGACTGACGTGATCAATGCCAACCTGCACAGCCTGCTCGACAAGAGTGAAGAGCCGGAAAAGATGCTGCGTCTGATGATCGAAGAGATGGAGCAGGTGCAGATCGAGATGAGAACCCAGGCTGCCCGCGTCATCGCCGAACAGAAACAGCTGGAGCGCCATCAGCAGGCGCTGCGCCACCAGATCCAGGAGTGGTCTGCCAAGGCCGAGCTCGCCATCCAGAAGGGACGTGAGGATCTGGCCCGTGCCGCCCTCACGGAGAAGCTGGCCGAGGTCAAGAAGTGCGAGCAACTGGAGCAGGACAAGGCCCGGGTAGCCGAGGTGCTGGCCCAGCTCACCGCCGACAGCGAGCGGCTGGCGACCAAGCTGACCGAGGCCCGCGAGAAGCAGAAGATGCTGACCCTGCGCGAACAGACTGCCCACAGCCGGATCCGTGCCCGCGCCCAGGTGGACAACCAGCGCATGCATGAGCTGATGGCCCGCTTCGACGGCTTTCAGGGCCGGGTCGATCAGCTGGAAGCCCAGCTGGAGGCGGCTACCCTGGGGCAGAATCCCTCGCTGGAGGCCCAGTTCCGCGAGCTGGAGTTGAACGATGAGATTGAGCGCGAGCTGGCTCGCCTGAAAAGCCGGAAGGCGGAGGCATAACCATGAGCCCCTGGCCCAAAGATCTGGCCCATCGCAAGCTGACCGGGGTCTGTGCCGGTCTGGCCAACGGGCTTGGGATCTCGAGGGTGACGGTGCGGGTGCTGGCCTTGCTGGCCCTGATCCTGATGCCGCCGCTGGCACTGGCCGCCTATCTGCTGGCGGTGCTGGTGATGCCGCCCCGTTATGAATTGAAGCGCTGGCTGGATTGACCGAAGGGTTGACCAGCCGGCAGACAAGGTACTGATAAGGAGCAAGTTATGCTGGAATTTTTCATATTGCTGGTGGTGCTGCTGGTCATGGCGCTGACCGGTTTTACCGTGCTGGCCATGCTGCTGGTGAGCGGCCTGTTCGTGCTGTTTGGCGCCCTGGCCGGCATGCTTGCTCTCATCATCAAGCTGGCGCCCTGGTTGCTGCTGGTGCTGGCGGTGTGCTGGTTGATCAGCAACCGCAGCAAGCGTTCCAATACCTACCTCTAACCCGCCTGAGGTTGTGCAAGACGTTTTGTGGTGGCCTGATTTTTATGGCGGCTCATCGAGTGGCCTTTTTTTGCCTGTCGTCCTCAAGGCTGGGTGGCTGCGGGTAACCACTGGGGGCTCCAGCGCTGCCAGAGTGGGGCTTTTTATCAGCTGCTCCTTGAAGGATTTTGGCTGCTGCTTGAGGCGGTATTCGATGCGCAGGGCCGCCCCCTTCTCGCCAACTTCCTGTTGCCACGCCAGCGTCAGCGGCCCCTTGCCGCGCAGGGCGCGAGCGCCCTTGCCGCTGGTGCTGGCGCACGCGGCGCAGTGGGGTGCTGGCGCAGACGCGGTGCGCACCATATAGACAGACGCGGGAAGGGGCGGATCCATGCCGATCCCAAAGGAGGTGCGATAGAGCAGCCCGCGATCCGGTGCGCACCAGTGGATGAAGGGCTAGAGCTGGTAAACCAGCTGGGGGTGAACCCAGAATCGAGCTTTGGCTGGTCAATCGCGCCCGACTGGCGCTGGAGATGGCGGTCCGACATGCTCATGTTTTGCGAACGCTATCTCTGGACCTTTCCGGTGATGCGCGACACCAACGAGCTGGTCTCGAACAGCACCCGGTCACCTATCGCGGGCCTGACTCCCTCGAGGGGCTGGTGTTTGGCGGGGTGGAGGGCTACCGCTATCAGGGGCGATGATGCAGCTGGCCGCGGGGGGCTGGTACGTCAGGATGCCAAGAAGGCGAAGACCAATCTTGAGCTGCTGGTGCGCCGCATCGATGTGACGCTGGTAAGTGGTTCATCGCTGGGCTTTTTCATCGACGCACAGCACTATCAGGGCAAGCTGTTTATCTCGCCCTTCCCCCAATCCAGCTATACCCGCCATATCCTGCTGCCCAATCCCGTCCCAGCTGCATGCCACCCTCAACGACATCGCCGAGCAGATGGACAGAGGGATCCCCGTTGGCACAAGGTGCTGGAGTCCTATCGCGGTACGCCCTGAGGGCGGCGCTTGAGCCGATGCAGTGGCAACAGGCTCACCAGCAGACCTGCCCAGACGAAGGCGAAACCGACTGCCTGATCCGGCGCCTCACCAAACCAGTAGATGGCGAGCAGGAAGGCGAGGCTGGGCTCGATATATTGCAGCAGCCCACCGTGCTCATCCGGGTTCTCGCCACCGCGTAGCAGAAGAGCCCCACCGGCAGCAGGGTGGCGGGGGCGCTGCCCATCAGCAGCATCTTGTCGGCCAATCCCCGTTCACGAATGCCCCTTCCCCGTGCCCGCCAGCGTGCCGATGATGATCAGCGCGACGGGCCACTGCACCATGGCTTCCAGATAGAGGCTGGTGCCGGTGTCGTGGCGCACCTTCTTCTTGATGAGGCCGTAGAAGGCGAAGTTGGCCCCCATGATCAGGGAGAACCAGGGCAGCTCGCCGTAGGAGAACAGCATGTAGGCCAGTCCCGCCAGGGCCAGGGCGACCGCCAGATGCTTCTGGGGGGTGAGCCGCTCCTTGAGGAAGAGCACGGCGAAGGCGATATTGAACAGCGGCGTCATGAAGAAGGCGAGGCTGGTGGCCAGCACCTGGCCCGTGGTCAGGCACCAGGTGAACATGCACCAGCTGATGGACATGACGGGGCCCGCCAGCAGGATGAGGCCAAGCTGGCGGGGCTCGCTGCGCAGGCGTGCCCAGGGGACCCGCACCCCGAGCAGCAGGAAGAGGCCGCCCAGCAGGATGACAGACCAGAGTACCCGGTGGGAGAGCAGCTCCCACATGTTGATCTCGGGCATGAACTGGTAATAGAGGGGCAGCATGCCCCAGAGCACGAAGGAGAGGGCCGCACTGCCGGGGCCCAGCCAGTTCTTCATCGCTTTCCGTTTATTAAATTAAACAAATGTGGCCGCATGATAAGTATCTGCCGCCGGTTCCACAAGAGGGAAATAGGGAAATGCTGGTACTATCAAGGCCATGAACCGACTCGACCTGCTGTTTGAACAGATCCGGGCCTGCCGTCTGTGCGAGGCCCACCTGCCGCTGGGACCAAGGCCGGTGATCCGCGGCAGCGAGCGTGCTCGCCTGCTGATCATCGGTCAGGCGCCCGGTACCCGCGTCCATGCCAGCGGCATCCCCTGGGATGATCCCTCAGGCGATCGGCTGCGGCACTGGCTCGGGGTGGACAAGGCCACCTTCTACGACGAGTCCCGCATCGCCATCATGCCGATGGGGCTCTGCTACCCCGGCAAGGGCAAGTCGGGGGATCTGCCGCCCAGACCCGAGTGCGCGCCCACCTGGCACGACAAGGTGCTGATGCTGTTGCCCAACATAGAGCTGACCCTGCTGATCGGCCAGTACGCTCAGCGGCACTATCTGCGTGAGGCGGGTAAGGATTCGCTTACCGAGACGGTGCGCAGTTGGGCTGACTATGGCCCGGCCTGGTTGCCGCTGCCGCACCCTTCCCCCCGCAATACCTTCTGGCTCAAGAAGAATCCCTGGTTCGAGCAGGAGGTGATCCCCCATCTGCAGCAGAGGGTTGCCCCCTTGCTGCTCTGATTCAGACCGCCGGCTCTGCCAGCGGCTTTGACTTGCCGCGCGCCATGGCGACCAGCGGCAGTATGATGCACAGGCACCCCAGCAGCAGCGGCAGACCCGGTTGCTCGTCAAACAACCAGACCCCGATGGCGACCGCCATCAGCAGGCCCGTGTATTCCGCCGAGGCGATCTTGCTCGCCTCCGCCTTGCGATAGGCCACCACGCACAAGCCCGCATAGACCATGATCAGCGCCGAGGAGCCGAAGGCGGGCCACCACATCTGCCACTGCCAGGCCCCCCCTTCCCACCAGGCCAGCGCCAGTATGATGGGCATGCTCAGCACGTTGGTGAAGAACAGGGTCTGGGCTATGGGCTGCTTGAGGGGGATCCGCTTGATCAGCAGGTTGTTGACCGCCATGGAGAGCGCCACTCCGAGCGCCGCCAGGGCCGCCCAGTTCACCTCGGTCGGGCGCAGCACTATCAGCACACCGATGAAACCCACCAGGGCAGTCAGCACCTTCTGGCGCGACAGCGCTTCCCCCGCCAGCCAGACCGCGAGCGGCACCATCAGCAGCGGCGCCGCATAAAACAGGGCGTTGGCGGTGGCCAGCGGCAAGCGGGTGAGGGCGACCACCATCAGGCAGACGCCGATCGCCCAGATGTGGGCTCGCAGCAGGTGCCACTTGATGGCCACCGGCGGGTTGCGCCGCCAGGACCAGAGCAGCCAGGGTGCCAGCAGGAGGGCGGCGGAGAGCTGGCGGAAGAAGACGAACTGGAACACCGGCTGGCTCGGCTCCAGCACCTTGACCAGCGCATCGGAGAAAACCGCCACCATGTTGCCCAGCACCAGATAGAGGATGCCAATCCCGACTGCGTTCATACCACCTCCCACGTTAGATGAGGGAAGGGTAGTCTGACGCCCGTTATCCAGTAAAATGATAAAAAATCACCATCCATGAGAATTTTGGATAATGAAGCTACCTCCCCTGCGCGCCGTCCAGTACTTCGAGGCGGTTGCCCGCCTGCTCAGCTTCTCCCGTGCGGCCCTGGAGCTCAATGTCAGCCAGAGCGCGGTCAGCCACCAGATCCGCCTGCTGGAGGATTTTCTGGGGGAGCGTCTGCTGCTGCGCCAGGGGCGCCTGCTGTCACTGACCGCCCAGGGGGAGAGCTATTTCGAGGGGATCTCCGCCGGGCTCGGCCAGATAGCCCAGAGCAGCGAACAGCTGCGCGGTGGCGGCGAGATGCGGCTGCGGCTCGCGGTCTACAGCTCGTTCGCGGTGAAGTGGCTGATCCCCAGGCTGGCCGGGCTGCGCCAGCTCTACCCCGAGCTGGATCTGAGCCTCGAGATGGTGGCGGAAGATCCCGAACTCTCCGATCGGGTGGCGGATTGCTTCATTACCGTCTCCCCCCACGGGCGCGGCTATTGCCACGATCTCATCTATCGGGAGCGGCTCTTTCCGGTCTGCAGCCGTCGCCTGTTGCAGCAGGTGGAGGGGGAGTGGCCTGCCGCCATCTGGCAGTTGCCGCTGCTCTCGGTGCAGTCCATCTACAAGGCGCGGGGGGAGGATTGGCAGCGCTGGGCCAAGGCGGGGGGGCTGGTCATTCCGGACGAGGCGCGGATGCACCACTTCAGCCATGTGCTGCTGGCGATGGAGGCGGCGGCCTGGGATCAGGGGGTGGCGTTTGTGAACGATTACATGCTGCGACCGGACGATCCCCAGTTGGTGGCCTTGCCGGTGCACCAGCTGGAGACGGGGGATGCCTTCTACTTCACCTGCAAGCGATCCCGGGCCCATGAGCCCGCCATCAGCCGGCTGCGCCAGTGGCTGATGATGGAGACGCGCCAGAGCATGCCGCTCTAGCCGGTGGGCTGCCGGCTCAGGATAAACAGGGGCTGGCGATGAACGAGGGGCCGAGGGTGTGAGCGGCCTGATAACTAGGATCAGGCCACTCCAGGCTCAGGCTTTCTTGAACTGGCTCAGGATAAAGAGGCTGGTGGCGCAGACCACGACCGAGGGGCCTGCGGGTGTGTCCTGGTACCAGGAGAGGGTCAGGCCCCCCAGCACGGCGAGGCAGCCGATCAGGGCCGCAAAGCCGGCCATCTGCTCCGGCGTCTGGCTGAAGCGGCGGGCGGTGGCGGCGGGAATGATCAGCAAGGATGTGATGATCAGCGCCCCGACAAACTTCATGGCCACGGCTATCACCAGGCCTATCAGCAGCATCAGCACGCAGCGCAGCACGTCGACCCGCACCCCTTCCACCCGCGCCAGCTCCTCCGAGATGGTCATGGAGAGCAGGGGATCCCACAGCCGCCAAAGGGTCAGCAGCACCAGGGCGCCGCCGCCGTAGATCCAGAGCAGATCCATGGGCTGTACCGAGAGCAGGTCGCCGAACAGGTAGGCCATCAGATCCACCCGCACGTTGTCCATGAAGCTCAAGGTGACCAGGCCAAGGGAGAGGGCGCTGTGGGCCAGGATGCCGAGCAGGGTATCGGTCGCCACCTGCTGGTTGCGGCTCATGATCACCAGCAGCATGGCCATGGCGAGGCAGCAGACTACCACCGCCAGGGTGAGATCCACCTGCAGCAGTATGCCCAGCGCTATGCCGAACAGGCAGGCGTGGGAGAGGGTGTCGCCGAAGTAGGCCATCTTGCGCCACACCACGAAGCTGCCGAGGGGCCCGGCCAGCAGGGCGATGCCGAGGCCGGCCGCGAGGGCATATAACAGAAAGCTGTCCACTTGAATGTCCTTAACTGCGCTTATGGATTGCGAGACGGCAGGCGGATGACGGGGACCTGCGGCTCATGATGATGGTGTTCGCCGTCGCAGTGATGATGGTGGGTGTAGACCGCCAGCACCTCCCGCTCCGGGCGCCCGAACAGGCGGGCAAATTCGGGGTGGCGTGCCACGCTCTCCGGCTCGCCGTGGCAGCAGACATGGCGATTGAGGCAGATCACCTCGTGGGTGCTGGCCATCACCAGGTGCAGATCGTGGGAGACCATCAGCACGGCGCAGTTGAACTCGGCCGCCAGCTGGCTGATGAGGGCGTAAAGCTCGATCTGGCCCGTGATATCCACCCCCTGGACCGGTTCGTCCAGCACCAGCAGCTCGGGCTTGACCAGCAGGGCGCGGGCCAGCAGCACTCGCTGCATCTCGCCGCCGGAGAGTTTCTGCATCCGGTTGTCCAGCAGCTCCTGGGCGCCGACCCGCTCCAGCGCTTCCTCGATGGAGAGGCGGCTGTTCTTGCCGAGCTGGAGGAAGCGGCGCACCGTCAGTGGCAGGGTGGGATCCAGATAGAGGCGCTGGGGAACATAGCCGACCCGCAGATCGCGACGACGAATGATCTTGCCGGAGTCCGGGTTGAGCAGGCCCAGTACCAGCTTGCTCAGGGTGCTCTTGCCCGCCCCGTTGGGGCCGACTAGCGTGGTGATTTTGCCTTTGTTCAGGGTAAAGGAGACCTTGTCGAGCACGGACCGTCCGTCAAATGACAGACAGACCTCTTTCAGCTCCACCAGTTGGGTCATGACAGCTCCGGGGTTTACAGCCTGTGAGAGTTATAATATAACAGCGACGTTGGTTTGTTATATTATCACACACTCACTCCCTGACGAGACCTCTATGCGAATTCTTACTCTGATCACTGCGTTGCTGGCAGTGAGTCTGCCTGTCCGCGCCCTCGAGGTGCTGACCACCATCAAACCCCTGGGTTTTATCGCGGCGGCCATCACGGATGGCGTGAGCGAGCCCAAAGTCTTGCTGCCAACCGGCGCCTCTCCCCATGACTTCTCCCTGCGTCCTTCCGATATTCGCAGCATCAATGACGCCGATCTGGTGGTGTGGGTCGGCCCCGAGCTGGAAGGTTTCATGGCCAAGCCGCTGGCCGAGCATCCCCACAAGCTGACCCTGACCCAGGTTCCGGGGATGCCGCTGTTCAACTACGCGACTCAGGGCCGCCAGGATACCGCTCATCATGACGACCACGACCATGACCACGCCGCCCATGAGCACGATGACCACGATGAAGGTCATGAGGGGCATCACCACGAGGGCGTGGATCCCCATATCTGGCTGGGGCCGACCCAGGCCAAGGTGATTGCCAAGGCAATCGCGACCGAGCTTGGCAAGCAGGATCCAGCCAATCAGGCCCGTTATGCCGCCAACCTCGCCGCATTCGATGCCAAGGTGGACGCCAAGGACAAGGTGATCGCCGAACAGATGAAGGCGGTGAACCAGAAGGGCTATTTCGTGTTTCACGAGGCCTATGGTTACTGGGAGCGTCACTACGGCATGAGCTCCAAGGGCCACTTCACTGTGAGCCCGGAGCGTCGCCCCGGCGCCAAGACCCTGGTGGAGATCCGCAAGGCGCTTGAAGAGAAACAGGCGAGCTGCATCTATGCCGAGCCGCAATTCTCGCCTGCGGTGATCGAATCGGTCGCCCGCAACACGGGCGCCAAGGTGTTGCTGCTCGATGAAGTGGGTGAGCAGGTGCCGCTTGGTGCTGATGCTTATCCGCGCTTCATGCAACAGCTGGCCGACGCCTTCGCCCAGTGCCGCTGAGTCATCCCAGACTCGCCCTATGGGGCGGCCGCGGCCAACTATACTGACCTCCAGCGTCTGATATGGAGCGTCAGTTATGAAATTATTGCTTGTCCCCACCTGCACCCTGGCACTGTTCTGTGCCAGCGTGCAGGCCTCCCGCCTGTCCGAGCACATTGCCAGCCCCGAGCTGAAGGCAAAAATGCAGGAAGTCTATGGCGCCAGGGCTATCCAGCGCGCCGAGGCCTTTTCACGCCTGCTCGCGCCCAGAGCGGGCACCACGGATCAGCAGAAGCTGGAACTGGTCAATAACTACTTCAACAATCTGACCTACAGCGAGGATCCCAGGCTATGGGGAGATGAGGACTACTGGGCCAATCCGCTGGAATTTATCGGGGCCAGGGGGGGGGACTGCGAGGATTACAGCATTTCCAAGTACTACACCCTGATGGAACTCGGCGTCGACGAGAAGAAACTGCGGCTGGCCTATGTGAAGGCGATCCGCTACAACCAGTTTCACATGGTGACGCTCTACTTCCCGACGACCAAGTCCGATCCCTTGGTGCTGGACAATATCAACGGCCGTATCCTGCCCGGCAGCCAGCGCAACGATCTGCAACCCGTGTACAGTTTCGACGCCAAGAGCATCTGGGTCATGAAGTCACGTCGTGAGGGAACCCTGGCCGGGAGTGCCGATCGCCTGACCCAGTGGAAGTCGATGCAGAGCCGCTTCTCCAGCGAGCATCTGCGTGCTCCCCGTCGCCAGCTATAGCTTGCCTGCGGCTTTCAACTCCTCGAAATACCTCGCTGCCCCCGGATGCTGAGTGACGCTGAGCACCGGGCCTGTTTTGTTGCGCGCCTTGTGAAACAGGTTGGCATAGCCATAGGTCTGCTCGTTGAAGCTGGTCTGCTGGCTCAGCATCGCCTTGGTCAGGTGATAGACATCCTTATCCGGCGTGATGGCATTGGTCACCAGAGTGGCGGCGATGGCAAAGGTGGGGGTGGCTTTCAGATTGCCGGGATAGATGCGGGCCGGTATCTGACTGCGCTGATAATATTTGACGCCTTGCAACAATTGCTCCCGGATTGCGCCCTCGACGGACATGAAACGGATGGCACAGCGCTTGGATGTCTCCAGCACGATCCGGTTGGGGTGACCAATCACCAGTCCATAGGCATCGATCTGTTTGCTGCACAAGGCTTCGGACAGATTGGCCACGCTCTTCAGATCGAGATCCTGTTCCTTTGCCCCCAGCACGCTGAACAGTGCCAATGCTGTCTGGCGAGTGCCCGAATTCTTCAGCCCCATGTCGATGGGGGCCAGCTTGAGTTGCTCCAGGGTGGTGATATCGCCATCGGCCCGCATCACTATGGTGAAAGGCTCGGCATGGGTAGCAAAGAGGGTTCTCAATTCGGGCTGAGGTTGCCTGGCAAATGGCCCCGTGCCCTGACTGGCCTGATAGAGCCAGTCAGATTGGACGAGGGCGTAGGGGATCTCTTTGGCTTGCAGCAGACGTAGATTTTCGATGGAGCCCGAACTGGCCTGCGGTTTGCATTGCACTGTGGGGTCGCTCTTGTGGGCCAGCCGGCAGAACTCCTTGATGACCTGGTAATAGATGCCCTGTTCTCCTCCCGTGCTAATGGTCACTGATACTGCGTGCAGACTGGGCTGCCACAACAGGGCAAGCAATAGGATGGGGAGTTTCATGATGCCTCCTGGCTGGCATAGCCATCGATACCCCAACTGCGCAGGGTGTCCACGTCGTTGATGTCACCGGCTTCTGCCAGCAGGGTATAGCCGGAGGCGTGCAGGCACTGGGAAAGCAGGTTCCAGTAGAGGGGGGCCTGAGTCAGCTGGCAACTGATGAAGACTGGCTTGATGGGGTCGAGCTGATTGAAGGTGTCGTTGTTCATGGGCACATTGCTGAATGCCATCTCACACCCCCTGTTCCTGCAGCGCCCAGGCGCTCCTGGCCGTGGGAGGGAAAAGCTTGCCACATCCCAGCGCCAGTCCAGGGTCTTGCCCTGGCGCCCAGGGAGCAGAGGCGAACTGTGCCCAGTCGGGTGATTGAGCAGGGAGAGGGGAGCGAAATCCCTTCCGTCTTCTGAGTGCAGCCACTGTTGCAGGGCGCTCTGGATGGTCCGTTCGAGCTGTCCGTGGTAGGGGGGGTCTGGGGCAGTAACCGGCTATAGAGGCGGATGCTGCCCTGTGTGGAGACAAATTTTTGCAGGTACCCGCCTTTGGCGATGGGTCACCCCTTGCAGCGGCTGATGTGCCATGCAGGCAGTCTGTTTGCCCAGCTGGGTGATTTTGAGTCGTTGTTGCAGCAGATCCCGTTTGCGTTCGGAGACCAGCTGGTTGATGGAAGTGCCACCTCTTTGAGGTCTGCAGCCAGGGAGTGGGCAGGGTGCTGTTGAACTGGCGTTTGCGGATACGCACCAATTGCAGGCTGATCTGTTCGAGGGGGCGCAGCAGGCGTTGGCAGACCCAGGAGATCATCAGGGTAAATACCAGCAGCCCCGCCAGCAGCGCCAGTACCGGTGCGGCTGATGGCATTCCACAGGTGCTGATAGGCGTAGCCGCTATGCCCTTCCAGGGTGAGGGTGCCCAGCATGCGCCAGCCATCGGTCAACTCCTGCTCAATCTTGACCGGTGGCATGCCGATAACAGAGGGCAGCCAGCCGGGGACATTTTGCTGGGCCGTGGAATACCTTCTGGAACAGCACCTGGCCATCGGGATCCAGCAGGGTGACCGAGCTGACGAAGCCGCCATCGAACATGGCGTTGACGATGGTTTCGGCCAGCACCTTGTCATCGTTGAGCAGGGTGCCTTGCAGCACCAGACCCGAGGGCCGTGATGGCCGTTTCCAGGTTGGCTGACATCTGGTCGAGGATGGACTGGCGGACCGTCGTGACTTCTCCAGCATGAACAGCAGCGATGGCACCAATGGTGAACAGGATCAGGATGATTACATTTAACAATCTTGCCAATGACATACCCACTCCCTGGAAATGTTTTTGCAACATCTGATGGTCCGGGGGTGAACGCAACCGGACTTGGTTCTTAAAAATAGAAAAAAATGGCTGAAAAAAGCGATCATTTCTGCCCATGCAGGAAGGTTATGCATAAAATGTGAGTTTCGTGCATATCGCGATGAACTTTTTGTAAGTATTTAGGTCTAAAACCCAGATATTCGGTTTTCATAATAAAAAATCATAAAAACAGACCCACAACTACCACCCTTAGATCTAATAACAGGATAGCGGATGAAACGTCTCCGTCCCTTGGTAGCACAGGCTGCCAACTGGGAACCCCCGGTTCCCCGCAAACATTTTTACGCCATGCTATTGCTCACGGCCATGACGCTGTCAGCAGTAGCCGTATTGCCAGCTCCAGGTGACATCCTTGAGCGGCCATTGCGTCTGGAGTTGCCCATTGCCACCACTGGCACGGCAACCAACGAAGACAATACGGATTTTAACGACATCCCGGATCACGAACTGGTGGAAGCCGCGGCGCCGGAAGATGACATTCCGGCCGATGCCACGCCCCAGTGGCAGGATTACCGGGTACGCAACGGCGAGAACCTGACCACCATCTTCAACAACCTCGGCCTCTCCACCACCACCCTCTACAAGGTGCTGGATGCGGATGCCAAGAACAATCTGGCCCGCCTCAAGCCTGGCCAGACCATAGAGTTGCTGATCGATCAGGACAACATACTGCAGCAGCTGAAGATCCGCCTGAACATCAAGCAGACTCTGGTGCTGGAGCGTACCGACGACACCTACAGTGCCAACATGCTCAATGAAGAGGTGCAGTGGCAGCAGAAGAGTTATGACGGCGTCATCAATGGCAGCTTCTACGTCAGCGCCCGCAACGCGGGGATCCCGGCCAACCACATCCAGAAGATTGCCAACCTGTTCCAGTGGCGCCTGAATTTCGCCAAGGATCTGCAAAGAGGCGACAAGTTCAAGGTGTTGGTGAGACAGGAGACGGTGGAGGGCAAGAGCACGGGCAACACCCAGCTGCTGGGCATCGAAGTGTTCAGCCAGGGCAAGACGGTATCGGCCTGGCTGTCGGAAGATGGCAACTATTATGACGGTCAGGCGAACAGCCTGGAGCGCGGCTTCCGCCGGTATCCGACCCATAGTCGCTATCGGGTCAGCTCCAACTTCAACCCGGCCCGACGCCACCCCATTACCGGCCAGGTCCGCCCCCATGAGGGGACTGACTTCGCCCTGCCGGTGGGAACGCCCGTGATGGCGACCGGCGACGGTGTCGTGCTCAAAGCGACCCGCCACCCCCTCGCGGGCACCTATGTGGTGATAAAGCACGGCCGCACCTTGATGACTCGCTATCTGCACCTGAGCAAGTTGCTGGTCAAACCCGGCCAGAAGGTGAAGATGGGGGACAAGATAGCGCTCTCCGGCAACACGGGCCGCTCTACCGGCGCCCATCTGCACTATGAGGTGCGAGTCAACAACCGCCCGGTGGACCCCATGAAGGTCAAGCTGCCGATGGCGGAGCCGCTCTCCGGCAAGGACAAGCGCCAGTTCCTTGCCAAGGTGAAGAGCTATCGCAAGGAGATGGAGGCGGGTTGAGCCCCTCTCTGCGGATACAAAAAAGGCCCCGCCAATCTGGTGGGGCCTTTTTGCTGGTGGTTGGGCTCAGTAACCCTTGTCGAAGTCGATGCGGCCATCGAGTTGCTGACCGTCGATGAAGCGGATGTAGTTGCGGATGAAGATCTGGGCCACATCTTCCGGGAAGCTGTAGGCGCTGTTGTGGGGGGTGATGATGAGATTGGGCTGATGCCAGAGCGGGCTGTCAGCGGGCAGGGGCTCCTGCTCGAACACATCCAGCACCGCAGTGCCCAGCTTGCCGCCGCGCAATGCCGCCAGCAGATCCCCTTCATGGACCGCATTGCCCCGGCCGACGTTGAAGAAGATGGCCCCCGGCTTGCAGTGGTTGAAGCGATCGGCGGTGAACAGATGGCGGGTCTCGCGGGTCGCCGGCAGTACGCTGACGATGACGTCGGCCTGGGCCAGCATCTTGTTCAGCGTCGGCAGCTGATACACCTGATCGAAGCCGGCGCGCTCATTGCCACTGTGGCTGATGCCGAGCACCCGCATGCCGAAGTGCTTGGCGGTGTGGGCTATGTGCTGGCCTATGCTGCCGGTGCCCAGGATCAGCATGGTGCGTCCCTTGAGCCCCTGATAGGGATGGCTCTGCCACAGTCGCTGTTGCTGCTGTTCGCGGTAGAGCGGCAACTGGCGCGACAGGTTGAGCAGGTAGCCGAACACGTACTCGCTCATCAGCGGCCCGAAGATGCCGCGCACATTGGTGAGCAGGTAGTCGCGGCGGCAGCTGGCATCCAGCAGCACGTCGACCCCGGCGTAGGTGGACTGGAGCCAGCTCAGCCTGTCGGCCTTGGCCAGCAGGGGTCTGGCCCGTGCCGGTTCTGCCATCAGGATGTGGGCATCACCGATCATCTTTTCGGCATCGCTCTGGTTGTCGGCCCGCAGTATGTGCAGATGGGGGAGGCGGGCGGCCTTGAGCAGGCGTTCATAGTGGTTGTTGTCCTGGCTGAGCAGAAGCAGGGTTCGTTGGCTCATACTCTTGTTCCTTATCATGTTTGCGGCACGGCGGAGGAGGGGTCTGTCCTCATCTTACCCCAGTTGATCGGGCAAGATAGTCGACCAGGGCGCTTTTTCGTTTTCGCCACGCCCCTCGTGGGCTACAATCTGCCCCACATTTTGCAAAGGATCCGACTCCAGTGTTTGGTGACAAGTTTTATAAGCGACTGGCCGAGCTGCAGCCTTGGCAGCAGACCGTCTACACCCTGGCGCTGGCAGAGCGCATGTACCCCAACTATGTGCTGTTTACCCAGGCAGCCGGTTTCGGGGATGCGAAGGCGTTTCGCCACGCGCTGGATCAGATGTGGAACTACCTCACCGTGAAGGGATCCCGTGTCAATCTGGGGGCCATCCTGGAGGCGTTCGAGGTCTATATTCCCGAGCCTGGCAAGTTTGAATCCTACGGAGCCTACCCGGCGCTGGATGCCTGCGTGGCGCTGGGCTGTGCCTACAACTCGGTGATCTGCCGGGTGGGGGAAGAAGCCATGGATGCCAGCCACGCTTCGGTCGGTACAGTGGCCGGTTTCATCGAGATGCTGGAAGAGCGGGATCTCAGTGACGAAGAGCTCTACGAGCACGAATACATCGAGGCAGAACTGGAGTTCCAGGTCGAGCTGCTCAAGCAGGTCGCCCATGAGCGCGACAGCGATCGCATCCTGGCCATCCGCACCTTTGCGGCCCAGGGTGGCGTCTCCAACATAGGCATTAGCCTGGAAGAGTGATCTCCCCGCACGCTTCCCATAAAAAAAGCTCCCATTCGGGAGCTTTTTTTATGGCCGTCGTTTGTTCAGGCGCGCTCTTCGGTGAGCGGTCTGACGCTCAGCACGGGAGCCGCGTCTATGCCGTCGGCATTCATCATGGCCGAGATCCGTTGCAGGGAGGAGAGCAGCAGTCCCTGTTCCCAGTTCTCCAGGGCCTGGAAGCGCTGGATGAAGCTCTCCTGCAGCGGGGTGGGGGCCTGGGCGAGCAGAGCGCGACCCGCGTCAGTCAGTGTCGCATGCACCTTGCGCTTGTCGGTTTCGCTGCGGATGCGCTGCACCAGCTGGCGGCTCTCTAGCCTGTCCATGATGGTGGTCGCGGTGGCCTGGCTCATGTTGGTGTGATCGGCGAGCTGGCGCATGGAGATCTGGCCAAGCTCGTTGATCCCCTTGAGCAGCAGGAGCTGCGGCGACGTCAGCCCGGCCTCCTTGATCAGGCGTTTGGAGTGCATGTCGATGGCACGGATGATCTGGCGCAGAGCAATCAGCACTTCATCATGTTTTTCCATGGAGTCGGGGTCATCGCAGGGCAGTGGAGAGGCGCAAAATTCTCCGCCTAATCCCCAACAAGGTCAATATGGTTTTTGGTGTAATAATTTCTGCTCTAATGAATTTTATGTTAGGTTATTGGACAATTGCCGCATTTAAACCCGATATTTGAGGAGTGACATCATGAATGACGACCTGGATATCAAGTCCCTGGTTGCCGACCTTCGCGTGGTCAGGGTCCGCTATGAACTGCCAGATACCTCGGCTTTCGTGCGTTATCAGCCCGCCTATGACGAGGATCCCAACAACCTGCAGGTGCATCACTACGATGGTGAGCTGCCGCTCTCCTGCAGCGACACAGGTTCTTTCAGTCTAAAGGAGTTGGTGAACGAATTGCGCTACGCCTATGTGCTGGTGCACCTCTTCCCCGACGAGAGTGCCATGAACTTCTACCTGGCCGGTCTGGACAATGGCCTGGCCCAGCTCGAGTTCATCGGCGGCTCCTATGACTTCAACCGGCTCTGGATCACCAGCGGGATCTCCAGTCTGGGGGTGCCAATGGCCATCTTCCTCGGCAAGCGTCACGCCGTGAACGGCCAGCCTTCGGTCACCCTGGTGGATCACCGCGAGCGGGTGGCGGGTCGACTGGTCTATCGCGCCATCGGTGGTGCGGGAGATCACGTGGGTGAAGATTTTTTCAACAATGACTAAGGAGGCCCGATGAGAGCAACCAAAGGGCTATTGAAAGGCCTCAATCCCACCATGGCCATGACGGCCCTCACCGTCGTGACCCTGTTCCTGTTGTTTGGAGTGTTTGACCCGGATACCGCGGGAACCTGGTTCACCGGCGCCAAGGACACCATCATTGCCGGCTTCAAGTGGTACTACATTCTGGTGGTTGCCCTGTTCCTGTTCTTCGCCGTCTACCTGATGTTCAGCCGTTTTGGCAGCATTCGACTGGGCGACGACGACCAGGTACCGGAGTTCGGCTACTTCGCCTGGTTCTCCATGTTGTTCAGCGCCGGCATGGGCATAGGCCTGGTGTTCTGGAGCATAGCCGAGCCCATGTATCACCTGCAGGGCAACCCCTTCGTCACCGAAGGGATGACGCCGGAAGCGGCCCAGATCGCCATGCGCCTCACCTTCTTCCACTGGGGTCTGCACCCCTGGGCCATCTATGTGATCGTCGGCCTGTCGCTGGCCTTCTTCAGCTACCGTCGCAAGTTGCCGCTGGCCATTCGCTCCGTGCTCTACCCTATTCTCGGCGAGCGGATCTACGGCTTCTGGGGTCACGCCGCCGACGTGCTGGCGGTGTTCGGCACAGTGTTCGGGGTGGCCACCTCCTTAGGGCTTGGTGTCTCCCAGATGAACACCGGCCTCAACCAGATGTTCGGCATGGAAGTCTCCCAACACAGCCAGCTCTGGCTCATCGGCGGCATCAGCCTGATCGCCACCCTGTCGGCCATCTCAGGCGTGGGGCGCGGGGTGAAGATCCTCTCCGAACTCAACATCTGGCTCAGCGCCTTCATCCTCGCCCTCTTCCTGGTACTGGGGCCGACCACCTACATCCTCAACGCCTATGTGCAGAACATCGGCGATTACCTGCAAAACATCGTCAAACTGAGCTTCTGGACCAACACAGAGGCCAACGGCACCTCGGCCTGGCAATCGAGCTGGACCGCCTTCTACTGGGGCTGGTGGATAGCCTGGGCCCCCTTCGTCGGCATGTTCATCGCCCGCATCTCCAAGGGGCGCACCATTCGTGAGTTCGTGCTCGGCGTGCTGCTGGTGCCCTCCCTGCTCGGCATGTTCTGGCTCACTGTGTTCGGCGGTACCGCCATGCATCTGGAGCTGTTCGGCGGCGGTGGCGTGGTAGCGGCGGTCAACCAGGACGTGACCCTGGCGCTCTACAAGACAGTGGAGCTGCTGCACTGGGAGACCTTCGGCTGGATTGCGAAAGGGGTGCTGACCCTGCTGATCTGCACCTACTTCATCACCTCCAGCGACTCGGGCACGCTGGTCATCACCACCCTGCTCTCCATCGGCGATCAGGATCCCCCCGTGCTGCACCGCGCCATCTGGGGGCTGGGTCAGGGGCTGGTGGCGGCCATTCTGCTGGTATCTGGCGGCCTGGCGGCCCTGCAGGCGGCCAGCATCATAGCCGCGCTGCCGTTCTCGCTGATCATGCTGGCCATGTGCTATTCGCTGATGCAGGGGCTCAAGCAGGAGAGTCAGCACCAGTTCGAATACCGGCAGAAGCTCAAGCGCCATCCCGGCTCGGTCAATCTGAGCCTGCTGGATCGCATAGGTCCGGGCTGATGGCCCAGTGCCATTGAGGCAAAACGAAGGGGAACCGCGAGGTTCCCCTTTTTCATTGCCTGTGTTCCGATGTGGCCGTCAGAGCATCTGCTTGAGGCGATAGAGCAGGTCCAGCGCCTGACGGGGGCTAAGCTCGTCCGGGCGCACCGCTGCCAGCTCTTCCACCACTGGATGGGGTTGTGGGGCCAGGGTCACCGGAGCCGGGCGGCTTTCACCGGCTGCGACCGGAGTGGCGCTTTCCAGCTCGTGCAGTTTGTGACGGGCCTGATGGATCACCGATTTTGGCACCCCGGCCAGCGCAGCCACTTGCAGACCGTAGGAGCGGCTGGCCGCCCCTTCCTGCACCGCGTGCATAAAGGCGATGGTGTCACCGTGCTCGACTGCGTCCAGATGGACGTTGGCCAGCCCGCTCATCAGCTCCGGCAAGCGGGTCAGCTCGAAGTAGTGGGTGGCGAACAGGGTGTAGGCGCCGATTTTGCTCGCCAGCTGTTCGGCGCAGGCCCAGGCGAGCGAGAGGCCGTCATAGGTGCTGGTGCCGCGGCCAATCTCGTCCATCAGCACCAGACTGCGGGCGGTGGCGTTGTTGAGGATGTTGGCGGTCTCGGTCATCTCCACCATAAAGGTGGAGCGGCCGGAGGCGAGATCGTCCGACGCCCCGATCCGGGTGAAGATACGATCTATGGGGCCGATGCGGGCGCTGTCGGCGGGCACGAAGGCACCGATATGGGCCAGCAGCACGATCAGCGCGGTCTGGCGCATGTAGGTGGATTTACCGCCCATGTTGGGACCTGTGATGATCAGCATACGGCGTTCCCGCTCAAGCCGGATGGGGTTGGCGATAAAGGGATCGCTCATAACCTGCTCCACCACCGGATGACGGCCCGCCTCGATCAGGATCTGATCCTCATCGATGAGCGTCGGGCAGCGGTAGTCGAGGGTCTCGGCCCGCTCCGCCAGATTGGCCAGCACGTCCAGCTCCGCCAGTGCGGCGGCGGACTCCTGCAGATCGCCGAGGTGGGGCAGCAGGGCATCGAGCAGCTCTTCGTAGAGCCGCTTCTCCAGCGCCAGCGCCTGAGCCTGGGCGGTGAGCACCTTGTCCTCGTATTTCTTCAGCTCATCGATGATGTAACGTTCATTGTTCTTGAGGGTCTGGCGGCGGATGTAGTGGGCCGGCACCAGATGGCTGTTGGCGCGGCTCACCTCGATATAGAAGCCGTGCACCTTGTTGTAACCCACCTTGAGGGTGTTGATGCCGGTCAGCAGCTTCTCCCGCTCCTCGATGCGGGCGAGGCTGGCGGTGGCGCCGTTGGCCAGATCCCTCAGCTCGTCCAGCTCCTGATTGAAGCCGTCACGGATGACGCCGCCATCGCGGATCAGCACCGGCGGCACCTCCATCACAGCGCGCTCCAGCAGGTCGAGCAGCTCAGGGAAGGTGCTGGCGCGCTCGGCCAACTGCTGCACCGCTTCGTGCTCGTTATCCGCCAGCAGGCGCTGCAACTCGGGCAACTGGGCGAAGGCCTGACGCAGACGGGTGAGGTCGCGCGGACGGGCCGAGCGCAGGGCGAGGCGGGCCAGCACTCGCTCCACATCGCCCACCTGACGCAGCAGGTTGCCCAGCCCGTCATAGAGGTTCTGCTCGATAAGCTCCTTGATGGTGCTCTGGCGACCTTTGAGGATCACCCGATCGCGGATCGGCTGGTGGATCCAGCGCTTGAGCAGGCGGCTGCCCATGGGGGTGGCAGTGCGGTCCAGCACCTCGGCCAGGGTATTTTCATAGCCCCCCGCCAGGTTCTGGGTCAGCTCCAGATTGCGGCGGGTGGCGGCATCCATGATGACCGCATGATCGGGCTGCTCGAGGCGCACGCTGCGGATGTGGGGCAGGGCGGTGCGCTGGGTGTCCTTGACGTACTGCATCAGGCAGCCAGCGGCGCACAGGGCTGTCTCGCTCTGCTCGACCCCGAAGCCCACCAGATCCTGGGTGCCGAACTGCTGGCAGAGCAGCTTGCGGGCTGTGCCCAGCTCAAACTCCCACTCCGGGCGGCGGCGCAGGCCGCGGCGACCCTCGACGTGACGCAGGAACTCGAAGGACTCCGGGTAGAGCAGCTCCGCCGGGTTGGTGCGTTGCAGCTCCGCTAGTAAAGTCTCTTCCTTGTCGAACTGGTTGATAAAGAAGCGGCCTGAGCCTATGTCCATGGTGCCGTAGCCGAAGCGGCGGCCATCGTGGTAGACGGCGGCGATCAGGTTGTCCTGTCGCTCCGAGAGCAGCGCCTCGTCGGAGACTGTGCCCGGGGTGATGATGCGAATGACCTTGCGCTCCACCGGTCCCTTGCTGGTGGCGGGATCCCCCACCTGCTCGCAGATGGCGGCGGATTCACCGAGCTGCACCAGCTTGGCCAGATAGCCCTCGATGGCGTGATAGGGCACCCCCGCCATGGGTATGGGGCTGCCCGCGGACTGGCCGCGCTTGGTCAGGGATATGTCGAGCAGTTGGGACGCCTTGCGGGCATCGTCATAGAACAGCTCGTAGAAGTCGCCCATCCGGTAGAACAGCAGGATCTCCGGGTTCTCGGCCTTGAGGCCAAGGTACTGCTGCATCATGGGGGTGTGGGCGCTCAGGTTGGCGCTGGTGGCTTGGTGCTGTGCTGTCATGTTCTATTCCAGAAGGTGCTCTTGCGGGCAAGCGTCTGCCGTAATGGGTCTGAATCTGGTGGCCATTCTACATGGTCGGGCCGAGATGGTGAGGGGTTATCTCGCTTTGGGGAAGGCAGTCCTGAGGTTTCAGGGGGCGGGTGGCGTTGGCAGGCCGTCATGGGGATCAGAAGCGAAGGGGTGCGAGGCGTGGAGGGGGGAGGGGCAAGATCCCCGCCATCAGCGCGGGGATTGTGATCACAGCGTCAGGATGCGCTCTTAGTACATGGCTTCGTTGCCACTGAGCATCTCGTGCAGCTTGGTTTTCTGCTCCGGGGTCAGCACCTTGCTGACTTCGAACAGGTAATGGGCACGGTAGTAGCGGGCCTCGGCCTGCACGTTGCTGATGGTCTGCAACTGCTTCTTGGCGGCCGCCTCGTCCCACTTGCCAGTCTTGATCATGTTGATGATGACGTCCTGACCGATGGCGTCGAGCTTGACCGAACCGAGTTCCTTGGCCGCCTGCTCACGCAGGCTCTTGATCTGCTCGACCTGTGCGGTGGAGAGGTTCAGCTCTTGCGCCAGGGTGGTTTCGCTCTGCAGCTCGGGGGCGCTCTCGGCGGCGAAGGTGTTGGTGGCAAAACAGATCGCCAGGGCAGTCATGGCGACTTTAAATGGATGCTTCATCTGCTTTCTCCAGTATCTCAAAAGATAGAAACCGCATAGATGGCGGTGCCTGCTGATTATAGGAAGCCCCCATGTACTGGAGCTTAAGCGTTGGCGACTTGCTGCTGTGGCGCATTTGCGTCTAATGTCCGGCAGGGCCATGCCGGTCGGTCGCTGACGCAGCCGGCCCCGGGTCGGTTGCTCGCGATTCGGGGCGACTGCATAATGACCCCCATGTTTCCCCCGCAAGGGGTCATAGAGGGCATGATGATGGGGCTTGAGGCAGAGATCGACCGTTTATCCCGGGAGCTCGGCGAGGCATTGCAGGCACGAAGCTGGTTCGCCGCCACGGCGGAGTCCTGTACCGGGGGCGGCGTTGCCACGGCCATCACGGATATTGCGGGCAGCTCAGGCTGGTTCGACCGCGGCTTTGTCACCTACACCAACGAGGCCAAGCAGCAGATGCTGGGGGTGAGCATCGACAGCCTGCTGCGCCATGGCGCCGTCAGCGAGGCCGTGGTGCTGGAGATGGCCAGAGGTGGCCTGGCCCGTTCCGATGCGGGGATCTGCGTCGCCATCAGCGGCATTGCCGGACCCGGTGGCGGCAGTGACGACAAGCCGGTCGGCACCGTCTGGTTCGCCTGGGCGGATCGCACGGGTCGCCATCAATCCCTGCTCGCCCGCTTCGATGGCGACCGCCATCAGGTGCGCCAACAGGCGGTCAGACAGGCCTTGTCCGGGCTGCTGGCCCTGCTCAGATAAATTGGGCTTGATACTGTATGCATAAACAGTATACTTAGCCCAACTTCACTTCTACATCACGATTCCCAGCGGAGATTGGCATGGATCAGAACAAACAGAAGGCACTGGCGGCTGCGCTGGGCCAGATCGAAAAGCAGTTTGGCAAAGGCTCCATCATGCGTCTGGGCGACAGCAAGACCATGGATATCGAAGCCATCTCCACCGGCTCCCTCTCCCTGGATGTGGCGCTGGGCATCGGCGGTTTGCCGTGCGGTCGTATCGTCGAGATCTACGGCCCGGAATCGTCAGGTAAAACCACCCTCACCCTGCAGGTGATCGCGGAAGCCCAGAAGAAAGGCAAAACCTGTGCCTTCGTCGATGCGGAACACGCACTCGATCCTATCTATGCCGCCAAGCTGGGGGTCAACGTCGACGACCTGCTGATCTCCCAGCCGGATACCGGTGAACAGGCGCTGGAGATCTGCGACATGCTGGTGCGCTCCAACGCCGTTGACGTCATCATCGTCGACTCGGTGGCGGCCCTGACGCCGAAAGCGGAAATCGAAGGCGAGATGGGTGACTCCCACGTCGGCCTGCAGGCCCGCCTGATGTCCCAGGCCCTGCGCAAGCTGACCGCCAACATCAAGAACGCCAACTGCCTGTGTATCTTCATCAACCAGATCCGGATGAAGATCGGCGTCATGTTCGGTAGCCCCGAGACCACCACGGGTGGTAACGCGCTCAAGTTCTACGCCTCCGTCCGTCTGGATATCCGTCGCATCGGCGCCATCAAGGACGGCGACGAAGTGGTCGGTAACGAGACCCGTGTCAAGGTGGTCAAGAACAAGGTGGCCCCGCCCTTCAAGCAGGCCGAGTTCCAGATCTTCTATGGTGCCGGTATCTCCAAAGAGGGCGAGCTGGTTGATCTGGGCGTCAAGCACAAGCTGATCGACAAGGCCGGCGCCTGGTACAGCTACAACGGCGAGAAGATCGGTCAGGGCAAGGCCAACGTGATGAAGCTGTTCGCCGAGAACAAGGTGATGGCCGCCGAGGTGGAAGCCCGCCTGCGGGAGCTGCTGCTCTCCGGTGCCGTACCGGTCGAGAAGCCGGTGGCCGCGGTCGCCGAAGAGTTTGAAGACGAAAGCGAACAAGAGTTCGAATAAGGAATAAGGAAGGCCGGGTTAATACCCGGCCTTGTCATTTATGGTCGATGAATCCTCCCCCGAACCCGTTGAACTCTCCTTTGAAGAACTGTTTGCCGCCGCCCGCGCCTTTGCCATGCGCAGTCTGGCTCGCCGTGAGAGCGCCGAGTCCGAGCTGGCCAAGCGGCTACGGCTGCAGGGCTTCAATGAAGAGGTGATCGAGGCGGTTGTCGAGTATTGCCGCGGCTACAACTGGGTCAATGACGATCGTTACGGCGCCATGGCGGTGCGGGCCGGTGCGACCAAGGGGCATGGTCCCATCAAGATCCGCTTCGATCTGCGCCGCAAGGGGCTGGACGATATGCAGATAGACGCCGCATTCGATCAGCCGGAGCTGGATTGGTTCGAGCTGGCGTTCGCCCTGCTGGAGCGGCGTGCCAGAGTCGCCGATCTGGGGGATTTCAAGCTGCGGATGAAATGGCTCAAGTACCTGCTTGGGCGGGGCTTTACCCAGGATCAGGCGCGTTACGCCATCTCGGCATTGCAGCAGGGGGAGGAATAAAGGGCCGGTGCTGGCCATGGGCCGTGGCGTGTTCCTGAGACGCGTGCAGATAAGGGAGGGCCTTTTCCCTGTTTTATCCTGTTTCAAATGGCCGCGGCGCCATGATCCGCCACTCAGCCGACTCCCCTTTCGGCCTGCTCCTGTACGGCGTCCTGCCGCTGCCCCGTCCATTGGGGGCTTTTTCACCCGTGACGGGCCCGCGCGTTTTACTTTACCCCGCAGAAAACTTACATTATTGCGATTAAAAGTCCGTATCCGAATCAAGCAGGATTTTCCATGTATATGTCCACGTCAGAGTTACGCGCAGCGTTTCTCGAGTATTTCCGCTCCCAGGGGCACCAGGTTGTCTCCTCCAGCTCGCTGGTGCCGCACAACGATCCGACCTTGCTGTTCACCAACGCAGGGATGAACCAGTTCAAGGACGTGTTCCTTGGCGCAGAGAAGCGTGCCTACAACCGCGCGACTACGGCCCAGCGCTGTGTACGGGCCGGCGGCAAGCACAATGACCTGGAAAACGTCGGCTATACCGCTCGTCACCACACCTTCTTCGAGATGCTGGGCAACTTCAGCTTCGGTGACTACTTCAAGCAGGACGCCATCCGTTTTGCCTGGGAATTCCTGACCGGTACCCTGCAGCTCGAGCGCATAGTATCGGCGACAACAAGGGTGCCGCCTTTGCCTCAGATAACTTCTGGCAGATGGGTGACACCGGTCCCTGCGGCCCCTGCACCGAGATCTTCTACGACCACGGCGATCACCTCTGGGGTGGTCCTCCCGGTTCACCGGAGGAAGACGGCGACCGTTTCATCGAGATCTGGAACGTGGTCTTCATGCAGTTCAACCGTCAGGCTGACGGCACCATGGAGCCGCTGCCCCGTCCGTCCGTGGACACCGGTATGGGCCTGGAGCGTATCTCCGCCATCATGCAGGGCGTGCACTCCAACTACGAGATCGACATCTTCCAGGCGCTGATCAAGAAGGCCGCCGAGATCGTCGGCACCGAGGATCTGAGCAACCAGTCCCTGCGCGTCATCGCCGACCATATCCGCTCCTGCGCCTTCCTGGTGGCTGACGGCGTCATGCCCTCCAACGAAGGCCGTGGCTATGTGCTGCGTCGCATCATCCGCCGCGCCGTGCGCCACGGTCGCAAGCTGGGTGCCACCGAGATTTTCTTCTACAAGCTGGCCGCCGAGCTGGCGGTGCAGATGAAGGACGTGGCTGCCGAACTCATCGCCCAGCTGCCGCTGGTCGAGCGCGTGCTGCGCATCGAGGAGGAGCAGTTCGTCCGCACCCTGGACAGGGGCCTGCTGCTGCTCGAAGAAGTGCTGGCGAACCTCGGCGATGCCAAGGTCATCCCGGGCGAGGTGGTGTTCAAGTTGTATGACACCTACGGCTTCCCGGCAGATCTTACCGCCGACGTGGTTCGCGAGCGCGAGATCGGTATCGACGAGGAAGGCTTCAAGGCCGAGATGGAGAAGCAGCGCGCCCGTGCGAAGGAGGCCTCCAGCTTCGGCGTGAACTACAACGAGGTGTTGAAACTCGATTTCGAGACCCCATTTACCGGTTACAAGCAGCTGAGCCAAACGACTCAGGTGGTCGGCATCTACAAGGATGCTGTCGAAGTGAGTGGCTTGATCGCCGGTGAAGAAGCGGTGATCGTGCTGGCCGAGACCCCCTTCTACGCCGAGTCCGGTGGTCAGGTGGGCGACAGCGGCATTCTGAAAGTGGATGACGGCATCTTCGCCGTGACCGACACCCAGTATGCGGGCAATGCCATCATTCACAAGGGCTATATGGAGCTGGGTACCCTGGAGAAGGGCGCCGAGGTGGAAGCCGTGGTCGACGGGGATCGCCGTCAGGCCGTGGCTCTGAACCACTCTGTCACCCACCTGCTGCACGCGGCCCTGCGCCAGGCGCTGGGTGATCACGTGACCCAGAAGGGCTCCCTGGTCGGGGCGGAGCGCATGCGCTTCGACTTCTCCCACTTCGAAGGCCTGACCATGGCGACCATTCGCCGGGTCGAGGAGCTGGTCAACGCCCAGATCCGTGCCAACCACGATGTCGTCACCCAGGTGATGGATCTGGAAGCGGCCAAGTCCGCTGGCGCCATGGCGCTGTTTGGCGAGAAGTACGAAGACGACGTGCGTGTCGTGCGCATGGGTGATTACTCCACCGAACTGTGTGGCGGTACTCACGCCAAGCGTACCGGTGACATCGGCTTCTTCAAGATCATCGCCGAGAGCGGTGTTGCCGCCGGGGTGCGCCGCATCGAAGCGGTGACCGGCAAGGGCGCCATCGATTTCATGCACCAGCTGGCAGAGCAGTTTGAAGAAGCTGCGGCCCTGGTGAAAGGGGACCAGTTCTCCATCGGCAGCAAGGTGCGCCAGCTGCTGGACAAGTCCAGGATGATGGAGCGCGAGCTGGAGCAGCTCAAGGCCAAGCTGGCCGCTCAGGCTGGCAGCGACCTGCTGAGCCAGGTCATCGAGATCAAGGGCCAGAAGGTGCTGATCGCGGCGCTGGACGGGGCCGATCCCAAGTCCCTGCGCGGCATGCTGGACGAGTTGAAGAACCGGATGAAGTCCGGTGTCGTACTGCTGGCAACCAGCAGCGAGGACAAGGTCAACCTGATCGCCGGCGTGACCAGCGATCTGACCGCCAAGGTGAAGGCCGGTGAGCTGGTCAACCTGGTGGCCCAGCAAGTGGGTGGCAAGGGGGGTGGTCGTCCTGACATGGCCCAGGCGGGTGGTACCCAGCCTGATGCGGTGCCGGCGGCCCTGCAATCCGTTCACTCCTGGCTGGAAGAGCGCCTGTAAACGGGCGAGGTGATCTGTGGCACTCTATGTACAGAAGTACGGCGGCACCTCGGTCGGCACGCTGGAGCGGATCGAGGCGGTGGCTGATCGTGTTCAGCTGAGCCGCGCCCAGGGGCATGATGTGGTGGTGGTCGTGTCCGCCATGTCGGGCGAAACAAACCGGTTGCTGGGCATGGCCCAGCAGCTGGATCCGGATGCCAACCGGCGCGAGATGGATGTGCTGGTCTCGACCGGTGAACAGGTCACCATAGCGCTGCTGGCCATCGCGTTGAACAAACGGGGTTGTCCTGCGGTCTCAATGACCGGTGATCAGGTTCGTATCCACACTGATTCCGCCCATGGCAAGGCGCGCATCACCCAGATCGACACCGAGCAGGTTCAGGCCGAGCTGGGTGCGGGCAAGGTGGTGGTGATCGCCGGCTTCCAGGGTCGTGATGAGCACAACGCCATCACCACCCTGGGGCGAGGTGGTTCGGACACCACGGCGGTTGCCGTGGCGGCGGCCATCAAGGCCGATGAATGCCAGATCTTTACCGATGTGGATGGGGTCTATACCACGGATCCGCGCATCGAGCCCAAGGCACGCCGTCTCTCCACCATCACCTTCGAGGAGATGCTGGAGATGGCGAGTCTGGGGGCCAAGGTGCTGCAGATCCGTTCGGTGGAATTCGCGGGCAAGTACCGCGTACCGCTGCGGGTGCTGTCGAGTTTTGTCGACGGAGAGGGAACCTTAATCACATATGGAGGTGAGAGGATGGAAGCACCCCTGGTATCCGGCATTGCGTTCAATCGCAACGAGGCCAGCCTGACCATTCTGGGTGTGCCGGACAGGCCGACGGTGGCCGCGCAGATCCTGAATCCGATCAGCGACGCCAACATAGATGTCGACATGATAGTGCAGAACACCATGGGGGACGGCACCGCCGACTTCACCTTCACGGTGAATCGCGATGACTATCGCCGGGCTCGCGCCTTGCTGGAGGAGACCGCCACCCTGCTGGGTGCCGCCTGCGTGCAGGGCAACGGGGAGATCGCCAAGGTCTCCATCGTCGGGGTCGGCATGTGGAATCATCCCGGGGTCGCGCGCACCATGTTCAAGGTATTGGGCGAGGAGGGGATCAACATGCAGTTGATCTCCACTTCTGAAATCAAGATATCCGTGGTGATTGACGAGAAGTACCTGGAGCTGGCCGTGCGTTCGTTGCACTCAGCGTTCGGGCTGGATAATGAGCCTCATGAGCAGCCCTTGGGGAACAATCCCTGATTGATTTAGTTTCAACCATTTACCATATCGGTATCTTTGTAAGATAATGGCGCATATCGATATAAATACAAAACAGGATACAGGAGCAAGCGAATGCTTATTTTGACTCGTCGTGTAGGGGAAACCCTGATGATCGGTGACGAAGTGACTGTCACCGTGCTGGGCGTTAAGGGTAACCAGGTTCGTATCGGTGTGAACGCACCCAAAGAGGTCTCCGTACACCGCGAAGAGATCTACATGCGGATACAGGCTGAAAAAGTGCCGGCACAACCCAACTTCTAAGTGGCGGTTGATGACTGTGACAAGGCGACACCTCATGTGTCGCCTTTTGTTTTTCTGATAGCTGACATTGCCCTGCAACGGGCAAAACGGCGCCCGAAAGCAGGGGGTAAGTGTCGATATTGCTTGAATATTCCACGCTTTGACCAAATGCTGAGCGAACACGCTGTTTTCTCCAAAAAAGTGTTTGACTAAAAATCCCTGTGAAGTATTATCAGCCCCGCAAACGGAGAGGTGGCCGAGAGGCTGAAGGCGCTCCCCTGCTAAGGGAGTATGCGGCTTATACCCGCATCGGGGGTTCGAATCCCCCCTTCTCCGCCATTTGCGCCCGTAGCTCAGCTGGATAGAGTACCTGGCTACGAACCAGGTGGTCAGAGGTTCGAATCCTCTCGGGCGCACCATATTCGACTCATGATGAGTCATGTATCGACCGTCAGCAGGTTGGTACGCTAGAAAAGGCTTACTGTTGAGTAAGCTTTTTTTATCGCTTTAAATCAGGGCGCCCGTAGCTCAGCTGGATAGAGTACCTGGCTACGAACCAGGTGGTCAGAGGTTCGAATCCTCTCGGGCGCACCATTTAAAGTGAAATCAACGATTTATGAGCGCCCGTAGCTCAGCTGGATAGAGTACCTGGCTACGAACCAGGTGGTCAGAGGTTCGAATCCTCTCGGGCGCACCATTTTAGGCAGTACCAAAAGTTTGTGAGCGCCCGTAGCTCAGCTGGATAGAGTACCTGGCTACGAACCAGGTGGTCAGAGGTTCGAATCCTCTCGGGCGCACCATTTTAGCAGTACCAAAAGTTGATGAGCGCCCGTAGCTCAGCTGGATAGAGTACCTGGCTACGAACCAGGTGGTCAGAGGTTCGAATCCTCTCGGGCGCACCATACAGACAGCCTCGACGTCAGTCGGGGCTGTTTTTTTATGGGCGCTATTCCCCCTGCGGTGTGGATCTGCTTCCGTGGTGACGGGGCGTTCACCGTCCTGTCGATCTGCTCTTGCCATCTCTTCTGCTTCGCTTCCCGTTATTGGGTACCGGTTTTCTGACTAGGGTTACCCCCTGTCTCTATTGCCGCCTCTGCCTGCGCGCTGTATGCCTGTTGCTGCAACGGGGGATAACGTGCCATGTCATCGCTCAAGGCGTAACAGCCAACCTCTTGTGCCGCCAGCTGTGGTGTTTTACGGGTAATAAAAAAGGATGCCGCAGCATCCTTTTGAGGTGAGAAGGTCAACTCAGCTTTTCAGCCACTTGCGAATACGATTGGCATCGCCGATGGGGTGCGTTTGCCCACAGAGTTGAGCAGCACGATGGCGAGCTCCTGACGGTCAGGCTTGGCGCGCATCAGCAGGCAGCGACCCGCCTCGTCGGTGTAGCCGGTCTTGGAGAGGCGCACGTCCCAGTCCGGGTTCTTCACCAGGGGATTGGTGTTGTTGAACATCAGGCTGTAGGCCGGTGAGCTGAACCGCATCTCCCGGTTCTCATCCTGGGTGAACTGGCGGATCAGCGGCTGGCGATAGGCCGCTGCTGCCAGCTTGCCCAGATCCTGGGCGGTGGAGACGTTGCGGGTCGACAGGCCGGTGGAGTCGTAGAAGTGGCTGTTGCGCATCCCGAGCGCTCTGGCCTTGTTGTTCATCGCCCGACAAAGGCACTGCGGCCACCCGGATAGTAACGCGCCGAGGGGAGGCCATCCGGTTCTCTGAGGACATCAGCGCCAGATGCAGCGCATCGCGGCGGGTCACCTTGGTGCCCATGCGGATGCGTGAATGGGTGTGTTTGACCCGATCCAGATCGTTCTTGTCAACCGTCAGGGTCTGACTGAGATTCTGTTTGGCATCCAGCACCACCAATGCTGTCATCAGCTTGGTGAGGGAGGCAATGGGGCGCACCTTGGTGGCATTTTTTTGATAGAGGGTCTTGCCCGTGTTGACATCAAGAACCAGCGCGCTGCTGGAGCGAACGTCCAGCTTGGCAGGGTTGGGGGCGGCAGGGCCCCAGGCAATCCCAGCATTCCCATCAAGCCGACAACCAGCGCTACTGCGCGAATCCGATACCGCATACAACCGACTCCATTCCCATCCAAAAAAGGCGCTAGATTCACTCATTTTTGCCCCTGCTTTACAAGGGCCTTTCGAGACTATTTATGCTGTTTGCGCAAAAGCGCGATCAAAAAAGCCCTCGGGTGAGGGCTTTTAGGTTTGGGTGACAGGTCAATCCCGTGGCTGTACCGCCCTGCGTTTGCTGATCCAGCGCCAGACCAGCGCCACCATGCCACCCACCAGCAGCACCAGCGGCAGATAGATGATGATGTTGAGGAATTGGGACTGGTATTGCGCCGCCAGCTTGGTGTGGCTCAGGTAATAACCGAAACCGACCAGGGGCAGATCCACATGATGGAGCTGATCAGGTTGACCACCAGGAAGCGCCCCTGCGGCAGCTCGGTGGCGCCGACGATGTAGGGGTAGGCGGTGCGCACGAAGGCGATATAGCGAGCGGTGATCAGGGTGATGATCCCGTATTTGTCCAGCAGGTGGTAGACCTTCTGCTGGTGTGCTTCTCATCCACATGGGACATCAGCCGGTGGTAGAGCTGGGTGTGGCCGAGGAAACGCCCTTGCATATAGCCAAGCCAGGTGCCGACAAAGGTGGCAAGGATCAGCAGCGGGATCACCCCGAGGGGCAATACGTCTTGATAAATCAGCACGCCGGTGAGGATCAGCAGGCTGTCACCGGGTAGAAAGGCGGTAGGGATGAATCCGTTTTCCAATACCAGAAACGTCAGCAGGACTATGTAGACCATGAAGACCATGTTGGGGTCGGACAGGGTCGCCAGATCCTGATTAATGAAGGCGTGAGCCAGGTGGTAAAACTGCTCCATACATGCAAACTCCGCAGGTTAGCTGGGTTGGTCGGTCAAAGGCATGGCAAGCACCTTGTCGATGCGCAGGCCGTCCATATCCACGATTTCCAGTTGCCACTGTTCCAGGGTGACCAGGTCTCCGGTCTGGGGAAGGCGGCCAAGGAGCAGCATGATAAGCCCTCCGAGGGTGTGATAGTGATGTTTTTCTTCTTCCGGCAGGCGAACCAGTTCCAGACAGTCCTTCAATTCCGGCAGCGGGATCAGGCCGTCGAGCAGCCAGCTGCCATCGGCACGCTGGAAGGCCCAGTTGTCCTCCCCGTCTTCCTGCTGGAAGTCGCCCGCCAGCGTCTCCAGCAGATCCTGCTGGGTGACCAGCCCCTGCAGCTCGCCGTATTCATCCACCACCAGCACCATGTGTTCGGCGTGGGCGCGGAAGTGGTTGAGCAGCTCCAGGCCGTTGAGGGTCTCCGGCAGCAGGCTGCCGTCCTGGGTCAGGGCCGCCAGATCGATGGCTTCTCCCTTGATGTAGGCGTGCAGCACCTTGCTGACGTTGAGTATGCCCACCAGGTCAGAGAGGCTGCCGTCGCAGACCGGGAAGAAGCTGTGGCGATACTCCACCAGGCGCTGCAGGTTGGTCTCCAGCGGCAGGGAGAGATCAAGGTAGCGGATGTCGCTGCGGGGCACCATCAGCGAGGAGAGGCTGCGTTCGTCGAGACGGAACACATTGCGCAGCATGGTGTGTTCGTGGTCTTCGATCACGCCGGCTTCGGAGCCCTCCACCAGCATGGCGTGGATCTCCTCCTGGGTGACGTTGTTGCTGTTGTTCTGATCGACCCGTAGCAGGCGCAGGCTGGCGTGGGTGGAGGCGGACAGCAGCCAGACGAAGGGGCGGGTCAGAGTCGCCAGCCAGAGCATGGGGCGGGCCACCAGACAGGCGATGCGTTCGGCACTGAGCTGACCGAGGCGCTTGGGCACCAGTTCCCCCACGACGATGGAGAGGTAGGTCACCAGTACCACGACAATCACGGTGGCGAGCAAGCTGCTGCTCTTGGGAGACAGCCCCCACTCCTGCAACCACTGCGCGAAGGGCTGGGCCAGCAGGGACTCACCGTAGATGCCGTTGAGCAGGCCTATGCTGGTGATGCCGATCTGGACGGCGGAGAGGAAATGGGTCGGATTCTCCCCCAGCTTGAGGGCGATGGCGGCAGAGCGGCTCCCCTCGCTGGCCATCTTGCTGAGACGGGCCTTGCGTGCGGTGACGATGGCGATTTCCGACATGGCGAAGACGCCATTGAGCAAAATCAATCCAAGCAGGATCAATATTTCCATACTGCAGCAGCACTCCCGGTAGAAAAGATCGCTGGCAGTGTAATGAATTTGCGGGCGATGCGCTTGTGAAAGGAGGTGATTTGGCCCGTGAATTTTTCAATTCCATCCATGACAAGAGGGCATGAGCCCCTCATGGACTCGTCGTCAGATTGGCAGCGGGACTATATAAGCGGGCTTGTCATCCGGGGGCGGAAAATGAAAAGCCCCCGATAGACGGGGGCTTTTTGGACTGGCGATGGGCACTTAGAGCGCCGCGATCTCGGCCTGCTGGGCTTCCAGCTTGGTCAGCTGGAGACGGTAATCTTCCAGCTTCTCGCGCTCCTTGGCGATGACGGCGTCCGGCGCCTTGGCGACGAAGGCCTCGTTGCCGAGCTTGCCTTCGATACGGCCGCATTCACCGACGAGACGGGCAACCTCTTTGGCCAGACGGGCCAGTTCGGCCTCCTTGTCGATGAGACCCGCCATGGGGATCATCAGCTCGGTGGCACCGATCAGCTTCTTCACCGACAGGGGGGCGACTTCACCGTCCGCCAGCACGCGGATGGACTCCAGACGGGCCAGGGACTTGAGGAAGGCCTCGTTGTCACCGGCGCGCTGGGCGTCCTTGCCATCGCACTTGAGCAGCACGTTGAGGGCGACGCTCGGCGCCACGTTCATCTCGGCGCGGATGTTGCGGATGCCGACGATGAACTCCTTCACCCACTCCTGATCCGCCATGGCGGCATCGTCTACCTTGGCGGCATCGAATTGGGGGAAGGCCTGCAGCATTATGGTGTCGGCGTTGACACCGGCCAGCGGGGCCACCGACTTCCAGATGGTCTCGGTGATGAAGGGGATGATGGGGTGCGCCAGGCGCAGCAGGGTTTCCAGCACAGTCACCAGGGTGTGACGGGTGGCACGCTGCTCGGCCTCTGAGCCCTTGCCCAGCACCGGCTTGGTCAGCTCCAGATACCAGTCGCAGAACTGGTTCCAGATAAATTCGTACAGCACACCGGCCGCGATATCGAAGCGGTAGGTATCGAGCGCGGTACGGAAGTCACGAATGGCCACCTGCAGCTGGGACTGGATCCAGCGATCCGCCAGGCTGAACTGCATCTCGCCACCGTGCAGACCGCAATCCTGATCCTCGGTGTTCATCAGCACGTAGCGGGAGGCGTTCCACAGCTTGTTGCAGAAGTTGTTGTAGCCGTCCAGGCGCTTCATGTCCCAGTTGATGTCACGACCTGTGCTGGCCAGCGCCGCCAGGGTGAAGCGCAGTGCGTCGGTGCCGTGGGCCTCGATCCCTTCCGGGAACTGCTTGGCGGTACGCTTGCCGATCTTCTCGGCCATCTGCGGCTGCATCATGTTGCCGGTGCGCTTCTCCAGCAGATCTTCCAGGGAGATGCCGTCGATCATGTCGAGGGGATCCAGCACGTTGCCCTTGGACTTGGACATCTTCTGGCCTTCTTCGTCACGGATAAGGCCGGTGATGTAGACGGTCTTGAACGGGACCTGCGGCTGACCGTTCTCGTCCTTGATGAAGTGCATGGTCATCATGATCATCCGGGCAATCCAGAAGAAGATGATGTCGAAGCCGCTCATCAGCACGTCGGTCGGGTGGAAGGTCTTGAGCGCCTCTGTGTTGTTCGGCCAGCCGAGGGTGGAGAAGGTCCACAGGGCGGAGCTGAACCAGGTGTCGAGCACGTCTTCGTCCTGACGCAGTGTGGTCACGGACGGTATGCTGTGCTTGGCACGCACTTCCGCCTCGTCACGGCCCACGTAGACGTTGCCGGCGTCGTCATACCAGGCCGGGATGCGGTGACCCCACCACAGCTGACGGGAGACGCACCAGTCCTGAATGTCGCGCATCCAGGAGAAGTACATGTTCTCGTACTGCTTGGGCACGAACTGGATGCGGCCATCTTCCACCGCCTCGATGGCGGTCTTGGCCATGGGTGCCACGCGCACGTACCACTGGTCGGTCAGCATGGGCTCGATGGGCACGCCGCCGCGATCGCCGTAGGGCTGCTGCAGCACGTGATCCTTGATTTCGGCCAGGAGGCCCAGCTCGTCCAGCCTGGCGACTATGGCCTTGCGGGCGGCGAAGCGCTCCATGCCGGCGAACTCGCTCGGCAGGGCGGCGTCATAGGCGGTGCTGGGGTTGCCGTTGGTGTCGACCACTTCGGCCTCGGCGCGCACGTGGGCGTCCAGGGTGAAGATGTTGATCATCGGCAGGTTGTGGCGCTTGCCCACTTCGTTATCGTTGAAGTCGTGGGCCGGGGTGATCTTCACGCAGCCGGTGCCCTTCTCCATGTCGGCGTGTTCGTCGGCGACGATGGGGATCAGACGGTTCACCAGCGGCAGCAGTATGTGCTGGCCGATCAGCGCCTTGTAGCGCGGGTCTTCCGGGTTCACGGCGACCGCGGTGTCACCCAGCATGGTTTCCGGACGAGTGGTGGCGACGATCAGGTGATCCTGGCCCTCGGCGGTCTTGGCGCCGTTGGCCAGCGGGTAGCGCAGGTGCCACATGTGGCCCTTGATCTCGCGGTTTTCCACTTCCAGATCGGAGATGGCGGTGTTGAGCTTGGGATCCCAGTTCACCAGACGCTTGCCGCGGTACATCAGGCCATCTTCATACAGACGCACGAAGACTTCCTGCACGGCCGCCGAGAGACCCTCATCCATGGTGAAGCGCTCGCGCTCCCAGTCCACGGAGTCGCCGAGGCGGCGCATCTGGCGGGTGATGGTGCCGCCGGACTCTTCCTTCCACTGCCAGATCTTGTCGATGAAGGCATCACGGCCGTAGTCGTGACGGGTCTTGCCCTCTTCGGCGGCGATCTTGCGCTCAACCACCATCTGGGTGGCGATACCGGCGTGGTCGGTGCCCGCCTGCCACAGGGTGTTCTTGCCCTGCATGCGGTTGTAACGGATCAGGGTGTCCATCAGGGTCTGCTGGAAGGCGTGACCCATGTGCAGGCTGCCGGTGACGTTCGGCGGCGGGATCATGATGCAGAAGGAGTCTTTGCTGGTGTCGCCGTGGGGCTTGAAGTAACCCTGGGCTTCCCAGTGCTGATAGAGCGCCTGTTCGATGGCGTTGTGATTAAAAGTCTTTTCCATGGTCTCGCCGTATTCTGGATGGATGGAGTCTGGTGTTGAGTCGTCGTGGATCGAGGGTGGCGCAGTCAGGGCTGCGCCGGATCCTGTGCGGCAAGGACGGGCTGATCCCTCATTTCGAGGGTGTGGCCCGCCTGGCGATAGTGCTTGTAGCGCTCGCGGGCTTGCTGCTTTTGCGTTTCGTCAGTGGGGACAAAATCTACCACTTGAGCGAAGTGTCCTGCAAACAAAGGTGTCTGCTCGGCCAGGTTGATGAGGCGGGCATAGCGCCGTTTCGGCGGCTGATGGCCTATCTCCACCGGGGCCTGGCCGCTCTCTCCCTGCAACTGGTGCGGCACGAAACGATCCGGTGGCAGTTGCCACAAGAGCTCGTCCAGGCGCAGGGCCTGGGCCTCGTCGTTGCAAAACAGATAGAGGTGGCCGGCACTCCAGCCATTGGCCGCAAGCTGGCAGGCGAGGCGTTCGACCGCAGACGCCTGCGTGTCGTCCGGCTCACTCATCAGGTAAAAGGTCACTTGGCTCATCAGGTTGGTCCCGTTTGGCTGTGACGGACAGCGATTGGCCGTCTGCGGGGAGCCGTGCCAGGCACGGTCTTCCCGGATTCTCTCAATGAAACAAGGAAGAGGCAGGCCTCTTCCTTGTGGTACCACTCCCCTGATGCGGGCATCCGAAGAGAGGGGTTACTCCTTGTCTTCGACATCCGCCACGCCGGCTCGATTGAGCAGGAAAATGCTGGCTCGGCAGGGGCAACGGACTGTCGGGCAAGGATGGTTTTACTCTTTATCCTCAACGTCTGCCACGCCAGCTCGATTGAGCAGGAACTGGGTCAGCAGGGGCACGGGGCGACCGGTGGAGCCTTTATCCTTGCCGCTCTTCCAGGCGGTCCCTGCGATGTCGAGGTGGGCCCAGTTGTACTTCTTGGTGAAGCGCGACAGGAAGGCGGCGGCCGTGATGGTGCCGGCCGGACGGCCGCCGATGTTGGCCATGTCGGCGAACGGGCTCTCCAACTGCTCCTGATACTCGTCGAACAGCGGCAGGCGCCAGGCGCGATCGCCGGCCTGCTCGGAGGCGTTGAGCAGCTCGTGGGCCAGGGGGTTGTGGTTGGCCAGCAGGCCCGAGGTGTGGTGACCCAGGGCTATGATGCAAGCGCCAGTCAGGGTCGCTACGTCGATCACGGTTTCGGGATCGTAGCGATCCACATAGGTGAGGGCATCACACAGCACCAGGCGGCCCTCGGCGTCGGTGTTGAGCACCTCGACGGTCTGGCCGGACATGGTGGTGAGGATGTCACCGGGGCGATAGGCGTTGCCGCCCGGCATGTTCTCGCAGCCCGCCAGCACGCCGATGACGTTGATGGGCAGCTGCAACTGGGCCAGGGCGTGCATGGTGCCGAGCACGGAGGCGGCGCCCCCCATGTCGTACTTCATCTCGTCCATGCCATCCGCCGGCTTGATGGAGATGCCGCCGGAGTCGAAGGTCAGCCCCTTGCCCACCAGCACTATGGGCTTGGCATCGGCGTTGCCCTTGTACTCTATGATGGCCATCATGGCTTCGTTCTCGGAGCCGCGGGCCACCGCCAGGTAGGAGTTCATGCCGAGTTCGGCCATCTCCTGCTCACCGATCACCTTGGTGGTGATGTTGTCATAGGCATCCGCCAGACGGCGGGCCTGGGAGGCGAGGTAGGCTGGATTGCAGACGTTGGGCGGCATGTTCGCCACGTCGCGGCAGATGCGAACCCCTTTGGCCACGGCCAGGCCGTGGGTGATGGCGCGCTCGCCTATGGTCAGTTCCCGACGCGTCGGCACGTTGAATACCAGCTTGCGCAACGGGCGGCGCGGCTCGGCCTTGTTAGTCTTGAACTGATCGAAGCTGTAGAGGCCCGCCTTGGTGGTTTCCACCGCCTGACGCACCTTCCAGTAGGTATCCCGGCCCTTGACGTGCAGCTCGGTCAGGAAGCAGACGGCTTCCATGGACCCGGTCTCGTTCAGGGTGGTGATGGTCTTGTTGATGATCTGCTTGTACTGGCGTTCGTCGAGTTCCCGCTCCTTGCCGCAACCGACCAGCAGTACGCGCTCGCTGAGCACGCCCGGTACTTGATGCAGCAACAGCATCTGGCCTGGTTTGCCTTCCAGATCGCCGCGGCGCAGCAGCGAGCTGAGGTAGCCGTCGCTGATCTTGTCCAGCTGTTCGGCAACCGGAGAGAGGCGGCGAGGCTCAAAAACGCCGACCACGACGCAGGCGCTGCGTTGCTTCTCAGGACTGCCACTCTTTACACTGAACTCCATGGAATCTCCTACATCCTAAAGACAAAAGGCACCATTTATTGAATAATGCGGTGCTTGTTGGGGTATCAGAGGCGGAGCGAACAGCCACAGGCTCCGCAGTTCAAACTGGTAAAAATCCAATATAGGGCCCTATTTTTCAGGCATTCGACTAAAAACACAAGTTTACTTGGGAATGACTGTGATCGTTTTCCGATATTTGTTCAGGGAGACCCTGAAAACCCAGCTGGCGGTGCTGTTCGTACTGCTGCTTATCTTCGTCAGCCAGCAATTTATCCAGATCATTGGCGACGCCGCCGATGGCGAGGTGCCGACGCGCCTGGTTTCCACCCTGCTGCTGCTCAACCTGCCGAATATGGCCCTGTTGATGCTGCCTATCAGTCTGTTTTTAGCCATTCTGTTTGCTCACGGTCGTTTGTATGCGGAAAGCGAGATGACGGTGATGCATGCGGTGGGCTTCAGCCACCGCTTCGTGATGGGTAGCGCCATGCTGCTGGCCTTGCTGACGGCCGCCGTGGCGGCCTTCAACACCGGCTGGATAGCCCCTCAGGCCAAGGAGCGCGAGTACCAGGTGATCGATGAGTTCAAGGCCGATCCGGGTATCTCCTTCCTGCAGGCCGGTCGTTTCATGGAGCTCGACAAGGGGCGCCTGGTGGCCTACATCCAGGATCTGAACGACAAGGGCTCCGAGCTGCAGAAGATCTTCGTGCTGCAGCGCGCCGAAGGGGGCTCTCCCCCTTCAGTGGTGGTGGCCAACGAGGGACAGGTGACGGCCGACAGCAACGGCTTGCAGTGGCTGACCCTGAAGGATGGCTCCCGCTACGAGGGCCAGTTCACCGGCAAGCAGTTCCAGGTCTCCGACTTCAGCGAATACAGCCTGGTGATCCGTCAGCAGGAGATGGAGCGATCCAACCGCAAGGCGGCGGCCAAGCCGACCCTGGAGTTGCTCGGCACCCAGGACAACCAGCTGATGGCCGAGCTGCAGTGGCGCCTGTCGCTGCCCTTCTCCATCCTGGTGCTCACCTTCCTGGTGGTGCCGCTGGCCCGGGTCAACCCCCGCCAGGGGCGTTATGCCAAGCTGCTGCCGGCCATACTGCTCTATCTCTCCTATTTCCTGCTGCTCAGTGCCGCTCGTTCGGCCATCGACAGCGGGCGTCTGCCCCACTGGCCCGGCATGTTCCTGGTGCCGCTGATTTATCTGCTGCTGATCGGGGTGCCGCTCAACCTGCAGGGCACCAGCTGGTGGAACGGGGTCAAGGGCCACTTTGTCAAAGGCAAGTCAGCATGATGCTGCAACATAGGAGTTTCTGCTGATGTTCGGCATTCTCGATAGTTATGACAGTCGGGTCATTTTTGATGCCGATCTGGTGCACCGCATTGCAGGAGAAATCAGCATGAAGCTACAAGATAGGGGTCTCGGCTGATGTTCGGCATTCTCGATAGATACATCGGTCGGGTCATCTTCATGTCGATCCTGCTGTGCGAACTGACCCTGGTCGGGCTGGCGGCGCTCATCAAATATGTGGAGCAGCTCAGGGCCGTGGGGGAGGGCAACTACGACATGCTCAACGCCCTCTACTTCGTGCTGCTCTCCATGCCCAAGGAGGCTGTGCTCTTCTTCCCGCTGGCGGCCTTGCTGGGGGGCCTCATCGGCCTCGGTCAGCTGGCGACCAGCTCCGAGCTGGTGGTGATGCAGGCATCGGGCCGCTCCAAGATCAGCATCGTCATGGCGGCGCTCAAGACGGCTATCCCCCTGATGCTGCTGGTAGGCCTGATGGGCGAATACGTGGCCCCGGCCGCCAAGCGGATGGCGGATGACATCAAGGCGGGCGCCATGTCGGAAGGGCGGCTGACCGTCTCGGCCTACGGTGTCTGGGCGCGGGATGGCAACAACTTCGTCAACATCAACGGGGTGCGTAACGACGGCGCCCTGACCGGCATCACCCTGTATCGTTTCACCCCGTCCCGTAATCTGATCGACGTGGTCCAGGCGCAGGAGGGGGTGTTCGAGCAGCATCACTGGCTGCTCAAGCAGGTGCACATCACCCGTTTCGACGATCCCAAGCAGATCCTGGACGAGAAACATGCCGGAGATGGCGTGGCAGTCTGAGCTGACCCCCAAACAGCTGGGGGTGGTGAGCATAGACCCCGAGAACCTGCCTATCTCGGGACTGCGGGACTATATCGGCTATCTGGATGCCAACAAGCAGGATGCCGGGCGCTACAAGCTGGAGATGTGGCGCAAGCTGCTGTCGCCGCTCTCCGTGGTGGCCATGATTTTACTCGCCTCCTCCTTCATCTTCGGCCCGCTGCGCTCGGTGAGCATGGGGGCCCGGATGCTGATGGGGATCATGACCGGCTTCGCCGTCTATGTGAGCGATCGGGTATTCGGCCCCGTCAGCCTGGTGTATGCGGTGCCACCCATCCTTGCGGCCATAGCCCCCAGTCTGCTGTTTGGCGGCATCTCCTTCTATATCCTGAGCCGCAAGCAGTAGCGGCCTGTATTGGCCAACAAGAAGGGCACCCAGTGGGTGCCCTTCTTGTTTCTCATCTCGTACTCACTGGGTCACTTGTTCAGCTGCTCCAGGTTCTCCTGCTTGCTCAGCACCACCACTTCACACTCGGCCCAGATGTCCTGGAAGGCGCGGGGCCGCTCGCGATTGAACACGCACATCAGGTTGCCGAGGCCGAATGCCGAGGTTGCGAGCCGGATCAGGGCCTGGGTGATGCGAATGTTGCTGCCGTCCAGATTCTGGATGCGCAGGCGCCAGGCACGCATGCCTATGGTCTGGCCGGCACGGGTCCAGAACCAGGTGTAGAAGCCGCAGATCACCAGGGCGAGCCAGGCGCTGTAGAGGGGGCTGGTCAGCAGCCAGGCCGCATCCTTGCCCTCGGGGACTGTCGCCATCCCGGTGGCCAGCAGCAGGTACGCTACCCCCATGCCGATGAAACCGGCGATGATCAGCAAGGCGATGACCACCAGGTAGTCATAGAGCAGGGCACCCAGGCGCCGCAGCAGGCCGGCCGAAGGGTGCTGGTGCTGGGGGGGAGGCTGGAGAGAGGAGGGGGTCTTGCGCTTGGCCATGATGATTATTCCATTAATATGATGCGGGCATTCTATGTAACTGGCCGAACATCGGCAAGGCGTTGAATAATTGAGCAAACGGTGGCCGCGCAAGAAAAACACCTTGCATGCCAAAACGCCATTCGTATAATCCCTCGCAGTTGCCCGGGTGGCGAAATCGGTAGACGCAGCGGATTCAAAATCCGCCGTTGCAAGACGTGTCGGTTCGAGTCCGACCCCGGGCACCATTCAGATTCCATGACAAAAGGCCATCCTCGCGGATGGCCTTTTGTTTTTCTGCGCTCGCGGCCCTTCAGTCGATATTTTGCGCGATGCGCCACAGCACGCCGGAGGGGTCGTACAGGCAGAACTCCTTCATGCGCCAGGGCTGGGTGGCGATCTCGGTCACCCTGACGCCGTAGCGTGAGGCGACCTGGCTCGCCTCCACCTGGGCCCGCCAGGCGGCCACATCCTCCACCAGGATATGCATCATGAAGTGCTCGGCCAGTGCCTCGTGGTAATAGTCCTGCAGCAGGAAGCTCACCGCCCCGAAATGGAAGTAGGCCACCCCGTCGCCGTCGGAGGCCAGGGTGAACCCGAGATCCTGATAGAACTGCCTGGAGAGGCTGAAGCCGCGGGCAGGCACGAATGCCTTGATTTCGGTCACGGTGAGATTGGGCATGGGTTCCTCGTTCGGATGACAGGGCAAACCTGGTTGCGCCAGTATGGCCCGGAAGATCGGGCGCTGCATCCCCCTTTGTGATCCCCTTCTCCCCCTCGGATGGGTAAGTTCCCCCCTCTGTCATCATTTGGTTATTTAATGCAAACGCATCTTTCATTTGTTCAATAAATGAACTCGAGGGCAAAGCGGGCTGGCCGGGCCCCCATTGCCCCGGGATCCTCCCCGTTTGGCATGACCAGGTGCCATCTTGGTGCAGTTGCCCGGCGCTGCACAGCCGAAGTGCGCCCCCCTTACTGATAGTGGGCAGGATGCGCCAATATGGTGCATAAAATCGTGCGATCAAAGTCAACCAATTGAAAATAAAGGATTATATTTTTTGGCCTGCTTTATGCTTTAGATAAGCCAGGTCGCCATGAAGAGCCCGCCGAGTCATGCCCGAGGGGGTGGGCAAGCTGGATGTGACGATGCGTGCAAGTGGCCAAGTTTGACATTCATATCAGGAAATGGACCCGGCCGGGTGCCGGGACGACAAGGAGAGGGCTGTATGTTCAAGAGACTCGTAATGACTGGCCTGCTGGCGCTGAGCGCCACCATGGCTGCCCCAGGTTGGGCTGAAGAGGTGGCCGCGCAGGCCGAGGTGGTGCAGGCTGCCGCGACCGTGACCATCAACAAGGGGGACAACACCTGGCTGATGCTGGCGTCCGCCCTGGTGATCCTGATGTCCATCCCGGGGCTGGCCCTGTTCTACGGTGGCCTGGTGCGTGCCAAGAACATGCTGAGCGTGCTGATGCAGGTGTTCACCCTGTTCTGCCTGATCACTGTGCTCTGGGTCATCTACGGCTATTCGCTGACCTTCACCGAGGGCGGGGCCTTCTACGGTTCCTTCGACAAGCTGCTGCTGGTCGGGGTGACACCTGAGTCGATCGCCGCCACCTTCAGCAAGGGGGTGGGGATCAGCGAGTTCATCTATGTGGTGTTCCAGGGGGCCTTTGCCGCCATCACCTGCGGGCTCATCGTCGGTGCCTTCGCCGAGCGGATGAAGTTCTCTGCCGTGTTGCTGTTCGCCGTGATCTGGTTCACCTTCGCCTACATTCCGATGGCGCACATGGTGTGGTACTGGGCCGGTCCGGATGCCTACACGGATGCCGCCGCCGCCGAGGCTGCCGGTGCCACTGCAGGCTATCTGTTCCAGCACGGCGCCCTCGATTTCGCCGGCGGCACTGTGGTGCACATCAACGCGGCGGTCGCCGGTCTGGTCGGTGCCTTCATGGTCGGCAAGCGGGTTGGTTACGGTCGTGATCCCATGGCCCCCCACAGCCTGACCATGACCATGATAGGGGCCGCCCTGCTCTGGTTCGGCTGGTTCGGCTTCAACGCCGGCTCCGCGCTGGAAGCCAACGGCACCGCCGCCCTGGCCTTCGTCAACACCTGGCTGGCGCCGGCCGGTGCCGCGCTCTCCTGGACCTTGGCCGAATGGGTGATGAAGGGTCGTCCTTCCCTGCTGGGTGCCGTGTCCGGTGCGGTAGCGGGCCTGGTGGCCATCACTCCCGCCGCCGGTTTCGTCGGTGTCGGTGGTGCCCTCATCATAGGTCTGCTGAGCGGCGTGGCCGGTCTGTGGGGGGTGCATGGTCTCAAGCGCCTGCTGGGGGCCGATGACAGCCTGGACGTGTTCGGCCTGCACGGGGTGTGCGGCATCCTGGGGGCCGTGCTGACCGGGGTGTTCGCCAGCCCGGATCTGGGTGGCACCGGGGTGTGGGACTATGTGACCAATCAGGTGGCCGAGGGCTACTCCATCCTGACCCAGGTGAAGATCCAGGTCATAGGTGTGCTGGTGACGGTGGCATGGACTGCCCTGGTCTCCGCCGTGGCCTACAAGCTGGTGGATCTGCTGATTGGCCTGCGGGTCAAGGAAGATGCCGAGCGGGAAGGGCTGGATGTCACCAGCCATGGGGAGAAAGCCTACAGCCTGTGATCCCCTCGGGCTACCGTTGACCACCTGCCGCCGGCCTTGTCCGGCGGTTTTTTTATGGCGACCCATGAGGCGCCCCCCATCCAGAGTCCCCAGATCCCGCCCGTCGTTATTTCCTTCAAGGGGTGTTTTATGCCTGCAATTTGGCCGGATCTCCGCTAAACTCTGCCACCCTTTATTTGGGGTAGCCGGGTCAGCCCTGCTTCCACCCTTTCTTCTATGCCTTCGGAGCCGCTCATGCCGTTAGTGGGACACCAACATCAGATCGATATTCAGGAACTGACCGACAAGGGGGATGGCAAGGGTCGCCTGTTCGATCGCCCCCTGTTTGTCGAGGGTCTGCTGCCCGGTGAGCAGGCGCTGGTCGAGTTGACCGAGGTCAAGCCGAACTATCTGCACGGCAAGCTGGTCGAGCTGACCCAGCCGTCCGCCGACAGGGTTCCCGACTTCTGCCCCAACACAGAGTGTGGTGGCTGCCAGGTGCGCCCGCTGGCCTATCCGGCCCAGCTCAAGCTGAAACAATCCCTGGTGCAGAGCGCGCTGGAGCAGGTCGGGCTGGGTGAGACCCAGGTCAACCGCATCCTCGGCATGGACAGCCCCTTCGCCTACCGCAACAAGGCGCAGTACGCCGTGCGTGACAGCGAGGCGGGGGCCGAGATCGGCTTCTATCGCAAGCACTCCCATGATCTCATCACCGCCGACGACTGCGCGGTGCAGGACTCCCTGCATGTGGAGCTCAATGCCCGGGTGCGTGGCTGGATGCGCGCGCACGACATTGCCGCCTATGACGAGGTGGCCCACACCGGCTGCGTGCGCAACCTGATGACCCGCAAGGGCTTCAAGAGCGGCGAGCTGATGGTGGTGCTGGTGACCCTGGGTGAGGCGCTGCCCTTCGAGGCCGAACTGCTGGCGGCTCTGAGCGATCTGCCCATCACTACCCTGGTGCAGAACATCAATGACGAGCGCACCAACCGCATCCTGGGAACGAGCAACCGCGTGCTGCTGGGGGAAGGGGTGATCCGCGACAAGATCCACGAGCTCGCGTTCGAGATCTCGCCCCTCTCCTTCTTCCAGAACAACCCGAGCCAGACCGATGTGCTCTACACCAAGGCGCTGGAATACAGCGAGCTGACCGGCAACGAGACTGTGTTCGATATCTATTGCGGCATAGGCACCATCTCCCTGTTCCTGGCTGGCAAGGCCGCCAAGGTGGTGGGCATCGAGTCGGTGGAGAGCGCCATCAGCGATGCCCGCCGCAACGCCGCCCTGAACGGCATAGAGCACACCGAATTCCACGTGGGCAAGGCCGAGCAGCTGATGCCCGAGCTGCACGCCCAGGGCGTGACCGCCGATGTGGTGGTGCTGGATCCGCCCCGCAAGGGCTGTGACAAGGCGGTGCTGCAGACCCTGGTCGCCATGGCGCCGCGCCGCCTGGTCTATGTCTCCTGCAACCCCCAGACCCTGGCCCGGGATCTCGCCTGGCTGGTCAAGCAGGGCTTCGTGCTGGACGAGGTGCAGCCGGTGGACATGTTCCCGCACTCCATGCACGTGGAAGCAGTCGCCCGCCTGAGCCTGCCAGCGAAAGACTGAGCAGGCTGCTGTGCCATGAGGGCATGGCATTAGCCAGATGGCTCTGATAAAACGACTCCCGTTGGAGTCGTTTTTTTATGGCCGTGTACCGGCATAACAACCAGGCAGGGAGGGCAGGGTGATGATTCGTTTGGCGGATGTGGAGGATGCAGCGGCGCTGGATTACTTCTTTGGGCAACTGGATCGGGAGACCCGCTTCATGCTCTATGAGGCGGGGGAGCGCCCCTCCGATATCGAGGGGCAGCGCCAGCGTCTGGCCGCCATGCAGGGGACGGCCAACCAGCGAATGTGGCTGCTGGTGCTGGCCGGAGAGGTGCAGGGTTTTGCCGTGCTCATCGGAGGCGGCCTGGCGCGCAACCGACACTGCGCCCTGGTGGTGATGGGATTGCGGTCGAGTGCGCGCGGCCAGGGCTGGGGCGAGCGGCTGCTGCGTACCCTGATCGCGAGCGCGCCGGATTGCGGCATCAGCAGACTGGAGCTGGGGGTGATGGCCCATAACGAGGTGGCTCATTCACTTTATCGCAAGTGCGGTTTCCGGGATGAGGGGCTGCGGCGGCAGGCGTATCGGCTGGATGAGGGCTATGTCGACGAGATCAGCATGGGGCTGCTGTTGCCGTTCATGGCCCCATGACGCCGCTGGGCCCGTGAGGCTGGTCCGGCGCGCGCGATTGGGGCAGGCTGTATCGGGAGAATGACTGAGACGAGGAGGGGCCCATGAAGGGGATATTGCTGCGTTGGCTGGCTCGCTACGATGCCTGGTGCCAGGAGTGGGGACTGGTGCCCGAGAACCGGCGCTGCTGCGCGCCGGTGCGACATGATGAGGACGAGAAAGCCTCAGACAGGGGCGAGGCTGGCCTCACTGAAAATTGCGCGTCACGGCCCCGTTAACGCTGTTGTACTCAAATCCCAACCCGTCCGGATAAGCGGGGAAGCGGCCGATGGAGTCGCGCAGGGTATAGCGGCAGTTGTCGTGGCGAAGCTTGCCATCAGCCTGCCCGTCTACCGGGATGAGCCGGGAAATGTAGTCACTCTTTGAATCTTTATGACGTTCATCGGCCGCCGTCAGATCGGTATCGAGCAGGGCGCCGAACAGGCTCTCGCAGTCATCCCGGCTGCTGACGGAGATCTGATCGCTGTCGCCACCGGGGAAGACTGCATCAGGGAGTTGACCACCCTGATCCTCCTTGGTGCCCACCGGCCAGCCGTGGCTGTTGATGTCGAGATCCTGCTTGCCCATGCCGCTAAAGTTATAGAGTGCCAGCGGCTCCCCCTTCACCTTGACCGCCCAGCCCGCATGGGCGAGTTGCACGGCGCTGGCAAAACTGCCTGCGGTCGCCGAGACGCTGCTCTTGAGCGCATCGTCCTGGATGTTGATGAAGCGGGGCAGGGCGGTGACAGCCAGTATGGCCAGCACCACGATGACCAGCACCAGTTCTAGCAGGGTAAAGCCGTTGTTTTTGTTGTTCATCATGTTCAATGACCCATTAAATACCGCAAACAGGTAAGAGCGACATGCAGCTGATAGATACCCATTGCCATCTCGATTTTCCGGTCTTCGACCAGGACAGGGAGGCGCTGCTGGCCCGTTGCCAGCTAGGGGTGACGGAGTATATCATTCCCGCCATCGCAGAGGAAAACTGGGGACGGGTGATGGCACTGGCAGAGCAACATGACGGCCTCTTTTATGGTCTGGGTGTTCATCCCTGGTATGCCGGTGAACAGCGGGAGGGGGTGATGGAACGGCTGCGAACGCTGGTGATGCGTCCAACCTGCCGGGCTGGTAGCCATTGGCGAGTGCGGGCTGGACCTCCGTTCACAAGTGCCGCAGGAGGGGCAGCTTGCGCTGTTTGAGGCTCAGATCCGGCTGGCCATGCCGATGTCGGGCTGCCCCTGATGTCCACTCGGTGCGTGCCAATGACACTGTGGCCAAGCTGTTGCGCCGCTTCAAGCCGCCTCGTGGTGGGGTGATCCACGCCTTCAGCGGTTCGTTGCAGCAGGCGGAGGCTTTCTGGCAACTGGGCTTTCGACTCGGGGTGGGCGGGGTAATCAGTTTTGAGCGGGCGAACAAGACGCGAGAGGTATTTCGGGACATGCCGCTCGAGGCATTGGTGCTGGAAACCGATTCGCCAGATATGCCGTTGCAAGGCGCACAAGGCGCCCGAAATACCCCCGGAAGCCTGCCGAAAATAGCGGAACTGCTGGACGATTTGCGGATGAACCATCTGGCAGATGTTGCAAAGGTGTTATTTGAAACTGCCCGGCATATTTTCCATCACGACCAATAGCTATGAAACAAATTCGCAACACCTGATTAAGTTGTCAGGAAAAAAAATGAGCGTAAAAATCGTTTGCGGTCTAATTAAACGACACTTGGACATTTTGATAACGATAAAATGTGACCAGTATTCTATTTTGTCGCACCGTAATTAGTATAATGCGCACCCTTGATTAGCGGCTTTAATACACAAAACGTTAACAAGCTGGCAGGTGCTACTAAAGAGGAAGTGTTAATAATGAATCTGATAATGGGTCTGGTAGGGATGGCGACGCTCATCCTTATCGCGGTGCTGTTCTCCAGCAATCGCAAGGCAATCAAAATTCGTACCGTGGGCGGTGCCTTCGCCATTCAGGCAGGTCTGGGTGCCTTCGTGCTGTATGTCCCGGTTGGCCGGGATATTCTGGTGAGCGTGTCCGATGCCGTCTCCAGCGTCATCGGTTATGGTCAGAACGGTATCGAATTCCTGTTCGGTGGTCTGGTCAGCAACAAGATGTTCGAAGTGTTCGGTGGCGGTGGTTTCATCTTCGCCTTCCGTGTGCTGCCCGTCATCATCTTCTTCTCTTCCCTGATCGCGGTTCTTTATTACCTCGGCATCATGCAGTGGGTGATCAAGCTGCTGGGTGGTGGTCTGCAGAAGGTGCTGGGTACCTCCCGTACCGAATCCCTGTCTGCCACTGCCAACATCTTCGTCGGCCAGACTGAAGCCCCGCTGGTGGTGCGTCCCTTCATCTCCAAGATGACCGACTCCGAGTTGTTCGCCGTCATGTGTGGTGGCCTGGCCTCCGTTGCCGGCTCCGTGCTGGCCGGTTACGCCTCCATGGGCGTCAAGATGGAATACCTGATCGCCGCCTCCTTCATGGCTGCCCCGGGTGGTCTGCTGTTCGCCAAGCTGCTGGTACCGGAAACCGAGACCCCGAGCTACGACGAGAACTCCGCCGATGGCGAGCTGGACGACAAGCCTGCCAACGTGATCGACGCCGCCGCTGCCGGTGCCTCCGCCGGTCTGCAACTGGCCCTGAACGTGGGTGCCATGCTGCTGGCCTTCATCGGCCTCATCGCCATGATCAACGGCATCTTCTCCGGTGTGGGTGGCTGGTTCGGCATGCCTGAGCTCTCCCTGGAGCTGCTGCTGGGCTGGCTGTTCTCCCCGCTGGCCTTCCTGATCGGTGTGCCCTGGAGCGAAGCCGTGGTGGCCGGTTCCTTCATCGGTCAGAAGCTGGTGGTGAACGAGTTCGTGGCTTACCTGAACTTCGCCCCCTACCTGAAGGATGAAGTGCTGATCAACGGCGTGGCCATGTCCGACCACACCAAGGCCATCATCTCCTTCGCCCTGTGCGGCTTCGCCAACCTGTCCTCCGTTGCCATCCTGCTGGGTGGTCTGGGCTCCATGGCTCCGAACCGTCGCGGCACCATAGCGCGCTTCGGCCTGAAGGCCGTGCTGGCCGGCTCTCTGTCCAACCTGATGTCTGCCACCATCGCAGGCTTCTTCCTGGCACTGACAGCCATGTAATGCTTGTCTGACAGACAAGTTAAAACGAGCGCCACAGCGAAAAGCTGTGGCGTTCTCGTTTGGGGCGGTGACAACCGTTTTCCTTTCTAGACTAATAATAAAATGAGTCAAATCGGAGGTTTTATGAATGAAGTGCTACTGGCGATTGCTGCCGGCTTTATCGTTGGCGTGTTGTTTTCTTTCCTCAAGTTGCCGATCCCGGCACCTCCCGTACTGTCCGGGGTAATGGGGATTGTGGGGGTCTATCTGGGGGGGATTGCCTACTCCTGGATCCTGACCCGCTTCTTCTCTTAAGCACCTTCCAGTGCTGGATTTGCCGGGTGTGAGGTACCTCTGAAATTGGCAAATCCGGCTTGCAAACACGGGGTATCTCGGCTGAAATAGGCGATGCCAGCAGGGTGCTGGCATTGACTAATGCCCACATGAGGTGGGTGTTGGCGGTCAAATGGAATTGATTGGGAAGTCGGGTCTGCGGTTGTCGGCCTTTCTCAAGTCTTCATGGAACCAAGTCCGCACTTTTGTAAGAAAGTGACAGGGCTCTTGCCTTATTTGCAGCCGTATTGCCTGTGCATTTGCGCTGTAATTCCATATCCCTTTCGCCTGGGATCTTCGTTTGCCGATCCTGTGTGTTCGGTGGCGGCGGATCGCGACTGAGGGGACTTATCGAGACTTTGGAGACATAGCATGACTGATCTGAAACTGGCCGCCCAACGCGCCCTGAACCTGATGGACCTGACCACCCTGAACGATGACGACACCGATCAGAAGGTCATCGACCTGTGCCGCAAGGCCAAGTCTCCGGCCGGCCTCACCGCCGCCGTCTGCATCTATCCCCGTTTCATCCCTATTGCTCGCAAGACCCTGCGTGAGATCGGCGCCGCCGACGTGCGCATCGCTACCGTGACCAACTTCCCTCACGGCAACGACGACATCGAGATCGCCGTGGCCGAGACCCGCGCCGCCGTCGCCTACGGTGCCGATGAAGTGGACGTGGTGTTCCCCTACCGCGCCTTCATGGCCGGCAATGAACAGGTCGGCTTCAGCCTGGTCAAAGCTTGTAAGGAAGCCTGTGGTGACAAGGCGCTGCTGAAAGTGATCATCGAGACCGGTGAGCTGAAAGAAGAGGCGCTGATCCGTCGTGCCTCCGAGATCTCCATCGATGCCGGTGCCGACTTCATCAAGACCTCCACCGGCAAGGTGCCGGTCAATGCGACCCCGGAAGCGGCCCGCATCATGATGGAAGTGATCAAGGCCAAGAACCCGAAGGTGGGCTTCAAGCCTGCTGGTGGCGTGAAGGACGCGGCCGTTGCCGGTCAGTACCTGGCCATGGCCGAAGAGATACTGGGCAAGGACTGGGTCTCCCCGCGCACCTTCCGCTTCGGCGCCTCCAGCCTGCTGGCCAGCCTGCTGGCGACCCTGGGCCACGGCGACAAGCCGGCCAATACCAGCGGTTACTAAGCGGTGACAGGGGGCGGCCTGCCGCCCCCTCTTCGGATCCTGTTCGGTCTGTGTTCGTGCAAGGCGCACGGAGGGAATGAAAGATGTTTTTGCCTCAAGAAATTATTCGCAAGAAGCGCAACGGTGAAGCGCTCAGTACCCAAGAGATTCAATTCTTCGTCCAGGGCATTACCAACAACAGCATAGGCGAGGGGCAGATAGCGGCCCTGGCCATGGCGGTCTACTTCAAGGACATGACCATGGATGAGCGGGTCGCCCTGACCTGCGCCATGCGCGACTCCGGCATGGTGCTGACCTGGGATCACCTGAACCTGGGTGGCCCCATAGTCGACAAGCACTCCACCGGTGGTGTGGGTGATGTCGTCTCCCTGATGCTGGGCCCCATGGTCGCCGCCTGCGGCGGCTTCGTGCCCATGATCTCCGGCCGTGGCCTGGGCCACACCGGCGGAACCCTGGACAAGCTGGACGCCATTCCCGGCTACCAGACTTCGGTCGACAACGATCGCTTCCTGAAGGTGGTGAAAGAGGCGGGCGTGGCCATCATAGGCCAGACCGGCGATCTCGCCCCGGCCGACAAGCGTATCTATGCGGTACGGGACATCACCGCTACCGTCGAATCCATCGCCATGATCACCGGCTCCATCCTCTCCAAGAAGCTCGCCTCCGGGCTCGAAGCCCTGGTGATGGATGTGAAAGTGGGCTCCGGCGCCTTTATGCCGACCTTCGAGGCCTCGGAAGAGCTGGCCAAGAGCATAGTGGCCGTGGCCAACGGTGCCGGTTGCCGCACCTCTGCTCTGCTGACCGACATGAACCAGGTGCTGGCCTCCAGCGCCGGCAACGCCGTGGAAGTGCGCGAGGCGGTGCGCTACCTGACCGGTGAGTATCGCAACCCGCGTATCCACGAAGTGACCATGGCGCTCTGTGCCGAGATGCTGATCTCCGCCAAGCTTGCGAGCGACGAGCAAGACGCCCGTGCCAAGCTGCAGGCAGTGCTGGACAACGGCAAGGCCGCCGAGATCTTCGGTCGCATGGTGACCGGCCTCGGTGGTCCTGCGGACTTCATGGAGCGTTACGATGCTTACCTGCCCAAGGCCGGCATAGTGCGTCCCGTGTATGCGGCGCAGAGCGGCTTCGTGACCGCCATGGATACCCGCGAACTGGGCCTGGCCGTGGTCGCCATGGGCGGTGGTCGCCGCGCCGCCGGGGACAAACTCGATTATGCGGTCGGTTTGACCGACTTTATCCGCCTGGGGCAGAGCGTCGAGGCTGACAAGCCACTCGCGCTGATCCACGCTCAGACAGAAGCTCAATTTGCCGAGGCCGCCCGCATGGTGCAGGCAGCCGTCAAGATCGGTGACACCCGACCAGAGGCACTGCCCGAGGTTTACCGTCGCATCGGTCTGGCCGATTTGTAACAAGGGGAAGACCCATGAAACGTACCTTTATTCTGATGATGGACTCCTTCGGTATTGGCGCTGCCGCCGATGCCGAGAAGTTCGGAGATGTGGGCGCCAACACCCTTGGCCATATCGCCAAGGCCTGCGCCGCCGGTGAGATTGAAGGCCGTGGCGCCCTCAACCTGCCCAACCTCAACAAGCTGGGTCTGGGCCACGCAGGGGAGCAGGCTTCCGGCTACTTCCCGGCAGGCTTGAAGAAAGATATCGAGGTAGTCGGTGCCTATGGCTTTGCCCAGGAGCTCTCCTCCGGCAAGGACACCCCGTCCGGCCACTGGGAGATCGCAGGCGTGCCCGTGCTGTTCGAGTGGGGCTACTTCCACGATCACCACAACAGCTTCCCCCAGGAGCTGCTGGACGCCATCGTCGAGAAGGCGGGTCTGCCGGGTTACCTCGGTAACTGCCACGCCTCCGGTACCCAGGTGCTTGATGACTTGGGTGAGGAGCATATGCGGACCGGCAAGCCGATCCTCTACACCTCCGCCGACTCGGTGTTCCAGATCGCCTGCCACGAAGAGACCTACGGCCTCGAGAAGCTCTATGAGCTGTGCCACATAGTGCGCGAGCTGCTGGAGCCCTACAACATAGGCCGCGTCATCGCGCGTCCGTTCGTGGGCAGCGGCAAGGGCAACTTCAAGCGCACCGGCAACCGTCACGACTACTCGGTACTGCCGCCGGCGCCGACCGTGCTGGACTACATGAAGGATGCGGGTGGCCAGGTGGTCTCCATCGGCAAGATTGCCGACATCTATGCCCAGCAGGGCATCACCAAGCAGGTGAAGGGCACAGGCCTGACCGAGCTGTGGGACAGAACCCTGGAAGAGGTGAAGGCCGCCGGTGACAACACCATAGTCTTCACCAACTTCGTGGACTTCGACTCCTCCTACGGCCACCGCCGTGACGTCAAGGGCTACGCCGATGCGCTGGAGTATTTCGACTCCCGTCTGCCGGAGCTGTTCGAGATACTGCAAGATGGCGATGTGGTGGTGCTGACCGCCGACCACGGCTGCGATCCGACCTGGAGCGGCACCGACCACACCCGTGAATACATCCCTGTGCTGTTCTACGGCAAACCGGTCAAGGCTGGTTCCGTCGGTCGTCGCGAGACCTTCGCCGACATCGGCCAGAGCATAGCGGCCTACCACGGTCTGCCCAAGCTGCAATACGGTACCAGTTTCCTGTAACTGACCCGCCCGCCACTTCGGCGGCGGGCAATTTTAAAAACAATAAAACTCAACCTAGTGTGAAGGAATCAAGAGAATGGCAACTCCTCATATCAATGCAAAAGATGGCGCCTTTGCTGACACAGTGCTGATGCCGGGCGACCCCCTGCGTGCCAAGTACATCGCCGAGACCTTCCTGGAGAACGTCGAGCAGGTGTGTGACGTGCGCAGCATGCTCGGCTTCACCGGTACCTACAAGGGCCGTCGCATCTCCGTCATGGGCCACGGCATGGGCATTCCGTCCTGCTCCATCTATGCCAAAGAGCTGATCACCGACTACGGCGTGAAGACCCTGATCCGCGTGGGCTCCTGTGGTGCCGTGCGTGAGGACGTCAAACTGCGTGACGTGGTGATCGGCATGGGTGCCTGCACCGACTCCAAGGTCAACCGTCTGCGCTTCAAGGATCACGACTTCGCCGCCATCGCCGACTTCGATCTGGTTGCCAACGCCGTGCAAGCCGCCAAAAACAAGGGCACTCCGGTGCGCGTGGGTAACATCTTCTCTGCCGACCTGTTCTATACCCCGGACCCCTCCATGTTCGACGTCATGGAAAAATACGGCATCCTGGGTGTCGAGATGGAAGCCGCCGGCATCTACGGCGTGGCCGCAGAGTACGGTGCCCGTGCACTGACCATCTGCACCGTCTCCGATCACATCCGTACCGGCGAGCAGACCACCTCCGAAGAGCGTCAGCTGACCTTCAACGACATGATCGAAATCGCGCTGGACTCCGTCCTGCTGGGCGACAAGTAATCCCCATTCACATCATGCAAAACGGCGACCCTCGGGTCGCCGTTTTTTTATGCTTCATTTTGGGAGTCAGCCCGGAGGGCCTGGTGTGCCGTCTATACACTCTGGTTGCGCACCGCGAGAGCAGCACCATGAAACCAATGCATATACTGACTCAGCTGATCTTCATTCTGATGCCGAACATCGCGTGGGCCAGCGAGGGGGCGGCTGGCCCCGCCTCACCTCCTGTGATCTCAATCACGCCGCTCTGGGCCCCTGCTATTCGCCAAGATTCTATGGTAGAGAAAGAGCCCTAGTCACCCTCTTCGCTGACCACCAGCGACCAGCTCTCATCAGGATCGAACAGCTGGATCGCCTCAACGGCCGTTGCCGTGTCTGCCCCCAGATCCTTTTGATAAACCCGCCCCTCGTGATTCACCATGAAGGTCATCACCCCGCTGTTGGCATAATCGGCCGGCCAGGCAATCAGGGCGACACCGTCTCTTAACAGCCCTTCGACAAAGTACTCTTTACTCCCCCCATTGGCCGCGGCTCCCTGGGCATACAAGATACGGTAGTAGTAGCCATGATAGGGTGTGCGTTGACCGACCACGGCCTTGTAGCCCTCTGCGGCGGCACTGACGACCTCCTCTCCGGCCGGGCTTGCGGGTTCACCCTCGCCCACAGGCCAATAGAGTCCATTTTGTTGTCCTGCATCACTGCGTAGTTTGGCCGCAAAGAGTCCCGCGGTTTGGCCATCATGCCCCATGGCGGCGTACTCTATCTGCGCGTCGATAAAGCCACGGCACACCGCAATCGCCCCCAACTCATTCCGACCGATGCGGCGATAGGCGATCTCTTTGGCACCTGCGGCGCCATCGAGATACCACTTGCCATCTGCGGCCATGAGGGGGATGGGCAGTGGCCAATCCGACTCCCCCACGACCAGGATCATTTTATCCTTACCGTCGGCCACCAGTTGGTGCTTGCTCTTGAAACTCGCGACGAAGGCGGTGCGATCATTGGCGTCGGCCACCTCATCCCCCGAGGTGATGGCCTCCTCACTATTTTCGCCGAGCAACAGCGTCAGTGCGGTGACATCGTTCCGCTCCAGGGCCGTGATCAGGGCCTGCACCGCTTCATCCGGGGTGGCGAAGGTGCGTTGTGCAATGGCGCTTGCGTCGCAGGCAACGGTCAGGGCCAGCAGGGCCAACCCCCATGAGGGGGCCCAACTCCATTTCAACAAAGGCTTCATTATCGCGTACTCCGTCTGGGTTGAGTGGTGCGCCCGGCATGCGCGCTACTAGCCACACTTTCACGCCCACGATGGCTGGCGGCGCGCTCGGTTCTGCCCGAATTCTGCACCCCTTGGAAGGCACTCTTTGAGGCAGCAGGCGCTCTGCGTGTCGCCGTCTGTGTTGCGCTCTTGCTGTGGGTAGCGCGTGGCTGGATATGGCCGCGATCACGCGCCCCAGCGGTTTGCGGAGTGATTTGCTGCCGCTTGACCTTGTCTCCTGCGTAGTTGCCCTGGCGCGGCGTGCGTTGAGCCACATTCGCCTCCCTGCTCACCTGTCTAGCGTCGCGTGTTGCGTTGGCAGTTTCGCTTTTGGGCTGGCGGTTGGCTCCCGCATAGCTCCCCTTCGGCGCTGTTGCGCGAGCCTCCCTGTTCACCTCATTGACTGCGCGTGGTGCGCCGGCGTATTCGCTTTTAGGTTGGCGATTGGCCCCCGCATAAGTCCCCTTAGGTGTGGCATCTCGTCGGCCCCCAGCATCGTTATTCAGCGAGCGTGGATCCAGGGTAGCCAGCTCAGCACGCTGGGGGCGCGCCGCTGTGATGGGGCTGTCGGCTTGGCGCAGGTAGTTATTGGGGCCGCGCTCAAACTTGTTGAAGTAATCGTTCCCCTTGGCATTGATATAAATATTGTTGTTGGATCCCCGCTGATAGTTGGCCGGACGGTTGTAGCCATTGGCGGGACGAAAACCATTGCCATAGTTGGGGTTATAACGATAGGGAGCGTAACCGCCGGGATAATCAGATCCCCACCGCGGGTAATAATAATCGCCCTCATCATCATCGTCGTTGAAGACCTCGTTGACCAACATGCCCGCACCAAAGGCGAGCAAGCCCGTCACGACCATATCACCGCGGTCGTATTCATCATCGTTGTCGTCCACCACTGTCGTGGTCGTTGCCGCAGGCACGGTCGTTGTCGTGGTTGCTGTGGTCACCGGTGCTGAGGTCGGCCCGGCAGCTGGCGCGCTATAGACGGCGGTTGGGTCGTATTGCGGGACGTAAACGACGTCAGGGTTGGCAGGCGCAATGGTGACGATCTGCTGATTGTTCTGCTCATCCTTGGCCACTTTCATTTGTTCCGAGTCTTTCAGGTTGCCCACCTCCATCGCCTGTTGACGCAGGCGCTGAACGGCTGCCAATACGCCCGGTTCATCGGCCAGGAAGGCGCTGCCCAGCTCAGTCGTCCACTCCATCTTCAGGCACATCATGTCCATGACGGTTGGGAAGTGCATCAGCGACATGGTGGGCGGCGTAAAGCCCAGCGGCGCAATGGCGGCGGTCAGCTCCTTCCCTTTGAGATTGGGGTGGGCGACCAGCCAGTTGCCGGCATCGAGCACCTCTTGCGGATTGGTGGCGCTGGCCAGCACCTGAGCCAATACCGCATCAGGGTAAAGGGCTACGGGCGCAAGCAGGGTCTCGAGAGCCTCTGGGGTATATTTCGATGCTTGTGTGTTAATCGGCTGAGGCTGCGTTTGCGGTGCGACCGCAGCGCTGGCTGTGCTGGCGGCCGCGCTGGGCTGGACGCTTTGCGCGACGGGGGGGGGCTCCTCTTTGCATGCCGCCAATACCGTGCTGAGGGCGATCACGGCCGCCAACGCGCTACGGCGAAATAGGGGTTGCTTCATGATCTTGCTTCCTTCTGCTGGAGTGGCTGATGCGCCTCTTGCCTGATGATTTCCACAAATGTTGTATCTCAATGCATTCAATGCGGGCGTTTCATACCGAAAACATAAACCACTAATCGAGATCACACCCAAAACCGGCTGGAAAGGCGTGAAAAATTCGTTTGCTTCTGTCTCAAGCTACGCCTGAACACCTTAACGTGACCAAAATCAGATGGACAAATCTGAGAAGTGAAGGGCTATGGGAGACCGCCTTCGGTGGCGCTAGAGATTCAATCTATGCACTTGGGGATGGAGAGGATCTAGGCGCAGCACAATGGGACTGCGGATGCAGCGCAAATGGCTGGACAGGCTGGTCAAGGAACTGCGGCATGAAGTGATCGTGGATCGCCACTTGGTCAACGAGCGCTTCAGCGACGACGGCGGAACCAAGCGACTCGATACTCTGCTCGATCAGCTACTCGAACCGCTGGGGGTAATAACAAGAGCAAGGCGTTTCGCGAACGGCGCCTTATTCGATGCCGGGCGGCGGGGCGTTGTCGGCGGAGGCCTGGCTCTGCACAGCTCTCTTCTTGTGCTTGCGGACCCGCATGTAGTTGCGGCGCACCCCGTAGGAGATGAGCAGGCCGGCCAGCAGCATCACCAGCAGCATCAGCCGCTGTTTCTCCTGACTCACCTTGAGATGGGTATCCTGCGCGGCGAGCAGCCGTTGCTCCTCCAGGGTGATCCTCAGGTAGCCCAGGGTCAGGTTTCCCTCCTGGATCTCCTGCACGAACTGGGTGCGCCCCTTGCCCTGCTCCGGCAGTGACTTGTTGTCGGTGCCGATGGGCAACAGATTCTCGAGGGGAACGGCCTGATCCGACTGGGCCAGGGGGATGCCGCGGGCGTCGTAGAGGGTGACGTCTAGGATATCGGGCTCGGCGGCCAGATCCTGTGCCAGGCGCTCCAGCTCGCTCTCCTTGTCCTCCTTGATCCAGCGCCGCATGTCCCGGGCGGCGTAGGCGACCAGCGCCTGGGCCCTATCCCGCGCCGCGCTGTGCAATGCGGCCTGGCTTGCTCCCTGCATGTGGATCATCAGCACCAGCACCCAGAGACCGAGCAGGATCCCCGCTGCCAGGCTGATAACACGTTTGATGGGGAGATGACGCACAGCGCTGAGCCTCTTGGGGGGAATGGACAATGGTGGCGGGATCTTGGCGCTTGCCTGTACAAAAAGCAATACGCTACTCTGGGCCCGCATGATGAACCCCATGATCTCCAAGGAAGGCGTCTCTCTTATGTTGTTGTCCCAACTCCCCCGCTCCCCGCACGACTGGTCCCAGGCTCTGTGCGGTGCTCCCTGCTGGCAACTCACCCCCGAAGCCCTGCTGCCCGCGGCCAGTGCCCATGACGGCGCCTGGTTGGTGCTGTTTGGCAAGGCGCTAGGTGCCCGCCACCTGACACAAGTGGCGACGCTGCTGGCAGACCATAGGGTCGAGGCCAGCCTCTACCCCGTGGGGGAGCAGGCCGGTGTGCCCCTGCTGCTGCTCGGCGCAAGCCGCTTCTGCCCCGAGCTGGTGCTGGCCCTCAAGGGGCAGGAGTGGGACATAGATGTCTGCCATCTCGCCACCTTGCCCACCCTGGGGGCACCCGGGCTGCTGGTGATGGACATGGACTCCACCGCCATCCAGATCGAGTGCATCGACGAGATCGCCCGCCTGGCGGGTGTGGGTGAGCAGGTGGCGGCCGTGACGGCGGCGGCCATGCAGGGCAAGCTGGAGTTTGCCGACAGCCTGCGCAGCCGGGTCGCCCTGCTGAAGGGCGCCCCTGTCGCCATCCTCGATGAGGTGGCGGCCGCCATGCCCTGGATGCCCGGCTTGCAACTGATGGTCGACACCCTCAAGCAGGCGGGCTGGACAGTGGCGATCGCCTCCGGTGGTTTTACCCGTTTCGCCGGCGAACTGCAGCAGGCGCTGGGGCTGGACGCCATCTTCGCCAACGAGCTGGCGGTGGAGGGGGACATGCTGACCGGCCAGGTGAGCGGTCCCATAGTGGATGCCGCCGCCAAGGCCGAGGCGCTGCTGCAACTGGCCCGGGAGCATGGGATCCCCGCCGCCCAGACGGTGGCGGTCGGCGATGGCGCCAACGATCTCAAGATGATGGGGGTGGCAGGGCTCGGCATCGCCATTCACGCCAAGCCTCTGGTGCGGGCCCAGGCGGCCGCCACCCTCAATCATCATGATCTGGAAGGGGTGCTCTGCCTGCTCGGCGCGCTCGCCTGCCGCGACAGGCGCTGGAGTTGAAACCCGCTCAAGGAGGAGCAGAGAACAAGATGGAACTGTTGCAACAATCCCTGTTTGTCCCCTGTGGCGAACATCGGCTCCATGTGCGCCATATCCAGCCCGGTGTCGCCGTCCATGCCGATCCCATCCTGATGGTGCACGGCGCCATCGAGAACGGGCGTATCTTCTACACCGAATCCGGCAAGGGGCTGGCCTGTTTTCTGGCCAGACACGGCTATCAGGTGTACGTGGCCGATCTGCGTGGACGAGGCCAGAGCACGCCAGCCATCGCCGAGCGTGCCGGCCACGGCCAGCATGAGTTGATCACCGAGGATCTGCCCGCGCTGCAGCACTGGGTGGCGGCGCGCCATCCCGCAGCCAGGGTGCACTGGATGGCCCACTCCTGGGGCGGGGTCATCATGGCCTCGACTCTGGTGCGCTTCCCCGAGCTGGCGGATCAGATAGCGAGCCTGGTGTTCTTCGGCACCAAGCGGGGGGTCTCGGTGCAGAGCCCCGAGCGCTGGCTGAAGGTGGACCTGATCTGGAATCGGCTGGCGCCCTGGCTGGCGCGCCGCCAGGGTTTTCTGGCTGCCCGCAAGTTGAAGATAGGGGCCGATGATGAGCCCTTGCGTTACCTGCAGGAGACCATTCCCTGGGTGAAATGCGGGCCCTGGCAGGATCCCCACGACGGCTTTGCCTATGACGAGGCCGCCGCCAGGGTGAGCTGGCCGCCGCTCTGGATGATCTCGGCCAAGGCGGACAAGGTGCTGGGGCACCCCACAGACGTGCGCCGCTTCAGCGCCGAGATGGGGTCGGCGACCCGCCATACCCGCCTCGGCCGGGATAACGGCAACCGGCTCGATTACGATCACATCAACATGCTGACGGCGCCCCAGGCCCAGGAGGATCACTTCCCCGAGATCCTCGCCTGGCTGCTCAACCCCCAGGCGGCCTGAGCGCTCGCTGAAACGGGCAGCCATCTGCCCGCCACCGGCCCCAGATGCCGACACCTGACGGCTGAGGGCACCAGGGGCTGGCCTCTTTGGGCTACTTCGCCGGGGGCTTGATGCCGAGCCGGAACAGGGTGGCCTCTGTGGTATCGGTCAGCTCACCGACCCCCACCACGCTCCACAGCTCCTCTTCCAGCTGCTTGGCCTTGTGAATGGCGAACTTGGCGATGTAGTCCAGCTCGCCCGCGATGAAGCTGGTGTCGGGGCGACCGGTGCGGGAGATGCCGACCAGCACCGAATAGAACTCGCCCTGCTGCAGGGCCAGCTCGATGAAGCGGCGCTTCGCCTCCGGTGAGGAAAAGCTGCTGGCCAGGTGGCTGCGAAACAGGGGGGCTCCGCCCTGGGAGTGCAGGCTGGCGATGTAGACCTCTTCCTCCTCAGGCTTGTCTTCCCGCGCCATGGTGCGCAAAGGGTTGAGCAGCACCGTCTTGAGCAGAGCCCCCTGGAACAGGGGGTAGAGGTTCAGCTGCTTCTCCTGCCCGGCGCAGGCCTGCAACAGGCGGGAGAGGCTGCGCGGTCGGGGGGCCATGCCCACGGCGGCAGGTCTTGCGGCCGCCTTGAGCTTGTTGACATAGACCGGCGAGTTGAACAGGTGGTGGGTATAGAGGTTGCGCAGCGTCCGTGCCATGCCGCGGTAGCGCTTGTGCTCCCGGGTGGTCTTGAGCTTGTTCTGGTTGCTCTCGATCAGCAGGCTGAAGAACTGATGGCCTATGTGGCGCTCCGCCGTGCCTTCGATGCACAGATGCAGCACGGTACGGCTCAAATTGAGGCTGACCAGCCGGTAGGGCAGGCGCTGCAAGTCCATGGTCTTGGCGAGCTCCTGCAACCTGGGCAGGGCGACAGTGACTGTTTCCCCCTTCTCCCCCTCGAATGCCTCCTCCAGCTCGATCTGCATGCCATGGGCCGAGATGTCACGGGTCCAGCCGATCCAGGCGCGATCCTTGTGCCTGAGCACTATCGCCGTCTTGTGAACGTAACGGGCCTCCTTGCGCAGTTGCACATAGTGCAGCGTCTCTATCTCGAAGGGGGCGGCCTGGGTGTCGTGGCCGAAGCGTTGCAAGGCGTTGGCATTGGGCTGCTGGCTGTCGTAGTGGAACTCGCTGCGCTGGTGGTCCAGCCCTATCTCCTGCAGCAGGCCGACATAGCCTATCTGGCCGAGGCGCTCGCGCAGCAGCATGTCTTGCAACTGGTGCGACTCCCCCTGCTGGTTGTCGAGGTCGGCTTCGCTCAGGGTGCAGGCCTCCAGGCTGAACTTGTAGACGCGCCAGCTGGGACGACGGGCCCCGACCTGGAAGAAGAGGGCGGCCAGGCCGCTCTGTTGCAGCTCTTCGCGGGTGGCGGAGAAGAAGTAGAGGTGACTTCGCACCGAGTGGGTGAAGCTGTAGATCAGGGTCTCGCGCAGTCCCCCTTTGGCGGGCAACAGGGAGGGGATGCGCGCCGCCGTGAAGAGGCTGGCGAGCATGTCGCGGTTCTTGGCGTCGCGCCAGTACTCGAGGATGTGCTGGTTGTTCTCGGTGCGCAGGGCGATCTCGAGGCTTGGGGTGTCGCCCCGCCCGAAGTAGAGCGGCATGCCGGTCATGCGCGGCAGGTAGAACTGCTCGTATCCCTTGATGATGGCGGCCGACAGCAGGTAGTCGACGCTGACCCGATAGCGACTGCGGTTGCGCTCGATGAAGTCGCGCAGGAACTCGTCGAAGGCGGGATGCTCGCCGCTCTTCACCAGCCGTAGCCAGAATTTCCCCTCTTTCTGCTCCTGCCCCAGGATCTGGTAGCTGATCGGCTGGTGCAGTATGGGGAGGGGATTCTCGCGCTCCAGGCCGGTGAAGAAGACCTCTATGTGGTCGCCGGTCTGGTAGTCGGGCAGATAGGGAACCGAGACCCGGATCCCGCCGAGTGAGAGATCCGAGCTCTTGGCCAGCAGCTTCTCCCCGTTCGCCAGCCTGAGCACCATGGGGGAGCTGAAGTGCATCCGCTCCTCCTGCCGACCGTAGTGGCTGGCGAAGGGGATGGCGTTGACATCGAAGGGGCTGAACGGGCTGACGGGCAGGGAGAGGCTCTCGCTGCGCCCCTGATTGAGCTTGTACCAGGCTTGCAGCGCCTCGTAGACCCCGAGCGTGTAGCTGTCCCGGTAGAGATAGCACTGGGACTGGAACTGCTCGACGGCCTCGGCGGGCATGAAGTGGGTCACCCCTTCAAACTCGTGCACCTGACAGAGGGCCCCCAGCTCGTTGCGCATGTCGATCACGCGCCGACAGGGGGTGCACTTGCGCTTGAGTTCCATCTTCAGCAGGAAGCGGCCGTTGGTATTCTCGTTCTGGGTCAGGCGGTTGAAGATCTCGTCGAAGTCCTTTTCCCGGAGCAGGGGGACAAGTTGTTCTATCAGATGTAGTGGTTGTTCTGAATCCATGTATTCCTGCCGCGGAAAGTCACTTTTCCGATTCTGGGTTTGATCTGCCGGTCGCAAACCAGTATATCAAGCAGGAATTCATCCTGTCCCCGAGTTATCCATGGCCAAAAACAAAACCGCCTATGTTTGTTCCGAATGTGGCGCCGACTTCACCCGCTGGCAAGGTCAGTGCAGCGAGTGCAAGGAGTGGAACACCATCACCGAGGTCCGGCTGGGCGTCGCTACCCCCGGCAAGAGTGCCCGCTACACCGGCTATGCCGGCGCCGTCGGCAGCCAGGTGCAGACCCTGGCCGAAGTTGCGACCACAGAGATCCCCCGCTTCAGCTCGGGCTTCAAGGAGCTGGATCGGGTGCTCGGCGGCGGTGTGGTGCCGGGCTCGGCCATCCTCATCGGCGGCAACCCGGGGGCGGGCAAATCGACCCTGCTGCTGCAGACCATGTGCGGTCTGGCGCAGCGGATGAAGACCCTGTATGTGACCGGGGAGGAGTCCCTGCAACAGGTGGCGATGCGAGCCAGCCGGCTGGGCTTGCCCACCGACAAGCTGCGGATGCTGTCGGAAACCAGCGTGGAGCAGATCTGCATCATTGCCCAGCAGGAGCAGCCGCAGATCATGGTCATCGACTCCATCCAGGTGATGCATGTGGCGGATGTGCAGTCATCCCCCGGCTCCGTCTCCCAGGTGCGCGAATCTGCGGCCCTGCTCACCCGCTACGCCAAGCAGAATCATGTCGCCATCTTCATGGTGGGCCATGTCACCAAGGACGGCACCCTGGCCGGACCCAAGGTGCTGGAGCACTGTGTCGACTGCTCCGTGTTGCTGGATGGCGCCCACGACTCGCGCTTTCGGACCCTGCGCTCCCACAAGAACCGCTTCGGCGCGGTCAACGAGCTTGGCGTTTTCGCCATGACGGGGCAGGGGATGAAGGAGGTGAGCAACCCCTCCGCCATCTTCCTGAGCCGTGGTGACGAGCAGGCCCCCGGCTCCATCGTCATGGTGATCTGGGAGGGGACGCGCCCGCTGCTGGTGGAGTTGCAGGCGCTGGTGGACTACTCCCAGGTTTCCAACCCGCGCCGGGTGGCGGTGGGGATGGATCACAACCGTCTCGCCATGCTGCTGGCGGTGCTGCATCGTCACGGTGGCTTGCAGATGGCGGATCAGGACGTCTTCATCAACGTGGTCGGCGGGGTCAAGGTCGAGGAGACCAGTGCGGATCTGGCGCTGCTGCTGGCCATGGTCTCCAGCTTCCGGGATCAGCCCCTGCCCAAGGATCTGGTGGTGTTCGGCGAGGTGGGGCTGTCTGGGGAGATCCGGCCCGTGCCCTCCGGCCAGGAGCGGTTGCAGGAGGCGGCCAAGCACGGTTTCCGCCGTGCCATAGTGCCTCATGCCAATGCGCCCAAGCACCCCATCGAGGGAATGGAAGTGGTGCCGGTGAAGAAGCTGTCCGATGCCCTCGAGGCCTTGTAACAGCGTAAAGGAGCACAAAAAAGGAGCCTGTGAGGCTCCTTTTTCATTGATGATGTCCCGTCCTGAATATGGTTTACACCTTTCCCCCCAATAATTGGAGAACCCGATGGGACAAGGTGTGAAACGGACACAGCGAGATTACTCGCTGACTTTTAAATTAGCCGTGGTCGAGCAGATTGAAAAAGGCGAGCTCACCTGCCAGCAGGCACAAGCCCGATACGGCATTCAGGGCAACTCTACCGTTCTGGTATGGTTGCGTAAACATGGTCGGCAGGATTGGAGCCAGGGGGCTTCTGTGCGC
>NZ_JBJSWH010000008.1:0-126308 GCF_046087985.1 Aeromonas ichthyocola
GCCTGATGAAAAAAGGGACCGTTAAGGTCCCTTTTTCTATTGCTGCCCGCACTCAATAGAGGCGATGGCTGATGCCGTTGAGCAGCCGCGACAATCCCTTGGTGAAGTGGACGGGTGCGTCCTGCACCGTGTAGCAGAGGCAGCCGTCCGGGGTGTGCGGGCTGTGGGCGTGACTGGCGTCGCGCCAGATGAAGTCCCCCGCCTGATAGCAGATGTCCCCCTCCTGCATGTTGCCTGCCAGCAGCAGGGTCAGCTCATAGCCCTTGTGGGTATGCTCGGGGATGCGGCCACCGGCCTCGATGTGGAGCAGGCTGGCGCGGGCCCCCATCTCGTCGAGCGGCAGGCTGTGCTGGCGAATGGCGCCCACATGGCGCCACTTGGGCGCATGGTGGCGGGCCAGCACCCGTGGCAGCCGGTAGGATTGGCCCGCGACCCGCAACTCGGGGGCCGGCCGCACCTGCTGCGCTAGCTCGGCCACGGTCGCCACGGGCTGTTGCAGTATCTCCGCCAGCATGGCGTCGAGCCCGGCCGGCAGACCCTGGTCCTGGGAGGCCAACTCAGGCTCTGCTGGCGAGGCCAGGAGCTGGTTCGCCAGCTCAGCCTCAAGGGTCTGTACCTGGGCGGCACACTCGGGGCAGAGCTCGCAATGGGCGGAGACACCGACGGCCAGCGGCAGGGGCAACTCGTCGGCGGCGAAGGCGCGCAACATGAGTTCGGTCGGATGGGTCTTAATCATGGCCTTGCTCCACTTGCTCTTTCAGTTTCTGTAATGCCAGCCGGAGGCGGGACTTGATGGTCCCGAGCGGGACGCCCAGCCTGTCGGCCAGCTCCTGCTGGGAAAACTCCTGCAGATAGATGCCGCGCACCACCTGTTGTTGCGGCTCCGGCAGAGTGGCGAGGTAATCTGCCATCTGGCGGGTCAGCACGGCGTCCTCCCCGCCGCTCAGGTGCTCCTCTTCCGCCCTGAACTCCAGCAGGGGCCACAGCTCCTCGGCGCAGAGATCCTCCTTGCTGGCGCGGCGGCGCCGCAGCATGTCGAAACTCTGGTTGCGCATCACTGTGTAGATCCAGGTGGTCGGCGCCCCCTTCTCGGGGTGATAGAGCCGAGCCTTCTGCCACACCAGCAGCATGGTCTCCTGCACCAGCTCGAGGGCGTTGGCCTCGCTGCCGAGGTGGCGCATCCCATAGCTGCGGATGCGCGGCGCGAAGTGGTGGAACAGGGTGGCGAAGGCGACCTTGTCGCCATGTTCGGCCACCCGAATGAGAAGAGACGTCAGATCGCCATCTGGGTTGTCCATGGGGGGCGATATCCTGCGTGGAGCCGATTGTGGTTGGCCAGTATATGCCATTGCGCCATCCCTTGAGTGTTGCTGTCATCACCATTACGACGGGCGGGGCAAAAGGATCACCGGGGACGGGAATTCAGTGGCTCGCGACCAGCAGGCCACTCAGCAGGGAGAGGGCGGGCTGGTTATCCTTGGCCGCAACCAGCCACTGCTTCTGCTCCACCGGGATGGGCAGTACCTCCAGCCAACGCTGGGCTACCCAGCTGGCGTCGTCCCAGTCGGGCTCGGGGTAGAGGGCAGCGTATTCCGGGTAGTCGTTGAACACATCCTGCAGCGCCTTGGCCAGGGTGTGCTGGTCGGCCTTGAGCCGGCCGCTCTGCCAGGGGGGCAGCGGCTCCACCTCACCCACCCGCAGGCCGTCAGGCTCCTGCCACAGATCGACTATCCTGACCCGCTCCACCCCGAGCACGGTGATGCCGAGCAGGCCGTCCGGCAGCAGATCGAAATCGATGATCCGCACCCGGGTGGCGATGGGATACATGTTGCGCATGGCGTCGGGCTGGCGGGGGTCCAGCATGCAGAGCGCAAACTCCCGCTCCCGCACCTCGGCTATCATGCGCTGATACCTGGGCTCGAAGATGCGCAGCGGCATTATGCCACCGGGCAGCAGGTGGGCGGAGAGTGGAAACAGCACCAGTGTCATCGGGATCGTCCTCTAGCGACTTCCTCTAAGGATACGACCGCCGGACGGCGCGGGATCATTCAGACCAAATTGGAATAAATAACCCCTTAACAATCAGGGGGAAATAGCCTGGACAAGCCGCTTCGATATGCAGTAGAAATGGATAACCACCACTTATTCAAATCAATATTCTGCAATGTGGTGAAAAACGCAGTGAAATATCCGCCACCCCAAGGGGGTCGGGCCATTCCTATAGTTTTCTCGGCCCGATGCGGGTAAAATTCACGCCCTTATCCAGTCAGTCATTTTTCGACGCGCAACCTCGGTGGTCAGTTATGAAAGAGCATATTCATCATCTACTTGAACAAACGGTAGCCAATCTCAAGTCCGCAGGCGTGTTGCCAGCCGACCTGGAAGCCCGGGTGCAAGTAGACCGATGCAAGGAGAAGGCTCACGGCGACCTGGCCACCAACCTGGCCATGCTGCTGGCCAAACCGGCCCGCAAGAACCCCCGTGAGCTGGCCGCTGCCATCATAGAGCACCTGCCCGCCTCCGATCTGATCGCCAAGGTCGAGATCGCCGGTCCCGGCTTCATCAACTTCTTCTTCGACCCGAGCTGGCTGGCCGGTCAGGTGGAAGCCATGGTGACCAGTGCCAACGCCAACGTGAAGCTGCCGACCCCGCAAACCGTGGTGGTGGACTACTCGGCGCCGAACGTGGCCAAGGAGATGGCGGTGCACCACATCCGCAGCACAGTCCTCGGTGACGTGGCCGCCCGCGCCCTGGAGTTCCTCGGCCACAAAGTGGTGCGTGCCAACCACATCGGCGACTGGGGCACCCAGTTCGGCATGCTGATCGCCTACCTGGAGAAGATGGCCAACGAGCACGCCTCCGACATGGAGCTCAAGGACCTGGAAGCCTTCTACACCCAGGCCAAGCGTCACTACGACGAAGACGAAGCCTTCGCCGAGCGCGCGCGCAACTACGTGGTCAAGCTGCAGGGTGGCGATGAGTACTGCCGCACCATGTGGAAGAAGCTGGTCGACATGACCATGGAGCAGAACCAGCGCAACTACGACCGCCTGAACATCTCCCTGTCCAACAAGGACATCATGGGCGAGTCCATGTACAACGACATGCTGCCCCAGATAGTGGCCGACCTTAAGGCCAAGGGCCTGGCGGTCGAGAGCGAAGGCGCGACCGTGGTCTTCCTCGACGAGTTCAAGAACAAGGATGGCGAGCCCATGGGGGTCATCATCCAGAAGAGCGATGGCGGTTTCCTCTACACCACCACCGACATCGCCTGTGCCAAGTACCGTTATGAGAGCCTGGGCGCCGACCGTGTCATGTACTTCATCGACTCCCGTCAGCACCAGCACCTGATGCAGGCCTGGACCATCACCCGCAAGGCGGGCTATGTGCCGGAATCCGTGCCGCTTGAGCACCACGCCTTCGGCATGATGCTGGGCAAGGACGGCCGCCCCTACAAGACCCGCTCCGGCGGCACCGTCAAGCTGGTCGATCTGCTGAACGAAGCCGAAGAGCGCGCGAGCGCTCTGCTGGAGAGCCGCAACAGCGATCTCAGCGCCGAAGACAAGGCCAAGGTGGTGCACGCCATCGCCATGGGCGCAGTCAAGTATGCGGATCTCTCCAAGAACCGCACCACAGACTACATCTTCGACTGGGACATGATGCTGTCGTTTGAAGGCAACACTGCCCCTTACCTGCAGTACGCCTACACCCGCATCCAGTCCATCTTCCGCAAGGCGAACATAGATGCCGAGGCCCTGACCGGCCACGTGACCCTGAACGAAGAGGCCGAAGAGGTGCTGGCCCAGAAGCTGATCCAGTTCTCCGACGCGGTCAACGGCGTGGCGGACAAGGGCATGCCGCACCTGCTGTGCACCTATCTGTACGAGCTGTCCGGCAACTTCATGACCTTCTACGAAGCCTGCCCGATCAACAAGGACGGCGTGGACGAAGCGACCCGCAACAGCCGCCTGCTGCTGTGCGCCGCCACCGCCAAGGTGCTCAAGCTGGGCCTGGGCGTGCTGGGCATCCACACCCTGGAGCGCATGTAATAGATGGCGACCCGGGATTACGTCGGCAACAGCCCGAGACGACGGGCCGGTGGTCGTAACATCAAGAAAGCGGCACCTCGCCGCTTTCCTGTTATCCCGGCACTGCTGGCCGGGGCCCTGGTCGTCGGCTTTGGCGCCTTCCTTTACCTGATCAACGGCAAGGGGGCGGATGCCCCCACCATAGAAGAGCAGGTGAAGGCCAACAAACCCAAGGCACAGGGTCACACCTTGCCCCAGGAGAAGTGGAGCTACATAGAGCGGCTGGAGAACAAGCAGGTGGACATCATAGAGCCGCCGCCCCAGCCGGGCGTGCTGCCGCCACCGCCTGCCGAGACCCTCACCCTGCAACCCGAGAAGCTGCCGCAGCCAGTACCGACCGAGATCCCCCAACCCGGGACCCCCCTCGGTCAGGTGAAGCCCTTCCAGCCGCAACCGGTGCAACCGACCAAGCCGGCCACCGGTGCCCCGGTCGCCAGCGCCCAAGAGCAGGTGATCGACCAGAAGGCCGAGCGTGAGCGGATGGAGCGGGAGATCCGTGCCGAACTGGAGCGGGAACGCGCCGAAGCAGCCAAGGCCAAGGCGGCGACCCAGACGGCGGCAGCCGACGGCGGTCGTTACATGATGCAGTGTGCCGCCCTGCGCTCTCAGGATTCCGCCGAATCGCTCAAGGCGCGCATCGCCTTCGGCGCCGGCCTCTCCTCCAGCCTGCAGGTGGTCAATGGCGCCAATGGCACCGTCTACAAGGTGATGGTGGGCCCCTTCAGCGGCAAGGCGGCCGTCGATGCGGCCAACCGCAAGCTGCAAGGCTCAGGCATCAGCGGCTGCATTCCCAAGAAAGGCTAGCCACAGAGCCAATCAAGAAGGGCCGGGGGACAACCCCGGCCCTTCTCCTTTCGACACCCCTCTCCCTCGCCGACATGGCCTCCTCCTTTCTCCCGACAACAGGCAGGCTTGAAAAGCCGGTTTGCCATCCCCATCTTTCTTGCCATGCACAGTCCGGCCGTCATTCGGCTCAAGCGAGGTAAGTAAAGTGACTACCATAGTTTCCGTCCGCCGCAACGGCCAGGTCGTGATCGGCGGTGATGGCCAGGTCTCCCTCGGCAACACCGTCATGAAGGGCAACGCCCGCAAGGTTCATCGTCTCTACAACGGCAAGGTGCTGGCAGGTTTTGCCGGCGGCACCGCCGACGCCTTCACCCTGCTCGAGCGCTTCGAAGCCAAACTGCAGGCCCATCAGGGCAACCTGGAACGCGCCGCCGTGGCGCTGGCCAAGGACTGGCGCACCGATCGCGCCCTGCGCCGCCTCGAGGCCCTGCTGGCCGTGGCCGACGAGCACAAATCCTTCATCATCACCGGCAACGGTGACGTGGTGCAGCCGGAGCATGATCTGATCGCCATCGGCAGCGGCGGCAACTTCGCCCAGTCCGCCGCCATCGCCCTGCTGGAAAACACCGAGCTGGATGCCAGGACCATAGTCGAGAAGTCCCTCAAGATTGCGGGCGACATCTGCGTCTTCACCAACGGCAACCACACCATCGAAGTGCTGGACTACAGCGCCAAGTAAGGGCGCCCGTCAGCCAACTCATTCTCCAAGGGGTGGGCCCTGCCCGCCCCGGATACAGGAACTCCATCATGTCCGAGATGACCCCGAGAGAAATCGTCCACGAGCTGGACAGACACATCATCGGTCAGGCCGATGCCAAGCGTGCGGTGGCCGTAGCCCTGCGCAACCGCTGGCGCCGGATGCAGCTCAGCGAAGAGATGCGCCATGAAGTGACCCCGAAAAACATCCTGATGATAGGCCCGACCGGGGTCGGCAAGACCGAGATCGCCCGTCGTCTGGCCAAGCTCGCCAACGCCCCCTTCATCAAGGTGGAAGCGACCAAGTTCACCGAAGTGGGCTATGTGGGCAAGGAAGTGGACAGCATCATCCGCGATCTCACCGATGTCGCCATCAAGCTGGTGCGCGAGACCGAGATGGAGAAGATGAAATACCGCGCCGAGGAAGCCGCCGAGGAGCGCATCCTCGACGCCCTGCTGCCGAACCCGCGCAACAGCTGGGGCGAGGAGGAGAAGGCCGACAACTCCAACACCCGCCAGATCTTCCGCAAGAAACTGCGGGAAGGTCAGCTGGATGACAAGGAGATAGAGCTGGATCTGGCCGCCACCCCCATGGGCGTCGACATCATGACCCCGCCGGGCATGGAAGAGATGGCCAACCAGCTGCAGGGGCTGTTCCAGAACCTGGGCCAGCAGCAGAAGAAGAAGCGCAAGATCAAGGTCAAAGAGGCCATGAAGGCGCTGATCGAAGAGGAAGCGGCCCGTCTGGTCAACCCGGAAGAGCTGAAGCAGAAAGCCATTGCCGCGGTCGAGAACAACGGCATCGTCTTCCTCGACGAGATCGACAAGATCTGCAAGCGCGGCGAGAGCTCGGGCCCCGATGTCTCCCGTGAAGGGGTACAGCGTGACCTGCTGCCGCTGGTCGAGGGTTGCACCGTCAACACCAAGCACGGCATGGTCAAGACAGACCACATACTGTTCGTCGCCTCCGGCGCCTTCCAGGTGGCCCGTCCGTCGGACCTCATCCCCGAGCTGCAGGGTCGCCTGCCGATCCGGGTCGAGCTGACCGCACTGACTACCCATGACTTCGAGCGGATCCTGACCGAGCCGAACGCCTCCCTGACCGATCAGTACCAGGCGCTGATGGCCACCGAAGGGGTCAAGATCGAGTTCACCCAGGACGGCATCCGCCGTCTGGCCGAGGCGGCCTGGCAGGTCAACGAGCGCACCGAGAACATAGGTGCCCGCCGCCTGCACACAGTGATGGAGCGCCTGATGGAAGACATCTCCTACGACGCCTCCGAGAAGTCCGGCGAGACCTTCGTCATCGACACCGACTACGTCAACGCCCACCTCGGCGCCCTGATCGAGGACGAGGATCTGAGCCGCTATATTCTGTAAGCGCCCCCCTCCCGATAAAAAACGCCTCCCTTCGCGGAGGCGTTTTTGTATGCGTTTCTGCTCCCGCTCAGGCGCTGACCAGCACCCCATCCCGGCGGCGACCCACCAGCCAGAGCGCCAGGCCAATCAGCAGGGCGCTCAGGGCGAAGAGGGCCCGGGTGCCAAACAGCAGCTCGCTGGCCAGGGTCAGGCCCTGCTCTCCCACCAGGGCGGCGAACAGGCCGCCGAGCCCGGCCACCCCGGTCAACTGGCCCAGATTGCGCGACAGGGTCAGCAGACCGGCCACGGCGCCCCGGGTCTGCTCACTCGCCCCACCCACCACGGCACTGTTGTTGGCGGTCTGGAACAGGGCATAGCCGGCGGTCAGCAGCAGTATGGGCAGCAGGTAGCCGAGCGGGCCGAACTGCCCCGCCGCCCCGGCCAGGCCTAGGGCCGCAGCCCCCATGACTGCCAGCCCCAGCCGGACCACCTGCCGCGCCCCCAGCCTGTCCACCAGCCAGCCGGCGGGCATGCCCGTCAGGGCCGCCAGCAGGGGCCCGCCCGATATCATCAGGCCGACAGTCCCGAGCTCTAGGTCGAAGACCCCCCTCAGGTAGAAGGGGCCTATGAGCAGGGTCAGCACCATGACGCTGGCCACCAGGGCGCTGGCGACAAGGCCGTTGCCAAGCCCCGGGGCCCCCAGCAGCGCCAGCGGCAACAGGGGCACAGGAGCGCGGCGCTCGCGGCGAACGAACGAGGCCGTGACCAGCAGGGCCCCCGCCCCCCACCAGAGGGCCAGGGCGCCCCCCAGAGTCAGCGCCAGGCCGTAGCAGAGCAGGGCCGCCACCAGCAGTGACAGGCTCGCGAGGTTCGTCCCCTCTTGTTGTGGCGAGGAGCCGTCCCGGGGCAGACCGAGCCGGGCACAGCCCAGCGCCAGCAGGCTGAGGGGCACCAGCAGCAGGAAGGGGGCCTGCCAGCCAAACCCGGCCGTCAGCAGGCCGCCAAAGGAGGGGCCGAGCGCAGTGCCGCAGGCCGACAGGGTACCGAGCAGCCCCATGCCCCAGCCCCGCCGCGCCGGTGGCACCAGCTGGCCCACCATGGCCAGCGCCAGGGAGAGCATGCAGGCTGCAGCTACTCCCTGCAGGGCACGGGCCGCGATCAGCCAGCCCATGGTCGGCGCCAGGGCGCACAGCAACGAGGCCAGCGCAAAGAGCCCCAGCCCCAGGAGCAGCAGGCGACGCCGACCGAACCTGTCCCCCAGTCGGCCGGCCACCACAGTCAGGCAGGTGATCCCCAGCAGATAGGCCACCAGCACCCACTGCAGGCTGGCAAAGGACACCCCGAAGGCCTGCCCAAGGGCGGGCAGCACCATGTTGGCCAGACTCCCCCCCAGCATGGGCAGCAGGGTGGCTAGGCCGAGTGCCAGCAGGCCGAGACGGCGAGCGGCAGGGGTCGGAAGGGGCTTGGGCTGTGACATGGCACTGTCTCCGGCAGAGGATGATGTCACAAGGCTAGCGGGGGGCATGAGCCGGCGGAAGACGCACGACTTGCAGCTTATAGCTGCACGAGACGCCATATGAAAAGCGGGGTTCTCGCGTATGATGAAGCCAACCGACCGTCATGGGTCATCACCCGGGATCCCCGGCTCGGCGAGGGCAATGCCATGAATACCCCCGACTTCAATCTGCTGCTGACCCTGGATGCCCTGCTGGACGAGGGCAGCGTGGCCGGTGCCGCCAGACGACTCTCCTTGAGCCCCTCCGCCATGAGCCGGGCCCTGGCCAGGCTGCGGGAGACCACGGGTGACCCCCTGCTGGTCAGGGCGGGCCGGGGTCTGGTGCCCACGCCGCGTGCCCTGGCCCTGCGCGCCCAGGTCAGCCAGCTGGTGCAGGAGGCGCATGCCGTGCTGCGCCCCCAGCAGGAGATAGACCCGGCCCGGCTGGTGCGCACCTTCCGCCTGAGATCCAGCGACGGCTTCGTGGAGGCGGTCGGCCCTGCCCTGCTGGCCCGGCTCGCTGCCGAGGCCCCTGGGGTCAGGCTGCACTTCCTGGCCAAACCCGACAAGGGAAGCCGCCCCCTGCGCAGCGGCGAGCTGGATTTCGAAACCGGCGTCATAGGCGCAGAGACGGCGCCCGAGCTGCGTACCCAGGCGCTGTTTCAGGACCACTTCGTCGCCGTGGTGCGTCCGGGCCACCCCCTGTGCGAGGGTACCCTGACCGCCCCCCGCTATGCCGCCGCCCGCCACATACTGGTGTCACGGCGCGGGCTGGAGCAGGGCCCCATAGACGAGGCCCTGGCGCACCTCGGGCTGGCACGGGAGGCGGCGACCCTGGTCCCCGGCTTTGCTACTGCCCTGGCCCTGGTGCGGGACAGCGACCTGGTGGCGACGGTGCCCGAGCGGCACTGCTCCGCCCTGCACGCCGATCTGGTGACCCTGCCCCTGCCCTTCCCGCTGGCAGGGATCAGGGTCGCCCTGATCTGGCACCCCAGTCAGGACGCCGACCCGGCTCACCGCTGGCTGCGCACCCTCATCCGCGAGACCTGCGCCCAGGCCCCCTATGGAGGGGACACCAGAGACAGCTGATCCCCCCGGCGGCAGCCAAATCCACCTCCTGGCCGCCCGGGGTGCACGGTGCGGCCGCCCGGGGAGCACGGCGCGGCCGCCCGAAATTCCGAGGGTTCCGGCCCGCTGCACCCGCCTTTCCCCTTCTTCACGCAGAGCCGTGAGGCGCCGCTCACCCTTGTTCAAAAAAAGATCGGCCCGCCCCCTTCCTTCGATTTTATACGAGCGTATAATTCAGATCAAAATCTGTGCAACAGGAGCGCTGTTAGATGCACCCCACTCGTCAAAAACTGCTCGATACGGGCCTGGCGATCGCCACCGACAAGGGGCTGCGCGGCCTCACTGTGCGCGAGCTGGCGGCGGCGGCCGAGGTCAATCTCGGCACCTTCGTCTATCACTTTGGCAACCGCGACACCTTCATCGACGAGCTGGTGGAGCTCTGGTACGCCCCCCTCTTTGATGAGCTCAAGGCGGTGGCCGCCCGCGGCACCTACCCCTCTGCCCTGGCGACCTTCGAGGCCACCATGGTGGCGGTGATCGCCCTGGTGGCGCGCCAGCGCAGCTTCATCAACCATCTGTTTGGCGATGCCCTGGCCGGCGAGAACGCTGCCCAGCGCTTTCTGCTGAGCCTGCCGCGCCGCCACCCCCTGCTGCTGCTCGAACAAGTGCGCAATGCGCAGGCGGAGGGCTCCCTGGTGGCGGGCCACCCGCTGCAGCTGATGATCTTCATCATGGGCTCCGTCGGTCTGCCCCTGGTGATCGCCGGTGGTGGTCGCCAGCTCGGCTGGCTGCCCCCGGAGGCGGCGCCGTTTTTGTCCCAGATAGACGATCCCGAGGCCGCCCGGCAACGCCTGACGTGGGCCCTGCGCGGCCTGCGCCGCTCCAAAGGAGATCCCGCATGAAACAACCCATCGCCATTCTGGCCGTGCTGCTGACCCTGCTCAGTGGCTACCTCGGGTGGCAGGGCCGCCCCCAAGGAGATCCCGCATGAAACAACGCATCGCCATCCTGGCCCTGCTGCTGGCCCTGATCGGAGGCTACCTCTGGTGGCAGGGCCGCCCGGCCGACGGCTCCATCCTCTACGGCAACGTCGACATCCGCGATGTGAACCTGGCGTTCAGGGTCGGCGGCAGGGTCAGCGAGGTGCTGGTCGATGAGGGGGATAGCGTAAAAGCAGGCCAATTGCTGGCCCGCCTCGATCCCGTGCCCCTCGCCCACGAACGCGACAGCGCCCGAGCCAATCTGGCCGCGATCGAAGCGGCCAACGCCTTGGTGCACAAGGGGTATCGCAGGGAAGAGACTGACAGGGCTCGGGCCGAGCTGGCCGCTGCCGAGGCGGCCGCCCTCGAGGCAGAGCAGCAGTGGCGTCGCCAGAGTGCGCTGGCGGCGACCGGTGCCATCTCCCGTGGTCAGCTCGACAGCGCCCGCTCCCAGCGGGATCAGACCCAGGCCCAGGTGCGCTCCGCACGCGAGCAGCTCGGCCAGCTCGAGACCGGTTATCGCCCCGAAGAAATTGCCCAGTCCGATGCCCAGCTGCAAGGGGCCAAAGCGGCGCTGGCCAGTGCCGAACTGGCGCTCGCCGACGCCGTGCTGACAACCCCCAGCGACGGCATCCTCCTCACCCGCGCCATAGAGACCGGCAGCATGGTGCAGCCGGGAGCCACCGCCTTCAACCTCTCACTGACAGCGCCTGTCTGGGTACGCGCCTATGTGGAGGAGCCCTGGCTAGGCCACTTCCCGAGCGGCGCCAAGGTGACCCTTATTACCGACTCAAGGCCGGACCAGCCCTATCAGGGGGTGGTGGGCTTTGTCTCCCCTACCGCCGAGTTCACCCCCAAATCGGTGGAGACGCCGGATCTTCGCACCCACCTGGTCTACCGGCTGCGCATAGTGGTGCAGGATCCTGACTCTGCACTGCGCCAGGGGATGCCGGTCACCGTCAGGCTGCAGCCATGAACGCCGCCATCCAGCTCGCCGGGCTCACCAAGTGCTTCGGCGATCGGGTGGCCCTCAACGCCATCTCGGCCACCATTCCGAGCGGCGGCATCACGGGTCTGGTGGGGCCGGACGGAGCTGGCAAGAGCACACTGCTGCGCCTGCTGGCCGGCCTGCTGGTACCGGAGGCCGGGGAAATCCGGGTGCTGGGGCTGGATCCGGTACGCGAGGGGGATGCCCTGCGTCAGCGGCTCGGCTACATGCCCCAGCAGTTCGGGCTCTACGAGGATCTCAGCGTGCAGGAGAACCTCAACCTCTATGCTGACTTGCGCGGGGTGCTGGAGCCAGAGCGCAGCCCCACCTTCGAGCGCCTGCTCGCCTTCACCGATCTCGCCCGCTTCACCGCACGGCCGGCGGGCAAGCTGTCGGGGGGGATGAAGCAGAAGCTCGGGCTGGCCTGCGCCCTGCTCGGCACCCCGGACGTGCTGCTGCTCGACGAGCCCGGGGTCGGGGTCGATCCCATCTCCCGCCGCGCCCTCTGGAAGATGGTGCGCGAGCTGGCCCAGGGAGGCATGACGGTGCTCTGGAGCACAGCCTACCTCGATGAGGCCGAGCTGTGCGACCACGTGCTGCTGATGGCGGACGGCGAGGTGCGCACCAGCGGCACCCCGGCGACACTCATGGGGGCCATGGCGAGCCGCTGCTGGTTGCTGGAAGCCGGAGAACTGGACGGCCGGGAGCGGCGCGCCTTGCTACGCCGCGCCCTGGCCCACCCGGCGGTGATGGACGGCACTGTGGCGGGGGAGCGGGTGCGTCTGCTGCTGCACCCGGGAATGACGCCCCCGCCGCTGGCAGAACTGCAACTGACCAACGGCGCCTTTCAACCGGCCCCGCCCCGGCTGGAGGATGCCTTTATCGATCTGCTGGGGGGCGGCCCGGGTGGGGAATCCAGCCTGGCGCAGCTGATGCGCGAGGCCAGCCTGCCCGAGGGGGTCTCCCAGGAGGCGGTGATCGAGGCTCGCCGCCTCACCAAGCGTTTCGGCGATTTCACCGCCACCGACGACGTCAGCTTCGCGGTGCGCCGGGGGGAGATCTTCGGCCTGCTCGGCCCCAACGGCGCAGGCAAGTCCACCACCTTCAAGATGGAGTGCGGCCTGCTGCGCCCAAGCAGCGGGCAGGCGCTGGTGACCGGCATCGATCTGGCCCGCAGCCCCTCGGCGGCGCGTCAGCACCTCGGCTACATGGCCCAGAAGTTCTCCCTCTACAAGCAGCTCACCGTGGCCCAGAACCTGTCGTTCTTCGCCGGCATCTACGGCCTGTTCGGTCGCCAGCAGCAGACGCGCATCGACGCCATGGTGAAGGCGTTCGCCCTCGGCCCTTGGCTCGGCCAGCAGACGGAATCCCTGCCCCTTGGCCTGCGCCAGCGCCTGTCCCTCGCCTGCGCCCTGCTCCACGAGCCGCCGCTGCTGTTCCTCGACGAGCCCACCTCGGGGGTCGATCCTGTGACCCGGCGGGAGTTCTGGTCCCACATCAACGCCCTGGCCGATCACGGGGTCACAGTGCTGGTCACCACCCACTTCATGGACGAGGCGGAGTATTGCGACCGCATCGCTCTCATCTACCGCGGTCGCCTGCTGGCGCTCGGCACCCCGGACGAACTCAAGGCCAGTGCCGCCGGAGGCAACCCCCTCTCCCTGCCAACCTCTTCATTACCAACGATGGAAGAGGCCTTTATCACGCTAGTCGAGCAGGCCAGTGAGGAGGACGCATGAGCATCAACCGCCGCCGTCTGCTGGCCCTGTGCCACAAGGAGTCCCTGCAAATCGTGCGCGACCCCAGCAGCATCCTCATCGCCTTCATCATGCCCGTGGTGCTGCTGGTGGTGATGGGCTACGCCATCAACCTGGATGTGGACCACCTGCGACTCGGCATCTGGCGCACCGACGGCGGCGCCCCGGCCATCCGCCTCGAACAGGCCCTGCGCGGCTCGAACGCCCTTGAGGTGAAGGGCGGTCCGAGCAAGGAGGCGCTGCTCAAGAGCCTTGAGCGCGGCGAGATCCGCGGCCTGCTGGTGATCGACGAGGGGTTCTCCCGTGCCATGGCGGGCCAGGGCGGCGGCACCCCCAGGGTCTTGCTGCTCACCGACGGCTCTGAACCCAACACGGCGAACTTCGTCACCAACTACGTGCAGGGGATCTGGCAGGGGTGGCTCGTCAGGGAGGGCGTCTCTCTGCCGGTGGCGGTGGAGAGCCGCGCCTGGTTCAACCCGGCCCTGGTGAGCCGCAACTTCCTGGTGCCCGGGTCCATCGCCGTGGTGATGACCATCATAGGCGCCCTGCTCACCTCCCTGGTGGTGGCCAGGGAGTGGGAGCGCGGCACCATGGAGGCGCTGCTCGCCACCCCGGTGACCAAGACAGAGCTGCTGCTCTCCAAGCTGTTGCCCTACTACGGGCTCGGCATCGCCGCCATGCTCATCTGCCTGCTCTTCTCGGTGGCCGTGATGGGGGTGCCCTGGCGCGGCTCGCTGATCTCCCTGTTCGTGCTCACCACCCTGTTTCTCGGCAGCGCCCTCGGGCTCGGGCTCTTTCTCTCCACAGTGATGCGCAGCCAGTTCAACGCCGCCCAGGCCGCGCTGACGGCGGCGTTTCTGCCGGCCATGATGCTCTCGGGTTTCGTGTTCGAAATCGCCAGCATGCCGCCCCTGCTGCGAGCCATCACCCACCTCATTCCGGCCCGCTACTTCGCGAGCTCGTTGCAGACCCTCTACCAGGCGGGCAACGTGCTCTCCATCCTGCTGGTCAACGGCGTCTGCCTGTTGCTGCTGGCCGCCTTCTGGCTGGCCCTCACCGCCCGCAAGACGCGGCGCACCCTGGAGTAAACATGCTGATCCGACTCTGGTGGCTGATCCGAAAAGAGTTGCAGGCCCTGATGGGCAATACCCAGGGACGCTTCCTGCTCATCATGCCGGTGCTGCTGCAAACGGCCCTCTTCCCCTTCGCCGCCACCCTGGAGGTGACCGGCAACACCCTGGCCATCTACGACCAGGATGGGGGGGCGCAGAGCCGGGAGCTCATCGAGCGCCTCACCCACATGCCCGCCTTCACCACTGTGATGCCGGTGACGGGCGAGGCAGGGATGACAGATGCCATCACTGGGCAGCAGGCCCTGATCGGCCTCATCATTCCGCAGGATTTCTCCCGCAGTCTGGCGCGCGGCGACACCGCCAAGGTGCAACTGATCATCGACGGGCGCCGCTCCAACGGGGGTCAGGTGGCGGCGGGCTACATCAATCAGGTGATCGCCCGCTGGCAGAGCGAGGGCAAGGGGCTGCCGGAGCTCACGGTGCGCCACCTCTACAACCCCAACATAGAGTTCAGCTGGCACATACTGCCCTCCCTGGTGGCCATCATCACCACCATAGGCTGCCTCATCGTCACCGCCCTGTCGGTGGCCCGGGAGCGGGAAGAGGGCACCTTCGACCAGTTGCTGGTCTCCCCCCTCACCGCGGGCTGGATCATGGCGGGCAAGGCGGTGCCAGGCATTCTGGTGGCGGTGGGCCAGGGCACCATAGTCGCGTTGGCGGCCCGCTTCCTCTATCAGGTGCCGTTTGGCGGCAGCACCACGCTGCTGATGGCGGGCATGGTCTGCTACGGCCTGGCGCTGGCGGGGATAGGGCTCTTCGTCTCGTCCCTCTGCTCGACCCAGCAGCAGGCGTTTCTCGGGGTCTTCTCCTTCATGGTGCCGGCGGTGATCCTCTCCGGCTATGTCTCCCCCATCGAGAACATGCCGCTGTTGTTCCAGTGGCTGGCGGCCGTGGATCCCCTCAGCCACTTCATCCTGCTGCTCAAGGGGGTCTTCCTCAAGGATCTCGGCTGGTCGGCGGCCTGGCCCCTGCTCTGGCCCCTGCTCGCCATCGCCGGTGTCTCCCTCTCCCTGGCGCTGGCCATGTTCCGCCGCCATATCGCCTGATGACCCGGCCCCTGCCAGGGGTCGGGCCCTTGCCCGCCATACCGGCACTCGACCGGGGCCAGCAGCCACGCCGGGTACGGAAACCGTCAACTGGTATACCCATTTATGTATAAGTTTGAATTCCCTCGAATTACCCCTGAGGAGATATATAAATAGACACTTGATTTGCATCAATCGACCGCCCCCGCCGACTGGGTAGCCTAGCTTCAGAATGATGTTTTATTACTCCAAATCAGAGGCAATCATGAGCAAAGTCAGGCTGGCCGTCATCGGCAACGGCATGGTGGGGCACCGCTTCATCGAAGAGTTGATCGAGCGATCCGATCCGGACCGGTTCGAGATCACCGTCTTCGGTGCAGAACCACGTCCCGCCTACGATCGTGTCCATCTCTCCTCCTACTTCTCCCACCACACCAGCGAAGATCTCTCCCTCGTCAAACCCGGTTTCTACGAGAAGCACGGCATCCGCCTGCTGCTCGGCGAAGCGGTGAAAAAAATCGACAGAGCGGCTCGCGAGGTGCACTCCAACAAGGGCACTGTGGTCGGCTATGACAAGCTGGTGCTGGCCACCGGCTCCTACCCCTGGGTGCCGCCCATCCAGGGCAGTCAGCACCACGAGTGCTTCGTCTATCGCACCATCGAAGATCTGAAAGCCATCCGCAGCGCCGCCAGGAGCGGCAAGAGTGGTGTTGTGGTGGGTGGCGGCCTGCTCGGCCTGGAAGCGGCCGGTGCCCTCAAGGCACTGGGCCTCGAGACCCACGTGGTGGAATTCGCCCCGGTATTGATGGCGGAGCAGCTCGATGGCCAGGGCGGCCAGCTGCTGCGCCGCAAGATCGAATCCATGGGCGTGCAGGTTCACACCAGCAAGAGCACCAGCGAGATCCTGATGCACGGCGGCAAGGAGGCCAAACACCGCCTCGCCTTCGCCGACGGCACCGCCCTTGACGTGGACGTGGTGGTCTTCTCCACCGGCATACGCCCGCAGGACACCCTCGGCCGTTATAGCGAACTGGCCATAGCGGAGCGCGGCGGTGTGCTCATCGACGATCACTGCCTCACCTCAGACCCCGACATCTATGCCATCGGCGAGTGCGCAGCCTGGCAGGGCCGCTTCTTCGGGCTGGTGGCACCGGGCTACAAGATGGCCCAGGTCACCGTCGACCATCTGCTCGGCGGCGACAGCCGCTTCGAAGGGGCGGACATGAGCGCCAAGCTCAAGCTGCTCGGCGTCTCCGTCGGCTCCATCGGCGATGCCCACGGCCGCACGCCCGGCAGCCACAGCTATGTGTTCCAGGACGATCAGGCCGGGGTCTACAAGCGGATAGTGGTGAGCGAAGACAACAGCCGCCTGCTCGGCGCCGTGCTGGTCGGCGATGTGGATGACTACGGCAACCTGCTGCAGCTGATGCTCAACGCCCTGCCGCTGCCGAGCCACCCGGATACCCTGATCCTGCCCGCCTACGCCGGTGCCAAGCCGACCCTGGGGGTAGATGCCCTGCCTTCAACCGCCCAAATCTGCTCCTGCTTCGACGTCTCCAAGGGCGACATAGCCCAGGCGGTGGCCGAGGGTCACACCACCCTCGCCGCCATCAAGCAGCACACCAAGGCCGGTACCGGCTGCGGCGGCTGCGTGCCGCTCATCAGCCAGGTGCTCAACGCCGAACTGGTGAAGCAGGGCATAGAGGTCAACAACCACCTCTGCGCCCACTTCCCCCACTCCCGTCAGGAGCTGTTCCACCTGGTCAAGGTGGAAGGGATCAAGAGCTTCGACGAGCTGCTGGCCAGGCATGGTCAGGGCTATGGCTGCGAAGTGTGCAAACCGACCGTCGGCTCCATCCTCGCCTCCTGCTGGAACGAGCATGTGCTGAGCCCGCTCAATACCCAGCTGCAGGACACCAACGACATCTTCCTCGGCAACATGCAAAAAGACGGCAGCTACTCCGTCATACCGCGCATGGCCGGTGGCGAAGTGACCCCGGAAGGGCTGCTGGCGGTGGCCGAAGTGGCCCGCGACTACAAGCTCTACACCAAGATCACCGGCGCCCAGCGCATCGGCCTGTTCGGAGCCCAGAAGGATGATCTACCCGCCATCTGGCGGAAATTGCTGGCGGCCGGATTCGAGACAGGTCAGGCCTACGCCAAGGCGCTGCGCATGGCCAAGACCTGTGTCGGCAGCACCTGGTGCCGCTTCGGCGTGCAGGACAGCGTCGGCCTCGGGGTCTTCCTCGAGAACCGCTACAAGGGCATTCGCACCCCGCACAAGATGAAGTTCGGGGTCTCCGGCTGTACCCGCGAATGTGCGGAAGCGCAGGGTAAAGACGTCGGCATCATAGCCACAGACGCGGGCTGGAACCTCTATGTGGGCGGCAACGGCGGCATGAAACCGCGCCACGCGGACCTGCTGGCTTCGGACCTCGACCGCGAGACGTTAGTCCGGTTGATCGACCGCTTTATGATGTTCTACGTCACCAGCGCCGACAAACTGCAGCGCACCTCGGTCTGGCTCGGCAATCTGGAAGGGGGCGTCGACTACCTGCGCGAGGTGATAGTCCACGACAAGCTGGGGCTGGCCGAGACCCTGGAACGCGATATCCAGGTGCTGATCGACAGCTACGAGTGCGAATGGTCGCGCACCCTCAACGAAGAGGAAGCGCTCAAGCGCTTCAGCCACTTCATCAACAGCGACAAGCGCGACCCAGACGTCCAGTTCGTCAGCGAGCGCGACCAACACAGACCCGCGACCCCGGCCGAGCGCATCCCCGTCTACCAGATCGAGGTGGAGACCAAATGATGAAATTAGCCTGTCAACTCAACGACATACTCCCTGGCACCGGCGTCTGCGCCCTGCTGGAAGGGCGCCAGAATATGCCTGTTTCGCTCGATGTGGAGGTTCAATCATGAAATTCGCCTGCCAACTCAACGACATCCTGCCGGGAACCGGTGTGTGCGCACTCATTGAAGGTCGCCAGATCGCGCTGTTCCGCCCGAGCGCGGCGGCCGAGGTGTTCGCCATCGACAACCGGGATCCCTTCTTCGCCGCCAACGTGCTGTCGCGCGGCATCGTAGGTGAACACGAGGGTGAGCTCTGGGTCGCCAGCCCGCTCAAGAAGCAGCACTTTCGCCTGAGCGACGGCCGCTGCCTCGAAAATGCCGCCATGTCGATTGCGGCCTATGCCGTTGAAGTGCGCGATCAGCAAGTCTGGGTCGCCGTCTAACATAAGACCCCACATAAGACCCCACCCCGGCCCTCCCCTTCGCAAGGGGAGGGAGCAAAAAGCACCTCCCCCTTAGCAAGGGGGGAGGCAGGGAGGGGGTAACACATTGTCAGGGCTGCCTGCGGGCGGCCCGCTTAAAGAGAACCAACATGTATACAGACACTATCAACAAGTGCGCCGCCAACGCGGCCCGCATCAACCGCTTCGAGCGCAGTGACAAGCTCGGCTTCTGGCTCAGCTCCGCCATGGCGGGGGCCTATGTGGGCCTGGGCATCATACTCATCTTCACCCTGGGCAATCTGGTCGACCCGAGCATTCGCCCGCTGGTGATGGGGGCCACCTTCGGCATAGCCCTGACCCTGGTGATCATCGCCGGCTCCGAGCTGTTCACCGGCCACACCATGTTCCTCACCTTCGGGGTGAAGACGGGCAGGATCTCCATGGCCGACCTGCTGCGCATCCTGCCCCAGACCTGGGCCGGCAACCTGCTCGGCTCCATCTTCGTCGCGCTGATCTACTCCTACGGCGGCAGCCTGCTGCCGGACGCGGGCAGCCTGGCCCACAAGGTGGCGCTGGCCAAGACTCAGGCTCCGGCCCTGACCCTGTTCATGAAGGGGGTGCTCTGCAACTGGCTGGTCTGCCTCGCCATCTGGATGGCGCTGCGCACCGAGGGTGCCGCCAAGTTCATCGCCATCTGGTGGTGCCTGCTGGCCTTCATCGCCTCCGGCTATGAGCACTCGGTCGCCAACATGACGCTGTTCGCCCTCTCCTGGTTCGGCGCCCACTCGGATGCCTACACCCTGGGTGGCATAGGCCACAACCTGCTTTGGGTGACCCTGGGCAACACAGTCTCCGGCGCGATCTTCATGGGCCTCGGCTACTGGTATGCCACCCCGAAAGCTGAGCGCCCGGTCGCGGCTATAGACGCCAGCGCCACCACCAGCCAGACCCAAACCGCCTGATCCGGAGGCCCCATGGACTACTTGCCCATCTTTTGCCGACTCGACAACAAACCCGTGCTGCTGGTGGGCGGCGGCGAGGTGGCGGCGCGCAAGGCGCGCCTGCTGCTGGACGCCGGTGCCCGCCTTACTGTGGTCTCTCCCGCCCTCGACCCCGAGCTGGCGACCCTTGCCGCGGACGGTGAGATAGAGTGGCTGGCGACCGAATTCGAGCCGGCGCAGCTGGCGGGCAAGTGGCTGGTGGTGGCCGCCACCGATCGGCGCGAGGTGAACGCCCTGGTCTACCAGAGCGCGAACCAGGCGAGGATCTTTGCCAACGTGGTGGATGACCCGAAACGCTCCAGCTTCATCATGCCGTCCATCATCGACCGCTCGCCCCTGATGGTGGCCATCTCCTCCGGTGGCAAGGCCCCTGTGCTGGCCCGGCTGCTGCGGGAAAAACTCGAAGCCCTGCTGCCCCAGCATCTCGGCGCGGTGGCGGCCTTCGCCGGCGGCCTGAGAGACAGGGTCAAGGCCCGCTTCGCCAGCATGGGGGAGCGACGCCAGTTCTGGGAACGGCTGCTCGGGGCGGATCGCCTCGGTCAGGCGCTGGCGCGCGCTGACAAGGCCGCCGCCAACCAGCTGGCCGACGCGCTCTTTGCCGAGGATGCCGGCGCCAAGGGCGAGGTGATCCTGGTGGGTGCCGGCCCCGGGGATCCCGGCCTGCTCACCCTGCACGCCCTGCGCCGGATGCAGCAGGCGGACGTGGTGGTCTATGACCGGCTGGTGTCGAACGAGGTGATGGCGCTGGTGCGACGGGATGCCAGACGCATCTTCGTCGGCAAACAGGCGGGCAACCACTGCGTGCCCCAGGAGGGCATCAACCAACTCTTGCTGGAGGAGGCGAAGAAGGGGCAGAGGGTGGTGCGGCTCAAGGGGGGCGACCCCTTCATCTTCGGTCGCGGCGGCGAGGAGCTGGAGACCCTGGTCGGCAGCGGCGTGGGCTTTCAGGTGGTGCCGGGGATCACGGCGGCGAGTGGCTGCGCCGCCTACGCGGGCATCCCTCTCACCCACCGGGATCACGCCCAGAGCGTGCGCTTCGTCACCGCTCACGGCAAGGGGGGCGCCCAGGATCTCGACTGGCCCCTGCTGGCCCGGGATCGGCAGACCCTGGTGTTCTACATGGGGCTCTCATCCTGCGCCGTGATCCGCGAACAGTTGCTGGCCCACGGCAAGGGGGGCGACACCCCGGTGTCACTGATCGAGCGCGGCACCCAACCGAGCCAGCGGGTCATCCGTGGCACGCTCGACCAGCTGCCGGAGCTGGCCATCGGCGTCGAGAGCCCGGCCCTCATCATGGTCGGCTCGGTCGTCACCCTGGCGGACAAGCTCGCCTGGTTCGGCCAGGGCAATGACGCAGCGCGGATCGCGGCATCGGCCTGAGACGCGGCCCAACGCCAGTATTGAAAGCGCCACCTTGGGGTGGCGTTTCTTTATCCTGCATTTACTGTCATAACCTCTTGTTTTGAATTTGGTATCCTATGGAGCAAGGCCATCCGGCCAACCGAGTTCAGGAATCTTGTTGCATGTCTCTCCCCCCCAAGAACAGCGCCAAACAGCGTGAACACGACAGAGCCCGCATCCTCACCCTGCTGCTGGCCGACGATGCCCTCACCGACAGCCTGCTCGATCCCCAAGGGGTGCAGGACGCCGAGCTGCGGGATCAGACCAGCGAGCTGACGCGCCTGGTCAACAGCCTGCCGGCCGCCGACGTCGCCGATGCCCTGGAGTCTCTGCCGCCGGACGAGCGCCAGGTGCTGTGGCAGCAGGTAGACCCGGAGCGCCACGGCCAGATCCTGGTCGAGGCGTCCGAGACGGTGTGGGACAGCCTGATCAGCGGCATGAGCGACAAGGCGCTGCTGCACGCCCTGCGCACACTGGACATCGACGATCAGATCTATCTGGGCCAATACCTGCCCCGCAACCTGATGGGTCGGCTGCTCACCTCCATGGCCCCCGACCAGCGCGACCGGGTGCGGGAGGTGATCCGCTACGGCAAGCACACTGTCGGCGCCATGATGGACTTCGAGCTCATCACGGTGCGGGCCGACATAAGCCTGGCGACTGTGCAGCGCTATCTGCGCCAGCTCGGCAAGATCCCCGCCAACACCGACAAGCTGTTCGTCACCGACAGACGCAACCGGCTGCAGGGGGAACTGCCCCTCACCACAGTGCTGCTGCACAAGCCGGAGACCAAGGTGGAAGACGTGATGGAGAAGAACCCCGTCACCTTCGATCCGGAAGACAACGACGAGGCGGCGGCTCGTACCTTCGAGCGGGACGATCTCGTCTCCGCCGCCGTGGTGGATGGCAAGGGCAAGCTGATGGGACGGCTCACCGTCGCCGAGGTGGTGGACCTGGTCTATGAGGAGAGCGACACCGATCTGCGCCGCATGGGGGGGATCAGCGAGGAAGAAGACGTCTTCGCCCCTGTCGCCAAGGCGGTCAAGACCCGCTGGGCCTGGCTCGCCCTCAACCTCTGTACCGCCTTCGTGGCCTCCCGGGTCATAGGCCTGTTCGAGCACAGCATCTCGCAGCTGGTGGCGCTGGCGGCCCTGATGCCCATAGTCGCAGGGATTGGCGGCAACACAGGCAACCAGACCATCACCATGATAGTGCGGGCCCTGGCGCTGCAGCACATCCAGCCGGGCAACGTCTCCTTCCTGCTGTGGCGGGAGCTGGGGGTGGCGCTGATCAACGGCCTGGTATGGGGCGGCACCATGGGGGTCGCTACCTACTTCCTCTATCAGGATGCGGCCCTGGGCGCCGTGATGACGCTCGCCATGGTGCTGAACCTGCTGGTGGCGGCCCTGATGGGGGTCATCATCCCCATGACCATGAGTCGGCTGGGGCGGGATCCGGCTGTGGGGGCCAGCGTGATGATCACCGCCATCACCGACACCGGCGGTTTCTTTATCTTCCTCGGGCTGGCGACCCTGTTCCTGCTATAGCGGCGAAGGTCTGCCTCGATGAAGAAGGGAGCCTGTACGGCTCCCTTCTTTCCTGTGCGACGCCAAGTCGTTGTCGAACATGGAAATGCATCCTGCACCCCGGCCGCAAAAGCGGCGATTCCTTGACCAGAACAAGGAATATTCGTTGAAATGCCCCCCTCACTCCTTATACTGGATCCACCTGTTTCCAGCGGTGGATTTGACTCAATGGAATACAACACTTCAGAACTGTGCGACATCTATCAGGACATGGTGGATGTACTCGAACCCATGCTCTGCTCCTTCGGCGGCCGTGCCTCTTTCGGCGGCGTCATCACCACGGTCAAATGCTTCGAATCGAACGGTCTCATCCGTGAAGTCGTCAAGGAGAACGGCGTCGGCCGCGTGCTGCTGATCGATGGCGGCGGCTCCATGCGCCGGGCCCTGATCGACAGCGAGATCGCCACCACGGCGGCGGAAAACGAGTGGGAAGGCATCGTCTGCTACGGCTGCGTGCGCGAGGTCGACATCCTGGAGGATCTGGATATCGGCATTCAGGCCCTGGCCGCCATCCCGGTCGGTGCCGACCACAAGGATGTGGGAGAGACGGATCTGCCGGTCAACTTCGGTGGTGTCACCTTCCTGCCGGACGATCACCTCTACGCCGACACCACGGGAGTGATCCTCTCCCCCGATGCGCTCGACATCGAATGAGCCGACACAGACTGAAGATGGGAGCCTTGGCTCCCATTTTTTATGGCTGCAACTTGCTGAAAAAAGACAAAAAAAGAGGGCCAGTAAACAACTGGCCCCTTAACTGGAAGCAATGTGAGCAATGTCGTGCCTTCACAAGAAGTCCATCACGTTGGAACGAATGAAGTCTTTCCCGGAAAACAAGTTAACAATAATCATTCTCATTTAACTGTGCAAGCCTTATTTATAAAAAGTGCAAAAAAATGACCACCGCGCGGGTGGTCATTCTCGTCAGGCTTGTCGTGTGGCCGTTTGCAGACCGGCCAGGCCGGCCTCCCCCACCAGCTTGCGGCTGAGGTAGCGCAGCAGCACACCATAGAGCGGCACGAACAATCCCAGGCTTATCAGCAGCTTGAACACATAGTCCACGGTCGCTATCTCGACCCAGTGCTCGGCCATGAAGGGATCCGTGCTGCGCCAGAAGGCGATGCTGAAGAAGGCGATGGTATCCACCAGGTTGCCAAACAGGGTCGAGGCGGCCGGTGCCACCCACCAGGCTTTCAGCAGGCGCAGGCGGTTGAACACCACCACATCCATGAACTGGCCCACCAGATAGGCCATAAAGCTGGCCAGGGCGATGCGCGCCACGAAGAGGTTGAACTCCGCCAGGTTGCCCATGCCCTGATAACTGCCTTCGAAGAAGAGCACAGAAAGCACATAGGAAACGGCCAGGGCCGGCAGCATCACGGTCTGGATGATCTTGCGGGCCAGTCCGGCGCCGAAGATCCGCACCGTCAGATCGGTGGCCAGGAAGATGAACGGGAAGCTGAAGGCACCCCAGGTGGTGTGGAAGCCAAAGATGGTGATCGGCAGCTGCACCAGGTAGTTGCTGCTGGCGATGATCAGGATGTGGAACAACGAGAGACGCACCAGCGCCGTCTGGTGCTGAGCAGGGGTCAGATTCATATTGTGACCTTTTTGGTTAATGGGGTTAGGGAACCCATACCGCCACCATTGGCGATAATTGAGGGGCGAGATTATACGCCCCGGCACGGATAGTTCAATCCTTATGCTGCTGGTTCAGCCTGCGGCAATCATGGTCGAAGGGCGCGACGCCACAGACCCCAGGCCGGAAATTCAATGCTTGTGCGACAGACCCGGCAGCCACCATAGGCCAGGGCTCATGCCCCATATTGCCGACCCAGCCAGAGCACCACCTCCCTGTCGTCCGGGTGTGTCGCCTCCAGCCAGCAGCCGCTGTGCTGCTCATACTCCAGCCGCAACCGGCTGCCTTCGAACTCCAGCAGCCAGCTGTGGCGATCCGCCCCCCACTCCCGCTCGAGCGGGATAAGCTCCCACCCCTCGACCAGCTCCTCGGCCAGGGCCGGGAAGTTGTCCCAGCAGAGCCCGGGACAGGTCAGCAGCAGCACTGCCGACTCGGCATCCACCTGCGTTACCCGCCAGTTCATCCTTCACTCCTCAACTGCTGCAAGAGAGCTCGCCACCGCAGTACCACTGGGGAACCGGGGTCGCCAGATCCTCGTATTCCGGCTGCTCGTCATAGGGGTGCTGCAGGGCAGCAAACAGCCGCTCGAACGGTACCATGTCCCCCGTCTCGGCGGCGTCTATCACCTGCTGGGCCAGGGCATTGCGCAGCACGTACTTGGGATTGACGGCGTCCATCTGCGCCTTGCGTGCCGCATCCTGGCTCCCTTCCCGGGCCAGCCGGGCCCGATAGGCGTCGAGCCATCCCTGCCAGGGGGCGGGATCCGGCAGCAGCGCCAGCAGGGAGGCGGGCCACTCTCCCTGAGACGTCAGCTCACCCAGACGGCGCAGGAAGAGGTGATAGTCCACCCGATGTGCCGCCAGCAGCTGGAACAGCTGGCGGAACAGGGCCGGGTCTTCATCCTCCCAGCTTTCCAGCCCCAGTTTTTCACGCATCAGTTCGGAGTAGTGCAACATCAGCTGATGCTCGTACTGGGCCAGGGCCGCCGCCAGGGCCTCGCCATCCACCTGATCCGCCAACGCCTGGGCCAGCTTCTGCAAGTTCCAGTAACCCACCGCCGGCTGCTGATCCAGGGCGTAGCGACCACCCGGATCCGAGTGGTTGCAGACAAAGTCGGGCACATAGGCGTCGATGAAGCCGTAGGGGCCGTAATCCAGGGTCAGCCCGAGCAGGGACATGTTGTCTGTGTTCATCACCCCGTGGCAGAAGCCCGCCGCCTGCCACTTGGCGATGAGGCGCGCGGTGCGCCGCACCACCTCGGCGAACAACTCGGCACCGCTCTCCAGTTCGGGGAAATGATGGCGCAGCGCATAGTCGATGAGGGCGGGGATCTTCTCCCCCTGGCCACTCCAGGCGAAATATTCGAAGTGGCCGAAGCGCAGGTGGCTAGGCGCTGTGCGCAGCACTGTCGCCCCGCTCTCGACCTGCTCCCGGTAGACCGGCTCGTCACTGCCCACCAGCACCAGGGCTCGGGTGGTCGGGATGCCGAGGGCATGGAGCGCCTCGGAGGCGAGGTATTCGCGGATGCTGGAGCGCAGCACGGCGCGGCCGTCACCGAAGCGGGAGAAGGGCGTCTTGCCCGCCCCCTTCAGGTGCAGATCCCAGCGCTGGCCGTCCGGCGCCTGCTGCTCCCCCAGCAGCAGGGCACGACCATCGCCGAGCCGGGGGCTGTAGCCACCGAACTGGTGCCCCGCATAGACCTGGGCCACCGGCTGCATGCCCGGCAACGGCTGCCCCTGCCCGCAGCAGGCGAGCCAGTCCGCCTCGGCGACCCCGTCCAGCCCCAGCTCCCGCAGCAGCTCCTGATTGAGGTGCAGCAGCCTGGGCTCACGCAGGGGCTGAGGGGCCACGGGCTCGCAGGCCCAGGGCAGTTCGGTGGCGAAAGTGTTGATCAACTTCATGGTGGCGTGGTTCGTCCCTGCGTATGCTCGTGTCACTCTTTATACCGCCGTCTGCCCGCACAGGCTAACAGGCGATCGCGCTATTTCATTTCACGGAGAAAACAATGCAAAAATGGATATATGCCCTGCCCCTGCTGGCACTGGCCTGGGGACATCAGGCCAAGGCCGCCGACATCGAAGCGGGCAAGGCCAAGGCGGCTGTCTGCGCCGCCTGTCACGGGGTGGATGGCAAGGCGACCGTCCCCGTCTATCCCCATCTGGCCGGCCAGAACGCTGCCTATCTGCTGAAACAGATGAAAGCCTTCAAGGAGGGCAGCCGCACCGAGCCGCTGATGGCCCCCTTCATGGCGATGCTGAACGAGGCGGACATGGAGAACCTGGCGGCCTATTACGCCAGCTTGAAGTAGCCTGGCGACGCCCTATCCACGATGCGGTCGATTACGCTGCGCTAATCGACCCTACCGGCGGCAATACTCGATGATAAGGTCCATAAAGGCTTCACCGAAGCGCTCCAGCTTGCGGTGGCCGACACCGTTGATGGCCAGCATCTCGTCCTCGGTCATCGGCATCAGCTGGGCCATCTCCACCAGGGTAGCGTCGTTGAACACCACATAGGGCGGCACCTCTTCATCCTCGGCGATCTGCTTGCGCAGGGCCCGCAGCTCCTTGAACAGCCGCTTGTCGTAGTTGGCATTGTCGAGCAGGCCGCTCCGCTTCTCCTTGCGGCTGGAGATGGGCTGCAGCCGCGGCACCGCCAGGGCCAGCGTCGTCTCGCCGCGCAGCACGGGGCGGGCCGCCTCGGTCAGCTGCAACACCAGGTTGCGGGTGATGTTCTGGGTCAGCAGTCCCTTGTGGATCAGCTGGCGGATCACGCTCATCCAGTACTCGTGGCTCTGATCCTTGCCGATGCCGTAGGTCGACAGCTTGTCGTGGCCGTGATCCTTGATGCGCTGGTTGAGCGAGCCCCTGAGCACCTCCACCACATAACCCACCCCGAAGTTCTGCCCCACCCGCCAGACGCAGGAGAGCGCCTTCTGGGCGTCTTCGGTGCCATCGTAGCTCTTGGGTGGATCCAGGCAGATGTCGCAGTTGCCGCACGGCTTGTCGTTGTACTCGCCGAAGTAGTTGAGCAGCACCTGACGACGGCAGGTCTGCGCCTCGGCGAAGGCCGCCATCACGTTCAGCTTGTACTGTTCCACCTGCAGCTGCTGCGGGTTCTCGATGTTGTCGAGCAGGCGCCGCACCCGGCCTATGTCGGCGGGATCGTAGAGCAGCAGCGCCTCGGCCGGGGTGCCGTCACGGCCGGCCCGCCCCGTCTCCTGATAGTAGGATTCGATGTTCTTGGGGATGTCGTAGTGCACCACGAAGCGCACGTTGGGCTTGTCGATGCCCATGCCGAACGCCACCGTCGCCACCACTATCTCGACGTCGTCCTTGAGGAAGGCATCCTGGGTGCGCAACCGCTGCTCCAGCGGCAGGCCCGCATGATAAGGGGCCGCCTTGCAGCCGTGACGGGAGAGCCGCTCGGCCACCTCCTCCACCCGGTTGCGGCTGGAGCAGTAGACGATGCCGCAGTTGCCCTTCTGGCTCTGCACGTAACGCAGCAGCTGCTCCGCCCCCTTGAACTTCTCCACCAGGCTGTAGCGGATATTGGGTCTGTCGAAGCTGGCGGTGTGAATGAAGGGGTCGTTCAGCTCGAGGCGATGCAACATGTCGCTGCGGGTCGCCTCGTCGGCGGTGGCGGTGAGCGCCACCACGGGCACCTGGGGGAACCACTGCTTGAGCCGCCCCAGCGCCGCGTATTCGGGGCGAAAATCGTGGCCCCACTGGGAGACGCAGTGGGCCTCGTCGATGGCGAACAGCCCGAGGGGCAGTTCTGCCAGCCGATCCAGAAACTCGTGCTGCAGCAGCCGCTCGGGGGAGACATAGACCAGCTTGATCTCGCCGCGACGCATGGCGGCAAAGTTCTGGATCATCTCTTCCCGGCTCAGGGCCGAGTTGATGTAGACAGCCGCCACGCCGTTGGCGCGCAGGCTGTCCACCTGATCCTTCATCAGCGAGATAAGGGGGGAGACCACCACCCCGAGCCCGGGCCGCAGCAGCGCCGGGATCTGGTAACAGAGCGACTTGCCGCCACCTGTGGGTTTGAGCACCAGGGCATCGCGCCCCCCCACTATCTGTTCGATGATCTCGAGCTGGCCAGGCCGAAATTGCTGGTAGCCGAAGACCGCCTGCAGCAGGGCAAGGGGGGTATCGGGCAAGGTGTCGGCAATGGCGGTCATGGGCTCTCCTTTGGGGTCGCCATTCTAAAGCAGCCGCCGCCCACAATAAACCTGCCATTGCGACTGTTAAGGAAGTGTTGCAGACTGGCTGGAGTTTTTACTCGGCTTTGATGACAGGGATCGGTATCAGAGAATGAAACAGATGTTGAAGAAGATGGCGCTCAGTGGCATTGCCAATCTGTTCGCCGAGAAGATGCCGTTCAACAAGCTCATCGGCATGCAGGTGACCCACTATGACTTCGAGAAGGTGGAGCTGCGCATCAAGATGGATGACAAGCTGATCGGCAACCCCTTTCACAACATACTGCACGGCGGTGTCACCGCCAGCCTGCTGGACGTGGCGGGCGGCATGATAGTCGCCGCCTCCTGCATCGACGAGCTGGAGGACTTCTCCCCCAGCTACCTCAAGGAGCGTTTCTCCCGCCTCGGCACCATAGATCTGAGGGTCGACTATCTGCGGCCCGGTCGCGGCAACGAATTCATCGCCACCGCCCATATCATACGGGCGGGCAGCAAGGTCGCCGTCGCCCGTATGGAACTGCACAACGAAGAAGGGACTCATATCGCCTTTGGCACCGGCACCTACCTGGTCGGCTAATGGCCTTTATTGCATAAAAAGTGCGCTTCTAAGCTGATTTTAATCATTAGAATTGTTACCCCCGCCACCGGCCAGGGTCCATACTGGAAGTCGGGATTGTGTGCAGAGGGAGGATTGCAGACGATGAGCGCGATGCTGGCTACCCAACCATCCAGAGCCTTGTTGACACAGCTCGAGTCCATGCGCGAAGAGGTGCAGACGCCCGAGTGCCGTCACTGGTTGGAACAGGAGCTGAAGGGGTATTCTCTCTGTTCACCCCTGCCTTGGTATCGCATCATTGCCTGTCGGCAACGCGGTCACTTCCTGAATCTGAAGACGGGGAAATATTTGACTTGCCACATCGGCAGCCAAACGCTCAGCCAACGCGACCTGGCCCAAGTTCAGTTCATCTATGCCCGTGAACCCGCCGTCCACTATTTACTGCATCATGATTCCCATATCGAGCCCTGGCCAGAACAGCTGCTGGAAGCGTATCGAGAGCAGTTGATCCCCGGCCATCTCTGCCTGCAGGCCTGGCACGAGCCCGTGTCTTCTCTGCGGTCACAACTGATGGAGGGAATAGCACATTTCATTAGTGAGTACCCCAAGCATGCGGCTCTGCAAACTCAGCACGGCTTCAAGGCATTGCGGCATCAACACTGGCATATCTGATCATGCGCCCAGGGCGCAAGGAGGGCACCATCGACAAGACCCACAACGAGATTGCCACAATCTAGAGTGCCGGAGTCAGGATCAGACTCCACCTGTGGGGCCACCGAGCGGTGGCCCTTTTAATGGGCGGCATTCAGCACCAGGCAATCGACCCCGTATACCGCTCCTGCCCCGTCTACCGAGAACGGCAAAGGCAAAATCCAAATGCGAAAAGGCCGCTCGATGAGCGGCCTTTTCTAATGTGGTCGGTGTGAGAGGATTCGAACCTCCGACCCCTTCGTCCCGAACGAAGTGCGCTACCAAGCTGCGCTACACACCGATGTCTGCGGGGCGAGAATTTACCGAAAGCCCCGACATGACACAAGCCTTTTTTTGCTTTCGCCACAAAAAAAGGGCTTTACGCTCAATAATCCAGCGTTTCATGGCGATAAGGGGCGCCGGGCTCGTCCCGGTACTCAGTTACGCTTTTGGCGGCAGCTGAAACTCGGCCGGTCCCAGCAGACGTCGACTCCAATCGGCAACGACCCCGTGCTCCAGCCAGTGGGCCGCATGCTGGCGCCAGTTGGGAGAGAGCGCCGGGTTCTCCAGCAGCAGTTGCAGGTCCCCTTCGTGGCGGGTCTGGTTGAACAGGATGTCGGCGGTGCGCTTCACCGTCAGCTCGGGATAGGGCCTGTCCATCAGCAGCAGCTCATCCACCGGGGCCACGCGCCCCTCCTCCAGCACCCGCAGCAACCAGCCGCAGCGGCCGTTGAGCTGCATCACCTGGGAGAGGTGCGGGTAGCCAAAGCGCTGATTGAGCTTGAAGCAGGGAGATCTCGGCTGGCTGATCTGGATGAGCGCCTCGCCGAGGCGATAGACATCGCCGATACAGGCTTGCGTTTCGGTCAAGCCGAGGCCGGAGAGGTTTTCACCAAAGGCCGCCGGCTGCCAGGGAGCTCGGGGGGCAGGCAGGCCCAGCGCGGTTTGCCAGGTCTTCCACCAGGGGTAGTGATCCGCAGGATAATAGTGCAGGGCGCGATCCGGGCCGCCGTGATGACGCTGGTCGCTCTGCTCATCTCCCTCCAGGCCCGAGAAGCTGCACCACAGGGGATGGCCTGCCACATGCTTTTCGATGGCACTGACGAGTCCGGGGGCGAGTTCGGCATTCATCTCGGCGCTCTGGCCGATAAAGAGGGAGATCCGCATTCCATGCTCCTGACGGATGAGAGAATGCGGATCTTAGGGGCTGTTGAGCCGTCGGCGCAAGCCGTGTTACTGCCTCAACAGCCCCGGGGTCAGGCGACGGCCTGCATCTGGGTGGTCATGGCAATCTCGGCGCGGCGGCGTTTCTCCGCCCTCGCCATCAGGTACCAGCTGCCGAAGGTGAACAGCGACACCGACAACAGGATCAGGCTGGCCACCGCGTTGATCTCGGGTTTCACCCCGAGCCGCACCGCCGAGAACACCTCCATCGGCAGGGTAGTGGAACCCGGACCTGAGACGAAGCTCGCCAGCACCAGATCATCCAGCGACAGGGCGAACGACATCATGCCGCCCGCCGCCAGCGACGGAGCTATCATGGGGATGGTGATGAGGAAGAACACCTTCCACGGCTTGGCGCCGAGATCCATGGCCGCCTCCTCGATGGAGAGATCCAGCTCCCGCAGCCGCGCCGACACCACTATCGCCACGTAGGCGGTACAGAAGGTGGTGTGGGCAATCCAGATGGTCAGCATGCCCCGCTCGGCGGGCCAGCCCACCAGCTGGGCCATGGCCACGAACAGCAGCAGCAGCGACAGACCTGTGATCACCTCTGGCATCACCAGGGGCGCCGTCACCATGCCACCGAACAGGGTGCGACCACGGAAGTGCGGGATCCGGGTCAGCACGAAGGCGGCCACAGTCCCCAGCGCCACCGCGGCTATGGCGGTGTAGAAGGCGATCTCCAGGGAGCGGAACACGGACCCAATCAACTGTTTGTTGTCGAGCAGACCGAAGTACCACTTGAGTGACCAGCCCCCCCATACCGTCACCAGCTTGGAGGCGTTGAAGGAGTAGATGACCATGATGACCATGGGCAGGTAGATAAACAGCAGCCCCAGCCACAGCATCAGCTTGGAAAAACCGAGACGTCTCATGCCTGACCCTCCAATACGCTTGTCTGGTTGCAGTTGAACAGGATGGATGCAGGGACTATCAGCAACGCCTTCTTCATACCTTGCCCTCCAGCTCTTTCGCCTGGTTGCGGTTGAACAGGATGATGGGGACTATCAGCACCGCCAGCATCACCACCGCCAGGGCGGACGCCACCGGCCAGTCGCGGTTGTTGAAGAACTCCTGCCACAGCACCTTGCCTATCATCAGAGTCTCGGGGCCGCCCAGCATCTCGGGGATGACGAACTCGCCCACCACAGGGATGAAGACCAGCATGCAACCGGCGATGATGCCGTTCTTGGAGAGTGGCACAGTGATCTGCCAGAACCGGGTCAGGTTGCGGGCACCGAGATCGGAGGCCGCTTCCAGCAGGCTCTGATCGTGTTTGACCAGGTTGGCGTAGAGCGGCAGCACCATGAACGGCAGGTAGGAGTAAACGATGCCGATGTAGACCGCCAGGTTGGTGTTGAGGATCTGCAAGGGCTCGTCTATCACCCCTATCCCCAGCAAGAAGCTGTTGAGCAGGCCGTTGTTGCTGAGGATGCCCATCCAGGCGTAGACCCGGATCAGGATGGCGGTCCAGGTCGGCATCATGATGAGCAACAGCAGAACTGTCTGGGTCTCCTTGTTGGCCCGCGCTATGGAGTAGGCCATGGGATAGCCGATCAGCAGGCACAGCAGGGTGCTGATGAAGGCCATCTTGAGGGAGCCCAGATAGGCCGCTATGTAGAGCTCATCCTCCTGCAGCAGCAGGTAGTTGCCCATGTGGAGCAAGATGGTGAGCTGATTGTCTGCCCAGGTCACCACGTCGGTGTAGGGCGGGATAGCCACATCCGCTTCGGCGAAGCTGATCTTCACCACTATGATGAAGGGCAGCAGGAAGAAGAGGAACAGCCAGAAGAAGGGGATGCCGATCACCAGCTGGCGTCCCCCCAACTGCTTGAGTCGTCTCAATGCCTTCATGATTGCAGCACCACGCCGCTGTCATCTTCCCAATAGAGGAACACCTGGTCATCCCAGGTTGGCCGCTTGCCGTGGCGTTCGGCATTGGCGATGAAAGCCTGAACGATTTTGCCCGAGGGCAGCTGGATGTGATAAACCGAGTGGCCGCCCAGATAGGCGATGTCATAGACCTCACCCTTGGTCCAGTTGAAGTCCGGATGCTCGATCTCCTCCGGTTTGTGCAGACTCATCAGCAATTTTTCCGGCCGCAGGGCGTAGGTCACCTTCTTGTTCTCGGCACGGGAGCTGATGCCGTGGCCCACGTAGATGGGCTGCTCCAGATCCGCGCAGGCGATGGTGGCGTGGTCCTGCTCATCTTCCACCAGCAGGCCGTCAAACAGGTTGACGTTGCCGATGAACTCGCACACCAGCCTGCTGGCCGGGGTTTCGTAGATGTCCATCGGGCTGCCGATCTGCTCGATGCAACCCAGGTGCATGATGGCGATCCGTTCCGCCATGGTCATGGCTTCTTCCTGATCGTGGGTCACCATGACGCAGGTTACGCCGACTCGCTCGATGATCTCCACCAGCTCCAGCTGCATCTTGGAGCGCAGCTTCTTGTCCAGCGCCCCCATGGGCTCATCCAGCAGCAGCAGCTTGGGGCGCTTGGCCAGAGAGCGGGCCAGGGCGACCCGCTGGCGCTGACCGCCGGAGAGCTGGTGCGGCTTGCGACGGGCATACTGGGTCATCTGCACCAGCTTGAGCATCTCCTCCACCCGGGCGTCGACCTCCGCCTTGGGCAGGCCATCCTGCTTGAGGCCGAAGGCGATGTTCTGCGCCACCGTCATATGAGGAAACAGGGCGTAGGACTGGAACATCATGTTGATGGGACGTTCATAGGGCGGCATGTCGGTAATGTCGACCCCATCCAGGAACAGCCGCCCCTCGGTGGGGCGCTCGAACCCGGCCAGCATCCGCAGCAAGGTGGACTTGCCGGAGCCTGAACCACCCAGCAGGGCGAAGATCTCGCCCTTGTGGATGTTGAGAGACACGTTATCGACCGCCAGCGTTTCGTCGAACTGCTTGCTTACCCTGTCTATTTTGACCAGCACTTCTTTACGCTGCTGGCTGCCCTCGAGGGCTTTCTTGTAGGCACTGGAGGCTATCGCCATTACCAAACTCCCAAAGGTGATACCGGCCGGGGCCGATCCATCAATACAATCTGGCGCCCCGGGATGGGCGCCAAGGTTAGGTTCCGGACTTGATCTTGGTCCAACTCCGGGTGATCAGGCGCTGCACCGAGCGGGGATGTGCTTCCTGCACATACAGACGCTCCAGCACCGCCTGGGGGGGATAGACTGACTCGTCATCGCGCACGGCCTTGTCCATGAACTCTCCCGCCTTGATGTTCGGGTTCGCGTAGCCCACGTAGTCGCTCACCTTGGCGATCACTTGCGGCTCGAGAATGTAGTTGATCAGGGCGTGAGCCTCTTTGACGTTGGTGGCATCGGAGGGGATCGCCATCATGTCGAACCACAGATTGCCCCCTTCCTTGGGGATGCTGTAGGCAATCTTGATCCCCTTGCCCGCCTCGTCGGCCCGGGCCGCCGCCTGCAGTATGTCACCGGAGAACCCCGCCGCCACACAGATGTCGCCATTGGCGAGATCCCCTATGTACTTGGAGGAGTGGAAGTAGGTCACATAGGGGCGCACCTTGAGCAACTGCTCTTCGGCACGCTTGAGATCCGCAGGATCGTGGCTGTTGGGGTTGAGGCCGAGGTAGTTCAGGGCTGCCGGGATCATCTCGTCCGCCGAGTCGAGGAAGGCCACCCCGCAATGGGAGAGCTTCTTCATGTTTTCCGGTTCGAAGATGATGGCCCAGGAGTCAATCTTGTCGACCCCGAGTGCCGCCTTGACCTTGTCGACGTTGTAACCGATGCCGTTGGTGCCCCACAGATAGGGCACGGCGTACTGATGACCCGGATCCACCTTGTCGAGCTGCTTGAGCAGCAGGGGATCCAGATTGGCCAGATTGGGCAGCAGGGCGGGATCCAGCTTCTGGAAAGCCCCCGCCTGGATCTGCTTGGCCAGGAAATTGTTGGAAGGCACGACCAGATCGTAACCGGTTCGTCCGGTCAGCAGCTTGCCCTCCAGCGTCTCGTTGGAATCAAACACGTCGTAGACGGTCTTGATCCCGGTCTTCTGCTGAAAGTCACTGAGGGTGGTCTCGCCGATATAATCGGACCAGTTGTAAAAGTGAACCACAGGGGCTGCCTGGGTCAGATTTGCAAACCCCAGGGTCAGGGCCAGCGTTGCCATCTTGGTCATGTGCACTTATCAGTCCTCGTTTGTGTGATTTTGCCAGTCGCGCATCCATACGCGCCGTCCAACCTGTCGGGTGGTCACCACCCTCCCGGCCGAACTGCGGACCGGGAGGGGTACTCGTCACTTACTTACCTGATTTGATCTTGGTCCAGCTGCGGGTCATCAGACGCTGCACCTTGGCCGGCAGATCCGGGAAGGTGTAGATCTTCTTGAGGGTGTCCGCCGTCGGGTAGATGCCCGGATCGGTACGGATCGCCTCGTCCACCAGCGGGGTGGCTGCCTTGTTGCCGTTCGGGAACTGCACCACGTTGGTGATGTTCGCGATCACTTCCGGCTTCATCAGATAGTTGATGAAGGTGTGGGCTGCCTCGACGTTCTTGGCATCCGCCGGGATGGCGATCATGTCGAAGAAGCTGCCAGCCCCCTCTTTCGGAATGGTGTAAGTCAGACTGACACCGTTCTTGGCTTCGGCGGCACGTGCCTTGGACTGCTGCAGGTCACCTGAGTAACCCACCGCCACGCACAGGTTGCCGTTGGCCAGATCCGAAATGTACTTGGAGGAGTGGAAGTAGGCGGTATAGGGGCGGATGGAGAGGAACAGCTCCTCAGCCTTCTTCAACTCGTCCGGCTTCTGGCTATCCGGCTTGAAGCCCAGGTATTGCAGGGCGGCCGGCAGCATTTCGGTCGGCGAGTCGAGGAAGGAGACACCGCACTCCTTCAACTTGGCCATGTTCTCCGGCTTGAACACCAGATCCCAGGAGTTGACCGGCGCATCGGCACCCAGCACGGCCTTCACCTTCTCGGCGTTGTAGGCGTAGCCAATGGTGCCCCACAGGTAAGGGATGGAGTACTGGTTGCCCGGATCGCTCGGTTCGAGCGCCTTGAGCAGATCGACATCCATGTTCTGCCAGTTGGAGAGTTTGGACTTGTCCAGCTTCTGGAAGACACCTGCCTTGATCTGCTTGGCCAGGAAGGGGTTGGACGGCACGACGATGTCATAACCCGAACTGCCCGCCAGCAACTTGGCTTCCAGCACCTCGTTGCTGTCGAACACGTCATACACCACCTTGATGCCCGTCTCCTTCTGGAAGTTTTCCAGCGTATCCGGCGCGATGTAATCGCTCCAGTTATAGACGTGCAGCACCTTCTCGTCGGCCATCGCCCCGGTACTCATCATGACCAGCGCCACGGAAGCAGCCATCATTCCCTTTTTAAAAGACATAGTCCTTGTCTCCTAAGCAAATTGTATGCGTAAGCCAATCTGCCCGGTTTCAGCCTATTCCTGCAGCTTTGCAGCCGTCAGATCCAGACTGAGCCTGGCCAGTTTGACCAATTCATCCACCTGTTCCTCGGTGATCACCAAGGGGGGCGATATGATCATGGTATCGCCGACAGCCCTCATCACCAAGCCATTGTTAAAACAGAACTCCCGACAGGTCATCCCGGCGTGCAGTTCGGCCGGGAAACGACGTTTCGTCTGTTTGTCCTGGACTATTTCCAACGCGGCAACCAGGCCTTTTCCCCGGGTTTCTCCCACCAGCGGGTGATCGGCAAGCTCGCTCCAGCGGCGCTGCAAATAGGGGCCGATACTATCATGAACGCGCTTAACTATGCTCTCACTTTGCATAAGCTGGATGTTGGCAATGGCCACGGCGCAGGCCACCGGATGACCGGAATAGGTGAAGCCGTGGTTGAACTCGCCCCCCTCTTCCACCAGCACCCTGGCGACCCTGTCCCCCACCATCACGGCTCCCATCGGCAGGTAACCCGAGGTGATGCCCTTGGCCAGACACATGAGGTCAGGCTTGATGCCGAAGCCTTCGCTGGCGAACCAGTGGCCGGTGCGACCGAAACCGCAGATCACCTCGTCGGCGATGAGCAGGATGCCGTACTTGTCACAGATACGCTGGATCTCGGGCCAGTAGCTGTCGGGGGGAATGATGACGCCGCCGGCCCCCTGGATAGGCTCGCCGATGAAAGCCGCCACCTTGTCCACCCCCAGCTCCAGAATCTTCTCTTCCAGCTGGCGGGCACGGGCCAGGCCGAACTCGTGGGCGCTCATGCCCTCACCTTCACCGAAGTGATAGGGCTGATCGATGTGGACTATGCCGGGAATGGGCAGGCCACCCTGGGCGTGCATGCCCTTCATGCCCCCCAGACTGGCGCCCGCCACCGTGGAGCCGTGATAGGCGTTGTGGCGGCTGATGATCACCTGCTTGTCGGGCTGCCCCTTGCTGGCCCAGTAGTGACGCACCATGCGCAGCACGGTGTCGTTGCACTCCGAGCCCGAGCCGGTGAAGAAGACGTGGTTGAGATGGGGCGGCGTGATCTCGGCCAGCAGGGTCGCCAGTTCGGCGGCGGGGGGATGGCTGGTCTGGAAGAAGAGGTTGTAATAGGGCAGTTGCTGCATCTGTTTGGTGGCGGCATCCACCAGCTCCTGGCGGCCATAGCCCAGGTTGACGCACCACAGGCCCGCCATCCCGTCCAGGATGCGGCGCCCGTCGGAGTCTTCCAGATAGACCCCCTCGGCCTTGGTGATGATGCGGCTGCCCTTCTTGTTCAGGGCCTGAAAGTCGGTAAAGGGATGCAGGTGGTGGCTGGCATCCAGTTGCTGCCACTCGCGGGTGGTCTGCTTCATTGCTTGCTCCTCGGTTCCTTCGATTTAAGCGATGTTTGTTCGTCAATTGCTGAGGGCGGCTGGCACTCTCCCGGTCACTGTTACTCACGGGCGGAATGCTGCGTTGCTTGCTCCTCGGTTCCTTCGATCTGAGCGATGTTTGTTCGTCAATTGCTGAGGGCGGCTGGCCCACGGGCACAGTGCGGCCGCGAGCGGGCGCCATCAGCCGCCCCTCACGAGCCAGTGCCATCTTGCTTTGAGAGTGACGGGAGGGATCTGCGCCCCTCCCGAGACGGGTCAGACGTTCAGCAGTAGGAATTCCCGTTCCCAGCGGCTGATCACCCCGAAGTAGGTCTCGTACTCCTTGCGCTTGACCGCGACGAAGGCGCGAATGAAGCGCTCCCCCAGCATGTCCTTGATGGGCTCGCACTGCTCCAGATGGCTGAGCGACTCCTCCAGGGAACGGGGCAGGCTGTAGGGCAGGTCATAGGCACTCGCCTTCATCTCCTGCATCGGCTCCAGCTTCTCCAGCATGCCGAGGTAGCCGCAGGCCAGGGTGGCGGCCAGCGCCAGATAGGGATTGGCGTCGGCACCGGCGAAGCGGTTTTCGACCCGGCGCGCGCTCGGCTCGGAGAAGGGCACCCGCAGGCCGCAGGTGCGGTTTTCCACGCCCCACTGCACGTTGCGCGGCGCGCTCTCGCCGAAGGTGAGGCGGCGGTAGGAGTTGACGTTCGGCGCCAGCAGGGCGGTCACCGCCGGGGTGTACTTCTGCAGGCCGGCGATGAAGTGCATGAACTGCTCGGAGTTGCCCCCTTCGCTGGTGCCAAACAGGTTGCGCCCCTCGGCATCTTCCAGGCTCTGGTGGATGTGCATGGCGGAGCCCGGCTCATCGCTCATGGGCTTGGCCATGAAGGTGGCATAGATGCCGTGACGGTGTGCCGCTTCCCGCATGGTGCGCTTGAACAGGAACACCTGGTCGGCGAGATCAATGGCGTCACCGTGCAGGAAGTTGATCTCCATCTGGGCGGCGCCGGACTCGTGGATCAGGGTGTCTACCTCCAGCTCCTGGGCCTCGCAGTAGTCGTACATGTCCTCGAAGATGGGATCGAATTCGTTGACCGCATCTATGCTGAACGACTGGCGAGCCGTCTCGGGGCGGCCGTTGCGGCCCACCGGCGGCACCAGCGGATAGTCGGGGTCTTCATTGCGCTTGACCAGATAGAATTCGAGCTCGGGGGCCACCACCGGCTTCCAGCCCTGCTTCTCGTAAAATGACAGGACCCGGCGCAGCACGGAGCGCGGCGCTATGTCGATCAGCTTGCCATTGATGTCGAAACAGTCGTGGATCACCTGAGCCGTGGGCTCCAGTGCCCAGGGCACGAAACGAATGGTGTTGGGATCGGGATAGAGCTGCATGTCCCGCTCCAGCGGGTCAATCATGCTGTCGTCATCCGGGTACTCGCCGGTAACCGTCTGGGTGAAGATGACCTCGGGCAGCCGCATGCCCCCTTCGCGCAGAAACTTGTTGGCTGGAATGATCTTGCCTCGGGCATTGCCGGTGAAATCCGGGAACAGGCACTCCACTTCCGTGATGCGATTGCTCTCCATCCAGCCCTTGATACTGTCCATGTTAAACCCCGACTCTACGGTTGTCATTGGCAAGGGTGTCTAATATAAGGAACACCCTTGTTAAGAAAATGTAATCGACCTCACCATAAAAGCCCGTGATAAAGGCCTTTGTCAAGCAGTGGTGTTTAAAAAACTATAAACAATGGCCGATATAATGACCAATGCGGCACCAAATACTAAACACTCTGTGTCACGATCAGCTCACTGCAAGCACGATGCCAAGGCTGGACATAACCTGCTCGATACTCAGTCAGCCCCTGTCGGAGCGGGCCCATTTCTTTGCAAGGGCGCACAATCCTTATCCAATTCTCTTTGCATACCTGCATTTTTTTGGTACAAGGCCCGCCCTGATTTGCACTCTCCTGCATGGATTTGGTGCAAATCGGACTACAGGGGCTTGGTCTGCGGGCCTAAAGCCCCCATAAATGGGAAAAATTGGGAAACTGACTGGTAGCAAACCCTATGTGTGATTTCATGACTGAAGACCAACTGGCCTTTTACAAGGGTCAGATCGAGCGACAAATCCTCGAGCTCGAAGAGCGTCTCAACTCCCAAGCCAGCCAGGCCATCGCCACCGATACCAACGAGATGGCCGATGAAATTGATCGTGCCAGCATCGAGGAGGCCCGCCGTCTGGAGCTGAACCGCATCGAGCACGACAAGCTGCATCTGCGCAAGCTGAAAGGGGCGCTGAGACGCATCAATGAAGGGGACTTTGGTTACTGCGAGTCCTGCGGTGACGAGATCTCCCTCAAGCGGCTGCAGGCTCGTCCTGAGTCCCGCTTCTGCGTCGAGTGCCAGAGCACCAAGGAATTCAACGATACCCACGTGTTCCGCCGCGTCGCCTGATGCGCCAGTGAACCGTCACCACCTTGTCGCACCGGGCCGCTGGCAAGGCAGTGTGCAGGCACCGGCGTCCGTGTAGACAGACGAGCATGCCGGGCTGCACATGAACCTTGTTTGCGGCTTCACAGCAAGAGCGTGACAACTTCTGTTAGACTCCGGGCAAGTCCCGGACTCTACAGGAGATCAGAGCGTGAAATGGCTCATCAAGCTGTGTTTGTGCCTGCCGCTGCTGGCACAGGCGCAGACTCTCACCGTCAAGGTCCCCAGCCGACCGATCAATGACCTCGACAGCGAATACCAGCTCAAGCTGCTGGAGCTGGCACTCGACCGTGCCGGACAGCCCTACAAGCTGGAGCGGGTCGACCTCAATCTCAATCAGTTCACCCTGCAGCAGGAGCTGCGCAAGGGCAAAACCATCAATGTGTTCTGGATGGGTACCTCCAGCGCCCTCGAATCCGCCCTGATCCCCGTCCCCATTCCGCTGTTCCGCGGTCTGGAAGGGCTGCGGCTGTCGTTCATTCACAGCGATGCCCAGGAGAAGTTCAACCAGGTCAACACCCTGACGGATCTCAAGCAGCTGAAAGCGGCACAGGGGGTCGGCTGGGCCGACAACAAGATCCTGGAGCAGGCGGGCATAGCGACCTATGCGGGGCGCTACAGCAACCTGTTCCGCCTCATCAACGACGGTGACAAGCTCGACTTCTTCCCCCGCGGTCTGGTGGAGATCTTCGCGGAACGCCGTGAGCTGGCGGCCCAGTACCCCAATCTCGCCATAGAGCAGCACCTGCTGATCCGCTACCCCTTCGCCGAGTTCTTCTTCGTCAGCCCAGAGTCCCCCAAGCTGGCCAAGGCGATCCAGACCGGACTGGAGCGGGCCTATGCCGACGGCAGCTTCATGACCTTCTTCCACGAGAATCCCAGGATCCGCGAGGCCCTGGCCAGCGCGAACCTGGAGCAGCGGGTCACCATATCCCTGCCCAACCCGGACATGACCCCCTTGCTCAGGAGCATTCCAGCCCAATATTGGGACTATCCGCCCAAGCAGGGACAGTAATGCCGGGGCTGGGACTATCCCCCCAGGCAGGGACAGTAATGCCGGGGCTGGGACTATCCGCCCAAGCAAGGGCAGTAACGCCGGGATTCCAGACCCCTATTTGTTGGGACTATCCCCCAGACAGGGGCAGTAACGCAGCCAAGCATTCGCCGCCACAAGGGCGTTAGTCTCTGACCATCGGCTCGCAGGGAATAAGCGGGCCGGTTTCAACTGCCGCACCAGGGAGGTGCCATGAAACGACTCGACGACTGGTTCAGCGACTACGGCCAGAGCCACCAGCACCCGGTCAATGTAGCCATCCACAAGGTGGCGGTGCCCGGTATCTACCTCTGTACCCTGGCCCTGCTCTGGTGCCTGCCGGCCGGGCCCTTGCCACCCACCCTCAACTGGGCGGCGCTGGTTGCCATTCCGGTGCTGGCCTTCTACCTGCAGCTGTCGTTTGCCCTGTTCGTGGGAATGGCGGCGCTGACCGCGCTGGGACTGGCCCTCTGCCACAGCTGGCAAGGCCCCTTGCTGTGGCCCGCCCTGTCCGGCTTCGTGCTGCTCTGGGTAGCCCAGTTCGTCGGCCACCGGATAGAGGGGAAGCGCCCCTCTTTCCTCGCCGACCTGCAATTTCTGCTGGTAGGCCCCGCCTGGGTGCTGGCCAGCCTCTATCGTCGCTTGGGCATCCCCTACTGAGGGAGTCCAAAGGAGAAACCATGACACACTATTTCCCCCTCACTCGCGCCCTGCCTCTGCTGCTGGGCATGCTGTTTGCCGGTCCGGCGCTGGCCGACAAGGCCGATCCCGTCGGCGAGGTGAGCACCGCCTTCAAGCTGGTCGGCCCCAATCACAAGATCCTGGTGGAGGCGTTCGACGACCCCAAGATAGCCGGCGTCGCCTGCTATCTGGCGCGCCCCAAGACCGGGGGCGTCAAGGGCGGTCTCGGGCTGGCGGAAGATCCCTCCCACGCCTCACTGTCGTGCCACCAGACAGGTCCCATCACCCTGCCCGCCAAGCTCAAAGCCGGGGAAGAGGTGTTCGACGTCAGCACCTCGCTGGTGTTCAAGGAGCAGAAGGTGGTGCGTTTTTACGACGAGAAGCGCAATGCCCTTGTCTATCTGACTTACAGCACCAAGTTGGTGGATGGTTCGTACAAGAGCGCAGTGAGCGCCGTCCCCATCATGCCCTGGGGCTGAATCCCCACCATTTATCCCGTGATGACGGTCACTATTTGTTGTAATTTAACCACATCATTATCTGCGGAGAGCGCACCATGAGAGTCGCCGTTTTCAGTACCAAGAGCTACGACAAGGAACACTTCAATCAGGCCAACAGCCAGTACGGCTTCGAGCTGGAGTTCTTCGACGTGCGGCTGGAGGCCAAGACAGGTCTGCCTGTTCGTCAATGACGATGCCGACCGGGAGGTGCTGACCGAGCTGGCCGCCAACGGCACCAAGGTGATCGCCCTGCGCTGCGCCGGTTACAACAACGTGGATCTGGTCGCCGCCAAGGAGCTGGGGCTGAAAGTGGTGCGGGTGCCCGCCTACTCCCCAGAGGCGGTCGCCGAACACGCTGTGGGCCTGATGATGACCCTCAACCGCCGCATCCATAAGGCCTACCAGCGCACCCGCGACGCCAACTTCTCCCTGGAAGGCCTGGTCGGCTTCAACATGCACGGCCGCACCGCCGGCATCATAGGCACCGGCAAGATCGGCATCGCCACCCTGCGCATCCTCAAGGGCTTCGGCATGCGCCTGCTGGTGAGCGACCCCTACCCGAGCCAGGCGGCCATCGATCTGGGGGCCGAGTACGTGGACATCGACACCCTGCTGCGCCAGTCCGACGTCATCAGCCTGCACTGCCCCCTGTTCAAGGAGAACTACCACCTACTGAACAAGGAGGCCTTCGCCAAGATGAAGGACGGTGTGATGATCATCAACACCAGCCGGGGCGGCCTGCTCGACTCTAACGCCGCCATCGAGGCCCTCAAGACCTCCCGCATCGGCGCCCTGGGGCTGGATGTCTACGAGGAGGAGGAAGATCTCTTCTTCGAGGACAAGTCCAACGAGGTGATCACCGATGACGTCTTCCGCCGTCTCTCCGCCTGCCACAACGTGCTGTTCACCGGTCACCAGGCCTTCCTGACCCGGGAGGCGCTGCACGCCATCGCCGACACCACCCTCGGCAACATCCAGGCCATCGAGAGCCAGGGCCGCAGCGACAACGAGGTGGAGTGACCCCTCCCCTGGCGATGAAAGACAGAGGGAGCCACTCCCTCTGTACTTTGCGCCGACAGGCGCCCCGCTCCTCCTATTGCACCCTGCGATCTCAATAACCATGGCGCCGGGTTGTGAGACCCGACGTCATCAGGTAGGCTACCAGCCCTTTTTTACTCAGGAGCCTGGCCGCCATGTTTATCGGATTTGATTACGGTACCTCCAACTGTGCCGTCGCCGTGATGGAACAGGGCAGCCCCAGGCTGCTGACCCTCTCCGGTTCCCACTACCTCCCCTCCACCCTGCACGCCCCGCACCGGGACGCCATCGCCGGCCTGCTGGCCGAACGGCTGGCCAGCACCCAGCAAGCGGAATACCTCAAGCTGCGCGGCCCCGTGGTGACCCGGGCCCAGGCGGTGCGTCGCCAGATGCGCGAAGAGGGGCTCATCGACGAACTCAGCTTCGGCGGGGCGGCGCTGGAGCGCTACCTGGAGGAGCCGGATGACGGTTACTACATCAAGTCGCCGAAATCCTTCCTCGGGGCCTACGGCCTCAAGGCGCCCCAGATTGCCCTGTTCGAGGACATCGTCTGCGCCATGATGCTGCACGTCCGCCACGAGGCGGAGCAGCAGACAGGTGCCCCCGTGCGCCAGGCGGTGATTGGTCGCCCGGTCAACTTCCAGGGGCTGGCCGGGGAGGAGAGCAACCGCCAGGCCATCGCCATCCTGGGTGAGGCTGCCCGCCTCGCCGGCTTCGAGCGGGTGGAGTTTCTCTACGAGCCGGTCGCCGCCGGCTTCGAGTTCGAGGCGCGCCTCACCGAGGATGCCGTGGTGCTGGTGGTGGACATAGGCGGCGGCACCACCGACTGCTCCATGCTGCGCATGGGCCCCAGCCACCGCGATCGGCTCGATCGCAGCGGCGATCTGCTCGGTCACAGCGGCCAGCGCATCGGCGGCAACGACTTCGACATCCGCCTGACGGTGGAGGGCATGATGCCGCTGCTCGGCATGCACGAGACCCTCAAGACCGGCAAGCCCCTGCCCCACCCGCTGTTCTGGGACGCGGCCGCCATCAACGACGTCAGCGCCCAGAGCCGCTTCTACAGCCTGGATACCGCCCGCCAGCTGCAGGATCTGCAGCTCGACAGCCAGCCCGGCAGCAAGCTCTCACGGCTCGCCAGCCTGCGGGCCCACAAGCTGAGCCACCAGCTGGTGTGGCGCGCCGAGCAGGGCAAGATCGCCCTGTCCGACCATGAGCTCAATCACCAGACCCTGAACGAGCTGGAGAAGGGGTTGGAGGCTGAACTCACTCGCCCTCAGCTGGCCAGTGCCTCGGCCCCCCTGCTGGAGAAGATTGGCGAGCTGATGGACGAGGCGATCGCCGCCGCCGGCGTGTCGCCGGACCGGGTCTTCGTCACCGGTGGCAGCGCCCGCTCCCCCCTCATCAAGGCCTTCATTCGCCAGAAGCTGCCCGCAGTGCCTCTGGAGGGAGGGGATGACTTCGGTTCGGTCGCCTCGGGCCTTGCCCGCTACGCCGAACGGCTGTTCGCCGGCTGATCCCCGACACGCCAAAGGCTACCCACCACATCCCCTCTGGAAGGAGGGGATGACTTCGGTTTGATAACCTCGGGCCTGGCCTGCTACGCCGAGCGGCTGTTCGCCGGCTGAGGTACCGGCAGGGGTCCATGGGCGACCCCTGCTGCCTGAAACGAGGCTCGCCCGGGGCGGGTGTTGCCATTTACCGACACCCCCCTTCCCCTGAGGGCGACAGAAGCGGTCGGGCCGTCCCCCCCTCGCCCTGCCTCCCGGGCCATGGCACGGGTATGCTTGTCGCTCCCATCACCGGAGCCCCTTCCATGCCCAGATTTCTACTACTGCTGCTCGCCCTGATCCTGCTCAGCGCCTGCAGCAGTACTCCCCGCTTCGCCTCGCAAGATCTGCAGCACCACCACTGGGTGCTCGACAAGCTGGATGGCCAGGCCATCCCAAGCAGCCGCATCAATCCCCCCGACATCGAGATAGGGGAGCACTTCACCGTCAATGGCATCGCCGGGTGCAACCGCTACTTCGGCCAGGGCCATCTCGAGGATGACAGACTCTGGGTTACCAGCCTCGGCAGCACGGCCATGGCCTGCCCGCCCCGGCTCGACCAGATCGAACAGGCGGTACTCGCCACCCTGATGGAGGGGGCGACCCTGAGCGGCACGCCACAGACCCTGATCCTGACCGGAAAACGGCACCGTTTGGAATACAGACTGCGAGACTGGGTGTACTAGGGCTCACAAAACCACTCGCCGACAGGAACAACTGGCCCAGCTGTGGCACAATATGAGGCACTGTTCGCAATGGAGGCTGCCTCAGCCATGTCGATGGATCGCCTGTTTGGCAAGATCAAACAACTGCCCACAATCCCGAAGCTGCTGCACGAGCTGATGCAGAGTTTCAACGATGAGAATGCCCGCATCGACGAGATCGCGGCCAAGATCGCCATGGACCAGGTGATCAGTGTCAAGGTGCTGCGGATGGCCAACTCCGCCGCCCTGCGCCGGGGCAACGAGGTGACCTCCATCGAGCAGGCGGTGATCCGCCTCGGCTTCAACCGCTTGCGCTCCGTGGTGGTCGCCTCCGGCATCATCAGCAGCTTCAAGGCCCCCCCGGGCTTTGACAAGCACCGCTTCTGGACCCAGACCTTCCAGGTCGCCACCATAGCCCGCACCCTGGCCCAGCAGACCAAGGCGGTTGATCCGGAGAGCGCCTTCACCTGCGCCCTCATTCACAACATCGGCGAGCTGCTGATCCAGAGCACCCTGCCGGAGGAGGCCGGGCTCATCAACCTGGCTATCGAGAAGGGGAGCAGCCGGGTCGAGGCCCAGCGGGAGATGCTGGGGTACGACTATGCCCAGCTCGGCGCCGAGCTGGCGAAGCGCTGGAACCTGTCGGCCTCCTTCGTCGATGCCATCGCCCAGCAGCTGGATCCCCTCTCCCACGATCCGGTCAGCAAGGAGGCGGTGCTGATCCGGCTCTCCGTCTTCGTCTCCTTCGCCTGGCACGCCGGGGTATCGGCCCAGACCATCATAGCGCGCTTCCCCAAGCCGCTGGCCGACCAGCTCGGGCTGGATCCCGCCACCCTGGCGGATCAGCTGGAGCAACTCCACGAGCAGGGCAATGCCCTCGCCGACCTCCTGACCCAGTAGCCTCTGGCCACCCTCTGATGCAGTAGATACCATGACCCATCCCTTCCTGTATCATCCCCAGGTGGCACCCTGGTTCAAAGAGAGTGCCGATACCCTGTTGCTCACCCTGTTCAGCGAGCTGGACGCCCCCATCCGCGAGGTGTGGCTGCGTCACGAGCCGGACAACGAGGAGTATCTGGTAGCCATGCGCCCTGTCTCGACCCGGGACAGACTGCAGGTCTGGCAGGTCGAGCTGCCGCTGGCCAAGGGGCAGGAGATCCACCTCTACTGCTTCAAGTGCCTCACCGACCAGGAGCAGTGGTTGCTGCACGGGGCGGGCGTCAGCGCCGCCATGCCGCCGCGCGAGCAACATTTCCGCTTCAACAGCCATCACCAGCCGCCGACCTGGGTACAGGATCAGGTCTTCTACCAGATCTTCCCGGACCGCTTCTGCAACGGCGATCCGTCGCTGAGCGTCAAGCATCACGAGTACGAGTACCGCGGCAAGGCGGTCATCAGCAAGGCCTGGGGGGAACCGGTCAGCCGCCACGAGGAGGGCCACGGCGCCTGCGAGTTTTACGGCGGGGATCTGGCGGGCATAGACGCCAAGCTGCACTATCTGCAATCCCTCGGGGTGACGGCGCTCTACCTCAACCCCATCTTCGATTCGCCGAGCAACCACAAGTACGACACCCAGGATTACTACAGCGTCGACCCGCACCTCGGCACCAATGCCCAGTTTGCCGAGCTGACCCGCAACCTGCATCAGCGCGGCATGAAGATCATCCTGGACGCCGTGGTCAACCACACCTCCACCGACCACCCCTGGTTCTGCCCGCCGCTGGGAGCCCAGAGCAACCCGGACTCCCCCTGGCGCAGCTTCTACACCTTCGACCAGGAGGGGGATTATGTCAGCTGGAAAGGCATTCGCAGCCTGCCCAAGCTGGACTTCGCCAGCGAGCAGGTGCAGGACGCCGTGTATCGGGCAGACAACGCCATTCTGCGCTACTGGATGCGCGCCCCCTACCAGATCGACGGCTGGCGCTTCGACGTCATCCATATGCTGGGGGAGCGGGGCTCGGCCATGGGCAACAGCGGCCATGTGCGCGCCATTCGCGGCGCCGTCAAGCAGGAGAACCCAGACGCTTACGTGCTCGGCGAACACTTCTTCGAGGCGAGCCAGTGGCTGCAGGGGGATCAGGAGGACGGCGCCATGAACTACTACGGCTTCGCCCACCCCATCCGCGCCTTCCTGGCGGGGCAGGACATCGCCTATCACCCCATCAAGATCAGCGCCGAGGAGCTGGACAGATGGCTCAAGCTGGCCCGGGCCCATATCCCGTTCAAGAACCAGCTGGCCCAGTTCAACCTGCTGGACAGTCATGACACCGCCCGCTTCCTCCACCTGCTGGGGGAGGACAAGCAGCGCATGCGGCTCGCCGCCACCCTGCTCATCACCTACATAGGCGTGCCCTCCATCTACTACGGCGACGAGGTGGGGCTCTCCGGCGGCAACGATCCGGACTGCCGTCGCTGCTTCCCCTGGGACACCACAGACTGGGATCATGTGCTGCACGATCACTATCGCCGCCTGATCCAGCTGCGCCGCCAGCGTCCGGCCCTGCGCCGGGGCGACATCCAGACCCTCTACGCCGGCCCTCACAGCTATGTGTTCGCCCGCACCCTGCAAAGCGATCAGGTGGTGGTGGCCTGCAACCGCCACCCGACCGAGCCGCGCACCATCAGCCTGCCCCTGTGGCAGACAGCCAGCCCCGCCAGCCGCTTCACCGACGCCTTCAACGGCGACAAGTTCGAGGTAGTGCAAGGGGAGGTGCAGCTCACCATACCGGCCAACTCGGCCAGGGTGCTGCTCTCCAGCTGATGAAGAGATACTATCAAATAAATGGCGGGCTCTGTCCCGCCATTATTACCGGCAGACTTAAATTCCCTACCAGTAAAATTAAAATGATTTACTGCATGTCACCCTGACGATCCTCACCACTCTTAAGCCTTTAATCAGGCATCACTAAACACTTCGACATGATCATATGTGATTCCGTTAGCCTTCACTGTCTCAAATATTTCTTTATAGAAACTTGATGCAATCACCAGGTTACTGACATGCTTATTACGGATTTTCTCAAAATAACTCACCTTGAGATTCACTCCAGGCACAGTGCGACCGGCTTTATTCTGATCGCCATCAACGACCATGATATTTGTGCCATCCAAAACCTCTTTCTCAACCCCGTTCAACAAAATAACGGATGCAGAACCAGCCCCCCACCAAACGACGCTGCCTGCCTTTCTGAGAAAGGCATTGACTCTATTGCGAGATGCATCGCACCGCTGCTTAAATATTGAGAGATTCTCGATATAACCTGCTTTATCAAAGGCCACTTCAATGTCGTTGTAACGTGTATTTTCAGCTTTTACAAAGACAACCCTCAAACTGTCATTCTCAACGCAGTGATATATTATTTTGAGTTTGTTATCACGGGCCAGGCCTTGCATGAAGTAGATGTTATAGTAGAAGAGGTGCTGTACATGGAAACCACCGAAGTCAGGGACCTCAATGATTATCCTTCCGGTATCATTCAAGGTTTCAGACATTAATTTAAAGATGGAGAAGGGATCTTCAAAATGCTCAAACACATGCATAAGATAGTAACCATCTATCTTGTCCTGAACATGGCGTGCATTAAAATAACCTTTTATGACGTTAAGCCCCAAGCCCTTCGCAATATCGGCTTGGGGGCCTGGCTCAATTCCTGTTACATTGGAGAATCCGATGTCGTTCAGTTTTTTCAACAAATAGCCTTCTGAACAGCCAATCTCAAATATTTTTTCATCTTTGCCAAAATGACTGGCGATGGTATTAATCATGCCGTCATACTTAGAAGCGCCGATATTATTCAGCGGAGATATATATAGATAGTTGTCATATATTTCCGTCAGCTCTTCCGATGATAACTTCTTGGATGCAAACCCCACCAGGCAATCCTTGCAGGCACTGACCTGCAATTCCGATACCTTTACCGGAAAATCACCAGAGTAGGCAGATAAAACGGCTGGCATCTTGCGTTCAAGGAAAACCAATGTGTTATCACTGTGACAATATGGACATCTCATGATCCTCTCCTAAAGATATGATCAGGATTGATGAAACAAGGTTGTTCGAACGCGTTGTCTCTGGATTCTCATCCATCACATCATGCAACGAAGTACCTATTCTCAACGACGACTACACCTGCGCAGAACCCCTGCATCGATTAGCTTTCTAGCCAAGGGCTCGACCCGCCAAAACGGTACGTCGATGACCTCGGCAATCTCAAACAGGCTCATATGGCCATCGCTGTACGCCAGCAAGTTCATCATATCCCTCACCTGATCGCCGGAATCACGTGTAGACAGATTCGGATAGAGGCCACGTCGTCCCAGCTGGGGTTCGCCCAATACGGTGGCCTCACAACATTCATCCAACTCCAGACACTCGATCGCTCGCCGTAACGCCAGGAAGCTATCCGCCAGGCCCCGTGGCGTGACCAGGGTAAGGTCATCCAATGAGGTGTGATATTCAGCATAGCAACCGTATTTACTGCGCATCATAGTTGTGACTGGCAGGTCTATTCCGGGGGCACATAACTGACGTTCGTTGGACCCTCGGTCAAGATAGCTATACACCATATAATCAGGTGCAATATGACCCAGCACATGGCGTCCAATACGATCAGCTAAAGAATTCCCCTGCCTGGACGGTAAGAAAGAGTAACACCTCTCGTCCCCCATGCAGGTGAGATTAAAACCGGCCAACGTATGAGACTTGAGGTGCTCCAGATGACGAGAAAGATAAACGATGGCCCCAATTGTCTCAGGGACAAGCATCAATCGATAGCTGTAGCGACGCTTGGGCAAGGAGGCAAGCCAGGCCATCAGAAATACCCCGACGCCAGGGCCGGACAACTCGTTGTTGGCCATGGAAGGATGGCAAACATAGCTGGATAACAAAACCTCCTGCTCGCTCTCCCCTGGCAACACCCACTCGGCATAAGTCAGTGAGCCTGGTTGCAAACTGGTATCGATCACAACCTCATAATTTCCTTCCGGCAACGCTTCCCGCACATTATTGGGTAAACAAAAGCCCCAACGGCGCTGGTAATAAGATGTGATATAGGGGATAGCGTCCGGCAGTTCGGGCAATGAATGCAGATATGGCTGCAATTCTGCCAGCGACAGGGTACAACGCACTGGCTCAGAATAACCGACCAGGTGCAAGTTGCTGTCCTTGAAGTCAACGACCTTGTGCCCGTCAGGCCCTACGATATAAGCCTGCCTTACATTCCACTCATCGGGCACTGTCCAGTCGAAGCATGTGGTCCCGCTTTCCACCTCATGGATGGTCAAATCAGGCAAGCAGTGCTGCCGGATCAAGGAGAGTGTTTGCCGAACCCCCTCACCAGTCAGGCTACGATTGAGTGGGAACAGCAAGGTTAAGAATCGATGCAGCTGTTCACCGAGTTGAGCCTGATCGCTCCAGTCTATGGGAAGATAACCACCAGTATGCATCGGTGTTGTCATTGTCATGCAACGTCCTCAATCAGCTCAACAATATGCCCCAAGGGGCTTAGAAAAAACTGGACATGAGATCCACCAAAGGCGATTGCCGGCTGGCTGGGTCCTAGAGGAAGATGACGTTGCTCACGCAGTCTGACGGCGCTCTCCTGCAGGCAAGGCACCCGATAGGCAAGATGGTTGATGACATTGCGCCGGGTCTTGAGTACCTGAGTCACGGGGCTGTCCTCACTGGCCGGGGCAACCAGTTCGTAACACAGCCCATTTTCATCGTGTACAAACTGCACCCAGACCCGCTGCAGTGGATCTTCAACTGCCACCGAGAAGCGGTTCAGCCCCAGCACGTCGCGACAATAGGCCACACCGCTAGCCAGGTCCGGCACGACCAGTCCAATATGATCAAATTGCATGAGGCACTGCTCCCGCCCGGATCAGGGCGTATGGTGCCACCGCCATTAACTCGCCGGCAGCCAGCATAAAATCGCGGCACGAGACGGCCCAGACAGGCACCCGCTGGCACAGAGCCTGGCGCCAGACACCCCGAGCCTGCAGCAAGGCCACCAGCCGGGAGAGGTCGATCTCGCTGGCCAGAGACAGGTCGCGCACATAGTAGTTTGCCTGCCACTCCCGCAAGCGGCCGTCTACTCGCACCTGACCCGCAAATGCTTTGTGATAGCGGTAGGCGACGGCCAGCCTCTGCTCTACGTAGTGGGTGAAGGTGATACGGTCAGGGTGACAACCCAGCCCCAGCAGCCAGCCATCTTGCTCCGCCAGCCAGCCAAAGGGGCTCTCTTGGCCGAAACAATCGTGACACTCCCGGGCCACCAGAGAGGGTCCATATGGGCCACTTATCGCCATACTGAAGATGGGATCCAGCGTACGCACCACGCCTTCACGCTGCCGGAATACTTCCGTCATCAGCCCCACCTTGCTCGGGGTCTGCGCAGAATCGAAGCACTCGCCCGCCATCGGGCTATAACTGAAGGTCGGCACCAACAAGTGCCCGCCCAGCCACTGCTCTAGGTATGTCCAGAAGGCTGCGATGCCCGCGGCGTTGCCCATGCCGGCAAACTGGGCCACCACCATGGCATCCGAGTGCACCATCAGGGCGCCGCCTCTGGGGATCCCCAACTCGGTCAGCGCCTGCTCGAACGCCTGCTTCACACGGCGACCCCTTTGCGCAGCAAAGCTTGCTTGATGTCGGCCAGACTCTTCAGCTCAGCCAGCTCGTTCGGCTCGAAACGCACGCCATAGTGCTGCTCGACCAGCAACAGCAGGTTGAAGTGGCCCAGAGAGTCCCACTCGGGAAAACTGCCGAGGGCTGACTGTTCATTGACGCTGGCCTGGGGGAACTGCTGGCGTGCCAGCGCGATAAGGTCATTCATTGGCATAAAACTCCAAAAAAGGGGAGAGAGAGGGAGGGGAGAGCCAGGCTGAGAAACACCTCGTCCGCCAGCGGCATCAACCCCGCTGGAGTGGTTATCGGCCGGGTTGGCAGGCTCGCCAGAAAATCCCGTGCCGGCAGATTACGCTCTGTAGCGACCAGGCTGATGACCAGTTCGGTCCTGCCTTGCGCCTGCAACCGGTTCGCCAGTTGCGCCAGCAGCCAGTATTCGAAACCACGTCCCAGCACCCGGCAACTGATGGCCAGGGTATCCAGCAGCGCCCTGCCCTCGTCGAGCGGGCGCACCACCAGCAGAGCCGTCATACCGTGGTCGGCAAATCTGTCCCGTAAGCTAGCCAGCCAGACCTCACCACCCTCAGCGGCCAGCCGGGCCAGTTCCGCCGCCTGATAGCGGCGGGCAGAGAGATTGAACTGATTGGTCTTCTGGCTGAGTTGTTCGGCTCGCAACTGGTTGCCCGGGGAGAGCGGCTGCCAGTCGGCATGCAGCGCCAATTGCCGCAAGAAGGCGTGCTCATCGCCCAGTTGCTGACGCACCTCATTTGCCTGGGCTTGCGCCTGATAGGAATGCTGGCGCAGGCCGTCATCCTGACTCTGGTGGCGACTGCACAGGGCCGGCAGCGTCATCAGGGCATCCGGCCACCCCCAGATGTCGGCAGGGGGGGTGACCACCATCACTTCGGGACAATTGGCCCGGACTTCAGCACGCTCCAGCTCGCTGTCATCCCAAAATACCAGGCTGTCCAGCCCGACATTGAGTCGCGCGGCTAGCCGCCGCAGCCCCTGGGGATTTGGGCTCCCAGCCGATTTCGGCAGCAGCGATGTGCTGACGTGCCAGCACCATGCCCGGATGCTCATCAAACAGTCGCCACACATCGTCTGCCAGATTCTTGGAACAGAGCGCCAATATGACGCCCTGCCCGTGCCAGTAACAGGCGGCCTGCTGGAAGGCCTGATAGAGACGCCCCACCCCATCCTGCCCCAGCAGGATGCCACCCACACCGTCTTCGCCAACCACGCCTCCCCACAGGGTATTGTCACAGTCGAGCACCAGCACCTTGTGGGCGGGTTGCTGCAGCCGCTGCAACAAGGGGACAATCCACTGCGCCAGGCTGGCCAGACCGACCATGGAGAAGGGGCAGGACATCAGATAGAGGTTGCGCCGGTCAAAGCAGTGATGTCGGCCATGCTGTTGCAGCCAGAGCGGCAGGTGCAGATCGTCCATGCCGGGTTGTTGCTGCCGCAGGCGAGCCATCTGCTGCTCAAACGCACTTGCCAGCGCGGCGAGCGCGGCAGGGGCCGGGCCATAGACGGAGAGTGGCGCGTGGCTGCAGGCACCGACCAGCAGATGATCCTGCGGGCGGCGCTGCAGATACTGCAACAGGGGCTTGCAGAGCGCATCGACGAAAGCGGCTACGGCCAACTGCTGCTCATCCTGCGTCAGACGACCCCATGCCTGCAGGGTCTGGACTGGCACCAGATCTTCCCACAGCCAGATGATGATGTGAGTCTGGGCCGCGGCATCGGCAGCCTGGTTCATCAGCGTCTGCAGCCACTGACCATGGGGAGCCACCTGCACCTCGCCATATTCTGCAAGAGGTCGCCAGGCAAGGTTGCCCGGCATCAAGAACGAACTGCCACTGAGATGAAGCATGGTCATGACCTTCCCCACTGCACTACCGGAACCATCCCGGCGACCGACAAATGGGATGATCGTGTTTGATCTTCATGAAAAACAAAAGCTTTTTCAGCCATCTTCAGTAGTTGATGCTGACATAGGGCACTTCAGTCACATCCCACGCCTGCTTGAGGTAGACGGTGAGCACGAAGAAGAAGTTGGCCAGCAGGTTGGCGAAGCGATAGAGGATGGGGTCGAAGCTTACGCCGCTCTCTTCGAGGCGCACCAGCAGGCGCACCACCTTCTTGCTGCCGCAGCGGCACAGGTGCAGGGTGGGAATGGGCTGGGGTCCCTGGGGCAGCACGAAACCCGTGACCCGACCGCGGCTCGCCTCGTTGTAGTGATCGTAACGCCCCTTCAGCCAGTCCAGATCCTCCTCGAAGATGCCGAGCTTGCCGCGCACCGAGCCGTTGAGGTTGTAGATGAGCCGCTGCAAGATCGCCAGATCCGCCAGCATGGGCTGGGTGTCGGCATCCGGCACCAGGTGGGAGAGCACGGCCCCCACCTGGCAGCAGAGCTCGTCGGTGGCGATCTCGTAGTCACACTGGAACTGGGTCTCGAAGATGAAGGGGTAGCAGAGCTCGCGCTTGTCTCTTGGCTTCTTGGGGTTCATGGCATCGTCTGGCTGGAGAAAAGGGCAGTTTGCCAGCCCCGGCCCGGGCTGGCAAACACCGCATCAGAGGGGCGACGAACCGGGATCAGGTCGTCGCCATCTGCTGGCCGAGCAGCCTCATGGCCTCCAGCATCCGCTGGTTGAAGCCCATGAAACCGGCGCCCTCGGCCGCCTCGCTCTGGCCTCGCGCCGCCAGCACCGCAGGGGTCAACGCCTGCTGCTGGGCGGGCGGCAACAGGGCATCGGCCTGCTGCTGCAGCTGACTCAGCTTCGGCAGGTAGTCCGCCAGCGGCTTGAGCCCCTCCTGCAGCGAATGGGCCCCCTGATAGGTCTGGCTCAAGCGGGCCGACTGCTTGAGCTTGAGGGAATAAGAAGCCAGCTGGCTGTCATCCAGTTTCAGCTCGCTCGCCTTATCCAGCAGATCCTCGAAGTTGCCGGAGAAGAAATTCCCCGCCAGCTCGTCGATCCCCTTGACCAGCTTGCCGATGGACTCCATCTCGTCGCTGCTGAATCCCCCTCCAGCGAGAAGCTGAAGCTCTGGCTCGACTTGAGGCTGAACTGGCTGCCGCTGTCGTCCTTCTGGGACTTGCTCTGCCAACTGTCGTTGAAGCGCAGCACCACCTTGTCGCCATCCTTGGTCTGGATCTCCAGATAGCCCTGCTGGCGGCTGGCCATCTTGGCCGCCCCCTATATCGGTCGGGGAGACCTTGCCGAAGAACTCCTTCTCGAACTCGTCGAGCCCCTTCTGGATCAGCTTGTAGCTCTGATCGATACCCGTCTTGATATCCTCATTGTCGGTTGCCCAGTCGCCGAGCTGCTTGCGGGCATCACCGAACCCCTTGTCCACCCCTTTGCGCGCCTGCTCCATCATGCCGGTCAGATCCTCATCGGATTTGCCATCGGCCCGCGCAGCGCCAAGTCGGCCAGTGACAAACTGCAGCACGTTGTCCGCCACCGACTGGAAGTCGAACAGGTCTCCGGCGTGATCACCTCCGGCTCCTGCACCTTGGGCGCCTTATAACCCTGGCCATTGATCTCCAGCGCAAACTGCAGCGCCTGCTGGATCAGCACCTGCGCCCATTTGGGCGGCTTGTGTAAAGAGACCTCTTCCTCGCGACTCAGTGGTTTTGACTCTGCCTGTTGCGGCGTTTTGGGAGAGACACCCACTCCCTTGGGTTGGGCTGCGCCCATGCCTTCGATCTGCATAATGTGTCCTCCCACCATGCTTGTGGATCGGTTATCGGCCTGACTGAACACTTCTTGACCACAAAATACTGGACAATCTACTGCGGCCTTTTAAAATCCACACCCTTTGGGTGGCCTGTTGCCTTCTCCCGGTTTCTGCCCGGCCTGGCCGGTGTGCATGTGAGGTATATCATGACCCAATCCCAACGGGCTGACGCAGATTCTGGTGGCGCCAAGAACCCCTGCCGACTATCAGGCCCAGCTCGACGAAAAGAGCGCTCGCCTCACCGAGCTGTTTGCCGGATTCACCCTCCCGGCGCTGGAGGTTCATGCCTCACCGGCAGAGTACTACCGGATGCGGGCCGAATTTCGCATCTGGCATGAGGGGGATGATCTCTTCCACTGCACGTACGCCCCGGCAACCAAAGAAATAATTCGGGTTGAGCACTTCCCGACCGCCAGCCGCCTGATCAATCAGCTGATGCCGGTACTGCTGGAGGGGTTGCGCCCCCATCCGGTGCTGCGCCGCAAGCTGTTCCAGATCGACTACCTGTCGACCCAATCCGGCCAGCTCATCGTCAGCCTGCTCTATCACCGCAAGCTGGAGAACGATTGGCAGCAGGTCGCCGAGACGCTGCAAGCCGACCTGCGCGCCCAAGGGTTTGATCTGCGGCTGATTGGTCGGGCGCACAAACAGAAAATCGCTCTGGGCGATGACTTTGTCATCGAGCAGCTCAATGTGCAAGGCCGCGAGCTGGTCTACAAGCAGGTGGAGAACAGCTTCACCCAGCCCAATGCCGCCATCAACGAGCAGATGCTGGGCTGGGCGCTGGATGTGACCCGCGGCAGCGAGGGTGACCTGCTGGAGCTCTACTGCGGCAACGGCAACTTCTCCATCGCCCTGGCCCAGAACTTCCGCAAGGTGCTGGCCACCGAGATCGCCAAGCCGAGCGTGGATTCTGCCCAGTTCAACATCGCCGCCAACGGGGTGGACAACCTGATCATCCTTCGCATGTCGGCGGAGGAGTTCACCATGGCGATGCGCGGCGAGCGGGAGTTCAACCGCCTCAAGGGGGTCGATCTCGGCGCTTACCAGTGCAACACCATCTTCGTCGACCCGCCCCGTGCCGGTCTCGACGACGCCACGGTCCGGCTGGTGCAGGAGTACGACAACATCCTCTACATCTCCTGCAACCCCGAGACCCTGCAGGCCAACATGGCGGTGCTGGGCGAGACCCACGAGATCGCCCGCTTCGCCCTGTTCGACCAGTTCCCCTGGACCCACCATATGGAAGCCGGGGTCTATCTGCGCCGCAAGGCGGGCTGATTCGAACCGCCTCCCCCCGGCCCGCCACATGGAAACCGGGGGTATCTACGCCACAAGGCGGACCAAACTCTCCTCCTCACCCCCACCCTTCTCCCGCCAGGGGAGAAGGGTGCAAAGGGCCCGCGGGCCCTGTTTTGATTAGTTATCCCGGTGCAGAGCGCTGGCGCAGCCGTTATGCTGGCGACACGCGCATTCGCGCCATAGCCGGGGGCCACGCCGCCATGCCACGCGTTCTGTTTGTTGAAGATGATCCCGACATAGGCCAGCTCATCAGCAGCTGGCTCGGCCGCCACGACATAGAGGTGCTGCTGGAGACCCGGGGCGATCTCGCGCTGGCCAGGGTCGAGGCCGAACAGCCCGATCTGGTGCTGCTCGACATCATGCTGCCGGGGCAGGACGGCCTCTCCCTGTGCCGGGATCTGCGCCCACGCTTTGCCGGCCCCATCGTCATGCTTACTTCCCTCGACAGCGACATGAACCAGATCCTCAGCCTGGAGCTCGGGGCCAACGACTACATCCTCAAGACCACGCCGCCCCCCGTGCTGCTGGCCCGGCTGCGGGTCCAGTTCCGCCAGCAGGGGCAGGCGCCGCAACCGGCCGCCCTCAGCGCGCCGCCCCAGCGCCTGCAGTTCGGTCGCCTGCGGATCGACGGCCCGAGTCGGGACGTGCGCCTCGACGGCAACAGCGTGCCCCTCTCCACCGCCGATTTCGATCTCTTGTGGGAGCTGGCCTGCCACGCGGGCCAGATCCTGGGACGGGAGGCCCTGTTTCGCAGCCTGCGGGGCCGCGACTACGACGGCCAGGACCGCAGCATGGACGTGGCCATCTCCCGCCTGCGGCGCCGGCTGGGGGATGACAGCAACAACCCGACCCGGATCAAGACGGTACGCCAGAAAGGCTATCTGCTGGTGCCCCAGGCCTGGGAATAAGCAGTTACCGAATGACCTTGATGCTCTCTGCTCCCTTCTCCCCTTGCGGGAGAAGGGTTGGGGATGAGGGGGGCGCCCAGACGCAATCCAGGCAAGAGGAGAGCCCCCATGCGCCGCCTGTTTATCCAGTTCTACCTGCTGCTGATCGGCTGCTTCACCCTCGCCATCCTGCTCATCGGCCTGGTCTATCAGGTCAGTGCCGAGCGGGCGGGGGACCGCTATCTCGAGCACATGATGGAGGGCTCCCTGGGGCTGCTCACCGGCGAGCTCGCCCGGCTGCCACCCGCACGCTGGCCCGTCCGCATGGGGGAGCAGAGCCAGCAGCTCAACCTGCCGCTGCAACTCGGCGCCCTCGCCAACCAGCCGCTGGCCAGGGAGGATCAGGCCTTCCTCGAGGCGGGCAACATCGTCATCGTCGAAGAGGATGACACCTTCCAGCAGCGCATCCCGGGCACCGACCAGGTGCTGATCGTCGGCCCCGTCCCCTATCTCTCCTACCTGCACGAGCTGCACTGGGTGGATGTGGGCCTGCTGCTGCTCATCGGCCTCTCCCTCGGCCTGCCCATACTGCTCTGGCTGCGCCCCCACTGGCACGGCCTGCAACGGCTCGAGCAGACGGCGCGCCGGGTCGGTGACGGGGATCTCTCCTGCCGCACCGGCCTGCCCGCCGGCAGCAGCCTGGGCCGGGTTGGACGCACCTTCGATCAGATGGCCGAACAGTTGCAGGCCATGCTGGCCAGCCGCAAGCAGCTGACCGACGCCATCGCCCACGAGCTGCGCACCCCCCTGGTGCGGCTGCGCTACCGACTCGCCATGCTGGCCGAGCCTCCCACCACCGAGGAGCAGCAGGGGCTGGAACGGGATCTCGGCGCGCTGGACGCCCTCATCGAGGAGATGCTCACCTATGCCAGGCTGGATCGCCCCGAGCTGCCGCTGCAGTGCAGCGATCTCGAGCTGGGCCGCTGGGCCGGGGAGCGGCTCCCGGACTGGCAGGCGCTGCGCCCGGACAGACGACTCGCCCTCCAGCTTCCCGCCCATCCCCTGCCCTGGCGCGGCGACATCCGCCTGCTGGACAGGGCGCTGGAGAACCTCATCGGCAACGCCCTGCGCCACGCCAACAGCCGGGTGAGCCTCACCATGAGCCGGCAGCAGGATCACTATCTGCTGGAGGTGGCCGACGACGGCCCCGGCATAGATCCGGCGCTGGCACCCCAGATCTTCGAGCCCTTCGTGCGGCTGGATCAGAGCCGGGACAGACGCACTGGCGGCACTGGCTTAGGCCTCGCCATAGTGCGCAGCATAGCGCGCCACCACGGGGGCGAGGTGCAGTTGCTGCCCGCCGAGACGGGGGCCCGCTTCTGCCTCAGGCTGCCCGTACATTTGGATACAAACCGTCACCAGCCACTCACTGAACCTCAGACCCGGCAGCCCTAGGATGACGTCATGGAGAGCCGCTCCATGTCATCAAACCGAACGAGGAACTGGAATATGAAAAAGCTGATCCCCCTGAGCCTGGCCGCTGTCTTCGCCCTGACCTCCGGCTTCACCATGGCTGCCACCCCGACCAAGGCTGCCGCACCCCAGGCCACCCAGACCAAGGTGGTGAAAAAGCATCACAAGGCGACCCATGCCGCACCGGCCGTGAAAGTGGCCCCCAAGACCAAGTAACAGGCGCACAAGCTCCCAATGAAAAGGGGCCCCATCATGGGGCCCCTTTTGTCGTGCTCAGTCGGCTCAATCCTGCATGTAATCTGCCGGCAGCGCGATGCGCGCCACGCCGGAGGCTACCGCTGCCAGCGCCACGGCGCGGGCCACACGGGGCAGCAGACGGGCATCCATCGGCTTGGGAATGACGTACTCCTTGCCGAAGGTGAGCGCACTCACCCCGGCGGCGGTCAGCACCTCGGCCGGTACGGGTTCTTTCACCAGGCCACGGATCGCCTCCACCGCCGCCACCTTCATGGCATCGTTGATGCGACTGGCGCGCGCGTCCAGGGCGCCGCGGAAGATGAAGGGGAAGCAGATGACGTTGTTGATCTGGTTCGGATAGTCGGAACGACCCGTGCCCATGATGAGATCGCTGCGCACCGAGTGCGCCAGGGCGGGCTTGATCTCGGGATCCGGGTTGGAGCAGGCGAAGATCACCGGATTGGGGGCCATCAGGGCCACCGCCTCGGCGGGCAGCACGTCCGGACCGGAGACACCGACAAACACGTCCGCCCCGTCGATGACATCCATCAGGGTGCGCAGGGGCGTGTCGTTGGCGAAGCGCTGCTTGTACTGGTTCAGATCGGTGCGACCGCTGTGGATCACCCCCTGACGGTCCAGCATGAAGATGTTCTGTGGCGCAGCGCCGCACTTGATCAGCAGATCCATGCAGGCGGTGGCGGCGGCACCGGCCCCCATGCAGACGATACGGCTCTGCTCGATGCGCTTGCCCTGCACTTCCAGCGCATTGAGCAGGCCGGCGGCGGTGACGATGGCGGTGCCGTGCTGATCATCGTGGAACACCGGTATATCGCAGCACTCGATCAGCGCCTGCTCTATCTCGAAGCACTCTGGAGCCTTGATGTCTTCCAGGTTGATGCCGCCGAAGGTGTCGGCGATGGCGGCGACAGTGTCGATGAACTGCTGGCTGGTCTCGTGCTTCACCTCGATGTCGATGGCGTCGATGCCGGCGAAGCGCTTGAACAGCAGGGCCTTGCCCTCCATCACCGGCTTGGAGGCCAGCGGCCCCAGATTGCCCAGCCCCAGGATGGCGGTGCCGTTGGAGATGACGGCCACCAGGTTGCCCTTGCCGGTGTAGCGGTAGGCATCGGCCGGGTTGGCGGCGATCTCGCGCACCGGCTCGGCGACGCCCGGGCTGTAGGCCAGGGCCAGATCGCGGGCGGTCTCGGCGGGCTTGGTGAGGGCTATGGCTATCTTGCCGGGAATGGGCTGGGCGTGGTAATCGAGCGCTTGTTGACGAAGATCGTGACGCAGATCGGACATGGGGGACCCCGATACGGAAGTGAATGAGTGGTGCATTGGCTCGCCTGTGGCGAGGGCTGGGGATCATAAAGAAAACCCGCCCCCTTTCACAGCAGAAAATATCGTCAAGTCGCACTGACAGTCGACTCAGCAGCATCTCCTGCCACGCATAAATACCTATTTAGTTATAGATTCGATTTCAGTCCATCACGGGAATACCGGCCCTCGCCTCCGCCTGGCGGGCGATGGCCTCCGTCATCCCCTGGAAGATGAAGAGGTGGAAGGGCAGCATGGCGAGCCAGTAGGCCAGGCCCCAGGCCCCCTGGGGGTGCCAGTGGGCGGTCACTCTGAGCCGGGTCAGGCCGGACTCCTGGGGCTGGATGTTGAACTCCAGTCGCCCGACGCCGGGGGCCTTCATGTTGAACAAGAGATCCAGCCTGCGTCCCTCGTCCACCCCGAGGATCTGCCAGGAGTCCAGCATGTCCCCCTTCACGAAGCGATCCGGATTGGTGCGCCCCCGGGTGAGCGCCGGGCCCCCTATCAGGTGATCCATCCATTCGCGTACCACCCACAGCTCGTTCATGTAGAAGTAGCGCTGCTCGCCCCCCAGCTGCTGCAGCACCTGCCACACCACCTCGGGGGAAGCGAGGCACTCTGCCTCCCCGCTGGCGGTGCGATCGTAGAAGCCGTACTCGGGATGGCGCCAACGCAGGCCGAGCGGCGTCTCCTGCCCCTGTTGCTCGGCGCCAAGCTTCTGCTCCAGCGCCAGGCTCTCCGTCAGCGCCTCGTCGAAGCTGAGCAGGTGCTGGGGCAGCAGGGCCCGCAGTGGGCCATCGTCGGCCGGAATGTCGTGCTTGAGACCGCCCACCAGCGCCTTGGCGATGGGTTGGGGGACCGAGGTGGCAAACTGCAGCCACCAGGCGGAGAGGCGCGGGCTCAGGAAGGGGATGGGAATGATGGGGCAACGCTTGCCGATGTGGGCGGCAAACCTCTGCAACTGCTGCTGATAGCTGAGCAGCTCGGGGCCGGCCGCGTTGAAGATGCGGCCATCCACCCCTTGCGCCTCCACCAGGCCACCCAGATAGTGCAGCAGGTTGGAGAGGGCTATGGGGGGCGTGCGGGAGCGCACCCACTTGGGCGTCACCATCATGGGCAAGTTGAACACCAGATCCCGCATCACCTCGAAGGCGGCGGAGCCGGGCCCTATGATGATGCCGGCCCGCAGCTCCACCGTGGGCACCCCCGCCTCCCGAAACAGCTCGCCGCAGTGGCGACGGGAGTTGAGGTGGCGACTGTTGCAGGGGATCGGTTGTATGGCCCCCAGATAGACGATGCGGCGCACCCCGGCGGCGCGGGCAGCGGCGGCGAAGTTCTTCACCCCCTGCTGCTCCAGCCGGTGAAAACCGGCGCCAGCCCCCATGGCGTGCACCAGATAGAAGACGGTATCCACCCCGGCAAGGGCCGGCAACAGGGTGATGGGCTTTAGGCTGTCGGCGAGACGAAACTCCACCCCCTCCGGCAGACGGCAGGGGCGGCGCGCACCGGCGATCACCCTGTAACCCAACCCTTGCAGGTGGGGTACCAGATAGGAACCTATGTAACCCGCCGCACCCATCACCAGACAGTTTCGCATTTCGACCCCCCTTGCCATCCCCCATGGACTCGCACCACCATAGGGCAAAGCGGGGCAATACAGAATGCCAGCCAGTAAAAAAGGCGCCCGATGGGCGCCTTTTTCAGAATTCTTCAGAAGTAAGATTACTTCTTGGCAGTCAGACCACCGAAACGCTTGTTGAACTTGTCTACGCGGCCGCCGCTAGAAACTTCTTTCTGCTTGCCGGTATAGAACGGGTGGCATGCGGAGCACACGTCCAGGTTCAGATCTTTACCCAGGGTAGAGAAGGTATTGATGACGTTACCGCAAGAGCACTTGCAGGTGATGGCTACGTACTCGGGATGGATACCAGCTTTCATGGACAACCTCGATTATCAGGCCGTGTCGCCATCCGATCTCTTGTCGGACACCACACGATTGTTGAACACAGTTTCAAAGGCTGCGAATAATATAGGAAATGCCTGAGTTCAGGCAAGTGGCTTCGCAGAAAAAATAGGCAACCCCTGGTGGATTCATCGCAAACGCTTGATCTGGTTCGTGTCGCTGTCCCGGTACCGTTACGCCGTCACTTCGACTATCTCTCCCCTTTGCCCCTGCCTGAGCCCGGTTGCCGGGTCGAGATCCCTTTCGGCCCCCAGACCCTGGTCGGTCTGGTGGTGGATCACCCGACCGAGAGTCAGGTGCCCCGCGCCAAGTTAAAGCCCTTGAAGCGGGTGCTCGACACGGCCCCTGTGCTGGGGCCCGACATACTGGCGCTGATGGCCTGGAGCGCCGGCTACTACCAGCATCCCCTGGGTGAGGTGCTGCCCCACGCCCTGCCGGTGCTGGTGCGCAAGGGGGAGCCCGCCGCCTACCGGGAGCTGGAGTTCTGGTTTGCCACCGAAGCCGGGATGGCAATCGATCTCAACGAACTCAAGCGCGCCGCCAAGCAGCAGCAGGCCCTCGCCCTGCTACGCAAGGGCCCCCAGACGCCGTCTGCGCTCAAGCAGGAGGAGATTCAGAGCGCCGCCCTCACCGCCCTGGAGAAGAAGGGGCTGCTGGAGAAGCGCAGCCTGGAGCCGAGCCACGACGGCGACTGGGCAACCCATTTTGACGCCGGTGAGGGGCTGCGCCTCAACGGCGAGCAGGCTCTGGCGGTGGCCGCCGTCACCAGCCAGAGCGACAAGTTCGGCGCCTTCCTGCTGGACGGCATCACGGGATCCGGCAAGACAGAGGTGTACCTGAGCATTCTCGAGCCCCTGCTCAAGGCGGGCAAGCAGGCGCTGGTGATGGTGCCGGAGATCGGCCTCACCCCCCAGACCATCAACCGCTTCCGCCGCCGCTTCAAGGTGCCCGTGGTGGCGATGAACTCCGCCATGAACGACAGGGAGCGGCTCGATGCCTGGCTCGCCTGCCGCGACGGCGGCGCCGCCATCCTGATCGGCACCCGCTCCGCGGTCTTCACCCCGTTCAAGAACCTCGGCATCATCATCATCGACGAGGAACACGACGGTTCCTTCAAGCAGCAGGATGGTTTTCGCTACCACGCGCGGGATCTGGCGGTGATGCGGGCCCATCGCGCCGGTATCCCAATCCTGCTCGGCTCGGCCACCCCCTCGCTTGAGACGCTGCACAACGCCCGCACCGGCAAGTACCACCACCTCAGCCTGACGCGGCGCGCCGGCAACGCCCAGACCGCCCGCCAGGTGATCCTGGACATCAAGAGCGTGCGGCTGCAGGCCGGGCTCTCTCCCCAGCTGGAGCAGCTGATGGCAGAGCACCTGGTGGCGGGCAACCAGGTGATGCTGTTCCTCAACCGGCGCGGCTATGCCCCCTCGCTTATCTGCCACCAATGTGGCTGGAGCGCCGCCTGCGAGCGCTGCGACGCCTGGTACACCTGGCATCAGGCCGGGCGCCGGCTGCACTGCCACCACTGCGACAGCGTGCGCCCACTGCCTCATAGCTGCCCGGAGTGCGGCAGCAGCGAGCTGATTGGATCAGGAGTCGGCACCGAGCAACTGGAGCAGCTGCTCACGACGGTATTCCCCCAATACCCTGTGGTGCGTATCGATCGGGACAACACCCGCCGCAAGGGGGAGCTGGAGACCCATCTCGGCGACATCAAGGCGGGCAAGTACAAGATCCTGATCGGCACCCAGATGCTGGCCAAGGGGCATCACTTCCCGGACGTAACCCTGGTGGGTCTGCTGGATGTGGATGGCGCCCTGTTTTCCGCCGATTTTCGCGCAGCCGAGAAGCTGGCCCAGCTCTACACCCAGGTGGCGGGCCGCGCCGGTCGCGCCAGCAAACCGGGGCTGGTGGTGCTGCAGAGCCACCACCCGGAGCACGCCCTGCTGCAGGACCTTACCCAGAACGGTTACGGCCACTTCGCCGATACCGCGCTCAAAGAGCGCCGCCTGCTGGGGCTGCCGCCCTTCAGCTATCAGGGGTTGTTCAGGGCCGAGGCCAACGGTCGCGACGAGGTGCAGCTGTTCCTCGGCCGGCTCGCCGATACCCTGCGCAGCGCCCGTTATCCCCAGGTGCAGGTACTCGGGCCCATCAGCGGCTTCATGGAGCGCAAGGCGGGCAAGTTCCGCATGCAGCTGCTGGTGCAGGGACCGAACCGGGCCCCCCTGGCGCAACTGCTGGATTGGGCGGTGAAGGAGCTGGACGGCTGGCCGGAGACCAAGAAGGTGCGCTGGAGCCTGGACATAGACCCTACAGAGCTGAGCTAGCGCCCCTCACCCAGCACGGTGGGTGCCAGCACCCTGGCCTGCTCCAGGGCCAGTGGTTGCTGATAGCTATGCGCCATCACCACGGCCCCTTCCAGCAGCAGGCATAGCCCGGTGGCCTGCTCCACTGTGCACTCGAGGGCCTCCCTGACCCAGTTCAGCAGCGCCAGCTTGTGGGCCACCACCAGCTTGCGCACCGGATGGCGCGCATCAGAGAACTCGGCACTGGCATTGATGAAATTGCAGCCGTAGAAATCGCTGCGGCCAAACCAGTCGGCGAAGCCGTCGAGCAGCGCCCGCAACCTGGCCTCCCTCCCCGACACCCCGTCCATCCTGGCATCGAGCAGGGCAAAAAACTCCGCATCCCGCGCCATCAACACGGCCTCGATCAAGGCGTCCTTGGTGGGGAAGTGGCGATACAAGGTGCGTTTGGTGCTGCCCGCCTCGGCCCAGATGCGATCGATGCCGGTGGCGTGAAAGCCATGACGATTGAACAGCCGGTAGGCCGTCGCCATCAGTTGCTGACGTTTCTCACTCACGCTGATTTCCCCCTTGAAGTACACCGATCTGTCTACCTAATGTCGCAACTGAGGTCAAGCAACCCGTTACACATTGAGGAGACAGAAGATGGAGATGAAACAATGGAGACCCGCCTTGCTGGCAGGCGCAGGCGCCAGCATGGCCATAGCTCTGCTTGGCTGGCTGGATCTGAGCTGGCAATTGACCCTGCTGATGGCGCCCTTCGGGGCGAGCTGCGTGCTGCTCTTCTCCCTGCCACAGAGCCCGCTGGCCCGCCCACAGAACGTGCTGGGGGGCCACCTGCTGTCGGCGACCCTGGGCTTGCTGGTGCAGTTGCTGCCCCTGCCCATGGAGCTCAAGCTGGCCCTCGGCGTGGGCCTCTCCGTGGCCATGATGCAGGGCCTGGGGCTGATTCATCCCCCCGCCGGGGCCAATCCGCTGCTGGTGTTGCTCACGGCGCAATCCTGGCCTTTTCTGTGGGAGACAGTCCTGCCCGGTGCCTTGCTCCTGGTGATCATGGGGCGCGGCGCCCGCTGGCTGAATAGCCGACCGCTCGGGGCACAATGATCGACGAGGGGGCCTGGGCCCCCTCGTTGTTTTTACCCCATGACTGCTCCGGCTTATTCGGCGACCTGGGAGACCCCGGTCAGCCGCACCTCGACCCGGCGATCCGGGGCCAGACAGGCGATCATCTGCGCCTTGGCGCCGTCCGGGCAGCTGCCCCCCGTCACCGGTGACGACTCGCCCTGCCCCTCGGCCCGCACCTTGTCGGCAAACAGCCCCTTGGCAATCAGGTAGTCGGCCACAGTGCGGGCACGCTGCTCCGAGAGGGCCTGGTTGTAGTTGTCGGAACCGATGCGGTCGGTATAACCGATGACAGTGGCGACGCCATCTTTCGGGTTGGCCGCCACAATCTGGCTGAACAGGGCATCGAGCGCCTGATTGGCAGCCGGTTTCAGGGTCGCCTTGTTGAACTCGAACAGCACATCGGAACTCAGACTGAAGGTCTTGGGCTCTACCAGCACAGGGGCCGGTTCGGCGGCCGGAGCGGGCGCCGGTGCCAACCTCGCCACCTTGCTGACCGAAGCGATAGAGCATGCCGAACGAGATCAGGCCGTTATCCATCTCGATGCCGGAGCGATCGAGGTGAGGCATCCCCCAGCGGCGTGGTGTACTGGTACTCCAGACGGGCAGCCCAGTCACGATCGATGGCGTATTCGGCACCCAGCGCACCAACGAAGGCGGCGCCATGCTTTTTGCCGGTCTCGCTGGTATTGGCGAAGCTGATCTCGCTATCCGTCCAGGCATAAGCACCGCCCAGTCGGCCATAAAGATCGAGCACGTTCGTTGCCGGGAAGCTGATCTTCATGGTGGCCTGAATCATCTGGCTCTTGGCTTCGGTCTTGAGGGTATTGGCGCCAGTGCCCGAAGTGGTGTCGTATTTGCCAAGCCAGTCATAACCCAGCTCGAAACCCAGGTTGGGGTTGAGCTGATAACCGGCGAACAGGCCCAGACCCAGAGGTCGTGTTCTCGCTGGTATTACCCAACGTCTGGGCAATCGACTCGGCATACTGGTTGTGGTCAACGCCATAGTAATTGGACCAACCGGCCTTGCCACCGACATACCAGGTGTTGTCCTGAGCGGCAGCCTGCACGGCCCCGGCCGCCAGCAAACCACTGACCAATACGGCAAGCATGGATTTATTCATATTTTCGCCTCTGCAATAAGTCGTTATGGGCGCCTGAGTGCGCACTCTTCCCTGTGTGAAGCCGTCAGGCGGCCTCTCCGTTATTCAGGGTATCCCATCCGCAACGCAGCCTCAAATGACCAGCATCTCAGGAGTGTGATCGCGCCATCGTGCCAGCCAATTCTTGGCCTGCTCCAGAGCCAGCGGCTGCCTGTGAGCCATCACGCCCCCTCCAGCAGCAATCAGCACTCGAGCTGGTTTATCACCCAGCCCAATAACGCCTGCTTGTGGGCCATCACCAGCTTGCGCACCGGATGGCGTGGGTCGGCAAACTCGGCGCTGGCGTTGATAAAGTTGCAGCCATAGAAATCGAGCGGCCAAACCACGCCGCGAAACCATCGAACAGCGCCCGAGTTAACGCCGGCCAGCCGCTGGTCAAGCAGGGCGAAGAACTCCCGGTCACGCGCGAGCAGCAAGGTCGTCGGGAAGTGGCGATAGAGGGTGCGTTTGGTACTCCCCGCCTCGGCCCAGATGCTATCCGGTGGCATGAAAGCCATGACGGTTGAACAGACGGTAGGCCGTCGCCAAGCTGTTGACGGATGATTTACCTCTTGAAGTACAACGTCTACCTAATGTGCCTAATCAGTGCTGGCAAACCAAGAGGAAAACATGATGACAAAATGGTATGGCCCGTTATGCAGCACTCACCATCGGCATATTGGGATGGCTCAATCTGAGCTGGCATGTGCGCCAGGAACAGCCGGTAGGCGGGGTCGTCATCGCTCACCTCTGGCAACCGGGCTGGCCATCGCCCAGCCGTAGCCCATCCTGACAGGACGCGCAGGTAGTGCGATGGAAGGCAATGGCCACGTCCTCGTCCGGCAGCTCGAAGGCGCAGAGCACCCGGCGATATCCTCGTCCGGCAGCTAGTCGGCGCCGTGGTTGCGGTAGTGGAACAGGCTGATGTTCCAGCGACAGCCCAGGGTCTCGAGGAAGCGCATCAGGGCACCCGGCTGCTCCGGGAACTTGAAGCTGTAGAGACGCTCACCGAGGGGCCGGGCCGGGCGGCCGCCAATCATGTAGCGCACGTGGTTCTTGGCCAGCTCGCTCTCTGTCATGTTGACCACGGGGTATCCGTTGCCACCGAGCTGATCGATGATCTGGCCGAGCTCCTCGTCGCCCCCGCTGAGGCGCACCGAGACGAACAGGGAGGCCTGGGCCGCATCCGCATAGCGGTAGTTGAACTCGGTCACCATGCGGGGTCCAAGCTGACGGCAGAAGTCGAGGAAGGCCCCCTTGCGCTCGGGTATGGTCACCGCCAGCATGCCCTCGCGCTTCTCGCCGATCTCGCAGCGCTCCGACACATAGCGCAGGCTGTGGAAGTTGACGTTGGCGCCCGACAGTATGGCCGCCATCCGCCCGCCCTTGACCTGCTCCCGCTCGCTGTAGGCCTTGAGCCCCGCCAGGGACAGGGCCCCTGACGGCTCGGCGATGGCACGGCAGTCGTCGAAGATGTCTTTCAGCGCCGCGCAGATCTGGTCGTTGGAGACGGTCACCACCTCGTCCAGATACTGGTTGCACAGGCGGAAGGTCTCGGTGCCGATGCGCTTGACCGCCACCCCGTCCGCAAACAGGGAGACCCGCTCCAGGTTGACCGGCTCGCCGGCCTCCATGGCGGCCTTGAGGCAGGCGGAGCCCTCGGCTTCCACCCCTATCACCTTGACGTCCGGCAGCAGCTGCTTGATGTAGACAGCCACCCCGGCGGCCAGGCCGCCGCCCCCCACGGGCACGAAGACGTGAGTGAGGTGGGTGTCCTGCTCCAGCAGCTCCTTGCCTATAGTGCCCTGGCCCGCGATCACCTCGACGTCGTCGAACGGCGGTATCAAGGTGTAGCCCTCGGTTTCTGACAGGCGGCGGCTCTCGGCATAGGCCTCGTCGAAGCTGTTGCCAAACAGCAGCACGTTGCCACCCAGGCGACGCACCGCATCTATCTTGATGTCCGGCGTGGTCTTGGGCATCACTATGATGGCCTTGATGCCGAGCTTGGCGGCCGACAGCGCCACCCCCTGGGCATGGTTGCCCGCCGAGGCCGCCACCACACCGTGGGATTTCTGCTCGGCGCTCAGGGTGGCGATCTTGTGATAGGCACCGCGCAGCTTGAAGGAGTGCACCGGCTGCAGGTCTTCCCGCTTGAGCGCTACGTGGTTGCCGAGTCGCTCGGAGAGTTTTTTCAGGCTCTGCAAGGGGGTCACCCGCGCCGCCTCATAGACGGGGGAGAGCAACACCTTGCGTAGATAATCTGCCGCTGAAACCATGTCCTATTCCTCCAGCTTGCTTAGATCACGTACCGCACTTTTGTCGGCACAGGAGGAGGCGAGCAGCACTTTGCATAAATGACCTGTCGTCGCGCTCATCATCACTCCTCCAGCTTGCTTAAATCGCGCACCGCACCTTTATCTGCGCTGGTAGCGAGCATGGCGTAGGCGCGCAGGGCGTAGGAGACCTGACGCTGGCGAATTGAGCGGCTTCCAGCCACGGGCCGAGGCGGCTACGCGGCGAGCGGCCAGCACGCTGTCGGCCACTTCCAGCACCATGCTGCGAGCCGGGATGTCGATGTTGATGATGTCACCATCCTCCACCAGCCCTATGGTGCCGCCGGAAGCCGCCTCGGGGGAGACGTGACCGATGGAGAGGCCAGAGGTGCCACCGGAGAAGCGACCGTCTGTGATCAGGGCGCAGGCCTTGCCGAGCCCCATGGACTTGAGATAGGTGGTGGGATAGAGCATCTCCTGCATGCCGGGGCCGCCCTTGGGCCCTTCGTAGCGGATCACTACCACCTCACCGGCCTGGACTGTGCCATCCAGGATGCCGGCGACCGCCGTGTCCTGGCTCTCAAACACCCGGGCCGGGCCGCGGAAGCAGAGGTTCTCGTCGTCCACCCCGGCGGTCTTGACGATGGCACCGTTGAGGGCCAGGTTGCCGGAGAGCACGGCCAGGCCCCCTTCCAGGCTGTAGGCATTCTCCAGGGAGCGGATGCAACCTTCTGCCCGGTCCAGATCCAGCTCGGGCCAGCGGCAATCCTGGCTGAATGCCTTGGTGGTGCGAATACCGGCCGGGCCGGCGCGGTAGAAGTCGTGCACCGCCTTGTCGTCACAGCGGCTGACGTCATAGGCCTCAAGCAACTCGCTCAGGGAGGTGCCGAGCACGTTGCGGGTGTCGCCGTGCACCAGCCCGGCCTTCTCCAGCTGGCCCAGGATGGCGACCACGCCACCGGCGCGGTGCACGTCTTCCATGTGGTACTTCTGGGTGGAGGGCGCCACCTTGCACAGCTGGGGCACCTTGCGGGACATGCGGTCGATGTCGGCCATGGTGAAGTCCACCCCGGCCTCCTGGGCCGCCGCCAGCAGGTGCAGCACCGTATTGGTGGAGCCGCCCATGGCGATGTCCAGCGCCATGGCGTTCTCGAACGCCGCCTTGGTGGCGATGTTGCGCGGCAGGGCGCTCTCGTCATCCTGCTGGTAGTAGCGATTGGCCAAAGCGACTATGCGCTGACCGGCCAGCTTGAACAGCTGCTCCCGATCGGCGTGGGTCGCCAGCATGGAGCCGTTGCCCGGCTGGGAGAGGCCCAGGGCCTCGGTCAGGCAGTTCATGGAGTTGGCGGTGAACATGCCGGAGCAGGAGCCGCAGGTAGGGCAGGCGCTGCGCTCTATCTGATCGCTCTGGGCATCTGAGACCTTGGGGTCGGCCCCCTGGATCATGGCGTCCACCAGATCCAGCTTGATGATCTGATCGGAGAGCTTGGTCTTGCCCGCCTCCATGGGGCCACCGGAGACGAAGATCACCGGTATGTTGATGCGCAGGGCGGCCATCAGCATCCCCGGGGTGATCTTGTCGCAGTTGGAGATGCAAACCATGGCGTCGGCACAGTGGGCGTTGACCATGTACTCCACAGAATCGGCGATAAGCTCGCGGGATGGCAGCGAATAGAGCATGCCGCCATGGCCCATGGCGATGCCGTCATCGACCGCTATGGTGTTGAATTCCTTGGCAACGCCGCCGGCGGCCTCGATCTCCCGGGCCACCAGCTGGCCGAGATCCTTGAGGTGCACGTGACCGGGCACGAACTGGGTGAAGGAGTTGACCACGGCGATGATGGGCTTGCCGAAATCCTGATCTGTCATGCCGGTGGCACGCCAGAGGGCGCGGGCCCCGGCCATGTTACGTCCGTGGGTGGTGGTGGCGGATCTCAACTTCGGCATTGTCTCTACTCCCTGAATACATGAGCCCGGCTGGGCAAACTTATGGTGCGAAGCTGTCGCTTCAAATCGGTTGTGGCAAGGGATAGGGCCCTTGCCATAGCCGACTCCAATTCAAACATGAGCGGGCGACCGGGTCGCCCGCTCAACTCCTCAGTCGTTGACCGGGGTGAGCCAGTTCCATTTGTCCTCGGTCTGGCCGTTGAACAGGCCGAAGAAGGCATTCTGCAACTGCTCGGTCACCGGGCCACGGCTGCCGGCGCCCACCGTCATCCGATCTACAGAGCGCACCGGGGTCACCTCGGCGGCGGTACCTGTCATAAATATCTCGTCCGCCACATAGAGCGCTTCCCGGGGCAGCGCCTGCTCGCGCACCTCGTAACCGAGATCCCGGGCCAGCGTCATTATGGTGTCGCGGGTGATGCCGGGCAGGATGGCAGCAGTGGCGGGCGGGGTGAAGATCACGCCGTTCTTCACCAGGAAGAGGTTCTCCCCCGCCCCTTCGCTCAGGTAGCCGTTCACGTCCAGCGCCAGCCCCTCGGCGAAGCCGTTGCGCTTGGCCTCGCGGCTGATGAGCTGGGACGAGAGGTAGTTGCCGCCCGCCTTGGCGCCGGTGGGTATGGTGTTGGGGGCGAGCCGGTTCCAGGAGGTGACACAGACATCCACCCCGTTTTTCAGCCCCTCTTCCCCCAGATAGGCGCCCCAGGGCAAGGCCGCGACCATGAGATCCGCCTTGGCATCCAGCGGCGGATGCAGCCCCAGCCCCACGTTGCCGACAAAGGCCAGCGGGCGCAGATAGCCGCTCTTGAGGCCGTTCTCGCGCACCACTGTGCGGCAGGCTTCATTCACTTCGAATTCGCTGTAGGGCACGTCCATCCAGTAGATTTTGGCGGAGTCGAACAGGCGGCGGGTGTGCTCCTGCAGGCGGAAGATGCAGGTCCCCCTGGGGGTGTCGTAGGCACGCACCCCCTCGAACACCGAGGAGCCGTAGTGCAGGGCATGGCTCATGACGTGGACCTGGGCATCCTGCCAGGGCACCAGCTTGCCATTGAACCAGATGTATTGAGGCTGAGTGGCAGATTGGGAAGGCTGTGACATTGGCTTGGCTCCTTAAGCGCTGATCCGGGGTTGCTGTTCCAGTGCATCGACCCGGGAGACATCCACCAGCTTGACCAGCTGGCTCCACAACTGCTGGATGGGACGCTCCGACTCGACAGTAACCGTGATCCGCAGCTGTTGGCAATCCTGCTCCATGTTCAGAGAGCAGAGAGCGAAGCCACGGTGACGCACCACCCGCAGCACCCGCTCCATCACTTCGGGTCTGGGCTGGGCGTGAATATGCAGCGTGTGCTGCGCAAATCCGGGTTGGTGAAAGCTGTGCTGCTTCATGGGCGTTGCTCCATCATCTTGTGGTTGGCGACTCCCGGCGGAACCAGGGGCCAGACGTTTTCTTCCTCTGAAATGGCCACATGCAGCAGGTAGGCACTCTCGCTTGCCAGCAGGCGATCGAGCGCCGGTGCTATCTGCTCCTTACATGTGATGGTCTCGCCCGGGATGCCGAAGGCGGCGGCCAGAGCGATGAAATCCGGGTTGTCGGAGAGTATGGTCTCGCTGTAACGGCCGTCGAAGAACAGCTCCTGCCACTGGCGCACCATGCCGAGACGTTGATTGTCGATCAGCACCATCTTCACCTTGAGCTGGGCCCGGCGTATGGTGCCGAGCTCCTGCACATTCATCATGAAGGAGCCGTCACCGCTCACCAGCACCACCTCGTCATCCGGGCGCGACATCTTGGCGCCGATGGCGGCGGGCAGACCGAAGCCCATGGTGCCGAGACCGGCGCTGGAGAGGTGATTGCGCGGGCTGGTGAAGCGCATGTGCTGAGCCACCCACATCTGGTGCTGACCCACGTCGCAGGCCACCACGCTGGTCTCGGGCAGCAGTGCCGAGAGCTGCTTGAGCAGGGCCGGGGCATAGATGGGCTGGCCGGGATGGTCGTAGCGGAAGGCATACTCGCGAGCCATGGCGGCGCAGTGCTCACGCCAGGGGTCGATCGCCAGCGCCATGGCCAGGGCGGGCAACACTCGCTTGAGATCCGTGGTGATGCCCACATCGGCGGCGCGACGCTTGCCGAACTCGGCGGCATCCACGTCCAGGTGGATCACCCTGGCCTCGGGGGCGAACTCTTCCAGTTTGCCGGTCACCCGATCATCGAAGCGGGCACCCACTACCAGCAGCAGATCGCACTGCTGCACCGCATAGTTGGCGGCCTTGGTGCCGTGCATGCCGAGCATGCCGAGGTAGACGGGGCTGTCGGGGTCGAGCGCCCCTATCCCCTTGAGGGTGGTGACCGCCGGCATGCCGGTGGCGGCGGCAAAGTCACGCAGCTGCTGCTCAGCGTTGGCCATGCCCACCCCGCCCCCGACGTAGAGCACGGGGCGCTCGGCAGCGGCCAGCAGGGTGCGGGCCAGGGTCAGCTCGGCCGGATTGAGGGGCTCTGGCTCCTCCACCGCAAACAGCGGGCTCTGGGTCGGCACGGCGGCCAACTGCACATCCTTGGGAAAATCGATGAGCACAGGACCCGGACGCCCCTCGGTGGCGATAGCGAAGGCTTCCGCCAGCACCCGCCCCAGGTCTGCAGGGTCTGTGACCATGAAGGAGTGCTTGGTGCAGGAGAGGGACATGCCGAGCACGTCGACCTCCTGAAACGCATCGGTACCGACGGCAGCGCAAGCAACCTGACCGCTGATGGCCACCAGGGGCACGGAATCGAGCAGCGCCTCCGCCAGGCCGGTCACCAGGTTGGTGGCCCCCGGGCCCGAGGTGGCGATGCAGACCCCCACCTGACCGGAGGCGCGGGCATAACCCACTGCGGCCAAGGCGGCCCCCTGCTCGTGACGGCAGAGCTGATGGGCCAGGCCACCGTCATACAGGGCGTCATAGACCGGCATGATGGCCCCGCCCGGGTAACCAAACACCTGGGTCACACCCTGTTTCTTGAGAGCCTGTACCAAAAACTGCGCGCCGTTCATGTGGAAATCCTGTCCTTTGGTCGAAAAAAAACCCCCGGGCCGTGAGGCTCGGGGGTCGCTTGTTTCGTTCTGTCCGGTGGTGGGTCTATCCCTTGTTCCGTGCAGCTAAACGAGCCCCGAGCGGTGAGATAATAATCACCACTAGGACCACAATAATGCTGACGAAACGGGAGGCCATGTTCATAGTTACAACCGGAAATCCTGTGAAATGGGGGCGGTTTGCACCGCGAATGGCTATTACAACTAGCACGGTGATTTTTATTGGGCAAGCCTTTTTTACCTGACAAGACTCTGATTTTGACTGATCAGCAAGCTGCTCTCTGGAACAAAAAACTAATAAAAAACGGTTAACCAGCACATACATCAAACCAAGGACGGGATTTATGTCATTAGCTGTGGTTTATAGCCGTGCCAGCCTGGGAATAGCGGCGCCGCAAGTCACGGTGGAAGTCCATTTATCCAACGGGCTGCCCGCCTTCAACATGGTGGGCCTGCCGGAAACCTCGGTGAAGGAGTCGCGGGATCGGGTGCGCAGTGCCCTGCTCAACGGCAATTTCGAGTTCCCCTCCAAGCACATCACAGTCAATCTGGCCCCCGCCGATCTGCCCAAGGAGGGAGGCCGTTTCGATCTGGCCATCGCCATCGGCATTCTCGCCGCTTCCAAGCAGATACCGGCAACATATCTGCTCGATCATGAATTTTTAGGGGAGCTTGCCTTGACCGGCGAGATCCGTCCCGTGCTCGGGGTGCTGCCCGCCGTGCTCGCCTGCCGCGATGCGGGCCGCACCCTGCTGGTACCGCGAGAGAACGGCCCCGAGGCCTCCCTCATCCAGGATGCCGAGGTGCGCACCGCCCACCAGCTGCTGGCCGTCACCGCCTGGCTGGCGGGTCAGTACGAACTGCCGCTGCCGGAGCCTCAGACCACGGACGCCCTGCCCGACGTGCCGGATCTGCAGGATGTGATAGGCCAGTCCCAGGCCAAGCGGGCGCTGGAGATCGCCGCCGCCGGCAGCCACAACCTGCTGTTCATAGGCCCGCCCGGCACTGGCAAGAGCATGCTGGCAAGCCGCCTACCCGGCATACTGCCGCCGCTGAGCGAACAGGAGGCGCAGCAGACCGCCGCCATCCACTCCATCGGCGGCCTCACTCCCCGCGCCGGCCACTGGCATCACAGGCCCTATCGCACGCCCCACCATAGCGCCTCGGCGGTGGCCCTGGTGGGGGGCGGCAGCCACCCGAGGCCCGGCGAGATCTCGCTGGCCCACAACGGTGTGCTGTTTCTCGACGAGTTGCCCGAGTTCGAGCGCAAGGTGCTCGACTCACTGCGAGAGCCGCTGGAGACGGGTCACATCACCATCAGCCGGGCCGCCCGCCAGGTGGATTTCCCCGCCCGCTTCCAGCTGGTGGGTGCCATGAACCCCAGCCCCTGTGGCCACTATGGGGACGGCCAGACCCGCTCCAGCCCGGATCAGATACTGCGCTACCTCGGCAAACTCTCAGGCCCCTTCCTCGACCGTTTCGATCTGACGGTGGAGGTGCCGCTGCTGCCCAAGGGGAGCCTCACCGGCAAGGCGGAGCGGGGAGAGTCGAGCCAGCAGATCCGCGACCGGGTGCTAGGGGCGCGGGAGCGAATGCTCAGTCGCAACGGCAAGCTCAACAACCTGCTGGATAGCCGCGAGATAGAGGATATTTGCCGATTATCGCCACAAGATGCCGAATTTCTGGAGAACGCCATCCAGAAGCTGGGGCTCAGCATCCGGGCCTGGCACCGCATTTTGCGGGTGTCGCGCACCATAGCGGATCTGGCGGGGCGCCCCGTCATCGAGAAGGAACATCTTATCGAGGCGCTCGGTTATCGCGCCATGGACAGGCTGCTGTCGCGGCTGCGCAGCGGCCAGTGAGGGCCAGGAGATCCCGGCGTCCGTGCGGTGCATCCATGGTCTAGCGCCGGATCGGCTGATATTATGGCCACAGATCTGACCACTTGGTTGCCACCCACAGACACGAAAACGGATCCGATTCATGCACAACAAGCTGATAGAGCGGCTGCGCGGCTGCCTCTCGACCCTGCTCTATTTCCTCAACACCCTCTTCTGGTTTGTCCCCATACTGCTGCTCGGCCTCGTCAAGCTGCTGCTGCCGCTCAAGGGCTGGCGTACCCTCTGCAACGCCCTGCTGGACGGCTGTGCCAGCTGCTGGATAGGTTTCAACAATCTGATCCAGAAAACCATCATCAGAACCCCTTTCGAGGTGGTCGGAGTGGACAAAGGGCGCCGGAATGAGTGGTATATGGTGGTTGCCAACCATCAATCCTGGGTCGACATACTGGTACTGCAGCGGATTTTTAATCAAAAAATCCCCTTCCTGAAGTTTTTCCTCAAGAAAGAACTGATTTGGGTACCTTTTCTCGGTCTGGCCTGGTGGGCGCTGGACTTCCCCTTCATGCGGCGATATTCACGCAGCTTGCTGGAAAAGAAGCCGCATCTGAAGGGAAAAGACATAGAAACGACGCGCAAGGCCTGTGCCAAGTTCCGCCACATTCCGGTGAGTGTGATGAACTTCGTGGAGGGCACCCGCTTCACCGCCCACAAGCACGATAAACAGGGCGCCCCCTATCGCCACCTTCTGCACCCGAGGGCAGGCGGCATCGCCTTCACTCTGGCGGCCATGGGGGATCAACTGCACAAGCTGGTGGATGTGACCATCGCCTATCCGGGCGGCGTCCCAAGCTACTGGGACTTCATGTGCGGTCGGGTCAAGGAGATCAAGGTTCGGGTCCGCTTTCTGCCGATCGAACGCAATCTGGTGGGGGATTACTTCAATGACCCCGAGTTCCAACAAGAGTTTCAACAGTGGCTGAACGGGATCTGGCGCGAGAAAGACCAGACCCTGAACCAGCTGCTGGCGGACAAGACGCAGTAAACGACGCCCATGCTAAGCCTGCTCCCCGGCCCCCTGGTGCTGTTCATCAGCGCCGGCCTGACCATATTGTTCACCGCCCTGTGCGCCAGCCTGATCCTGCTGGTCTCCCTGGCGAAATTGCTGCTGCCCATCCCGGCCTTTGGCCGCGCCTGCAGCCGGCTCAACAATGGCTTCATGAGGCTGTGGCTGGGTTGCAACGCCCTGGTGATCCGCCTCACCACCCGCATCGACTGGCAGCTCGAGGATGACACCCGGCTGCGCAAGGATGGCTGGTACCTCATCATCAGCAACCACATGAGCTGGACCGACATAGTGGTGCTGGGCCACCTGTTCCGCGACAGGCTGCCGGTGCCCAAGTTCTTCATGAAGCACGAGCTCATCTACATACCGCTGCTGGGGCTCGCCTGCTGGGGGCTCGACATGCCCTTTATGCGTCGCTACTCACGGGAGTTTTTGCTGCGCAACCCGCACCTGAGGGGCAAGGACATAGAGACCACCCGCAACGCCTGCGAGAAGTTTCGCCACATCCCCACCACAGTCATCAACTTTGTGGAGGGGACCCGCTTCACCGAGGCGAAGCGAGAGGCGATCCGATCCCGCCACCGCCACCTGATGCCACCCAAGGCGGCGGGGCTCGCCTTCACGCTGGCGGCCATGGGGGAGCAGTTCGACAGCCTGATCAACGTCACCATCCGCTACCCGGACAACAGCGAAACGCCGTTCAAGGACTTCCTGATGGGGCGGATGAAGCGCATTCAGGTGCGCATCGAGGAGCTGCCAGTGGATGAGGCGCTGGTGGGTGACTACTTCAACGACAAGCAGTTCAAGCGCGGTTTTCAGGCGTGGCTGAACCAGCGCTGGCAGGAGAAGGACGAGGTACTGGAAGGGTGGCAGCGAGCTCAGGAGCCCCGCTGCGGTGGCCGCCAGGGAGAGTGCCAGAGCCAGCTCTGGCAACTGATCCTCGCTGAACACCTGAATGCCGTGACGGCGCAGCAGGGCCGTGGTCTTGCCCTCACCCGCCATGGAAACGCCTTCGAAGCGGCCGTTGTAGATGCGGCCACTGCCGCAGGAGGGGCTCCCCTCCTTGAGCAGGGCAAAGCGAATGCCCTGCGCCAGGCAGAGCCCGAGCGCCAGCTCGGCGCCGCGATCGAACTCGGCGGTCACATCCAGCCCGCTCTCGGTCACTACAAGCTCTCCCTGCCGCTCGGCGGGCGGACGCGGGGTCGGCAAGCCGCCCGCCACCTCGGGGCAAAACGCCAGCGCCCTCCCCTCGGCCCCCAGCGCATTCAGCCAGTCGCTGAGGATCCCCTTGCTCTGGCCGTCGTAGCGTACCGGCTGCCCCAGCAGGCAGGCACTCACCAGTACCCGGGGCGGCGCTTTATTCATGCTTCCGCTCCATGCATCACCTGATCGAACATCACGCAGCAGGGGCTCTCCAGCCGGTAGAGGATGGCGGGACGCTGCTTGCCGGTACGCTTGCGGCCGGTATCCACCAGGATGTCGGCACGATGGATCCGCTTGCGAAACGCCGCCGTGTTCATGGGGGTCTGCAGGACTATCTCGAAGGCCCGCTGCACCTCGGAGAGGGTGAACTCGGCCCCCAGCAGTTGCAGCGGCAGTGTGCTGTAGCGGCTCTTGATGCGCAGCCGCTCCAGCCCCATGACGACCAGCTGGCCGTGATCGAAGGCAAGGTCGAGGCTAGGCAGGGCCGAGAGCGGGTGCCAATGCCCTCGCACGGCCTCCGCCTCCGGCTCCACCAGACACAGATAGACCAGGGTGGTGGACCAGCCACGGGGATCCCGTTCCAGATTGCCGAGGGTACAGACCTGCTCGCTGTAGCAATGACCCAGCCCCCACTCCCCCAGCAGACGGTGACGGGCGGCATCCAGATCCCTATCCCGGGTCTCGTCGATGCGCAGGGCCGGCAACTGCCAGCAGTGGTTAAAGGGGGGGCGATCCCGGGTCTCGAGGAGCAGTTCGAGCCGCTCCTCGTTCAACCGCAGCACCACCATATCCAGACTCATTCTCGGCATCCTGGTCGACCTGCTCGCCTTCTAATAATGTTTGGTAGATAATATCACAAGAATATTATGTGCAGGAGCCACCCATGGGAACCATCGCCAGCCTGGATATAGATGCGCAGAAGGGCTTTACCCCCCTCTGCCCGAACGAGCTGCCCGTCGCGGGCGGGGCTGACATAGTGGCCGCTCTCAACGCGCAAGCCGCCCTCGCCAGCCTGCGGATCGGCAGCAAGGACGCCCACCCCGCGAACGCCGCCTGGGTCGTGACAACCCCCGCCGCCATGCTGCAACCGCTGGACCTGCCCAACGCCGATCTCACCTGGCCGACCCATTGCGTACCAGGCACTCCTGGCTTCGAGCTGCTCGATGGCCTGCCCGCCCCCATCGACTATGACTTCTTCGTCTGGAAGGGGGTCGAGCCGGACCTGCATCCCTATGGCGCCTGCTACCATGACCTGGCCGAGCGGCGCAGCACAGGGCTTATCGAATTCCTGCAAGCCCGGGGCGTCAGCACAGTACTGGTGGGCGGCCTCGCCACCGACTACTGCGTCAAGACCAGTGTGCTGCAACTGCGCCGTGCCGGTCTGCGGGTCATAGTGCACCTCGATGCCTGCCGTGGCATAGCCCCAGAGACGGTTGCCAGCGCCCACACCCAGATGATCGAGGCGGGTGCCGTACTGGCCCAGACCCTGATCGATGTACAACGCCTGCTGGACGCCTGATATGTCGCCGATCCTCACCCGCCAACTCGATACCGGCGCCTGCACCTTACCTATGCAGCAAGGGCGCGTCATCGTGCTCACCCGTCTGCGAGGAGCCTGATATGCCCCCTATCCTCACCAGCCTGCTCGACACCGACGCCTACAAGCTGCACATGCAGCAGGCGGTGTTCCATCGCTACCCGGATGCCGAGGTGGTGGCCGAGTTCCACAGCCGCAACGAGGAAGATCTGCTGCCCATGATGGGCGAGATCGAGGAGCAACTGCGCCTCGCCGGCTCCCTGCGCCTGACCGGCTCCGAACTCGATTTCCTGGCCGAGCGCCCCTTCTTCACCGCCGATTACCTCGATCACCTGCGCCGCAAGCCGCTGGATGCCTCCCTGCTCAAGGTGTTCGAGCAGGATGGCCGCATCAATGTGCGGGTCGAGGGACCCTGGCAGGACGTGATCCTGTGGGAGATCCCTGTGCTCGCCATCATCAGCGAGATGCGCAACCGCTTCCGCTATCCCCAGTTCGGGGTGAGCCATGCCCTGGCGCGGCTGGACCAGAAGATCGACAAGCTGGAGCGGGAACTCAGCCCCGAGGAGATGCAGGATTTCAACCTCATCGACTTCGGCACCCGCCGCCGCTTCTCCCATGCCGTGCAGGATGCCGTGGTGGGCCGCCTCAAGGAGCGCCTGCCGGCATTTCGGGGCACCAGCAACTACCAGCTGGCCCAGAAGTACCGGCTGCCGGCGGTGGGCACCCAGGCCCACGAATGGTTCCAGGCCCACCAGCAGCTCGGCTTCCCGCTGGAACACAGCCAGCGCGCGGCCCTCATCAGCTGGCTTGACGAGTTCACCAACCACCTGGGCATAGCCCTGACCGACTGCATCACCATGGATGCCTTCCTGCGCGACTTCGATTTCGAGCTGGCCAGCCGCTATCAGGGACTGCGCCACGATTCCGGTGACCCCGTGGTGTGGGGCGAGAAGGCCATCAGCCACTACCAGCGGCTCGGCATAGATCCCAAAGACAAGACGCTGGTCTTCTCCGACGGCCTCAACCTCGACAAGGCAGTCGAGCTATTTCGCCACTTCCGTGGCCGCATCAACACCAGCTTCGGCATCGGCACCAAGCTCACCTGCGATCTGCCCGGCGTCAGCCCGATGAACATCGTCTTCAAGCTGATGGAGTGCAACGGCGGCCCGGTCGCCAAGATCTCCGACAGCCCGGGCAAGACCCTGTGCCGGGACGCGGACTTCATCCGCAACCTCAAGCAGGCCTTCCACGTCGGGGTGTAACGCGCCTTTTTGAGGGGCCATCTTGCGCAGAGCACCGCAGGCCGAGATCCTGACCGGCAACGGCTCAGCCGCTTCATCGAGACCAAGCCCGAGAACTATCAGGGTATCGAAGCCGCCGCAACCCAGGCCGGTCTGCTGAAGTGATCGCCGTTGCACTGAGCGGGGCTGGGCTGCAGATCGGCCAGAGCCGCATACTGCATCCGCTTCGCCTGCAGATCGAGGCGGGGGAGTGTGTCGCCATCATAGGGCCGAGCGGCGCGGGCAAGACCAGCCTGCTGCGCCTGCTCGGCACCGAGCTGCGCGGCGAGGGGAAGCTTGCCCTCTGGGGACAGGATCCCTGGGCCCTCTCCACCCGGACCCGCCAGCGGCTGCGCAGCCGGATCGGCATGGTCTGGCAGCAGCCGCCCCTGCCCACCTCCCAGCCTGTGATGACCGCCGTGCTGGCTGGCAGACTCGGCCAGTGGTCCCTCGGCCGCGCCCTGCTCTCGCTGCTGCGCCCCTGCGATCCCGAAGGGGCCAGGGCCGAACTGGCCCGCCTCGGCCTCGCCGACAAGTGGCAGCAGCACTGCGGCGAGCTCTCCGGCGGCCAGTTGCAGCGGGTCGGCATCGCCCGGGTGCTCGATCAGAACCCGGAATCTGATCTTCCCGATGAGCCCAGTCTCGGCCCTGGATCCCGGTGCTGGCCGAAGCCAGCATACTCACCCTGCAACAACACAAGCCGCCGCACGCGGCAGTACGCTGATCACCAATCTTCATGCGGTGGATCTGCCTGCGCCACTTCCCGCGCATCATAGGCCTGCGTCAGGGCCGCATCCTGTTCGACTGCGCCGCCGAGGCGGTCAGCCCCGCCATGCTCGCCGAGCTCTATGGCAACGAGCAGCCGGGCAGCCTGGACGCAGAGCAGGCGCAGCCGTGCTAGCGTCGGCGCGCCTTGCGCCGTCCCTGGGGCTGGCTCCTGCTGCTGGCGCTCTATGGTCTCTGGCAGGATGCCACCAGCTGGCGCGCCCTGTTCGACGGCCAGAGCTGGCGGCAGATGGGCAACTTCCTCGCCACCAGCTGGCCACCCCGGCTGGATGCTGACTTCCTCGCCCTGACCCTGAGCGCTGCCCTGGAGAGCCTGGCTGTCGCCACACTTGGGCTGGCCGGTGCCCTGGTGCTCGGCGTTCCGTTCGCCCTGCTCGGCTCCCGTGCCCTGTCGCTGGCCGAGCTGGGGCCGGTTCCCAGCCCGCTGCGCGGCGCCTTGCGGGCCCTCAGCCGACTCATCGCCATCCTGCTGCGCAGCCTGCCCGAGCTCATCTGGGCGCTGCTGTTCGTGCGCCTGTCCGGGCTCGGGCCCCTGGCCGCCATCCTGGCCATCGCCGTCAGCTACGGCGGCATGTTGGCCAAGGTCTACAACGAGATCATGGAGAGCGGCGCCCTGCAACCGGCCCGCGCCCTGCTGCTCAGTGGCAGCGGCCGCCTGCAGGCGCTCTGGTATGGCGTGCTGCCTGCGGTGCGCCAGGAGTTGCTCTCCTACACCATCTATCGCTGGGAGTGCGCCCTGCGCGCCTCCGTCATCATGGGCTTCGTCGGCGCCGGCGGGCTCGGCCAGCAGCTCGATCTCTCCCTGCGCATGTTTGCCGGTGGCGAGGTGGCGACCCTGCTGCTGGCCTTCGTGGCGCTGGTGGTGCTGGCCGATGGCCTGAGTGCCTGGCTACGCCACAGCGGCGCCCCCGGCATGCTGCTCGGTGCCCTGCTGCTGCTCGCCAGCCTGGGGGCCTTCACCCTGCTCGACTGGCGCACCCTCAGCTTCTCACTCGGCGGCATGGGGCGCTTCTGCGGGAATTTCAGCACCTGACTGGTCGGCCCCCTTCCTCTGAGCTGGTGGCAGGTGGCCTCTTGATACGGTACAGATGGCGCTGCTGAGCACACTGCTCAGCGCCCTGCTGGCCACGGGGCTGGCCAGCCTGGCCGGCGCGCCAGTTCTGGCCGCTGCGGCTGCTGTTCAACCTGCTGCGTTCCGTGCCCGAGCTCATCTTCGCTCTGACCGAGGGTAAAAACAAAAAGCCCGCCGGTTTGCACCGGCGGGCTTTTTTATCGACTCGGGAGAGGTCAGTCTTTCTTGGCCAGCAGGAATTTCACCAGCTGGTTGAACTGCTCCTGGGAGGTGATGGATTCAATCTTCACCAGGTACTTGCCATTGACCAGGAAGGCCGGCACACCGCGAATGTTGTAGCTCTCGGTGTTGCGATCAAACTGGGAAACCATGCCGGAGACGGCGAAGCTGTCGACGGCACCGTCAAACTCTTCGGCCGGCACGCCGTTGTCCACGAAGATCTGCTTCACGTCGGCACGGCTCTGCGGCACCTGACGCTGGGTCTGGATCTTGTCGAAGATGACCGGAGTCAGCTTGCCTTCGACGTTCAGCAGGTTGGCGACGGCATAGGCGCGTTGCATCTCCGGGCCCATCTCACGGCCCAGGAAGGCCACCGGGTTCTTCTTCAGGGGCACACCCTTCCGGCAGGCCGGCCTTCAGCTCGGTCAACGATCGGTTCGAAGGTAGCGCAGTGCGGGCAGAAATAGGAGAAGAACTCCAGCACTTCAGGTTGGGCGCTGCCGGTCTGGGTGACCACGTCATAGTTGACGCCTTCCTTGAATTCCGGGGCGGCGTGAACCATGGGGATCATCAGCATGGCAGCGAGGAAAAATAGTACTTTTTTCATGACGTTTCCTGTTAAGGGATCACTGTGAGGCACGCCCGGCGAACCGAAGCAGTCCAAGCCTATTGCGTCACCTTCCCGCCGTCAATGGCAAGGGCCGGAGATCAGCGACCCGGAGTCCTGCTGGTGCCACGCAAGATCCCTTCCATTTTACCAGTTCGGCATCAGCGTCAGGGGCAGTACCTGGAGCGCATCCTTCTGGTCGTACTGCGGGTATCGCGATTCGCCTGCCTTACCAGTTCGGCATCAGCGTCAGGGGCGGCGCCTTGAGCGCTTCCAGCTGGTCGTGCAGGGTCGCTATCTGCTGGCGCCAGTAGTGATCCGTATTGAACCAGGGGAAGTGACGGGGGAAGGCGGGATCCTCCCAGCGCCGGGCCAGCCAGGCCATGTAGTGGACTATGCGCATGGCTCGCAGCGGTTCGATCAGCGCCAGCTCCCGCGGGTCGAACTCCATGAACTCCTCGTAGCCGGCCAGCAGGGTGTCGAGCTGGATCTGCTGCTCGTGGCGCTCGCCGCTCAGCATCATCCAGAGATCCTGGATGGCGGGGCCGGTGCGGCAGTCGTCGAGATCGACGAACAGGGGGCCGTCACGCCACAGTATGTTGCCGGGGTGGCAATCCCCGTGCAGGGAGATGCGGGCCACGTCCAGGGTCATGGCGTCGCAGACATGCCGGATCAGCTCGTCGAGCACCCCGAAGAACTGCTTGGCCAGGCCGCTCGGCACCCACTCCCCGGCCGCCAGCAACTGACGCGGCTCGTGCAGCATGCTCTCCACGTCCAGCTGGACCCGATGGTGGAAGGAGTGACTGGCCCCGACACTGTGGATGCGGCCGAGATAGCGCCCCACCCACTCCAGCTGATCCAGATTGTCCACCTCGAACTGGCGACCACCGACGCTCTGCCAGATGGCGAAGGGGTAGCCCTGATACTCCAGCAGGGTCTCGCCGGCAAAGGCGATGGGGGCGGCGACCGGGATCTCCGTCTCACGCAGGCGAGCGGCAAACTCGTGCTCCTCGAGGATCTGGGCCCGGCTCCAGCGACCGGGGCGGTAGAACTTCACCACGTAACGGCGACGCTCCTCATCCTGAAACTGGTAGACCCGGTTTTCATAGCTGTTGAGCTCGATGAGGCCGGAGTCGATGCGCAGGCCGCTGAGATCGATCGCATCCATGATGAGGTCGGGATTGAGGTCGGAATAGTTGAAACGCATGTCATCCACCATGAGAAAGGGGCGCTGTTGCGCCCCATTCTATCCGAGATAGCCAATCAATGCCGCCCATGATCCCGATCCGGAACATTCCACGGACGCCCGTGGCACGCCGGATCAGCCGTCCGGGACGGCCCCTCAGAGTCGGCTGATAAACTTGCTGGGCTGGCGCAGGGTGCCCTTGCTGTCGTCCGGTGCGGCTCCTTCCCGTTTGAGCACGAACTGGACATCCAGGGTCGGCCGCTTCAGGTTGAAGGGATCCACCGCCAGGCTCACCGGCAGGGTGAAGATTTCCCCTGGTTTGAGAGTCACTTCCCTCGGGCCGAACCACTGGTGCTCCGGCAACCCTTCCACATCCAGCTGATAGGTCTGGGATTGCAGGGTCTTGTTGAGGATCTTCAGGGTATAGGTGTTCTCGATGAGCCCCTCGCTGTTCTCCCGGAACAGCTGGTTGCGATCCCGCAGTATGTCGAGCCCCATGGGCATGATGGACATGGCGTTGTAGACGAAGACCCCCAGCATGATGACCATCACCAGGCCATAGCCGAGCAGCTTGGGCCTGGCCACATGGGTCTGGTTGTGGGCCAGCTTGTGCTCTGTGGTGTAGCTGATCAGCCCCTTCGGATAGCCCATCCGATCCATGGTCTGATCGCAGGCATCGACACAGGCGCCGCAGTTGATGCACTCGTACTGCAGGCCGTCGCGGATGTCGATACCGGTCGGGCAGACCTGCACGCAGAGATCGCAATCGATGCAGTCCCCCAGCCCCAGCGCCTTGGGATCTGCCTTGCGGCCACGGGCGCCACGGGTCTCGCCGCGTTTGCTGTCGTAGCCGACTATGTAGGTGTCCTTGTCGAACATGGCGGACTGGAAGCGGGCATAGGGGCACATGTGGATGCACATGATGGCGCGCATCCAGCCGGCGTTGCCGTAGGTGCAGGCGGCGAAGAAGAGCACCCAGAAGATGACCCAGCCGCTCGCCTGCAGGGTGAAGAAGTCACGCAGCAGCTGGAACACATCCTGGAAGTAGGCGACGAAGGTGAGGCCGGTGCCCAGGGACAGCAGGATCCAGGCCAGGTGCTTGGCGCCCTTGCGGGCCAGCTTCTCGCCACTCCAGGGGGCGGCATCCAGCTTGCGGCGCTTGTTGGCGGCGCCTTCCAGCTTCTCTTCGAACCAGATGAACATGAAGGTCCACACCGTCTGGGGGCAGAGATAGCCGCACCAGACCCGGCCGAGGAAGGTGGTGACGAAGAAGAGGGCGAAGGCGGCGATCATGAAGACCCAGGCCAGCAGGGTCAGATCCTGCGGCCAGATGGTGGCGCCGAAGATGTGGAACTGCTGGTGCTCCAGATCGAACAGCACCGCCTGGCGGCCGTCGTAGCGCAGCAGGGGCAAGGTGACGAAGAGGGCGACGAAGAACCAGCCCATGGCCTTGCGCACCAGCTGCCAGTAGCCGGTCTGGGACCTGACGTAGATGCGGTTGCCGGGATTGAACCTGTCATCACCCGCCTTGAACGTGTGGGGATTGAAGGTCCCGGTGACGTTTTTGTCGGTCACATCCTTGATATCGATCTTGTCCTGGTCGGCCATTGCAGCACATAGCTCCACTCATATTGTTATGAAGGCGATTATATCTTAAACAGCCTGCTAATTGTGTGGGTTAAATGTATCTATAGTTCGAGTGCCGTCGCAATTTTAGGCAACAAAAAAGGCCCATAGCCAGTTGACTATGGGCCTTTTTAGAGATTCTCTTGAAACCTTCCTCTTCCAGCAACCCGGCGGTCGGGTTACTTGATGCCGCGGGCCTTGAGCAGGGCTTCCTTGAAGTCCGGAACATGATCCTTGGCCAGGCCCGGAATCATCGCCTGCTTGTCGGATTCGCGCATCTTGAGGTGGTAGATCAGCATGTCGTCGGTCAGCTCGGACAGGGCGCCCTCATAGCCGGCCTCTGCCGCCAGTTTGGCGATGAATTGCACCAGGCTGAGATCCTGCTCCTTGATCCAGGCGGGCTGCAGCAGCTCCAGCAGCTCTTCGATACGATGACATTGCATAGACGACCTCTTTAATCTGTCATGTGAAACTCAGGCAACCTTACCCATCAAGGCTACTTCGATACGATCCCGGCCATTATGCTTGGCCTGATAGAGGGCCGCATCCGCTTTTTGGATAAGCTCGGCGATGGAGTTGTGCTGATCCGGCACCAGGGTCGCCACCCCGAAGCTGCAGCTGACCCGGCCGGATACCCGGGACTTGTGGTGGGGAATGCCCAGGGTACGCAGGGCAGTTTGCACCTGTTCGGCGATCTGCATGGCCCCCTGCAAGGTGGTACAGGGCAGCAGCAGGGCGAACTCCTCCCCGCCGTAACGGGCGGCCAGATCGTCCTCCCGCCGCAGCACCTCGGCCAGCAGGCTCGCCACCTGCTGCAGGCACTGGTCCCCCAGCTGGTGGCCATAGTGATCGTTGAATTGCTTGAAGTAGTCCACATCCACCAGCACCAGGGAGAGGGGCGCCCTGGCCCTGTGACAGCGGCGCCAGGCTCGCGCCAGGGTGTCGTCGAGGTGAGCCCGGTTGGCGATGCCGGTCAGGCCGTCCAGGCGGGAGGTGAGCTTGAGATGCTCTGAGACCGCCTTGAGCTCGGCCACCAGGTCGGCGTTGGAGAAACTGTGGTAGAGGGAGGCCACCTGATCCCGGCGCAACCGGCGCAGCAGGGTCGGCAGAAACACGAACAGGTAACCCGCCAGCATGCAGGAGACGATCCGCTCCTGCTCGTTGCCGTCGCTGAGCTCGAACAGCATGGCGAATCCGAGCGGCAGCACGGCCCCGTAGAGGGTGCGGCGACTGCCGAACAGCATGATGGCGCTGCCGGTGAGGATCAGGCTGGTGAGCATCATCATGGCGGCGCGGTAGGTGTCCGGCAGTCTGTCCATGTAGAGCAGCACGCCGAGGGCCCAGATGATGGAGGTGATGGTCACCCCGATGAAGAGCTCCCGCTCCAGCACCGGCAACGGAAGCTCCGTCAACCTGGGCTGACGCCAGCGCAGGTGCCACCAGCGTCCCAGCAACAGCAGGAAGACCAGGCCAAGCCAGCCGAGCGCCTCCCTGGCGGGCAGGTAGTCGTGGAACAGCAGGCTCCAGCTGATCGCCAGCAGCGCCAGACAAGGCAGGCTGAAGGAGGCGTGGGTATAGAGCTGGACCATGATGGCCCGCCGCACCTGGTGATTCACACTCTGGGTCAACTGGGTACTCCCTGTACAAGAGCCGCACAGTTTAACACTCCCTTTTCCTGCTCAACAATCAATCGCCCGCTATTAAGCAGCCACTCAGCCCCCAATCCGCCGTGCGCCGCGCCCCACAGGCGGGATCCCGGGCCGCCCCGGCCTGCCCGGGCTACCTCAGCCCTTCTCGAGTTCGTCGAGGATGGGACATTGTGGATTCGCGTCCCCGTGGCAGCACCCCACCACCTCCTCCAGGGAGCTGAGCATGGCTTGCAGACCGGCGATCCGGGCCCGCAGATCGACGATCTTCTCCTGCGCCAGCTTCTTCACCTGGGCACTGGTCCTGTGCTCGTCCCGATAGAGCGCCAGCAGCTCCTGACACTCCTCCAGGTTGAAGCCGGTTTCCCGCGCCCGCTTGACGAAGCGCAGCTCCCGCAGGGCGCCGTCTGTGTAGCTGCGATAGCCGTTGTCACTGCGCACCGGTGCCGAGATGAGGCCGATGCTCTCGTAGTAGCGAATGGTCTTGGCGGACAGCCCAGTGGCCTTGGCAACCTTGCTGATGTTCATGTATGGCTCCTTTTCGATTCAGATTGGCGCTGGCCGCCCGCCCTGGGCTGCCAGCGTTTCAGTAACAGGGAATTGCTCAATACCGTGATGCTACTCAGGGCCATGGCCGCCCCCGCCAGCTCGGGGCTGAGATAGCCCAGCGCCGCCAGCGGAATGCCGATGATGTTGAACACGAAGGCCCAGAACAGGTTCTGCTGTATGGTGCGCCAGGTGGCCGCCGAGATGTCGATGGCATCGGCCACCAACCGCGGGTCAGATCGCATGAGGGTGATGGAGGCGGTCTCCATGGCGACATCCGAGCCTGAGCCCATGGCGATCCCCACATCCGCCGCCGCCAGCGCCGGGGCGTCGTTCACCCCGTCCCCCACCATGGCCACCAGGCCCTGGGTACGGGCGCGTAGCGCCTCCACTTTCTCCACCTTGCCGGCGGGCAGCACAGAGTCAAAGGCGCCGTCCAGCCCCAGCTTGGCGGCGATGTGGGCCACGGGTGCCGGCGCATCGCCGCTCACCAGCCAGCTGGCGATGCCGCGCTGGCGCAGTATGGCGATGGCCTCGGGGCTCTCGGGGCGCAGGGTATCGGCCAGGGCGGCGATAGCCACAGCCACGCCGTCGATGGCGACCCAGACCCGGGTCGCGCCGTCGGCGGGCGCTTCATCCTGCTGTGGCGGCTCAATGCCGAGCTGAGCCAGCAGGGAGGGATTGCCGATGGCCACCCTGTGCCCAGCCACCTGACCGAGAATACCGGCACCGACCCGCACCTCCACGGCTTCAGGCTGGGGCAGCACGACCTCTTTGCCGACCGCCTCGCGCATCGCCAGCGCCAGCGGGTGCTCGCTCGCCTGTTGCAGGGCGGCGGCGAGCCTAAGTTGTTCGTCGGTGCCGCTCCAGCTCGCCAGCACCGGCCGCCCCTGAGTCAGGGTGCCAGTCTTGTCGAAGATCAGCGCCTTGATGGCATGGGCCTTCTGCAGGGTATCCACGTCCTTGATCAGGATGCCGTGGCGAGCCGCCACCCCGGTGCCGGTGACGATGGCGGCCGGGGTCGCCAGCCCCAGGGCGCAGGGGCAGGCGATCACCAGCACGGCAACAGCGGCCAGCAGCGCCTGGCCGAAGTCGTTGCTTGCGGCATACCAGGCCAGCAGGGTGAACAGGGCGATGGCCATGACCACGGGCACGAAGATGGCGGAGACCCTGTCCACCAGCTGTTGCAGCGGCGCCTTACCCATCTGGGCACGCTCCACCAGGGCGATGATCTTGCTGAGGCTGGAGTCTTCCCCCACAGTAGTGGCCTCTATCTCCAGCACGCCGGAGCGGTTGATGGCGCCACCCAGCACGGCATCCCCCAGTGCGCGCGGCACCGGCAGGCTCTCGCCGGTGAGAATGGATTCATCCAGCTCGCTCTCACCACTCAGGATCTTGCCGTCCACCGGCACCCGCTCCCCCACCAGCACCCGCAACCTGTCGCCGCGCAGCACCTCGTCGATGGCGACGCTCTGCCAGGCCTCGCCGCGCCAGACGGTGGCGGTGTCCGGCCGCAGCGCCATCAGCTCGCGAATGGCGGACTGGGTACTGCGGCGGGCCCTCGCCTCCAGCAGTTTCCCCAGTGAAATCAGGGTAATGATGATGGCGCTCGCCTCGAAATAGAGCTTGCCGCTGGCAGCCACGCCTAAGGTCAGCAGCAGATAGAGGCTGTAGAAGTAGGCGGCACTGGTGCCTGTCACCACCAGCACATCCATGTTGGCGGCGCGGTTCTTGAGGGCAAGCCAGGCGCCGCGATAGAAGCGGGCACCGATCCAGAACTGCACCGGGGTGGCGAGCACCAGCTCCAGCCAGGCGGGCAGATGCCAGGGGAACAGTCCGGCCATCGCGACCATGCCCACCAGCAGCGGCAGGGTGAGCAGAGCCGAAATAACAACCTGAGTCAGTGCCTGGCGGGCGGCGGCGGCCTCCTGTTCCTCACGGGCCAGCAGTTGCTGACGGCGCTGGCTGACTGAGCCTTGCGCCAGCTGGGCACCGAAGCCAAGCGCTTCTATATGGGTGCGCAGGGAAGCCGGGGTCTGGGTGCCGGGCACCAGCAGGATGCGGGCCTGCTCGAGGGAGAAATTGACCTCGGCCGAGATGACGCCAGGCAGTGCCGCCAGCATCTTGTTCAGCCGCGCCGAACAACCGGCACAGGTCATGCCGCTGATTTGGAAGGAGATCGTCTCATGGCCGTAGCCATAGCCCTGCCCCGTGATGCTGTCGAGGACCTCGGGCAGACGAGCCGGGTCACCGAGTTCGATGGCTGCCTGCTCCAGCGCGAAGTTGACGCTGGCCGTCACGCCGTCGAGCTGGTTGAGGGCGGCCGTGATGCGGCTGGCGCAGTTGGCGCAGCTCATGCCGCTGACGGGAAGTTGAATATGCATGGTCATGACAATCCTCCTCGGATAGACCAGCAAACCTTAACCTTTACTGTAAGGGCAAGCTCAAGGGAGCGCACCGACTTTTTGTGCAAATAAAAAACGGCGCCTGTTGGCGCCGTTGATGCGTTCGGCAGCATGCCGATCTGCCCTATTCTCCCCTCTCGGGAGAAGAGCCGGGGATGAGGGAACCTAGTCGTCAGATGCCGTACTGGGCGCGGTAGGCCTTCATGGCCGCCAGTTGCTCGGCCAGCGCGGGCTGCTCTGCCTGCTTCTCTTCCAGATACTTGATCAGGTCGCTCATCTGGATGATGGCGATGATGTGGGCGCCGTAGTCACGCTCCACTTCCTGGATGGCGGAGAGCTCGCCCTTGCCCTTCTCCTGACGATCCAGGGCGATCAGCACCCCGGCCAGGGAGGCGCCGTTGGCCTGGATCAGATCCATGGATTCGCGGATGGCGGTCCCGGCGGTGATGACGTCGTCCACCAGCATGATGCGCCCCTTGAGCGGGCTGCCCACCAGATTGCCGCCCTCGCCGTGATCCTTGGCCTCCTTGCGGTTGAAGCACCAGGGCACGTCCACGTCGTGCTGCTCCACCAGCTGCACCGCGGTGGCAGAGGCGATGGGGATCCCCTTGTAGGCCGGGCCAAACAGCACATCGAATTCGATGCCGGCATCCATCAGGGCGGCAGCATAGAAGCGGCCGAGGCGGGCCAGATCGCGGCCGCTGTTGAACAGGCCGGCGTTGAAGAAGTAGGGGCTCTTGCGGCCGGATTTCAGGGTGAACTCACCGAATTTGAGAACCTGTTTCTCCAGGGCGAACTCGATAAATTGACGCTGGTAGGCTTTCATTCTGGCTCCTTGCTTGGCTTGTCGTTTACTGGTGTGGGGGTATAAAAAAACGCGGTCAATGCCGCGTTTTTCAAATCAGAAATTCAGGAGAGCGCCTGCTTCTGCAGCGCTATGATGTCGTCGATGCCGCCCTTGGCGAGCGCCAGCATCGCCAGCAGCTCCTCGTGGGTGAAGGGCTCGGCCTCGGCGGTGCCCTGCACCTCTATGATGCGACCGTCTTCGGTCATCACCACGTTCATGTCGGTCTCGGCGGCAGAATCTTCCACGTACTCCAGATCGCAGATGGCTTCGCCCTGATACATGCCGACGGAGACGGCCGCGATCATCTGCTTGAGCGGGCTCTGCTTGAGCATGCCCTTCTCGACCATCCAGTTCAGCGCATCCACCAGGGCTACGCAGGCACCTGTGATGGCGGCGGTGCGGGTGCCGCCGTCGGCCTGCAGCACGTCACAGTCCACAGTGATGGAGTGCTCGCCGAGCGCGGTCAAATCCACGGCGGCACGCAGGGAGCGGGCGATCAGTCGGGAGATCTCCAGGGTGCGACCGCTCTGCTTGCCGGCGGCCGCCTCGCGGTTCATGCGCGAATGGGTGGAGCGCGGCAGCATGCCGTACTCGGCGGTGACCCAGCCCTGACCCTTGCCTTTCAGGAAGCGCGGCACGCTGGTGTCGACGCTGGCGGTGCACAGCACGCGGGTGTGGCCGAACTCCACCAGCACAGATCCTTCCGCATGCTTGGTGAAGTTGCGGGTGATGGTAACCGGGCGCACTTGCGCGGCACTGCGATCGCTGGGACGGGACATGGGACTGACCTCTGGGCTGGCTGAATTGGCGCAGGAGTATAAGCCATTGCTACTCAAATATCAGCCGCTAAAACCACGGCATCGGCTGACGGGGCAAGCCTGGCTGAGTATACTGGCCGCACACTTCATCAAGCCCGGAACAATCAATGATTCACAGCATGACCGCCTACGCCCGCAAGGAATTCAAGGGCGACTGGGGCACAGCCGTTTGGGAAATTCGTTCGGTCAACCAGCGCTATCTGGAAACCTACATCCGCCTGCCGGAGCAGCTGCGCAGCCTGGAGCCGGTCCTGCGTGAGCGTTTCCGTGCCAAGCTGCAGCGCGGCAAGGTGGAGTGCAACCTGAGGTTCGAGGCAGCCCAAGCCGCCGCCAGCCAACTGCACATCAATGAGGAGCTGGCCAAGCTCATCATCGACAGCGCCAACTGGGTAATGAAAGAAGCGGGCCAGGGCCAGCTCAACCCGGTGGACGTGCTGCGCTGGCCGGGTGTCATGGCCGCCGCCGAGCAGGACATGGACGCGGTCGCCACCGAGCTGCTCGGCGGTTTCGATCTGACCATGGAAGACTTCCTCGCCTCCCGCGCCAGCGAAGGGGCTAACCTCAAGGCGCTGATCCAGCAACGTCTGGACGGCATCCAGGTGGAAGTGAAGAAGGTGCGCGTCCACCTGCCGCAAATCATCGAGTGGCAGCGCCAGAAGCTCACCGACCGCCTGGCCGAGGCCAAGGTGGAACTGGATCCTGCACGCATCGAACAGGAAATCGTGCTGCTGGCCCAGAAGATCGACGTGGCCGAAGAGCTGGATCGCCTGGAGATGCACATCAGCGAAACCATCAAGATCATGAAGAAGGGTGGCGCCTGCGGCCGTCGTCTCGACTTCATGATGCAGGAGTTCAACCGCGAGTCGAACACGCTCGGTTCGAAATCCATCAACGCCGAGGTGACCCAGTCCGCCGTCGAGCTGAAGGTCCTCATCGAGCAGATGCGCGAGCAAATTCAAAACATCGAGTGACCCCCTCATCGATGCACCAGCCCCCGCCACGCGGGGGCTTTTTTATGTCATATCCCCAGTGTGATCAACGGCATGGCCCCAGTCGGGCCGCTTGTGGCAAGATAGGTGACTGCCTTTCACCGAGTCCCTGTCCGCCATGAATCTACCCAGTTATGAAGCCATGATGCCTGCGGTGCTCAAGGTGCTGGCCGATGGTCATGCCCGTCCCCTTAGGGAAGTATTCGAGCGAGTTTGCCAACACTATGCCTTCACCCCGGAACAGCTGGCAGACACCTTGCCAAGTGGCCGCCAAACCACCATCCGCTCCCGGGTCGGCTGGGCCAAGACCTATCTGGTCAAGGCGGGGTTAATCGAGCAACCCAAACGCGGCATTTGTCTTATCACCGAACGGGGTAAGGTGGCGCTGGCCTCGGGTCACCCCATCGACAATCACTATCTGGCCCAGTTCAACGAGTTCGTCGCTTTCACCCTGGCCTCCAGCGAAAGCATGGGCAATCCGTCCCGGATCGTGACTGACGCAGCAACACAGTCAACCCCCGAGCAGGCCAGTACACCGCAAGAGCAGATTGAACAGGCTCTGGCGGCCATCAATCAATCCCTTGCCGATGACTTGCTAGCCGAGATCCTTGGCCTTTCACCTCGCTTCTTTGAGCAGTTGGTGGTCGATCTCATGGTGGCCATGGGGTATGGCGGCAGTCAGCAGGATGCGGCCCGCACCACCCGTTACAGCAGTGATGGAGGTATCGACGGCATCATCAAGGAAGACCGGCTCGGGCTCGACTCCATTTATCTGCAGGCCAAGCGTTACACCGACAAGACGGTGGGCCGCCCAGACATTCAAGCTTTCGCAGGAGCGCTGGATCTGCACAAAGCCCGCAAGGGGGTCTTTATCACTACCTCAGGCTTTAGCCGCGAGGCACAGGAGTTCGTGGGGCTGATTGAGAAGCGTATTGTCCTGATTGACGGCCCACATCTCGCCGCCTTGATGATTGAATACGGCGTCGGCGTCACCACCCGCCAGACCCTCACCATCAAGACCCTGGATTCGGATTACTTTCTGGAAGACTGACCATGACCGAGCGCAGCAACTTCTATTTCCTTCAAGCCCATGCCCCCATTCTGCTTGAGTTGGCGCAGGGTGCTGAACGGGCATTCGCCGGTGATCCCAACACGACCCTGGTCAAGTTGCGTCAACTGAGTGAAGCCTTGGCCCAAGATATTGCAATGCGCTGTGGCATTGCCGCCCAGCCGCAGACCACACAGGCCGAACTGCTCTATCTGGTTGGCCGTGAGTTGTCGCTGGATCCGATAGTGATGAACCTGTTCCATGGGCTGCGCAAGGCGGGTAATCATGCGGTGCATCAGTTCAAGACCCGTCACAAGGAGGCCCTGGCCGGGCTCAAAGTCGCTCGAGACCTGGCTGTCTGGTACCACCGTTTCTTTGGCAAGGGGAGCGAACATTTCAAACCAGAGCCCTTTATCGTCCCCAAAGATCCCAGCGCCGAGCTGCACCAATTGCAGGAGCAGATAGCCAGGCTCAAAGATGAGCTCACCAGTGCCAGTAGCCAGCTCGATCAGAATCAGGAGTTGGCCGAGTTGCTGGCGCGGGAGAAGAAGGAATATCAGGAGCTGGCTGAGCTGATGGACAGCGAGGCCAGAGAGTTTGCCTCCCAGGCCAAGACTCACCAACAGGCGCTCGCTACCCAGCAGCAGGAGTTCGAACGCCGCCTTGCCCAATTGCAGCAGCAATTACAGCAGCAAAGCGAAGAGGCCAGAAAGCAGGCAGCGCTGGCCCTGCAAGGGTTTGCCAGCAAGGCAAAGCGCATCACCGACACCTTAGTTCTTGACGAGGCCAGTACCCGCATTCTCATCGATCAACAGTTGCAGGATGCTGGCTGGGAGGCGGACTCCGAGCAACTCGATTACCGCAAGGGGGCTCGTCCGCAGAAGGGGCGCAACATGGCCATCGCCGAATGGCCAACCGAGCATCACGGGGAGAAGGGTCGGGCCGATTACGTGCTCTTTATCGGCCTGATGCCGGTCGCCGCCGTAGAGGCGAAAAAGATGAATACCAATGTGGCCGGCAAGATCCCTCAGGCGGGGCGCTACAGCAAGGGGTTTGCCCTGTCAGGTTTGATGGTCAGCCCCTGGGTGCTGGAGGGACGCTCGTCCCCCTGGCACGATGGTCAAGGTGAACAGTATCAACTCCCCTACCTCTATTCCTGCAACGGTCGCCCCTTTGTCAAACAGCTGGCCGAGCAATCCGGCATCTGGTTTCGCGATGCCCGCCACCCGAGCAATCTCGCCCGTGCACTGCAAGAGTTCCACTCGCCGGATGGGCTGCTGGATCTGCTCAAACGCAGCCGCGAACAAGCTGAGCAGACACTCAAGCAAGAGGGATTTGGTTACCTCAAGGTGAGACCCTATCAGCAGAAAGCCATCGAGGCGGTGGAATCTGCGCTCGCGCGCGATCAACGCAACTGTCTGCTGGCCATGGCGACGGGGACGGGCAAGACCCGCACCATCATTGGCCTGATGTATCGCTTCCTCAAGGCAGAGCGTTTTCGCCGCATTCTCTTTCTGGTGGACAGAACCGCACTGGGCGGCCAAGCCCTGGATGCGTTCAAAGATGCTCGCCTCGAACAAAACCAGACTCTGTGGTCTGCCTACACCATCGCAGAGCTCGGAGACATGGCGGCGCAAGCCGAGACTCGCATTCAGGTCGCCACCGTACAAGCCATGGTCAAACGTATCTTCGCCAGTGATAACCGACCGCCGATCGATGAGTTCGACTGCATCATAGTGGACGAAGCCCACCGGGGTTACGCCCTGGATCAGGAGATGACCGAAGGGGAGCTCTCCACCCGCGATGCGGCGCAATATCTGTCGAGCTACCGACGGGTGCTCGACTACTTCGATGCGGTCAAGATTGGCCTCACCGCCACCCCTGCTAAACACACCAGCGAGATTTTCGGCACGCCGGTCTACCTCTACTCCTACCGCGAGGCGGTGGCCGATGACTGGCTGATCGACCACGAATCGCCGATCCGTTTCCAGACCGAGCTGACCGAGCATGGCATCAACTTCAACAAGGGCGAGAGGGTGACCGCCATCGATACCCGAACCGGCGAGATCGAGACTGCGGAGCTGGAAGACGATCTCAACTTCGAGGTGGATGCCTTCAACAAACGAGTGATCAACGAATCCTTCAATCAGATCATCTGCCAGGCGCTGGCACAGGAGCTGGATCCCTTCGGCGAAGAGAAAACCATGATCTTCTGCGCCACCGACAACCATGCCGACATGGTCAAGCGGCTGCTGGATGCCGAGTTCAAAACCCTCTACGGCGAAAGCTATAACCAGGAGGCGGTCGCCAAGATCACCGGCAAAAGCGACAGGGTGAGCACCCTGATCAGCCGCTACAAGAACGAACGCTACCCCAATATCGCCATCACTGTGGACTTGCTCACCACCGGCATCGACGTGCCGCGCATCTGCAATCTGGTCTTTATGCGTCGGGTCAAGTCACGGATCCTCTATGAGCAGATGATGGGGCGGGCCACCCGTCGCTGCGACGACATAGGCAAGACGGTGTTTCGCATCTATGACCCGGTGGATATCTATGCCGCGCTGGCCGAGGTCAACACCATGCAACCCCTGGTCAAGAACCCCGATATCACCCTGGCGCAGCTGGTCGGTGAGTTGAGCGATGAGTGCTGTCTGGAGCAAGCCCTCAGCGTGGCGGGAGACGAGCCGGGCCAGAGCCAAGCCGATACCATCTTGAGCCAGCTCAGCCAGAAGCTGATGCGGGTGCTGCGCAAGGCCGAGAGCAAGGCGGATCGCTACCCGGTCTTGAAACAGAAGCTGGCCGAACTGGGGGAAGAGTGGGGTATTGAGCCGGGCAAGCTGCATCAGCACCTCCATCAACTCGGGCCAAGGCAGGCCAGCCACTTTTTGCGCCAGCACGCCACCCTGCTGAGGGAACTGGCACAGGTGGAGGATCTCATCGGCAGCGAGTATCGGCCGGTGATTTCAGATCATCAAGACAGGCTCACCCTGCGCGAGCAGAGCTACGGTGCCTATGGCAGGCCACAGGATTATCTGGATGGCTTCGCCGACTTTATCCGTCAGCAGATCAACAGCAATGCGGCGCTGATGGCGGTGGTCAATGCCCCGCGCGACCTCACTCGAGCCCAGCTCAAGGAGGTCAAGCTGCTGCTCGACAGTGCCGGTTTCAAGGAGGTCAATCTGCAGAGTGCCTGGCGCAGCCAGACCAATCAGGACATCGCCGCCAGCATCATAGGCCATATTCGTCGCGCCGCCCTTGGCGAGCCGCTCATCCCCTATAGCGAACGGGTACGGCTGGCGATGGAGCAGATCTACCGCAGCCAGAGCTGGACGCCCGTCCAGCGCAGATGGCTGGATCGTCTGGCCAGGCAGCTGGTGCACGAGGTGATTGTCGATCGCGACTTTATCAACGAGCGCTTCGCCGATGATGGCGGCGCCAAGCGGCTCGACGGCCTGCTCGGAAAACAGCTGGATAAACTGCTGACGCAGCTTGGCGACGCGCTCTGGCAAGTGGCCTGACAAGCGGCAGCGGCCCCGACAGATATAGAAAAGGGCGCCTTTTATCTATGTGGGCCGTGATATGTATAGAAAATTAAAATTTCTATACATACAATCGCCGCCATACACAGAAAAGGGGACTTTCTATGCCCATCACCCCGTTGCCGCTGGTCAATATCGCCAAGCTGGAGAGCCGCGCCGTGCTCAAGAAGAGCGCCGAGGCTCACCGCTATCTGGCCGAACTCAAGGGGGTGGCCGCCAGCATCCCCAACGAGGGGATCCTCATCAACACCCTGTCCCTGCAAGAGGCAAAAAACAGCTCGGAGATCGAGAACATCATCACCACCCAGGATGATCTCTACCGCGCCAACCTGTTTGAAGAGGCGGTCAATCCGGCCACCAAAGAGGTGCAGGACTATGCCGCCGCCCTCAAGCAGGGCTTTGCCACCGTGCGCCATCAGCAGCTGATCCGGCTGGCCGACATTCTGGCGGTGCAGCAATTCTTGGAGAAAAACCGCGCCGGCTTGCGCCGTCTGCCCGGCACCGATCTCAAGAATGCCCGCACCGGCGAGGTGATCTATACCCCGCCCCAGCACGGCGACGAGATAGCCGCCCTGATGGACAACCTGGTGCGCTATATCAATGACGACGAGCTCTGTGATGCCGATCCCCTGGTCAAGATGGCCATCATCCACCACCAGTTCGAGAGCATTCACCCCTTCTATGACGGCAATGGCCGCACCGGCCGCATCCTCAACCTGCTCTACCTGGTGGCCCAGGGGCTGCTCAACCTGCCGGTGCTCTATCTCAGCCGCTACTTTATCCAGGACAAGGGGCGCTACTACCGCGAACTGCAAGCGGTGCGTGACACAGGTGACTGGGAGCCCTGGCTGCTCTACATGCTCGATGCGGTGATCGACACGGCCCAGAGCACCATAGCGCTCATCACCGGCATCAAGGAGTTGATGGCCAGCTACAAGCAGGGCATCCGCGAACAACTGCCCAAGATCTACAGTCAGGATCTGCTCAACAACCTCTTCAACCACCCCTACACCAAGATCGACTTTGTCATGGGCGATCTCGGGGTGACCCGCATCACCGCCACCCGCTATCTGGATCTGCTGGTGGAGCAGGGATTCTTGCAAAAACAGAAGATTGGTCGCGGCAACTACTACATCAACCAGCCCCTGTGCGCCCTCCTGGCGGCCCACAGCTGATAACCGGAATTCCCATGCGCAACAACGATATCGTTCAAAAACTGTGGAACCTGTGCGACGTCCTGCGTGACGACGGCATCAACTACTCCGACTATGTCACCGAGCTGGTGCTGCTGCTCTTTATCAAGATGGTGCACGAGAACGAAGAGGCGGGCATTCTGGCCGCCCACACCCTGCCCGAGCATTGCCGCTGGCCAGAGCTCGCCAGTCGCTCCGGCCTCAACCTGCTCAACCACTATCGCCAGATGCTGGTGGATCTCTCCAAAGACCAGGATCCCCTGATCGCCGCCATCTATGCGGATGCCCAGACCCGGCTGCGCGAGCCGCGCCATCTGGAGCAGATGATCAAGACCCTCGACCAGATCGACTGGTTCAGCGCCAAGCAGGATGGCCTGGGGGATCTCTATGAAGGGCTGCTGGAGAAAAACGCCGGCGAAACCAAATCCGGCGCCGGCCAATACTTCACTCCGCGCGCCCTGATCAACAGCATGGTGCGCTGCCTCCAGCCCAAGGCGGGGGAAGTGATTCAGGATCCGGCTGCCGGTACCGCCGGTTTTCTCATCGCCGCCGATCAGTACATCAAGAGCCAGTCGGACTATGACGACTTGACGCTGCAACAGGTGCGCTTCCAGAAGCAGAGAGCCTTTATCGGGGTCGAGCTGGTGCCCAATACCCGCCGCCTCGCCCTGATGAACTGCCTGCTGCACGGCATGGAAGGGGATGAAGAGGGGGTGGTCCACCTCGGCAATGCCCTGGGACAGGTGGGTGCCGCGCTGCCCAGGGTCGATATCATCCTCGCCAACCCCCCCTTTGGCACCAGCAAAGGCGGCGAGGCCAGCAATACCCGCGACGACCTCACCTACAAGACCAGCAACAAGCAGCTCGCCTTCTTGCAGCATATCTATCGCGGCCTCAAGCCCGGTGGCCGCGCCGCCGTGGTGCTGCCCGACAACGTGCTGTTTGAGGCCGGGGTCGGCACCGAGGTGCGCCGCGATCTGATGGACAAGTGCAACCTGCACACCCTCTTGCGCCTGCCCACCGGCATCTTCTACGCCCAGGGGGTCAAGACCAATGTGCTCTTCTTCCAAAAAGGCAGCGCCAGCGACCCCTATCAGCAGGAGGCCTGCACCCAGGCAGTCTGGGTCTATGACCTTCGCACCAATATGCCGAGCTTTGGCAAGCGCACCCCCTTTGGCAATGCCGCCATTGGCTTTACCGAGGCCGAGTTCGGCACAGATCCCCATCTGGGCCCCTTTGAGCAGGTATTTGGTGCCAACCCCAATGGCACCGGTTTACGCACGGAAGGGGAATACAGCTTCGGCGCAGAAAAAGTCGAGCTGGCCGAGGATGCCGCGAACCAGGACACAGACCCCGAGCTGGCCCACAGCCGCTGGCGCTGCTTTAGCCGGGAGTGGATCCGCGACCACAAGGGGGATTCGCTGGATATCAGCTGGCTTAAAGATCAAAACAGTGTCGATGCCGCCGACTTGCCCGAGCCGCTGGAGCTGGCCAATGAGGCCAAATCCGAACTGGAAGCGGCGCTGGCTGAATTGCAGGATCTGGTTAAGGCGCTGGGGGGGATGGCGTGATGCAATTACCACATGGCTGGAGCACCTGTACCCTCTCGGATATTGCTGCAGTGAACCCCAAAACAGTGGCCGATGAATCGCTTATCGCCGGTTTCGTGCCCATGTCGTATGCCCCTACCAGTTACCATGACGAGCTGCTATTTGATGAAAAACCTTGGGGGGAAATAAAAAAATCCTATACCAACTTTCAGGATGGCGATGTTATCTTCGCCAAGGTGACACCATGCTTTGAAAATGGCAAAGCGGCTATTGTTGATGATTTACCAAATGGCATAGGGGCTGGCAGCTCCGAATTTTATGTACTTCGCCCTCATTGCAACGATATTTCACAAAAATTGCTATTTGCGCTCATAAAAACTCATGCTTTTATGCAAGAGGGCGCTACCAATATGACGGGGGCTGTCGGTTTGCGCCGAGTCCCCAAGTCATTCGTCGAAAAATTTCCAATTGCTTTGCCGCCAGCAGCAGAGCAAAAAGAGATTGCCGACCGGCTCGATAAATTGCTGGCTCAGGTGGAAGCAACCCAAGCCCGTCTGGCCCACATACCGGATATTATCAAGCGATTCCGCCAATCCGTGCTGGCCGCTGCAGTGAGTGGGAAATTGACGGAAGAGTGGCGAGTCGAGAAGACTTTTGAGCAACTACCTAACGTTAATGCTAATTATGCCATTGACAGTAAATATATTTTTGAAATTCCAAGTCAGTGGAAACTTACTGCAATTGGTAACTGCGCTGCTTTCCAACAAGGCCTTCAAATAGCAAAAGCGACTCGTCGGACTGAGCCTGATCATGATGTGCTTCCCATTCTCCGAACAGTGAACTATGAGAACGGTTTTAGCGATGACGTTCATTATGTTTTGGTAGATGATAAATCAATAATTGCAGAACAAGAAGATATCATCATATCTAGAACAGGTACAGTTGGGCGCGTACTGACAGGCTATCGCGGCATAATGCACAACAACACATTTAGAATTAATTATGACAAAACCGTTTTGTTAAGAGAGTATTTAATTTACTTCCTGAAATCGCCAATTTGTCAGGAATATGTGAAAGAAAACTCTGGTCGCTCATCTCAACCTGATCTTACTCATAAGGCATTTGCTAAGTGCCCCTTAACATTGCCTTCGATTATGGAACAAACCGAAATCGTCCGTCGGGTAGAACAGCTTTTTGCCTATGCCGATACCATCGAACAGCAGGCCAAGGCGGCCAAAGAGCGGGTCGATAAGCTGACCCAGGCCATCTTGGCCAAGGCGTTTCGCGGCGAGCTGACCGCCGACTGGCGCGCCGCCAACCCGGAGCTGATTAGCGGCGACAATAGCGCCGCCGCCCTGCTGGCCCGCATTCAGGCCGAGCGGGCCGCCGCCAAACCGCGCAAGAACCGTAGGGTGTAATGAACAACGTGAATTACACCGCAAGACGCCAAAACGGGCGAGCAAACCAGCAATCAACCCCACTTTGTCCGGAGTCACCCTATGACCGAGGTTCAGCCCCATAAGACCCGCTCCCGCCACCTGCGCAAAAAGCTGCATCTGGGGGAGTTTCAGGAGTTCGGTTTTCAACTCACCTTCACCCTGAAACCCGAGTTGGCAACCTTTGAAGAGGCGCTCGATCACTGGCTCGCATTTATCGAGTCGCAAGGCTGGGCTTTCGGTGGCGGTGGTGCCCTCTCGGGGCGCGAGATCGGCGGCTATCTCTGCCAATTTGCCGGGGGCACGCTCACCGAATCGGATAGGGAGCAGACCACCCAGTGGTTGGCCAGCCAGCCCTGGGTTGCCTCCCACCAGATCGCGCCCTTGAGCGATGCCTGGTACGGCCCCTGGGAAGGGTAACGGTCTCGCCGAACTCTCCCTGGTAAACGAACGAGCGGCAGCCCCCTGCCCAGCTCCCCGTTCAAACAGCATCCCCTCCCCCTTTGAAAAAAGAGCGGGCCTGCAATGGCAGGCCCGCTCTTTTTACTGACACCGCTTCGTGCTTGTTGGTGGGGCAGACTCTTATCCGTTGGATGCCTTGAACTTGCGGCTGCGCAGCAGCAGGGGGAGCTGGTAGAGCACCAGGGCGCCCAGCACCAGACCGGCGCCGGCCAGCTTGGCCGGGCCCAGCGGCTCGTCATAGAAGAAGGTGCTCAGGATCAGGGTCCAGACGGGTTCCAGCAGCATCAGCAGGGCGGCATGGGCCGTGGTCATCTGGCTCAGGGCGTGGGTGAGCAGCCAGTAGCGCAGTGTGGTGGCGATCAGGACGCTGGCAGCAAACCAGCCCCAGACACCAGAGCTGATGTCGGCGGGCCACTGCTCTGTCAGCAGGGAGAGCAGGGTGCCGATCAGGCCGGTCACCGCCAGCTGGATGCAGGTGAGCCAGGTAGGGGGAATGGACTGGGCGAAGTGGCGGTGCACCGCGAGCTGAACCCCCAGGGTGGCGGCCGCCGCCAGAAACCAGAACAGGGACAGGGACACGCCCCAGTGGGTGCTGCTGGAGAGCAGCAGCAGGCCGGCCACGGCGATGGGCAGGGTCAGCCAATAGTGGCGGCCGGGTCTGGCCTTGAAGGCGGCCCAGGCGGCGAGCGGCGCCATCAGGGTGGCCACGCTCATGATGAAGGCGCCGCTGCCCAGCGCATCGCTCTGGCTGATGGCGGTGACCCAGAACAGCAGGCTGGCCCCGAGCAGGGTGCCGCACCCGGCGGCACGCAGCAGTTGTGAACGGCTGGGGGGCGATTCGCGCAGCCAGGCGAGCGGCAACAGCAGCAGGGCGGCCAGCAGAAAGCGGCTGCCGATAAAAGCGGCGGTGGGCAGCTCACGAATAGCCTCTTTCGAGAAGAGCCAGCCAGCGGCGGCCAGCAGGGTGACCAGTATCATCAACAGCAGGGGAGCGCGGTTCATCGGGGCATCACAGGGTCAAGGCAAAGGGCAGAGCATAAAGGAAAGCAGGCCGGATTGCCTGCGGCGTTTGCTCCTGCCCCGGGATCAGGCGGGCCTATGAGCGGACACGGGGTGGCCACCTGGGCCACCCGCGCTAGTCGTTTTCCAGTGCGGCGAGGCAGTGGGACAGGGTGCGCGCCAGCGCCCCCTGGTTGCGCAGCACCACGGCACGGGCCTGCTCCCCCATCTGGCGGCGGGCGCCCGCATCGCCGAGCAGCGTAATCACCTTGTCGCCCAGGGCATCGGCATCCGCCACCACGGCGGCGCCCCCCTGAGCCACCAGCTGGCGGGTGATGTCGCTGAAGTTGAAGTAGACGGGGCCGGTCAGGCAGGGTTTGCCGAGCGCCGCCGGCTCCAGCAGGTTGTGGCCACCAATCTTCACCAGGCTGCCGCCGACGAAGGCCACGTCAGCCGCCGCCAGCATCAGCGGCAGCTCGCCCATGGTATCGCCGAGATAGACCTTGTCCGTCTCGCCCACCGGCTTGCCCTGACCCTGGCAGTAAGAGCGCAGCACGCAGCCGTAAGGGGCGCACAGCTCGGCCACCTTAGCAAAACGCTCGGGATGGCGCGGCACCAGGATCAGTAGGGCAGATGGATGTGCCTTGAGCACCCGATCGAAGGCGGCCAGCACCTGCTCGTCCTCCCCCTGATGGGTGCTGGCGGCGATCCAGACCGGCCGCTCCTGTCCAAGCTGCTGGCGCAGGGCGCGGCCCCGGGCCTGCACCTCGTCGCCAAACTGGATGTCGAACTTGATGGAGCCGGTCACCGCCAGCCGCTCGCGGCCAATTCCGAGACGATGGAAGCGATCCGCGTCGTCCTGGTGCTGGCACAGCAGGTGAGTCAGCGGGCGGCTGAGGGCATCGAAGGCGCCCTGGAAGCGAGCATAGCGCTGGCAGGATCGCTCGGATAGGCGGGCATTGAGGATGGTCACCGGCAAGTTGCGTGCCTCGCAGGCCGCCAGCCAGTTCGGCCACAGCTCTGTCTCCATCACCCAGAGGGCGCGGGGCTTGAAGGTGGCCAGAAATGCCGAGACGGCCCAGGGGTAGTCCAGCGGCGCATAGCGATGCACCACCAGATCCCCGAGCTTGGCCGCCTGCTCGGCGCCGGTGCGGGTGGTGGTGGTGAGCAGTATGGGCAAGGAGGGCTGCTCCGCCTTGAGGGCGCGGATGAAGGGGCTGATGGCCAGCGTCTCCCCCACGCTCACCGCATGGATCCAGAGCGGCGCCTCCTGCCCTGTGGCAGGCGTCCGCCCCAGGTGCTCGGCCCAGCGCTTGCCGAAGCCGGGCTTGCCTTTTTTGGGCTTGTAGAGCGCCAGCAGCGCCAGTGGCAGGCCCAGGTGGATCAGCAGGTTGTAGAGCAGCCGATAGATCATGCTACTGGCCTTCGCCGCCGGTCGCGGGCTCAGCCACCGGCTGCAGCGCTATGATCAGGTCCGCCCCGTCACTGCGCTCCAGCCGTTTGCCCGCCTCTATGACCTGCTCCGGCATCAGCTCGATCAGGCACTTGAGGTGGCCGAACTTGCAGGAGCGCTTGAAGCAGGGGCGGCATTCGATGTCGGTGTGCACTATCTCCACCCTGTCCGCCAGGGGCGGTGTGTAGAGCGGCGAGGTGGAGCCATAGACGCCGATCAACGGCCGGTTGAGGGCGGCGGCGACGTGCATCAGGCCCGAATCGTTGGCGATGACCCGACCGGCCAGCGCCATGAGATCGATCGCCTCGTGCAGGCTGGTCTTGCCCGCCAGCACGTGACAATTGGGACGGGACAGGGGATTGATCCGGTCCCGTATGGTGTTGGCCACCTCCACATCCTTGCCGGAGCCGAAGATCCACACCTGCCAGCCTTCATCCAGATGCTTCTGGGCCACCACGGCGTAGTGCCCCTCGGGCCAGCGCTTGGCCGGGCCGAACTCGGCCCCCGGGCAGAGCACCAGCACCGGGCGGGCGCGATTCAGGCCGAGCCGCTCCAGGGCCTTGTCCTGATTGACGAGATCCACGTGCAGGGACGGATGGGGAATGGACGGAATGTCGCTCCGGCTCTTCATCTGTGCCTTGGGGTAGGCCAGCGCCAGATAGGCTTCCACCATCAGCGGGAAGGCCTGCTTGTTGCTGCGCATGTCGTTGAGCAGGCCGAAGCGGTGCTCCCCCTTCCAGCCGGTACGCACCGGGATCCTGGCAAACCAGGGGATGAGGGCCGACTTCATGGAGTTGGGCTGGATGATGGCCTGATCGTACTTTTCGGCGGCCAGCTGCTTGCCGAGCCGGCGGCGGGCCCCCAGCTTGAAGTCACCGTGGCCGAGCGGCATGGGGATAGCCTTGTCCACCTCGGGCATCCGCTCCAGCAGGGCCACGCACCAGGCCGGCGCCATCACATGCAGCTCGCTGTCCGGGTGATTGGCCTTGAGTGCCTTGTAGAGGCTCTGGGACATCACCATGTCGCCGACCCAGGAGGGGCCGATCACCAATATCTTCATCGCGCGTCTTCTCTCGGGACTGGCCCGGCTGTTAATCGTTACTGGGCGAGATTATGCCCCAAGAAAGGCCGAAGAAATAACAGAAGATCCCTGCCTGATGCGCAAGAGGCCTTCAGGGACAGCACAAGGGGGAGCGGGCCCATGCCCCGGCCGGGGTTTTAGGCTAGAATGGGCGCCAATCCGAGCATGACCCGCCCGCCGGGCGCCAACAAGAGTCCAGAACCCGTGAAAAAACCGACCCTGGCGGCCGTCCTGATCGTCAAGAACGAAGCCGACAACCTGCGCGCCTGCCTCGCCTCCCTCGATGGCCTGGTGGACGAAATCGTCATCCTGGACTCCGGCAGTCAGGATGAGACCCCCGCCATCGCCGCCGAATTCGGCGCCCGCTTCTTCGTCAACACGGCCTGGCCTGGCTTCGGCCGCCAGCGCCGCCTCGCCCAGTCCCATGTCCAGTCGGAATGGGTGCTGTGGCTGGATGCGGACGAGCGGCTCACCCCGGAACTGAAAGCGGCCATCGCCACCGTCATGGCCAACCCGGCGGGCGACACCATCTACTCCATCCCCCGCCTCTCCTGGGTGTTCGGCCGCTTCATCCGCCACAGCGGCTGGTACCCGGATCGGGTGCTGCGCCTCTACCCCAGGGCGCTCACCGGCTACAACGAGGCGCTGGTGCACGAGAAGGTGGAGGTGCGCGCCAACATGAAGATCGTCAACCTGCACGGCGACCTGCTCCACTTCACCTACCGGGATCTGGAGCACTATCTGGTGAAATCCGCCGGCTACGCCAGGGCCTGGGCCGATCAGCGCACCGCCCGCGGCAAGAAGGGTTCCCTCGGCCAGGGACTGGTGCACGCCCTCGGCTGCTTCCTCAAGATGTACCTGCTCAAGGCCGGCTTCCTCGATGGCAAGCAGGGTCTGCTGCTGGCCATCCTCTCCGCCCACTCAACCTTCGTGAAGTACGCGGATCTCTGGATCCGCCAGCAACCACAGGCGCCGGACCAGGCACAAAAGTAAGCCGACATGGCGACATGACGAAACAGGGCCCCGAGGGGCCCTGTCTGCATTCTCAGCTCTCTGCCCCCGCCAGAACGGCGGTGCCCAGCGGGCGATCGCCGCCGCCATCGTCTTGGGATCGAGCTGGCTCATGTCTTCCGGGTGATCGCTGTCTTCCGGCGGGCTGAAGGCCAGATGACGCCCCTCGCTGTTGAGCGGACGCCAGCGCAGCGGCGTGGCGGAGCGGTGCGCCGGGAAGAAGCCTATGGTCGGCACGTCCAGCGCCGCGGCTATGTGCAGCGGTCCCGTGCTGCCCGCCACGAACAGGGCGGCATTGGCCATCACCTGACAGAACTTCGGCAGCCCCTCGTCGGAGCGGTAGATCCAGCCGTTGCCGCCGTGGGCCAGCAGCTCGGCCGCCAGCTGTTCCGCCTTGCTCTCCTCCCCTGGCCCCGCCGTCAGCACGCACTGCAGTTCAGGGCAGGCCTGGTTGAGCTTGATGATGAGGCGCGAGTACTGCTCTATGGAGAGGTTGTTGGCCGAGCCGCCGCTGCCGGCGTGCACCATCAGCCAGGGGCGGCTCGCATCCAGCTTCAAGCGGCTGGCGATCTGCTCGCGCACCTGTTGCAGGCTCTCGGGATCGAAGCTGAGGTAGGGCCCCTGGGGCTCCACCACGCTCAGTTGCTGGTCGGCCAGGAAGCGGCGCACCAGATCCAGGTTGTACTCGTACTCCGGTTTCTGGGAGCGGGAACGGCGCTGCACCAGCCGCTGGTTGTAGAGTACCTGGGCCAGCTTGGTGGCCGGAGCCAGCCGGTAGGGAATGTGTGCCTTCCACACCAGCTTGGCGTTACGGGTGTTGGAGAAGAGGCAGATGGAGGCATCGAAGGCGGCCGCCTTGATGCGGGCCAGCAAGGCGCGTTGCTGTTCCTTGTCGGCCCGGGCACCCGGATCCAGGATGATCTCGTCGATCCAGGGACAGAGGCGGGCCAGCGGCGCCGTGTAGGCGGGAACCAGGGCAGTCACATGACACTCCATGGAGCGCTTGAGCATGGCAAAACTCGGCCAGGCCAGCATGAAGTCACCAATCTTGTCATTGCGTACTACCAGAATACGTTTCATAAAAAATCCCTTTGCTCCCTGTCACCAATGCAGGGAGGCTTGATGCGCGGTGCGGGTATTCTTGCCTGATGCCGGGCTATTCTCAAGCGACGACCTTATAATGCGACCAAATTTCCAGGTTGCAGGACCGCACAAGATGACTACCAGGGTAATTTATCCCGGCACCTTCGACCCCATCACCAACGGCCACACCGACCTCATTGGCCGGGCCGCCAGGCTGTTTGACGAGGTGGTGGTCGGGGTCGCCAACAGCCCGAGCAAGCGGCCGCTGTTCGATCTGGCGGAGCGCGTCCTGCTGGCCCAGCAGGTGACCGCCCATCTGCCCAACGTCAAGGTGGTGGGCTTCTCCGGCCTGCTGGTGGATTTTGCCAGGGAGCAGCAGGCCAACGTGCTGATCCGGGGCCTGCGCGCCGTCTCCGACTTCGAGTACGAATTCCAGCTGGCCAACATGAACCGCCGCCTGATGCCGGAGCTGGAGAGCGTCTTTCTCACCCCGGCGGAAGAGAACTCCTTCATCTCCTCCACCCTGGTGAAGGAAGTCGCCCTGCACGGCGGCGACATCCACCAGTTCGTCGATCCCCTGGTGGCGCAGGCCATCGCCGCCAAACAGAAAGGGTGATCCCCTTCCACACTCGCCATTCCCGACGGCAACAACGAACAAGGGCTACCCGCGGGTAGCCCTTGTTGTATCTCTCTCGTTATGGAGAGGTCAGCCTGCTTGCCGGTTACTGACGGGCAAACTGCTCATTCATCTCCTGCACCAGCAGATCGAGCCACTCGTAGCGGCGCCGGTACATGGCCCGCTTCTTGGAGGCGATCTCCTCCAGCGGCTTGCGCGGCTGGGCTTGCAGGGCGACGAAGTTGGCATCCACATCCCGGGCGTCGAACTCCTGCCACAGCTCGTCATAATCGGCCTGCAGGTTGGCTTTCTGCTTGCTGCTGTAGCGCTTGGCCTGAAACACGTGGGCCCGCTTGCGCACCGCCAGCACCTCTGCGCCCCCATGGCCTGCGCCAGTTGCAGCACCAGCTGCACCAGCAAGGATTTGGGCCGCAGGCCGTGCCCCTCTTTGGTCAGCTCGCGCACCCGATCCTGGGCATTGTCGACCGCAGGCTCCGGCCCCTGCATGGAGCCGATCATCAGAATCAAACGATCCTTACGCTGCCCGCCAGCGAAAAGGCGCAGCTGTAGAGGCGCTGCCCCTCGCCGTTGACGATGGAGAGCGCCAGCTCGGCCTCGCGGCGGAAGGTGCCATCGTAACGCAACAGAATGCGGCAGCCGCTCTGGGGATAGTGTCCCAGCGCGATCCCCTCGCCCAGATAGAGCGGGTCAATCAGCTCGGATAGCACTCCAGCAGCAACCGGTAGTGGTTTTCCAGCATCTCGGCCCGCTGGGCGGGCACTGGCACAGGCGAAGCGATAGGGCGCATCGGCTTGTCGAGCAGCTCGGGATACCGCTGGCAGCGCCTTGAGCGGGTCGCACTGAAACAGACTGAAAACCCGGCTCAGCGACTTGCGATAGAGCAGACTGCGCAGCACGAACTTGCCGCGATTGAAGGTTTTGCGGTCATCCCCCTCGGGGTAGAGGAAGCGGGCCATGGATTTTGCGCAATAGCGCTCCTGCCGGGATAAAATTCCCAGTCTATTGATTTAACTGTCATTTTTATTATTCTCAAACCGCCTGAACGGTCGAGATACTAGTGACAGCTGTGCAAATCTTCAACAGAGTGGAAATACGCTGTTACAACTTCCCCCGGATTGGGCAAAAAGTGCGCTCAGCGCTGGCAATGACTGCAAAAAACAGTGGTTCTCTGGCCCATCCTCACCTCGGTCAGCAGGGTATGGCAGTGGAAACAGGGCTGGCCGCCCCGGCCATAGACCTGCAACTGCTGCACGAAATAGCCCGGCTTGCCATCGGCACTGGTGAAGTCCTTGAGGGTGGTGCCTCCCTGGCGAATGGCCTCGGCCAGCACCCGCTTGATCTCGGCCACCAGGGTCCCCAACCGCTCGCCACTGATGTTGCCCGCCGCCCGCTTGGGGTGAATGCCGGCGGCATAGAGCGCCTCGTTGGCGTAAATGTTGCCCACCCCGACCACCACCTGGTTGTCCATCAGGAACTGCTTGATGGCGGTGCTGCGCCCCTTGGCCCGCGCCCGCAGATAGTCGGCGCTGAAGGCGTCGGTGAGCGGCTCGGGCCCCAGCTTGGCGAGCAGGGCGTGCGCCTCGGCGGGTTCACGAGTCCACAGCAGGGCGCCGAAACGGCGCGGATCGTTGAGCCGCAGCAGCTTGCCGTTGGCGAGCTCGATGTCCACGTGATCGTGCTTCTCGGCCGGAGTGCCTATGTCCAGCACCCGCAGGCTGCCGGACATGCCAAGGTGCAGGATGGCGGTGCCAAAATCGGTCTCCAGCAGCAGGTACTTGGCGCGGCGGCTGACCCTGTGGATGACGAGATCCACCAGCTCCTGGATCTCGCCAGGCACGGGCCAGCGCAGCCGGCCATCCCTTACCACCACACGGGTCACCTTGATGCCGGTGAGCCAGGGAGAGATCCCCTGGCGGCTGACTTCGACTTCCGGTAATTCAGGCATAGACAGGCCTCTCGCTCACGGCAGGGTTCAGGGGGTGGGACGCAGCAGGTCGCGGTACTGCTCCTGGCTCAGGGTGAGCCAGGTCGAGGGGGGCAGCAGGGCGGCAAACTTGCCGTCGTCCTGATAGAGCCCCACTTCAACCGGATCGCTCTGGCCGGCGACCCATATCTTGAGGGTAACAGGGGTGCCGCGCACGGCCCCGCCCGGGGGCAGCAGCCAGCCTTGCCATGTCTCGATGCGGGCGGCCAGCTGGGCGCTGCTGAGCCCCAGATCCGGCCCGCTGCGCCAGCCCTGGCCGATCCGCTCTATCTGCCAGCTCGGCCCCTGCCAGGTCAACACCACGGCAGCTTCGGGCAGCAGGGGACGCGACCGCTGGGCGCTGTTCTCCTGCTGGGCCTGCTCCAACCGGTGCAGCAGGGTGATCACTATCAGCACCACCACTATGATCACGTTATTCCAGCCTTTGCGGCTCAATTTGAACATGGCAAGCCTCCCTTTGAAGCGGCAGTGTACTGAATTTCACCCATAAAAAAACCCGGCACTAAGCCGGGTTTTTTGGGAATGCAGCATCAAGTAATTACTTGATTTTGCCTTCCTTGTAGATCACATGCTGACGAATAACGGGATCAAATTTCTTGATCTCCATTTTTTCGGGCATGGTGCGCTTGTTCTTGGTAGTGGTATAGAAGTGACCAGTACCGGCGCTGGAGTTCAGGCGAATCTTATCGCGAATACCTTTAGCCATGATCTAATTCCTTATACCTTAACGCCGCTGGCACGCAGTTCAGCCAGAACCACTTCAACGCCGCGCTTGTCGATGATACGCATGCCTTTTGCGGATACGCGCAGGCTTACGAAGCGTTTTTCACTCTCAACCCAAAAACGGTGAGTGTGCAGGTTCGGCAGGAAACGACGCTTGGTAGCGTTGTTAGCGTGCGAACGGTTGTTACCAACTGCCGGGCGCTTGCCGGTTACTTGGCATACTCTAGACATGTCAGTCTCTCCAAATCTTACTTCATTGCTCGAGCAAATATCTGCCCCGCTGGCCTTCGATTGCGGGGCAAACAGAAGGCGGCATTTTATACAGCATCCGTGATCAAAGATCAACTAATACAGTGCCAGAGCCCAGTCATAACCAACCACGCTCTGCGAAAGAAACCGTGATGCCGTCACCGATCACCAAGTGATCCAGCACTCTGATATCGACCAAGGCCAGGGCGGCCAGGATCCGATCCGTGATCTGGCGGTCGGCCCGACTGGGCTCGGCTACGCCGGACGGGTGATTATGCGCCAGAATCACGGCGGCTGCATTATGTTTGAGCGCGATCTGCACGATTTCCCTGGGCCAGACGCTCGCCGAATCCAGGGTGCCGTAGAAAAGTTCAACAAATTGAATCACTCTGTGCTGGTTATCGAGCAATAACAGCGCAAACACCTCCCGCGGCCTGTCCCGCAGTTGAGCCTGCAGATACTCCCGGGTCAGCTGGGGGGACGTGAGTGCATCCCCCCGTTGCAACTGCTCGGCAAGATGCCGTCTGCCCATCTCCAGCACCGCCTGCAACTGGGCATATTTGGCCGGCCCCAACCCATGAGCGCAGCAAAAAGCCTGCTGCTCGGCCCCAAGCAGCGCCCGCAAGGATCCGAACTGCTGCAACAGCTGGCGGGAAAGATCCACCGCACTCAGGCCGCTGACCCCGGTGCGCAAGAAGATCGCCAGCAATTCCGCATCGGACAGCGCCCCCGCCCCACGGCGTAACAGCTTCTCCCGGGGGCGCTCATCTTCCGGCCACTCCTTGATGCTCATTTGTCTCTCCCCCATGGCTATTGAGAGAAAACATAGCAAAAAATCGCGGGAGCCCGACCACAACTCCCCCATGTCAGCCTCTGTCGTCGTCCATCGCCTGTGCTATCTTAGCCGACCAGTCAGAGTGAGCCGAAAGAGAAGCAGCAGATGAGATTGGCCGATAAGCGCATCCTGTTGGGTGTCAGTGGCGGGATCGCCGCCTACAAGAGTGCAGAGCTGGTACGCCGCCTGAAAGATCAGGGGGCCGAGGTGCGGGTGGTAATGACCCGCTCCGCCAAGGAGTTCATCACTCCCCTGACCCTGCAGGCCGTCTCCGGCCACCCGGTCGCCGACAGCCTGCTGGACCCGGCCGCCGAGGCGGGCATGGGCCACATCGAGCTGGCCAAGTGGGCGGATCTGGTGCTGATCGCCCCCGCCAGCGCCAATCTGATGGCGCGCATGGCCGCCGGCATGGCGGACGAGCTGCTGACCACCCTCTGCCTGGCCACTCCGGCAACCGTGGCGCTGGCCCCGGCCATGAACCAGCAGATGTATCGCAACGCCGCCACCCAGGCCAATCTCGATACCCTGGCCAGCCGCGGCATCCTGCTGTGGGGGCCGGACTCCGGCAGCCAGGCCTGCGGTGACGTGGGTCCGGGCCGTATGCTGGATCCCCTCGAACTGGTGGAGCGCTGCTGCCAACAGCTGACTGCCGAGCCGCTGCTGGCGGGAGTCAAACTGCTGCTCACCGCCGGGCCGACCCGCGAGGCGCTGGATCCTGTGCGCTACATCAGCAACCACAGTTCCGGCAAGATGGGCTATGCCATCGCCCGCGCCGCCCGCGAGGCGGGTGCCGAGGTGACGCTGGTGAGCGGCCCGGTCTCCCTGGCCACGCCCCAGGGGATTGAGCGGGTCGATGTAGAGAGCGCGGAGCAGATGCACCAGGCGGTGATGAGCCGGGTTCATGAGTGCGATCTCTTCATCGGCTGCGCCGCCGTGGCGGACTATCGCCCGGCCCAGGTCGCCAGCCAGAAGATCAAGAAGACAGGTGACAACGACCAGATGGCGCTGACCCTGGTCAAGAATCCCGACATCATAGCCGCCGTGGGGGCACTGTCAGACAAGCCCTTCACCGTCGGATTTGCCGCCGAAACCGTGGATGTGGAACAATACGCCCTCGACAAACTGCGACGTAAGCGGCTGGACATGATCGCCGCCAACGACGTGTCCCGCGCGGGTCAAGGCTTCAATGCCGATGACAACGCCCTGACCGTCTTCTGGCAAGGGGGTCAGGCCGCCCTGCCCCTGGCCGACAAGCTGACGCTGGCTCGTCATCTTGTCGCCCTGATTGCACGCCACTATCGACCCTGAGCCCCGGGCCATTGCCACTGGCGACGGACTCACGGCGACCGGCATCGCATTGACAACATGCTGGGCGACCCAAGGGCGCCCACTGAACCACTCGATCGCCCCCGGGCGATCCAATTGAAAAACGATTCATGACGACACAAATTGAACTGAAAATCCTGGATGCCCGCATCGGCACCGACTTCCCGCTGCCTGCCTACGCCACTCCGGGTTCCGCCGGCATGGATCTGCGCGCCCTGCTGGATGCACCGATCACGCTGGCACCGGGCGACACCACGCTAGTGCCGACCGGGCTCGCCATCCACATTCAGGATCCGGGTCTGTGCGCCACCATCTTGCCCCGCTCCGGCCTGGGTCATAAGCACGGCATAGTGCTCGGCAACCTGGTCGGCCTCATCGATTCCGACTACCAGGGCCAGCTGATGGTCTCGGTCTGGAATCGCGGCAGCGACAGCTTCACCATGCAGCCAGGGGAGCGCATCGCCCAGCTGGTGATCCTGCCCGTGGTGCAGGCCAGCTTCCAGCTGGTCGACGAATTCAATCAGAGTGAACGGGGTGAAGGCGGGTTTGGTTCTTCTGGTCGCCAATAACAAGACCACACAGGCCCCCGGGGTCTGTGTCTAATAACAGAATCAAGCCATTGTTTTTTTAGGGGAATCCATGGCAAGCAGTAACCAGAAACAGAGTCGGCGCGATCAGATCCTGCAGGCACTCGCCCATATGCTGGAAACCAGTCCGGGCCAGCGCATCACCACGGCGCGCCTCGCAGCCGAGGTGGGTGTGTCCGAGGCGGCCCTCTATCGGCACTTTCCGAGCAAGGCGCGGATGTTCGAGGGGCTGATCGACTTTATCGAGGATTCCCTGCTGTCACGGGTCAACCTGATCATGGCCGAAGAGAAGGACACCATGGCCCGCTGCCACCATATACTGCAGCTGCTGCTGGTGTTCGCCGAGCGCAATCCCGGCATCACCCGCATCCTCAACGGCGATGCCCTGCTGGGCGAGCACGATCGGCTGCGGGATCGCATCAGCGCCCTGTTTGACAAGCTGGAGACCCAGCTCAAGCAGGCACTGAGGGAGAAGCGGCTGCGGGAAGGCCAGGGCTTCCAGCTCGATGAGACCATGCTGGCCAACCTGTTGCTGGCCTATGCCGAGGGACGGATCAGCCAGTTCGTCCGTTCCGAGTTCAAGCTCAAACCCACCGCCGGGTTTGAAGATCAGTGGCAGTTTATGCGCAGCCAGCTGCTGCAAAGCTGAGTAGCCAGAGGAACGGATCGACCAAGACGTCCGCTCCGAGTTCAAGCTCAAGCCCACCGCAGGTTTTGAAGATCAATGGCAGTTTATGCGCAGCCAGCTATTGCAGAGTTGAATGTGCAATCGTCGGCGGCCATGCCGGCGCAGATGGACTGGAACACAAAGGGAGGCCTTGGCCTCCCTTGTTTTTTGTGGCAGCTTGCTATGACACAAAAGAAGCACCAGATGCGACCCAGGTTGTCGCGTTCCGGTGTTAGATTCATGCGCCATAAACCTTTATACCAACAGGACATCCTATGGAACCCGAGATCATTACCGAAGCGCAGACCTGGCTGGTCAACAACCAGGGGCTGATCATCGAGTACGCGGTCAACATCGCCGCCGCCCTGCTCACCCTGCTGGTCGGTTACATCGCCGCCAATATTCTCAGCGGTGGCGTGGTCAGAGTGATGCAGACCCGCAAGCTGGATGCCACAGTCACCCACTTCGTCGGCAGCATCCTCAAGTACACCATTCTGGTGTTCGTGGTGATAGCCGCCCTGGGCCGGGTCGGGGTGCAGACCGCCTCCTTCGTCGCCATCATTGGTGCCGCCGGTCTGGCCATTGGTCTGGCGCTGCAGGGGTCCCTCTCCAACTTCGCCGCCGGTTTCCTGCTGATCATCTTCCGCCCCATCAAGGCGGGCGAGTTTATTGAAGTAGCGGGCACCAATGGCGTGGTGCAGTCCGTCCAGCTGTTCACCACCACCCTCACCTCCGGTGACAACAAGATGGTGGTAGTACCGAACTCCGCCATCCTCAACGGCACCATAGTCAATTACTCGCGCATGGATACCCGCCGGGTCGACATGACCTTCGGCATCGGCTACGGCTCTGACCTGCGCAAGGCCAAGCAGATCCTGGAGCGACTGGTGAACGAGGACCCGCGCATCCTGAAAGATCCGGAAGCCGTCATCGCCGTCGCCGCCCTGGCCGACTCCTCGGTCAACATAGTGGTGCGCCCCTGGGTCAAGACGGGCGATTACTGGGGTGTCTGGTTCGACTTCCACGAGAAGGTGAAGCTGGCCTTCGATGCCGAGGGCGTCGAGATCCCCTTCCCCCAGATGGTCATGCATATGCAGAAGACCCAGGCCTGAATCCAGTCATGATGGCCACAATGCCAGCCTCCGGGCTGGCATTGTCGTTTCCGGGGCTGGGGAAAACCGGCTACCGCCAGGACGGTCGGATGTCTGCCCGACACCCGTTCAAAGGCGGCCGCGTCATCCCATCTCCGGCACCTGGTGCGCCCCGCCTCCCCCCTGCCACATTGAAACCCCTTTCAACCTGACGAGACCGGCGAAGCATGAGCCAACGCAAGATCTCATGGCCCCCCTGCTGACTCATAATCGCAGCGTTTTGGTTGTAAACTCCTTCGATGCAGACAATTGGTAAAGCTCTGTTACACGGGCCGCACCATGTGCTCGGTATAATGGGCCCGGTATAGTGCTCGAATAATAAGGTTTGGCGGGAGCCTTGCCTGCAAGGTTCAAACACAACTTGGAAGATCGGTAATCCTATGAAAAATATCAATCCAACCCAGACCCAGGCCTGGCAGGCACTGGAAGCCCACTTTGCAGCGAACAAAGAGACCCGGCTGAAAGATCTGTTCGCCCAGGATCCCCAGCGTTTCAACAAGTTCTCCCTCACCTATCAAGGCGACATCCTGGTCGACTACTCCAAGAACCTGATCACCGAGGAGACGCTCAAGCTGCTCATTGATCTGGCCAAAGAGACCGATCTGCGCAGCGCCATCGACGCCATGTTCAACGGCGACAAGATCAACATGACCGAAGGGCGCTCCGTCCTGCACGTGGCCCTGCGCAACCGCTCCGACCGTCCCATAGAGTGCGACGGCAAGGACGTGATGCCGGAAGTGAAGGCCGTGCTGGCCAAGATGAAGGGCTTCTGCGAGAAAATCATTTCCGGCGAGTGGAAGGGCTACACCGGCAAGGCGATCCAGCACGTGGTCAACATCGGTATCGGTGGCTCTGATCTGGGTCCTGTGATGATCACCGAGGCCCTGCGCCCCTACAAAAACCACCTGCAGATGCACTTCGTCTCCAACGTCGATGGCACCCACATCGCCGAAACCCTGAAGAAGATCGATCCGGAAACCACCCTGTTCCTGGTGGCCTCCAAGACCTTCACCACTCAGGAGACCATGACCAATGCCCTGACCGCCCGCGACTGGTTCATCCAGATTGCCGGTGACAAGGCACACGTGGCCAAGCACTTCGCTGCGCTCTCCACCAACGGCAAGGCCGTGGCCGAGTTCGGCATCGACACCAACAACATGTTCGAATTCTGGGACTGGGTTGGCGGCCGCTACTCCTCCTGGTCCGCCATCGGCATGCCCATCGCCCTGTCCGTCGGTTTCGACAACTTCGAGGCCCTGCTGCAAGGCGCCTTCGAGATGGACATGCACTTCGCCACCGCCTCCTATGAGCAGAACGTGCCTGTGCTGCTGGCGCTGATTGGCCTGTGGTACAACAACTTCCACGGTGCCGAGTCCGAAGCCATTCTGCCCTACGATCAGTACATGCACCGCTTCCCTGCCTACTTCCAGCAAGGCAACATGGAATCCAACGGCAAGTATGTGGATCGGAGCGGCAAGCCGGTTGACTACCAGACCGGCCCCATCATCTGGGGTGAGCCGGGCACCAACGGCCAGCACGCCTTCTACCAGCTGATCCACCAGGGCACCAAGCTGATCCCCTGCGACTTCCTGGCGCCGGCCATCAGCCATAACCCCATCGGCGACCACCATCCGAAACTGCTGGCCAACTTCTTCGCCCAGACCGAGGCACTGGCCTTCGGCAAGAGCAAGGAACAGGTCGAAGCCGAGTTCCTGGCTGCTGGTAAAACCCTGGAGCAGGTCAAGGATCTGGTGCCGTTCAAGGTGTTCGAAGGCAACCGCCCGACCAACAGCATACTGTTCAAGAGCCTGACCCCGAAGACCCTGGGTGCCCTGATCGCCATGTACGAGCACAAGATCTTCGTACAGGGCGCAATCTGGAACATCTTCAGCTTCGACCAGTGGGGCGTGGAACTGGGCAAACAGCTGGCCAACAAGATACTGCCGGAGCTGGGCAGCAATGACGTCGTCACCAGCCACGACAGCTCCACCAACGGTCTGATCAACACCTGGAAATCCTGGAAAGCCTGATATTCCAAGTCTTTCTGAATGCAAAAGCCCCGCTCATAGAGCGGGGCTTTTTATTGCCGGGAGTCGGCGTTGCCATCCTGTGGAGATCTGGCCAGGTGTCCAAGCCAGCCAGAAGACGGGGATCGTCACCCCCGCCCTTCCATCGCCAGCATCAACCGCCGACGGCGATACGCTTCATGTCTTTCATATAGCCGCGCAGGGTCTGGCCGATCTGCTCGATCGGGTGGTTGCGGGTCGCTTCGTTCGCGGCCAGCAGTGCCAGGTTGTCCACCGCCTTGCTCTCGGCACGGGCACTGCCCAAATCACCAGCCTGAAGGGTCGGCATAAAGTGCTCGCGCAGCAGCGGCACGGCGGCGTTGGCGAACAGGTAGTTGCCGTACTCGGCGGTGTCGGAGATCACCACGTTCATCTCGTACAGACGCTTGCGGGCGACTGTGTTGGCGATCAGCGGCAGTTCGTGCAGGGATTCGTAGTAGGCAGACTCTTCATAGATGCCGGAGGCCACCATGGTTTCGAACGCCAGCTCGACACCCGCCTTGACCATGGCAACCATGACCACGCCGTTGTCGAAGTACTCCTGCTCGGCGATCTTGCCCGCATAAGCCGGGGCATTCTCGAAGGCAGACTTGCCGGTCTCTTCGCGCCAGCCGAACAGCTTGGCATCGTCTTCGGCCCAGTCGGCCATCATGCCGCGGGAGAATTCGCCTGCAATGATGTCATCCATGTGCTTCTCGAACAGCGGACGCATCAGGGTGCGCAGTTGCTCGGACAGTTCGAAGGCGCGCAGCTTGGCCGGGTTGGACAGACGGTCCATCATCAGGCTGATGCCACCCTGCTTCAGTGCCTCTGTGATGGTCTCCCAGCCGAACTGGATCAGCTTGCCGGCGTAGGCCGGATCGGTGCCCTCGGCAACCAGCTTGTCGTAGCAGAGCAGGGAACCGGCCTGCAGCATGCCGCACAGAATGGTCTGCTCGCCCATCAGGTCGGATTTCACTTCCGCCACGAAGGAGGACTCCAGCACGCCCGCACGGTCGCCGCCAGTAGCGGAGGCCCAGGCCTTGGCGATGGCCATGCCTTCACCCTGGGGATCGTTCTCGGGGTGAACGGCGATCAGGGTCGGCACACCGAAACCGCGCTTGTACTCTTCACGCACCTCGGTACCCGGGCACTTGGGCGCCACCATCACGACTGTGATGTCGGCGCGGATCTGCTGACCCTCTTCCACCACGTTGAAACCGTGGGAGTAACCCAGGGCCGCGCCCTGCTTCATCAGTGGCATGACGGTCTTCACCACGTCGGAGTGCTGCTTGTCCGGGGTCAGGTTCAGTACCAGATCGGCGGTCGGGATCAGATCTTCGTAGGTACCGACGACGAAGCCGTTGTCGGTGGCCTTCTGCCAGGAGGCGCGCTTCTCGGTGATGGCGGCCTTGCGCAGGGCGTAGGAGATGTCCAGCCCGGAGTCGCGCATGTTCAGACCCTGGTTCAGACCCTGGGCGCCACAGCCCACAATCACCACCTTCTTGCCCTTGAGCGCCGCACAACCGTCAGCGAACTCCTCGCGCTGCATGAAACGACACTTGCCCAGCTGGGCCAACTGCTGACGCAGGTTCAAGGTGTTGAAATAGTTAGCCATGGTGATTGCTCCGTTCGATTGATTCCATGCCGGATGGCGGCGTTGTCCAAACCACTATAGCGCGGGACACTTATTGCCTGAACTGATATATTCGAAACAGTACGTTGCATAAATTGAAATGTGACTCTTGGCAATCTCAGGCCGTTTTTCCCGCCCGGTGCAGCTGCCTGAACGGATATAGTCGGCACAAGCGCCGCTGCAGGAATTCAAAGATGGACCTTCGCAATCTCGAACTGTTTCTCCACCTAGCCGACTCCCTCCACTTCGGCAAGAGCGCCGATGCCATGGCGGTCAGCCCCTCCACCCTGAGCCGCGCCATCCAGCGGCTGGAGCAGGAGACCAGCTGTGTGCTGTTCGAGCGGGACAACCGCAGCGTGCGGCTCACCCCGGCGGGAGAGAAGCTGCGGGAGTTCGGTGGCAGCCTGCTGCAGGAGTGGCGGCGGCTCAAGCAGGAACTCAGGCGCAGCGACGAGCCGTTGCAGGGCCGGCTGCGGGTCTTCTGCTCGGTCACCGCCAGCTACTTCCTGCTGCCCGAGGTGCTGGAACGCTTTCGTCGCCGCTATCCCCAGCTCGAGATCAAGCTGGAGACCGGCGACCCCGCCCTGGCAGTGGACAAGATCCTGGCGGACGAGGCCGATCTCGCCATCGCCGCCAGACCGGATGCGCTCTCTGCCAAGCTGGAGTTCGCCAGCCTGCAGCAGGTGCCGCTGGTGTTTATCGCCCCCCGGGCCGCACCGCAATCGAGCCAGTGGTTCTCGCAGGGGGAGCCCGACTGGGAGCGGCTGCCACTCATCCTCTCGGAGCAGGGGCTGGCCCGCAAACGCTGTGATCAGTGGTTTCGCAACAAGGGCATAGCCCCCAACATCTATGCCGAGGTCGCCGGTAATGAAGGCATAGTCGCCATGGTCGCCCTCGGTTTCGGCGTGGGCCTGGTACCGGCGGCGGTGATCGACCACAGCCCGCTCGGCGACAAGGTGCGGATCATCGACCTCAAACCCGCCTTCAAGCCATTTGATGTGGGGATCGGGGTGCTCAAGAAGCGGCTGGAAGAGCCGCTGATCCGCGCCTTCTGGGATACTGCGCAGAACAGGGCTCACTGCGCTAACCCCGGTCAGGGAGGGTCCGCCATCATGATGCGACTGGCTTGGGGTAGATCATGCAGCCGAGGCGCACCCGCTCATCCAGTTCAGCCGCCGAATGGTGCTGTAAAGACCCGGTCAAGCGCTGGATTGCCGCGCCCGCTGCAGACCAAGCTCGATGCGCTGCGCCAGAATTTGGGCGGGACAGCAGCGCCAGCGGATAGCGAAACACCAGTCGAGGCTCATGGCAGAGGACGCTCCTTGAGTTCATCCTCGACCTCGATGACCGAGCGCAGGAAGCAGTCAAAACGCTTCTTGCGCAGCATGTCGAAATCAGAGGTTGCCCAGTCACCTGAGGCCTGGCCTGTTTGCCAGGATGAGATGGAGAGCCCGGCGCTATGCCAGTCCGCCAACGATCCTCGGATCTCCCCTCGTCACCCTGCCGAACCAGACAGACCCGCCACAGCAGCTGGCCAGCGGAATGTGCACCGCCAGCAGCTCCCGCTCTCGCTCACCACAGGATGAACCATACGCAGCGCCTTCACCGCCCGCCCCTGCTCCATCTGCGGACAGGAAACCAGTTGGTAGGGGCCATATTCGGGCACAGGCAGGCGCAGGTACGGCGATCCAGCAGCAGATTCCAGGCGCGGATAGGCTGCTCGGTTGCCGTTGCGCCAACCGAGCTGAGATCATTTATCCTGCCTCATGCTCCTCGCCACTATAACGCCAGCCAGCGCCTGGCCCGAAAGATGTGTGAGCGTCGTCAAATCTCGTGTCAGAAGTGACAATAGGCAAACCCGGCAGCTCATCGCAGACTGGGCGTTCATCAACAAACGCCAAGGCGCAGGGAGGAGAGCCATGAAACAGCATCTGGTAGAGATCAAGGGTTCAACCCTGTTTGCATTGACAAAGCATGGGGGTGCCCAGCACGGCGCTGGACCGGGGAGCAGGCCTCGGGGGTCGCCGGGTGCAAGGCGAACTGCGTGCGCCAATGAAACGGTGATCAAGCGAACCCGCAGCAAAGGCGTATTCGGCTCCCCCTTTTGTCAGTGCCCCAAGCGGTCTGGATCGGCTGCCGTCATCGGTCGGCGCCTCCAGTGACCCCCAGAAGGCGGGTCATGTAGTCATCCGGCACCTGCTCGCGGGCCAGTTCAAGGGCCCCATACTGCCGTCAGCCCGCACAGCAAGGCCATCGCCGGCGTGCTGGCCTATCCCGATATCGCCAGCCTGCCGCTGACCCCGGATCTCGCCATCGTCTGCACCCGGCGCGAGCGGGTACTTGCCGCTCATGGAAGGAGCTCGGCAAGAAGGGGACGGGCGCGGCCATCATACTGGCAGCAGACTTCTCCGGCGAGGAGCGGCTGGAGCTCAAACGGCTCTGCCAGCAATACGGCATCCGCCTGCTCGGCCCCAACAGCATGGGGATGCTGCTGCCCGGCCAGGGCATCAACGCCAGCTTTTCACCCATTGCAGCCAAGCCGGGACAGGTCGCTTTTCTGTCGCAGTCGGCGGCGGTCAGCACCACCATCCTCGACTGGGCCAAGCAGCGGGAGATCGGCTTCTCGGCCTTCGTTTCGCTTGGGGATCACTGCGATATCGACTTCGGCCAGCTGCTGGATCAGCTCTCCCGCGACGGGGCAACCCGCGCCATCCTGATCTACATGGACAAGCTGCACGATGCCCGTCACTTTCTCTCCGCCGCCCGCGCCGCCTCCCGCAACAAGCCCATTCTGGTACTCAAGAGCGGCCGCCACGATCCGGCCAACGGGCTCGACAACGTTTATGATGCCGCCATCCGCCGGGCCGGCATGCTGCGGGTCCGGGATACCCATGAGCTGTTTGCCACCGTCGAAACCCTGAGCCACTCCTTGACCCTCAAGGGGGAGCGACTCGCCATCCTCTCCAACGGGCGCGGTCTGGCCAACATGGCCGCAGACGTGCTGCTGGAGCGCGGCGGCAAGCTGGCGCGTCCACCGCGCGACATCGGCAGCGATGCCACCATCACCACCTATCAGGAGGCGCTGGACGCCTGCTGCAGGAGGATGGCCGATGCCATCCTGATCATCCACGCCCCTCCCTCACGGCCCGAGCGCGCCGCTGGCCAGCCATCTTATCGCCCACCTGAAACAGCACCCCAGGGCGCGCCGCTTCAATATCCTGACCAACTGGGCAGGCGAATACTCGGCCCAGGAGGGTCGCCGCTTGTTCAATGAGGCGGGGATCCCCACTTACCGCACCCCGGAGAGTGCAGTCACCGCCTTCATGCACATGGTGGAATATCGCCGCAACCAGAAGCAGTTGATGGAAACCCCCGCCTCCCTGCAAGGGGACAGGCTAGATGTCGAACGTTGCCAGCAGTTGCTCCGCCAGGCGCTGGATCGCAAGCAGCGGGTACTGGATACCCACCTGGCACAACCCATCATGCAGGCGGCCGGTCTCTCCACCCTGTCGACCTGGATCGTTTCCGATGCCATCGAGGCGGCGCTGACCGCAGAGCAGATAGGCTATCCGGTGGCGGTGAAGCTGCGCTCACCTGACATAGCCCACAAGTCCGAAGTGCACGGTGTCATGCTTAATCTGCGGACCTCAGCGGAAGTGGCCCAGGCGGCGGATGCCATCCTGGACCGGGTCCGTCAGCACGACCCGGGGGCCCGAATAGAAGGCTTGCTGGTCCAGCGAATGGCGCGCCGCAGCGGAGGCCTGGAGCTGAGGATCCGCCTGCAGCAGGATCCCGTGTTCGGCCCCGTCATACTGCTCGGGGAGTCAGGCGCCGAACCCCACGAGATGGTCGCGGCCCTGCCACCGCTCAACCAGGCGCTCGCTCGCTACCAGATCATCGGCGCCCTCAAGAACGGCAAGATCCGCGAACAGGCCAGTCCGGTACGACTCGATATCGATGCCCTCGGCCAGGTCTTGTGCCAACTGTCCGAACTGCTGCTGGCCTTCCCCGAAATCCAGGAGCTGGATCTGCACCCGCTGCAGGCTTGTGGCGAAGAGATGGTGATCCTGGATGCCAGGCTGGTGCTGATGGAAGAGGGTCGGCAGATGCTGCCACTGGCCATTCGCCCCTATCCCACCGAACTGGAGGAGGGTGCCTGGCTCAAGGATCAGAGCCATGTCCTGCTGCGCCCGATCCGGCCGGAGGACGAACCGGCCCACAAGCAGTTCGTGCTCAAGGTCTCCGATGAAGACAGGTACAAGCGTTTCTTCGCCGACGTGGGGGAGCTGGGCCATGAAGAGCTGGCCCGCATGACCCAGATCGACTACGACCGGGAGATGGCCTTCGTCGCAGTCGGGCAGGACGGCGCCTACAACCAGCAGATCCTGGGGGTGGTGCGCGCCATCTCCAATCCAGACCAGTCTGACGCGGAATTTGCCATCCTGGTGCGATCGGATATGAAAGGGCTGGGGCTCGGCAAGCTGATGATGGAGAAGATTGTGCGCTACGCCAGAGAGCGCGGCATCGGCCAGCTGTCGGGCATGACCATGCCCAGCAATCGCGGCATGATCAACCTGGCCAAGCGACTGGGTTTCCAGATCGACATCCAGCTGGAAGACGGCGTAGTCAATATGGTGCTGCCCTGTGCAGATCAGGGCCAATGAAGATGGGATACGGTTGTAAATCAACCAGATAGAGATGAAGGGTGTGAATTTCAGGCAATAAAAAACCCCGCTCATCGAGCGGGGTTTTTCGTG
>NZ_JBJSWH010000009.1:0-95853 GCF_046087985.1 Aeromonas ichthyocola
GGCAATCCCTCGGGATCAGGCCACAAATACCAGGTAGACGGCGAAGGCCACCACGAAGCGGTAGATGGCGAACGGGATGAAGTCGAGGCGACGGATCAGCGCCAGGAAGGTCTTGATGGCGACCATGGCGACCGCGAAGGCGGTGACGAAGCCCACCGCAAACATGGGGAAGTCGGCCATGGAGAGGAAGTCGCGACTCTTGTAGAGGTCCAGTCCGCTGGCCGCCATCATCATGGGCACCGCCATGATGAAGGAGAATTCGGCCGCCGCATGGCGACTGATGCCCATCAGCATGCCGCCGCTGATGGTGGCGCCGGAGCGGGAGAAACCGGGCCAGAGCGCCAGGCACTGGAACAGGCCTATGCCGAACGCCTGCTTGTAGCTGATGTCGTCCAGGGTCTCGGCGGTGACGGCTGGGCGGAACTTCTCGGCGATGATGAGCAGTATGCCGCCGGCCACCAGGGCATACATCACGGTTTCAGGGCCAAACAGATGGGCCTTGATCCAGCTGTGGATGGCCAGCCCGATGAGCACGGCGGGCAGCATGCCGAGGATGATGTGCACCAGGGAGAGGGTGGCATGCCCAGGTGCCGGTTTCTGACCGAAATGGATGCCGATGAGGCCGAACAGGCGACGCCAGAACATGACGACCACAGCCAGGATGGAGCCCAGCTGGATCACCACCTCGAAGGTGGCGGCCTTGGGGCCTTCGAAACCGAGCAGGTGGCCGACGATGATCATGTGGCCGGTGGAGGAAACGGGCAGAAACTCGGTCAGGCCTTCCACTATGCCCAGCACGAAGGCCACAAACAGGGCGTAGGATTCGGTCATGGTACAGATCTCTTGGTTGATGGGTCCGGATAAAATCAGCCCCGATCAGGGTCGGGGCGGCCAATGATGGCGGAAAATCACGCGGGCAACCAGAGATTATTGGAAGGGACAGTCGAACCCGCTAGGTGCCGCGCGGCCGGGGTCGTCTGTCTGCGGGCGGCGCGGGGCAGGGGCCGGCAGTCCCCTGGTTCCGTCATCTTCTGACATGGTCAGCGGCATAGGCCTGTCATGCCAGCACCGCCAGGATCTGCTGCTGCAGCGCCTCGTCCAATGGCGGCAGGGCCTGGGCCTCGACCGCGCTCACTATCTGTTGCGGGCTGCTGGCGCCGATCAGGGCGCAGCTCACCACGGGATCGCGAAGCACCCACTGCAATGCCAGCTGTGACAGGGGCTGCCCCCTTTGCTGCGCCAGGGCGTGGAGGGCGCGGATGCGGGCCAGCTTGTCCGCGGTGATCTGGTCTGGCTTAAGGAAGGGGCTGGCGCTGGCGGCGCGCGAATCCGCCGGGATCCCCTCCAGGTAGCGATCACTCAGCAGGCCCCCCGCCAGGGGCGAGAAGGCGACTACCCCCACTCCCTGCTCGCGGCAGACCGGCAGCGTCTCGGCCTCGATGTCGCGCTGGAACAGGGAGTACTTGAGCTGGTTGACCAGGCAGGGGGTGCCCAGCTCCGCCAGCCGGGTCGCCGCCCTGGCGGCAAGCTCGGCCGGGTAGTTGGAGAGGCCGACATAGAGCGCCTTGCCCTGACGCACCATGAGCGCCAGCGCCTGACAGGTCTCCTCCAGCGGGGTGCGGGGATCCGGCCTGTGGTGATAGAAGATGTCCAGGTAGTCGAGCCCGAGCCGGCGCAGGCTCTGGTGCAGGCTGGCAAACAGGTATTTGGCGCTACCGCCATCGCCGTAGGGGCCGTCCCACATCACATAGCCCGCCTTGCTGGCGATGATGAGCTCGTCTCTGTAGGGGGCCAGACTGCGTTTGAGCACGCCGCCGAAGGTGGTCTCGGCGGAGCCTGGCGGCGGCCCGTAGTTGTTGGCGAGATCGAAGTGGGTGATCCCCAGATCGAAGGCCTGATGCACCATGGCCTTCACCCTGGCGGGATCGCTCCCGGCGCCGAAGTTGTGCCAGAGCCCGAGGCCTATGCCGGGCAGGCGCAGGCCGTGGCGACCGGCGGCTCTGTAGGGCTGGCGCTGGTAACGATCCGGCGCGGCCAGGTAGTGATCATCCATGTTCATCAAGACTCCTGAGTTGGTTCGGTGGACTGTCGTCAGCAAGAGAGGGTGAAGAACCCCACCTCTCCCCTTCATAAGGGGCGTCATAGCGCCTCCCCCTTTGAAGGGGGAGATCGGTAGGGGGTCTTAGCCTGCGGGGATCAGGCGGTAACGGGTCTGGTGGTGATACAGCTGGCCCGGCAGCAGCCAGGGGTCGCCGAGCTCGGGCCGGTTCGGGCTGTCCGGTAGCAGTTGCGCCTCCAGGCAGAAACCGTCGTAATCCCGGTATGGCCGACCGCTACGGTCCGGCGTGCTGGCCAGCCAGTTGCCGGTGTAGAACTGCAGAGAGGGTTGATTGGTATGGACCTCCATCACCAGCTGCTTATCCCCTGAGACCACCCGTGCCGCCCACGCCCGTTCGGGACCGTTCAGCAGAAAGGCGTGATCAAAGCCCTTGGCCTGCTGCTGTTGGGGGTGGCTCAGCCAATCCTGGCCTATGGGGCGTTCGGTTCGCAGATCGAAGGGGCCCTCCACCGGCGTGATGGCGAGCGGCAAACCGCTCTGGTCGGTGGGCAGGAAGCGATCGGCATTGATGCTGATGGCATGACTGCGAATATCAGAGTGCAGATCGCTGCCGCTTTGGTGGCCATCGAGATTGAAATAGGCGTGGCTGGTGAGGCTGACCGGGGTCGGCGCGTCCGTGCTGGCCCTGAAGTCGACCACCAGATCCTGCTGCTCCAGCCGGTACTCCAGGGTCACCCGAAGGTTGCCGGGGAAGCCCTGATCTCCCGCCCTTGAGAGCAGGGCCAGCCTGACCCTGTCCGCCTCCCGCTCCTTGATCTGCCAGGACTGACGATGGAATCCGGCCCGTCCGCCATGCAGGCAATGGGGGGCCTGATTGGCGTCCAGGGACCAGCGTTCGTCCCCACGCACCAGCCCGGCGCCGCCGATGCGGTTGGCAAAGCGCCCCGCCACCGCCCCCAGCCACACCTGCTGGGTGGCATAGGCTTCATCGGCGCAGCCCAGCAACACTTCACGGCGCACTCCGGCCACCGGCAGGCTGAGGGAGGTGAGGGTGGCGCCAAATTCGAGGCCGCGCAGGCGCAGCCCCTCCTCGTTTTCCAGTTCGAATGTCTTCATGGTTTGCCCGTTTCTATGGTCAGTGACCTGTCACTCATGTGCTTCCCGTTAGAGCCTGCCGGCCCCGGCGCTGGCGCGGCAGACATAGCAGTCCGCCTTGAGGCCAAACCTGGCCGGGTACTGGGCCTCGACCACGGCGATCACCTCGTCCACCTGCGCCGGGCGCAACAGGGCCACCACGCAGCCACCGAAGCCACCCCCTGTCATGCGCACGCCGCCCTGGGTACCGATCTCTGCCTTGATGATCTCCACCAGGCCGTCGATGGCGGGCACGGTGATCTCGAAGTCATCCCGCATGGCGGCATGGGACTGGCCCATCAGCTCGCCGAGGCGCACCAGATCGCCAGAGGCCAGCGCCTCGGCGGCGGCCAGGGTGCGGGCGTTTTCCCCTACCACGTGGCGGGCACGGCGGTAGCAGGCTTCGTCCAGCCCGGCCTTGCCCGCTTCCAGCGCGGCCAGATCCAGGTCGCGCAGGGCCTTGACCCCGTAGTGACGGGCGGCGGTCTCGCACTGCTGGCGACGGGTGTTGTATTCGCTGTCCACCAGGCCGCGGCGCACGTTGGAGTTGACGATCAGCACCGCCAGATCTTCGGGCATGGGGATGAGGCGGGTCTCCAGGGATCGGCAGTCCAGCAGCAGGGCGTGATCCTGCTTGCCACTGGCGGAGATCATCTGATCCATGATGCCGCAGTTGCAGCCGACGAACTGGTTCTCCGCCTGCTGGCCGTTGAGGGCGATCTCGGCCTGGCTGATGTGAAGCCCCAGGGCCTCCTTGAAGGCCTGGCCTATGGCCACCTCAAGAGACGCGGACGACGACAGGCCGGTCCCCTGGGGCACGTTGCCTGAGACCACCAGATTGAGGCCGCGCAGGGCATGGCCACGGGCTTGCAGATGCTTGACCACGCCGCGAATGTAGTCGCTCCAGCGCTGGTCAGGATGATGGGTGATGGGCTTGTCCAGGTCGAACAGATCCCGTTGGTTGCCGTAGTCGGCGGCGATCACGTGCACCAGGTTGTCGCTGCGCAGGCCGATGGCGACACAGGTCTCGTAGTCGATGGCGCAGGGCAGCACGAAGCCGTCGTTGTAGTCGGTGTGCTCGCCGATGAGGTTGACGCGACCGGGGGCGCGCACCAGCAGGTCGGGTTGTTGCTCAAACTGCTCGGCAAACACGGCGCTGACGCGTTGGCTCGGGGTCATGGGGTCACCTCATTGGCTTTGTAATGAATGGGGGAGAGGGAGCGCAGGCGCTCGGCGGCCTGTTCCGGGGTCAGGTCTCGCTGGGTTTCGGCCAGCATCTCGAAGCCCACCATGAACTTGCGTACCGTGGCGGAGCGCAGCAGGGGCGGATAGAAGTGGGCATGCAGTTGCCAGGCCTCGGGGCAATCCGACTTGGGCGGCGCGAAGTGCCAGCCCATGGAGTAGGGGAAGCTGCACTCGAACAGGTTGTCGTAGCGGCTGGTGAGCTCCTTGAGTGCCACCGCCAGATCCTCCTGCTGCTCCCGGGTGAGACCCAGCAGGGAGGGCACATGGGCCTTGGGCAGCAGCAGGGTCTCGAACGGCCAGGCGGCCCAGAAGGGCACCACTGCCAGCCAATGTTCGGTCTCCACCACTATGCGGGATCTGTCCGCCAGCTCCCGCTCCACATAGTCCAGCAGCAGCGGGCGGCCGTGTTCGGCCAGCCAGTTGCGCTGGTGCTGCTCTTCGCGGGCGATCTCGTTGGGCAGGAAGTCGCTGCCCCACAGCTGGCCGTGGGGGTGGGGGTTGGAGCAGCCCATGACGGCGCCCTTGTTTTCAAAGACCTGCACCCAGTCCCACTGGCTCGACAGCTCGGCCACCTGGCTCATCCAGGTGCTGATCACCGCCTCTATGGCGGGCAGCGCCAGCTCGGGGAGTGTCTTGCCGTGATCCGGCGAGAAGCAGATGACCCGGCTGGTGCCGCGGGCGGCCTCCAGCTTGAGCAGGGGATCCAGCTGGCTGTCGGCGGCCGGGGTGTCTTGCATCAGGGCGGCGAAGTCGTTGGTGAAGACGAAGGTCTCCTGATAGTCGGGATTCTGGTCGCCGGTGACGCGCTTGTTGCCCGCACAGAGGAAGCAGTCCGGATCGTGGGACTGGCTCGGTGCCTGGCTTATTTTTTCGACCTGACCCTGCCAGGGGCGCTTGGCCCTGTGGGGGGAGACCAGCACATATTGGCCGGTCAGCGGGTTGAAACGGCGGTGGGGGTGATCAACAGGGTTGAACATCATCACTCCAATCAATGAGTTGAGAAAATCGTAACGGGCAGGCCGTCAGGCCTACTCCTCGTAACCGTTCGGGTTGGCGAACTGCCAGCGCCAGCTGTCGGCGCACATGGCGGCGAGATCCCGGCTGGCATGCCAGCCCAGCTCGCGCTCGGCCTTGGCGGGATCGGCCCAGCATTCGGCGATGTCACCCGGGCGTCTGGGTTCGATGCGACAGGGCAGGGGGCGACCGCATGCCGCCTCGAACGCCGCCACCATCTGCAGCACGCTCTGGCCCTGGCCCGTACCCAGGTTGTAAGGGTGGACGCCGCCTCGCCCCGCACAGTGGTGCAGCGCCTTGACGTGCCCCCCGGCGAGATCCATCACATGGATATAGTCGCGCACCCCTGTGCCGTCCACGGTGTTGTAATCGTTTCCAAAGACCGAGAGACAGTCACGACGGCCAATGGCCACCTGAGTGATATAGGGCATGAGATTGTTGGGCATGCCCTGGGGATCCTCCCCCAGGGTGCCGGACTCGTGGGCGCCGACCGGGTTGAAGTAGCGCAGCAGCGTCATGCTCCAGTGGGGTTCGGCGGTCTGCAGATCCTCGAGGATCTCCTCGATGATCAGCTTGGATCGGCCATAGGGATTGGTGGCGCTGCGCGGGAAGTCTTCCCGGATGGGGGTGCTGGCCGGGTCGCCGTAGACGGTGGCCGAGGAGCTGAACACCAGGTTGTGAACTCCGGCCCGCTTCATCGCCTGCAGCAGCACCAGGGTGCCGCTCAGGTTGTTCTCATAATATTCGAGGGGGATCCGGGTCGATTCGCCGACCGCTTTCAGGGCGGCGAAGTGGATCACTGCGTCTATCTGCTGCTCGGCGAAGATGCTGTCCAGCAGGGCAGGATCACGGATGTCCCCCTGATAGAATTTGGGCATCTGCCCGCTGATGGCGGCGACCCGTGTCAGCACGGCGGCCTTGCTGTTGCAGAGGTTGTCCACCACCACGGGCTCCATGCCTGCCGCCTGCAAGGCCAGACAGGTGTGGCTGCCGATATAGCCGCAACCGCCGGTCACCAGTACTCTCATCCTCTTCTCCACCGTTAGTGCCTCACGCAAGGAAAGCCTGAGCAGGAGTCTAGCCGAGGGGCTGACGGACAAACTGTGAACTGGTTAACAAATATGTGGAAACGATTACACTTGTTTGTGTGGTTATAAATGCATCGACATGGCTTTTCCCCCTGTTATCAGTGACATTGCCCGGTATAATGGCGCCATATCGAACCGTGAAATAAGTGAAAACAGCATGAGCACCATCAAGGATGTCGCCCGTTTGGCCAATGTATCGGTGGCAACGGTTTCACGGGTGATGAACAACTCACCCAAGGCCAGTGCCGCCTCCCGCGAGGTGGTGCAGAAGGCCATGGCAGAGCTGGGCTACACCCCCAACGCCAACGCCCGGGCCCTGGTCAGCCAGACCTGCGACACCATGGGGGTGGTGGTCGGTGACGTGGCGGATCCCTTCTTCGGAGCCCTGGTCAAGGGGGTCGCCGCCGTGGCGGTGGAACAGGGGTTGCACCTGCTGATGGGTAATGGTTTTCACCGCGCCCAGCAGGAGCGGGAAGCCATAGAGCTGCTGATCGGCAAGCGCTGCGAGGCGCTGGTGGTGCACAGCAAGGCGCTCAGCGACGAGGAGCTCATCGACTACGCCCTGCGGGCCCCCGGCATGGTGCTGATCAATCGCGACATCCCCAGCCTGAGGGGGCGCTGCATCGCCCTCAACAACCGGCAGGGGGCCGCCACCGCGACCCGCCATCTGCTGGAGCTGGGGCACCGCCACATCGCTTTCCTCAGTTCGGATCACGCCATCGAAGATGCCCTTCTGCGCCATCAGGGTTATCAGGATGCCCTGGCCGAGGCAGGTTTGAGCGCAGATCCCGAGCTGGTGGAGAGCGGCATGCCCAATGAGGAGGGGGGGGAGCGCGCCATGCTCAACCTGCTGGCCAAGGGGCTGCCCATCACGGCCGTGGTGGCCTACAACGACGCCATGGCGGCAGGGGCCATCTCTGTACTGGCAGACAACGGCCTCAAGGTGCCGGAAGAGGTCTCTGTGGTGGGCTTCGATGACATCATCTATGCCAGATACTTGAGGCCCAAGCTATCCACCATGCGCTATCCCATAGAACTCATGGCCGCCCAGGCCGCCAAGCTGGCGTTGCAACTCGCCGCCGGGGAGAGCGAGACGGTGCAGAGCCGGATCTACACCCCGACCCTGATCAACCGCCACTCGGTGGCTCCCGTTCGGGCCGGATGATCCCTTTCATTTACCTCCCTGTTCGGGGCCGCTCTTTTGCCGTTGCATGGCGCAGGCGTTATTGTTTTACCTGCATTTTTAATCATTTTTACCCTGTTTTACTTAACAAAATCAGTGTAATCGTTTACATCTGTGTGAGCGAGATCGCCGTTCCCTGCGCCATACTTCTCTAGACTGCATACGTTTTCGGCGTTCATGCAGGGAGAGAGAAGAATGCTCAGGGAGATAGTGGCGCGTCAGGACTGGCAGACCCAGGCGATTACGTCGGTAAACCGGCTGGCTGCCCATACCCCCATGTTCAGCTGGCGCAGCGAAGCGGATGCCGGGATGATCGGGCCTCTTCCTCGTCTCTTGCTGGATGGGGAGTGGCGCTTCTCCTTCTTCGCCGCGCCCGAGCTGGTGCCCGAGACTGGCTGGCGAGGATCTGCCGGATGCCTGTCCCATCAAGGTGCCGGGCAACTGGCAGCTGGATGCCGCCTATCCGGCAGCGCGGCCTCACCGATCGCCCCATCTATACCAACATCAAGTACCCCTTCCCCTGCGATCCGCCCCGGGTGCCGGCCGAGAATCCCACCGGCTGCTATTCCCGCGAGATTGAACTGCCCGCCGACTGGCTGGCCAGCGGCCAGACCCGCATCATCTTCGATGGGGTGGACAGCGCCTTCCATCTGTTCTGCAACGGCCGTTGGGTCGGTTACTCCCAGGACAGCAGGCTGCCCGCAGAATTTGATCTCGGCGACTTCCTGCAGGCCGGTCCGAACCGGCTGGCCGTGCTGGTGCTGCGCTGGTCCGATGGCTCCTATCTGGAGGATCAGGACATGTGGCGCATGAGCGGCATCTTCCGCTCCGTCAGCCTGCTGCACAAACCCGAGCGCCGGTTGCTGGACGTGCGGCTGACACCTGTGCTGGACGCCTGTTACCGGGACGCCCGCCTCAAGGTGGCGCTGCAGGTCAATGAGGGCGCCGGGCTGGCGGTGGAGGCCAGGCTCTATTTCGGTGAGACGCTGATCGCCGATCGGCGCCAGCCGCTCGGCACAGGCGCCATCGACGAGAAGGGCGCCTACCCAGACAGGACCGAGCTGTGGCTGGATATAGCGGCGCCGCACAAGTGGAGCGCCGAGACGCCCCATCTTTATCGACTTACCCTGACCCTGCTGGATGAGCAGGGCGAGCCCATCGAGAGCGAGGCCCATGACGTGGGTTTTCGGGCGGTGGAGATCAAGGGCGGCCTGCTGAGGGTCAACGGCCAGCCGCTGCTGATCCGCGGCGCCAATCGCCACGAACACGATCCCGCCCTGGGCCATGTGGTGACCCCTGCCGCCATGGAGCAGGATCTGCGGTTGATGAAGCAGCACAACTTCAACGCGGTGCGCTGCTCTCACTACCCCAACCATCCCGAGTTCTATCGACTGTGTGACCGGCTCGGCCTCTACGTGGTGGACGAGGCGAACCTGGAGACCCACGGCATGACCCCCATGGGGCGGCTAGCGCAGGATCCCGCCTGGAGCAACGCCTTCCTGGAGCGGGTCACCCGCATGGTGGCGCGGGACTTCAACCACCCCAGCATCATCATCTGGTCCCTGGGCAACGAATCCGGTTATGGCCCGGCCCACGACGCCATGTATCAGTGGGTCAAACGGGCCGATCCGAGCCGGCCGGTCCAGTACGAAGGGGGCGGGGCCGATACCCCGGCCACCGACATCATCTGCCCCATGTATGCCCGCACCCATCAGGATCAACCCTTCCCGGCGGTGCCCAAGTGGGCGCTGGCCAAGTGGATAGGCCTGCCGGACGAGACCCGGCCGCTCATCCTCTGCGAATATGCCCACGCCATGGGCAACAGCCTGGGGGGCTACGCCCACTACTGGCAGGCGTTTCGCGATCATCCCCGCTTGCAGGGCGGCTTCGTGTGGGATTGGGTGGATCAGGGGCTCGACAAGCAGACCGACGATGGCCGCCATTTCTGGGCCTATGGCGGTGACTTCGGCGATCTTCCCAACGATCGCCAGTTCTGCTGCAACGGCCTGCTGTTCCCGGACCGGACGCCGCATCCCGCCCTGTTCGAGGCGAAACGGGCCCAGCAGCCCTTCGTGCTGACCCTGCAAAGCCGGCAGCCGCTCCGGGTCGAGATCCGCAGCGAATACCTGTTCCGCCCCACGGACAACGAGGTGTTGCGCTGGCAGCTGCTGGAGGACGGTGTGGTGCTGAGCCAGGGTGAGTGCCCGCTCGAGCTGGCGCCCCAGGGCAGCGTGACGCTGACCCTGCTGGAGCGGCTGCCGGGCTTTGCCGCAGGCACCCTGGCCTGGCTGGATCTGGCCATAGTGCAGCCCGCCGCCACGGCATGGGCCGGGGCGGATCACGAGGTGGCGCGCCAGCAATGCATGCTGCCGACCCCTCTGGCCTTGCCTGTTACCCGGGCTCCCGCCTCATTGAGCGAACAGCCGGACCACTGGCTGGTGCGTGCCGCAGGCAGCGAGTGGCGGCTGGACAAGGCCAGCGGCCGCATCAGCAGCTGGCAGAAACAGGGCCGTGAGCGGCTGCGGGATGCCATCACCGATCACTTCTACCGGGCACCGCTCGACAACGACATCGGCACCAGCGAGGCGGATCACGCGGATCCCAACGCCTGGATTGCCCGCTGGCAGGAGGCCGGGCTCAATGATCTGCAGCACCGCTGCCTCGGCCTGGAGGCTAACCCCGATAGGGGGACGCTGGTCGTATCCCACGGTTACTTCGTCGGTGAGTCGCTGCGGCTGCTGACCCGCTGGCATCACAGCTTCGGTGCCGACGGTGCCATGGCGCTGCGCATAGAGGTGGAGGTTGCCGCCGACATGCCGTCCCTGCCCCGCATCGGGGCCAGGCTCTGGCTGGCCGACGAGGTCGATGAGGTGAGCTGGCTGGGGCGCGGTCCCCACGAGAACTATCCGGATCGTCAGCTTGCCGCCGACCTTCATCGCTGGCAGCTGCCGATCGCGGCCCTGTACACCCCCTATGTGTTCCCGACCGACAACGGGTTGCGTTGCGATACCCGTCAGCTGCGCCTCGCAGAGGTGAGCATGGAGGGCAAGTTCCACTTCAGCGTCAGCCGCTACAGCCAGCAGCAGCTGGCCCAGGCCCGCCACCAGACCGATCTGGTGGCTCAGGGGGGATTGCACCTCTGCCTGGATGGTTTCCACATGGGTGTAGGGGGCGATGACTCCTGGAGCCAGAGCGTGCGACCCGAATTCTGGTTGCCGCCTGGAAGTTACAGTTGGAACTGTGTTCTACACTGAATCTGACGCCGATGACGAAAATGGATTCGTAAAGGTCTTTTAATTGGTTATCTGATTGATTTTAAAATGTTTTATGTCTATGTAACAGAGTGTAAACGTTTTCATTTTGTTGCCATGATCACAGACCGCCATACAACAAACTGATTACATTAGGCTGGCGCCAGTTCAAACGGTGTACAGCATTCCCTACAAAAACAGATATTAGAGATCGGAGCATAACAATGAAAAAACTCACGACAGTTGCCACCTTGCTGATGGGACTGATGGCGGGAGCCCAAGCCCAGGCCGATACCCGTATCGGTGTCACCGTCTACAAGTATGACGACAACTTCATGGCGGTAGTGCGCAAGGCCATCGAGAAGGAAGCGGCAGCCAATCCCGGTGTGGAGCTGCTGATGAATGACTCCCAGAATGACCAGTCCAAGCAGAACGACCAGATCGACGTGCTGCTGGCCAAGGGCGTGAAGGCGCTGGCCATCAACCTGGTTGACCCGGCGGCGGCCCCTGTCGTGATCGAGAAGGCCCGTGCGGACGAGATCCCCGTGGTGTTCTACAACAAGGAACCGAGCGCGGCCGACCTGGCCAGCTATGACAAGGCCTACTACGTGGGCACCGACTCCAAGGAGTCAGGCATCATCCAGGGCCAGCTGATCGCCAAGCACTGGAAGGCACACCCTGAGTGGGATCTGAACAAGGACGGCGTCATCCAGTTCGTACTGCTGAAGGGCGAGCCGGGCCACCCGGATGCGGAAGCCCGCACCACCTACGTCGTCAAGACCCTGAATGACGGTGGCGTCAAGACAGAGCAGCTGCACATGGATACCGGTATGTGGGATACCGCCATGGCGAAAGACAAGATGGACGCCTGGATCTCCGGCCCCAACGCCAACAAGATCGAAGTGGTCATCGCCAACAACGACGGCATGGCAATGGGCGCTGTTGAATCCCTGAAAGCCCAGGGCAAGAGCGCCATCCCGGTATTCGGCGTCGATGCCTTGCCGGAAGCCCTGGCCATGGTCAAGAGCGGTGCCATGGCGGGTACAGTGCTGAACGATGCGGCCAACCAGGCCAAGGCCACCTACGAGCTGACCAAGAACCTGGCTGAAGGCAAGCCGGCCGGTGAAGGCACCAACTGGAAGATCGACAACAAGGTCGTGCGTGTTGCCTACGTGGGCGTTGATAAAGACAACCTGTCCCAATTCGAGTAATTCCCCCCTCCAGGGCAAGGGAGATCCCCTTGCCCTTTTTTCAACCAGATGTGATGGCTGATATGACAACACGGCAACAATCAGAATGGCTGTTGGAGATGATTGACGTCAGTAAGAGCTTTCCTGGCGTCAAGGCACTCGATAATGTCAATTTACGGGTCCGTCCTCATTCTGTGCATGCGTTGATGGGCGAGAATGGCGCAGGAAAGTCCACGCTGCTCAAGTGCCTGTTCGGCATCTACGAGAAGGATCAGGGCAAGATCTTCTTCAAGGGCGAGGAGGTCAACTTCACCTCTTCCAAAGAGGCGCTGGAAAATGGCGTATCCATGGTGCACCAGGAGCTGAACCTGGTATTGCAACGCACCGTGATGGACAACATGTGGCTCGGTCGCTATCCCACCAAGGGCTGGTTCATCGACCACGGCAAGATGTATGACGACACCAAGCGCATCTTCGACGAGCTGGACATCGACATAGACCCCCGGGTCAAGGTCGGCACCCTCTCCGTCTCCCAGATGCAGATGATCGAGATTGCCAAGGCATTCTCCTATGACGCCAAGATCGTCATCATGGACGAACCCACCTCCTCCCTGACCGAGAAAGAGGTCAACCACCTCTTCAAGATCATCAACAAGTTGAAGGACAAGGGGTGCGGCATCGTCTACATCTCCCACAAGATGGAAGAGATCTTCCAGCTCTGTGACGAGATCACCATATTGCGGGATGGCCAGTGGGTGGCGACCCAGCCGCTCGAGGGTATGACCATGGATCAGATCATCGGCATGATGGTCGGTCGCGAGTTGACCCAGCGCTTCCCGGAGAAAACCAACCAGCCGAAAGAGGTGATCCTCGAAGTCGAGCACCTGACGGCCAAGAACCAGCCCTCCATCAAGGACGTGAGCTTCAACCTGCACAAGGGGGAGATCCTCGGCATCGCCGGTCTGGTGGGGGCAAAGCGCACCGACATAGTCGAGACCCTGTTCGGCATCCGCGATCACAGCGACGGTGTCATCAAGCTGCACGGCAAGGAGGTCGCCAATCGCAACGCCCATGAGGCGATCCAGAACGGCTTCGCCCTGGTGACGGAGGAGCGCCGTTCCACCGGCATCTACTCCCGTCTCGATATCGCCTTCAACTCCCTGATCGCCAACATGGACAGCTACAAGGGATCCATGGGGCTGCTCAGCGACAACAAGATGAAGAGCGATACCCAGTGGGTCATCGACTCCATGCGGGTCAAGACACCGACCCAGCAGACACAGATTGGCTCCCTCTCCGGGGGCAACCAGCAGAAGGTCATCATAGGCCGCTGGCTGCTGACCCAGCCGGAGATCCTGATGCTGGATGAACCGACCCGCGGCATAGACGTGGGCGCCAAGTTCGAGATCTATCAGCTCATCCTGGAGCTGGCGAAGAAGGACAAGGGCATCATCATCATCTCGTCCGAGATGCCTGAACTGCTGGGGATCACGGATCGCATCATGGTCATGAGCAATGGCCGGGTCGCGGGGATCGTCAACACCAAAGAAACTGACCAGAGCGAGATCCTGCGCCTGGCATCTCTGTACCTATAAAGACAGGAAGACATTATGGAGTCGGCTAAAAATTTCAATCTGATGCAGGCGCTCAAAGAGAACGCCATCTACCTGGTGCTGCTGGTGTTGCTCATGATCATAGTGATCCAGGAGCCCTCCTTCCTCAGCCTCACCAACCTCAGCAACATACTGACCCAGTCCTCGGTGCGGGTCATCATAGCCCTCGGGGTGGCGGGCATCATCATCACCCAGGGCACGGATCTCTCGGCCGGTCGTCAGGTCGGTCTGGCGGCGCTGATCGCGGCCACCATGCTGCAGGCGCTGACCAACGTCAACAAGGTGTTCCCCAGTCTGGGTGAAGTGCCCATTCCTGTGGTGATCCTGCTGGTGTGTGCTGTGGGTGCCCTGATCGGTCTGGTCAACGGCCTGATCGTTGCCTACCTGAACGTGACGCCCTTCATCACCACCCTGGGCACCATGATCATCGTCTACGGCATCAACTCCCTCTACTTTGACTCTGTAGGTGCCTCCCCGGTGGCCGGCTTCGACCCCCGCTTCTCCAGCTTCGCGCAGGGCTTTATCCGGATAGGGGGATTCAAGCTTTCGTACCTCACCTTCTATGCGGCCATCGCCAGCGTCTTCGTCTGGGTGCTGTGGAACAAGACCCGCTTCGGCAAGAACATCTTCGCCATCGGCGGCAACCCGGAAGCCGCCAAGGTCTCCGGCGTCAACGTGGCGGTCAACCTGGTGATGATCTACGCCCTGGCCGGCGTCTTCTACGCCTTCGGCGGCATGCTGGAAGCGGGCCGCATCGGCAGCGCCACCAACAACCTCGGCTTCATGTATGAACTCGATGCCATCGCGGCCTGCGTGGTGGGCGGTGTCTCCTTTGCCGGTGGTGTGGGGACTGTCGCCGGTGTCATCACAGGGGTGCTCATCTTCACCCTGATCAACTACGGCTTGACCTACATAGGGGTCAGCCCCTACTGGCAGTTCATCATCAAGGGCGGCATCATCATTCTTGCCGTGGCCCTGGACTCCATGAAGTACGCCAAGAAGAAGTAAGCATTGGCAGAGAGGGTCGGACATGTTCCGGCCCTTTCTACTTGGAGGGACCCACCCCATGCCATTCAAAGTCAAAATCAACGTCCTGCTGCTGCTCGCCATCCTGGTCACCATCGGCACCGCCTGGTTCAGCGTCAATCACTTCATCAGTGGCTATATCCGCACCCAGGCGACCCAGAACATCAACGAGCAGATCACCCTGGTCAAGGAGAAGCTGGCCGGTGACATCAACCAGAAGGTGCTGCTGGCGGCGAACCTCAACCTCGGGGTGACCAGCGTCAAGAAGGCGCTGCAGGAGACCGGCTTTCACAACATCGTCAAGCTGATCGGCGACATGGCGTTCGACGTGAACGGGGTCATCGACGACAAGGCCAGGGTTGAAGCCCTGCGCAAGCTGATCCCCGCCGCCAACAACCAGATCACCGTCAGCTCGCTGGAGCAGCTGGACGGCAAGCCGGTCATCTCCATCCTGGTGCCCCGGGGTGCCGATTCCGCCTACCTCTACTACCTCGACATGAGCGAGTTCAAGGCACTGCTGGCGAAGGTAAGCGGGGAGGGGCGCTACTTCTCCCTGGCGGACAGTCAGGGCCAGGTGCTCTACAGCAGCAAACCCCAGGGAGAGAGCGAGTCTCGCCCCAACCAGCTGGATATCCGTGGCAGCCAGTGGACCCTGACCGGTTACGTGGACCTCGATTACATCCGGTCCATGACCCAGGCGCTCAACGGCAAGATCACCCTGGCCCTGCTCGGGGTTGCGGCCCTGGTGCTGGTGATCTCCATGGTGGCCCTCAACCTGGCCTACCGCCCCATCCTCTCCCTGCGTGATCTGGTGCAGGAGCTGTCTCGGGGCAGCGGCGATCTGACCCGCCGCCTGACGGTGACCAGCAAGGATGATCTCGGCCAGATCTCGGCCGGCATCAACCGCTTCATCGAGCGGCTGCAGGAGATGATGGGAGAGGTACGGGAAGCCAGCGGCCAGCTCAACGAAGGGATCTCGGGTCTGGCCAGGCAGACGGGCTCGGCCCAGGGGCTGTTGGCCGAGCATGTGCGAGAGACCGAACAGGTGGTCACCGCCATCAACGAGATGAGCCGTACCGCCGTCTCGGTATCGGAGAGCGCCGCCAGCACGGCCCAGCTGACCGGCCAGAGCCAGCAGCTCGCGAGCCAGTCGCGCCGGGTGGTGGATCAGGCCATGGCCAGCGTGACCGCCCTGGTGACGGAGGTGGAAACCACGGCCCACTCCATCGCCGCCATGCAGCAGGATGTGCAGCAGATAGGCTCCATCCTCGGGGTCATCGGCAGCATCGCCGAGCAGACCAACCTGCTGGCCCTCAACGCCGCCATCGAGGCCGCCCGGGCCGGTGAGCAGGGGCGCGGCTTTGCCGTGGTGGCCGACGAAGTGCGCTCCCTGGCGGGCCGTACCCAGCAGAGCACGGCCGAGATCCAGACCATGCTGACCCGGTTGCAGCGGGGGACCCAGACTGTAGTGGCGGCCATGGGTAACACCCGGCAGAGCTGTCAGGATGCGGCAGAGAACACCAGCAAGGTGAATGCGTCGCTGGATCTGATGGCGGGGGAGGTGGTGGAGATCAACGATCTCATCAGTCACATCGCCACAGCGGCGGAGCAGCAGAGTGCGGTGGCCGAAGAGATCAATCGCAACATGAGCGCCATCGCCGAGGTGATCACCCAGCTCAAGGGCAATGGTGAGCGGACGGTGGAGAGTTCGACTTCAATGCAGCACACCTATGACAGGCTGCGGGAGATAGTGGGACACTTCCGACTGGAGTAAGGTTGGTTGGACTGGTCGTGGGCACCCTGGCCGTTGGCGCCAGGGTGGCAGCTCACCGGGAAAGTGTGAAAAATTCCCAAAAAAGATGGGGGCGACTTGCGTCGCCCCCGATAGTCTTATCGCTCATATCCTTGAACGAAGTTGCTCCCTGCAATCCCTGACTATACCTCTTCCTTTAGGTTTCCCCTTCCCAATCCTTTGGGGTGTCCTTTAGCCATCATGGCCTGACGAGTCATCCGTTCCCGTCGCACTTTCTCCGTCCTGGGAGGTGTCCTTTACCACATCCTGTGGTGAGTCCATTTGCCCAACCCTGGCAGCCAGTCTTCCTGACCGACTTCATTGCGTCCGTGCAGGAGTAACTATAAGGATTTCCCGGGGGACGACAACGGCATGTTGAAAAACGTTTTTTCGAAACTCGTTTCTCGAGAAATGATAATGATGTCATTTCTTTGTAAATCATTTAGTTGTGATTTTTAAGTGCGGTTTTTTTGCTCCTATCTTCCGACTATGGCGAGAATTTTTGAGGCGCTTCGCTTACACCTGCTATGGCGAATGTCTCACGGCTCGTTTAACTGAGGTTCAGAAACGTCACCAGGGTCAGAGTCGATCGCAGATAGGTGAGCCGGGGCCGTCAGCATCCAGGGTCAGAGGCGTCTGTGCCAGGACGGGTTGAGGGGTGAACACAGAGGGTTGCATGGGGTTGCTGGCCGGAAGCGGCTAAAAGGAGCGGGCTATCGGGGGAGGGGTATGCCGGTGTGGGGAACTGACAACCCAGGAGGAGGCGTTCTCCCCCTGGGGCAGTATCAATGGTGCTGCTGGCCGCCATGCTGTTGGCACAGATAGGCGGGGAGCAGCTTCTGGGGGGCCTGGTCAATATGGCACACCACCAGCGGCATGGCGGGGGCGCCCTGGGCCTGAACCAGGGTCGGGGTCATGGGCAGAACCAGGGCGACCAGCAGAAACAGCGATTTGATCTTCATGGTTATCTCCTTGGTGATAGAAAATAGCGTGATCCTGATCACTTTCTGAGTTAAGGCGAACCCGGGAGTGGCGCAAGGTGGCGCAATAAATTCAACTAATGAAAAAACTTTAAAACTGGGATGCAATGGCGCTGGTGAGAAAAGCATCGCCAGGATGCGCCCAGAATGCATATCCATATAAAGGAGATGCGATGAGCACCCTGATACGGAGGGCTGCCCGTGCGGGTTGGCGCCGATGCCATGATCTGGGACAAGAGATGGATTATTCAGGCGAAGGGATGAAGATGACTATTTATGTGGTGAGTGGCGGGAGTATTTATGAGGATAAATGCATGGATGAACGTATAAAATTCAAACAAAAAATAAAAACCATACATGCTTATGATTTTATTGGTTATTTTTAATTGATCATATCCATTTGTAGATATCATTCATGAATGAAAACGGTATCCCGGTGAAATAAAACCTGCCCTTATTGCGTCGTTATGCGGCAGGCGTTAATGAGTAAATGTCATTTATGTAAACTCCATCATAAATTAACTCCTGATTTTATTCAGTCTCGAGTGAATGTGATCAATGTCTAAGTTTGTGGTGATTGCTAGTCCTAACCTCTGTCACGAAAGGCAAGGGCAGGATAGAACACAAGCCGAGTACCCTACATAAAGAATATCCCGCCTTAGCCACGAGCCAGAATAGAAGGAATCTATTCAATCACTCGCAGGGACCACTGCTAGACGGAATATAATCATGAGCAAATTTTATGTAGGTTCTGAAGTTGGCCAATTGCGCCGTGTCATGCTGCACCGCCCCAACCTCAGTCTGAAGCGCCTGACCCCTTCCAACTGCCAGGATCTGCTGTTCGATGACGTCCTGTCCGTTGAACGTGCCGGTCAGGAGCACGACAAATTCGCTCAGGTACTGCGCGATCAGAATGTCGAAGTCTTCCTGCTGACCAACCTGCTGGCCGAAACCCTGGATGTGCCGGAAGCCAAAGCCTGGCTGCTGCAACACCAGGTCTCCGACTATCGCCTCGGCACCGCACTGGCCAATGACGTGCGCTGCTTCCTGGCTGACATGCCGCACCGCGAGCTGGCCCGCATCCTCTCCGGTGGCCTGACCTACTCAGAGATGCCCTTCAGCGGCGTCAACATGGTAGTGGGCATGCACGCTCCGACTGACTTCATCATAGAGCCGCTGCCCAACCACCTCTTCACCCGTGATACCTCCTGCTGGGTTTACGGTGGCGTCTCCATCAACCCCATGGCCAAGGCCGCCCGTCGCCGCGAAACCAACCATGTGAAGGCCATCTACCGCTGGCACCCGCAGTTCGCCGGTCAGGACTTCATCAAGTACTTCGGTGACGAGGATCGTGACTACGACAACTCCACCATCGAAGGGGGTGACGTCCTGGTCATCGGCCGTGGCGCCGTGCTCATCGGCATGTCCGAGCGCACCACGCCGCAAGGGGTGGAACACCTGGCCCGCGGCCTGTTCAAGCACGGTCAGGCCAAACAGGTCATCGCCATGCAACTGCCGAAACACCGCAGCTGCATGCACCTGGATACCGTCATGACCCACATGGACATAGACACCTTCTCCGTCTATCCGGAAGTCATCCGCAAGGACGTGAACTGCTGGAGTCTGACTCCGGGCGGTGCCACCGGCATGAACATCAAGGAAGAGGGCTACTTCGTCACCGCCATCGAGAAGGCGCTGGGCGTGGATCAGCTCAAGCTCATCACCACCGGCGGCGACAGCTTCGAGGCCGAGCGCGAGCAGTGGAACGATGCCAACAACGTGCTGACAGTGCGTCCCGGCGTGGTGGTGGGTTATGAGCGCAACACCTACACCAACGAGAAGTACGACAAGGCCGGCATCACAGTGCTGCCCATCCCGGGTGAAGAGCTGGGACGTGGTCGCGGCGGCGCCCGCTGCATGAGCTGCCCGATGGAACGTGACGGCATCTGACAAGACGGCGTGGCGCCGGCAGAGGCTGGCGCCACACAGACCCCGAATCGAGATCAACCACTATGAAAAAACCAACTGTCGTCGTCGCCCTGGGTGGCAATGCCCTGCTCCGTCGTGGCGAGCCCCTTGAAGCTGACATTCAGCGCAAGAATATCGCGACCGCCGCCAAGACCATCGCCCGGATCGCCGAGGAGTACAACGTGGTGCTGGTGCACGGCAACGGCCCGCAAGTCGGCCTGCTGGCTCTGCAGAACAGCGCCTATACCCAGGTCTCTCCCTATCCCCTGGATGTGCTGGGCGCCGAGTCCCAGGGCATGATCGGCTACATGCTGATCCAGGAGCTGAAAAACCTGATGCCGAGTCGCAACGTCACCGCGCTGCTGACCCAGGTGCAGGTCGATCCCAAGGATCCCGCCTTCGCCAATCCGACCAAGTTCATCGGCCCCATCTATGAGGAAGCCGAAGCCCGCGCCCTGGCGGCCGAGAAGCAGTGGAGCGTCAAGGCCGACGGCAAGTTCTTCCGCCGCGTGGTGCCGTCCCCGCTGCCCCAGCGCATCGTCGAAGGCGACGCCATCGAAACCCTGATCGCCCAGGGCCACCTCATCATCTGTACCGGTGGTGGCGGCATTCCGGTGACCTGGGATGGCCAGTGCCTGACCGGCATCGAAGCGGTGATCGACAAAGACATGTCCGCCGCCTACCTGGCCAGACAGATCAAGGCCGATGCCCTGCTGATCCTGACCGACGCCGATGCCGTCTACCTGGATTGGGGCAAGCCGACCCAGCACCCGCTGCGAGTCACCAGCCCGGCCGAACTGGCTGGCGTCAAGTTCGATGCCGGCTCCATGGGGCCCAAGGTCGAAGCCTCCTGCGAATTCGTCAAGGCAACCGGCGGCATGGTCGGGATCGGTTCCCTAGAAGATGGCCTCGCCATCCTCAAGGGGGAGGCCGGCACCAATATAGTCGCCACCCATACCGTGAATGCTTGAGTCGTTGAATCACTGCGTAGTTAACAACACTGCCCGAATTGGTCTGACACAAATATAGAGAGAACTCATCATGGCTTTTAATCTGCGTAACCGTAACTTCCTGAAACTGCTGGACTTCACCCCGCGCGAAATCCAATACATGATCGATCTGGCCATCGACCTGAAAAAAGCCAAATACGGTGGCTATGAGCGCAAACATCTAAGCGGAAAAAATATTGCCCTCATCTTCGAGAAGACCTCCACCCGTACCCGCTGCGCCTTTGAAGTGGCGGCCTTCGACCAGGGTGCCCAGGTCTCCTACCTTGGCCCAAGCGGTTCCCAGATCGGTCACAAGGAGTCCATGAAGGACACCGCTCGGGTGCTGGGCCGCATGTATGACGGCATCGAATACCGTGGCTACGGCCAGGAGATAGTCGAAGAGCTGGGTGCCCATGCCGGCGTCCCGGTCTGGAACGGCCTGACCAACGAATTCCACCCGACCCAGATCCTGGCGGACTTCATGACCATGCTGGAGCACGGCAAGGGCAAGCGTCTGGATCAGATCAAGTTCGCCTACCTGGGTGATGCCCGCAACAACATGGGCAACTCCCTGATGGTCGGCGCCGCCAAGATGGGCATGGACATCCGCCTGGTTGCCCCCAAGGCCTTCTGGCCGGAAGAAGAGCTGGTCGCCAAGTGCCGCCAGATCGCCGAAGAGACAGGTGCGCGCATTCACCTGACCGAAGATGTGAAAGAGGGCGTGCTGGGTACCGACTTCCTCTACACCGACGTCTGGGTCTCTATGGGTGAAGCGAAAGAAGCCTGGGATCAACGGGTGAAACTGATGACCCCCTATCAGATCAACATGGACGTCATCAACGCCACCAAGAACCCGGATGTGAAGTTCATGCACTGCCTGCCGGCGTTCCACAACGATGAGACCACCATGGGCAAGGAAGTGGCTGACAAATATGGCATGAAGGGTCTGGAAGTGACCGAGGACGTGTTCGAATCCGAGCACAGCATAGTATTCGACGAGGCCGAAAACCGGATGCACACCATCAAGGCAGTGATGGTGGCTACGCTGGGCGACTAAGGTCGCAGTAGTGGTGCCGGGGGGTGACCCCCGGCTTTTCGACCATGTGACGGCGGCATAACACCTCTAACCCTACGACCCGCAGATACATGGATACCACACCACAGAAGGAAGCTGGACCATGACCAAATTCAAGTTCCCGTCAGCCTACACCATATTGTTTGTGCTGATCGCCCTGGTGGCCGCCCTGAGCTGGATAGTGCCGGCCGGCAAATACGACATGGTAATGAATGAAGCCCTCGGCAAGGAAGTGCCGGTGGCTGGCACCTACAAGCTGGTAGAGGCCAATCCCCAGGGGATAGTCGACGTGCTGCTGGCACCCATCGACGGCCTCTACAACCACGACACCTATGAGGCAGGCGCCATCGACGTCTCCCTCTTCATCCTGATCATCGGCGGCTTCCTTGGCATAGTGACCAAGACTGGCGCCATCGATGCCGGTATCGAGCGCGTCACCGATCGTCTGCGTGGCCGCGAGGAGTGGATGATCCCTATCCTGATGGCGCTGTTCGCCGCAGGGGGCACCATCTACGGCATGGCGGAAGAGTCGCTGCCCTTCTACACCCTGCTGGTGCCGGTGATGATGGCCGCCCGCTTCGACCCCGTGGTCGCCGCCGCGACAGTGTTGCTCGGCGCCGGTATAGGGACGCTGGGCTCCACCATCAACCCGTTCGCCACCGTGATTGCCGCCAACGCGGCCGGCATCTCCTTCACCGACGGCATCTGGCTGCGGGTCGCCATGCTGGTGGCCGGCTGGCTGCTGTGCGTCGCCTACGTGATGCGTTACGCCAAGATGGTGCGCAACGACCCCAGCAAGTCCCTGGTGGCCGACAAGTGGGATGAGAACCGTGCCCACTTCCTCGGCAACAAGAGCGACCAGATGCTGGAGTTCACTCTTACTCGCAAGATAGTGCTGGGTATCTTCGTGGCCGCCTTCGCCGTGATGATCTACGGGGTGGCCGTGCTCGGCTGGTGGATGGCGCAGATCTCCGGTGTCTTCCTGGCCGCCGCCATCATAGTCGGCCTCATCTCCCGCATGAGCGAGGAGGAGCTGACCTCCAACTTCATCGACGGTGCCCGCGACCTGCTCGGCGTGGCCCTGATCATTGGCATCGCTCGCGGTATAGTGGTGGTGATGGACAACGGCATGATCACCCACACCATCTTGAACAGCGCGGAAGGCATAGTGACCGGCCTCTCCACTGTGGTGTTCATCAACGTGATGTTCGTGCTGGAAGTGGTGCTCTCCTTCCTGGTGCCGTCCTCTTCCGGTCTGGCGGTGCTGACCATGCCGATCATGGCGCCCCTTGCCGACTTCGCCAACGTGGGCCGCGAGCTGGTGGTGACCGCTTACCAATCCGCCTCCGGTCTGGTGAACCTGGTGACCCCGACCTCAGCCGTGGTCATGGGTGGCCTGGCCATCGCCAAGGTGCCCTATGTGCGCTGGCTGAAGTGGGTGGCACCGCTGCTCGGCATACTGACTGTGCTGATCGTGGTCTGCCTGAGCCTGGGGGCCCTGCTCTCATAAGGGATGACTATCAAGACGCAACGGGAGCCTGCGGGCTCCCGTTTTTTTATGGCTGTGCATGATGGCACGGGCAGATCGCAGGCAACAAAAAGGCGACCCAGGGGTCGCCTTGCTGCATTCGGGGCTGGCTTAGCGCGCCTGCTCCAGGGTGCGCACCACGGCGGCATGGGCCTGGCGGGTGCGACTGATGTGGCGCGGGGCTATCAGCACCACATCGTTGCCGGCGACGGCCCCCAGGATCTCGGGATCGGCGTGGCGATCCAGCAGACGGGCCACCACGGTCGCGGCGCCCGGGGTGGTGTGCACCAGCACCATCTGCTGGTTGTGCACCACGGCGCGCACCATGTCGTGCACGGAGCGGGTGCTGCCGGCGGGTTCCAGCTGGTCATCCACTAGCGTGTAGACCTTCTTGCCGTTGGCATTCTGGGCCTTGGCGACGCCGAGGCGGCGCAGCAGACGGGAGATGGTGGACTGGCTGATGTCGGCGAAGCCGCGCTCCGCCAGCTCGCGGCGGATCTCTTCCTGGGTGCTGTAGCAGTGCTGGCCGATGATCTGGCGGCAGGCATCGAGCTGGGCCAGGTCGGACTCCTGTTCCGGTGGGCGACTGAGGGTCTTGACCATGGCGACTTCCTTTGACGATGACAGATGGCTATGGCGCTCAGTCTGTCACGCCTGTTTTTCATAGCGAAAAACACTGATGACGAGCATTTCGGTAGGTGATGAGCGATGTCTAGCCGTTGCGAGATGGCAAATTATAACCAAAGGGGGAATAAGTGATGTGACAGGGGTCAAAAATGGGCCCCGCAGGGCCCGACAGAGTATCAATAGCGCTCGCTGACGATGTCCTGGGTGAAGGATTTCTCGCAGTATTTGCACTTCATGCGCACCGCGCCCTTCACTTCGCGCACCCGGAAGTAGCTGTCCACCGGCTCGTTGTGGGAGATGCAGTTGGAGTTGGGGCAGTGGAATACCCCGGCGATGAACTCCGGCAGCTTCAGCTGGTGCTTCTTCACCACGGCGAAGTCTTCGATGATGTTGACGGTCGCGGCCGGGGCAAACAGCGCCAGCTGGTTCGCCTGCTGCTCGGTCAGGCGGGTGTTCTCGATCTTGATGAGATCCTTCTTGCCCAGGGCGCCGGATTTGAGGTTGAAGCCGACGGTGATCCGCTCCTGGGTCTCGATCAGCTGGAACAGCTTGAGGATCTTGATGCCCTGGCCGGCGGGGACGTGGTCGATGACGGAGCCGTGACGGATGGCTTCGACTTGCAGTTGGTTCTTCTCGGACATGATGTTCCCCTTTTCCCTTAGACGGTTTCGTTCAGTACCAGTGCCAGCAGCGCCTGGCGTGCATAGACCCCGTTTTCCGCCTGCTGGAAGTAGTAGGCGTGGGGGGTCTTGTCGACGGCGACCTCGATCTCGTCGACCCGGGGCAGGGGATGCAGGATCTTCATGGTGGGTTTGGCCCCTTCCAGGGTCGCCAGCTCCAGCACGAACTTGGCGGCCATGTGCTTGTATTCGGTCTCGTCGAAGCGCTCTTTCTGAACTCGGGTCATGTAGAGGATGTCGAGCTCCGGCATCACCTCTTCCATGGTCTCGTGGACGCTGAACTGAATGCCCTTCTCCTCCAGCTCTTCGCAGAGGTAGTCCGGCATCGCCAGGGCTTCCGGTGAGATGAAGAAGAAGCGGCAGTTGAACAGGCTCAGGGCCTGGGCCAGGGAGTGGACGGTACGGCCGTATTTCAGGTCACCGACGAAGGCCACGTTGAGGCCGTCCAGCTTGCCTTGCGTCTCATGAATGGAGAAGAGGTCGAGCAGGGTCTGGGTCGGATGCTGGTTGGAGCCGTCACCGCCGTTGATGACAGGCACCCGGGAGAACTCGGAGGCCAGACGGGCGGCGCCCTCTTTCGGGTGGCGCATCACCACCGCATCGGCATAGGAGCCGATGATCTTGATGGAGTCGGCCAGGGTCTCGCCCTTCTTGGCGCTGGTGTTGCCGCCGTCGGCGAAGCCGATGATGTTGCCGCCGAGGCGCTGTACCGCGGTCTCGAAGGAGAGACGGGTGCGGGTGGAGGCCTCGAAGAAGCAGCTGGCGACCAGCTTGTCTTTCAGCAGGCGGGTGTCGGGTTCGGCCTTCAACCGCTGAGCGGTGGCGACCACCAGTTCCATGTCGGACCGGGTCAGGTCCGAGATGGAGATGACGTGTTTGTTATAGAGTGGATTGGTCATCGTCTGCATTCCCTTTGACATCAATGAAGGTTTTTCTGGCACAAAAAAAAGCCCCTGAAACAGGGGCTCTTTTTAAAAATAACTGGGGATCTGTGGGTCGGAAACCGGAAACAACGGGGCCGCTCTGGTGCGCTCCACCCGTCTGCAAGGCTGCTTTTTTCATCAAAAACGGCATCGTCCTGTCCCGACCTTTTTCAAAACCGGACAGATTATAGGGCTGGTTTTTGAATTGTCAAAAATTTATTTCAGAGGCAGGGATTTGCCGGTAAAAACGTTTGAGTGTCACGAACGGGTCGACAAATCCAGACCTGGTGCTCACTCTGCAACGACAGGTCATCTTCGGCCATGCTGCGCAGATAGCCGAGCCTGTGGTGCCCCTCCAGCAGACAATATGGCTGCGGCAGGGGTTGGCCGTCCGGATAGTGGCCGCCGGGCTCGGGGGCGAGCACTATGATGGGCTCTGACCAGGTGCCCCGGCTCAGCATGTCCTCGCCGAGCCAGGAGCGGCGCACATAGCGGTTGCTGCGCAGCATCTCGCCCCAGCGCTCGATCACCTCCATGTGGCGGGAGCCTATCTGGCTCACGACCTTGGCCGTGTCCCAGGCTTCGCACTCGAAGTGGTGGCGGGCGAGGTCGATAAAGCTCCAGTTGGACTCAAAACCGCGCCAATGGCGGTAAATCCATTGCGTCAGCACATTTTGGGGAATGAAAGGCACCAGGGGAGAGACCCGCTCGAGATAGTCTGGCAGGGACTCGGTTTTGCGCTCATCCCGGAAGTTGAGGGGCGCAAGTTGTTGAAGCAGGCGGTAATTGAGCATGAACGACCTCCCTGTAGCTGGTTTCACCCTACCCCCATTTATGCCCCATTCCTACCCCGGCGGGACTGCAAATACAGCAAGTTACCCCGGCTGGTTGCGGGAATTGCCGCGATTTGCTCGTGAATTGTTCGATCGCATCGAAAGTGAGAAAAAAAGCCTTTACCTTTGATCCCGGCTTTGTATAATTCGCCTCGTTTGTTGCAGGGGCGTAGTTCCAATTGGTAGAACAGCGGTCTCCAAAACCGATGGTTGCGGGTTCGAGTCCTGCCGCCCCTGCCATTTTCAGAAAGGCCAGCTCATTGAGCTGGCCTTTCGCATTTCTGCGATCCCTGAGCCTTTCTGCTGCGCCGCTCGCCGGCGATCCCTGACGCGCTCCGCGCGACTCACTTCTCTTGTCCTTGCCGATCCGCCCCTTGGGTTCGCTCACCCTCGCTGGTCGCCCTGGCGCCATGTCGTTGCTGACACTGGTGCCGCCTGCGGGCGGCCTCTGGATCTTGGTGCCCGGCGGCTGAGGTCGCGGCGACATGCACAGCATCTTCAGCTGTTGATAAAGAAGAAATTAAAAGGATTCACTAAAGTCCAGTGGGGCTGCCGCCGATATCACCTACCAATATGGGGGTATTCCTGGCCTCCCGTCACCACAAGGATTTGTAGTCATGACACTCTCGTTGCGCGGCAAGCTGCTCGCGACCAGCCTGGGGGTAGTGCTGCTGATGGCTGCCCTGCTCGGCATAGTCGCCTTCCACACCCTCAAATCACGGACCCTGAGCGCCATCCAGAGCGAGGCGGTCAACTATGGTCACGCCCACTCTGTGGCCATCGGCAACTGGATGGCGGATCGCAGGCACGCGGTCGATGCCCTGGCCGCCGTCATTGCCGACAATCCCGAGGCGACCCTGGTGCCGCACCTGCTGCAGACCCGCACCTCCGGCGGCTTCGGCCTCACCTATTTCGGCTCGGCACAAGGGGCCATGACCCGCCACGATCCCTCCCTCAACACCGCCAACTACGATCCCCGGGTGCGCCCCTGGTATCAGAGCGCCAGCAAGGCGGGCAAGCTGATCGTCACCCCGCCCTACGTCAGCGTGACCATGCAGCAGATGGTGGTGACCCTGGCGGAGCCGGTGAGTCATCAGGGTCAGGTGATCGGGGTGGCGGGGGCTGATCTCTCCCTGGATGCCCTGATCGACGAGGTGCTGGCCATGAAGGTGCAGGGGGAGGGCTACGCCATGCTGCTCGACAGCTCCGGCCTCATCGTCGGCCACCCGCAGAAGGAGCTGGCCCTCAAGCAGGTAGCCGAGCTGGCCCCCGGCCTCACGGGGACGACTCTGGAGGGCTGGAGCCGGGACGGCGAGCTGCACATCGCTACCATAGCGGGGCGTGAGGTGCTGCTGTCGGTGCAGGGGGTGCCAGGCACCGATTGGCTGCTCGCCATGGTGATGTACAAGGACGTGCTGGAGGCGCCCTTCGCCAGCCTGCTGTGGCAGCTGGTGGGGCTGACCCTGGTGCTGCTGCTGGTGTTCAGCGCCCTGCTCATCGCCATGTTCAACTACCTCTTTGCCGATCTCGGCCGGGTCTCCAAGGCGCTGGCCGACATAGCCCACGGCGAGGGGGATCTCACGGTGCAGATCGCGGCCCACAGCAAGGACGAGGTGGGGCTGCTGGCCCAGAACTTCAACCTGTTCGTGGCCCGGCTGCACGGCATCGTCAGCCGGTTGCGGGACGTCACCGTCGAACTGGCGGCCCAGTCGCGGACCCAGGCGGCGGGGGCAGAGGCTCGCAGCCAGCGGGTGCGCGAGCAGCAGGACGAGATCGTCATGGTGGCCACCGCGGTGACCGAGATGGCGTCCGCCACCCAGGAGATCGCCGGCAACGCCGAGTTTGCCGCCACCACCTCAGGTGATGCGGTCAGGCTGGCCGTGGCCGGTCAGTCCCAGGTCGGCCAGAGCCAGCGCAGCATCAGCGGCCTGGCAGGGGAGGTGGCCGACGCCAGCCAGACCATTCATGAGCTGGATGGTCATGCCCAGAAGATCAGCGGCATCCTGGCCACCATCAGCGGCATCGCCGAGCAGACCAACCTGCTGGCACTGAACGCCGCCATCGAGGCGGCCCGGGCCGGGGAGCAGGGACGCGGCTTCGCCGTGGTGGCGGACGAGGTGCGGGTGCTGTCGCGCCGCACCCACGACTCCACCGCCGAGATCCAGCAGATGATAGAGGCGCTGCAGCAGACCACGCGCCGCGCCGTGGGGGGCATGGAGACCAGCCGTCAGCTGGCGGGCACCAGCGTGGAGGATGCGGAGGCCGCCAACCAGAGCCTGGCGCGGATCAACGAGGCCATAGGCGCCATCAGCGACATGGCGACCCAGATAGCGGCGGCGGCGGAGGAGCAGACCTCGGTCACCGGCGAGATCAGCCGCAACACCGAGAACATCCGCCATGTCTCCCAGACGCTGGCGGCGCAGGCGAAGGAGGAGGCCGCCCAGGCCGCCGAGCTCAAGTCCCTGACCGAACGGCTGGAGCAGGAGATAGGCCGCTTCCGGCTCTAGGGGCAGACCCTGATGTGACAAAGGCGACCCCTGGGTCGCCTTTATTCATGCTGTGTATGGATATTGTTTCACCATGCACCGGCTGAATAATGCCGGGGCCAGGGCTTGCAACCGGCCCGGCCAGAGGGTCAGAGCGGCTTGATCTAGCCGTAGAACTCGATGCCCCGCTGGTCGCCGCGTCCCTCATCGAGGGCCTGGGCACCCTGATTGTCGGTGGCTGTGCTCAGCATCAGGGGGACGACCCGGGGAATGTCCGGCGGGGTGGCCTGGAAGATCTTCAAGGTGTGTTCCCGGCCGGATCCTGGCTGACCCAGATAAGCTGGTCGGTGGCAAAGCCCAGCCCCCTGGCCTTGGCGATCAGCGCATCCACCTTGGCCTTGGGCGGCTGGGGGGAGCGGGAGAGGATCCACAGATAGTCGTGGTTGTAGCTGGTCACCAGGGAGAGCTGGTAGTCGGGGTCCAGATCGATGACGTTGTAGCCGCCGTAGAAGGGGCCGAAGAAGCTCACCTTGAGCCGCGCCTCGTCAGGACTACCGACGAAGTAGGCTTTGCCCTCGGCCTCGCGCCAGCTGCCATCGCTCTGCAGGCCGCGGTTGAGCACCTTGACGCCGCCATCGTCACGCAGGCTGTAGGTGGCGCTCACCCGCTCCAGCCCCCGCTCGAAGCTGTGGTCGAGACGGGCGATTTCGTACCAGGTACCGAGGTAGCGGTCGAGCTGGAAGCCGGTGACGGGGCGGATGCCGTCGGCGAGGCCGGTGCAGGCTGTCAGTAGCCAGGCGGTGAGCAGACAAAGCAGTGAACGCATGGGGGATCCCTCTCTTTTAGCCTTCGATGATGTGCAACTGGCCTTCCCGGAAGCGGGAGGCCTGATCCGTCGGCGTGCTGCCGAAGAAGCGCTTGTACTCCCGGCTGAACTGGGAGTTGCTCTCGTAGCCTACCTTGGCCGCCGCCGCCCCCGCCTTGATGCCGTCGTGCAGCATCATCATGCGCGCCTTGTGCAGGCGAAACGACTTGATGTACTGCAGGGGCGAGGTGGCGGTGACCGCCTTGAAGTGGTGGTGGAAGGCGGAGACGCTCATGTTCACCTCCCGGGCCAGCTCCTCCATGGTCAGGGTGTCGGCGTAGCGCGCCTCTATCATACGCAGCACCCGGGCTATCTGGCCCACATGGTTGTGACGATTGGCCAGCGCCTGCAGCGCCGGGCCGCCCCCCTCGTGCAGGGCGTAGAACAGCATCTCCCGCACCGTCTGCGGCCCCAGCACCCGGGCGTGGTGGGGCTTGTCCATCAGATCGATCAATCGCTCGGCGGCACAGAACATTTCTTCGGACAGGGGGACAGAGTGCACGCCGCTCTTTTGCACCGCCGGGGCGGGCAGGGCATCCCCCAGTTCCAGCAGCAGTTCCTGCAGGGTGGCGACGTTGATCTCCAGGGAGAAGCCGATGAGGGGCTGCTCGGGGGAGGCGAAGCACTCGCACTCGCAGGGCAGCGGCAGTGTCATCAGCAGGTAGTGGCTGGGGTCGTAGCGAAACACCTGATCCGCCAGATAGCCCACCTTGTGTCCCTGCAGTATGACGATCATCCGGGGCTGGTAGAGCACGGGCGTGCGGCCGTGATACTCGGTGGTGTAGATAAGGTTCACCTGATCCACCGGGGAGGGGGTGATGCCCGGGGTGGTGACGTGGCGGGCCAGCCTGGCGGCGAGATCGGCGTAACGGTTGGACATGGTCGCTCCGGGTGGATTCTGATGATTTGTAGAAATAGGCAAGTAATGTGCAGAATGTTGCCTTGATGGTAGAGGTTTCCTGTAGAAAAATGCAATCAACATTTTGCGGCCAGGCCGCCGGACTATCAGAAGAAGGCAATGTCGATGAACAACTTTACTCTCCATACCCCCACCAAGGTGCTGTTCGGCAAGGGCCAGGTGGCCCAGCTGCGCGGCCAGATCCCGGCCGACGCCCGTGTCCTCATCACCTACGGTGGCGGCAGCGTGGTGCGTAGCGGCCTGCTGGCGCAGATCCGCAGCGAGCTGGCGGGCCTGACCCTGTTCGAGTTCGGCGGCATAGAGCCCAACCCGGCTTACGAGACCCTGATGGGGGCGGTCGAGCTGGCCCGTGCCGAGAAGATCGACTTCCTGCTCGCCGTCGGCGGCGGCTCGGTGCTCGATGGCACCAAGTTCATCGCCGCGGCCGCTCACTACGATCTGGCCAAGGAGCCCTGGCACATCCTCGAGACCGTCGGTGGCGAGGTGGCTTCCGCCATTCCCCTGGGCGCCGTGCTGACCCTGCCGGCCACCGGCTCCGAGATGAACATGGGGGCCGTCATCACCCGCAGGAGCAGCGGCGACAAGCAGCACTTCTTCTCCCCGTTCGTGATGCCGCGCTTCGCCGTGCTGGATCCCGTGCTCACCTATACACTGCCGGCCCGCCAGGTGGCGAACGGCGTGGTGGATGCCTTCATCCACACCCTGGAGCAGTACCTCACCTACCCGGTCAACGCCAAGGTGCAGGATCGCTTCGCCGAAGGCCTGCTGCTGACCCTGGCTGAAGAGGGCCCCAAGGCGCTGGTGGAGCCGGAAAATTACGAGGTGCGCGCCAACATCATGTGGAGCGCCACCATGGCGCTCAACGGCCTGATCGGAGCCGGTGTGCCCCAGGACTGGGCCACCCACATGCTGGGCCACGAGCTGACAGCCCTGCACGGCCTCGACCACGCCCAGACCCTGGCGGTGGTGCTGCCCGCCCTGCTGCAAGCCAAGCGTGAACAGAAGCGCGCCAAACTGCTGCAATACGCCGAGCGGGTCTGGGATCTGCGCAGTGGCAGCGAAGAAGAGCGCATCGACGGCGCCATCAAAGCCACCCGCGATTTCTTCGAGCGGATGGGGGTCAAGACCCGGCTGCGGGACTACGGCCTGGCCGATGCCAATATCGACACCCTGCTGGCCAAGCTCGAAGAGCACGGCATGACGGCGCTCGGGGAACACGGCGACATCGACCTGGTGCAGAGCCGGCATATTTATGAAGCCGCCTGGTAAGAGGCGAGAGACCAGCTCCGGCCTTGTCCGGGGTTGAATCAGGGGGCCCGCTCCCGCCTTATGGCGGCGGCGCGGCCCCGAGTCGTTACAAAACGGTTACTTTTTCCCCTTTCATCTCATCAGATGAGCCAACGGCAGATTTCATAAGAACAAAAAACGCTAAGGTAGAGGCTCGGCAAAACATTTTTTTTGACTGGTTGGATCACTTTTTTCAGCGTATTTTGCTGGTATAAGCCCCTAATTTGGTTTGTTTTTTTTAATCATGGTCCGGGATGGGCTGAATTCTGTACCCGCCCGCTCGGGGTCGTGGTTGTAATAAAACTCCAAAATTTGATACTAATCACCTTCGCGCCTGAAAAGCGGGGGCCTGACCATGACAGGAGGTTGAGGTAAAGCCTGCTGATTTTCATAACAAAGGGCCCGTGACCTGCACTTTGATCATGCCTTGTCCCCTCAGACATGAGAGACTGGGCAATGATTGTTTATTAACCATCAGGGAATAGTCATGCAGATTGGAATACCGAGAGAGAGTCTCGCCGGTGAGACCCGGGTCGCAGCGACCCCGGCCACCGTCGAGCAGCTGAAAAAGCTCGGCTTCGAGGTCGCCATCGAGGCCGGTGCCGGCCAGCTGGCCAGCTTCGATGATGCCGCCTTCGAGGCTGCCGGTGCCAGCGTGGTGCCGAGCGTCTGGCAAGCCGACCTTATCTTCAAGGTCAACGCGCCGACCGATGCCGAGATCGCACAAATTAAGGATGGTGCCACCCTGGTGAGCTTCATCTGGCCTGCCCAGAACCCCGAGCTGGTCAAGAAGCTGTCCGAGCGCAACATCAATGTGATGGCGATGGACATGGTGCCGCGGATCTCCCGTGCCCAGTCCCTCGATGCCCTCTCCTCCATGGCCAACATAGGCGGCTATCGCGCCGTGGTCGAAGCCGCCCACCAGTTCGGTCGCTTCTTCACCGGTCAGATCACCGCCGCCGGCAAGGTACCGCCCGCCAAGGTATTGGTGATAGGTGCCGGTGTGGCCGGTCTGGCCGCCATCGGGACCGCCGGTTCCCTCGGTGCCATAGTGCGTGCATTCGACACCCGTCTGGAAGTCGCCGAGCAGATCGAATCCATGGGGGGTGAATTCCTCAAGCTGGACTTCGGTAGCGAGGACGGTGCCTCCAGCGACGGTTATGCCAAGGTCATGTCCGATGAGTTCATCAAGGCCGAGATGGAGCTGTTTGCCCAGCAGGCCAAGGAAGTGGACATCATCATCACCACGGCCCTGATCCCCGGTCGTCCGGCACCCAAGCTGATCACCAAGGAGATGGTCGACAGCATGAAGCCGGGTTCCGTCATCGTGGATCTGGCTGCCGCCACCGGCGGCAACTGCGAGTACACCAAGCCGACCGAGCTGTTCGTCACCCCGAACGGCGTCAAGGTGATAGGTTACACCGATCTGCCGGGTCGTCTGCCCGCCCAATCCTCCCAGCTCTACGGTACCAACCTGGTCAACCTGATGAAGCTGATGTGCAAGGAGAAGGACGGCAACGTCGCCATCGACTTCGAAGACGTGGTTCAGCGCAACATGACGGTGATCCAGGCCGGTGAAGTGACCTTCCCGCCCCCCGCCATCTCCGTCTCTGCCGCGCCGCAGAAGCCGGCCGCCAAGGTTGCGCCGAAGAAGGCCGAAGAGAAGAAACCGTCCAACAAGAAGTTCGTGTTCGGTGCCCTCGGCATCGCCGCCTTCGGTTGGGTGGCTGCGGTGGCACCTGCCGCCTTCCTCTCCCACTTCACCGTCTTCATCCTGGCCTGCGTGGTCGGTTACTACGTGGTGTGGAACGTCTCTCACGCCCTGCACACGCCGCTGATGTCGGTCACCAATGCCATCTCCGGCATTATCGTGGTCGGTGCCCTGCTGCAGATTGGGCAAGGGTCGACCCTGGTCACCGTATTGGCCTTTATCGCCGTGCTGATTGCCAGTATCAACATCTTCGGTGGCTTCACCGTCACTCAGCGCATGCTGAAGATGTTCCGTAAGGATTAAGGGGGTTTAACGTGTCTCAAGGACTGGTAACAGCATCCTATATCGTTGCCGCCGTGCTCTTCATCCTCAGTCTCGCGGGACTGTCGAAGCAAGAAACGGCCAAGCATGGCAACCTGTTCGGTATCGCGGGGATGGCCATCGCCCTGCTCGCCACCGTATTCAACCCGGAAACCAGTGGCGTGCACTGGATAGTCCTGGCCATGGTCATCGGCGGCGCCATCGGCGTGCGCCTGGCGCTCAAGGTCGAGATGACAGAGATGCCCGAGCTGGTGGCCGTGCTGCACAGCTTCGTGGGCATGGCGGCGGTGCTGGTGGGCTTCAACAGCTTCATCGACTTGCACCCCTCCGCACCCGCTGAGGTAGTCGTCTCCGTCGGCTCCAACCTGGATGCGACCCTGGCTGCTGCCCGGGCGGCGTTCGAGCAGGCGGCCAGCGTCGCCCAGGTCGAGCACCTCTCCGGCGCCATGCTGAACATCCACCTGGTGGAAGTCTTCCTGGGCGTCTTCATCGGTGCCGTGACCTTCACCGGTTCAGTAGTGGCGTTCGGCAAGCTGCGTGGCCTCATCTCTTCCAAGCCGCTGCAACTGCCCCATCGTCACAAGCTGAACCTGCTGGCCGTGGTGGTTTCGCTGGCGCTGATGATCCACTTCGTCAACGCCGGTGGCTCCACCTTCGCCCTGCTGGTGATGACCCTGATCGCCTTCGCCTTCGGCTGGCACCTGGTGGCCTCCATCGGCGGCGCCGACATGCCGGTGGTGGTCTCCATGCTGAACTCCTACTCAGGTTGGGCGGCGGCGGCGGCGGGCTTCATGCTCTCCAACGACCTGCTGATCGTGGTGGGTGCCCTGGTGGGTTCCTCCGGTGCCATCCTCTCTTACATCATGTGTAAGGCGATGAACCGCTCCTTCATCTCCGTCATCGCCGGTGGCTTCGGCTCCGACGGTGTGGCCTCCACGGCCGATCAGGAGATGGGCGAATACCGCGAGACCAACGCCGAAGATGTGGCCGACATGCTGAAGAACGCCAGCTCCGTCATCATCACCCCGGGCTACGGCATGGCGGTGGCGCAGGCCCAGTACCCGGTTGCCGAGATCACCCACAAGCTGCGCGAGCGCGGCGTCAAGGTGCGCTTCGGTATCCACCCGGTTGCCGGTCGTCTGCCTGGTCACATGAACGTGCTGCTGGCGGAAGCCAAGGTCCCGTATGACATAGTTCTGGAAATGGACGAGATCAACGAGGACTTCAGCGATACCGACGTGGTGCTGGTGATAGGTGCAAACGACACCGTCAACCCGGCCGCCATGGAAGATCCGGGCAGCCCCATCGCCGGCATGCCGGTGCTGGAAGTGTGGAAGGCGCAGAACGTCATCGGCTTCAAGCGCTCCATGAACACTGGCTACGCCGGTGTCCAGAACCCGCTGTTCTTCAAGGAGAACACCCAGATGCTGTTTGGCGATGCCAAGGCCAGCGTCGAGGCCATCCTGAAGGCGCTCTAAGCGTCGATGGGATGAGACAAGAGGAGGCTTCGGCCTCCTTTTTTATTGCCCGCTTTTCACGGGGCGCGGGCAAGACATTGATGGCAAAGGGCCCTGGCCGGGAGGGGAGATCTGCTACCGGCGGAAGGGCAGCAATCCGGTGACGTTGCCCTCGCTGGAAGGCATAATGGCGGCAAAAGGCGAGGGGGCTCAATTTTATTTGAGACTCGCGCCACTAGAATCAAATAAAGTGACATGGACGGGGTGGCCCGGCGGGCGGCCCTCCAGATAGAACCCATACCCCCATATGATGCCTGCGGCACAGTGAACCAGAGAAACCACAGATGAAAGCACAATGGACCGACTTTATTACTCTGCTCAAGCGTGAAGTGGTGCCGGCCCTGGGCTGCACCGAACCCATGTCGGTGGCGCTGGCCGCCGCCAACTGCCGCAAGCTGCTGGGGCAGGATCCGACCCGCATCAGCGTCTGGGTCAGCGGCAATCTGTTCAAGAATGGCATGGGGGTCGGGGTACCCGGCACCGGCATGATAGGCCTGCCGGTCGCCGCCGCCGTCGGCATCACGGGGGGCAACCCGGATGCGGGGCTGGAGGTGCTCAAGACCCTGACCCCGGAGCAGGTGGACGCCGCCAAGGCGCTGCTGCCCATCATCAAGGTGGACGTGAAGGATGTGCCTGATGTGCTCTACGCCGAGGTGCTTGCCGAGGCCGACGGTCACAGCGCCCGTGTGGTGATCTGCACGGATCACACCCGCATAGTGCTGCTGGAGAAGGATGGCGAGGTGCTGATGGAGCAGGACAGTGCCCCCGGTGTGCAGATCCAGCCCGCGAAATCCGACAAGCCCGCCATGACGCTGCGGGAGATAGTGGCCTTCGCCCTGGAGGCGCCACTGGCCGAGCTCGACTTCATCCGCGAGGCCGCCACCATGAACCAGGCGCTGGCGGATGAGGGGCTGCAGGGCTATGGCCTGCGCATCGGCAAGATCCTCACCGAGCAGGTGGAGCGCAAGCTGCTCTCGGACGATCTGATGACCTTGGCCATGCGCCTCTCTTCTGCCGCGTCGGACGCGCGGATGGACGGCGCCATGCTGCCCGCCATGTCCAACTCGGGCTCGGGCAACCAGGGCATAGCCGCCACCATGCCGGTGGTCGCCGCCGCCCGTTTCCTCAAGGCCGATGACGAGCAGCTGACCCGGGCACTGGTGATGAGCCACCTGGTGGCCATCTACATCAAGGCCTACCAGAACAAGCTGTCGGCCCTGTGCGCTGCCAGTACTGCCGCCATGGGCTCGGGCGCCGCCATCACCTGGCTGCTGGGCGGCCAGTTCGAGCAGATCAGCCACTGCATCAACAACATGATTGGCGACGTCTCCGGCATCATCTGCGACGGCGCCGGCAGCGCCTGCTCCATGAAGGTGTCCACCTCCACCTCGGCGGCGGTCAAGTCGTCGCTGATGGCCATCAACAACCTGCACGTGCCCCAGAGCGAGGGTATAGTCTCCGACGATGTGGACCAGACCATAGCGAACCTGGGTCGTCTCTCGAAACAGGGGATGCTGGACACCGACATAGAGATCATCAACATCATGCGGGCCAAGCAACAAGGCAAGGCTGGCTGATGAGGGGGGCGGCACTGGCCGCCCCCGGTTTTTGCAGAGATTGACGTCACCCCGAACGGGGGGCGTGCCGCCACGATGCGGCCAGTTTCGGGGCGAGGCGCAGGGTGCGCCCGTCCATCCATCTCGGGCCTCGCCCGTTTATTTTTGGGGAATATCATGACTCTTAACGTTATCGGTAATCTGGCCATCCTGGTCATGTTGCTGCTGTTTCTCTACCGCTTGCAGCAGACCCACGTCACCTTCACCCGCCGGGTCTTCTCCGGGCTGGGGCTGGGGGTCCTGTTCGGCTGGGCCTTGCAACTGCTGTACGGCGTCGGCTCCGAGGTACTGGTCCAGACCGGCGACTACCTGGATCTGGTCGGCAGCGGCTACGTGAAGCTGCTGCAGATGATCATCATCCCGCTCATCATGGTCTCCATCATAGGCGCCATCCTCAAGCTGAGCGGCGGCACGGCGCTCGGCAAGATCAGCGCCCTGACCATAGGGGTGCTGATCTTCACCACCATGATCGCCGCCGGGGCGGGCATACTGATGTCCAACCTGTTCGGCCTGAGTGCCGAGGGGTTGGTTGCCGGCGCGGCCGAGACGGCCCGTGGCGCGGCCCTGCAGACCAGCCTCGGCAGCGTCGAGAGCATGTCCCTCCCCAAGATGGTGCTGGAGTTCATCCCGGCCAACCCCTTCCTCGACATGACGGGGGCACGCAAGACCTCCACCATAGCCGTGGTGATCTTCTCCATCTTCATCGGCCTGTCCGCCACCGGCATCGCCCGCAAGCAGCCCGAGATCTTCGCCAGCTTCGAGCGCTTCATGCAGGTCGCCCACGCCATCGTCATGCGGATGGTGACCCTGGTGCTGCGCCTCACCCCCTATGGCGTGTTGGCGCTGATGGCCAAGGTGGTGTCCGGCTCCAACTACGCGGACATCATCAACCTGCTGAACTTCGTGCTGGCCTCTTACGGTGCCATCGCCATCATGTTCCTGGTGCACCTGCTGCTGGTGAGCCTGGTGGGCATCAACCCGCTGCGCTTCCTCAAGAAGATCATGCCGGTGCTTGCCTTCGCCTTCACCTCGCGCACCAGTGCGGGATCCATCCCGATGAACGTGCAGACCCAGACCCGGGCCCTCGGCATTCCGGCGGGCATAGCCAACTTCGCTGCCTCCTTCGGCGCCACCATAGGCCAGAACGGCTGTGCCGGTATCTACCCGGCCATGCTGGCGGTGATGATAGCGCCGACCGTGGGGGTCAATCCCCTGGATCCCGGCTTCATCATGACGCTCATCGCCATCATCACCGTCAGCTCCTTCGGGGTGGCCGGGGTCGGCGGCGGCGCCACCTTCGCGGCGCTGATCGTGCTCTCCGCCCTGGACTTCCCGGTGGCCCTGGCGGGCCTGCTCATCTCCATCGAGCCGCTCATCGACATGGGCCGCACCGCCCTCAACGTCTCCGGCTCCATCACGGCCGGCACCCTCACCAGCCGGCTGATGGGGCAGACCGACATGGCGGTCTTCAACGGCGATGCCGAGGTCAGCCTGGACGGGGAAGAGTCCGCGGTCTGACCGGATCTTATCTTCTGATTTGTTTATGAAAAGGGGAGGCGAGGCCTCCCCTGTCGTGACTGGAGTCAAGCTATGCGTATTGTGATCATCGGTGGCGAAGCCGCCGGCATGAGTGCGGCGGCCAAGGCGCGCCGTCTGGCCAAGGATGCCGAGATTGTGGTCTATGAGGCCTCCGAGGTGATCTCCTTCGGGGCCTGCGGTCTGCCCTACTTCGTGGGGGACGATTTCCAGGAGCCGGGCTACATGGCCGAGTTCACCCCCGAACAGTTCGCCGCCAAGGGGATCGAGGTCAAGACCGGTCACAGGGTGCTGAGCCTGGACGCGACTGCCCAGACCTTGCGGGTGGAGCACAAGGGCGACAGCTTCACCGATAGTTACGATCGGTTGATGATAGCCACCGGCGCCCGCGAGCAGATGCCGCCGATCCCCGGCCTGCAGCAGGATGGGGTGTTCGGGCTGCGCCGCATGAGCGATGGGCTGGCACTGAAGGCAGCGGTGCAGGATCCGCGCAGCAAGAAGGCGGTGGTGATCGGCTCCGGCTTTATCGGGCTGGAGGTGGTCGAGGCCCTGGTCCATCAGGGCAAGGAGGTGCGCCTCATCGAGCTGGCGGACAGGGTCATCCCCGATGCCTTCGACTCGGAGATCACCCAGCACATCGAGACCGAGCTGCGCGAGCAGGGGGTCTCTCTGCATCTGGGTGAGCGCGTCCAAGCCTTGCTGGGGGAGGGCAGGGTCAGTGGCGTGCGCACCGACCAGGGTGAGTACCAGGCCGATATAGTGGTGGTCTGCACCGGGGTCAGGCCCAACACCGAGTTCCTGGCCGACACCGGCATTGAGCGGCTCGGCAATGGCGCCATCAAGGTCGACCGTCAGGGCCGCAGCTCGCTGGCCAATGTCTGGTCGGCGGGGGATTGCGCCAGCGTCTGGCACAGCGTGAAGCGGCAGCAGGTCTATGTGCCGCTCGCCACCATAGCCAACAAGCTGGGACGCATGGTGGGGGAGAACCTGGCCGGCGCCGGCCAGGAGTTTCCGGGCACGCTGGGCTCTGCGGCGCTCAAGGTGCTGGGGCTGGAGGCGGGTCGTACCGGACTTTCTGAGAAAGAGGCCCAACAATTGGGCATCGACTACCGCACAGTGGTGATCAAGGACAAGTGCCACACCAACTACTGCCCGGGTCAGTCAGACATTCACGTCAAGCTGGTCTATGAGGCGGGCAGCAAGCGGCTGCTGGGGGGCCAGATCCTGGGTCGCAAGGGGGCGGTACACCGCATCGATGCCCTGGCGGTGGCCATCACCATGGGGGTGACCACGGATCAGCTCGGCATGCTGGACTTCGCCTATGCACCGCCCTTCTCCCGCACCTGGGACGTGCTCAACGTGGCGGGCAACGTAGCCAAGTAGCCGGACGCTCTCATGGCGGCACCTGCCCATGGGCTTGGGGCGTGCTCAACGTGGCCAAGCAGGGCAGGCATCCCGGGGCGTCAGTCATGGCGCCCGGATAGCGCCCATAAAAAAACCGATGCCTTGGCATCGGTTTTTTTGTTCCCGTCTTGCTCAGCCGCGGCCGAGGCGATTGTCCGGGTAGTTCTTGGCCAGCACTTCGCGGGCGTGGCGGGCCAGGGTCGGCATCTTCAGGGTATCGTAGGCGTTGACCATGATCTCCAGTGCCTTCTCTGTCTCGACGGTGTCGGGATAGGTTTCGACCACCAGCTTGGCGCGGTTGGCGGCGGCGATCAGGGCATCACGCTTCACGTAATACTCGGCCACCCCCAGATCGTAGCGGGCGAGGCGGGTCTTCAGACCGACCATGCGGGCACGGGCATCGGCCGCGTAGCTGCTGTTGGGGTAGCTCTGCAGCAGGGTCTTGAAGTCCTGGAAGGCCTGACGGGCGTAGGAGGGGTCCTTGTCGTCCCGATCTATGCCCAGGAAGTCCTGGAAGAAGTTGTAATCCGCCGCCATGTTGGTCAGACCGCGCATGTAGAACACGTAATCGATGTTCTTGTGCGCCGGATTGAGGCGGATGAAGCGGTCGATATTGGCGATCGCCTGAGCGGTATCATCCTGCTTGTAGTAGGCGTAGATGAGATCGAGCTGCACCTGGTTGGAGTAGGCGCCGAACGGGTAACGAGAGTCCAGCGCTTCCAGCAACTCGATGGCATTCAGGTAGTTGCCTGTGTCCAGTTTGAGACGGGCTTTCTGGTACAGAACTTCCGGCGGTTCGTCGGGAACCTTGGGTTTGGTGCTGGAACAGCCAGTGATCAGCGTAGCGACCAAGGCGAGCGACATCAGCAGGCGAGACTTCTTTCCCATCAACAACATCCGGTCCATTTCCACGAAATTGGCAAAGTATCCGTTATGCTTGGCTAAAAGAAAAGCTAGAATACCCGGATTATTTCGAATTGATACCCCCGCTCAAGAGACCATACATGAGCCAGCATATTGAACTGACAGGCGAATTTCAGGATCACCAATTCGGGCAGCGACTCGACCAGGCCCTGGCCGAATTGTTTCCAGACTACTCCAGAACCCGCATCAAGGAGTGGATTTTACAGGACAGAGTGACCCTGGACGGTCAGGTTGCCAATACCCCGCGCGAGAAAGTGGTGGCCGGGCAGCAGGTACATGTAGATGTCGAGTTGGAAGATGACACCCGCTGGGATGCTCAGAACATCGACCTCAACATCGTCTATGAAGATGAACACATTCTGGTGATCGACAAGCCGGCCGGCCTGGTGGTTCACCCGGGCGCCGGCACGCCGGATGGCACCATACTCAACGCCCTGCTGCACCGTTACCCCGGCATCGCCGAGGTACCCCGTGCCGGCATAGTGCACCGTCTGGATAAAGACACCACTGGCCTGATGGTGGTTGCCAAGACGATCCCGGCCCAGACCCATCTGGTGGAGGCGCTGCAGGCGCGTCAGATCACCCGTGAGTACGAAGCCGTCGCCATAGGTCACATGACCGCAGGCGGTACCGTGGATGCCCCCATCGGCCGTCACCCGACCCAGCGTACCCACATGGCTGTGGTGCCCAATGGCCGTCCTTCCGTGACCCACTACCGGGTGCACGAGAAGTTCCGTGGCCACACCCGTCTGCGTCTGCGTCTGGAGACCGGTCGTACTCACCAGATCCGTGTCCACATGGCTCACATCAAGCATCCGCTGGTGGGGGATCCCGCTTACGGTGGCCGTCTGCGCCTGCTGCGCAATGCGACTCCGGAGCTGACCCTGGCCCTGCGCAACTTTAACCGCCAGGCGCTGCACGCCACCATGCTGAAGCTGGCTCACCCCATCACCGGCGAAGTCATGGAGTGGCACTCTGCCACGCCGCAAGACATGCTGGATCTGATGGAAGTGCTGCGGGCTGATACGCTCGCCAACCCGGACGATTTGGTCTGGAGCTGATGCAATAGGGCCTGCGTCGGTTTCTGCCGCCGTCCGGCCCCAAGAGATGCCAAACGGGGTTCCCTTTCAGGAGCCCCGTTTTTATATCCGTGAATGGAAGGAGTCACAGATGAACTGGATTGAACCCGACTGGCCCGCTCCTGGCAATGTCAGGGCCCTGTCGACCACCCGGGATGGTGGCCTGAGCGAAGGGGTTTTCGCCGGTCTCAACCTGGGGGCCCATGTGGGGGACGAGCTGGCACGGGTCGAGGCCAACCGTGCCCGTCTGCAACAGGCGGCGCAGCTCCCCGGGCCCCTCAACTGGCTCAACCAGGTGCACGGCACCGCAGTCCACAGGGTCGGCAGCGACTATGAAAGGGCGCCGGACGCCGATGCGGCCTGCGCCCAGCAAGCCGGGCAGGCCTGCATAGTGATGACAGCCGACTGCCTGCCGGTGCTGTTTTGCGACCGGGCCGGCACAGTGGTGGCGGCCGCTCACGCCGGTTGGCGTGGGCTGAAGGAGGGTGTATTGGAGGCGAGTATCGCCGCCATGGGCTGCGAGCCGGGGGAGATCCTGGCCTGGCTAGGCCCCGCCATAGGCCCCACGGCGTTCGAAGTGGGTGGCGAGGTGCGCGAGGCCTTTATGGCGGAGCAGGCCGAAGCCGAATCCGCTTTCGTACCTTCAGTCAACGACGGGAAATGGCTGGCGGATATCTACCTGCTGGCCCGGCTGCGACTGGCTCGCGCCGGTGTGAACGCTGTCTATGGCGGCGAATTCTGCACCTTCGGCGACGGCGATCAGTTCTACTCTTATCGCCGCGACGGCCAGACCGGCCGGATGGCCTCCATCATCTGGTTGGCCCGCTAAGCGCCGGTCAAGCACCCGCCCGCTCCTCTCACGATCAAATCCGCGTGGGAGGGGCGGGGATCCGGCCCCCTCCCCGTTTTGCAGAAAAAATAACCAGCCCCAACCCTTGAAATAGCCCGTACGGGCCTCATCTACCTTGTCAGAAGATCATGTTGTTTGCCGCGCAAGCGGCGTGTCTGTTTCAAAGGGGGAGTGCAATGCGCCTCGATCGCCTGACCAGCAAATTCCAAGTCGCTATTTCCGATGCCCAGTCTCTCGCACTGGGTCGTGACCACCAATTCATCGAACCCGTCCACTTGATGACAGCCCTGCTCAATCAGGATGGCGGCTCCATCCGCCCGCTGCTGACCCTGACCGGGATGGACATCAATGCCCTGCGCTCCCGTCTCGGCGAGGAGCTCGACCGCCTGCCCAAGGTGAGCGGCGTCGAAGGGGACGTGCAACTTTCCAACGGCCTCGGTCGTCTGCTCAACGTCTGCGACAAGCTTGCCCAGCAGCGCAAGGATCAGTTCATCTCGTCCGAGCTGTTCGTGCTGGCGGCCCTCGACGAGAAGGGTAACCTGGGGGAGCTGCTGCGCGCCCAGGGCCTGACCAAGGAAAAACTCGAAGCCGCCATCGACAAGGTGCGTGGCGGCAAGAAGATCGATGATGCCAACGCCGAGGAGAACCGCCAGGCGCTGGAGAAGTACACCATAGACCTCACCGAGCGGGCCGAACTCGGCAAACTTGACCCCGTGATCGGCCGGGATGAAGAGATCCGCCGCACCATACAGGTGCTGCAGCGCCGTACCAAGAACAACCCCGTGCTGATCGGTGCCCCCGGTGTGGGCAAGACCGCCATCGTCGAGGGGTTGGCCCAGCGCATCATCAACGGTGAAGTGCCGGAGGGGCTCAAGAACAAGCGGGTGTTGTCCCTCGACATGGGGGCCCTGGTGGCCGGTGCCAAGTATCGCGGCGAGTTCGAGGAGCGGCTCAAGGCGGTGCTGAGCGATCTCGCCAAGGAGGAGGGCAATGTCATCCTCTTCGTGGACGAGCTGCACACCATGGTCGGCGCCGGCAAGGGCGAGGGGGCCATGGACGCGGGCAACATGCTCAAACCGGCCCTGGCGCGCGGTGAGCTGCACTGCGTCGGTGCCACCACCCTCGACGAATATCGCCAGTACGTGGAGAAAGACGCCGCCCTGGAGCGCCGCTTCCAGAAAGTGCTGGTGGAGGAGCCCTCGGTGGAGGACACCATCGCCATACTGCGCGGCCTTAAAGAACGCTACGAGCTGCACCACCATGTGCAGATCACAGACCCCGCCATAGTTGCGGCGGCCCAGCTGTCCCACCGCTACATCGCGGATCGCCAGCTGCCTGACAAGGCGATAGATCTCATCGACGAGGCGGCGGCCAGCATCCGGCTGCAGATCGACTCCAAGCCTGAGTCCCTGGACCGGCTGGAGCGGCGCATCATACAGCTCAAGCTGGAGCAGCAGGCGCTGATGAAGGAGGACGACGACGCCAGCCGCAAGCGGCTCGATCTGCTCAACCAGGAGCTGACCGAGAAGGAGCGGGAATACAACGAGCTGGAAGAGGTGTGGAAGGCCGAGAAGGCCGCCCTTGCCGGTACCCAGCACATCAAGGCCGCGCTGGAGCAGGCCCGTCAGGATCTCGAGGTGGCCCGCCGGGCCGGGGATCTCGGCCGCATGTCCGAGCTGCAATATGGCCGCATCCCCGAGCTGGAGAAACAGCTGGATCTCGCCACCCAGGCGGAGATGCAGGAGACCAGCCTGCTGCGCAACAGAGTCACCGACGTGGAGATCGCAGATGTCCTAGCGCGCTGGACCGGCATTCCGGTGGCGCGGATGCTGGAAGGGGAGCGGGACAAGCTGCTGCGGATGGAAGAGCAACTGCACAGCCGGGTGATCGGCCAGGAAGAGGCGGTGGACGCCGTCTCCAACGCCATCCGTCGCTCCCGCGCCGGGCTGTCCGATCCGAATCGCCCCATCGGCTCCTTCCTGTTCCTCGGGCCTACCGGGGTGGGCAAGACAGAGCTGTGCAAGGCGCTGGCGGAGTTCCTGTTCGATACCCAGGATGCCATGGTGCGCATCGACATGTCCGAGTTCATGGAGAAGCACAGCGTGGCGCGGCTGGTGGGGGCACCTCCGGGATACGTGGGCTACGAGGAGGGGGGTTATCTCACCGAGGCGGTACGCCGTCGCCCCTACTCGGTGATCCTGCTGGACGAGGTGGAGAAGGCGCACCCGGATGTGTTCAACATATTGTTGCAGGTGCTGGACGACGGTCGTCTGACCGATGGTCAGGGCCGCACCGTCGATTTCCGCAATACCGTGGTGATCATGACCTCCAACCTCGGCTCGGATCTGATCCAGGAGCACTACGCCGAGAAGGACTATGAGGAGATGAAGGCCCTGCTGATGGAGCTGCTGACCCGCAGCTTCCGCCCGGAGTTCATCAACCGGATCGACGAGACTGTGGTGTTCCACCCGCTGGACGAGGATCACATCAAGTCCATCGCCCGGATCCAGCTCAAGAGCCTGATGGGCCGTCTGGAGTCCCAGGGCTTCGAGGTGGAGGTGAGCGAGGAGCTGCTGACCAAGCTGGTCCACGCCGGTTTCGATCCCGTCTACGGGGCGCGACCCCTCAAGCGGGCTATCCAGCAGAAGGTGGAGAACCCGCTGGCCCAGGCGCTGCTCAGCGGCCGGGTCATCCCCGGCAAGAAGTTGCTGCTGGGTGCCGACAGCAACGGGCTCACCATGAGCCAGCCATGATGGTGTCATCGATGAAAAACGCAGGCCTCGTGCCTGCGTTTTGTTTTCAGGGTGATTGAGATGCTGACGTTTTCCGTCTTGGTGGATGATGATGTTCATCTACCCGGCTGCCTGCCTGAAAAGGGACTGTCGTTGCTGTTGGAGTGCGATGGCCTCAGGGTGCTGTTCGACAGCGGTCGGGGCCGGGCGCTGCGCCACAATGCCGAGGTGATGGGGGTCGATCTCGGTTCTCTCACCCAGGTGGTGCTGTCCCACGGTCATTACGATCATGTGGGCGGCATCGGCTCCCTGCCCCTATATCCCGATCCCATCCCGCTGATCGCCTGTCCGGATGTGTTCAATGAGCGGGGCTATTTCCTGCCGTTGCTGCCCCGACGCTACAACCTCTACCGCCTCTCGGGCGACCTGGATCCGCGACAACTGGCGACGAGAGGGCTGATCCCTCACTGTTCGGCCGAGCCGGTCTGGCTGTCCGAGCGACTGGTGTTTCTCGGGAGCATCGCGCGGCGCGACAAGGCGGCTCCTTCCCTGCTTGGCTACATATTGCGAGGTGGTCGAGTGGAGAAGGATCTTATCAGCGACGACTCGGCGCTGGCCTACAAGAGCGAGCAGGGTCTGATTGTCTTCATCGGCTGCGGCCACTCCGGGGTCGAAAACATCGTCCAGTGGGCCAAAGAGGTGTGTGGCGACGAGCGGGTGCATGCCGTCATAGGTGGCTTGCACCTGAAGTTTTCCGGCCCGCAACGGGCAGTTGCGCTGGGAACCTATCTGCAGGAGGAAGCGGTGGAGAAGCTGTTTGCCTGCCATTGCACCGGCAAGCGGAAGGTGGGGCTGCCAAGGCAAACCCAGATAGGGGCGGGCTTTGAACATGTGTTCCCGTGAGCCTGAGCGAGGTGGGAAGCTAGCCCAACCAGTACTGCGGCGGTGACGATGAGGCCATCGACCAGAACCACGCCGGCCCTCGGGCTGGCGTTTTTATTGTCGCAGCGTGTTGGCGTTAACATGGCGATAACTATTGGTCATCGAATTGTAGTGATAGGCTTCATACCATTAATGACGCCATTGTCATTGTCAGGAGAGGGAGCCTTTGCCGATGAGAACACGATTTTCGCTCATGTTGCTGTGCAGCAGCCTGGTGCCCCTGGCGGTGCAGGGGGAGCAAGCAACCCAGGATGTGCCCCAGATCTGCGCCACCTGCCACGGGATGAACGGCGTGCCCAAGGAGTCGAACATCCCCAATCTCTGGGGACAGTCGGAGGCCTACCTGACCGAGCAACTGCGTGCCTTTCGCAGCGGCAAACGGGTCAGCGATTTCATGAATCCCATCATCTACCAGTTGAGCGACGAGCAGATAGCCCGGGCGGCCAGCCATTTTGCCGGCCAGGCTGCCGCCAGGGAGGTGAGCCTGCACTGGAGCGGCGACAAGTGGCCCGGGGACATGGAGACGGGGGAGCGGCTGGCCCTGGCCGGCAAACCTGAGCGTAATCTGCCAGCCTGCGTGGCTTGCCATGGCCCGAGTGGCGTCGGCGTCATGCCCCTGTTTCCCCGTCTCGCCGGTCAGGATCCCGCCTACCTCAAGCGGCAGTTGATCTACTGGAAGGCCGACAAGCGCCCGCTCGGCGCCATGGGCTCCATGCCTGCCATCGCCAAGTCGCTCAGCGAGGCGGAAATGGACGCAGTGGCCAACTACTTCGCGGCGCAGGGGGTGGCGAAATGAAGCATGCATATCTGATGGCCTGCCTGCTGGCCGGTCTGGCTCATGGCGCCGCGTTCGAGGATCAGTTCAGCGTCCCGCTCGGGGAGAAGGCACCCGATGGCAACTACCACAAGGTGCCCGACTGGTCTGCCGTGCCGGAGGGGGAGATGGGCGCGGCCATCAAGCGTGGCTACAGCCTGTTCGTCAACACCCAGCAGCTCAAGGGGCAGGGCCAGCCGGGGAACGGCTTGCAGTGCAGCAACTGCCACCTGGGGGCCGGCATCATTGCCGGTGCCAGTCCGATGTGGGGGGCCTATCCGGCCTACCCCGCCTATCGCAAGAAGAACAACAAGGTGAACACCTATGAGGATCGGCTGCAAGGCTGCTTCCTCTATTCGATGAATGCCAGAGAGGGCCAGCCCCCCGCCTATGACAGTCAGGCGATCCGGGATCTGGTGGCCTACTCCTACTGGCTGGCGAGCGGTGCCCCCATCAGCGACAAGCTGCCCGGGCGCAACTTCTTCACCATCGCCACCCCTCCCCAGGCCCCCGATTTCAAGCGGGGCCAGAGCGTCTATGCCGAGCGCTGTGCCGATTGCCACGGCGGTGAGGGGGAGGGCAAGAAGGTGGCGGATCGCTATGTCTTCCCACCCCTGTGGGGCAAGGAGAGCTACAACTGGGGCGCGGGCATGCACGGCATCGACAAGGCGGCCGCCTTCATCAAGAGCAACATGCCGCTCTCCCAGGGGGGGAGTCTGAGCGATCAGCAGGCCTGGGATGTCTCCCTTTACATCAACAGCCACGAGCGCCCTCAGGATCCCAGGTTCAAGGGGGATCTCGGCCAGACCACCAAGGCGTTCCATGGCACCTACTCCCAGTACGGCTTGCCTTCCCCGGTGGATGGTCACCTGCTGGGCAGCAAGGCGTATTGAGGGCTGAGGCAGGACTGCAGAGGGGCTCAGGCCCCTTTTTTCATGGGCCACCGGGCCGCAGGCAAAAAAAACGGCAATCCGAAGATTGCCGGGAGGAATGTATTCGATGCGACCTTGCGTGGGTTGAGCGGGTCGCAGGGGCAAGCCCCGGTTTCGCAGCGGATCATCCAGGATGACCGTCCTGCTTACAGCCTGTCCGGACTGCGCTCTTTCAGTCCGCACCGCCACACACCTTCGGCATCCGGCATGGGTTGCCGGATGCCATCAATCTGCTTACAGCATGCCCGGGATGGCAGCCTTCATCTCGGATGGCCAGACACCGACTTGTACCTGGCCGATATGCTCTTTTTGCAGCAACAGCATGGCCAGACGGGATTGGCCTATGCCGCCGCCTATGGTTTGCGGCATCCGCTCCGCCAGCAGATCCTGGTGCCAGTCGTACTGCAGGCGATCCTCGTCCCCTGTGATGGCGAGCTGGCGGCGCAGGGCCTCGGCGTCCACCCGGATCCCCATGGAGGAGATCTCGAAGCTGTCTTCCAGCACAGGGTTCCACACCAGGATGTCACCGTTCAGACCCGCCAGACCCAGTTCGCTGTGGCTGCTCCAGTCGTCATAGTCAGGGGCGCGCACGTCGTGACGCTCACCGTGGGAGAGGGCGCCGCCGATGCCGATGAGGAAGACGGCTCCCAGCTCCTTGGCGATGGCCCGCTCGCGCCCCTTGGCATCGAGGTTCGGGTAGCGGGTCAGCAGCTCTTCACTGTGCAGGAACTGGATCTCGGCCGGCAGGAAGGGGGTCAGCTCGTGTTCGGCGCAGACCGCGCGCTCTGTGGCCTTGATGGCGGCCCAGATACCGCGCACCGTCTCCTGCAGATAGGCGAGATCCCGGCGCTCGCTTGGCATCACCTTCTCCCAGTCCCACTGATCCACATAGACGGAGTGGATGGGGGTGAGTCTGTCTTCGTCCGGGCGCAGGGCCTTCATGTGGGTGTAAATGCCTTCACCCGGGCCGAAGCCAAAGCGACCCAGGGTATGGCGCTTCCACTTGGCCAGGGAGTGCACCACCTCGTAGCTGTGTTCGGGTAGAGTCTTCACCTTCACTTGCACCGCATTCTCGTGGCCGGAGAGGTTGTCCTGAGTGCCATCACCGACCCGGCTCAGAATGGGGGCTTGCACCTCCATCAGACCCAGTTGCTGGGCGAGCTGGCGGGAGAACATCTCTTTGACGAAGCTGATCTGTTGTTGGCTGCGAATGTAGTGCTGTTTCATGGGAAATACCTGTTTCAAACCCGTTGGATGTGGCGATTCTTCAACAGATTGCGCACTAAATTCAATATTCGATAATAGAAATAGGCTTTACGTATTTTTTTGTTCAAAATATCCGGGTTTTTACTGAGATATCGTCAACGGGAGTGCAAAAAAGTGTCGGAAAATTATCGGATCGATAATCTCGATCAGGCCATCCTCACCGCCCTGATGGAGAATGCGCGCATTCCTTATGCCGAGCTGGCCAAACAGCTGGCGGTCAGCCCGGGCACCATTCATGTGCGGGTGGAGAAGATGAAGCAGGCGGGGATCATAGAGGGGACCCGGGTGCAGGTGAACGCGAAGAAGCTGGGTTACGACGTCTGCTGCTTTATCGGCATCAACCTCAAGAGCGCCAAGGATTACCCCTCGGCCCTGGCCAAGTTGCAGGCGTTGGACGAGGTGGTGGAGGCCTACTACACCACGGGCCACTACAGCATCTTCATGAAGGTGATGACCCGTTCCATCGACGAGTTGCAGACTGTGCTGATCCACAAGATCCAGACCATAGACGAGATCCAGTCCACCGAAACGCTCATTTCGTTGCAGAATCCGATCCTGCGGGATGTGAAACCCTGACCCCTTGATCAGGGTTCGATAGCCCTGAGGGGATGGCGTACTTGTCGTAGAGGGCCTTGAGGCGGCCGTGCGCTTCATGCGCAGCAGTTCGGCGTCGTAGGCCGCCATCAGGGCCGGGGTGGTGGCATCGGCCCGTGGCGCGGGTCCAGAGGTGTTGAAGTAGGCGCTGGTCTTGAGGGGTTTTGGCAGGTAGCCGAGCTTGCCCTCCAGCCCCTCTTCCCTTATCTGGGTGAAGGCGGTGACCAGGGACATGGGAACCAGATCGATGCGCCCGGCGATCAGCTTGCGCAGTTGCAGCTGGTTGATGGGGATCGCCTGGAAGCGATAGGCAGGATCGGCCATGGCCGCCGTGAGCTCGGGGGTGTAGGAGAAGTCCTTGGTGACACCGATGCGCCAGGGCTTGAGATCGGCCAGGGTCTGGTAGTGGATCTTGCTCATGTCGGCCTTGCGCACGAAGAAGTGCCAGCTGTGGCGGATATGGGCCTGCTGCGGGTAGAGCAGATAACTCTCCCGCTCCGCCTTGTAGGAGTGGGTCATCACCAGGTCGTAGGCGCCGGTTTCGGCGTTGCGGGTCAGGCGGGCGCCGGAGTCGGTCAGCTCGATGCGAAAGGGAATCTCCAGCTTGTCGAAGATGGCGGTGACTATGTCCATATCCAGTCCCGAGGTTTCTGATCGGCATCGAGATACTTGAGCGGGGGCTCCATGGTGCCGCAGATCACCAGCTCTTTGGCCTGCAGCCAGAGTGGAAACAGCAGAGCAAAACAGGGGGATCACACGCAAACCACGTCTCCTGAGCCCGGAAGATATTCGCAAGACCTGGGGTATATTGGATGGCACCTGCATCCGTTAGAAGCGACTGTTTATGGCAAACCCTGAAATAGAAAGCGCTGGATGGCATCGACAAGTTCTGTCTGCCTCTACCGCCTTGGCTTGAGTCTGGCAGCCTTGCTGCTGCTTTGCCGCGGGGCGGCGCTGCTGAGCGGGATGGCACTGCTCGCCGTCGAGCACTGGTTGATGTCGCTGGCCGTGGCAAGCGGGGTATGCGGCTTCTCGCTGCATATCTACGACAAGCGGATTCGCTTTGATTCTGCAGGGGCTGGCCTGGGGCGCACTGGCCCTGGCTGCGTGCGGGGCACCGGATGCGCTGGTGCTGGGAGCGGCGTTGGTGACCCTCTCCGGGCTGGCGTTCAAGGAGCAGTTTTGCTTCGCCATTCCCGGCATCAAGCTGCTGCCCTATTGCTGCCGGCGTTATGGCTGCTGGAGTGGTTGCGGGTGGAGTGGGCCGCCGCACTGGTGGCGCTGGTCTGCGGGGCCCTGTTGACCTTGCTGGCGCTGGCCAAGTGGCGGATGCCCCTGCACTTCGATATCGGTGACAAGGGGCGTTACCAGAGCTTAGGTCTGCTGGCACACCTTCATCTGCTGGTTGAGGGCCTGCATCACCTGACGGCGGCTGATGATGCCGATCACCTTGCCCTGTTGCAGCACCGGGTAGATCTTGGGCTTGGCGTCGGCCATCTGGCGGGCCAGATCCAGAATGCTGTCATCCGGCCCGACCGAGAGGGGCGAGCGGTTCATCAGATCCTCCACCCGGGTGCGGGTATCGCAGTGATAGCTGCCGGTGAGCAGGCTGGGATGCAGTCCTGCTCGGAAAGAAAGCCGATAAGCCGTTTCTGCTCATCCAGCACCGGCAGGCCGCCAAGACCCGATTGATGCAAGCGATCGAGCGCCTCGGCCAGGCCGAGTCCGGCAGGGAGTGGGTCAGGCGACCCATGTGGTGGTGTACTTTCAGCATGGTGGTGACTCCGCAAGAGGGGGATGCCGCCACTATGACGCCCTGGGTGGCCCGCGACCAATGGCTTGTGCCGCAGGGATTGATAGGCACAAGCCATCGGCGGTGATCCGCTGGCAGGCGGGCTTCGTTCATGCAAGACCATGAAAGGGAGAGGTTATGCGTGCATTGGTAACGGGCTGCGGCCGTCGACTCGGATTTATCTGTGTGAACAGCTGGTGGCGGCGGGTTGGCAGGTGACGGGCAGCTATCGCAGCGAGCGGCCGGAGCTGGCCACGCTGGCGGGCACTGGGGGTCGAGCTGGTGCAGGCGGATTTTGGTCGGGAAGAGGACGTTGGCAAGCTGATCGATGTGCTGGCGACCCATCAGGATCTGGCGCTGGTGATCCACAACGCCTCGGCCTTCGAGCCGCAGGCAACGGATCCGGCGGCGCAACTGGCCCAGTTCGAGCAGTTCTACCGGGTACACATGGCGGCGCCATTTCAGCTGAATCGCGCGCTGGCACCCAAGCTGGCAGGCAATCCCAACGCCAGCATCATCCACATCACCGACATCTATATTCACGCCCCGGCGCCCCAGTTCGCCGCCTATGTGGCCACCAAGGCCGGGGCGCATTCGCTGGCCATGAGCTTTGCCCGGGAGCTGGCGCCCGCGGTGCGGGTCAACACCATAGAGCCCGGCCCCATCCTGTTTCTCGACGAGCATGACGAGGCATGGCGCCAGCAGGTGCTGGCGAAGACGCCGCTGGCGCGGGAGGGGGGCTGGAGCCCATCTGGCAGGCGGTGCAGCTTTGATGGGGAACAGTTATGTGACGGGGGCCAGCATCAAGGTGGATGGCGGGCGCGCGCTGGCCACTCTCTGAAGATTTGCCAAGCACCAGCGGCTCCAGCCCGACCTGCCGGGTCAGCAAGCCTTTGCCGGGTTTGAGCTTGCCCGACGGGGCAGGGCTGCGTCAGCTCTGCAGCGCCACCTTGCTGGTTTGCAGTCATGCACCTCGCCATGGCCGTAGAGCTCGGCCAGCAGCTCCGCCAGATAGGCATCGACCTCTGCCGAGGCAAAGTCACCGCTCTGTTGCTGGCCAGAATATCGATGTCGAGCGGCCGATCATGCACCTTGCAGAGCGGATCGCTGCGATCCCGGCCGTGAGCTACCTCGAGGGCGACAAAGTGCTGCTTGAGGCGGGCGGCATCGAGCGGGCTCTCCACCACCAGCAGGCAGTTGAGAAAGTCGTGGCTGGAGTGCATTCCCACCGGCTTGGTGCGGATCACCGAGCTCAGCCGCAGGGGCCGACGTTCGCAAGCAGCTCGGCCACGGCCTGGCTGACATGCTATGGGGGTCAATATTGGATCCAATGCTACACAGATAGAACATGTTCCATTCCTTAGGTTGGGCTCATCTGAAATGTATACGCAGCTCACGGTTATCGGATTAACTATGCTTAACATTGTCTTATCTATTGTGATCCGGCTCTGATTGGCAGAAAGGAGGTTTGCATGAGTGTGGAGCTGAAATGGGCGCTGTTGACCGCCTCGGGCGCGCTGGCGATGATCCTGATAATCTGTCTGGCGTCCGTCGCGTTGGCGTGAATCACCACAATCCAGAGTGCAACCAAACCGGCCCTGTTGGCCGGTTTTGTTTTTTGGGGCGGTGCGGATATGCTGGCCCACCCATGAAGAATGCAAGAGAAGAGATGATGACCAAGGTTCGCCCACGCTCCCTGCTGCAGGTGGTATTGATGGGCTTCGTGCTGGTGTTGATGCCCCTGGGCGGCATGATCTGGCACGACAGCCCTCCCTGCCCACCTCAGTCAGCTGACCAGCGACGAGATGGAGCGGGCGGTGCAAGGATACCCGCCGCGACCTGCTGACCACCCAAGCCATCGATCTGGAGCGCACCTTGCGCCGCTATGCGGTGCTGGGGGATGAGCCGCATCCTCACCAGTTATCAGCAGCAGCTCGGCGGGTATCGCAGCCTGCTGGCCGCTAGGCAACTCCATCACCGACGGCCAGCTTTACAGCGGGCTCGAGCAGGGCTGGCCTGGCTCGACAGCCTGCAGGATGCTGCGCTGGCCAAGGCGGAGGCAAACAGCCCCAACTTGACCCAGTTCAACGATGCCAACAGCAGCTGGAAGTGGTCACCCGCAGCCGGGTTGACGAACACATGGATGCGGTGCAGCTCATCGCCATCGCCGGACTGACCAGCGAGCTCTGGTGGGTGAGCGGCTTCGTGGCGGGGCTCAGCCTGTTGCTGGTGCTGATGTTTACCTACCTCATCATCCACCCCGTGCGTCAGATTGAGTCGCGGATCCTGAGCCTGGGCGCCGGTGTCGAGCCGGACAAACGCCCGGTGGATGGCCCCGCCGAACTGGTGCTGCTGGGAGAGCGGATCGGCTGGCTGCACGACAAGCTCAAGGAGCTGGAACAGCAGAAGTACCAGTTCCTGCGCCATGTATCCCACGAGCTGAAGACGCCCCTCGCCGTGCTGCGGGAGGGGGCGGATCTGCTCTCCGAACAACTGGTGGGGCCGCTCAACGGGGATCAGCAGGAGATCTGCCAGATGCTGGAGGAGAACAGCCGTCGGTTGCAGACCCTGATCGAGCGCCTGCTCGACTTCAACCGCCTCAGTCAGCAGGAGGTGTTCAGCCTGACGGCGGTACCGCTGGCTCCCTTGTTGTCAGAATTGTCTGCGGAGTACCGGCTGGCGCTGGAATCCAAACAAATCAGTGTACACTTGCCGCCCGAGCCCATCAGCCTGCAGGCCGAGCCTTATCGTCTGCGCCTCATCCTCGACAACCTGTTTTCCAACGCGGTCAGTTATGGCGCCAAGGGTGGCCAGATCTGGATCCGTGCCGGCCAGGATGCCAACGGCAGCTGGCTGGAGGTGGCCAACGAAGGGCCCGTCATCCCGCCAAACGAGCGGGAGCGGATCTTCGAGCCCTTCGAGCAGGGCAGCATAGTGCGCCAGGGGTTGTTGAAAGGATCCGGAATGGGCCTCTCCATTGCCCGCGAGTCGGCGATGAGTCTGGGGGGCGAGCTTAAATTAATTGAGGATAAACAGGCTGATGTCTGTTTCCGGTTGGATCTTAAGTGAAATTCAAGATGAAACGATTCGTTGTACCCGTATTGATGATAAGCCTGCTCTCAGGCTGCTCCCTGCTGCCATCGCGCAGCCTGACCGAGCCCTCGGAGCAGGTCCTCGCCAAGCGGATGGAGTTCGCCAATAAGGAGATGCAGGTGCGCCTGCAATACTCGGACTGGCTGCTGGCCAGCCGCCCCCAGCAGCGGGCGCAGGAGCGCGAGCGGCTGGCCGGTGCCACCGATCTCGAGAGCCGGGTCAGCCTGGCCATGGTCAACACCCATCCGTCCGAGTCGGTAGCGAGCCGCCGGGCCGGGCTGGATCGGCTCAAGGCCCTGCTGCCTGAGCTCGGCCTGGATGCCCAGGCCTTCCTGCGCAGTTGGATAGCCCTCGGCGAGGAGCTGCTGGCCCGTGACAGCCGCCGCGACGATCAGAGCCAGGAGGTGCAGCGTCTGCGCCGCCAGATAGAGCAGCTCTCCGCCATCGACGAACAGCTCAACCAGCGCAAGCTCAATGGGGGCGCCCAGCCATGACATGCCGAGGGCGTGCAAGGCGGGGAACAACAACAGGTCTTCAGGGTAAAGGGGTGAGAGCATGAGTCGCATTCTGCTGGTGGACGACGATGCCAGCCTGCTCAAGCTGATGAGCATGCGCCTGCGCAGTCAGGGTTACGAGGTGGATACCGCCGACAGCGCCGAGGGGGCGCTGGACAGGTTGCGTCAGCAGCGGGCCGATCTGGTGCTGAGCGACCTGCGGATGGGGGGAATGGACGGACTGGCGCTGTTCGAGAGGATCCAGGCCCAGTGGCTCGGCATGCCGGTCATCATCATGACCGCCCACGGCACCATCCCGGACGCCATACAGGCGACCCGTTCCGGGGTGTTCAGCTTTCTCACCAAGCCCATCGACAAGGACGAGCTGCTCGTCACCATAGAGCACGCCCTGAGTCTGACCCGCCCGAAACAGCAGCATGAGTGGCAGTCCCTCATCCAGACCCGCAACCCCCAGATGGAGCAGTTGCTGATCCAGGCGAGCAGCGTGGCCGCCATGGAGGTGCCCGTGCTGATCCTGGGGCCTTCGGGCTCCGGCAAGGGGGTGATGACCCAGGCGCTGCATCAGGCAAGCCGTCGCCGTGACCAGCCGCTGCACACCATCAATTGTGCCGCGCTGCCCTGGCCGGTGCTGGACTTGCAGCTGTTTGGCGAGGATGGACAGTCCGGCCTGTTCGAGCAGGCCAAGGGGGCGACCCTCTTCCTCGACGAGATAGGGAATCTGTCGGAGTCGTTGCAGGCCAAGTTGCTGCAGGTGCTGGCGGAATATGGTCAGGGCACCCCCGAGGTGCGGGTCATCAGCTCCAGCCATCAGGATCTGGTGACCGCCATGGAGGAGGGGCGTTTTCGGGAGGATCTCTTCTACCGCCTCAACGTGGCCAACATCACCTTGCCGCCCCTCAGCGCCCGCAGCGAGGACATCCCCCTGCTGGCGCGCCAGGCGCTGGACGACTATCGCAGTCGCCACGACAACTGCGCCGCCCTCGGCTTCTCGCCGGAGGCGCTGGCCCTGCTGGCGGCGGCGGCCTGGCCCGGCAACGTCCGTCAGCTCTACGGAGTGGTGGAACAGCTCGCCAGCCTCTGCTGCAGCCCTGTGATAGGCGCCGCCATGGTGGAGTCGGCCCTGAGCGGTGGTGTCGGCGGTATTCCCTCGTTCAACGAGGCCCGCGCCGAGTTCGAGAAGGAGTATCTGATCCGCCTGCTGCGCACCACGGAAGGGAATGTGACCCTGGCGGCCAACATGGCGGGAAGAAACCGTACCGATTTCTACAAGTTATTGAATCGGCACGGTATCGAGGCAGCAAACTTCAAATCGAAGGGATAAGCGGGGCAGGTGTGGGCGGTCAGCGACGGGCCGTTCCCCTTGTTCAGGCCGGATCGACCGCGCTGTTCGCGGCCTGGGCCTTCCGGGTTTTGTCGGAGAGCCAGAGGCCGCTCGCCTTCATCAGGTAGCCAAAGAGCGCGCCTATCACCAAGGATGGCAGGATAAGCCGCCACTCCCCCGCCGCCCCGAAGGTGGCGCAGCAACCGGCGAAGGTGCCGGGAATGTAGCCCAGCCACTGCTGCTTGGCCTGCACGCACATCAGGGTCGCCACCACACCCGTCATCAGATAGCCCGCCATGCCAGCCCCCCACCAGCCTTCGCCGTGGATCAGCAGCAGTGCCCACAGCATGCCGGTGGCATTGCACAGCAGGGTCTGCAGCAGCGCCCTGTAACCGCCGCTCGAGGCGAAATAGCTGGTACAACCGAGGAAGCCGACCCAGGAGATGAGGCCGAGGGCGGCGGCCAGTCCGCCCCAGACGGCGGAGAGGATCCCGGTCGTGATGGCGATGGCGATCAATGGGCTCATGACATGACTCTCAGTGGTTGAATCCGGAAAAGGAGGCAGCCTACCCTTCGGCGAGGAGGCGGCAAGCAGGGGCCGGATTGTGTGTGATCTCCGTCACTCTTTTCAACTCGGGAATACGCTTGCGCTCGCGAAAAAAATTCATTGGAGGCGTTCTTGGCCTTCGACCATAGTTAGAGGCCCTGTCCTGCTCATGGAGTGAGTCTGATGGTGCCAAACGTGATAGTTCCCCTGCTGGTATTCATTCTGCTGTTCCTGGTCGGCACCATGGCCAAGGCGCTGCCTCTTTACCAGCCCATGTAAATTTGTGTGAAATAAAACTCGGCCGGGGCGGGTCTTATGGTTGTCAGCCTCATCGCCCCGGGAGTTTTCCATGTTGATCAAGCGCCGTTCCTCTCATCACCTCACCGAACAGGATGTCACGCCGGAAGCCGTCTATCAGGATCGTCGGCTCATTCTGAAAGGGCTGGGACTGAGTGCCGCCACCCTGGCATTTCCCACCCAGGCCAGCCTGCTGGATCTCTTCTCCGCCGAGCAACTTGTGCCTGCGCCCTCGACCAGGCCCCTCGACATTAGCGCCGCCACCAGGCCCGAGGGCCTGATCCTCACCCCGGAGGAGAAGGCCACCAGCCACAACAACTTCTATGAGCTCGGTACCGACAAGGGGGATCCGGCTCGCAACGCCCACTACCTCAAACCCGAGCCCTGGACGCTCAAGGTAGAGGGGGAGGTGGCCAAACCCTTCACCCTGGATGTGTGGGATCTCATCAACAAGAGCACCCTGGAGGAGCGGATCTACCGGCTGCGCTGCGTGGAGGCATGGTCCATGGTGCTGCCCTGGAGCGGCATCCCGCTGGCTGATCTGATCCGCCGGGCCGAACCCAACAGTCGCGCCAAGTTCGTGGCGTTCGAGACCCTCTATGATCCCGAGCAGTTGCCGGGACAGGCCTCCCGCTCCCTCGGCGGCGGCATCGATTACCCCTATGTGGAGGGCTTGCGCCTCGACGAGGCGATGAACTCGCTCTCCTTCCTGGCGATGGGGCTCTACGGCAAGACGCTGCCCGCCCAGAACGGGGCACCCATCCGGCTGGTGGTGCCCTGGAAGTACGGCTTCAAGAGCATCAAGAGCATAGTCTCCATCCGTCTGGTGGAGGAGATGCCGCCCACCACCTGGAACCTGCTGGCACCGAACGAATATGGTTTCTATGCCAACGTCAATCCCGAAGTGGATCATCCGCGCTGGAGCCAGGCGAGCGAGCGCTTCATCGGCGAGGGGGGCATTTTCGGCGCCAAGCGCCAGCCGACCCTGATGTTCAACGGCTATGGCGACGAGGTGGCCTCCCTCTATCAGGGGATGGATCTGCGCAAATGGTATTGAAACTGACGCTCTGCCCGAATGGTGTCTTGCCCCCTTCTCCCCTTGTGGGAGAAGGGTTGGGGATGAGGGGTGGGAAAAACATAACGGGAATTGCGATATGACGCCGAGACTGAAAACAGCCCATATCAACGGCTTGCGCCTGCTGGTACACCTGGCCTCGCTGGGCTTTTTGCTCTGGCTGGGCTATGCCGTGCCGGCCGGGTTGCTGGGGGGGGATCCGGTGCAGGGGCTGACCCACTATCTGGGCAAGGGGGCCCTGCACCTGCTGCTGCTCACCCTGCTGGTGTCGCCGCTGGCCAAACGCTGGCGCCAGGGTCAGCTCATCAAGCTGCGCCGCCCCCTCGGGCTCTGGTGCGCGGCCTGGGCCGGGTTGCACTTTATGGTCTGGCTGGGTCTGGATCTGCAGTTTGACTGGGGTCTGATCGGCGGCGAGCTGGTGAAGCGCAGTTACATAGTGGTGGGTATGGTGGCGCTGCTGTTGCTGCTGGCGCTGAGCATCACCTCGATCCCGGCCCTGCTGCGGCGCATGGGGCCAGCCTGGCAGAAGCTGCACAACTGGATCTATGCGGTGGCCCTGCTGGTGCCGGTGCACTACTGGTGGTCGGTGAAGAGTGGCTGGCAGGAGCCCCTCATCTACCTGTTGCTGGCGATGGCTCTGCTGTGGCCGCGGCGAGAGAAGCTGCTGCGTCCCTGGCGCCGACGTCCGCAACCGGTCGGGAGGGCGGCGCAACAGCCGTCACGCCCATAGCAAAAGAGGCCTAATCGGCCTCTTTTTTGGTGATCTCTCCGCTGTAGGCATCGACCTGCAGCTGCACCCGCCTATCGTCGGCATCCAGGGTTTCCACCTCGAATTTGTCCCCTTCCAGCTCGACTTCCCGAATGTCGTGGTACCCTTGGGCCAGCAACAGCTTGACCAGGGCCGGCATGTCGAGACGCGTCTGAGCCGCCCAGCCCAGGGTGGAAAAAAGGCAGAGGATCAGCAGGATACTGCGTGGGATCATATTCATTCCGGATTCATGGCTGGCACACTATAAACGGCATTATGTTAGGTTTTGAGAGATGAATCACCCATGAATAGCGCGCTGCCCCTGCTTGGATTGCTGCTGCCGATGCTGGTCCAGGCGGCCCAGCCGAATGAGGCCTTGCTGCAACAGGCGGTCAGCGAGGGGCGGATCCGGCCTTTTCATGAGCTGATGGAGGTGGCTTCCCGCCTGCCGGTGCGCGTGCTGCGCGTCGATCTGGGGGAGGAGGACGGGGTCTGGCTCTATGAGCTCAGGCTCATCGACGACGAGAACAGCGTCATCAAGGTGGGCTATCGCGCCGACAACCTGGAGATGGTGTGGCTCAAGGGCCATCATCTGGAGCGCCTGTTCGAGCCTCGCCCGCCCCCGGAGGAGGAGTGATCCGCCCTATGCTCCCCGCCCTGATGACTCGTCCCCCAATCGCCGCCGCGACAGGCGCAACTCTGCTTTGGATACCCATTTATGCGAATTCTGATAGTTGAAGATGAAAAGATCCTGGCAGGCCAGCTGGCGGAACAGCTGCGCCTGTCCGGGTTTGTGACCGATCTCTGCCACGATGGCAACGAGGCGGGTTTTCTCGGCGAGACCGAACCCTATGACGCCATCATTCTGGATCTCGGCCTGCCGGGTCGCGATGGTCTGAGCGTGCTCAAGGAGTGGCGCAGCAAGGGGATAGACACCCCTGTGCTGGTGCTGACCGCCCGTGGCCAGTTGCACGAGAAGATAGAAGGGCTCAACGCCGGGGCCGATGACTACCTCACCAAGCCGTTCCAGGTCGCCGAACTGGTGGCCCGGGTGCAGGCCCTGGTGCGCCGGGCGGCGGGCAATGCCAGCTCCATCCTGGAGATAGGCGGGGTGCGCCTCGACATGGCGGCGTCCCAGGTATGGTACGAAGGCACCCCCATCAAGCTCACCGCCCACGAGTTCCGGGTGCTGGGGTATCTGATGCAGCACAGGGGCAAGGTGGTGTCGCGCAGCGAGCTGATCGACCACATCTACGCCCAGGATTTCGATCGCGACTCCAACACCGTCGAGGTGTTCATCGGCCGGATCCGCAAGAAGACCCACGCCGATCTGATCGAGACGGTGCGCGGTCTCGGCTACCGGATCAACGAGTGAGACGGACGCTGATGCCAGCACGGCAGGGGGTCATTGAATGAGGCTGGTGCGTACCCTGCGGGGACGGCTGGTGGCCATAGCCCTGGTCTGGTGCGGGCTCTTCCTGTTCGCCACCGGCTTCAGCCTGCAGACCATGATGCGCAACTACTGGCAGGAGGCGGAAGCCGACGGCCTGAGGTTGCAGCTCTACGATCTGCTCTCTCGCCTGGAGATCCAGCCCGACGGTCTGCCCGTGGTCACCGAGCCCATGGCGGACCCCCGTTTCCGCCAGCCCTATTCCGGTTATTACTGGCAGCTTGAGCTGGGGGATGCGGTGGTCAGCCGCTCCCGCTCCCTGTGGGATGTGCACCTGAGCGCCCACGGCCTGAAGTCGGCCTTCGGGGATCCGGATCTCTTCGTCGGCAAGGGGCCCAACAAGGAGCCCCTGCTGATCATGACCCGCACTGTGCTGCTGCCGGGATCTGACAAGGTGTTTACCCTGGTGATGGCCAAGGACAGCAGCGCCCTGACCCAGACCCTGAAGAAGACCCGGATCAGCCTCTTCCTCGGTCTCGGCTTCGCCGCCGCCGGCCTGGTGCTGGGCTTCATGTTCCAGATAGTCTACGGCCTGCGTCCGCTTCATCTGCTGCGCCGCGAGCTGGGCCGGGTCCACCAGGGCCATCAGGAGGGGTTCCGACTGCGCTATCCGCTGGAGATCCAGCCGCTGGTGGAAGACATCAACCGGCTGCTGCACCACTACAGCGAGCTGCTGCAGCGAGCCCGCTCCCACACCGGCAATCTGGCTCACGCCCTCAAGACGCCCCTCAGCATAATGCGCAATCAGGTGGCCCAACTGCCCCCCGAGGATCAGGCCGCCATCGGCGAGCAGCTCGACCAGATCCAGCGCCACATCGACTATCACCTCGGCAAGGCGCGGGTCACCGGGGCTGCCAAGATCCTCGGGGTCTCGACCCCGGTGCGGGCGAGGGTGGAGTACATCTGCCGCGCCTTCTCCCGTCTCTACCCGGGCAAGACGGTGGACCTGCAGGTGCCGGCCAACCTGGCGGTCGGGGTGGAGGAGCAGGACTTCGACGAGATGGTGGGCAATTTGCTGGAAAATGCCTTCAAATGGTCGGCCAGCCAGTTGCGCATCTCCAGCGCCGAGCTGGGGGGCTGGATCACCCTGCGTATCGAGGACGACGGCCCCGGCATGAGCGAGGATCAGATAGCCAAGGCGGTGCTGCGCGGGGTGCGCCTCGACGAGAAGGTGCCGGGTTCCGGGCTCGGCCTCAATATAGTGTCAGACCTGGCCGAAGCCTATCGTGGCAGCCTCATCATGGGGCGCGCCGAGCTGGGGGGGCTGGCAGCCTCGCTCTCGCTGCCCAAGGTGGCCAGGGTCGACGGTTAATGCACAGATGAGTGAGGCGTCCCGGCATGGGCCGCTCGGGCCCGGGTCGTCCTCCGAGGTAGCATGGGGGGCGCACCAGGCATAAGATAGGGTCCTTATTTCAAGCGGTAGGAAGGGTAGCAATGACTGACGATCCATGGGCGCTGTGCCATCTCGATGATTCGTTCGATGCCTCGGTGCTGGGTACCAAGGGTGCCCAGATCCAGTGGTTTGAGGACAGGGAGTCCCTGATCCAGTTCTTGCTGGAGGACTTTGTCGATCTGCTGGCCGATGTGGGCGAACTGGATGAGGATCAGACCGAGAGCGCCCGCGAGCGCTTCACCCTGCTGGTGGAGCAGAGTCAGGACGATCGCACCCTGATGGATGCCATCAACGATCTCGCCTCCGGCCTGCGCCGCATCGCCTGGCTGGGGCCGCTCTCGGAGCTGGCCGAGATCAGTGACGACTTCGCGAGCGGCCTGCGCGCCTTCTTCTGGACCCAGTATGATGGGGACGAGGATGACCCCGAAGCCTGGGTGCCGGAAGATCTCTGGCCCCAGCTGGTTGAGTGTGCGGAAGAGTACATGGTTGAGGGAGACTTCTGATCCACCTTGTCTGCGCTCTGGCTGCAAAGCGGGTGGAGTGTGCACAAGAGTAGTGGTGGAGGGAGACTTCTGAGTCACCCCGAAAACCGCGATAAAGAAAACGGCGCCTTATGGCGCCGTTTTTGTCTTCATCCCGGCATCAGGCGTGGGCCGGTACCTCATGGGCTGTGTTGACGAGTTCTGGCCCGCTGTACTTCTCGATCTGCAATTGGGCCATGTGACCGCAGTTGCCTTGCGCCAGACTGGAGGAGCCCTCGTCGAAGGTGAGGCAGTTGACGTTGCCGTTCTTGCAGATGGCGCCCACCTCGCCCGGTTTGGCCGGATCGAACCAGGCCCCTTCGCAGATCCGCACCACGCCGGGGCGAATGTCTTTCGAGAGCAGCGCCCCCACCAGGATCTGGCCGCGCTCGTTGAAGGCGCGCACCAGGTCCCCATCCTGGATGCCGCGTGCCTTGGCGTCGTCCGGGTGGATCAGTATGGCCTCCCGATCGGCGATGGCGAACTTGTCCCGCAGCGGGGTGTTGTCCAGCTGGGAGTGCAGCCGCTGGGTCGGGTGCGAGGTGTTGAGGGAGAGCGGATAGCGCGCTGCCACCTCGCTCTTCACCCACTCCTTGGGTTCATACCACTTGGGGTGGCCGGCGCAGTCGGCATAACCCATGCCCGCTACCGTGTTGGAGAAGATCTCTATCTTGCCGGACGGGGTGCCGAGCGGATTGAGCAGCGGGTTCTCGCGAAAATCGGCGTGGCGGATCCACTGGCGGTTCGCCTCTGGGATCGGGAAACGAATGTAGTTGTTGGACTCCCAGAACATGCTGAACGGCGGCAGCGCCACCCGGGCACCCCGGGCCTGGGCGGCCATGCCGTCGTACATCTGCTTGAGCCACAGCATCTCGTCCTTACCTTCGGTGTACTGCTCCTGCACACCCAGCTTGGCGGCGATGGCGCTGAAGATATCGAAGTCGTTGCGGGACTCGTGCTGGGGGGGCACGCACTGGTGCATGGGGAACACATAGCGCTGGGAGTAGTCGCCCCCCATCTCCAGATCGTTGCGCTCGTAGCTGGTGGTGACCGGCAGCACTATGTCGGCGTGCTTGGCGGTAGCCGTCCAGTAGGGTTCGTGGACTATCACAGTTTGCGGCTTGCGCCAGGCCTTGAGCAGGTTGTTGGTGTCCTGATGGTGGTGGAAGGGGTTGCCGCCCGCCACATAGACCAGCTTGATGTCCGGATAGGTCACCTTGCGGCCGTTGAAGTCGATGGTCTTGCCGGGGTTGGCGAGACAGTCGGCGATGCGGGCCACCGGGATGGGTGCCGGGCTGTTCTTGGGCGCGTTGCCGGCGGAGATACCCGCCAGGATCCCACCCTTGGCGGTGGGGCTGCCACCGGAGGAGTAGTGGTAGCTGAAGCCGTAACCGCCCCCCGGCAGGCCGATCTGGCCCAGCATGGCCGCTAGCGTGATCAGCATCCAGTTCGGCTGCTCCCCGTGGTGCTGACGTTGCATGCCCCAGCCGGCCATGATCATGGTGCGCTTGGCCGCCATGTCGAGGGCCAGCTGGCGAATGACCTTGGCCTCGACACCGCAGACGCTGCTCGCCCACTCGGCGCTCTTCGGCTGACCGTCGTCCTTGCCGAGCAGGTAGTCGAGGAACTTGTCGAAGCCGACGGCGTAGCGATCGAGGAAGGCCTGATCGTGCTTCTTCTCGCTATAAAGGGTGTGGGCCACCCCCAGCATCATGGCCACGTCTGTGTAGGCGTTCGGGGCTATCCACTCGGCGTTGGCCAGCTTGGCTGTCTCGTTGTAGACGGGATCTATGCTGATGACGCGGGTGCCCTTCTCCTTCAGGGCCTTGAAACCGGCCTGGCCCTCGTGATCCGGCATGTTCCAGCTGTTCTTGAGGGTGACCTGGGCGTTGACCCCCCAGAGCACCACCAGTTCGGCGTGCTCCACCACGTTGGGCCAGGCGGTCTGCTGCTCGTACACCTCGATGGAGCCCATCACATGGGACATGATCACCTGGGCCGCGCCTGTGGAGTAGTCACCGGCATAGCCGGTGAAGCCGCCACTGAGGTTCATCAGGCGGTGCAGCAGGGTGCGGCTGTTGTGGAACATGCCGACACTCTTCCAGCCGTAGGAGCCGGCGTGGATCGCCTGGGGGCCGAAGTCGCGCTGGACCCGCTGGATCTCGCCGGCCACCAGTTCGATGGCTTGCTCCCAACTCACCCGCACCCACTCGTCGGCGCCGCGCAGCTCGGGCTTGGCGCCCGGGCCGTGCTCCAGCCAGCTCTTGCGCACCATGGGGTACTTGATGCGGTTCTTGGCATGGACCTGGAACGGCGCCATGTCGATGAGGTCATTCGGTGCCGGATCATCGGCCACCGGCTGGACCCGCACCATGCGGCCATCGGCGACTATGGCTTCGAAGGCTCCCCAGTGGGCGCCGGTCAGTATGCCCTTCTGGGCGGGGACCAGGGTGGGGAACTGCTCCAGCGCCGTGCTGATGGCCTGGGCCAGGGCGTGTTTCGGGAACAGGGCACCGAGCAGGGGCAGGGCGGCACAGGCCCCCAGGCCCTTGAGCAGGCTGCGGCGGGACAGATTGGTCTGTTGATCATTGAAAAAAGTCATATCGAATTCCTCTGTTCCAGCCTTAGTGTGCCGCGCTCATGTCACTGGCGTGTTTCTGCACGTATTGGGTCAGCATGCGAGCCTGCTCCGGGGTGAGGGAGGTGCGGGATTCCATGCCCTTGATGACGCCTATCCACTGGTTGGCATTGAAGTGATCCAGCGCGGTGAGACCGTGGCAGCCGGTACAGTTGTTGGACATCAGGGTGGAGGCGTATTGCCACAGCTTGCCCTGATCGCCGATGAGCTGGGCCTCGTCCACCCAGGCGGTCAGCTTGACCTGATGCCAGGTGAGGTTGGTGGCGCTGTCGGTCTCGCTCTTGCCGGTGACCAGCGCCTGCTTGGCGGCATCGCCGACCAGCACGCTCAGGATGCGTTTGCCGGGGGCTGCGTAGAAGACCTCGCTCACCCCGTCCTGCTGCCAGCCCTCGATCTGCACCTGGGCGCGGCCGTTGTCGTTGGCCAGCACTTCCACCTGGGTCGACGGCATCAGGGTGCCCTCGTCCGTGGTGGCCTTGGCATCGAGGTACAGGGGCGTGGTGGCGATGGCGTAACGGGTGGTGACGCTGGCCGGAGTCTGGGCCGCGGCGGCAGCCAGTTCACTGGCGCCGGCGGCTGCCAGACCGCTCATGTCAGGCATGATGTGGGCGACGCCGCGGTGGCAGTCGATGCAGGTTTGGCCCTCCTTGATGGCGACCGGGTGCTCGGCGCGGGCGTTCGGGCGCTGGGCCAGAATGTCCATGGCGGCGTAGCTGTGGCAGCTGCGGCAGGTGGCGGAGTCATTGGCCTTGAGCTGATCCCAGACCGTCTGGGCCATGCGCAGCTTGTGGGCTTCGTATTTCTCAGGAGTGTCGAGGGTGCCGATCGCCTCGTGATAGATGTCCTTCACGGCGCGGATCTTGGTCCAGAGGTAGGAGGCGGGCTCATTGGGAATGTGGCAGTCGGCGCACTCGGCACGGATCCCCTTCACGTTCTGGAAGTGGACGCTGCCCTGATACTCGGCGAGCGGTGTCTGCATGGAGTGGCAGGAGACGCAGAATTCGGTGGAGCTGGTCTTGTGCAGCACTGTGACTGTCACTCCCAGTGCCGCGACGCCCAGCAGGGCTCCGAGCAACAGGAGCCAGAACCAGGTCTTTCTCAACATTTTTCCAAGCATGGCGGCAGTGTCCTTCGAATCGGGTATTACCAATATAGTAGTAGTCTTGACGGGTGAGGGATTGACCTCGGTTATGCTTTTTATTCTTTAAATTGGTTTTTCTTGGTTTTAAATTTGATAAAGGCGTTTTTGTTTGAATTAAAATCAAACCCAGATGGTTAACTTTGTTAGTTTAGCCTTATTTGGCTCTCTTTTGGTCATCATATCCGTACGAATGATGCTGGAAACGGCACTGTCGCGACGTTTTGCTCTCCAGTGCGACTTTCTGGCTCGGAATGGGCCGGTGTTGGGCTTTACGAAAGGCTCGATATATACTGTTTGCATATACAGTGATCAGGTTTGTCAGTCATGCGACTCTTTATTGCCGAAAAGCCCAGCCTTGGCCGCGCCATCGCCGATGTTCTGCCCAAGCCCCACAAGAAGGGGGAGGGCTTCATCGAGACGGCGCAGGGAGACGTGGTGACCTGGTGTATCGGCCACCTGCTGGAGCAGGCTGAGCCCGATGCCTATGATGCTGCCTACAAACAGTGGCGCATGGAGCAGCTCCCCATAGTGCCGAGCCAGTGGCAGCTGGTGGCCAAACCCAAGACCAGGAGCCAGCTTGCCGTGATCAAGCGGCTCATCAAGCAGGCCGACTGCGTGGTCAATGCCGGTGACCCGGACAGGGAAGGGCAACTGCTGGTGGACGAGGTGATCGACTTCCTCGGCTACCCCAAACTCAAGCCGGTGCAGCGTTGCCTCATCAGCGATCTCAATCCCCCCGCGGTGCGCCGTGCCCTCGACAAGCTGCGGGACAACAAGGAGTTCGTGCCGCTGGCGGTCTCGGCGCTGGCGCGCAGCCGCGCGGACTGGCTCTACGGCATCAACATGACCCGTGCCTATACCCTGCTCGGGCGCAAGGCCGGCTGCAGCGAGCTGCTCTCGGTCGGCCGGGTGCAGACGCCGCTGCTGGGGTTGGTGGTGCGGCGGGATCTCGAGATAGATGCCTTCGTGCCCAAACCCTTCTACGAGGTGCTGGCCCATGTGGTGACGGAGCGCAACGAAGGGTTCAGTGCCAAGTGGCTGCCCTCCGAGGCCTGCGCACCCTGGCAGGACGAGGAGGGGCGGGTGCTCAACCGGGCGCTGGCCGCCAAGGTGGTGGAGCGCATCCAGGGCCAGCCAGCCCGGGTGGAGGAGGTGGAAGAGCAAGCCCGCAAGCAGGCGGCGCCACTGCCTTACAACCTCTCCAGCCTGCAGATCGATGCTGCCAAGCGGTTTGGCATGGATGCCAAGCGGGTGCTGGATGTCTGCCAGAGCCTCTACGAGCGCCACAAGCTCATCACCTACCCCAGATCAGACAGCCGCTATCTGCCGAGCGATCACTTCAATCGGGCACCCCAGGTGCGGGATGCCATAGCCGCCACGGCCCCGGCCCTGGCCAAGGCAGTGAGCGAGGCAGATGGCAAGCTGCGCAGCAAGGCGTGGAATGACGGCAAGGTGGATGCCCACCACGCCATCATCCCCACCGAGAAGCATGGCAACCTGGCCAGCCTCTCCGCCGACGAGGGCAAGCTCTATGGCCTGGTCGCCCGCCAGTACCTGCTGCAGTTCTATCCGCCGTTCGAATACAACGACAGCCGGGTGTTGCTGCGCATCGCCGGTGGCCTGTTCCAGGCCAAGGCGCGGCGCATCCTCAAGGCGGGCTGGAAGGCGCTGCTCGGGGTCGAAGAGGACGATGAGGAGGAGGCGGGCACCCTGCCGGCCCTGCGTCAGGGCGAGGAGCTGCGCTGCGAGCGGGGCGAGCTGCTGGAGAAGATGACCCAGGCTCCCAAGGCATTCACCGACGCCACCCTGCTGGCCGCCATGACGGGCATAGCCCGCCATGTGCAGGATCCCGAGATCCGCAAGATCCTGCGCGAGACAGATGGCCTCGGCACGGAGGCGACCCGGGCCGGCATCATAGATCTGCTGTTCAAGCGCCGCTTCCTGGTGCGGCAGGGCAAGAGCATCAAGGCGACCCCGACCGGACGGGCCCTGATCCAGGCATTGCCTGCCACTGCCACCACGCCGGACATGACGGCGCTGTGGGAGCAGCACCTCGGCCGGATCGCCGAGCGTCACGCCAGCTACCAGCAATTTATGGGGCCGCTCACCGATCAGCTCAACGGCCTGATTGAGGGGGCCAGGCAGGATTCGGGAGCCAGCTTCAGCGCCCTGCCCAAGGAGGCGCCGGGGGCCAGCAAGCGGCGCTTCAGCCGCAAGAGTTCGTCGACCAGTGGCACCGGTGCGGCGCCCCGCAAGGGGGCGGGCAAGCGCCCGGCCAGAGGCAAGGCAGCCTGAGTGGCCCGGGGTCATGACAGGTAGTTGAGGCGATAAAGAGAGAGGGGCCCGGGCCCCTCTCTCGATCTGGTTCTGGCGGCCGATCAGCCGGTATAGACGCCCTCTTCCGGGTAGCGGATCCGGGTCTCGCTCGGTCTGGCCAGCATCAGCGCTAGGGTCAGCGGCCCGAGACGGCCGCAGATCATCACCAGCACCAGGATGAGCTTGCCCGGCTCGCTCAGGGAGGCGGTGATGCCGGTGGAGAGGCCGACGGTGGCAAAGGCCGAGACGGTCTCGAACATGATCTTGTCGAAGGGCAGCGACTCCGTGAGCATCAACAGGAACATGGCCAGCATCAACACCATGGTGCTGACGATGATGATGGCCAGGGATCGGGTCACTATCTGGGGTGACAGGGTGCGGCCGAAGGCGGTGACATGGGGACGCTTGGTGAGGAAGGCCCGGGTGGCCAGCAACACCACGGCGAAGGTGGTGACCTTGATACCGCCCCCCGTCGAGGTGGCACCAGCACCGATGAACATCAACATCATCATGAACAGCAGGGAGGCGGGCACCATCTGGCCTATGTCCACAGTGTTGAAGCCTGCCGTGCGCGCCGTGGCCGACTGGAAGAAGGCCGCCAGCAGCTGGCCGCCGGGCCCGGCGTTGCCGAAGGTGGCGGGATTGTTGTGCTCCAGCAGCCAGAACATCAGGGTGCCCAGCAGCAGCAGCCCTGGGGTCATCAGCAACATCAGCTTGCTGTGCAGCTTGAGCTTGCGCCAGCGACGGTTGCGCACCAGATCGACGATGACGGTAAAACCCAGGCCGCCGAGGATGAGCAGGGCCGGTATGGTCAGGCTGATGATGGGGTCGTCTCTGTAGTCGATGAGGTTGTTGGCAAACAGCGAGAATCCGGCGTTGTTGAAGGCAGAGACCGCATGGAAGAAGCTGACGTAGAGGCCATGGCCCCAGCCCATCTCGGGCACCCAGCGAATAGCCATGATGGCGGTGCCGATCAGCTGGGCAATCAGGGCGAACAGCACTATGCGCTTCACCAGCTGGATGATGTTGACCGATCCCTCCTGGCCCAGTGCCTCTTTCGCCAGTACCTGCTGGCGCAGGCCGACCCGCTTGCTGAACATGGCGATGAGCAACAGGGTCATGGTCATCTGGCCCAGGCCCCCTATCTCCATCAGCATCAGCAGTATGATCTGCCCTTGCAGGGTAAAGGCGGTGCCTGTATCCACCACCCCTAGCCCGGTCACACTGATGGCCGAGGTTGCGGTGAACAGGGCATTGATGAAGGTGACCTCGCCGTTGTGGCTCGAGGGCTGCACCAGAAACAGGGTACCGACCAACAAGATGATGAGAAAGCTGCCCAGGATCAGCCTGGCTTCACTCCAGCGGGACTCGGTATCCCTGTACAGGGCGAAGGCGTAGTTGCTGCGCCAGTTGATCATAGGGTGTCGAGCCAGTGATCGATGGCGTGCTTGTTGCCGGCCAGGATCAGGATGTCACCGAGCTGCAGCTCCATCTTGCCGGTCAGCACGTTGTGCAGCACCTCACCGCGCTTGATGGCCAGCAACTGGAAGTCGCTCTGTTGCAGCAGGTGCAGATCGGCCAGGGTACGGCCGTTCTGTTGCAGACCGATCACGAATTCGGTCAGCACCATGTCGTGTCCCAGCTCCAGATAGTCGAACAGCCGGTTGTCCAGCATGCTCTGGGCGACCCGGCGACCCATGTCCCACTCCGGGTTGATCACCTTGTCGGCGCCCACCTTCTGCAGGATCTTGGCGTGGAACTTGTCACGCGCCTTGACCCATACCTTCTTCACCCCGGCTTCCTTCAGCACCAGGGTGGTGAGTATGCTGGTCTCCAGGCTGTCGCCGATGGCGACGAAGACGATGTCGAAATTGGCCAGTCCCAGCTCGGCGACCGTGGCCTCATCGGTGGCATCGGCCACGATGACGTGATTGCACAGGGTTGCTATCTGGCGGGTCTTGCTCTCGTCGATATCGATGGCCAGCACCTCGGCATTCTGCAACTGCAGCTCTTCACACAGTGCGCTGCCGAACAGGCCGAGGCCGATGACGGCGAATTGATTGTTCATTCATGCTTCCTCAACGGGCTGAAGGGCTTACTTTACTCCAGCGGTTTGAGTCCGAACAGTACCCGGGTTTTTCGTCCCGGGGGATCTGGGGTAAACTGCGCCCTTGCCCTTGTCGGAACACGCAGATGAAACTCACTCCCCATGCCCCCTTGGCGGCCCTCAATACCCTGGGTTTGGAAGCACATTGCCTCTGGCTGGCCGAAGTGGCCCAGTTGGATGATCTTTGCCAGTTGCGGGCCAATTCGGAGCTGAGCGCCTTGCCGCGCCTGGTGCTGGGTGGTGGGAGCAACATCTTGTTCTGCAATGATTTTGCCGGTCTGGTCGTGCTCAATCGGATGAAAGGCATAGCGCTGCAGGATGACGACAGCCACTGGTTGCTGCACGTGGCGGCGGGGGAGGAGTGGCATCAGCTAGTGTGCCATGCCCTGCAACAGGGCTGGCATGGGCTGGAGAACCTGGCGCTGATCCCGGGCACAGTCGGTGCGGCCCCGGTGCAGAACATAGGCGCTTACGGGGTCGAACTGGCCCGGTTCTGTGCCTATGTGGAGGCATTCAACTGGCAGAGTGGCGAGGTGGAGCGCATCGCCGCGGCCGACTGTCAGTTCGGCTATCGTGACAGCATCTTCAAGCACGATTATCAGGACACCCACTTCATCACCGCCGTCGGGTTGCGCCTGCCCAAGGCCTGGCAACCCGTGATCGGTTATGGTCCCCTGGCTGCCCTCGGCGAACATCCCGGTGCGCAGGCCATCTTCGACACCGTCTGTGCCACCCGCATGGCCAAGTTGCCGGACCCTGCCGTGCTCGGCAACGCGGGCAGCTTCTTCAAGAACCCCGTGGTGCCGACCTCGGTGGCGGATGCACTCAAGGGGCAATATCCGCAGATGCCCTGCTACCCGGCCGGGGAAGGGCAGGCCAAGCTGGCGGCGGGCTGGCTCATCGATCAGTGCGGGCTCAAGGGCTTTGCCATCGGCCGTGCCGCCGTCCATCAGGAGCAGGCGCTGGTGCTGGTCAACCTCGGGGGCGCCAGCGCCATGGAGCTCATCGCCCTGGCCGCCCATGTGCGTGACAGCGTGGAGCACAAGTTCGGTGTCGTGCTGGAGCACGAGGTGCGCTTCATGGGGCTCACCGGCGAAACCTGGCTGGACGAGGTGCTGGCATGACCCTCACTCCCGTCAGACAGACCCTGATCACCCTGCTCAGCGATGGCCAGTTTCACTCCGGCGAACAGCTGGGGGAGCAGCTTGGCATCAGCCGTGCTGCGGTGAGCAAACACATGGCCGCCCTCAAGGAGCTAGGGCTGGATCTGTTCAGCCTGACCGGCAAGGGGTACCGCCTGGCGGTTCCCATGGCACTCTATGATCAGGCGCAACTGCAGGCCCTGGCCCCCATGGCGCCGGTACACTGCTTCTCGGTGATCGACTCCACCAACCAGTATCTGTTTGAGCGGGTCAACCAGCTGAGCGCCGGCGAGAGTTGCCTGGCCGAGTGCCAGACCGCCGGTCGGGGGCGTCGTGGCAAGCCCTGGGTCTCGCCGTTCGGTTGCCAGCTGATCCTCAGCATGTACTGGCGGCTCGAGCAGGGCATGGCGGCCGCCATGGGGCTGAGTCTGGCGGTGGGGGTGGCCGTGGTGGAGGCGCTGGAATCCTTCGGCTACCCCGGGGTGGAGCTCAAGTGGCCGAACGATCTCTATTACCAGGGCCGCAAGCTGGCGGGCATACTGGTGGAGATGAGCGGCAGCGCCGGCGCCAGCTGCCATCTGGTGATCGGCATCGGCCTCAATCTGGCGATGCCGAGCCAGCAGGGGGAGAAGATCGATCAGGCCTGGTCAGAGCTGCGTCAGGTTCAGCCCGAACTGGTGGATCGCAACCAGCTGGCGGCCTGCGTACTCCTCCATCTGCAAGCGGCCATGCAGACCTTCGAGCAGAGCGGTCTGGCGAGCTTCGTCGAGAGCTGGAACCGGCTCGACTACTTTGCCGGCCAACCGGTGAAGTTGTTGATGGGGGAGCAGGTGATCCGCGGCATAGCCCGGGGTATCGACGATCGCGGTGCCTTGCGGCTGGAAACGGACGAGGGAGTCAAACTCTATCTGGGGGGAGAGATCTCCCTGCGCCGGGGCGACTGAGCGAGACTGGCTCATGAGAACCCAATAGAAGAGGGGGCCCGCGGGCCCCCTCTTCGTTATCCGGCGACCCGCTGCGGTCACTTGCGCAGCTTGATCTGCTCGATGGCGTGCTCTTGTCCCTTGGTCAGGATCAGGTTGGCCCGCTCCCGGGTCGGCAAGATGTTCTCTTGCAGATTCAGATAGTTGATGTCTTGCCATATGTTGCTGGCAATCTCGGTCGCCTCGCTTTCCGCCAGTTTGGCATAGTGGTGGAAGTAGGAGTCCGGATCCGAGAAAGCCCCGCTGCGGAACTTGAGGAAGCGATCTATGTACCAGGCGCGCAGCAGCTCGGCGTCGGCGTCCACATAGATGGAGAAGTCGACAAAATCTGACACGAAGACCCTGTGGGGCTCCTGGGGGTAATCCATGCCGCTCTGCAGCACGTTGAGCCCCTCCAGGATCAGGATGTCCGGCTGCTCCACCACCTTCTTCTCATCGGGCAGGATGTCGTAGATAAGGTGGGAGTAAACCGGCGCTTCGACCTTCTCGTGACCCGCACGTATGTTGGCGACAAACTCCACCAGATGGCGGATGTCGTAGGATTCCGGAAAACCCTTGCGGCGCATCAGCCCGCGCTCTTCCAGCTCCTTGTTGGGATAAAGGAAGCCATCCGTGGTGACCAGCTCTACCCGCGGGTGCTCGGGCCAGCGTTCCAGCAATGCTTGCAGGATGCGGGCCGTGGTGCTCTTTCCCCCCGCCACGCTGCCGGCGATGCTGATGATGTAGGTGCCCTTGCCGCGGGACTGGCCGAGAAACTGCTCCAGCACCCGACTGCGGCGCTGCTTGGCCTTGACGTAGAGATTGAGCAGGCGGGAAAGGGGCAGATAGATCTCTTCCACCTCGCGCAATGACACCTTCTCGTTGATGCCACGCAGGGTGTGCAGGTCCCTCTCGGTCAGGGTCAGGGGGACCGCATCGCGCAATAACGCCCATTGTTCGCGGGTGAATTGCAAATAGGGGTTATGCTCTGTCGTCATGGTGTCATCACTGTTTCTTGGGCAGGGCGACCATACACCAAGGGATCGGGAGCGACAAGGGACGCGTCCGGTTGGGACTGAGGAGGAGCGTTTTTTTGCATAGATCCCGGCAATAATGCACATTTTGCAGGGCACAGTGGTTGCATCCCCAAAATCCTTACCATAAAATGCGCGACGCTTGGATGTCTGTCGTCTATTTGCCCAGCAAAAGCGACAAAAACAACGGGTGCAAGCAGAATTACCGTTGTGGCATTCATGCAATCGGAGGGGTTCCCGAGCGGCCAAAGGGATCAGACTGTAAATCTGACGGCTCTGCCTTCGAAGGTTCGAATCCTTCTCCCTCCACCATATTTCTCTGCGGTTTGAGTTCTTTGGGTTAGAGAAATGCGGGCATCGTATAATGGCTATTACCTCAGCCTTCCAAGCTGATGATGCGGGTTCGATTCCCGCTGCCCGCTCCAAGATGCTGATATGGCTCAGGTAATTCTGAAAGCCACACCCTAGGGTGAGTTCGGCAATCGAACCTGCCTGCCAGCACCATCCTCTCTGTCCCCCTGATTCAAATCCATCATATAAACTGTTCTGTGGTTAGCTTGCCACCGCGTACTCAGCGTTAGTTTAGAGGGACGATCATGTCTAAAGAAAAATTTGAGCGTAATAAACCGCACGTTAACGTGGGTACCATCGGCCACGTTGACCACGGTAAAACCACCCTGACCGCCGCCATCACCAACGTGCTGGCCAAGCACTTCGGTGGTAAAGCTTTCGCCTTCGACCAGATCGACAAGGCACCGGAAGAGCGTGAGCGTGGTATCACCATCAACACCTCCCACGTAGAATACGACACCGCTATCCGTCACTACGCCCACGTAGATTGCCCGGGTCACGCCGACTACGTTAAGAACATGATCACCGGTGCTGCCCAGATGGACGGCGCGATCCTGGTAGTAGCTGCGACTGACGGCCCGATGCCGCAAACTCGTGAGCACATCCTGCTGGGTCGCCAGGTTGGCATCCCGTACATGATCGTGTTCATGAACAAGTGCGACATGGTAGACGACGAAGAGCTGCTCGAACTGGTCGAGATGGAAGTTCGTGAACTGCTGACCGAGTACGACTTCCCGGGTGATGACCTGCCGGTAGTTCGTGGTTCCGCGCTGAAAGCGCTGGAAGGCGACGCTGCATGGGAAGAGAAGATCATCGAGCTGGCTCACCACCTGGATACCTACATCCCGGAGCCGGAGCGCGCCATTGACCTGCCGTTCCTGATGCCTATCGAAGACGTCTTCTCCATCGCTGGCCGTGGTACCGTTGTTACTGGTCGTGTAGAGCGCGGTATCGTCAAGGTTGGTGAGACTGTAGAAATCGTCGGTATCAAAGACACCGTTTCTACCACCTGTACCGGTGTTGAAATGTTCCGCAAACTGCTGGACGAAGGTCGTGCTGGTGAGAACGTTGGCGCCCTGCTGCGTGGCGTGAAGCGTGAAGAAGTTGAGCGTGGTCAAGTACTGGCCAAGCCGGGCTCCATCAAGCCGCACACCAAGTTCGAATCTGAAGTGTACGTGCTGTCCAAAGAAGAAGGTGGTCGTCATACTCCGTTCTTCAAGGGCTACCGTCCGCAGTTCTACTTCCGTACTACCGACGTGACCGGTACCATCGAACTGCCGGAAGGCGTAGAGATGGTAATGCCAGGCGACAACATCAAAATGGTTGTTACCCTGATCGCTCCGATCGCGATGGACGACGGCCTGCGTTTCGCTATCCGTGAAGGTGGCCGTACCGTAGGTGCTGGTGTTGTAGCCAAAGTTATCGCTTAATCTTGGCTTACATAAATAAAGCAAAGCCCCTATAATAGGGGCTTTCTTATGCAGGGGCGTAGTTCGAATTGGTAGAACAGCGGTCTCCAAAACCGATGGTTGCGGGTTCGAGTCCTGCCGCCCCTGCCATATACCTCGTCTCGTACGGGGCTTTTGTGTCTTTGGTTACGTCAGATACAGGTGGGTTGTATGAGTGTTAGTTCTGAGGGACAGGGCGGAAGCAAGGATACCCTTCTTTGGGGCCTGGTTTTCATCATCCTGGCGGCCGCTGTGGTAGGTAATTACCTGCTCACTGACGTTGTCGCCGCCGTCCGCGCCCTGGGTGTGGTCGTTGTCATCGCTGCTGCAGGTGCAGTGGCCCTGCAAACCACCAAAGGTAAGGCAACACTGGCTTTTGCTCGTGAGTCGCGCCTGGAAGTCCGCAAGGTCGTATGGCCGACCCGCCAGGAAGCCATTCAGACAACCCTGATTGTGCTGGCGGTGACCGCCGTGATGGGGCTCTTGCTGTTCATTCTGGACGGTGCCTTGGTCTGGTTGGTCAACCTGATTACCGGTGTGTAAGGAAAAGCCATGACTGAACAACGTGAACAACGTATGAGATGGTATGTCGTGCAGGCATTTTCCGGCTATGAAGGCCGGGTTGCCAAATCCCTGCGTGAACATATCAAGATGCATGGCATGGAAGAGCTGTTTGGCGAAGTGCTGGTCCCGACCGAAGAAGTGGTCGAGATGCGTGCCGGCCAGAAGCGCAAGAGTGAGCGCAAATTTTTCCCGGGTTATGTCCTGGTCCAGATGATGATGGACGAGACCACATGGCACCTGGTACGCAATGTGCCGCGTGTGATGGGCTTCATCGGCGGCACCTCCGATCGTCCTGCTCCTATCTCCGATAAGGAAGCGGATGCCATCCTCAATCGTCTGCAAGATGCCCACGACAAGCCGCGTCCGAAAACCCTGTTTGAACCGGGTGAAATGGTGCGGGTTGCCGATGGTCCGTTCGCTGACTTCAACGGCACCGTTGAAGAGGTGGACTACGAGAAGAGCCGCGTGAAGGTCTCCGTATTGATCTTCGGTCGCTCAACGCCGGTAGAACTGGATTTTGGTCAGGTCGAAAAGGGCTGATTAAACTCTGTACGTTTAACGGTTGTCAGGGGCAGCGATTATCTCTATAATTCGCTGCCCCTTTATTTGTTGGGGAGCCGTTTGCAGGAGCATGTCTCCGAGGCGCTAGAACCCATTTTTGAGGTATTTTCGTAATGGCTAAGAAAGTCACAGCTTATATCAAGCTGCAAGTTAAGGCTGGCAGTGCTAACCCCAGCCCTCCCGTTGGTCCTGCTCTGGGTCAGCACGGTGTGAACATCATGGAATTCTGTAAGGCGTTCAACGCTCGTACAGAAAAGCTGGAAAAAGGCTCACCGACTCCGGTCGTGATCACCGTTTACAGCGACCGTTCCTTCACCTTCGAAACCAAGACTCCGCCTGCTTCCTTCCTGCTGAAGAAAGCCGCTGGTATCCAGTCTGGTTCCGCCAAGCCGAACAAAGACAAGGTTGGTAAGGTGACTGTTGCTCAGCTGCAAGAAATCGCCAAGACCAAAGAGCCGGACATGACTGGTGCCGATCTGGATGCAAAAGTACGTTGCATCGCAGGCTCCGCTCGTTCCATGGGCCTGGTAGTGGAGGATTAAGACAATGGCAAAACTTTCCAAGCGTATGCGCGTTATTCGCGAAAAAGTTGACGGTACCAAAGAGTACTCCATCAACGAAGCCATTGCCCTGCTGAAAGAACTGGCTACCGCCAAGTTCGTTGAAAGCGTTGACGTTGCCGTTAACCTGGGTATCGATGCTCGTAAATCCGACCAGAACGTACGTGGTGCTACTGTACTGCCGCACGGTACCGGTCGTGACATCCGTGTCGCCGTATTCACCCAGGGTGCCAACGCCGAAGCCGCCAAGGCTGCCGGTGCTGAACTGGTTGGTATGGATGACCTGGCCGAGCTGGTCAAGAAAGGCGAGATGAACTTCGACGTCGTGATCGCATCCCCGGATGCCATGCGCGTTGTTGGTCAACTGGGCCAAATCCTGGGCCCGCGCGGCCTGATGCCTAACCCGAAAGTGGGTACCGTAACCCCGAACGTTGCTGAAGCTGTGAAGAATGCTAAAGCCGGTCAGGTTCGTTACCGCAATGACAAGAATGGTATCATCCATACCACTCTGGGTAAGGTTTCTTTCAACGAAGTTCAGCTGAAAGAAAACTTGGAAGCTCTGCTGGTTGCTCTGAAAAAGGGCAAACCCTCTTCCGCCAAAGGCATCTTCATCAAGAAAGTCAGCATCTCCACCACCATGGGTGCCGGTGTTGCCGTAGACCAAGCTTCTCTGGAAGCTCAGGGCTAATTGATGGATTTTACAAGGCGCAAAATTTAATCTATAATTTTGCGCCTTGATTGGTTGGGGGTTTCGACCTCCGTCCAAGACCGCAGGTGGTCGCAAGGCCTTAATCCTTCCTGCGTAGACGGTGCCGGAAACCCAGCGAGAAAGTTTTCTTTCTCTTCTGGAATCCTGCTACCGCATCGTTCCCCTCTGTTGTGAAGGTAGGGGGGATGTGTCAGTACTGAGTCATGAGACTCAGATTCAATCCAGGAGTTAAGCCAATGGCATTGGGACTCGAAGACAAAAAGGCAATTGTTGCTGAAGTCAACGAAGCTGCCAAAGGCGCTCTGTCTGCAGTTGTAGCCGATTCTCGCGGTGTGACTGTTGACAAGATGACCGTCCTGCGTAAATCCGCTCGTGAAGCCGGTGTGTACATGCGCGTTGTGCGTAACACCCTGCTGCGTCGCGCGGTAGAGGGCACCGAATTCGGTTGCCTGAACGACGTATTGACTGGTCCTACCTTGATTGCTTTCTCTAACGAACACCCGGGCGCTGCCGCTCGTCTGTTCAAAGAGTTTGCCAAAGCGAACCAAAAGTTCGAAATCAAGGCTGGCGCTTTTAACGGTGAGTTTATCGCCGCAGCACAAATTGATCGTCTGGCCACGCTGCCGACCTACGACGAAGCAATTGCGAAGTTGATGGCTACCATGAAGGAAGCCTCTGCTGGCAAGCTGGTTCGTACTATCGCTGCTGTTCGCGACCAGAAACAAGCTGCTGCTTGATTCTCGCCTATTTAGGCTGTTTGAGTTTATTCAACATCAGGAATTTTTGTCATGTCTATCACTAAAGACCAAATCATCGAAGCCGTTGCTTCCATGTCCGTAATGGAAGTTGTTGAGCTGATCGAAGCAATGGAAGAGAAGTTCGGTGTTTCTGCCGCTGTTGCTGTAGCTGCCGGTCCGGCCGCTGAAGCAGTAGAAGAGAAGACCGAGTTCGACGTAGTTCTGACTGCTGCTGGCGCCAACAAAGTTGCCGTCATCAAGGCCGTTCGTGCTGCCACCGGCCTGGGCCTGAAAGAAGCCAAGGACCTGGTAGAAGCCGCTCCGACCAACCTGAAAGAAGCCGTCTCCAAAGACGAAGCTGAAGCTCTGAAGAAAGAGCTGGAAGCTGCCGGTGCTTCTGTTGAGATCAAATAATCTGCATTTATGTAGATTAGCCTGATAAAACAGGCTAGGGCTGGTGAATGTTTGTTCACCAGCCTTTTTGCGCTGTAGACTGAGAGCATTTCACACCGTTTACGACTCTCGGTGCACCAGCAATCCGGACCGCCTCATCGTCCGGGCCAACACAAAACGGTGTTGAGACAGAGCTGTCCCGCGGGACAGAGTGGGTCACTTATCAGCGAGCTGAGGAACCCTATGGTTTACTCTTATACCGAAAAAAAACGCATTCGTAAGGACTTCGGTAAGCGAGACCAGGTACTGGACACGCCTTATCTGTTGTCCATTCAGCTGGACTCCTTCAAGCAGTTCATCGAGGCTGACCCGGAAGGTGAATATGGCCTAGAGGCCGCTTTCCGTAGCGTTTTCCCGATCACCAGTTACTCCGGTAGTGCTGAGCTTCAGTATGTCAGCTATCGCCTGGGTGAGCCGGTATTTGACGTAAAAGAATGCCAGATCCGTGGAGTGACCTACTCCGCGCCGCTGCGTGTCAAGCTTCGTATGGTTCTGTACGACCGTGAAGCAGCTGCCGGCACCGTCAAAGATATCAAGGAACAAGAAGTGTACATGGGCGAAATTCCGCTCATGACCGAAAACGGCACCTTTGTCATCAATGGTACCGAACGGGTTATCGTCTCCCAGCTGCACCGCAGCCCGGGCGTCTTCTTCGACCACGATAAAGGCAAAACACATTCATCCGGTAAGGTACTGTATAACGCCCGCGTTATCCCCTACCGTGGCTCCTGGCTGGACTTCGAGTTCGATGCGAAAGACAACCTGTTTGTCCGTATCGACCGTCGTCGTAAACTGCCGGCCTCCATTATTCTGCGCGCCCTGGACTTCAGTTCCGAAGAAATCCTGGCCACCTTCTTTGAGACCATTGGTTTCGAGGTCAAAGATGGCAAGTTGATGATGGATCTGGTGCCCGAGCGCCTGCGTGGTGAGACTGCGACCTTCGACATCATTGCCAATGGCGCCGTGGTGGTTGAGACCGGTCGTCGTGTCACTGCCCGTCATATCCGTCAGTTGGAAAAAGACGCCATCACCCAGATCGAGGTGCCGGTAGAGTACGTTGTTGGCAAAGTTGCAGCCAAGAACTACGCGCACCCGCAAACTGGTGAAATGGTCGTGACTGCCAACCAGGCCCTGAGCCTGGAAGCGGTTGCCAATCTGTCCCAAGCCGGCTTCAAGCACTTCGAGGTTCTGTTCACCAACGAACTGGACCACGGTGCCTACATGTCCGAGACCCTGCGTATCGACTCCAGCTCCAGTCGTCTGGAAGCGCTGGTCGAGATCTACCGCATGATGCGTCCGGGCGAGCCGCCCACCCGCGAAGCGGCCGAGCAGCTGTTTGAGAACCTGTTCTTCTCTTCCGAGCGTTACGACCTGTCTACCGTGGGTCGGATGAAGTTCAACCGCCGTCTGGGTCGTGAAGACGAGACCGGCGTTGGCGTGCTGACCAAAGACGACATCGTCGAAGTCATGAAGCGCCTGATCGACATCCGTAACGGCAATGACGAGGTGGACGATATCGACCACCTGGGTAACCGTCGTATCCGTTCTGTCGGTGAAATGGCAGAGAACCAGTTCCGCGTCGGTCTGGTGCGTGTCGAGCGTGCGGTCAAGGAGCGTCTCTCCCTGGGCGACCTGGACACCCTGATGCCGCAGGATCTGATCAACGCCAAGCCGATCTCCGCCGCGGTCAAAGAGTTCTTCGGTTCCAGCCAGCTGTCCCAGTTCATGGACCAGAACAACCCGCTGTCCGAAGTGACCCACAAGCGTCGTATTTCCGCGCTGGGCCCGGGCGGTTTGACCCGTGAGCGTGCCGGCTTCGAAGTTCGAGATGTACACCCGACTCACTACGGTCGTCTGTGCCCCATCGAGACTCCGGAAGGTCCGAACATCGGTCTGATCAACTCGCTGTCCGTGTATTCCCGCACCAACGAGTACGGTTTCCTCGAGACCCCGTACCGCAAGGTCATCGACGGTGTGATCACCGACGAAGTGGATTACCTGTCAGCAATCGAAGAAGGCAAGTACGTGATCGCACAGGCTAACGCCGCGACCACCGAAGATGGCCGTCTGAAAGATGAGTTGATCCCGTGCCGTCACAAGGGTGAATCCACCTTTATGAACGCCGACCAGATCCAGTACATGGATGTGAGCCCGCAACAGATAGTTTCTGTGGCAGCGGCCCTGATCCCGTTCCTGGAGCACGATGATGCTAACCGAGCCCTGATGGGTTCGAACATGCAACGTCAGGCCGTACCGACTCTGCGTGCTGACAAGCCGCTGGTAGGTACCGGTATGGAACGCGCCGTGGCCGTTGACTCCGGTGTTACCGTAGTGGCCAAGCGTGGCGGCATGATCGACTACGTCGATGCCTCCCGTATCGTTATCAAGGTCAATGAAGATGAGCTGCTGCCAGGCGAAGCCGGCATCGACATCTACAGTCTGACCAAGTACACCCGTTCCAACCAGAACACCTGTATCAACCAGCGTCCTTGCGTGATGTTGGGTGAGCCGGTGATGGCGGGCGACGTGCTGGCTGACGGCCCGTCTACCGACCTGGGCGAACTGGCGCTGGGCCAAAACCTGCGCGTCGCCTTCATGCCGTGGAACGGTTACAACTTCGAAGACTCGATCCTGGTGAATGAGCGCGTGGTACAGGAAGATCGCCTGACCACCATCCATATCCAGGAACTGGCCTGTATCTCCCGTGACACCAAGCTGGGTCCGGAAGAGATCACTGCCGACATCCCGAACGTGGGTGAAGCCGCTCTGTCCAAGCTGGACGAGTCCGGTATCGTCTACGTGGGTGCCGAAGTGAAGGGCGGCGACATCCTGGTCGGCAAGGTAACACCCAAGGGTGAAACCCAGCTGACCCCGGAAGAGAAGCTGCTGCGCGCCATCTTCGGTGAGAAGGCCTCCGATGTGAAGGACTCCTCCCTGCGTGTGCCGAACGGTGTGTACGGTACCGTGGTTGACGTGCAAGTCTTTACCCGCGATGGCGTGGAAAAAGACAAGCGCGCCAAAGAAATCGAAGAGATGCAGCTGAAGGAAGCGAAGAAGGACTTGACCGAAGAGTTCAAGATCTTGGAAGACGGCATTTTCGGCCGCTCCCGCAACCTGCTGCTGGCCGCCGGTTACAGCGAAGATCGTCTGAACAAGCTGGATCGTTCCAAGTGGTTTGAATTGGCCATCGAAGATGAAGCCAAGCAGATCGAGCTGGAGCAGATCGCCGAGCAGCACATCGAGCTGAAAGCCGACTTCGACAAGAAGTTCGAGAACAAACGTCGCAAGATTATCCAGGGTGATGATCTGGCGCCGGGCGTACTGAAAATCGTCAAGGTTTACCTGGCAGTCAAGCGTCGCATCCAACCGGGTGACAAGATGGCGGGCCGTCACGGTAACAAGGGTGTTATCTCCAAGATCTGCCCGGTCGAGGACATGCCCCATGACGAGTTCGGCCGTCCGGTCGACATCGTACTGAACCCGCTGGGCGTACCGTCCCGTATGAACATCGGTCAGATCCTCGAAGTGCATCTGGGCCTCGCGGCCAAGGGCATCGGCGAGAAGATAGACCGCATGATCAAGGATCAGCGCGAGCTGCACGAGATGCGTGACTTCCTGCAACAGGTCTATGACCTGGGCGAGAAAGACACCCAGCAAGTGAACATCGCCGAGCTGTCTGACGACGACGTACGTACCCTTGCGGGTAACCTGCGTAAGGGTCTGCCGGTTGCTACACCTGTCTTTGATGGTGCCAAAGAGCGCGAAATCAAGGCCTTGCTGAAGCTGGCCGATCTGCCGGAATCCGGTCAGATCTCCCTGTTCGACGGTCGTACCGGTAACGCCTTCGAGCGCAAGGTCACCGTGGGTTACATGTACATGCTGAAGCTGAACCACTTGGTAGACGACAAGATGCACGCGCGTTCTACCGGCTCCTACAGCCTGGTTACCCAGCAGCCGCTGGGTGGTAAGGCACAGTTCGGTGGTCAGCGGTTCGGTGAGATGGAAGTGTGGGCCCTGGAGGCTTACGGTGCGGCATATACCCTGCAGGAAATGCTGACCGTCAAGTCTGACGATGTGAATGGCCGTACCAAGATGTACAAGAACATCGTGGATGGCGACCACCGTATGGAGCCGGGCATGCCCGAATCCTTCAACGTACTGTTGAAGGAAATCCGCTCTCTGGGTATCAACATCGAGCTGGACGAAGAGTAAGAGCTCGCTCTTATTGTTCGAGAATTGACGTGGGCGCCCTGCTGCTTTGGCAGTAGGGCGCCGAGGTTAGACTCCTGACAGGGGAAACACGTGAAAGACTTACTCAAGTTTTTGAAGGCTCAGACCAAGACCGAAGAGTTTGACAGTATCAAGATCGGTCTGGCCTCTCCTGACATGATCCGCTCCTGGTCATTCGGTGAGGTCAAAAAGCCTGAGACCATCAACTACCGGACTTTCAAGCCGGAACGTGATGGTCTGTTCTGCGCCCGTATCTTCGGACCGGTGAAGGACTACGAGTGTCTGTGCGGCAAGTACAAGCGCCTGAAACACCGTGGTGTGATCTGCGAGAAGTGCGGCGTAGAAGTGACCCAGACCAAGGTCCGTCGCGAGCGCATGGGCCACATCGAGCTGGCCAGCCCGACTGCCCACATCTGGTTCCTGAAGTCCCTGCCGTCCCGTATCGGTCTGCTGCTGGACATGACCCTGCGTGACATCGAGCGCGTGCTGTATTTCGAATCCTATGTAGTGATCGAACCCGGCATGACCAACCTCGAGCGCAGCCAGATGCTGTCCGAAGAGAACTATCTGGACGCACTGGAAGAGTGGGGCGACGAATTCGACGCCAAGATGGGTGCCGAAGCAATCCTTGCATTGCTGCGTGCCATCGATCTGGAAGGTGAAGTCAAGACCATGCGCGAGGAGCTGGATCAAACCAACTCCGAGACCAAGCGCAAGAAGACCACCAAGCGCCTGAAGCTGATGGAAGCCTTCCTGCAGTCCGGCAACAAGCCGGAGTGGATGATCATGACAGTGCTGCCTGTGCTGCCGCCGGACCTGCGTCCGCTGGTACCGCTGGACGGCGGCCGTTTCGCGACTTCCGATCTGAACGATCTGTACCGTCGCGTGATCAACCGTAACAACCGCCTGAAGCGTCTGCTGGATCTGGCGGCGCCGGACATCATCGTGCGCAACGAAAAGCGCATGCTGCAAGAGTCCGTGGATGCCCTGCTGGATAACGGCCGTCGTGGTCGTGCCATCACAGGTTCCAACAAGCGTCCGCTGAAATCCTTGGCCGACATGATCAAGGGTAAGCAAGGTCGTTTCCGTCAGAACTTGCTGGGTAAACGTGTCGACTACTCCGGTCGTTCCGTTATCACCGTAGGCCCGACCCTGCGTCTGCATCAATGCGGTCTGCCGAAGAAGATGGCGCTCGAGCTGTTCAAGCCCTTCATCTATGGCAAGCTGGAATCCCGTGGTCTGGCGACCACCATCAAGGCCGCCAAGAAGATGGTGGAGCGCGAAGAAGCCGTCGTTTGGGACATCCTGGACGAAGTGATCCGCGAACACCCGGTCCTGCTGAACCGTGCACCGACCCTGCACCGTCTGGGTATCCAGGCGTTTGAACCGACCCTGATCGAAGGCAAGGCCATCCAGCTGCACCCGCTCGTCTGTGCCGCCTATAACGCGGACTTCGATGGTGACCAGATGGCGGTCCACGTACCGCTGACCCTGGAAGCCCAGCTGGAAGCGCGCGCCCTGATGATGTCTACCAACAACATCCTGTCGCCTGCCTCCGGTGAGCCGATCATCGTTCCTTCCCAGGACGTGGTCTTGGGTCTGTACTACATGACCCGTGCCCGTATCAACGCCAAGGGCGAAGGTATGGTGCTGGCCGGCCCGAAAGAAGCCGAGAAGGTCTATCGCGCCGGTCTGGCCGATCTCCATGCTCGTGTGAAAGTGCGCATTACCGAATACCTGCGTCAGGAAGACGGTTCCCTGCTGCCGCACACCGAGATGAAGAACACCACAGTTGGTCGTGCGATCCTGAGCCTGATCCTGCCGAAAGGCATGGAATACGCGCTGATCGACGAACCCAAGGTGCTGACTGCCGCCGAGCAGGCCGATCTGGATGCCAATCCGCAGAACTGGATCAAATCCGTATCCAACAAGGCGCTGGGCAAAAAGCTCATCTCCCGTCTGCTGAACACCTGCTATCGCAAGCAGGGCCTGAAGGACACCGTCATCTTCGCTGACCAGCTGATGTATACCGGTTTCCATTACGCGGCCCTGTCCGGTGCTTCCGTTGGTATCGATGACATGGTCATCCCGGATGCCAAGAAAGACATCATTGCGGCAGCCGAAGCCGAAGTCGCCGAGATCCAGGACCAGTTCCTGTCCGGTCTGGTGACCGCGGGCGAACGCTACAACAAGGTTATCGATATCTGGGCCAGCGCGAACGATCGCGTCTCCAAGGCCATGATGGATAACCTCTCCAAGGAGCGGAACGTCAACTCCCTGGGTGAAGAAGAAGAGCAGGCCTCCTTCAACAGCATCTTCATGATGGCCGACTCTGGTGCGCGGGGCTCCGCCGCCCAGATCCGTCAGCTGGCCGGTATGCGTGGCCTGATGGCCAAGCCGGATGGTTCCATCATCGAAACGCCGATCGTGGCGAACTTCCGTGAAGGTCTGAACGTACTCCAGTACTTCATCTCCACTCACGGTGCTCGTAAGGGTCTGGCGGATACCGCACTGAAGACGGCTAACTCCGGTTACCTGACTCGTCGTCTGGTTGACGTGGCTCAGGACATGGTGATCACCGAGGACGATTGCGGCACTACCGAAGGTCTGTGGATGACTCCGCTGATCGAAGGTGGTGATGTGGTCGAGCCGCTGCGTGAGCGCGTGCTGGGTCGTGTGGTCGCCGAAGACGTGATCAAGCCGGGTACTGAAAGCGAGATCCTGGTCGCGCGCAATACTCTGCTCGACGAGTATCTGTGTGACCTGCTGGAGCGTAACTCCGTCGACCGCGTGAAGGTACGTTCTGCCATCACCTGTGAGACCGACTTCGGTAACTGTGCCCACTGCTACGGCCGTGATCTGGCCCGTGGTCACCTGGTGAACAAGGGTGAGGCTGTCGGTGTTATCGCCGCCCAGTCCATCGGTGAGCCGGGTACCCAGCTGACGATGCGTACCTTCCACATCGGTGGTGCCGCATCCCGAGCTGCTGCCGAGAGCAGCATCCAGGTCAAGAACACCGGTAGCATCAAGCTGCAGAACGCCAAGTTTGTTACCAACAGTGCAGACAAGCTGGTTATCACCTCCCGTTCTACCGAACTGACCATCATGGACGAGATGGGCCGTACCAAGGAAAGCCACAAGCTGCCTTACGGTTCCGTCCTGGAAGTGAAAGATGGCCAGGCCGTGAGTGCCGGTGATACCGTCGCCAACTGGGATCCGCACACCCACCCGATCATCACCGAAGTAGCAGGTCGCCTGGACTTCGAACACATGATCGACGGTGTGACCATCACTCGTCAGACCGACGAGCTGACCGGTCTCTCCTCTATCGTCGTGCTGGATGTCAACGAACGTCCGAGCGCCGGTAAAGAGATGCGTCCGACCGTGAAGCTGGTCGACCAGAACGGCAAGGATGTCATGATCCCGGGTACCGATGTAGCCGCCCAGTACTTCCTGCCGGGCAAGGCGATCGTGAACCTGGAGGATGGTGCCAACGTGGGCGTGGGTGACGCGGTCGCGCGTATCCCGCAAGAGTCCAGCGGTACCAAGGACATCACCGGTGGTCTGCCGCGCGTTGCGGATCTGTTCGAAGCACGTCAACCGAAGGAACCGGCTATCCTGGCCGAGATCTCCGGTACCATCTCCTTCGGGAAAGAGACCAAGGGCAAGCGCCGTCTGGTCATCACCCCGACCGACGGTGGCGACATCTACGAAGAGATGATTCCGAAGTGGCGTCACCTGAACGTGTTCGAAGGTGAAAAAGTTGAGAAGGGTGAAGTGCTGGCAGACGGTCCTGAGTCTGCTCATGACATCCTGCGTCTGCGCGGTATCAGCCCGGTCGCCAACTACATCGCCAACGAAGTGCAGGACGTTTACCGTCTGCAAGGCGTTAAGATCAACGACAAGCACATCGAAGTCATCGTTCGTCAGATGCTGCGCAAGTGCGAGATCCTGAGCGCTGGCGACACTGACCTGATCGAAGGCGAGCAGGTTGAAGTGGCTCGTGTGAAGATTGCCAACCGTAAGCTGGTTGCCGAGGGTAAGACTCCGGCCACCTTCCGTCACATCCTGATGGGTATTACCAAGGCATCCCTGAGCACCGAGTCCTTCATCTCCGCGGCTTCCTTCCAGGAAACCACTCGTGTTCTGACCGAAGCGGCCGTTGGCGGCAAGCGTGACGAACTGCGTGGCCTGAAAGAGAACGTGATCGTGGGTCGTCTGATCCCGGCTGGTACCGGCTTTGCCTACCACCATGCCCGGATCAACCAGCGTGCCGCCGCAGCTCGTGCTGTCGGTGTGCCGCAGGTGACTGCCGATGAGGCTCAGCAAAATCTGGCGGATCTGCTTAACGCAGCCGGCAGTTTTGACGAAGAGTAATCTTCAGCTGCAGTGATTAAAAAGGGCTCCTTCAAGGGGCCCTTTTTGTTGCCCGCCCGCCAGCAGTGCGCTGCACCGGGCTGGGGCAGGGGATGATCCAGTGCAAGGTTATAGAGCAAAAAATCAAAAAAAGTTGACATTGATCCCCCGCAATTGAAAACTCGGGAAAGTTGAATGGTTATTACAGGGGTAGAACATGGCTGTCGGTATCGAGGAAGTACTGCTTCCCGAAGAGCAACTGAGCGGTCGCGCTTTTACAGACGAAGACAGGGAATTGTTGCGTTCATATGAGGGCCTCATCGAGGGCCTGGCCGATCTGTTCGGCAAGCACTGCGAAGTGGTGCTGCATTCCCTGGAAAATCTGCATGAGTCAGTGATCAAGATAGCGAACGGATTCAACACGGGGCGGACCCTGGGAGCGCCGATCACCGATCTGGCCCTGCGCATGCTCAAGGACATCGAGAGCACGGGTCAGGATCACACCCAGAGCTACTTCGCCCGCAGCCGGACTGGTGCGCTGATGAAGTCGAGCACCATCGCCATCCGCAACCGCGACAAGCAGGTGATAGGTCTTATCTGCATCAACCTGCACATCAATGCGCCTTTCCACGAGTTCGTGGCCGAATTCTTCCCGACGCCCCAGCAAGTGGAGCGTCAATCGCCGGAGACCTTCGCCAACAGCGTGGAGGAGCTGGTTGCCCAGACGGTGGACAACACCATCGACGAGATCAACCGCGATCCCTCCGTGGCCAACAACGCCAAGAATCGTTTTATCGTGACCCAGTTGTTCGAGAAGGGCATATTTGATATCAAGGACTCGATCAACCTGGTCGCCGACAAGCTGAATATTTCCAAACATACCGTGTATCTCTACATCCGACAGCGCAAGCAGGGTGAAGAAGAGAGCGAGTAAGCGCCATAGATAGGGGATAGATGAATGGCTAAAGAAGTGATTGCAACCGACAAGGCGCCTGCTGCGATTGGTCCCTATGTTCAGGCTACCAAGGTTGGCGAGATGATCTTCACCTCCGGGCAGATCCCGCTCGATCCTGCCACCATGGAGATCGTGGCTGGCGGCATCGAAGAGCAAGCCGAACGGGTAATGAAGAATCTGGTTGCTGTGTTGCACGCTGCCGGTGCCGATGCCAGCAAGGTGGTTAAAACCACCTGCTTCCTGAGCGACATGAACAACTTCGTTGCCTTCAATCAGGTCTATGCCCGTTACTTTGGCGATGCGGCACCTGCCCGCTCCTGTGTTGAGGTAGCCCGCCTGCCCAAAGATGTGCTGGTCGAGGTCGAGGCCATCGCCCATCTCTGATCAACGCATCGAATCAAGCCCCTCCTGGCAGGGGCTTTTTTATTTTTGGCGTAAAATTGACTGGGTCAGTACAGGAGCCCTGCTATGAGTTTGAGTTTTGCCATCCTGGTAACGGGGCCTGCCTATGGCACCCAGTCGGCCAGTACTGCCTATCGCTTTGCCCGCACGCTGTTGGCACAGGGGCATACCTTGTCTCACCTGTTCTTCTATCAGGATGGCGTCCATAACGGTAACGGTTTGCATCAGCCCGCGTCTGATGAGACCGACCTGGTGGCATCTGTGGCGAGAGCTGGCAGAAGAGCAGGGATTGCCGTATGACGTCTGTGTCGCCGCCGCCATGCGGCGCGGTGTGCTCGATGAGCAGGAGGCCAAGGGGGCAGGGCAGGCGCACTTCAATCTGCAAGCGCCATTTTGCCTGAGCGGTCTGGGTCAGTTGGCCGAGGCGGCGCTCACCGCCGATCGGTTGGTTCAGTTCTAGGGGATAGCCATGAGCAAGAAAATCGCCTTTATCTGCAGTCGTGGTCCCCATGGCCATGCCGCCGGCCGGGAAGGGCTGGATGCCCTGCTGGCCACCTCGGCCATGACTGATCACTGGCGCTGTTCCTGATTGGGGACGGCGTGCTGCAACTGCTCAAGGAGCAGCAGCCTGCCACCATTTTGCAGCGCCACTACGCGCCCACCTTCAAGATGCTGGAACTCTACGACATCGAAGAGGTCTATGTTTGTGCTGACTCGTTGGCAGAGCGTGGTGTGACCGTGGATGATCTGCTGATCCCCGTCGACAGTTTGCCACGCCATGAATTGGCTCGGCGCTGGGCACAATGTTCGACTCACATCAGCTTTTGAGGTCTCCATGTTGCATCTGATATTGAACTCTCCCTTTCAGAGTCAGGCGCTGGCAGAGGCAGGTCTGCGTTATCTTCAGCCGGAGGATGAGCTGGTACTGATGCAGGATGCCGTGATGGCTGCCGCATCGCCCCCAGTGGTGCGAACGACTGGCGGGCATTCCGCTTTATGTGATGCAAGAAGACCTGCAGGCCCGTGGTCTGCACCATCGGGTGGCATTGCGCTGGATATGGCGGGTCTGGTCAAGCTGATCGCGAAAAATGGATCACCTCGCACCTGGGCGGGTGATCATATCATTTTCATTAAAATTCAGCATGGTTATCAAATAATGGCGGGATGTCATTTGCCCTTTTGGCGCACGAATTGTATAAATCTTGACTCCCCAGACAACAGGGCATAAAATTTCGCGTCCCCGTATCTGCGGGGAGGATTTTTCACACGTTTATGAAGTCATTATCAGGAGCCTTTTGATGGCAACTATTAACCAGTTGGTTCGCAAGCCACGCATCAAGCTCGTTGTGAAAAGCAACGTGCCGGCGCTGGAAGCGTGCCCTCAGAAGCGTGGCGTATGCACCCGTGTATACACCACCACCCCCAAGAAGCCTAACTCTGCACTGCGTAAAGTGTGCCGTGTACGTCTGACCAACGGCTTCGAAGTCACCTCCTACATCGGCGGTGAAGGTCACAACCTGCAGGAGCACTCCGTTGTTCTGATCCGTGGCGGTCGTGTCAAGGATTTGCCAGGTGTTCGTTATCACACCGTTCGTGGTGCGTTGGACTGTGCCGGTGTTAAAGACCGTAAGCAGGCTCGCTCCAAGTATGGCGTGAAGCGTCCGAAAGCTTAATGGTTCTCCGTTAAGTAAGGCCAAACGTTAATTCGTTTCTAGTTAGATAACTTTCTAGTTTTGGGTAACCCCTGAAGTTACGGAGAATTTGAAATGCCAAGACGTCGTGTTGTTGGTCAGCGTAAAATCCTGCCGGATCCCAAGTTCGGATCAGAGCTGCTGGCTAAATTTGTCAACGTAGTAATGGTTGACGGTAAGAAATCTGTTGCAGAAGCCATCGTTTATGGCGCCCTGGACATCATTGCCACCAAATCTGGCAAAGAGCACCTGGCCCTGTTCGAAGTCGCTCTGGACAACATTCGTCCGGCGGTCGAGGTTAAATCTCGTCGCGTCGGTGGTGCAACCTATCAGGTACCGGTAGAAGTTCGTCCGGTTCGTCGCAATGCCCTGGCAATGCGCTGGTTGGTTGATGCCGCTCGTAAACGTGGTGAAAAATCAATGGCTCAGCGTTTGGCTGGCGAGCTGCTGGATGCCGCTGACAATAAGGGTTCGTCTGTCAAGAAACGTGAAGACGTTCACCGTATGGCTGAAGCGAACAAGGCCTTCGCTCACTTCCGCTGGTAATCCGCTTGCGCAGGGTCTTCTGGCTCTGCGCACCTTTAATTATCTGGGGACAAGTGCCCTAGTAAGAGGATGACAATGGCTCGTACAACCCCCATTGAGCGTTATCGTAACATCGGTATCTCTGCTCACATCGACGCCGGTAAGACTACTACTACCGAGCGCGTTCTGTTTTACACCGGTGTAAGTCACAAGATCGGTGAAGTTCACGATGGCGCCGCCACCATGGACTGGATGGAACAGGAACAAGAGCGTGGTATCACCATCACCTCCGCCGCGACCACCGCTTTCTGGTCCGGTATGGGTAAACAGTTCCAACCGCACCGTATCAACATCATCGATACCCCGGGCCACGTTGACTTTACTATCGAAGTAGAGCGTTCAATGCGTGTTCTGGACGGCGCCGTGATGGTGTACTGTGCCGTAGGTGGCGTACAGCCACAGTCTGAGACCGTATGGCGTCAGGCTAACAAGTACAAGGTTCCCCGTATCGCGTTCGTCAACAAGATGGACCGTACCGGCGCCAACTATCTGCGCTGCGTTGAGCACATCAAGACCCGTCTGAAAGGTACCCCGGTTCCGCTGCAACTGAACATCGGTGCAGAAGAGAACTTCAAGGGCGTTATCGACCTGGTCAAGATGAAAGCCATCAACTGGAGCGAAGCTGACCAGGGCGTGTCTTTCGATTACGAAGACGTCCCGGCCGAGCTGCTGGAACAAGCGCAAGAAATGCGCATGAACCTGGTTGAAGCCGCTGCTGAAGCGTCTGAAGACCTGATGGAAAAATACCTGGGTGGTGAAGAACTGACCGAAGAAGAGATCAAGAAAGCTCTTCGTCAGCGTGTTCTGAACAACGAAATCATCCTGGTTACCTGTGGCTCCGCGTTCAAGAACAAGGGTGTACAGGCCATGCTGGATGCCGTGGTTGACTATCTGCCGGCTCCGACCGACGTAGCAGCCATCGACGGTCTGAAGCTGGATGGCGTCACCAAAGACGAGCGTCACGCTTCCGATGACGAGCCGTTCTCTGCTCTGGCATTCAAGATTGCTACCGACCCGTTCGTTGGCAACCTGACCTTCTTCCGCGTTTACTCCGGTGTGGTTAACTCCGGTGACTCCGTGCTGAACTCTGTCAAAGAGAAGCGCGAGCGTTTTGGCCGTATCGTTCAGATGCACGCCAACAAGCGTGAAGAGATCAAAGAAGTTCGCGCAGGCGACATCGCCGCTGCCATCGGTCTGAAAGACGTGACCACTGGTGACACCCTGTGTGACGAAAAATCGCCGATCATCCTCGAGCGTATGGAATTCCCGGAGCCGGTAATCTCCATCGCGGTTGAGCCGAAAACCAAGGCTGACCAAGAGAAGATGGGTCTGGCACTCGGCCGTCTGGCGCAGGAAGATCCGTCTTTCCGCGTATGGACTGACGAAGAATCTGGCCAAACCATCATCGCCGGTATGGGTGAGCTGCACCTGGACATCATCGTTGACCGTATGCGTCGCGAGTTCAAGGTTGAAGCGAACGTAGGTAAGCCGCAGGTTGCCTACCGTGAAACCATCCGCAATACCGTCAAGGACATCGAAGGCAAGCACGCCAAGCAGTCCGGTGGTCGTGGTCAGTACGGTCACGTTGTGATCGACATGTACCCGCTGGAAGAAGGCAAAGCCTACGAGTTCGTTAACGACATCAAAGGCGGCGTGATTCCTGGTGAGTTCATCCCGGGTGTTGACAAGGGTATCCGTGAGCAGCTGAAGTCCGGCCCGCTGGCAGGCTATCCGGTAATGGATCTGGGCGTGCGTCTGCACTTCGGTTCCTACCACGATGTCGACTCCTCCGAACTGGCGTTCAAAATCGCTGCTTCCATGGCCTTTAAGGCTGGCTTCATGAAGGCCAACCCGGTTCTGCTCGAACCGATCATGAAAGTAGAAGTTGAGACTCCGGAAGATTACATGGGCGACGTGATCGGTGACCTGAACCGTCGTCGTGGCCTGATCGAAGGTATGGAAGACGGCCCGTCCGGCAAGATCGTTCGTGCTCTCGTGCCGCTGGCCGAGATGTTCGGTTATGCGACTGCCCTGCGTTCCGCTACCCAGGGTCGCGCTTCCTACGCCATGGAATTCGCCAAGTATCACGATGCCCCGACTAACGTCGCCCAGGCCGTGATCGAAGAGCGCAAATCCAAGTAATTTATGATTCCCCGCCTACGACGGTAGGCGGGTTTAACCTAGAAGGACTACGTCGTGTCTAAAGAAAAATTTGAGCGTAACAAACCGCACGTAAACGTCGGCACCATCGGCCACGTTGACCACGGTAAAACCACCCTGACCGCCGCCATCACCAACGTGCTGGCCAAGCACTTCGGTGGTAAAGCTTTCGCCTTCGACCAGATCGACAAGGCACCGGAAGAGCGGGAGCGTGGTATCACCATCAACACCTCCCACGTAGAATACGACACTGCGATCCGTCACTACGCCCACGTAGATTGCCCGGGTCACGCCGACTACGTTAAGAACATGATCACCGGTGCTGCCCAGATGGACGGCGCGATCCTGGTAGTAGCCGCGACTGACGGCCCGATGCCGCAAACTCGTGAGCACATCCTGCTGGGTCGCCAGGTTGGTATCCCGTACATGATCGTGTTCATGAACAAGTGCGACATGGTAGACGACGAAGAGCTGCTCGAACTGGTCGAGATGGAAGTTCGTGAACTGCTGACCGAGTACGACTTCCCGGGTGATGACCTGCCGGTAGTTCGTGGTTCCGCGCTGAAAGCGCTGGAAGGCGACGCTGCATGGGAAGAGAAGATCATCGAGCTGGCTCACCACCTGGATACCTACATCCCGGAGCCGGAGCGCGCCATTGACCTGCCGTTCCTGATGCCTATCGAAGACGTCTTCTCCATCGCTGGCCGTGGTACCGTTGTTACCGGTCGTGTAGAGCGCGGTATCGTTAAAGTTGGTGAGACTGTAGAAATCGTCGGTATCAAAGACACCGTTTCTACCACCTGTACCGGTGTTGAAATGTTCCGCAAACTGCTGGACGAAGGTCGTGCCGGTGAGAACGTTGGCGCCCTGCTGCGTGGCGTGAAGCGTGAAGAAGTTGAGCGTGGTCAAGTACTGGCCAAGCCGGGCTCCATCAAGCCGCACACCAAGTTCGAATCCGAAGTGTACGTGCTGTCCAAAGAAGAAGGTGGTCGTCATACTCCGTTCTTCAAGGGCTACCGTCCGCAGTTCTACTTCCGTACTACCGACGTGACCGGTACCATCGAACTGCCGGAAGGCGTAGAGATGGTAATGCCAGGCGACAACATCAAAATGGTTGTTACCCTGATCGCCCCGATCGCGATGGACGACGGCCTGCGTTTCGCTATCCGTGAAGGTGGCCGTACCGTAGGTGCTGGTGTTGTAGCTAAAGTTATCGCTTAATCGATACTTTAAATGCACACATGAAAGGGGTGGCTTCGGCTGCCCCTTTTATTTTTTGGGGCGTTATTCCCCCAGTGAGACACTTTTAAAACATCTATTACCGAGGTAGTGCCCGTGAGTAAACCCGCCATTTTTCTGGATCGTGACGGTGTCATCAACGAAGACACAGGTTATGTCAGCCAGGTCGATGACTTCCATTTCCTGCCCGGGGTGATCGAAGCCCTGCAGCTGCTGAAGAAGAAGGGCTATCAGCTGATCGTCGTCACCAACCAGTCCGGCATCGCCCGCGGCTACTTTAGTGAAGACGACTTCATGAACCTGACCGAGTGGATGGACTGGTCACTGGCTGACCGGGACGTTGACCTCGATGGCATCTATTTCTGCCCCCATCATCCGGATCACGGCGCTCCCTGTGATTGCCGCAAACCTGCACCCGGCATGCTGCTGTTGGCGCAACAGGAGCTGGGCATCGACATGGCGCGTTCTTATATGGTGGGTGACAAGCCTTCCGACCTGAAAGCGGCCATCAATGCCGGGGTCGGACACAAGAGTCATGGTGCGTACTGGCAAGCCTGTGACTGACGGGCATCGCCTGGCGGATGCCATCTACGACAACCTGCACGATTTTGCCGTTTCAGTACCTGTTGCGGGCTGATTTCGTTCGCTTAATATGCGTATTGGTGGCTTTGTGAGCTAACGGTTGATGAAAGCCATCTTTTTGCAATTATCTGCTTGCCAGAAAGTTTCAGCTCCCTATAATGCGCCTCCATCGACAGGGCAAGCAG
>NZ_JBJSWH010000010.1:0-76337 GCF_046087985.1 Aeromonas ichthyocola
CTCGCGATGACATCGCCCAGCGGCTGGCCATCATCCTGTGCATCGACCAGGGCGCCCCCGATCTCGGCGAAGGATTTCAGGGTGTCACGCACCACCCCCGCTTCGTCTGCGACCTTTGCATGGCAAATACGCTCCGAAGCACGGTAGAGACGGCCGACGATCCGGTCGTGGGTTTCGACCACTGCGTCGGCCAACATCGCCTGCCATTCCGAGACGCAAACAGCCAAGATCGCAAGCCGCCTGTCCTCCGGGAGATCGCGCATGCCGTCGGCATAATACCGTTCACCCTGCCTGCGCAGACGAGTCACCCGATGGGCAGGAACGCCGGCAAGCAGATCCTCGGGGAGATCGACGCGTTGCAGATATTCGAGCCGGTCGAGCAGCCGGTTGGCCGACGAAGAGTTCGAGCCAGGCTCGAACTGGCGCAGCCACACAAAACGGGTCACCCGATCATCAGCCGTCTCCTCGAGCAATGCCAGCAACTGTTCTCGGATCGACATAGGCAGCCGACTGGCGATCCTCGTCTCGATGCGTCGCTCGGCATCGACGAGAGCCGCGGCACAAAGCCGCTCGATCGTGGATGTCGCGGGAAGGACAGTGCGGGTGCGTCGGCACTCGGCTACGAAGCGACGGGCGATATCCTCGTTCGACACCGCCATCTCGGCTTCTCGGAACAACCATTCCTTCAGCTCGCTCGCACCACGTCCGGAGAAGGTGCGGAAGCCGTAGAGCCCCCGTAACTCGGCAAGATGCTCGTGCCGTGTTTCCTCGCGGGCAGCATAGTCTACGAGATCGTCGGCACCCAGGCCAAGCTGCGCTCCGATAAATTCGATGACCTCTGCAGGGATCAGTTCGCCTGGAGCCAGCACCCGGCCGGGATAGCGCAGGACACACAATTGCAGGGCGAAGCCGAACCTGTTGTGAGCGCGCCGACGCAGCCTGATATGCCCAAAGTCTTCATCACTCAGCGTATAGTGCTTGAGCAAATCCGTCTGTGAAGTCGGCAAGCGCAACAGCGCGTCTTTCTGCCGATCGGTTAGAGTGACGCGACGCGGCATACATGTTCCTTTTTCAAAATCTGATAGCGTTCAAGACGCTTTGTTTATGAAGCTGGTTGAGATACATTTCCAGAGGTCAATGCAATCGTGGCCGAAGCGCCGCCTCAAACCAACGTTTGTGATACATGCTGATCGGATATGCCCGCGTCTCCAAAGCCGATGGCTCGCAGTCTCTCGACCTGCAGCACGACGCCTTGCGCGCCGCAGGTGTCGAACGGGACAATATCTATGATGATCTTGCTTCCGGCGGTCGTGATGATCGCCCTGGCTTGACTGCCTGCCTCAAGTCATTGCGTGACGGCGATGTGCTGGTGGTCTGGAAGCTCGATCGCCTCGGACGATCGCTTGCCCATCTGGTCAACACGGTGAAGGAGCTGTCAGACCGCAAGATCGGCCTGCGGGTTCTGACTGGAAAGGGCGCTCAGATCGACACCACGACTGCGTCCGGTCGCATGGTGTTCGGAATCTTCGCCACCTTGGCCGAGTTCGAGCGGGATCTGATCCGAGAGCGCACCATGGCGGGTCTCGCCTCCGCGAGAGCGCGCGGTCGCAAGGGCGGACGAAAATTCGCGCTCACCAAAGCTCAGGTGCGTCTCGCGCAAGCCGCCATGGCCCAGCGCGATACTTCAGTTTCCGATCTCTGCAAGGAACTCGGCATCGAGCGCGTCACTCTCTACCGATATGTCGGTCCCAAAGGCGAGCTCAGAGACCATGGAAAGCATGTTCTCGGACTTACGTAGCAACTCGTTTCTTTTCGCAGGTTGAGCCACCTCCGCGCTTCATCAGAAAACTGAAGGAACCTCCATTGAATCGAACTAATATTTTTTTTGGTGAATCGCATTCTGACTGGTTGCCTGTCAGAGGCGGAGAATCTGGTGATTTTGTTTTTCGACGTGGTGACGGGCATGCCTTCGCGAAAATCGCACCTGCTTCCCGCCGCGGTGAGCTCGCTGGAGAGCGTGACCGCCTCATTTGGCTCAAAGGTCGAGGTGTGGCTTGCCCCGAGGTGATCAACTGGCAGGAGGAACAGGAGGGTGCATGCTTGGTGATAACGGCAATTCCGGGAGTACCGGCGGCTGATCTGTCTGGAGCGGATTTGCTCAAAGCGTGGCCGTCAATGGGGCAGCAACTTGGCGCTGTTCACAGCCTATCGGTTGATCAATGTCCGTTTGAGCGCAGGCTGTCGCGAATGTTCGGACGCGCCGTTGATGTGGTGTCCCGCAATGCCGTCAATCCCGACTTCTTACCGGACGAGGACAAGAGTACGCCGCAGCTCGATCTTTTGGCTCGTGTCGAACGAGAGCTACCGGTGCGGCTCGACCAAGAGCGCACCGATATGGTTGTTTGCCATGGTGATCCCTGCATGCCGAACTTCATGGTGGACCCTAAAACTCTTCAATGCACGGGTCTGATCGACCTTGGGCGGCTCGGAACAGCAGATCGCTATGCCGATTTGGCACTCATGATTGCTAACGCCGAAGAGAACTGGGCAGCGCCAGATGAAGCAGAGCGCGCCTTCGCTGTCCTATTCAATGTATTGGGGATCGAAGCCCCCGACCGCGAACGCCTTGCCTTCTATCTGCGATTGGACCCTCTGACTTGGGGTTGATGTTCATGCCGCCTGTTTTTCCTGCTCATTGGCACGTTTCGCAACCTGTTCTCATTGCGGACACCTTTTCCAGCCTCGTTTGGAAAGTTTCATTGCCAGACGGGACTCCTGCAATCGTCAAGGGATTGAAACCTATAGAAGACATTGCTGATGAACTGCGCGGGGCCGACTATCTGGTATGGCGCAATGGGAGGGGAGCAGTCCGGTTGCTCGGTCGTGAGAACAATCTGATGTTGCTCGAATATGCCGGGGAGCGAATGCTCTCTCACATCGTTGCCGAGCACGGCGACTACCAGGCGACCGAAATTGCAGCGGAACTAATGGCGAAGCTGTATGCCGCATCTGAGGAACCCCTGCCTTCTGCCCTTCTCCCGATCCGGGATCGCTTTGCAGCTTTGTTTCAGCGGGCGCGCGATGATCAAAACGCAGGTTGTCAAACTGACTACGTCCACGCGGCGATTATAGCCGATCAAATGATGAGCAATGCCTCGGAACTGCGTGGGCTACATGGCGATCTGCATCATGAAAACATCATGTTCTCCAGTCGCGGCTGGCTGGTGATAGATCCCGTCGGTCTGGTCGGTGAAGTGGGCTTTGGCGCCGCCAATATGTTCTACGATCCGGCTGACAGAGACGACCTTTGTCTCGATCCTAGACGCATTGCACAGATGGCGGACGCATTCTCTCGTGCGCTGGACGTCGATCCGCGTCGCCTGCTCGACCAGGCGTACGCTTATGGGTGCCTTTCCGCAGCTTGGAACGCGGATGGAGAAGAGGAGCAACGCGATCTAGCTATCGCGGCCGCGATCAAGCAGGTGCGACAGACGTCATACTAGATATCAAGCGACTTCTCCTATCCCCTGGGAACACATCAATCTTACCGGAGAATATCGTTGGCCAAAGCCTTAGCGTAGGATTTCGCCCTCTCCCGCAAACGACCCCGGGTAGCCGGCGACCGGGCGGGGATTCGGCGCGGCCTCCGATGGGTCTGTGTTGCAGGTGGCCCCGGGCGGCAGCGAGTTCGGCATCCAGGGTGCCCAGCAGCGGCGGGGTGATCGGTTGTAGCGGCCGGCGGGTTCGGTTAGAGGGTGGCCACTGCCTGCGGGTGTTCCGGTGCTTGCCGGTGGCGCTGCAGCTCCCGGATCGGTGCTGTTGCCGGTGGGGCCGGGAGTTGTGGTGGCTGGTTTTTGTCGGTGTGCATGCAGAGTAGCAAGCCAAGGCTCCGGCGGTATTCGAGCTCCACACACTGGTGTGCTGAGTCTAAGGGGCCCGGACTAAATGATCAGGGCTGATTCTGCAGATGCTGGCCGCCGAGCGGGTACCGCTATCCCCATTGGTGCCCTGGGTCGAGTAAGCCGATGCGCAATACCTGGTACGTCTCGGGCTGCTGCGTGCTCGGCGCATGGGGGGCCACTGAGGTACAACGTCTGGCGGGGCGGTGCAGCAGGATGGCCCGGGTCACCGTGGGATCGGGCAGAGGGCGGCCACCGCCGGCGGGGGATCGGGTGCTACGTCCGGCGGTGCCGGCAAGTGTGCTGGACCAGGTGGCGGCGGGATTTACTCGGTGTGCATGCCGATCTCAAGATCCTGGGCTTTGGTAGCGCTCGCGCTGGCCTTTGTGGAGTGTGGTTGACGGATCGTGCCGCCGCGGACTCTTTGGCCAGTGTGGACCGATCCGGAGTTGTATTCGGTGTGGTGGTGCTGCCGGTGGCCCCGGGCCGCCGCGGTCTCGGAGCCCGAGTTGGCCACCGCCGGCGGGGTGGATCCGGTACTCTGTCCGGCGGGCCGGTACAGCAGGTGGCCCCGGGCTGCCGGTCGGTTCGGTGTTCAGGGGGAGCCGGTGCATGGCGGGCCCTGGGCCGGGGCTGGTTAAGTCGAGCCAGGGCCGTCGCAGGCTCGGTACCCTGCTGGACGAGTGTTCCGGTTCATGGCAGTCGGCGGGGCCGTCAGGTGTGCTGGGGCTGGCAAGGCCCGAGCTCAACGTCCCAGGTAGCCCGCCCCATTATCGGTTTCGGTTCGGTGTTCAGAGGACCGGTTTGGGATGCTCGGTGCGTCCCGGGCTGGATATCCGGTTCGCGTCATGCGGTTAGGCTCGAGATGGCGGCAGGCATTTGTTTGCTTGCCAAGTCATGGATGTGAGGAAGGAGGAGATTATGAGGGCGTTTGTTCTGACGCTTTAAGGCCGTAGAACTCAGCCTTAGGGCTGCCACGGTCAGGCCTGCAGGTGTGCGGGAGCCGGTGTTTCTTCGGCCGGCACCTTGGTTGGCCCCGCCCCTGCAGGATCTGGCGCCGGCTCCAGGCATGCTAGGCCAGTACCTTGGATAACTCCACCCGGCCGGTACTGGCGGGGCCTCGGGCCGGCGAGAGCCGATGCCCCCCCCCCGGCCTTCGCCTTAGTTGGCCCCCTGCCCATACAGAATCTAGCTGCAGCTTGCTGATGTGCCTACCTAGCGATCTCTCGAACGGTGCATCGCCGAGTCGACCTGAAGTGAATAAGCAAAAAAAGGCCGCACAATCGCTGTACGGCCTTCAATTCATTTCGCCATCATACCAAGTAAGTAACCTGTAATGCCTGAACAGATAATGGCTACCAACCAGGGAACATTTGTAACAACATTCAGCTTGCTTCCCCTCTCCTTCATTTCGGAGCGGGCTATGAAGTCTAACTCACTCCTCATCGCATCGAGAGTTGAACGATGCACACGAATAAATCGCTCGTTTTCTTCATCAAGCCGCTCTAGCATGACACCAAAGCGTGTTGCTGCATCATGTATCTCTTGCCGCTCACGGGATAGCCATTTTAAAAGCGACTCAATCTTGCTAAACAGTTCGTGGGTACGCTCCACCTCTCGTTGTAGGCGGCTGGCTGCCTGAATGGCTTCGTACACATCACCAAGCATGGATGCAAAGATCGCCTGGTAATGTTCTGCCGGTAACAAGCCCCCCTTCAACGATAGGTTTTCCGGGGCCATTAGGCGACCTGCTTAGTAAGACGTAAATCCCCCCAGACTGTAGTGAGCTTCTCAAGGAGCGGAACACAGCACATGCGTAGAGTGTGCATGGACGTCAGTTCTTCTACCTTCCTGGCATCGAGCTCCAACCCTTCTGTACGAGATTTCATAACGATAGCCTTTGCCTCACTTTTGTAGTCTCGAGTATCAGCTACCACGCTAGCAAGGCTCAGCTCCTGCCGCGACAGCATTTCAAACGCCGGGTTTTCTTCTACTGCCCACCGGAAGTCGGTCTCCACTTTTGTATGCTTTTTCATGTATGACACGAAGCTTGCAAACTGGTCGAAGGAGAAGAATGTGGCTGGAATTTTGTTGAAAATCGGGCGAATCCGAGCAGGGTCAACGCCAATTTCCAACAGCGTGTTGATGGTTTCTGCCGCCTCTGCCTGGCAACGCTTCTCTGGTGTGAGGGGGATAAAGTAGTAGTCGAACTCTTGGCAAGAGTTACTGAACTTGCGAAGTCCGTCGATGAAGAACCGGACGTTGCTCATACCCACATCGATGATGGCCTCATCTTCTACCATGATTGAATTCATCAGATTTGAGAATTGACCCCCGTTCATTGTGGTTACGTCAACACCAAGTGCATCAGCGGCCTGGTTCATGTCCTCAATCGAGAAGAGCTGGGCTGCGGGCATCATGGTTTTCAACCAGTGGGCAGACAGAACGGTTTTTCCTACAAATCCTGTTTTAGATACAACAACAATCTTCATCTATTAATTCCCTAATATTCAGAGTTTTACCTTGCCTGCCCACACGTCAACAACTACAGGCGTTTCCACCTTATTGGATGTGGCAGAAGGAAGTCGTTCGGCCACATGACTACGCTGCACGGCGGCTGGCGCCATTTTGGGTTCCTCGCTGGGGACGAGAGGAGTTGGTTGGGTCGAACTATGGCTTGCCAATATTTTCTGTCTTCGTTTTACGAACGCATTTATTGCGGACCTTGTTATCTCAATGTTGTACTTCTCCTCTAGGTACTCACGGATCACCTCAAGCGAATGTTTACCCCTCAGCTCCAGGAGTTCATCTGTATAGGGCTCGAGTTTCGATGCGCCTTTTCTGCTTGGTAACATAAGGTCCTCGCTAAGAGATGCTGTCTAGGTGCCAAGGATTGGTGATTGTTGTGCTCATTTTCGCCCTTACCCTTGTCAACGCTTTGCATCATAAACGAATCACATTTGATGCAAGTCGTATCACCATTGAGCTACCAACGTAGTCGCCTTGTATCACTGTTGAACTACTGTCGTAGTTGCCTTGTATCACTTCTCGGCGGGTTAACGACCGTGTTGGTGACGGTGATGATTTGCGGGGAAGAATCAGTATGCAGTTACTTCTTCCAATCAGGCTGGGGCTGGTGACGAATGAATGTGATCGGTCATCTGATGTGCTTTTGGTTTAGTTGGCCGCATTTAGCTGAGGGCAGAGCTTGTGCCTCCAGCTGCGCCTATTGCCAAAAAATAGACAAACCCATAATTCCTGAATTATCATCCCAAGACCTAAAAACATGGAATTGACGGTGGAAGTCGAATGATCAGTGTATTGGAAAGACAGCAACGCTTGGTGGGCTTCGAGAAACTCCGCAACCAAGCAAGAATGGTGTTGGGGTACATAGCCGATGTTAAGCAAGACCGCCGGGACTCCTCCATTGAGGACGGCTATCAAAGTGCGGTTTACACGATGTACCAGGTGCAGCGTTTACCGGAAATGACCCGGGCCAGAGTTGAAGGGGCCATCAAGGTGTTGCGTGATGGTGGCCGAGAGTTTAGCCGGCTACCAGCAGAGAAAAACGCGCTCCAACCACACACATTTTCTCATGCCGATGTGCGGGCCATTTACAAGGCCGCAGGCCAGCGTTCGTTTGCCGAGATCAAGTCCACTCTTGGCTCCGATACTCGCGCTAAGGTGGTAGCTTGCCAGAACCTAAAGGGGGGGGTTGGCAAGACCACATCGACCGTTACCATCGCGACCGGTTTGGTTCATCATCGCAACCTGATCCGTCATCAATTGCGGGTAGCGGTTATTGACATGGATCCCCAGGGGTCAACTTCCGTTGCTTTTGGGTTCGCCGGGCTTGGAAAAGTGCCACAGCATTCTGCAATCGAAGCCATTGCCAGCAGAGCCACACCTGAAACGGTAAGGTCATGGATGCTGCCTACTTCTAGCGATGGGCTATTCGTCATGCCGGCGGGTACAGCTGATGGTTTCTTTTCACTGCAGGCATACCAACACGCTGCAGATACCGGCATCAACATGACCGAATTGCTGACAAAATATGTCATTGATCCGATTCGTGATCACTTCGATCTCATCTTGCTTGATGCGGGTCCTCATCTTGACGCGGCCTTGATTAACACTTTGCAAGCGAGTGACAGCTTGTTTGTTGCTATTGGCCTCGACCCGCTGGAGTTTGACTCGAGCTTGAAATTCCTCGAGTCCATTCATGGGTTGTTGGCGAATATCCCCTCCCCAAACCTGGATCCCGCATCAGTCTGGCTTCTGGGCAGTAAATTTGACGGCACCAATCCACAGCATCTGGATAACTACATGATGCTCAAGAACCTTGAACCAGCGAAGTTGTTTGTCAACAGGATGGAGCAACTGAGGCCATTCTCTTCTGTCACTGAAGATGGCCGAACCGTATTCACCATCCAACCGAAGCATTATGCAGGAGATACCCGGTCACTCCGACGTGCCCAGAACGTTGCGGAGAACGTTGTGGCTGAGTTTTTCTCTAACATTCTTGAGGTATCGAACTGATGAGCAAAAAGCGCACGCCAATGAGCACAGGCCTAGTGGCCCACATGGCTGCATCAGCAGCCGAGCCGTCCATTTCAAGCGGTGTGTTCAGCATACCTGAGGATGTGGCTGGGGGATTTCTGGACGCGGAAGAAGCATTGGCCAGCAAGATTCGATCGACTGGTGCTTTCCGGGTTATACGCCTTAAAAATGGGCGCCTCGTGCGGCTGACGTCAGTCTATATCCCCTCCGCACATGTTGAGGAGCTAACCTATATCCACGAAGCGAATATTCGCTCCAAGTCGGGAGTGACTGAAGAAACTGTAGATGACCTGATCGGCTCAGTTCGGTCTGGTGGCGTCGTGATGGAGGTGTTGGCAGTACGAGGAGCAGATACCAGGTATGGCATATTTGACGGTCAGCGTCGCCGATACTGTGCACTGTTGGCGGATAAAGGCTTACCCATAGCTTACACCGACGAAACAGAGGATCTGAGCATGGCAGAGCTACGCGAGCTCAGTCGACTTGCCAACCTCACTCGACCCAACTCGCTTTATGATAAAGGGCTGCATTATGCCCGGGTGATGAAGGATGAAGGGTTAGATGTACTCCAGGCCGCAGCACTTTTCGGGGTGCATGAGTCAGAAGTCCGCGCCTCACAGTGGGCACTTGAGATCCCGCTGCCACTCTATGAACTGCTACCGGATGGAACTGGTACTGGGCGCCCAACAATACTAAATCTGCGAAGAACCCTAAAGCTACTCACGAAGGGACAAGTTGAAGCCCTGATATTATGGGCCCAAGGTAAAGAGCCATACCCCTCAGCACCGAAAGCACTGGCCGACATTGCCGCACAAGCAACAGAACTTGCGGGTGAAAAGCCGAAAAAGCGCACCAATGTGAATGTGATTGCCGGAATCGAGGTGAAGCAAAAAAAGGGCAATACTTTCGAGTTGACCCTACCAGACGAGATTTCCAGTCAGCAACTGTTCGATCTCCTTGCTATGCTCAAAAAGTGAGGATCAAGCAGGGAGGGCTGGGCATGGGAGCAACAGCATCAATAGGATTCCACCAACCTGCCAGTAAATAAAAACCGCCATCGGGCGGTTTTTATTTAGGGTTGCGTTCATGGCACTCACTGAGTCTTCGGAGAGTAACCGAACGATGACCACACTTTTTCGTCAATGGGTATGGGGTCAACTGATAACCGGTGTACGTCGAAAAACGCACCGTGGGAATCAAGGCCGCCATGCCGGAACATATTCCACATGAGTTGGCCAACAATCCTGGCTGCCGTAGAGTTAACCCCGAAATCTTGCTTGGCGACGGCCTCCGCTGATGAACAGCTCTTGGATAGGTCATCCACCATCACCTCATACTGCCCCGCAAACAGGTCATAGGCTGTCGGCAATCCCGCCCCCCCTAAGACTACCTGCCCCGTCTTGTTATCGTTGCCTGCGTCAATCCAGAGGCCGTTTCCTTTGCTCAACGTTGCAAACTTCGACCCGAATTGCGCACGAAAACTGGGCTTGTCCACAGCGGTGATATATACGGTTGGACGGCGGCGATTAAAGTGTCCTTGGCCCACATCATAGTCTGCCTTAGCTTCCCAAGCGAATCCGTTATAGCAACGCTCCGCATCGACCAAGGCTTGTGCTTTGGGGAGCCCCAGGTCTGCCGCATGGAACCTCTGGCGACCTAAATTAGCTTCACGAACCGGAGAGCCATCATAGGCGGTCACACTGATGCCGGGATGACCAAGACGGGCCAAGAGATCATGTAACATTGACAGTTCGCCCATGACAAAACTGCCAGTCCCTCCACACCCAATAAGCACAACATCCACTTCCTGAGACAAATACTCAATGGGGGTTTTCCACTTCATCGCCCTGCTCCTTTACTCAACTCAACGTTCGCAATTATCCCCTTCTTTATCGTGATGCAACCTGCTCAATCCAATCTCCGAGATAGCCAATTCTCGTCATTTGGGAGGCTGTTATTGTCGGGATTACGCCGGTCTTTCTCCGCTCTACGTCCATTCCGACCCAAAACGCGGTTGGCGTAGAGCCGTCGGCTAACGCTTGGGAGTTGTTACTGTGTGTTTTCAGCGCCTCGTACATGCAAGCCTCAATCTCCGGCAAGGTCGAGAAATTAATTTCTCGGGGCAACGTTGCACTCCCAAGGCAAAACCCTCCCCCGTGGTAGCAGTTGGGCATCGGAACATCGTAGACATGGTTCTCGGGTGTAGGGCGCTCATCGGTTTCCAGAGCGGCTACAGATAGCCGTGCCGACCCTTTCTGGATATTGAACACAAGTGCTGGCCAACGGATCTGGAAACCGCACCTCTCACCACCTACCTGTAACCATAACATTCCTTCCCGCGAGGGCTGATACCATGTAATGGCGCTTGGGCTACTGAGCAGCACGTTTGAGGGGATGAATTGGTAGTTGCCCTTCGTGTTACCCTGGGAGCGATCCAGCGACCCTGTGAGGTCTGCCAACAGATCCTGAATCGTCTGCATTGAAAGGGGTTCACCTAGCCCAAGTTTGTCGTCAACGATGGCGTGTCGTGTAATGCCGGTCAGGTCTGCCATCTGCTCACTAGAGCTGGAAAATACGAGCGCAAGGCGGGGTAGACTCTGTTTATTCTGACAGGCGTTATTTCTGACCACTTGCATGACCTGTTTCCTCTTTCATGTTGTTTCCTGCGACGTACACAGCGGCCATAATTGCAATGCTTCGCTGCCACGATTCCATGGCCATCAAAGTATCATCATTGATGTGGACGCAAACGCTAGAGGTACAAAGATCCCCGTTCATGGCAAATTCGTTGTGAGTGTTGTAGGCATCATCAGCAAGCTCCCTGCGCGACAGCACCTTTGTTTCAAAGGGGATTTTAAAGTCAATGGATATGTCAGACTCGTCTTGATAGTCGAAAACCTCTTTCGCTACCCTATTGGTCGCCATTTCCCTTTCAATGATCGTCTGAGCCCCCAACAGGAAGGCACTCAGAGAGGTGTTATCATCCACCTCACTCAGGCGGCCAAATACAGCCGCAAGCCCCCCTTCAGCTGTGATCTCCTTCACTGACTGAGCGATTTCAGTCCAGCCAGCTTTCTGATGGCAATAATCAAAACAGCTCCACATGGCTGAGTATCCATCACCACCGAGTTCATCACTGGCATCTTTGACCTTCATAAGAACAGCAGTTGCCTCTGCTTTGCCACCGACTAGCAGCACGAGTTTATCGAAAAAGTCGGGGGCTTCTGATTCGATGCTGGGAGCAGAGTCTATCTTGGATAATTCACTTTCGGCCTGCTCCAAAACGCCGATGAACTCGTCAATTTGGCTGGCCTCCAAAGTCTCTGGTAACTCAAGATCGTAACACTCAGTCATCCAGTCGAGGGTGTATTCAAAGAAGGCATTACTTGGGATGAACCCAACAAGTGGGAGTTGTGAGAACATGAGGTTTTGAAATGCTGCGAGGTAGTCGCTGGACACTGACGATGGAAAAACCATGAATTCGAGGTCAGAGAACAGCCTAAATCTGAACTGCTCGCTGGCCTGACCGAACTCATTACCATTTCGGTCGTTAACAAGGCCAAAACTAAAATCAAGTATCTGCCTACAAGTTGCGTAGTTATTGTCAAACTCTGTGGCCAACGCTTCCCCACCCACATTTTTTAGGATCTCCCGCAGTTCGCAGGCACATACCTCCCCTGCCCTTTCAGCCCGCTCAGACAGCTCTTGGCATACAACATGCGCAAGATCCTCAAAGCGACTCAGGCGCTCAGCTAGAGTCTGCGCTGCCATCAAATTGGTCAGTTCTGTGGCCCCCCAGCCGTTCTTGTGAGCCAGCGTGACGACAGGCTTCAACAGTGGTGCAATTTCCCCCAGAGAATGAATTGATGAATGGAAACCATCTGTAGCCGCAAACCCCGGTCTTGGTATTACAGCCCCGCGCAGACGCAAGGAGGGGGGTACTTGCAAACGCGCGCTAGCCTGCCCTTTCAGCGAGGCCGGCTCGCCCAACCGGATTGCAAATCCCGCTCGGTTGGTGCTCGCGCTACTCTCTGAGCAAACTGCATCCATTTCACTTTCTCCTTGGCAAATTCTTCTAGGTAGTTTTGATCTGAAACTTGCTCTGTTGGCTGTTCTGGCTCAGCCTCAATTACATCCAGCCATGCGGCTAATTCATCATGAGTCGGCATGTAAGCACCTCCTATGCAGCCAGTATCCCTTAGATTGCTCAGACGCAAGATCAGCTCAAACTCCCAAAAATACAGTGTATTTTTGTTGCTCCCTTGCGCTGCCGATAACAAGTTGGAAACACAAATACACTGTATTTTTCTGCTGCCTGTTCACCGACAACATCACCCCATCAGCAGTACTGGGTCACTCAAACCTCCCCTAGGACTGATAGCTGGCGGCTGAATCCACACACACAAAAGATAAAACCGCCTTGCGGCGGTTTTCGATCCCCTCCCCTCCCAACATCTAACCGTTGGTTTTGACTGGGGGTATTAGAAATTCGTATTGCAAGGTATTCCCTACCAGAAGGCCATCGGTCTCGTACAAGGTTGTCCAACGTACCTGTGGGTAGGTGGCTGATAGGATTTGTTGTGCCGTTTCGAGTGGCAGGCCAGGAACAGGGTCATCTACGATAGCAGAGCCAATTTTAAAGGTTCGACGCAGTAAGTTGATGGTTTGCATATGGACTCCCCTTAGATTCCCAAAGAGGACAAAATGTCTTGGTCAAAAAGTGCTTGGGCATCAACTTTCTCCTGAACTGCCCCTGCCCCTGCCCCTGCCCCTGCCCCTGCCCCTGCCCCTGCCCCTGCCCCTGTTGGAATAGCTCCATCAGTCACTGGATGTGTGGCTTCCCCCTTTTTCTTCTTCGGCTCAACACCCTTGACCGCCGCTTGAGATACAGCCTTCTGCAATTGCTCAGTGATGCTGGGCTGGCGTAATGTATCAGAGAGACCTTGAGCGTACTCGTCAAGGATCTCAGCTAAGCGAGTATCAATGTCACCTAGAGGTGCGGAAACGACAACCGGAGTTGTCAGGGCAGCACGGTAGGCTTGCCCCCTCTCCTGATAGCCTGCCCCCGCAACATTGGCCGCAGGAGCCGAGAGGACGGGGATGATGATCACCTGTGTTAACTCTGCCGAGCCGGACACTTGAAGGTTGAATTGACTCACCCCGAGGCGAGTGGAAAGGCATTCAATCAGGGGCTGGAACATGGAAATTTCTCCGGTCTGTTTCTTTATTCAGTGGACTTAGGTTAACCCGATACCGGATGATGCAAGGGGGCATAGCGATTAGTTTGCCCCCCAATAGAACGACAAAAGCAAGCTGTCAGATAACATCAAGCCTTAACTTGGGCCAACACCTGCAATGCAGTAATGTCAGTTTCAGAACGCATGAGAACCGCACTATTCTGCTCCGAGGTATCGATGGTCAGATTGACTATTGCGCCGGACAATCCGCGCAGAGCATCGACGAGATAACCAACATTGAAGATGGCCGATACCCTCTCTAAGCCTAACGGCATCTTACAGGGGACGATCTCGGTCGCCCCCTCGTCGCTCCCTTCGTTCTTCGAGCTGATAGTGATCTCCCCAGCTTGGACTTGGAAACGCACAGTTTGTTTGCGACCATCAGCCAAAATCTTGGCTCTCTCAAGGCATGAAATGAAATATTCCCGATCTACCCCTAGGTCAGCCCAGCCATGACCAGAGGGATTCGGGATAACACGCTGCCAGTTGGGGTACTTTCCTTCCAGCAGGCTGAATTGTAGTTTCCAACCATGTACCGGACAGATGATGGCAAGGCGTGAAGCATCAAAGAGAACTACCAGCTCACACCCCATCTTTGTCATTGAAATTATTTGCTGCACTTGTTGTTTAGGGATCAACAACTGATGCCCCCGCACATCACCGCTAATACTGCTGATAGGGAACTCCCCTTTAGCCAGCCGCAATCCATCAGATGCCACAACTACGGCCCTCGTATCGTCCAGCTCAACGCAAATGGAATTGAGCGTTGGGCGGCAATCATTAGCCGGAGCCATACGGTTTAGACGGGTCAGGGTGGGAAGCAGATCGCTACTTTGGATGGAAAAGCGAGAGGTGTTATTACAAATCTCTGGCTGAGGGAACTCGTCTGCTGATAAGCACACTAACTGGAATCGGCTACGCCCTGCTTGAACAACGCCTGATAATTTATTGCCGTCAGAGGAAAACTTGACAGTTGCGGTTGCATCAACGGGCATCGAGTGAACGATGGCATTGAATTTTGCCGCATCAACGCAGATAGAGCCCGTGCCGCTGAACGAATCCATTTTCGTCATGCGGGTAGCAAAGAAACCACCATTCGTGGCTTGAACTGACAGAACGCCGTTCTCTGCTATTTGCAGTAGAAGGTATTTATGAATCGGTGCAATGCTCCCTTTTGCATGAGCTGCAACGAAGGTGATTGCGTCGGTAAAAGATGAACTGGATTTAAAGGTAAATTCCATCATAACGGTTGTCTCCTTGGTGCGTGGAGTCAACTTACGCTGTTACTTGATAATGCAAGTGCCCATCAGGTAGGTCACCTTGCAGAAATACTCTGATGGATTGGAGTAAGGGAAGAAAACAAAACCTACAATTGTACCGGACCGGATGAACTGAGCATATTGTCACCCTTGCGAATCCTAGCAGATTACAACCCCGCTAGAGGGCTACCAGGAACAGGACATATAGTGGAATAAGCATAGGGGATCATAAAGGGGTGTTCCCCCGCCTACTAAGCGGGGGAGGGGAGAGGGACTATTCAAACCCCTTAAAGTAAAAACTGGGGGCGTAGCCTGACCAACTGAACTCAAAGGAGCCAACTGTCTTGATAAGATCGCCTTTGTTCATACCGATAAGCTTTTTCAGTGCCTTGGCATCGTGGGCAGCCTCATAGGCAGTCAAGAAGCCGGACTCCTTCAAGATGAAGGTGATTGTATCTGTCGTGTAACTTTTCAGTCGCTCGGGTGTGGGAACCCATTGGGCTATAGCCTTCTCCTTAGCGTTAGGAGCGTGGGGGAGAGTGGCCATCATAACGTCCACCATCGGGCAGTAGCCGGTGCCGTCCAAACGCTCGACGATAAAGCTCATGGTACTGGCGATCTCGCTTCGCAACGCCTCAATACTTTTGCTGCTATCAGCAATGGTATCCGGCAGGGCGCGTCCAAAGGTTGCTTTGCCAGCAACGGACAAAAGGCTCGACAAAACAACTGATAGTTGGAAACGCTGTGAAGCCTCTGCGTCGCTTCCCCACGCCTCAACGGCTGCGCGTCTTAGCATTATCTTGTGGTCTGCAACCACCGAACTACTCAAAGAGGTAGCGGGATCACTATCGGCAGCCTTTCTTTTGGGCACATTGGGAGCCTGCTTATTCCCGTCATCCAATTGCAAGGGTTGGGCTGTATTGGTGAGAGCGGGATCAATCCCCGCCGCCCAGTTCGCCTGTTCAGTGATTTCTGCAGCTTCCGCCACTGCATCACAGTGCTTCGCAACACACGTTTTGAAGCAATCTGGGTCGGTACAACGATCTTCGAGCACATCACCTGCGGTATCAATGCGGTCATCGAGCAATGCAACACGCTTCGAGCAAGGTAAACAGCCATCAAACATCTGCTCTGCGCCAACGGTGTCATGGCTTACATGGTTAATCGAACCTTGGGACACTTCGGATAGAACAATGATGGTGCCGTAACGCTCGGTGAGTTCGCCCTTGCGGGCCGCAACCATAGCTGCAGTTTTTTGTTTAAAGCACACAAGATTCCGGCAAACAGCCCCGTCAACAACAGCGAACTCATTAAACAGGCTGGATTGTTGCTGGCTGTTGTGAATGCAGGAGGCGCAATCTCCTACATCAAAACGCGCAGAGGAAATCGGTGCCGAGGCTTTACCAAGCAAGGCTTTGAGCGCATCCACGCTAAGGCTTTTCTCAGTAATTGAGGGCAACAGAGCGTTCTGCGCCTCAGCACTGATACCTGCGAGCAAATCGGCATGGCGAAGTGAAACCAATTTGGCTGAGATTGCATCAAGCACTGCCGGAGTGCAGCGAGTAAGATGCAGGCGCTGTTTGAGGCGACCCAGCGACCAACCGAGTTGCTTACGGGCTTCTTCGTAATCACCATTGCATAGAGCTAGTGCCGTTTGTGCTGCGTGGGCTTCATCAACCGGCCCCATGTCTTCCCGCTGCAGGTTCTCCATCATGCCAATAGCAACGCCTTCTGAGTCACTGCAATTGACGACAAGGGCGGGGAGCGGGCAACCCACAATTTTGGCGGCATCCCAACGGCCATATCCTGCTAACAGCTCGAAAACACCTGCCACTTCTGGATGGGGGCGAACCGTCACCGATTGGATGATCCCGCGCAGCCTTACATCAGCGAGAAAATCCGTCCACTTGGTATTGTTGCGGCTGCCGCGACGGACGTTGCCCCAGGGGGCTGCGACTACCTGATCAACAGTGAGCATCACCAAAGAATCATCCGTGTGGTTGGAGGCGCCTTGTTTCAATGCGTTCATGTTCATAACCCCATTCTGGTTTCAATGGGGTTATGATCCCACGGCATCGGTCAATGCAAGGGAGGGCAAACCAATAATCATTAGTTGGGGCTATCAAATAGCAGACGAATATCTTTCGTCAATGAACAACCCCCCTGTCAGCAGGTGGGGGGGTACATCATTCCTCAAGCGGCCATTTGATTTACTGAATGTGTGGCTGAATCTGCCAATTCCTTTTCAAGTTGCCGCAAAAATGGGATCAGTTCATCAAGCTCTGCTTGGGCGCTGAATGGCTTCGCTGCCTCAGTGCGATAGTCGGTAGCGTTCTTTGTCCAAGTAGCCATTTGGGCCGTGGCTATGTTTGGTAAGCGCGGCAAGGTATCGACGAGCACGACAAAGGCGGCCATCACAGCGTTAATGCTATTGCGCTCTAAATTTCTCAGCTCGTAGTGATGACCAGAGGGGCCGCGAACTGTGAACTCGGTGGCGAAGCACAACTTGGCGAAATACGGCTTTTCATAGACCAGAGTAGCCCCCCGGTAAGTAGCCATGTCGTGTTGACTGCCAATATCTGCACGGTAGTTCAGTCTGCCATATTTTGAACCGACAGCCGGGGCGGCGGCGGTTATGTTTAGACGATCTGTAGCCGTCGAATCCACCCCCATTTTTTCATATGTCACACCATCCACAGTGATCAACAACTCATCCGCCGTGGCCGCAATGTTAGCTGCATCGGCTCGAATCATCTGTATTTTGGTCGCCAAGGTTGCGCTTCTTTGCTCAAGGGATTGTGCCTGGTCGTCCAATCTGACGCGATTCCGGAACCAGTTATTCCGGGCTGCCTCAAGCTTTCGCAGCTTTGCTTTGCCTTTGACATGAGCCAGGATTCGCGGGTCATCGGCTACGATGGCGCTTAACTCGGCATAATCAATCGCTTCATTTTGCTCTGTGTAGTGCCGGACTGAGCTATCGAGTTGACGGAAACGGCTGATAAAGCGCTGCTTGGTGTTGAGCAAACCCAGTTGCCAAGCATCAAGACAGCGACGGGTGATTGGCACAACAATATCAATGGTGAACTCGGGGTCATTCGCCCATAACAGATTGCCTTGGCGCTCAATGCGGCCAGCTCGTTGCGCCAAATCACCGGGCCGATATGGGAGATCGAAGTGAACCAACGAAACCAAACGCCGGTTGATATTGAGCCCAGAGCCTGCCAGTTCAGTAGAGCCAAGCAAAATTCGGATCTGCCCCTCATTCATCATGTCACGCAACGCTTCCTTTCTGGTGTCCGTCCGGTAATCGTGGATCACTGCGATCTCGTTGCGGGGGACGCCACCCTCAACCAATTTTTCTACCAGCTCATCGTAGAGGCTGAATGAACTGCAGACCATGGCGGTAAGTTCGAGTTCGTCTAGGCCTTCAATACGCTCTAACGCTTCTTCATCGCCCTGCCTAGCAAGGTTGAATATTGCCGCCCACTCTTTCGAAGCTCCGGCACGATGGCGAGCGGGAATGCTGCGATCCATGAAGACCATCTGAGTACCGCGAACGCTAGTTGTCGTTTGATATTTTTCGAGCAGGTAGCGCACTACGGTATTAATTTTGCTGTCCTGGTAGTCCGGTGCGTCTGGGTACACAAGCCGAGCATCGAGAGAGAGCATTCGCCCCCGGTTGAGCAGTTTAAGGGGGTTGTTCTCCCGGTTATCGACTCGAGAATATGCACTGACGATTTCGGCGAAGCCGTTTTCCTGGTGCTCATTGGGTTCAATCACCAGCTCGATGATCTTGCCCCCTGTGAGGGGAGGTATAGCACTGCGGCCATCAGCTAGTTTTGGCAAGACATTAGGCAACTGCTCAGAAGTAACTACATCAGCGAAGCTTGAGTAGATAGCTTGAAGCTCTGTCAAATTTGTGAATGTACTAATTCGAGTTCTCATCTTGTAGCCGCGCCCGGACGCCGCCAATTCATAATCTGTCACTGGCTGGGCGAAAACTGCACTGAATGCGTCAAAGTGGGTCAGCTTTGCTGACTGAGTAAAATCTTCGGCCATCACTCGCAGATGTCGATGTGCTTCCACAACGGAGTTGAGGATTGGTGTTCCGGTAGCCTCAACATATCGCCCACCGGCACGCAGAACAGCACGGCTTTTGATAAATAGATCAAAGGCACGCTTACTGCCTGATGCCTGGCCCATGCCGGCAACGCTTTGCAGGGATGAAGAATAACTTAGGTTCTTACCGAATTGGCTCTCATCAATGATTAGAGTTGTGATCCTTAGGTCAGCAAAGTCGAGCATTTCATCAGTGCGTTTGTTCACCAGTTCTTCGAGTTCTGCTTCTTTGCGCTGGATCCGCGTCTGCATCCGGCGTACAGATAACCGCTCATTTTTCAGCTCCGACAAACACCGGTGAAGATCATCAATCTCTGCTTCCAACATTTCGACTAAGAGATCGTGAGGGGCTGGGATTAGCCCGAACACACTCAGCGGGATGATGCATAGATCGAAGTCTGTCATTGCAAGGCGGGCTAAGGCTGTGCGGCGTGTGGCCGGGGTCATCATCGTTTTATCGAGCACAAAGATGTTCATGCCAGGGAAAATAAATTGTGCAGCGGTGGCATGCTGAGCAACAAGATGATTAGGCGCGACCAGCACTACACGCTCATATTTATTAATGCGTCTTAGTTCGCTTGCCGCGCCAATCATTGTGAACGTTTTTCCGGCGCCGACAGCGTGATCGATCAAAGTGCACGACTCATGAATGACCCGAGCAATGGCGTTTCTCTGTGTGTGATATAGGTCTACTGCACTACCAGTTAAAGGCAGGCGTGAGCCATTATATTTTGGGGCAACAAAGCCGTTGAAATGTGCGTTATAAGCAAGCTCAATTTCGTTGCGGCGTTCGGAATCATCCAGCACCCACGACTCCCAGGCCGCCTTAATTTCCTCTGCTTTGTGTTGGGCGGCCATTGTTTCGTCCGGGTTCGGAACAGTCGTATTAGATATGCTCGGATGTGGATCGCGTACCTCAATCGCGCGATTGTTCAAAATCGCGGCGCTGCGTACCCCATTCAGAGGTTAAGACGGTTTGAGGAAGAGAGCCATGCGAAACATGATACTCGTTGTCGATAAGGGTAACTTGTGCATTCAATTTGGGCTGATCGACCAGATGGCGGATAAAATCGGCGTGGAAATGGTTAGGCAGCCAACGGGAGTTCATCGGTGCAAAAATGTCTACCGCCTTGATGGGGGAGGGCATGACTCGCTGCAGTTTGGCAACATTGATAGCAAACAGAGGGTCGGATTCGGCCGCTCCTTGTGCAGCCTCAATCTTGCTGGGGATGTAACCTGAAAGGTACTTTGCAGCAATGACCAGGTTGCCACTATCTGGTTCGGCAAATGCCAGAGATTGTTCGGCCAACTGATGCAAAAGTTCTTGGTCTGTCCCTTTAAAGCCGACCAGATCCCGAACGTATGAAAGATCGACCTCACCCTTGTAGCTCACGGAAATTAGCACGGCGTCGGCAAGGTTCGCGGCATAGCTGGGAGTGATCAACGGAGTGATTGCGCGGCGGGTGAACAGATCCCCCTTACTCCATTGCTCTTTACGCTCTGCGATGCCCTCCTTTTCGGCAACCGTGGTACTGATCGGTGCGATGTAGTCCAGCTCGAGAGCACGTAAGCGGTAATACCACGGATCTTCCCCAAGTACAGATTTGTTTTTTGAGGCGTGGAACGGACCGAAGTCGGCAGTAAAGCGGTCATAGGTTGCATTAAGATCAGCCCTAATAGCTCGCAAGCTGGTGTCTGGCGCATTGCTTTGCTCTGCGTTGATGAGTGATGCCAAGACCCTCTTAACTCTCAGCATGGCCGATATACGCAGCCTATCCTTGGCTGATTTAAACTCGCACTGTTGGAACGTGGGCACCTTAGCCCCGTTTTCATCAACATGATCTGCCACTCGACGCATCAACTCGCCCGCCGGAGTTTGGCAAAACTCATATGGCCCAACATCGCTCATACCAGCGGGGGCAGAAATGACGCCTTTCCTTGCAACTGGAACCGTAGACTTACGGTAAAATAAGGGGTTGGAAGTCTGGATATCGAGGATTTCAGTTACAACACTCGCAAGATCACGGCCAGGGTCTGCAACGTTGCAAGACACATTGAAGGTGCTAGGAGCTGAGATTTTGCCGGCGACGAGTTCAGGACGATCCACAAACAAGCGATTCACACGATATGCCGAGCCTGCTTCGTCGTTGACCTCTACGGTGTCGATCCATGAAGGGTTTTCTTCCGGGTGCTGGCAGGCTTGAAAGACCAGAATATCGGTAACAACGTTGGCTCCTTCACCCTTGAACACCGAATTCGGCAGACGACAGGCTGCAACCAAATTTCCCCTGGCCGAGAGAGATAGCCGCGCATCGTTATCTTTCGAGTCCATTACCCAGCTTGATACGACAACAGCCATTAGCCCGCCGTGGTGCAGTTCGCTCAACCCCCTAATCAGAAAGTAGGCATGTAGTGGAAGAGTGCCAAATGCTCTATCCCTGGCAGGAACAGAGCAGTATGGCGGGTTTCCAATAACTAGGGAAAAGTCGCCACTATTCGGGAGCTTTACTTGCTCGAACGGCTGATTGACATAGATCTTGGCTGCAGGGTTCAGCAGGCGGGCGATAGTCCCTGTCAGGCCATCCAACTCAACAGCAAAGGATTTCATCGCTGAAAGAGTCGCTGGGCGCCCCGCCAAAAATTTACCTGAGCCTGTAGCGAAATCGAGTAATAGACCTTCCTGCACACCCAGGCGTGCCACCGCACGATACATGGCATCAATAATCCATTCGGAGGTGTAATAGGAGGTCAATACAGATGCTTCCAACGCAGCGAATTCTGCTTGAGTGACTAGCGATTTCAATTCGGCATGCTGGGGGTGTTCTGGCTCAAAGAGTCCTGATAGTTGACCCCATCCGGTATACTGAGTAAGGACATCACGCTCGACGTCAGATACAGCCAGCGAGCCATCAGCCAAGCAGCGCTTTACAATTTTGATCGCTTCAATATTGCACCTGATTTTTTGGGACACCGTTTTTGCGATGACGGTTGTTTTGTGCCCTGAAAGGGGAGGGCAGAACAAGTAATCAAGGAAAGCCGTTGCGTTCAAAAAGGACATTTATAGCACCCGTAGACGATTTTTTTGCTTACTTCGATCATCCCCCAGATCTTCGCAATGCAACTGGCGCCATGAGCGCACTGACGGGCAAATCCATTCCGTCAGCAAGTTGCAGGTATTCACTGGCGAGCCCGCCAGTCACAGCCTCCTGAACACACGCCTGATTAGCCCCCAGTTCTGATTGGTGTTGGCCTGCACTATCAATGTGCTCGCGGTACAGCAAGTGGCCCGGAAGATCTCACTCGTGTGCTAGGCCCAGGCTTTTGTCTGTGTGCATGCTGAATTCGGGCCTCTGTGCTACGGCGTCTTTCAAGGCACCCCCTGAGCGGCTAGCGTCGGGGCTGGTGACCTGGTGTGGGATGCCTACTGGTTGATTTCAGGGAAGGGGGCACCAGTGAGCTTGTGCGAAGTGTTCAACGGATCCTGGGTCGGTGCAGGTGTTTAGTGGGGCCTGCAATGGTGGTGGCGGGATCTAGTTGGTGTGCTTGCCGAGTTCTGGACCCAGTACCCTTGAAGGACCAGATGTTACGGACCCCTGGCCACAGTGGATTCGGCGTCCTGGGAGACCTGCACCGGTGCCGGTGAGCGGAGGGGCCTGGGGATGGTTGTGGGCTTTTGTCGGTGTGCATGCCGATCTCGGGACCCAGGGCTCCGGTTTAGCTCGCTTCGGCCGAGAGGAGGGGAGGGATCTGACATGCCTTGGGCCGCTGTGAGCTCAGCGTCCAAGGGGGCACGCCGGTACCACTGAGCTGGTACGTAGGTTCAGAGTGGTTAGGGCTGGTTCCGGAGGTCAGGTGTATAGTTCGGCGCTGCTAGCACTGTAGGTGGAAGCGAGCTGCCGACCGGCTTGATATTTGGGGTCGACACGGCTGGTGACCTGAGGGCCCTTGCCGGGGTGAATGTAGAGTTCGGGAACCTTTATCCGATGGTGCTTACTGCGCCTCCAGAGCGGCCAGCTCTGGTGTCATTGATCTGGTGCACGGAGCTAAGAACGACCTCAACCAGTGATATGGATTAGCATCCAGTGGCTGCAGGTGGCAATGGACCACCGAGCTAATCGATGTTCAGCGTTTACGCTGCCGGTGTGGTAGGGCTGGATCGCCCCGGACCTGTGCCGAGCTGGTTGAGAGATCAAGTCCACAGCGTCCGGCGAAGTCGGCGGCCTGAATACCTGTGTTGAAGGGGCGGCCGCCTTGCATTGGTAAAACCAGTGGGAGAATTAGCACTGAGAAACTGATGGCCATTGTGTGAAAACCACACAATGCCGGCACAAGTAGAGTGTGCATCTTTACAAAGAACCGGCAATGTCGAAGATACGTGAAAGGGGAGACCACCGGCTCCTTACGCGAAAGCAAGCTGATTGGAAAGCAAGGAATCAAAGACCATGGAAATGACATTTACAGCATTGATAGCACTTGGTGTGAGCTGGTCGGCCGGTGCCGTTCTTGAGGTGTCATCACATGACGCGGATGTGCGGAAGATGGTTCTTGATGATATAGCCGAGGATGGCGACAAGCAGTTTATTGAAGCTCTCGGCGCTGGTTTGTCGAAGTCCGGCCTTATCAAGGTTCATGCCGAACTGGTAGGCTGGCCGAGCGAGTATGAGACGAGCGAGTACAGGCTGATCAGCGCCACTACAGTATTGGCTCCCGAGCTGGCTAACGTCATGGCGGCTGATATGCTCGCAGCAACAAGCAACTGATCGAGGGAAAATGGGGTTGAACTTTAAACAATATGGTAAACCAACATCGGTTAGAAATTTAGGCATAAGGTTACATCCGATAGCTGGATTGATAGTTCTTATTGCGATATTTTCTTTGATTGTTTTGGTCGATATATCAATTAGATATGAGAGTTTATGCTTGACCTTTCTATGCGTGTTTTTGGCAGGCGTAGTGATGGGGGTGGTGGCCATTGGAACATCTAGAGCCTGGTGTAAAGAACCCACAAATGACATTGAGTGATGATTACTTGGGAAAAACGATGAATATTCTGCAAGCGGGTAGCAAAGAAGTTGCACTTAAGCTGATTGAAGGTCAGGCCGCCCGCATCGTTGAACTGGATTACGCCGATGGTGCCATAGACCAGTTTGAGCTGGGTCGGTTGGGACGAAAATGCGGAGTAGCCGTGTTGCACCGCGGGCAAGAAGTGATCATTGTTCAAAGCATCCGAGCCTTACGTGATGGGCTCAAATCTGAAAAAGATACGTACCGGCAACGCCATCTCTATTGCATGTTTGACCTCGCAGCTTGCCTACCAGAGGAGGTGAAGTGGGTTGAATCGAGGGCTGCGTTCTTAGGGGACTGCATTCTTCGTGGTGAGCTGCTGGAGACTCCATATAACGCGCAGTCGTGGGCTCATTAAGCCCGTCATATTGAGGTAAAGGAACCGTGAGCGACCGACTCCCTAAAGGACTCTCCTTTAAGGCCGCAACAGGCCAGTGGCAGGCGCAGTACAATGGGCTGCGGGTTACTTACAACACTGCCCGCTATGGAGACATTGCTGAGGGCTTGGCTCGTCGTGCGCTGGAACGGATGCTGGCCGGGAATTTTGACCAAGTAGCAGATGATCTACTTCTCAAGTATTCATGGCGCATGGACGATGCAGCCAAGCAGTTGGGCCTATCGCTTGGCCAGCTTCGACAGTGGATACTGACGGGCACAGTTAACGGTAAGGAAATTCGATCACCCAAACGTGATGTTCAAGGGGTAGATCGGATCAGCGGATATGAGCTAATGATGGCGCAAGAACGTTTGCGGCTTGAGTAAGAGGGAATACGGCATGGCTGAACAGAACTGCGGTTGTTGTGGGGCGAAGCTAGAGCCCCGGAATGGGCCGGATACCCTGAGTGGGGAGACATGGGCGCACCCTGTTGCAGAATGTCCCTGGTCAAATTGGGAGGGGCTGACGATGGCTCAGGTTGTGGCGCTGGGCCGGATTACCACGTTGCAGAATTTGACTTTCAGGCTGGCCGAAGATCTGGATTATCTGGCCGAGAGCACCGAACTAGACGACTCTGATCGCCGCCATATCGAAGAAATGCAGCAGCTGATTTCGGATACCCAAGTCGAAGTTGGTAAGTAAGAGAAAAAACACCAATGAAGATCAAGCAAATGGCGCTTGGCTCCGTTGTACTGGCGTCTTGGCCGAGTGCAGAAACCCGGCAGAACGCTTTGCCGACCGAATGGATAACAGTATTTGCCTTGCCCTTACGTAGGCTTATCGACGACTGTTGTAGGCCTTGCAGCAGGCTGGTGAGTCAATGCAGGAGGCAGGTAAGGCCATTGAACCTCAACGCCCTATCGTCACCAACTGCGTCAAGATGCTGCCGGGCACCGCGCTGATCACCACTTATTGAAATTGGAAAAACCTAATCCGCCCCTTGAGGCGGATTTTTATTATCCGTTACTGCGCCCGGCGGGTCTGTGCTGCCGGTGCCATAGGTGGCTGCGGGCCTCCGCGGTCCCGGCGCCGAGGGTAGCCACTGTTGGCGGGGTGGATCCGGTACTGCGTCCGGTGGGTCTGTGCTGCAGGTGGCCCCGGGCCGCTGCGTGCTCCACGCCCTGGGTGGCCACTGCTGGCGGTGGGATCTGGCGCAGTGTCCGGTGTTGCCGGTGCAGCAGGTGGCCCCGGGCTGCTGCGAGCTTGTCGCCCAGGTTGGCCACTGCAGGCGGTGGGATCTGGCGCTGTGTCCGGTGTTGCCGGTGCCGTAGGTGGCTGCGGGCCACCGCGGTCCCGGCGCCGAGGGTGGCCACTGCTGGCAGGGTGGATCCGGTACTGCGTCCGGTGGGTCGGTGCTGCAGGTGGCTGCGGGCCACCGCGGTCCCGGCGCCGAGGGTGGCCACTGCTGGCAGGGTGGATCCGGTACTGCGTCCGGTGGGTCGGTGCTGCAGGTAGCTCCGTACAGATGCAAGCTCGTCGCCCTGGTTGGCCACTGCTGGCGGTGGGATCTGGCACAGTGTCCGGTGTTGCCGGTGCCGTAGGTGGCTGCGGACCTCCGCGGTCCTGGCGCCGAGGGTGGCCAACGCCGGCGGGGTGGATCCGGCACTGCGTCCGGTGGGTCGGTGCTGCAGGTAGCTCCGTACAGCTGCGAGCCGGCGCCCTGGGTGGCCACTGCTGGCGGGGTGATCAGGTACTGCACCAGTTGGGTCGGTGTAGCCGGTGGCCCCGGGCAGTTGCGAGCCGGCGCCCAGGGTGGCCATCGACCGGGTGGGGGTCGGTGCACCAGGTGGCTGCGGGCCTCCGCGGTCCCGCCGGCGGGGTGTATCAGGTAATGCATCCGGCGGGTCTGTGCTTCCGGTGGCCTCAGGCCACTGCGAGCTCAACGCCCTGGGTGGCCACTGCCGGCTGGGTGATCAGGTGCTGCGCCAGTTGGGTCGGTGTAGCCGGTGGCCCCGGGCAGTTGCGAGCCGGCACCCAGGGGGCCACAGCCGGCGGGTGATCCGGAACTGCATCCGGCGGGTCTGTGCGCCCCGTGTTGCCGGTGCAGCAAGTGGCCCCTGGACGCCGCGGTCTCAGCGCTCAGGTTGGTCACTGCCGGTGGGGTGGTGCCGGTACTGGGTCCGGCGGGTCTGTGCTGCCGGTGGCCTCGGGTCGCTGCGGTTTCGGGCAGAGGTTACCCAGCGGTGGCGGGGTGACCCGGCGCTTCGCCTAGTGGGAAGGAGTAGCAGGTGGCCCTGGGCCGCTGGGAGTCCGACGACCAGGGTGACCACAGCCGGCGTGTGATTCGGTGTTTCGCCCGGTGGGAAGGAGTAACAGGTGGTACTGGGCTACTGCGAGATCGTCACCCAAAGTAGCCGTCGACCGGGTGGGAGGCCGGTGCAGCGTCCTGCGGGCCGCCGAAGTCTCGGTGCCCAGGTTGGCCATTGCCAGCGGGGGATCCTGTACTGCGTCCGGTGGGTTAGTGCTGCAGGTGGCCCTGGGCTGCTGCGAGCTCGTCGCCCAGGTTGGCCATTGCCGGCGGGGGATCCGTTACTGCGTCTGTTGGGTCTGTGCTGCAGGTGGTCCCGGGTCGCTGCGAGCTCGACGCCCAAGGTGGCCAGTGCCGGCAGGGTGATCAGGTGCTGCGCCAGTTGGGCCGCCGAGCTCTCGGTGCCAGGGTGGCGACAGCTGGCGGGGGGATCTGGCGCAGTGTCCGGTGTTGCCGGTGCCGTAGGTGGCTGCGGGCCTCCGCGGTCCCGGCGTCTAGGTTGGCTGTGGATCCGGTACTGCGTCCGGTGGGTCAGTGCTGCAGGTGGCCCCGGGCTGCTGCGAGCTCGTCGCCAAGGTTGGCCACTGCCGGCGGGGTTGTGCCGGTACTGGGTCCGGCGGGTCTGTGCATCAGGTGGCCCCGGGCTGCTGCGAGCTCGGCGCTCAAGTTGGCCAGTACCGGCTGGGTGGTGCCGGTATTACAAGTGGAACAAGGCCCCCGTGGGATGCTTGGAGCACTAACAGGCCGGTGCCCTGAATAACTCGGTGTTGAGTCGATGACAGCCTTGCATTAGACAAAATAGCGGGAGAATCAGCACTGATAGTTCTGCACCAAGCATACTCGTAGGTCCCCATGAGGATCGGGAGTTTTATTTGTAAGATAGCTCGGATTTTCATGCAGATTATATCGAAGAGAGCATGGACGATAAAAGCGTAGTGCTATCGGTAATTACTTATGTATGAAGGAATGGTAGGGAAATATGAATAAATTTGAGATTACTTTTTGTATGGTGGTCCTGGGTGCTGTTCTCTGCGGGTGCAAAGACACAGATTATGAGGGAGTGAGACTTGTTGATAAGTACCACAATCAAAGCATGGATAATGCAATCAATTTAACTGTTTATGGAAATGCCTTAATAAAGCATCTTGATGAGCGAAGAATGCTTGATGTTATGGAACCAAACTGTGAACGTTTTTCATCCCGGATTTGTTATGTAACAGAAGAGCGTTTGGAGTGGGTAAAGTTAGCCAAAAAAGCATTTCTTTCAGGAATGGAAAAAAATGACGCAAATATTATTGTCAATTTGCCGGCCATGGTTAATCTGGATGAGTTTGAACTGACAAAAACTCAGTCGGAGCAGTTTGTTGAATTTATTAAGTTTAGTTCTGGTGACAAAACTTTATCTCATGAGGGGTTAGCTGCATCATATAGCTACATTGGAAGGTTGGGAGTTGAGAAAGGGGAATACTTTGAAGCATATAAACACTTCGCCGATGCAGTTGCTATTAGTAATTATAAGGGTGTTTATGCTAAGAATGTAATAGCCCTGTTGGACTATTTTGGTTGTAAGCAAGATACACTCGTATGGTCTGAGTTCACAACCGGTAGTAATTTAAATGTAGTTATAAAGTTGAGGGGCGCTCGATACCCTGAGCAGGATATAGATATCGGATTCAATCTTGCGCTTGCAAGATTGGCAATACGTAGAATGGTAGACGTTCCTCAATTACAAAATAGTTGCCCAATCAATCTATACAAAAATTAATTCGGTTGAATGGTTATTAGGGTGAGACCCAGCACTAGGTTGGTCGGCACTTTGGTGGGTAGATTGATGATGTTCTTGAAGATTAACCGCCACCAGAGCAGATTATTCAGTTTGGGTTGTAGGGGAGCTCTTGCAAGTCGCGGCCCATTGTGGCTCAAGGGTGCCGCAAAGCATTGCTGTGGAACTAAGCCGTCGCACAAGTGTTTGCGGCGGCCCAGCCAACCAGTGATTCGTCAAGTGTAGGGCTCGAACACCGCAGTTATGTTCTGGTGGCTTGCTCTAAGGCTACCAACCAGTGCGGTATGTCTTCAGTGCTATTGCCAATCGGTTGTTCCGTCTTGGTCGCCGCGGGCCACTGCCGGGGTGGAATCGGATCATATAGCCAAAGTTACCAATCTGGGGGCATGATGGGTGATGTGGGGGTAGAAAAAATACTCAGAGTATCCGAAACATGAAAAATATCATTTTCATTTTTATGAGATCAATATAATCTAAAGCTGATGCGCAGTCGTTTATAGACAACTCTCAGAATGGGGTAAGCGGAGAGTGACAATTATTGAGCATTAATAGTTAGTTTCTTTCCGTTGAATTTTTTAGTAGGGATCACACATGCAAGAATTTTTGAAAATGCTGTTGAATATTCGAAGCCTCCGGGCAGCACTTCGAGATCTGCCCTTTGAACAAGTACAAGAGGCCCACGAAAAATTCGAGTTGGTGTACTTGGAACGTAAGACTCAAGTAGACAAAGAAAAGGCTGCTCAATCAGAACGAATGAGTAAGTTGGCAGAGTTCCAGGAGTTGCTGGCCAAGGCCGGCATCGACCCCAAAGAACTTGTCGGGGATGCTTCAGGCGTAAACTCTAGTGAAAAGAAAAAACGCGCTCCGAGACCGCCCAAGTATCGTTATGTTGTTGATGGAAACGAACAGACTTGGACAGGTCAGGGGCGCACCCCGAAGCACTTGGCTGAGCAGATAGCACAAGGGCGCTCGCTGGACGATTTCCTCATCTGAATGTGATGGCCATGCCATTTATGCATGGCCATCAATTTTTAAATCTGTACCAGATTGCCAGATATTAGTCCGCTAGGTTATTCTGTATAAGTCCTCGGTGCCTACGTGGGGACAGGCCGCCCGGCCTGGCACCAACATCAACTCTACCTGCACTCTGCAGGTACTTCCACCTGTGATCCATCACCCAAGCCCTCGTAGGCTGATTCTGCATGTCCGTTCACCGGTTATTCTCCGGCGTCAGCGTACATGCAGAAACAGCCCAAGGCTGTCTTATGGCACTCGGTCCGCAATGTGTCACTCGTGACCAACACCAACCCGGGATTAAAACCAAATTCAACGAGGCATAATCATGTTCGAAGTAACCAAAACTGGAGAACTTATCTCTACTGGCCAGCTTGTAAGGCTGGGGGAATCCAACGTTTATGCAAGCGTGAACCCAGGCGAAGGATGCAACTTCATAAGAACAGTTGTGAGATCGCCGGCCGCAGACATAGACAAACTTAATTCAACATTCACATCTTGCGTTTTAGATGCTGATCAAGTCATTCAGGCATTGAACAGTGTCGATCCTGCGTGGCCCTTGCTGCTTGCGAACGCGCTTGCAGAGAAGGCGGCTTAACAATTTAAGCCTCCAGGGCACAGAAACAGGAACTACAAATGTTTAATTTAGGAACGTGCGGTGCCACTCCAGTCGCTATGGAAACACTTGAACGCCTGGGCATATCGTCATCAGCTTTGCTTGACGCTCATCGAGAGGGGTTATTGTGGAGCCATGCACAGAGACTTAAGAACCTTGATGCTATCAGCAATGATGAGAGGGTTCTATCCAGCCTGCCGGCTGATAAAGGCCAAGGTAGGATATGGGTTATCACTGAGGCAGACCGCAGCACCACAACAATCATCATGAGTGATGAATACTAAGGAAGGGCACTATGGAAACTATCACAGTGGCCTTGATTTCTAGGTTCTTCGCCGTTATCGCTGTCGCGATCCCATGCATATTTGAAATGCGAAATCGCAAGGCAAAATTGCGAGAAGAACGACAGAAAGCCTTACTCAAAGTTGCTATGAGGGATCTCGAGTTCCTGCACTCTGTTGAGAGTAGATTACTTGAGACGATCCAAGACATGAGCGGTGAGAGCATGAAGATCAGGATACGGCAAGAGGTCACGATAGACACCGGGCTTGTATGGTCTGGTCAGTTCACGCCAAGCCGAATCCATCAGCGACAACGCCAGATGGAAAACACATAAACCCAGAACCCGCCTAAGTAATTGGCGGGTTTTTTTTCCTCCTATCTCGAGACCGTTCAGAAAACCCCCCCCATTTTAGCTGTGCAATTATTTCCGCTTGAGTGCGGTATAACGCCCCCTAGGATTTTCTATACGGTGGCGTCTATGAGAAAAAGTGTTTTGGCATTCAGTGTCGTTGCCCTGCTGGGGATATCGCAGGTGCAGGCTTCACCAGGCGACACACGGCCTGAGAGGAGAACTCCGCCAATGGCGGAGATGGCACGTGATACTTATGGCGACAAAACGCTCATAGAGCTCAACACTGAAATCGAACTGCTACAGAACGACCTGGCCCTTTTGCGTGATGAGTATGCCAAGCATAACGCGCGGATCACCGGGCAGATTACTCGCCTACGTCACATCATCAATGACCGTCAGCAGGCGATCAATTTCATTCGTCGGGACCGAGAACAGCGTTACTTCAGCGTGCATCCTGGATCACTACGTGGACAGCTGGAGAGCCTCCGCTTTGCGTTGGGGTTGCAGGCAATCCGTTGGTCTAAGACCGTACCGGCTCACTGCGATTGGCAGTTTGATGCCGGTTTTGAGGTCGATAAAAAAGAGCCGATAAAGGCTCTTGAAGCGTTCCTGGCTGGATTGCCGCTTCTTCCGCAGATACATGAAAGGGATCGATCCGCGACAATCACAGCGACGGAGATCATCAAGTGCGACTGAAGCTCCTGTCGGTGGCGGTAGCTGCAGCCTTGGTAGGAGGGTGCAGCCCGAACAACGTACTAAAAGACCACAGCGCCCCGCAGATCGTGTCGACGCGCAGCCAGAACGACACCGGCGTATATAACACTGTTGGAGCGGAGCAGAATGACTTGGCTGCAGCTGTTCAACAAAAAGTTGAGCAGGTAACAACTAAGCACCAATGGACCCCTGTTGCGACGGCAAGTAATACCAAGAAGCCGATGCTTGCATCAGCATCGAATCCAATGGCAAGCACGCCCCAAGAGTTGATGAAACCTCTGGCTCCTGTTGTGACGAGTGGGAAGGTGTTCGTTCCAATTAATGAAACAAAGCCGCCTGCCATCACAGTAGAAAAGTTGTCTATGGTTGTTCGAGCTGGTGAATCTTGGGAGCGTGCTTTATCGAGATGGTTTAGAGATAACGGGTATAAAACAGTTCTCTATTATTTCCCAGGGGGAGTGCCTACTGGCTTTTCATCTATACCAAAGAAAACGCACTTTTCTGCGTATGACTTCCAAGGGGTAATATCCGACGCGCAAAGCGCATTTGGCAATGAAACAAATTCAAAATTCATTGTTAGCTACGACGCTATGAGTAAAAGTGCCGTAATACACGTTCCAGGGGTGTTGGTACAGACATTTAATGTCACTGCCGGCAGCCTGAAAGAAAATGCAATTCGTCTTACCAAGTCCTATGGGTGGAATACGACAATACAAGATTGGCGTCCTCAGGATTATTACGTATCGTCAAGCTGGCCAATCGTCACGGAAAGAGGGGATATAGCATCAGCACTTAATGCGTTGATCGAATCATACCCAGTCCAACCACAGCTACTGAAGTCAACACAACACGTTTATTTTGTGCAGGGGAACTGATCATGAAATCGCGCAGTGCTATTGCAACAGCAGTTATCATAGCTCTTTCAGGGTGTGGTGCCACGGATCATTTGGAGCAGAAAAATGCTGCTAACGATACACTTGGACAAATTAAGGCGTATGAGGGTAAGCATGAATCCTCTAAAAGTATCTATATCGACAAGCCCCCTTTGGACTTGAATCCGACAATCGGTGAGGGGGCCCCTTGGTGGGTCAGAAAGCCCGCCACCATTCAAGGCCAAAATATACCGCTTAGCTTTGCAGTAAGGAACTTGCTGCAATCGGCCGATCAGAAAATATCAGTTAACTATGGACCTGATGTGGTCCAAGACAAAATTATTTCTGTGGATTATCAGGGGGATGTGAATGGGGCGCTAAATGAGATCGCAGCAAAAGCTGACATTTCCGTTAGTGTTCTTGGGAACAAAATTAATTTTGAACGATATGTCACAAAAGTATTTGAGTTAAATTCACTCTTGGGAAAAAGTTCATTCCTCTTTGGCCGCAAGGCTAACTCAGTAAATAATAGCGGTGAGGGATTAGCAAACCGAACAATTACAAGCTCTCTTGGGAATTCGGATACTTACGCAACCACTGAAGTGGTCGACATAAATCCGTTTGATGACTATTTAGCTGCTATAGAGTCGATTCTGAGGCGTGACGGTGCAAGTAAGGATGATAAGAACCCATTAGAAGGGAATGTAATCGTAACTTCCTCGACTGCTTCTATTCTTGTTAGAACAACCCCGCATCGTATGAGCCTGGTTGAGAGCTATATTTCATCAAGAAAACAGGCAATAGCTCGCCAGGTAATGATTGAAGTAAAGGTTCTCCAATTCAAAGGAGGCAAAGGTTCTGCGTTTGGCATTGATTGGAATGTTATACGAAATCTTTCAGAAGGTAAGCTGCAGTTTGCTGGTCCATCACTGCCAACCCTAGGTGATTCAGGGAATTATGGATTTTCATTTACCTCGACAAATCCAAAATGGGATGGAACAACCATCCTGATGAAGTCACTGCAAACTCAAGGGCATGTTGGTGTAGAATATGAGCCAAGAACTGTTGCTAGAAATAACAGAGTGGCCTCAATAGATAACTCGGAAAAACTGACATATATTGCCAGAGTAACAGTTACACCAAATGAAAATGCCGATGCAAGCGTTGAAGTTGAAGATGCCGTTGTAAGTGATGGCCTTACAATGTCCGTGATGCCAAATATATCAGATGATATGGTAAACCTCCAAATTTCTGGAGTTCTATCAAAAGTTATTAAATGGGATGATACAGAAGTGAGCGGTGTAACAATTCGGGCGCCGCAAGTTCAAGAAATAAAGTTTGATCAAGATATTGGCCTTAAATATGGCGAAACCCTCGTGCTTAATGGATACAAACAGAAGTCAAATAAGTCTGATGAGACATCTGTATTTAAGAATTCATTCTTGGGTGGGAACTCAGGTGAAAGTAGCATGACAGAAACAATTGTTCTGATCACCCCTAAGCGGATATAGAGCCATCCGGCTAAGTATGAGCGGATATTCGAGAATGGAGAACTGCTAACGCGGGTAGCCTCTGATGAGGCTGATATTGCTTGGGGCGAATGCATTGCTGAGGCACTAATTCACGAAGTGAAAGACACCCCCAGGAAATGGGTGTGCATTATTGCTTCAGACCGCGCCTATCGATGCGTTCTCTGGGACGCTGGAGATATTCGTCGTGATGAAGTCGTCGATGCTACGGAATTGTCTGAGTGGTTGCAGGTACACCCATCTGACCGCATTTTTTCTACAACCGAATTATCTGTTCATGGCATAGAAACAACGATAATTGAGGCTTTAAATTTAAGGCCTGATGACTTCGAGCTCGTTGAGTTTCGTGGTTCTGCATTGGCAAGAATGGTTAAACCATCACTTGTTTGTATATCTGTTATTGCAGCTGTTACCTGGTTTCTATGGCCTGAACCGCCACCACCGCCGCCACCGGAAGTAACGGATCCCTGGTATGCCTATCGCGCAGCATGGACAGATGTGCAACTTGCGGGTGATGCGATCAGTGAGTTTGGTGTGACGTGTGCAAAGTTTGGAACAATTCCCGTTGTCACGGATTTGCCTGCGGGAACCATCGAAATAGGCAGCATCAATATGGTGTTGCCTGAAGTTGTGATCGATAGACAAGTGATAAATGCATGGACTGAAAAAAATAACCTATCTATGTCATTCAGCGGGTCATCACCATTTATTCGAGTAGCTATCCCTCTGAGTTCCTATTGGAGTTCACATCATGCCAATTTCAAGGTTCTTGATGATACAGTCTTTGATTTGTTTTCAAAGCTTTCGTTGATATCAGGTTTGAAAGCAAGCTATGAACCCATAGAAGCTAATGGGGTATGGGCAAGTAGAAAGGCCAGCCTGACCATCGCAAAGGCTAATCCTTGGTTCATTAGCGAGCTTGGTAATGCGATGAAAGGAATGCCAATAAAATTGGAATCAGCAACGTTCAGCATTAGCAAGGAAGGGGATTGCACCCTCAATAATGCGGTAATTCAGTTTGGAGGTGGCTCACAATGAATGAGAACAAAAATAAATATAACACTAAAAAGTTGGTAACATATTTAGGGTTGCTGTCAGTAGCATGTGCCAGTGCGGTTTATTTATATCAGGCTCAAGAAAATAGAAAGGAAAAGCGGAATGAGCGTCTCAATGCTCTTATCGCACAGTCAGAGCAGCGGGCGCCGGCATCAACCGCTGTAGTTGGAGGGGGCGATATGGCAAGCCAAAGTGTGATTGACCCCCCGGCTGCAGTGAAGATGCCGAAGCTGCCAAAAAACATACAAGAGCTGATGAGCCTCGGAGAAAGAAGGGCTAAGGCAGAGGCCTTGCTGGCAACAAACACGGTGGAAGAGCTGATTGAGATTAATGCCGCAAAGAAAAAAGTAGCAGCAGAGAAGCCAGCGGAAAGCACCCCACCTTCTGGGGCATTCTTGCTTCAGGACGAAATGCCTGTAGGCGCAACCGTGTCCTCTAGCAATCCAATGCCGGTAGGAACTGGAATCGCATTTAATGAGCCTAAGGAGATGGACCAGCCTGGTAGCAAACTTGACAGACTCATTCTTCGATATGCGGCCCGTGTAGATGGGAGGCTGACCGCGTATGTTTCTATTGGTGAGTCTGGAAGAATGATTCCTGCTCTGGTAGGTAAGACAATAGATGGTATTAAGATTATCTCCCTGAATGATAGGCAATTGTGCGCAAGATATGGAAAGTCATCTCGCTGCATAAATATGGTCTATTGAGGAACCGGATGTTAATATGAACATGGCAATTAAAAACACTGTGTCATTAATTGATGATGATGAAATCTTAGCACTTTGCCGGGAGGACAAAAGCTGCTTCGTTGATGAGAACTGGGTCGTTTACACATCAGATCCAAAGAGTGATAACTTAAATACAATAATTTCTAAGGTTAAGGTTCAGCTGCATGGTAAGGAGCCGAATATTAATCTTGCTGATAGCGAAGTAGTACTGAATGCTTTGCAGGTCGGTTCAACTCAAAGTGTCGACACAGTCCAACAAAGTGCTAAGAACGCCACTGATGTCGCACCAACACAAGTTGAAGACCGCTTGATGGGATTGCTGTCAAGGTGTATTAGAATGGGGGGATCTGATATACACATTTTGGTGAAAGGAAAGAAAACAATAATAAAATGTCGTATTGATGGTCGTTTGATTGATATCTCTGCACCTCAGACAAAAGAATATGGGGCAGAACTAACAGCTTATGTATTTAATGGTCACAGCGGTTCAGAAGAAAGCTATTCAGCGTTAATTCCAAATGCTGGAAGCTTTAGTAAGATTATCTCTGTAAATAATGTTCAAAAAGCATGGGATTGGCGGACGTCAATGCTACCTGTTAGTAGCAGTAGCGACGATAAAGACTGTACCAAAACCGTACTGCGATTACTGACACCCATTAGGGACGATATTCCTTCGTTCGCAGATATGGGGATGGACGAAGATCACATTGAAATCATTGAGCATGCATTCAAGCAGCCTCAAGGGGCCGTTTTTTTCTCTGGACCCACCGGTTCAGGGAAAACCACAGTAGCTATGGCGGGGCTATCAACTATTGATGATGGCCGCAATATCAATACGCTTGAAGACCCACCTGAATGGAGTTTGGATGGGGTTTCTCAAACGCGAATTGATTATGGCCTGACAAAGAAAGGTAAAGAGCGTGACTTTGCGTATTACGGAAAAGTAATGCTCAGGCAAGATCCTGACGTCATTTATTTTGGTGAGGTGCGTGACCAAAAAAGCGCCGCGGAATTTACTCACCTTTCAGAATCCGGGCACTTGTTAATCGGAACCACACATACTTCAAGTGCAACCGGTCTTGCAACCAAGCTGGTAGAACATTTACGCGTGCCGTCAGTAATCGCCAGTAGCCCTGATGTATTCTCAGTCTTCGCTCATCAGAGGCTAATCAGGGTTCTTTGCCCGTACTGTTCAATTCCGCATGAAAAGGCAACCGAAGAACAGCAGGCTATTTTGCGCAGAGCTCTGGGTGTAGATCTACACCTCGCTCGAGTAAAGAATAGTAATGGTTGCAGCAAATGTGTTGAAGGTGAAAAAGGTAGAACCTTGGTAATGGAGGTCATCGTCTTAACAGATGACGACCGTAAATTCATAGCTAAAGGTGATGCGTTGGCGTGGAAGATCCACTTGTTGGAGAATGGCTGGAAAAATATTAAGCACTATGCACTTAAAAAAGTAAGGGCTGGGATATGCGATATTCACTCTGCTGCTGAACAAATTAAGGAGCTGTTGTGAATCTTGACATCCTTTCGAAGACGTGGCTCCAGTTGGTTTTTTTTAAAACCGACCAAATTGAATTCCTCGAGGACTTTAAGGAGTTAATCAACTCTGGTATTGATGAGAAAGATATTTGTATTAATTTGGTAGAGTTCGGATCTCCCTCTGCTAAAGCGCTTGCAGGTGATATGCTGATGGCTATCAGAAATGGTAGGCCAGTTACATCTGGTATGCAAGGATGGTTCTCACCAATAATAATTTCTACAATTGCTGCTGGACAAGAAACTGGTGACATAGACATGGGGCTTGATGTTGGTATAAACACCATCAGAGATGCTTCTGGATTGACTTTGGATATTTTGAATGCAGTAAAATATCCTGCAGTAATGATTGTTGCGTTGTTGACTGTAGCGGGTGGTCCGTCATATGAGTATATGCTGGATATGCAAAACAGACTGCCGCTCTACAAATGGGGGGGGATATCACAGGCAGCATGGAGTCTTGCAGAATTCAGTCATAACTGGATGTTTTTTCTTATGTGCTTGGCCATTACTAGCCTCATAAGCTTGATGTGGATGTTACCGAATTTTCCATATAGAGAGTCACTTGATAACTCCATAGTTTTTAAACAATATAGAGACCTCAATGCGATAGCAGTGTTAGCTAGTGTCTCCAGCCTTATGAGAGCCGGGGTCGGGATTAATGATTGTATGAGCATTATTGGCCAGGGTTCAAGTCGTTGGCTTCGAGCAAAAATACAGAAAATAAAGTTGAAAATAGCATCAGGTAAGAAAAACTATGGTGATGTATTTGATGTGGGGTTACTTGGTCAAGTTGAAATTCAAAGAATTAAAATATTAAGTAATAGTGAAGACATTCCATCGGTGCTAATGCAAAGCTCGATAAGACAGCGAAGGAGGCTAAAAAAACAGATAGTTAGTTTGGGGAAATTGGCAAACTTGCTGACGATGATGGCTGCAGGTTGCGGTATGGCTATATTGGCCGGTGGTACATATCTCGTGGTGGCGCAGTCCGCTAGAGTTGCTTATTAATTTTTAAGGGTTGAATGATGAACTACGTAAACCAGAACAATGAAATCATGGCTTCCAAAAAACAAGGCGGCTTCACATTGATCGAGTTTTCCATTGTGGTGGCAATTGCAGCCGTTCTCTTGGTGGTCGTTCTGCAAGTAGCTGAAGGTGTAAAATATCAAACTAAGCAAGAGGCGCTCATAAAGCAGATGCAACAAATCACAACTGCAACGGAGCGTTGGAAAAAAGGGCGCCCGAATAAGAATGGTGTGAGCATGAGCGTGTTGTGTGCGACGGGGTCTAAGCTGCTTGATGCCAGCGTCTGTGGTACTGCCAAAGATGGTAAGGCGGCAAATGCATTTGGTGGTGATATTACCGTTGTAGCAAACACTACCAACCCCAGCCTGGTTGATATCACGATGGCGGGCCTGCCGGCTGACTACATAACCGATCTAGCTGATACCTTAGCCCCCATGACTACAGGGCGTTGTCAGACGGCTACAGGGTGCACAACTATTACCGTCACTGGCAGCAGTGTTAAAGGAACGATGTAAATTATCGTTGTTAAGGAGGCGGCTTAGCCGCCTCCATATTTTAGAACATAGCAGGCATATTTATGAAGAAATGTAGTGGTTACACTTTGATTGAGCTATCGGTGGCTATGGCGGTAATTGCCACTATCTCATTTGGCGTGACTGCTATTGGGTATAATTTAAACATAGCAATGCAATCTATAAAGGCTCATGGAATCGCCTCTGATGTGAATGCTGGAGTTAACTCAGCGCTTCGACTTAAGGTGCCTAATGGTTGCCTGACTGGCATAAGCATTTCTCATGCTGATTTAATTACAGCAGGGGTGCCCAACTCATCGGTATATCCTGCGCCGTGGGCGACAAGTTTCGCTTTTGGGTATCGCGGGGGTGAGCCTGTTCATGTCGTGGTTTCAATAGATGTAAGGAATGCCGCTTTTGCTGGCGAGCTATATACTGATTCTGGCGCAGATTACATGTCAGGTAGTACATTATCATTTCAGTTCCCTATTAAGTCTCCAAGGCTATCTTCGTTTGGAGAAATGTATAGGAGTCCAACAAATTGCTGGGCACATGGCATTGGAGATAAGTAATGCGTAAAAGCCAGAGTGGATTTACACTCATTGAACTTTCTATAGTTCTTCCAGTTTTAATTTTCGTGAGCATGATTGTTTACAATGAAATGAGGCAGCAAAGAATTGATTCTGCTGCGGAACAACAAGGCCTTCGCATTGCTGAGCTTTTTTCAAAAGCAGCGGAAAGGTATCAGTTCACATCTAAGAGCAATAACACAGTTACACCTACTAACTTCCCATCATCGATTCAGGTACTAATTAATGAGGGTTACATTAGGAACTGTACCGTAAGTGATGCGAGTGCGGGTAACTGCCGGCCAATGACTGAAACTCTCTGGGGGGATGCTATTTCTGTAAGGACTTATGGTGTAGCTGGGAACCCAACAATTCCAAGGTTCGAATTGACCATACCACTCGCAAAAGTGCCAGCAGATCAACGAAATGACGTTGCCGCTGGATTATTGTCTTCACTGCCTTTTGCTACCGTATCTGGAACAAATATAGTTACGGAAATTGGTCGACCAGGCACTGAGGTTGCTCACGACAATTTTTATATGCTTGATGGATCGAGGGCGCTAAAGGGGAACATGAATGCTGCCGGATATGCCATCGAGAACGTAAAAGATCTTTCTATTTCCGGCCTCACAAATCGCACCGTACTTTCTGGGTTGGCTTGGGGTAATGTGCAACAAAATAACCAGATCGTTTCCCTTGTCTCCTGTCCTACTAATCGCGGGACTCGCAAAGTAAACGTGATTCCTCTGTCATACAGCAAAAATGGCTTCCCGTTTAACAAAATGGGGGCTGTTGAGGGCCGGTTTGATGGAACGAGAGCTTACGTCCGGATATGGGAAACTGATCAGAATGGAACCCAGGCATGGTTTATTCCTGCTCCACCAAACGCATCCGTTTTGGTTCAGCAACAATGTAGCAAATAAATTGTTTAAAAATCCCACCAAATAAGAGGTCTGAATGAAACTTTATAGCGATAATGCCCTTTCTCGATTCTCTACCCGTTTGTTAATGGCCGCGTTGCTGACGTGTTGCAGCGGAACAGTAACGGCTGGTGTCGATGATGTGTGGGCTGCCTCTCCGGCGACTTACGATACCCAGTGGGCGCAAGCATATGCAGCAGCAGTCAACCCCTCTTTCTCTGGTTCGGGTGGACGAGTCGATCTGTATAGCGGTTCATCCACTTCAGTCAACATTTCTGTGCCTACCACCGTCAATGTGCTCTATGTGAGCTTTGATCTGGACGGTCGTGGGATCACTCAGTTGATGTTCGACCTTCAGGAGGCCGTCACCAGAGGTGATGTGAGACTGTACAACCGGGGGGGGGAGAACGCTGACAGGCCCTATGACGCCCTCATAAAAGTGAGTCGATCGGGTGTTCTGGTAACACTGCGGGGGGAGGGGGTTTGGACTGGTGCTCCAGTAATAAAGCGGGTTGTGGGATACAGCCTATAAGCAGGGCCTGTAGCTCGATACTACAAGCCCATTACCATCATTTGGGGACGAACAAATTGACGCTCACAGAGCCGGTGACTCCCCAAGTTGAGTTTGATGGAACAGGAACCACGCAGGTTTCAGAATTAGTGTTGTTCATGGATGACGAAAAGGACGAGGAGCACAGCTGCACACCATCAACAACAACCGATAGAGAGCGATTGTTAGCAGTAGCTGAGAGTGCGCTAACAAGAATCCCAGCCCCGTATGAGTTAGTTCCACTCGCACTACCTCTAATCCACTTCCCATCAAACATCCCGCCGGTATCTTGGCCGTTGGTCTTCGGATTGACAGGACCTGAATTGGCTTGTGCCCATGTGGTGTCCCGAGTCGCCGGAGCGGCATTCCAGGCATCATCGACGCTCGCCGCTGCGGCCCCACTGCAACAGGCCAGCAACGCAGTCATTAACAAATGGGTAGGGTATCGAGAAAGGGCATTATCAGGCTACTCAAGCGCGCGACAGAGGCGATTGTTCCGAAACCATGATCACCGGGGTAGGTTCAGGTCAGCAGCGTACCTAGCACGACATTATTGAGGGTCAATACCTCGAGAGCCCTCGTGATGGAGCCCTGGGCTCCGCTCGTGAGGCACGAGATCTGGCAGGGCCCTGCAGGATCTCACGGCATGCTAGCGGATGTGCTGTATCAGGTGAGCATTCGGCGGGCAATCCAGTGTTGGTCCCTGCGATGGATGATGGTTTTTGTCTGTCAATCTGCGTGTCGAGTTCGTAAGCCTGGATTCAGGCGAACTGTTTAAGCACTTCGTTCCACTGCCTAGCTGAAAAGCTTGTTATAGAACCTCGGCGCACGGCGGACCGGGTGGGCCAGGCAACCAAATTTGCATTGGCATAACTCATGACATGATGAGTACAGATAAACGGTTCGTCCGTTATCCAATAGCAACATATGATGTCGGCCACTAAGCGGCGTCAGCCAGGACGATTCCCTCGGCGACATCGACGTGTGGGTTAGAGAAATCGGCATGAAAAGAGGGGAAACAGATTGAAAGAAGTAACTTCGCTACCGTAGTCAGACTTGGTATACTTTATGGAAACACACAAATACAAAGAGCTATGAAGTTTGATCAGGTTTCTCAGCAAGATGTCTCACAATTAGAGACGGATGTAATAAATCTGGATAGATTAATGAGAACGTCATTGGCAATGAAACATAAACTTGAAAAAAAGGGATGATATGAGAAAAACTATTGTTGCCGCGCTGCTTTTGTCAGCCATTTCTCCTGCGCATGCTATTTACAATGGCGCTGAAATTAAATCACCTGAGTTTGTTCGGGTTGGGGGAATCTGTTCTGGTACTGTAATTGCTGGTAAATGGGTCGTAACAGCTGCACACTGTGGTGATTTGACAGGGCAGACTGTAAGTAACATCGATGCAAGTGTTGTGAACATTAAACGCACAGTAATTCATCCAATGCATGATGGCAGCGTACCGCGTGTATATGATATTTCATTGCTGGAGCTTGATAAAAAAATGCCAGCGACAGCAAGTGTTATTAACACCGAACCCGCGGTCGGTTCAATTCAATCCATAGCTGGCTGGTCAAGCCTCTCTGGTGGAATACTGAAAGGTGCTTCCAATGAGACTGTAGGCAAAGCAGATGCAAGATGGTCTCCAGATGCTTACGAACTGAAATATGACACCGTAAATGGGATTGGTACCGGTACCTCTCAGCCTGGTGACTCCGGTGGTCCTTGTTATAACGAAGCTGGTGTATGGGGGGTAATTCAAGGATCTGCTGGTCAAGGTGATGGCACTTTCATTCAATCGTGCCAAGCATTTTATAAAGCAGAAACTACTGCATGGATGCTTGAAACAATCGCTGCATGGTCGTATCCGGCCGAGGTGAAGGGCGAGGGGACCGTAACGATCAAGGTGCAGTCATTCCACAAGGACCCGGAAGTTTTTGCACCCTATACCGAAGGGGATCTCACAATTGAATCGAATACCTGCAAAAACGGGACGGCAGCACCTCTTGAGGAGTGCACCGTTGTTGTGAAGGGAAGCGGCAAGCTGTTAATTACAGGTAGCGACACGGTTGAGGTGAATAAAAAGACAACGCCCGTGACCCCGACTCCGGAACCTACAGAAAATGGTGGTGGCGGTGGTTCAACTGGTCCAGTAGGCCTGATAGCGCTGGCACTGGTGGCAATGGCCCGTCGTCTCATAGTTAAGTGAGGCGCCATCAGTTTGGTACCTGTTGGTTAAAAATGTCAGTTTGAAATGAGGGAGGCCAAGGCCTCCTTTTTTATTGATAGCCCCTTAAGAAGTGAAGCATCCAAAGCTCTTGCCGCCCCTGCTAGAAAACCCCCCCAATTTTAAGCGCTCATTTTATCCTGAAGCGCCGAGTTAGAATCCCATTGTGGATAGTTAACTGACAAACATGCCACGCCTCAAAGACCGCACCAACGGGACCTGGCTCTTTACGGTGCCACGGATCCAAGCAAATGGAGAGTGTTGAGTGAGATTGTTTAAGACGGTGATCAGTGTTGGGATGTTGGCGCTTTTTTCAACAGCATCGGTAGCTGATGCGTGGCAAGAACGTGAGATCCTGAGCCGTGTACGTGAGCAGTTGATTCGGGTAAACAAGTTACTCGTCGAAGCTGAGAGCGCGGGCATGAACAACCAAAGCCGGTTGCGAATGGAGTATCGAAGCATTCGTGACGACCTAAACACCGTCGAAGACGGGATCTTGCAATACCTCTCCGCGCCTATGGATCCGGCAGCCATAGTCCCCCTGGATGGTGGCTACACGGACTACCAAAGAGCGCATGCGTTACCCCGGCCGGACGCAAATTTGTCTCGCGAACGCGCATTACCTATGGGGTATAAAAAATGAGCGCATCTTGTTCAGGTGGAAATGTATCTCAATGCATGGCTGCTGTCGGAGCTAATTCCACATTCAGCCAAACATCAATTCTGCTTCAAGGCAGTATGTACGCCGCTGCATTCATATTTATTCTGTTCGTAGCCTATGCCTGTTATCAAGGATTGGGGACAGACAAAGTAACATATTATGGAATGTTTAAGGCAATTATTACCGCCGTAGTATTGAGCGCTTTGATCCTGCTGATTGTTAAGGCAATAGTGCATTAATAAATTTTATTGAGGAGTATAGGGATGCCAATGAAAAAAGTTAGTAATAGATTGAGGGGGGTATGTTTTATGGCTGCTCTCATGACTGGTGAGGTTCATGCAGTTGGCCTGCCTACAATAAATGCCCCAGGTGGTTCGGCAAGCAATGATCCATTTGCTTTGATAGTAAACCTCTTTAAATGGGGGCTTACGGTCATTGCTTTTTTACTGGTTGCGCTGATGTTTATCACTGTTGTGAAAAACGGTTGGCAAAAATACCACCAACTAGGGGAAGAGAACAGTAAGGTGACTTGGCGTGACTTGGCGAGCAACCTGGTCGCCGGGGCTTTACTGATCTGCCTTGGTGTTGCTATGGCCAACTATGCGGTTGGTGTTTTCGGTGCGAGCGCAATTAGCTAATTCGACATTTTATAATAGGCAGGTATTACCTGCCTATTAAATTGGGAGTATGTAAATGAAAAGGCTTAGTGTGCAGGCTTATAGCCTTGCAGTGATTTCCTTTCCTGCCTTCGCTGTGGGTATACCAACAATAACCCCGCCTAATGGAAATGGCGCCGTTGAACAGCCACATGACCTTGTTATCAGTCTTTTCTTATTGGGCGTGAACCTTTTAGTCATGCTGCTCATCGTAGCTCTGTTGTTAACTGTTGCGAAGAACGCATGGCAAAAGTATCACCAGATCGGCGAGCAAGGTAGCAAGGTTACTTGGCGTGATCTGGTAAGTAATATCGTGGCCGGTGCGCTTTTGGTTGCACTTGGGATATCACTTGGCGTTATAGCGCTTAATATATTTTAAGGCTGTGAAAATGGGGCGAGAGCACACTATACAGACAACCTTAGAGCGGCTTGATAAAAAGCCTGCGCTATGGAAAGGGTTAACGATTGATGAGTTGCTAATTGTCACATGTACGGCAATTGCGATCTGTTGTAGCACAAGTGCAGTTATATTTTCAGTGCTTATTAGCGAGGGGCTAATTGGTTTTGTTATTGGGATGATTGTAAGCCTTGGCGTAATCCCCCTTGTAGCAGGGAAGATTGAGTCAGCCAAAAAGAGGCACGGTCCCTTGATGTGGCTCAAGTTAAAACGGTACACCCAAAAACGCGGCTGGATGAAATTTGACGGGATGATGACAGATAAAATCAAGTGGGACACTCGTCTGTCAAAACGAAAAAACATTAACTACATTGGTCCGGTAAGGAAGTAATAATGAACAATGTGTTTGGTCGTAATAAAGGTAGGGCGAGAAATGCATTGGATAGAAGCGATGCCAGAGTTAAGGACTGGCAGCTTATATCAGGAGTTTTACTATTCATTCTGATAGCGCAGATGGTCATAAGTGCGGTCCGTCAGAATGATATTACCGTTCACATTCCACCTGATTTATCGGCCGGCGCACAGTTTGATAGCAACACAATACCTAAGCCCAATGTATACCTTTTCGCAAGTGAAGTTGTTAGGTCAATAAACTATTGGAAAACGAATGGCGACAAGGAAATGCCAGACAATCTGAACCGGTACGCTTGCTATATATCCGAGAATGTGAAAAGCGAACAGATCGCATTGCACGCTCTCCGTGTTAGCGATGGTCAGTCTGCAAATAGAACTCGCCGCTTAAGCGAAATTACAGATCTAAAGGATGTAGAAGGATCAGTGTCTTCAGTTGGTGCAGGTATTTGGGATGTTGATTTAGACTTGCGTCTAATCGAATCGTTAGAGGGAACTCAGGTAAAAGATCACGCTCTTCGTTATCGCGTTCGTGTTGCCGCTGACAATTCTGGATCTGTCTGCAACCCATTCAACATGCGAATCACAGCTATTAATCAACCTCTTCGGATTGAGTTTGAGGGGGGAGAGCAGTGATGAAAATATGTCTCCTTGCATCTAGCTTAGCGCTAGTTATGTCCTGCTCAGCTTTTGCTGTAGAGCCAATAGAATGGCGTAGCAAGCCGATCAAGATCCCACTGCAAGTTGGGGAGCAACGCCTTATACATTTCCCAGACCATGTTGTGTTCGGGCGCCCTCGCTCGCTCGCCGATAAGCTTGATGCGGACAGTATGCAGGGAACCCTATATTTGACAGCCCAAGAAGAGTTTGCTCCGACACAAGTGAAGGTGAAGTTGAATGATTCTGGTGACATTGTGTTACTCGAGCTCGTTGCAGTGCCACGTGCAGGCGCTCCACTCGATGAAGTGTTGATCTCCGTACCAGGGTCTGAGGCCGGAACCGGTGTTGTAGCAGAGGCCGGCTCAGGAACTGGTGCTGACTCGCAGAAGTCGGCTCCTGTTGTTGAAAACCCCCTCGCTGGTACACCATTCGACACATCTGGTGATGCGGCCATTTCTCCAGAGGAAATGATCCAGTTCGCAGCCAGGGAATTTTATGCCCCGCCTCGTTTACGAACCAATGAACCAAGACTGAATCGTACAGCATTAAATAGTGCGGAAGATATGAGAGATCTATTTATCGATACCTCGTATGGTATTTTCGATGTGACTCCAATCGCAGCTTGGCAAAGCACTTCCGGCCAGTATTTAACCGCTATCAAATTGGTTAACCGCAAGTCAGCACCGGTCAAGGTAAACCCATTCCATTTGAATATGCAATATGCGTATGCGGCGGCACAACATATCCAGCTGAATCAGAATAACGTTCCTGGGGACACTACCATGCTTTATGTAATCTCCGATCGCCCCTTCAGTGACTCCAGGTATGAAAGCCCTGCTCCATGGGCTCCTGTGGCGTCATCACAACCTGCTGTGAATCAGAATGGTCGCCTGGGGAGCAATAGATGAGTGGTGTAATGGTAGGGGAAAACCCAATGCTAAAAATCGGCGCTGGCGTTATGTTAGTGGGAGCCATCGTAGTTGGATATACGGCCTTCACCGCTCCAGAGAATAACCATGCTGACACCCTTAAAGCGGAGCAAGGCGAGGGTGAGGGTAAGGTTAAAATTGAACGCAGGCACACACGCCTTGGTGCTGAAGCGGATACCCCGGAAACATCTGTTGAGGCTTTGGCTAAAGCTGTAACAGATTTGAGCACTCGCCTAGTACAGGTGGAAGAAGGGAAGTCCAATTCAAGGAACTCAGCTCTTCCTGTTGCACCGCCCGTGGAGGCCGATAGTCCGACGGTTATAGCTCTGAAGCAAAAAATTGAAGAACTTGAGTCGAAGCTGTCACCCAATGAGAATTCAGAGCCACAGCAGCCGGTGGCGACTGAGACTGTCGTGGACCCTTACCCAGAACGAGCCCAACCCGGGAGAGATTTCGGGTTGGGACAAGATGAAGCGCCTGCAGGTAATGTAAGAAAATCTATTGACTTACCAGCAGTACCTAACCTCTTTAATCCGAATGGCAGCGGATCACAATCTGTTGGCTCTACATCACTACCTGCAGATAGTGACGAGGGTGTGGATTGGATTATTCCCTCTGATGCGCAGCGAGCTACTGATGAACAGACTGGGAAAGACGTACTCAAGTACCCAAAATTTAAAGGCTCCGGGTATCGGAATTTGCACACATCAAGGAATGCAAATTCAAACCTTATGGCACTCTCAGATGATGAGAAGAAGAGTAGCTTGGTTCCTATTTATACAATTCCAGAGAACGCAAGTTTTCTCGGTTCTGTAGGCGCCACTGCGTTAATAGGTCGAGTGCCACTCAATAATCAAGTAACCGATCCATTCCCATTCAAAGTTGTCGTAGGTCAAAAAAACTTGGCCACCAACGGTATCAAGATTCCTAACCTTCAAGGGATGGTTGTCTCTGGATTGGCGAGGGGCGACTACACTCTGAAATGTCTATATGGACAGATTAATAGCGTCACCTACACCTTTATTGATGGGACCATTCGCACGGTTGCTAGCAAAGGTAAGGAAGATGGTGGTGGGTTAGGATATTTAGCTGATTACCAGGGTGTTCCTTGCATATCAGGCAAGTACATTACTAACTTACCGTCATATCTAGCTCAGACAATGGGAATAAACACAATTGCTGGAGCGGCCGAAGCTTTTGCGAATGGGCAAGCGGAGATTACAAAGAATACTGATGGAAGTTCGAGTTCGTCGATTGTCGGCGAAAGTAACAGCATAAACTACATGCTTGGAAAAGGTGTCGGAAAGGGGGTCCAATCTGGTTCGGATGCTCTTGCTGAGCGCCAGCAAGGGGCATATGACGCTGTTTACGTACCTCCTGGAACCAGAGTTGAAATCCATCTGACCAGCCAAATTGACATCGATTACGATAAAAAAGGACGCAAGGTATCCCATGTTCAACCAACGAATCACTACAGTAACAATCGTGGCTTTGATTAACGCCATCCTTGCTGGTTGTGCCAGTAAGGAAGATGTAATTCCTAAATCTGACATCACTGCTGAAATGGTGTTTGAGCAGACCATGGGTGGTGGCGCTGGTGCACGTGATTATCGCATTATGACGACACCTCAGATGGCTGGAGTCCAACCTGACATTGATGTGTATGAATTGCACAACTCACCAAAACCACGTTATCAGGTTCTCCCTAACCCAACGCTTTATATTTTTGTTCCTGCTCACCTAACCGGTAAAGGACGCTCTCCGGTCCCTGCATATATTACAGAAACAAAAATGTTTGAACGTGACGAGTATGCTCTACCTGGTGAACTATATCCGTTAATGGATGTTCGGTATGACCAGAGTAAAGTTGCGGCAGATAATCAGCAATATAAAGATTAAGGTGAACTTGTGAGCATATTTCAGGATATTAAAGATATTTTTATTCCACAAGCTAATAAGTCATCTAATAAGAATAGGCTTCAATACGGCAATGAACGACCCGAAGTTGACCATGAATCCAAAGAAGCTGCTTATGTTGATGAGTCTCGTAAGCCATCCTTTGCTAGAAAGCTTGGGCCGGTCACACAGAAACTGGTTGAGTCACATTATAGACGTAATCCAAATAGCTTTGCCGATAGGCTTTCAATTACCGAATACCTAGAAGAAAGTAAAACCTTTATGCTTGAAGATTGCTATTCTCAAGCAGTAGTATTTGCTGCATCTCCAATTGCAACTGAGGGGCGTTCCAAAGACCAAATTGCAGAGCTTAGGAATACTCTTCAAGCCGCATTCAAGCAAGCATTTGGGATTGCTCACGGAGGTTCTGACTGGGTTCTTCAAATTTATTCATGGAAGGACGATGACTTGTATAGGTATGTCGATGAGATATATTCCTCTATTCATGAAGAAGTTCGTGACACTCAATTCACAGAACAGTTTCTTGATGTTCTCGAGGAGCACTTTCGTGGTGTTAACCAAGAGGAGGGGATCTTTAAAGATGTTCAGGTCACTGGCAAGCAATGGCGTGGCCAAATGCGGCGCACATATTGCGTTATCTACCGACGCTGTTCGAAGTTAGAAATTGAATCGGCAAGTTTCGATCCAATAAATGACATCAACGAGGTTGCAGATCGTTTTTCTCACTTATTGTCATCTTCTGGCGTAAAGATTCGCCGCTTAGATGGCGAGACTGTTTTTCGGTGGCTAACGGATTGGTTTAACCCCAACCCTCCTATTACCAATGGTGATCGTGAAGCCCTATATCGGCTGGTAGGCTACCCTAAGCGTAAAAATGACAAGCCATACGGATTTAATCTGGCTGAGAGTGTTTTATTTTCTGAGCCTATATCTGACCCTGACAATGGGTGTTGGTGGTTTGATGATATGCCACATACATTCATGCGTTTTAAGGGGCTAACTCAGGCTCCGGATATGGGGCAGTTGACTGGTGAGGTTTCCAAGGGTACGGGTAAAAATCAGCGTTCGAGCTGTCTAATGGATTCTGTCCCGGCCGGGGCAATGCTTGTTCAGACAATTATTTTCGTCAGCCCCACGAAAATTGATTCGCACCTCATGAGCTTGAGTTCGGCCCAAAAAGGTGAGACCCAGGAAGCGCAACGAGCCCAGCAGGCTCTTAATGAAGTCGAACTTCAGCGTCAGAACGATCAGGACGTATTCTATGCCTCGCAGGGCGTATACGTTCGCGGAGAAAATTTGGTTGAGCTGCAGGACCGATGCAAGTCGCTAAAAAACAACCTCCTCTCCAACGGAGTCATGGCGCTAGACGCTTCCACAGACCCATTGATCACGGAATCTTACCCGCTTCACCTGCCTGGTTGCTTCCAGCCTGAGCTGGATACGAAGCGCCAGTACATGCAACTCTACTACTCCCAGCATTTAGCCAACATGTGCCCGATCTTTGGGCGCGAGCAGGGAACTGGGAATCCAGGGCTCGTGGTATGGAATCGAGGGGGGGAGCCCCTTACCTTAGACATGTTTGGCAAAGACCGGGTGCGTGCTGCTCATGGTGTGGTTATCGGACCCCAAGGCTCAGGTAAATCAGCCTCGTTGAACTATATGGCTGCCTCTGTGATGGCAGTGCATCGACCGCGGCTATTCATCTTGGATAAAGGTGGGTCGTTTGAGCTGTTGAGTGAATATTTCGCACAGCACGGCCTGACGGTTAACTACATGCGGATCAACAAATCTGCCAAGTTCTCCCTCTGTCCATTCCTCGATGCCGGCGAAGTTGTGAAGCAAATCGAAGAAGCCAAGGCGAAAGCTAAGGCAGCAGTAATGGCTGCGCAGAATGAGACGCCGGCTGAGGAAGTGGACGAAGATGAAGATGATGCACCACGGGATCCCCTTGGTGAAATGGAGCAGTCTCTCTACATCATGGTGACAGGCGGCAACATGGAAGCATTCGCCCGAATCACTCAGCTGGATAAGGCACTTATGCGAGCAGCCATTCTAGCTGCAGGGATTAAGAGTCTTCGTGATGGCAAAAAAACGCTGACTCAGGATGTTCGAGAGGCAATGCTCGACATCGCGGAACGAGAGGTCAAGCTGGAGCCTGACCAGCGGACCCGGTTAAAGGAACTAGCGGCCTCTCTCGAGATGTACTGCACTGGCGAGCTTGATGCTCGAATGTTCAACACCGTTGGCGAGCCCTGGCCTGATGCCGATGTAACAGTGCTTGATGTTGGAGTTTACGGTTCGGATCGGTATCCAGCTCAGCTTGCTCTTGCTTACATTGGCTACATGCAGAGAGTAATTAACAAGGCGGAAGAGACACAAAGCCAACGCCGTGATGTCGTGAACATCGTGGATGAAGCTCACCTCTACACCGGTAACCCCCTTCTTGGGTATCAAATTGCGTTTGCTGTAAAAGTTGCCCGAAAAATTGGGCTTTGGATGTTGTTGGCCACACAGAACGTCGAGGATTTCTCCAAAGGAGATGACATCAAGAAGGTGCTTGGCCTATTCGAGTGGTGGTTCTTGCTGAATATGGAATACAAAGAGGTGGAAGACCTTAGCAAGTACCGAAATCTAACCCCTGAGCAGAAAGTTATGATCTTGAGCTGCTCTAAGCAGCAGCGGGCCTACACAGAGGGTGTTGTGATGGGTAACCCCAAGACCGTTGGCGAGATGCTGGTTCGCCAGGTGCCGCCATCAATATTCTTGACTCTGGCCATGACAGACCCGAACGAAAAGAACGAACGTCGAGCCCTGATGGAACAGTATGGGTTGTCATCCCAGTACCAAGCAGCAGAGATGATGGCCCAAGAACTAAACCGCAAGCGGGGTTTAAAGACCAGGCCTCGCAGCTCTGACGCTGTATGCCGCTCTCAACGCCTACAGGAGGCTTCCTGATGACGCCGGTAAGATGTCCCGCGACCGTCTGGGATAGAGCCAGGCTGAAGCACACAGCCCCCCTGAACCGAGGCCCCGATGCTAGAAACTCTTATCGGCAACCTGCAATTGTTGAGTTCAGCGAAACGGTCCACCCCTTGATGTGCATGGGGAAGGTTGGAAGGGCATGGAGGCGCGGCAGATGATAAGACGTAGCTTGATGGCTTTCACCTTCCTGATCCCGATTTTGAACTCGCAAGCTAAAGCTACTGAAGTTCAGGTTACTCAAGTAGATGTGTTTACCGTGGATGGCCTTCGATATGACGTGGAAAGTGCTCAACTGGCTAAAAAGTTGATAGTACCAGTGCACATCCGACAGATAGATGAAATCTACAAGCTTGAGATGGAATTGAGTGCCGGGCTTCCAGCCTCTGAAGCGGAGGCTGCTGCAATTGCCACCAAACGGTTCGCGAAGCTAAGTAAAATGAGTGTCCTGGAAAAGTATGCGTCTACTGCAGAGTCTTTGACGTTGGCTCGTTCTCTGAATGTAGAGAAGGTACCAGCAGTTGTTTTTAATAAAAAATGGATAGTGTATGGCCTCGATCCTCTACAGGCCTACTCGATCTTTGAAAAGACGCGCAGCCGCGGAGAGTTGAACGGCTCGACAAGGGGGAATGGTGAATAAATTATCTCTAGGCGCGCGGATTGCTATTTCGTGCTTAATGGTCATAAGTGGAAAGTCGATGGCCATAGATGCCAATAGCACTCTTCCTGATGGTGATAAGAAGGTCGAAATCTTCGATCTAATAGCGGACACAATGGACCTTGCATGTGTCGACTACAAAATCAAAGGGGTGTGCTTCTGGCTTCACTGTGCCGGCCCGTATTGTCGGGTCAGAACATCTAGTGTGGTCAGTCATTACAACCCAGATGTCATAGTAGAGACAGTATCAAATAGGGAGGCCTACCCTCTCACCTGGTTGACGAAACCAATGTCACAAGTTACCGATCCACTGGCAAGGGGTCTGAATCACGGTTTCGATGTTGGGACTGGTGTCCGCGGTTCGCCTACTGGTACTGCAACGAATAAGAACTTCTTCGATACGAATGTTTATGGAAACCCAGCCTTGCTCGGTTTCAGGGACATCGTGGGAAGCATGCTAAGTCTGTCGGGATTCTGTAATAGTGATGTCATGCCGTTCAACCCATACTTCGTTTCAACTCTTGATCCGGAATGGCGGATGGGACTTCTGGAAGCTCCTTTATTAGTGCTTCCATCCAACTTCAATCGAAAGATCTTTGCAAAGAGTGGTGATGCACTGAGCGGGACTGTAGGAAGCGCACTCGGCGGGTATGGAGATATAGTTCAGTCGAGTGAACGTTTCGGGTACATATTCCCCAGAATTGGGTCAATCGTTAATCCGAACAGATATATCAGTTCAACGGTAATCGCCCAACGGGCCGCCGATATTGTCACATCATTGAATGCCCACATCTATCAAAAATTACCTGACACTGCTGGTTCTGCGAAAGTGTGGGCTCCAGTCCCACCCCGTGAAGGAGATGCTGAAACGGCCAAATGGCAAAGAAACTATCCACGCGGGAAGACTGAGTGCAAGGCATTCCCAGCAGATTCGAGCGAGGAATTCAAGTACAGTGAAGATGACTTCTCTCCGACCCATAACTACCTCTACACACTTTGGCGACGGTATGAGTGTTGTGCCAGGAGAGGAACTTTCCTATACCGTATTTAACGAAGAGGGCCCACAAGGGGCCTTCTCAATTATTGGGAACCTGAAATAAAGGAGCCTATCGTTACTTGCCAGTCTTTTGTAGACAGTAGGTCGTAAATGTCGGTCAGCATGCGAGTAGAGGAAGTGTGCCGAATCGACATGAATTTTACGATCAGGGCAACGGCATCGGGTTCATCAACAAAAGGGGTAACACGAGTCACAATCATCTCAAGATTACGCGACGCAAGCACCTCATTGCACCCTCGTAACTTGATGTATGCGCCAATAGCAGAAATGACAGCCTCACGGTCCAAGCTGGGTTCAGGGTTCTTCACTTTTTGAATGCACCTCTCTGAACATGCCGCTGCTTAGCCTGGCTATCCCCTGGCTGCTTTTGATTGATCAACGCGACCAGTTCCATCATGCAATACATCCCTTCTACCTGTGCAGATGCTTCGGCCGTATCAAGATCTAGAGCCTGCAATTGCCCCTGGATCGCTTTCGCCATCTCTGGGTAGCTCATGTCCCAATTCATCGGCACTTGGTAATGATCGGCCGCCAATACAAGGTAGCTGAACATTTCATGCCCGGTATCGGCATTCTTCAGATCATCGTAGTAGATAGGCTTTGGAAGCTTGATTTGAGCCATAAAACAACTCCTTCAATTAACTGGGTCCACGTTAACACGGTCTCGAGCCAATGCAACTTCCGGTGTGGCGGATAATCCACGTCCATTTGCGCACCCCATTTCTCTGAGTCAAGCAAGTTAAAATAGGCTGTTTCATGAACTTGGGGATGATGATGCAAAAACGAATTCTATCAGTGGCCTGTCTACTAGCCTTGTTCAGTGGGCCCACTTGGGCTGCACAGTTTGATGAGCGAGCGGTTATAAATCAGCGGATTGGTGGTGGCCGGCCCATCGATGCACCATCATCGACCGAACCATTCAGCAAAGCTTCTGCCGGCTGGAATGTTGATCTGTCGTGTTCTGCTATGAGCTTGAACAGTGAGATGCTTGGTAGCTTCAACTCCGGCGCCTTCAAACAGCTGCAGTCATCACTGGTAGGCCAACTGATGGCTGCAGTGAATCCCACTAGCCTCATCGGGATGGCTATTCAGAGAGCAAATCCTGATGTCTATGACATGTTGATGTCAGGCAGTATGACGGCCACAGATGCTTTCAATGCCAACGTAATGACTTGCCAGGAGATGCAGCAAGGAGTTTTCGATTCATTGCCTGCTGGGGCTCTCAAGAATCTCACGGTGAGTGAGGAATATGCGGAGGCCATCAAGAAGCACGCAAACGGAAACTATCAGCTAAAGGATCTCGTCTTCAAGGATGGCTCGGCCGGGCGGAGTTATGACGACGGCAAGAAGGGCGTTGACTTCGGTGTCGAGAAGAGAGGGATGATTGGTAAACCGATCAAGGTAACAGAACACACTTCATATGCCGGGTTCAACGCGTTGGCTGGACGTGCTGCGACCGATAGCTCCCCCTTGCCTACATCAGCTACTAACGCTATGGGGATGGGGGCCGTATTCAAGTCACCTCGGGAGGCCAACACCTTCATCTCGGATGTTGTGGGTGAAACCAGGATGTATACCGACAGTGACGCTTCACCTCGTGAAGAGGATAGAGGCATCGGTGCAAAAGCCGCATACGCCAAGGAGTTCGATGCAACCAATTCCAAGTTACTGGATCTTGCAAGGCGCCCTAGTTCTAGCATCACTGCCAAGGATCTCGAAAGCGCATCAACATCAAGCATTAAGGTGACCCGGGATCTGTTGCTTGCGATAAAGCAAATCCACCCGACAGAACAAGCTGCCTATGTGGCGGCGCTAGCGACCGATATCTCTATGGCCAACACATATGAAAAACTTCTTCACTCTGTGCGGATCATGGACGCTGGTTTACGGGATGAAAGCGTGACGAACAACGAAGCTGTTCGATCTGAGGCACTCCACAAGAGGGCCCTGCTTATCCAGGAGATGGATCTACTTGAGCGTGAACTTCGCTTCAAGAAAGAGCTCGCCGGCAGTGCTCAGATAGACATTCTGCGTAGAGCAAATATGGAGAACAAGCCTGGTTCGTACAGAACGCCAACAAATGAATTACCTGTTGGCACTGCAAATTAATATTTCCCAGTAGAAAGCAACGGCATATCCGTTGCTTTCTCTATAAATCCCTGGAGCTGAAATGAAAAAATACCTCCTTTTTGTTATATATATACTTGCAGTGCTGCTTTGTTCGATATTTTTGATTCTTCTCGTGGACACGAAGAGCGAGGCTTGGCAACAGTTTTCCCGTTGGGCCACCGTGGCAAAATGGATAATAGTTCCAAGCCTAATAATTGCGCTCCCAAAAATAATAGAGCGTGCAACAAAAAAGGTGCTGACCAAAGAGGGGAAGAAATTTTTGTGGCAAAGTCAAATCCTAATGGCTGTAGCGTTCACTACGGTTGAAATAATGCATGGGGCACTCTGATGATTGTAAATGAGTGGATAGAACCGTACACGCTTATGATGGGTGTGCACTCAATGGGAGTCATCACTGAAATACTTTGCTCCAGTGGATTGGTTTATGCACCATTTTTTTTTGCGATCGTTAAATCAATTGTTGAGGCAATGACTCAGGGCGTGGATGAGGGTAATGCCGGTGAATTAGCGGTGAAATTTCTCCGCAAAGAACTATTGATCATTTTCCCAGTGTTTATTCTCGCCTTCGTTCCAATGGCGAACAGTCAGATGAGATTTGATGTCAACATAAGCAATTATTCTTGCGATGGAGATCAGCGAATCCAGGCGCCTCCAACAACAAATCAGCAAATGATGATGGGTAATTTTCAAGGCGGTTACACCAAAGTACCCGTTTGGTGGCTCGCGGTTCATGACTATGCTTCAACATTCACAAACACAGTTATTGCCAATACTCCTTGTGCTGCTGATTTGCAGATGGCATCTGTTAATATTCAGGCGGCAAATCTTGAGAATAGTTATGACCAGACCATTGCAGATAGTTGGCAACGTGCATGCCTCAGCCCTGCAGTTGGTGATGCAACCCGTAGAGGAAGTCTTGATGACTCTACCTGGGCGGGCTCCCAGTCAATGCGTGAGTTTTATAAGAAGGAGCAAAATACGGTTCTAATAAGCAGGGAGTCCGCGATCGCAGCAGGCTTGCCGGTTGGGCTATCTGAAGGTGGTGAAGTAAGGCTAAATTGCGATGTCGCTTACCAACACATTGAGGCTGCCGCAGTTTCGGCTGCAAGGAACCAGTCGCAAGGGTCTCTAGAAATATTGATTAACGCTTCACAAGACTCAGATACAGAGAAGAAGTTGGCGATGTCGAAGGTAGCCAAAGTGCAACCACAAACAAGCGCCCAACTTACCAATCTATTCGCAGGCGAAACAGATCATTCTGTTGCTCCAGACAGTGCTTCTGGTTACATGAAAGAGATGATCGGATGGTTAGGGACAGCGGTTGGAAATTTGCTAAAGGCGCCGGGCACGATAGTGTTGAAGAATACAACACCGATTCAGATCTGTGTGATGCAGATGACCCTTATTATGGCCACGCCCATCTTGTTGGTATTCTCTGGTTTCAATATAAAAACTGCCCTTGCAATTAGCGCAACATATTTCGGGCTTGAATTCACGTTGGTTTTTGTAAACCTGGCCACCTGGATGGATAATACCCTCAATTTATTCTTCTATTCAAGCATCAACGGTGGGGTTGGGGCGGGCTCTGCAACATTCGTGTCTGGGCTGCAAGAGAGCATCTTGACCAGGGTTGGTTACACCTCTTATGACTTGTTGCCAAAGCTGTGGATGGCACTCATGGCTTATGTAGGCATTAAGGGTGGCAGCCAGATGATAGGAAGTGCCTCTCAAGGAGTGGAGCAGAGCGTAAGCAATGGGCTCAATACAAGCGTTCGCATCCAGCAACAAGCGGGAAGTATGGCAAACTCCGCCGGCAAGTCATTCATGAAGTCAGGCGGAAAATCATCATGATCGCAAACCATTGGGTTGATCCGTACACCCTCTTGATGGGGGTGCATATGATGGATGTTGTAGTTGAAGCATTATGTATAAGTGGCCTAGTCTATGCCCCATTCTTTGTGGCTATAGTCCAGTCTATAGTTGAAGCCATGACCCAAGGGGATGATGAAGGAAATGCCGGTGAGCTAGCGGTTAAATTTCTAAGGAAGCGATTACTCGGCATTTTTACTGTGTTTATTCTGGCCTTTATTCCAGTGGTGGATGTTACAAGTAATATCGCCACACGTCCTGCAAATTCGTGTGTTGATCCTGGTGCGCCAAATCCAACAAACTCAGTAATTAGCATGGTGGGGAATTTCAATAGCTCGAGTACCAAGGCACCAATGTTTTGGGCAGCAGTGCATGACTTTTCCAGTATCACCACAAACGTGGTTATCTCGACAACACCATGCGCTGAGGACATCGCTGCTATAAATTCAAACGTGAATTCCGCAAATTTCACCAACCCACAAGATCGAGAACTAGCCCAACAGTGGGGCAAGAGTTGTCTCGCACCCGCTTCCGGTAAAGTGTCCCAAGGCTCTAAGTTTGATGGAACCTGGTGGATAGGCCATCCTGATTTCATCGCTCAGTACAAGAAAGAAGGGAGTGTGGTTCTCGTTAATAGTGAGGTTGCCTCCGGCCTGGGCCTGGCTGGTGATAACTCGGGCGGCCAAACAATTCTGGGGTGCAATCAAGCCTTCGTTCATTTGATGGGAAGCAGCTTGCAGCGCCTAAATCAAACCGAGGGCTTTCCTGTCATGCTAAAGCAGATGGCGGAGAAGCATAATCTCTCCGAGCAGGAGATCGCATATCGGCTTGCAGGTGAGATGATTGGTAGCACCAAAAGAGCAATTGGCGATGCCTTCCAATTACCAGGCGGAAAAATTGTTGTTGAAGATAGTATGGGTACCAGAACCAACAATGAGGATAGCGAAGTTGCTCAGATGATCGCAGCATTTACAACATCAGTTGCGAATGCTGTCAACGCTCCAGACGCGATCGTGTTTCGTCAGTCTATCCCGATTCAGATGGCCGTTGTGCAAATGATTCTACTAATGGTTATACCCATCATCTTGGTATTTAGAGGCTTCGACATAAAAGTTACTCTGCTGCTTGCGGGTCTCTATTTCGGGGTTGAGTTCACGACTGCCATCGTGTCATTGGCAACCTGGGTGGGCAGTCTGGTTGATGTCATATTTGCGACCGTATCCACGAATGGAACATACGCTCGTGCAGCAGCTCTTCAGCTTTACACGTATTTGCCATTGGTCTGGTTCTTCATCCTGGGGCTGGTTGGCATACAGGTTGTCATGCCTGGGGTTGGATCCCATGGTGCTGACTTTGGTGGAACATCTGGGAACGTCGGCAAACTGGCGTCCATGGCAAAGGGGGGGGCCGGACTAGCCACGAAAGTGGGAGCCTCTTTCATGAAATAACGTTGAAATACCAGAAATGTTAACGGTATAAAAATGGGGCCTTGCGGCCCCATTGTCGTTTCCGTTGGATAGCGGCTTAGTCATCTACCCCATTTCTATGCCAATCGTATTGGTTTTCAAGTTCGGCCTCTGCTCTGTCTGATTCAGACCTCCCCGCATCATGCTCTGCTGAGAATGTGCTTGAGTTTCTCAAGTAAATGGCCGAGAAAATTCCAACAACAATGGTAACGAACGGTACCTTGAATGCCAAAAACAAAACTGTAAAACAGATACCAAACAACGCTGGGTACAGCATGAATTGATCCCCGCTACTTGTTTGCCAATAGAACAAGGCGTACACCCACCAAGCAACCAGAGCAGGCAGGAGAACTGCAGCTATGGACACCCTGCCGCCGAGCATTGGCCAACGTAAACTACGGCAAAATTTAGCAACAGCCACGATACTAAGCAGCATAATGCAGCCGGCCAAGACACTGAACGATAACCCACCATGGCGACTTGTTACCGTGAACAGCCCTGAGACCAATTGAATTTGATTGACGCTGTAGTTAGGCTCTGTGGACTTTGCGAGTTGGTAGACCACATAGGCAATTGCAAGAGGTCCATTAACAGGCATCAAATTGCCAGATTTTCGTTCAACCCAAGTCAAGGCACTTGTGCATATTTGATTGATCACTTTCATCATCCCCCTATCAACGTTGGCAGCTATTTGCAACCGAACAGGTTCGACATACTCCTGGATGAGAAGAAAAAATCTTGATGATCTCACCTTCTTGAGCTCGTCGAGCCAACAAAACAAATTTTGAGATTTCCCTAAAAATATGTTCGTCGCTCCCCAGCTCTATCTCACGCCGGGTTCCCTTGGTTACGACTACTGCTCGATGGATCGGCATTTCTGAACGAGCCGCTAGGACGGATGCCAACAGTTGGACAATGTCAGACTGGTAAACTCGGCCTGTGCGGCTCTTGTACTCAACCATCATGTTTTCACCGTTCGGGGTGGTGATGATGAAGTCAGGTTTCGCAGTGATTCCGTACTTTCTGTTTATGAACAGCTTCGATTTTCGGCCTTGGTCAGCATATATAATCTTGCCCTTAACCCCGAGAGGTGAACTAGTCCTGTGTGACCTGCGCCCAGCCAGGTACAACAGTGCGACAAAGACCACGAAAGCAATAAGAAATGCCATCATCATGCATCCTCATTTCCTGCCACCATCCGGGCAAACGCCAGGACCAGTGAGCTAGCTGCAGTGCGTGCACCCGGAAGGGGTGATAGCAGCTTGATGGTGAATGGTGACAACGCATAGTAGGTCTTGATGAAAATGCGGCCAAGGTGATGATGGCTCAGATTGTTATCTCGCCAATCCCGAAGTTGCTGTGTTACTGCATGGTTTGGCCCCAGTGCATAACTAGCTACGAAGCAGCGTTGGTCCTGTGCTTGTTGTTCTATTGCCGCAGCGGTCAAACGCTCATGACTTGCTGTGCCATAGTCAGCCTTAGCCTGGCTCTGAGCACTCGCAATGACCCCTTGTTCTTGTAGGCTGCTTCCATGTGGACACCATGCCATCTTGCCGATCTTGCTGGCACTCACCAGTTTCTTGTCGTTCATTCCGGCTACCCTCATCTCATTATCTGCGTAAGGACTTACCGCTCCATATTACCGCAACCTGACAGGGTGCAAGCGCAAGGTGGGCGATTGTTGAGAGATCCCTGGTTGGCGGGGAGCGAGGGCCTCACTGGGTTGGGTTACAGAGAACGACACCTGGACCGCATAGTGAAGGCGCTCGTGGATAGTAGTGAACACGCTGGGGGTTGTAAATTTTCCATCAACGTGCGAGATTATAAAGTAATTGCTGCCCTGCAGTAGTAGGCGACCAAGGGGTTAAACAAGTCGCCCTGTCTGTTGACAGATCCCAACGTCCAATTTCCTGTCGTGGGTACATCAAACTGCTTTCTGAGTGGTTTGATGTACCCACGACGTCACAGGAAAAATCATGGACATAACCTTTGCTGGCGAACTTGCCGTTTTCTCTGCCTGCTGCATCGCCGGGTGGCAGATTTCTAAACCTGTGATTGCTGTATGGCGATCCCTAACTTTATCCCACGCCACGAAATCCAATATTCGTTCTTGGTGATTCGCAAGTCCCCTTACCAGGGGCTTGCACACACCATCCCCTCACACATCAGCATCTAGCAGGTTCCCCTGATTCTACATACCCATACTTGGTCGTATCGGCATGATGAATTTCGGGCAACATGCCTGAATAGCTAGTCCGTGTAACCATCTAGCAGCCATTTGGCATCACGTACAAAAATCCAACCAACAGGTTAACTCTTAACTAGGCTCACGCCAGATTTTAAGGTAGGCATTATGGAAACCATCATAGTTTTGGGATTCTTGGCTATTCTCGTTTTCGCCTTTGCCGGCGGAATGAAGGAACAACTGCTCAAAAGCACTGAGGCTGACCAGCGCGAACTGGATGGCCATCGCAAAAAAGCCATGATGGCGGAAGCCGCCACAATGGCTGCAGACATCATCAAAAAAGAGTTTAGTAATGAGTTGTCGGAAGTTCGTTTTAAAACAGCAGTAGAGACCGCTGTTGAGGAACGTCTTCGTGCAGCAGGGGTCGTCGGTGCAACAGCCAAAACAGAGGCCGCGAGACCTGCGAGACCTGCTCAGGCAGAGGCTAGCTGGCGTGCCCAGGCTGCAGGGATGAAAGTACAATCCCAAAGCTCAGATGAAATTGAAGAGGAACAGCTGGCGTACCAGCCTGTTGAATACTCACGGGAACAAGATTTCCCTCAACCACGTCCAATGTGACAAAGAGGCTGCCCAAGGGCAGCCTCTTATCACATTCAGTCATGTGAATCGGTTCAGGAAAGCAAGCTTTTCCTGAGATGGTTTGCCAACTGGCAAAGAGCGATAGGGGTTTTAAGTCGCAGGCGTAAAGCCACCCAACATCAACCACATAGGATTTCGACTATGAGAATGAACAACAAGATAAACGAAGTGAGGCTTGGCGGCTACGTGAGCCATGCCGACATCCGGACTGGTCAATATGGACCGTATGGCCCGGCAACCATCGCAATTGATGACGGTTATCGGGACCCCAAATCTGGACAGTGGGTAGATCGCACCCAGTTCATTCGGGTGGAGCTTTCCGGGGAAAAAACCCCTGCTATCAAGAAGGGGGACTATCTTGAAATTTCAGGGAAGCTTGTCTTTGAATCTTGGGAGCAGGGCGGGGAATCCCGTTCAGGGCTCAAGGTTAAGGTGGCGTGTATCAACGTACACATGCCGGCAGAGGCAATAGCTTGTTTGAAGCAGTCCGGCTTTGCCAATAATCCGCAAGGGCGGCCTCAGCAGAGTAAGCAGCCTCAAAGACCTCAACAAACTTCTCGCCGGCAACAACCTCAACAACCCCAGCAACACTGGGAGGAGCAACCCCAGCAACACTGGGAGGAGCAACCTCAGCAACACTGGGGAAATTCCCAGCAACATCAGGCTAATTCCCAGCAACAGCATGGACACCGGCAGCCGCAATATGACGGTAGTCGTCGCCCCTAACCAACCAGCCTGAAATGGCAACACCAACCAGCCTCGCATTGTCGAGGCTTTTTTTTTGGAGAAATAACATGGCTATTCAAACCGTAGAGAAAATCCTTGATGTCCAGACCGACGAAGTTAAAGACTCGCTTCGAGACCTGTTGTTCCTGGAAGTGATCTGCGCTGGCTACAGTCCGACTACGTTGGATTTCAAGAAGACCATTCGGTTCATCGAGCGCACCCAGCTCAACCCTTTTGATGGGACGATGTTTGCTCGTCGCACCAATCTGGGGATTGAGATCGGGCTTCGTGTAGATGGATGGCTACAGCTTGCAAAACAGGCTGGCGTCAGAGAGATCATCCACACCTACTCCGAAAACGTCCTTACCTTCGCTGAGATGGCCAAGGATGTTCGCGGGCATGAGTGGATAGAGACCACATTGGTAACAGCTGATGGTGGACGGTTTGTGCACCGGGAGTATCTGGCTGAGAACTTCTTCAATACAGAAGCCTGGTGTCACATGCCAAATAGGTCGTTGGGCCACAAATCGACTGCTCAAACGATCCGGTTATTAACTGGCGTTTACGCAGCTGATGAAAGTCAGGCGAGTCTTAGCCCTAAAGATGGGGGCCTTACTGTCGTCGTAGATAGTGGACAGGCCGCCCAGGTCGAAGCAAAGCCAGCGGAAACGCCGGCCGCCCAGGTCGAAGCAAAGCCAGCGGAAACGCCAGCTGCCCAGGTCGAAGCAAAGCCAGCGGAAACGCCAGCTGCCCAGGTCGAAGCGAAGCCAGCGGAAACGCCAGCTGCCCAGGTCGAAGCGAAGCCAGCGGAAACGCCAGCTGCCCAGGTCGAAGCGAAGCTAGCGGAAACGCCAACTGCCCAAGTCGAAGCAAAGCAAGCGGAAACGCCGGCCGTTCAGGTCGAAGTGGAACCAGCGGAAACGCCGGCCGTTCAGGTCGAAGTGGAACCAGCGGAAACGCCGGCCGTCCAGGTCGAAGTGGAGCCAGCGGAAACGCCAGCCGCCCAGATCGGTGCAAAACCAACCACACTAGAGGAAATTATCAAATTCCCATGGGGTGGTTACTTACCTTCCGATCGGTTGCGTGGGGATGTCCGAATCGGCTTTAGCCGGACAGTACAGACAAAGCAATGGGGTGCTCTTCGTGGGTACTTCAAGTCAACCAGAATGAGCGATGATGATCGCGCGTGGGTACTGGCCGCTCTCGATCAGATGGAGGTTGTCACTCATGGGTAAGGATGAAGATCTCGTGGTTCGCCGCGGTTTAAGACCTTTGTAACCTCGGGATGAGGGCCTTTGGCCCTCTTTCTCATTCTCGAAAGAGCGATTCGAAGATAGATGACTATCAGCGAATTGCTTTCGGGCGATCACGCGAATAGGCCTGCAAATCGCGCCAGTGGCCAACACCAACCCGGGCGAAAGCCCATCACCAAGTACCGTAGGGGAGAGGCTGCCCCACGGGTGGCCCTCCTTCTCTATGGAGGGCACCATGATACTTTGGCAACGAGACATGTTTGATTCTGATAAGGATGTGCTATTCATCCCCTCAGAACGGGCAATAAAGCCAAAAAGCTCAACGAAATCTAAAGCTGGTGACAGTGATCCTGTGTCGCTGGTCAACAACAGCGCAATGCCATTACCGTTGCTGTTCCCGGAGCTGTTCCAGGAAGACCAGCCGGATCTGCAAGATATGCCTGAAGAGGGCACGCTTGTTTGGTCCGATGACGGTATAGCAACTCTGTGCGGTGTTGTACTGAATGATGCCATTTATGGGCTGATTTCACCGAAGTGCGGTACTGAATCGAGGGAGTTGGGGATCGAGTGGTTGTTCAAACAAGAACTGACACCCTTCAGCTTTAGACATTGCTGCATCATGTTAGACGTCAGCCCAGAACGTATGCTTGCCGGGATTTTCCGGCAGGTTGTCACTCGGCGGAGCTATCTACGACGGTGTTCAAAACTGAGCCACAAGGAACATGAACTGCTCTTGTGGCTTGAAAAGCAGGGCTGGCTAGATGAGGTTGTCTCGATGGCCATGACGGACGAGGATGACGGTTGGGATTTCAACCCTACAGCCACCTACGCCCATTATGAGCGACAACTCAGCCGGCCAAACAATTACCTATACTAAATAACCTGAAAACCAGGGGGCTTATGGCCCCCTTATTTCACTTATCACGCTGAGTACGTTCACAGATTATTATTCCCGGTCAGCTACACCGAGGAAATAACATATTATTTTCTTTCGTCAGAGGGCAAACCAGCCCTTCCTGAGCCATTTCCTATGGCTGAGGAAGGTCGGGTTGCATTATCCGCTGTCGCCATAAACTGTGCGCAGAGGAATGCTGATATTCGATTTTTAATTATAAGGATTACAGTTATATCAGCCTGTCTCAGGAATGTTTGTATGCCGCGCACAAGCCCAGTGGCTTTACTGCACCTGTGATGGCCAATGCGCGTATGGCTGGGTCTACGCCGTTATTAGACCTGTGTAACGGCATCTGAAGCTAAGAGATTAGATATGTACCTTCTTCAAAAATCCTTTAACAACGATTTATTTATGGTCCAAGAGGTTCAACCTGAAGATGTTGAAACGTGGCTGGAAAACCGCGTCTCACTATTCGCGTCGGAAACCCATGCTGCATACGCGCAGACATTACTTGGCACAATGCAGGCTCCAAGCTGGACCCCGGACTTTAGAAAGTATGGAACCATATTATCTCCGGACTTCCCTTATTTTTGCGCCAAAAATGTAAGGGAGTTCAATGATGCATGGTTGCGTATTATGGCAACAGAGGTTCGTCTCCGCATTATGCAGAAAATAAATTTCGTCGAGGAGATTCATTTCAGCATATCAGACATCATGAATCCGCCTCCAGCTCCATGGCTGTGCTTGGTTGATCGCAAGAGTCAGAAAGTACTGGTCGTTGATCGCACCGGGATGGCATTGGGGGGAAGTGAGAAAAACCTTGTTACGGCAGTCAAACACAAATTCCGTTTTACTCGAGACTTGCTGGCCTCCTCAGGAAAGCATCTTGAAATGATAGAAGTGCACCTGGGGTCAATCTCCTAATTAGGTGCAGGACGGGCTGGCTAGCATACCGCGGTCAGTCCATCTATTATGTAGGCGTTTTGATTGCTGGCCCGTGAGTCACCACTGGGCTGAGGACTGGATAACGGTTTCTTAAAGGACGCCTGAAAGCATGCAACAAGAAAACAAGCGTGACCATACCCCGCGCAACATTATGACCCTAGCCAAGAAGCTTGGAACGCTTGAACAGCGTAAAGAACTGCACACCTTACTGACTACATACATCGAAAATGAAGAGCTTGAGCTGCTGAGACTGGAAGAGGAGAAAAGGCTAAAGGCAGCCAAAATCACCGAACTGTTCGAAAAAATGGCAGATTCCGGGATTGATATTCAGGATCTAGTCGCGGCATCGCAAGGGCGACAAGGTACAAGCCCGCGCCGACCGTACAAGAGACGGCAGAAGAAGCAAGTACCAGAGCAACCGGCCCAAACTCCTCAGAACTCAACGACCGATACCTCCGGTAGCTGATGATTCACCCGGAGCGGCCACTGGCTCCTGATGTTATGGCCAAGTGGATAAACTGCCACTGTGCAGCTTATCCACTGGTATTTTTTGAACTAACCGGACGGCCACTTAGTTGCCAATTACCGGGCCCCTAGGTTAATCTGTCTGAGTCCTCGGTGCCTATTAGTGGACGAGCCGCCAGGCTCGGCACCAACTTCCAATCAGCCGGCCCTCTGCCGACTTCCTCACCTGTGATCTATCACCAAAGCCCTCGTTGGCTGATTCTGCATGTCCGCTCACCGGCAATTCACCGGCGCCAGCGCACATGCAGAAACAGCCCTGGCTGTCTCATGGTACTCGGTCTGCAATGTGCCACTCGCGATCAACCCCAACCCGCCAAACAAGGCAATCCCCATTAAGGAACTTGATATGTCCAATGTGAACTATCTCCCCCCCAAAGCACTGCGCCGCCTACTGTCAGATCAATGCCAGCAAAGCGGCATTGATGGTGTCGATGTGCTTCTGTATGCAGTGATCGGTGAGTGGCTTTGCCGCCGATACGGATCGACTGAAGATTGGAGCCTACCCGAAGAAGCCGTGACATGGCTTGCTGCAGAATCGGGCTTTAAAGAGGACCAGCGAGTGAAGGCAACTTACATTGCCAAGCTCATCTGTGACTACCATGCAGGCCGCAAGTCTGCGCATTGCCCAATTTTCACGATCACCTGTGATTGTGGGCGGCAGGTCAGCCGAAAAGGGCAGGACGCCCATCGCTACCCAATGTACCGTTGCATCTGCGGTCGCAGCTGTGGCTATCACAAAGGTGATGGATGGCCTTTGGGATTGATGGCCGACCGTGAAGCTCGCCGCTGGCGTGGCATATTGCATCAAGCTTATGACCAACTGTGTGAACAGTGGCGCATAGACAATAAACGCGGCTATGTGAAGCTTGCTGCGTTGTTGGGCGTTCCTCTGCACCAGTGCCATTTCAGTTTGGTGGTAGAGGTCAATCGAGCAAAGGAAATCCGCAACATCATGCAGGAGGAAATTGACCGCATCCAAAGCGAGGGCCAAGGTGTTGGTGGGGTATCTCAACAGCTGTCCCTGGTACCGTGATTCAATCAACCCGGGAGCAATACTCTCAAGATGAACCCCTGGCCAAGCTGGGGGTTTTTCGTTTACAGCCTATCGTCCGATAGACAGCCGGCCAGGTACACATCATCCCCCCTGAGCCCTACCTGTGATCTATCACTCAAGCCCTCGTTGGCTGATTCTGCATGTCCGTTTACCGGTATCTTTCCTACATCAGCGCACATGCAGAAACAGCCCTGGCTGTCTCTATGGCACTCGGTCCGCAATGTGCCACTCGCGACCAACAACAATCCGCCTCTAGGCAACTCTAAGGAACAACCAGATGCTCTTAACAAAAGCACATGTGCGGAAGTGCCCGCACTTTAATGACGATCTGCTTGGCCAAGAACCGAGCGCTTCGATGACCGAGTTTCTGGAGAAATTCAGTGAACATGAAGATCAAGAAATCTGCTTCGGTCGGCTCATGGAGGTCATGCAAGACTATTTGCTCTCGATCCGGGTGCAGATCGGTCAGCGCCTGATTGCAGCCAACGGTGGCTCTGGTCTCTCTCTGGAGTTAGGCGATGAGAAAGGGGCTCTAGCCGTAGTCTTCCCCGAGCCTTCTGCTCGGCGGGGGTATCGCGTGAGCTTCTACGATGTCAATGGTCCCTTCACGCATGAAGTGTTCAGCTCTGTTGATGAATGTGTGCTTCACGCCATCAAAAGAGGATATCGGACTCACGCTCCTGGGCGACTTGATCAACTAGCTGACCTTCCTTCGTGGGTCCGAGGTGTGAAATGGACTTCGCTGCTATTGCGATATCAAGGAAACCCGCACCAGTTTTTACTCGACAACCCTAACTATCTCGATAGTTGAATCAATCCCCCGAGCTTTGTACTCGGGTCATTAATGGCGCTTGGTCTGTAATGCGCCACCAGTGACCAACCCCAACCCGCCCAACTCGGGCAACAAATAAGGACAACACATGGACAACTTCGATCTCTTCGAACACATCGATTTTCTTGATGAGCAAGCTTGTGAAATCAGCATGGCGGAACGCTCCTTCGCGCAGCCTCAGGCTACAATTTACCGTGGCGACAAGTGGGATCAGCTTAGAGAGACTTTGCAGAACAATGACGATCTGATGGCAGCGATTAGTGATACGACCGGGCAGCCACTGTCCAGCATGATCACTGAAGCTGTACTTGCCATCAGAGCCACGTTACTCGATGGGTTTACCATTTCTCTTGCACTCAGCGGGGGGAAGGATTCGACGGGTACTCTTCATCTACTGTTGTTTGCGATGATAGGGTTGGTTCGTGAAGGTCGCGGCAACGAGATCTCTGCCTACCACTGGATCAGTCATACAGATACACAGGTCGAGAACCCTGAAGTGCGCAATCTCGCCGACCGGCAGCTTGCCGCGATACAAGCGCTGATCGACAAGGAGCGATTGCCACTGTCTATCGTAGTCGGCAAACCAAGTCTTGCATCGTCCTGGACAGGGCGTGTTTTGACTGGTCGAGGCCTCCCAACGTATGTCACTAGCTCTTCACCACAATGCAGCATCGACCTGAAGGTAACAACAGGTAACAGAGTAAAGGCTCAGATGATCAAGCTCATGCCAAAAGAGATGCGTGAGAAGGTTTGTCTAGTGCTGGGTTCTCGTGATGCAGAGGGTGTAACTCGAGCTGGCAATATCGCCAGGCGCGGGGGGCAGGCCACAGCTCCGGTCAAAACAAGTGCAGGGTGGGAGCTATACCCCATCCGGCACTGGTCGCAAGGGGATGTGTGGGAACTGCTAATGAGTTGCGGTAACGAAGCATCAGTGCATTTGCCATTACCAAGCTACCAAGCCAACAACAAGGAATTGGCTGAGCTGTATCGAGACGCAACAGGTGAATGTATCTGGAGCGCTAGCGAGAAGAAGGTCTCTGATGCCTGCGGCGCAAGAACTGGATGCTGGACTTGCCTGCGAGGTGGGACAGATAAAAGCATGGAGAACATGCTTTATCATGAGGTCAATGGGGTCAGAACCCTGGTTGACCGCTACGCCTACATGGTGAACCTTAACAACATCCAACGGCTTTTAGGTGTCAAGCAATGGTCCTGGGAAGATCGTCATCCTGTCGGAAGGACAATCTACGCAGGGGGATTCATTAAGGTACAGCCTGACGTGTTCTCACCTAGCTTCTTGGCTCGACTGCTGCGTTTATGCTGCTCCGCGGACTATGTGGAGCAGCAAAGGGCAGAGGATCTGGAGATGAAATTGCTCCTTGGTGAAGTCGAGGACAACGACTACAACCAGCGCATGTCGAAGCCCCAATTCCGCATTGTGTCACCTGAGCAGTTGTTACACGTGAGTTGGCTGTGGGATTTCCACTGCTTTCACTCAACGCCATTCCAAGCGATAGAGATTTATCGCAGTGTCTGGGAGGATGGAAACATCGAGCTGCTAACGGAGGATGAGTTAATAACTCCGGTACCGGCGACCAAGATTCCGCAAGAGTTTTGGCTTAAGATCCCCGGTCTTAAATGGGGGTCTGATGAGCTGACCGATGGGCTGTCCGATCCGATGTTGTCGGCCACCTACTTTGATGGCCAAAACGATCGGAGGGCCGCCACCGATATACGCACTCATGATGGACATCGCACTATCGGGCCGGTAGAGACAGCAAAGCAACTGACCATCGATGGTGATGTTGCTAGTTGGATCATCTGGGATGAGTATGACCGGATGAGAGAGTCTGCCCAGGCTGGTGACATGACGAACACAGCTGCAGTGCTATATCTGTTGCGCTTTGGTGTGGTGCAGATCACGCCAAGCAAGGTTGCAGATATGCATATGATGGCCCAGCGTGGTCAACGTATGCGGCAAATGGGGTTGTCTGGTGACCAGTCATTAATGGGCATCTACTGCCGAAGCGACCTGGAAATTCTGAGTACCCCTGAATATCGGCAAATCGTCCAGGCAGAATATCGCCGTCACGAACTCAAGCATTTGGCTCGGGCTAGACAAATGCGCCGGCTATGTTGGATCAGCTTCACGCTGGACTACCATCGTCAGAACAACACAGCCTTTTGGGCCGATGTTGAGCATGTCCTGTTTGCAGAGCAGGAGGCTGAGGCAATAGAGCAAGCCAAACGTATTGGGTTTGATCTGGAGTGCAGGCTTTCCTCGGTGATTGCTGTGAGGGTCGCTCGGTTAACAATCGGCGGGATCAATGCAGCATCGCTGCAACTGGAAAAACGATGGAAATGGCAGATTGCAACCAGCTTATCGCAACTCCGCGGCAAAGTCGGTACATTGGTGCGCATGCATCTTGATGCCGAGCTAGTCCGGTTGCAACGTCAGTTGGAGACAGGGGAGGGGGTTTCTCCCTCATCAGTTATCAGTGACGTAGCCTACCCTAACGCGACCTATTCCAGCTTTGTTCGGATGGTCAAAACAGGACGGAGATTAGTAACGGCTCATTTGCCAGATGTGGTTGTTAAGTTGCCAAAGAGGCCACTGAAGCGCTATGTCGAAGGTGATCAGCTTATGCTAGCCATGTAACCCACAACCTAAAGCCACCGAAGTTCGGTGGCTTTTTTTCCCACACATGCCAATGCCTGTGTCAGCCGTTCATCGAGAGGATCAGCAGAATTGCCGGCTCCATAGAGCACGACCTTATCGGCCAGTGGATGACTGCCAATTGGCCTGGACAGCTATTGAACACCTGGATAGACTACAATGGAAAAACGCTCTCGGTGCCTTATAAGAGCAGGCCATAAGGCTTGGCACCAACACTAACCCCCCAGCCCTGCGCCGGCACTCCCACCCGTGATCTATCACCCAAGCCCTCGTTGGCTGATTCTGCATGTCCGTTCACCGGTATTTCTCCGGCGTCAGCGCACATGCAGAAACAGCCCAAGGCTGTCTCTATGGCACTCGGTCCGCAATGTGCCACTCGCGACCAACACCAACCCGGGCTCCTGCCCACAAGCAATCTATGTCCGATCGAAATGTGACCGTCCTGGCGCTCGACATCGGCTGATTGATAGAGGACACACCCATGATCTACGTCGACCTAGTTCAGGGCACCCCTGAATGGCATGAATGGCGAGCTGGTGGCATAGGAGCATCTAGTGTTGCTTCTGTAATCCAGTGGCCATACGCGCATGAAAGTGCTCGTGCATTTTGGATGGTCAAAACTGGGCGCAAACCCGGCACAGACCTGAGCAAAAACTTCTTTGTGCGAAGAGGAAATGAACAAGAGCCGCTGGCCCGACAGGCGTTCGAGCGCTGGTTAGAGTCGCAAGGCATATTTGACCTAGTGATACCAACCTGTGTGCAGCACGAGACTTATTCCTTCATTCGCGTTTCGTTGGATGGGTTAATGTCCGATGGTTCTCCGGTTGAGCTCAAAGTGCCAGCATGGGAAACCTTCGAGTCAGTAATGCAAGAACGCCGGAACTCGGAGGCCTACCAACGCTACCTACCCCAGGTACAAGACCAGCTACTGGCGACAGGAGCTAAGATTGGCTATTTGGCCTTTTATCGCGCCTATGATCGCAAGCTCATAGTGTTTCGCATCACACGCGATGAGGAGCTAATCGAACTGCTGATCGAGCGGCAAAAATGGTGGTGGGATCTGTACGAACGGGATGAAGCCCCGCCGATTACAGAGCTCGACTACTTCGAGCCGAGCACCCAACAAGACCAAGAAGCATGGACCCAAATTGCTGCAGAGCTGCAGCAAGTCTGGCGTGACATGTCTCCAATCAAAGTGAGGATTGATGAGGCCAAGGCCCGGGAAGCAGAGCTGAAAAAAGCATTGCGATCCATGATGGGTAACCATGTAAAGGCCGAGTATGCTGGTGTGCGATTGCATTCCTCCCCGCGGCAAGGGGTTATCGATTATGTGAAATGGACAGAAGCTGTTCAAAAGCGTAACCCCAATATCACATTACCTAACCCAGAGCTGTATAGAAAACAATCAACTGAAACCATCAGAGTCAGCCAGATCGAGTACAACGGTCAGGGGGCCGCTGAAATGCTTGCTGTTGATTTTTGTTAAGTAACCCAGGCCACCCCGTAAGGGGTGGCCGTCTTTACACGAGGTCAGCCGAAGGCTATTCTGTCCATGCTCCCGGCGTCGATATCAGGGGGCGAGCCGAACGGCTTGACGCCAACACCAACATCCCGGCGCTCTGCCGACTTCCTCACCCGTGATCTATCACTCAAGCCCTCGTTGGCTGATTCTGCATGTCCGTTCACCGGTATCTCTCCGGCGTCAGCGAACATGCAGAAACAGCCCTGGCTGTCTCTATGGCACTCGGTCCGCAATGTGTCACTCGCGACCAACACCAACCCGGGCATTCAGCCCAACACAAACACAACCTGCTCAAGCAGGTATTCGGAGATTTTATGACTCAGCACAAATTCATTTCTGGCAGCGAATTTGACTTGGATGAAAGCATCAAGGTTCGTTGCCCCCATGGTGATGCTCATCTAATGAACCCCCGCGTGCCGGTAAGAAAACCACACGTTTTCACAACAACCTTCCTTGATGATGTGCGCAGGCTCATGGCCGATCCAGATGGAGACATCATCGTTTCCTATGGCGGGTATGGTGCCGGCAAGACAACCGGAGTCATCCAGTTCGCAGCTCGAACTCAGTGGCCTCTTTACCAAGTCGAAGGCACTCAGGAGACCAGCTTCCAGCTGGATTTGCTCGGGCGTGTTAACCCCGCTACGGGTGAGTTCGTTTCTGGTCCGTTGCGGGAAGCTCTGCTTAATGGTGGGATATTCTTGCTCAACGAAGCTGATGCTATGCAACCTGCGGAGCTGGTGGCTTTCTATGAGCTCATGACTCATGGCATTGAGCTGGCTGAAACTGGTGAATGGTTGGAACCGCACAAGCTGTTCCGTTGTGTGTTCACCTTCAACAACGGTGGTATCACTGGGCTATCTGGGTTCAGAGGCACGACTGGGTTGAGTGATGCGCTTATCGACCGATTCATCCCACTCGCCCCAAGCGAGTTGAGTGACGATGACATGAGTACGATTTGCAAGAACAAAATCGCAAACAAGGTTACTGATTGGGAAGCAGAGCTTGGACAAAAAGTTCCACCCTCGCACGTCAATGCAATTGAGGCTTTGCTACCAGATATGATCCGCGTTATGCGCGATATCAATACTGCTGTAGAAAAGTCTCAACAAAACGATCTCACGATGACGAACGGGGTAGCGATGGATAAACCGTTGTCCATTCGCAGCCTGCTTCGTTGGGTGAGAGAGATGGTTCGTACCAGTCCAACATCAGTCCGTAACAGGGTCAAAAAAACCTTCCACGAGGCGTATGCTCATCGCTTAGTTGGTGATGAGGCGACTTACGAAGCAGCTATGCACCTTTGCAAAGCTGTATTCGGCCAGGCTTGGGTTGAGGACTAAGTGCCATGTACTTTCGAGCAAAAATCACCGAACCAGAGCAAATCGTCGCCACGTGGCAAAACATCATGGCGGAACTGGCGGAGGAGGGGGTGTTTATCACACCAACAATGCCAGGTGAAGGGGTGCTTTACGGATGCAACTTGACGGGCAATATTCCCTTTCGGGGGGTAACTAAAAGGATAGATGCAGGGCAGGTCGTAATGTTGTTGCTGCTTACGCTGCACAACGCTTTTGACATGATCGATGACCATAGTCGAAATTTTATTGATCTGTGTCTACCCGAACAGCTTGAGCATTTGCAGTCTGTCGGCATATCTGATGCACCAGTTCAACAACTCCAGGAGGCGGTAAAGCAGATACTCAGCAAACATAAAGGTATGTTTGAGTTCGCATTTTACTAACCTTCTAACACCAACCAACCCGGCCTAGAGCCGGGTTTTTTTGAGGTGTTCGTATGAATACGCTGAAAGGATGCTTGCACAACATTCTTGGTACCACGCTCAGCAATGATGTAGATCTCGTGGTTGAGTATGTGATGAGCAAACAACAAGCTGGTGGGGCCAATGAATTTCTCATTGGCATCATCGGGGATACCGTCAACATCGTGCCACTGCGAATGGGGTACGAACTACCTGATATGCCTTGGGCAAAGAACTGCAGGCCCCTTTACGCTTTGTGTATCAAAGGGAAGGAAGCCGAGTACAGAATAGTGCAAGGACTGAAGGATAGCTTGTCGCGACTCCCTAAACTGCCATGTGCTAGTGCTGGTGCTCCGGCGATCATTAAGGCCGTTACCAAGGTCTTGGTTAATCGGACACTAGAGGCTCACGAGCCCCCCTGGCCAAAGAACGACCCGGACTTCTGGCCATGTTGGGCCCGTTACTGCCGGCAAGGAAATCACCCAACGTTGGGTGCCTGGCTGGATATGGCAATCGCAAGAATCAAAGAGAGTGAAATCAACGTTGCCTAAGGGCAGCGTTGATTTTTTTGTCTCCACCTGAGATAGTATGCTCATGTCCGAACGGCTAATCGGACTCCTTTCTGGGCCGTAGCTTCCAACCTCGCCTTTGTGACTCGTCGAGTCGTATTTGTCACGCAAAAATCCAGATCAGAGTGCTGCCGGATGTGTTTGGTGAACATTTCCGAGAGCGCTACTATTTGTGGCGTTTTGTGCTCAGCGATTCAAGGCACACCGCATCCGCGGATCGCAACCCCAACTCGGCCTAATCGGCCAACACCACCCTGACGGGAGTTTTCCCGCTATGGGAACTCCTTGTCCAGAGATAAGGAATTACCCATGTCATCCTTTACCGCAATGAATTTTGTCGAATTCTTCCAGCGCTATGTGCTGGTGGATTTCAAAGTCACCACCTGGTCTGCGACCCGGAACAACAAGCCCCTTGATTTGGGACTAGAAAATGAGGCGTTAGCCGCCGATGTGGTTCGCTTGGGGTCAAAATCGGTCTTCGATAAGAAAAAGATCGCATTCCAAGGCAGAGCTCGCCAAGAGGGTATCGCCCTGCTTAGCAAAGTCGGTTTCCAAGTCCTTGGGGCTTGGGCTGTACCTCGCCATTTATTGAGTGAGGTAACTGACGGCCTTGAGTTGATGAGAATCAGCTTCTACGCAAATCTTGATCAGCTCTTACTCAACTACGACGCTGAATGCGACTCTTGGATACAACAGGCAGCCGCAACGGTGTCTCTCCACGATTTCGCCTCTCGTATACGATCCTCGCTTTATGACGTGGATTACGTCCGGAAGCAGGTTTCATTTTCGTATCGCGTGAATGAGGATGTGGTTAACAACCCACTTGGTGATGCTGCAGTTGATACGATCTCTGAAATGGCTCGCAACTCTTTGCGAGACTTCCAGTATTCGATGTCCAACGGTAGTAAGTTCACTCGCAAGTCACTGAGGTATGTGACGAACATCAAAGAAAAGCTCATACAGATGGCTGTGCTGGATAGTTTTATCCAACCGGCTATTGACAGCATTGATGCGTTCGAAAGTTCTCTCCCCAAGAGACGGGCAGCTCAATTGGATGCTACTGAGCTGAGTAAAATGATGGGCTTGCTCACGTTGTTGAGCGATCCGATCTACTTGTCGTCCCTAAGGACTGCCAAGTTCGAGATCGAAGAGGAAGAAGACCCAACAGTTGCTCCGAGTTCTGTTACCACTTCCAAGGACAACTTCCTCACCGGGATGTTGGCCGCCATATCGACCACCACCAATAATCCCTCCACCGAAGTGGCCGGGTTTTACTAATCCGCCTTACCAAGGCAACCCCAACCAACCCCAGGCTCGCCCTGGGGTTTTATTATTTGGAGACACATAATGCAGTCTACTCAAAGCAAAATGCTGACCATTCAAATACGGTTAGCCATGATGGCCAACGACTTCGGTTTGAGGACGACCTGGGGAAATTATCCTACTGCAGGTACAACTCAAGGTGTGGTGTTAATGCCGTTCTTCGATGCGAGACTACCTTGCTCACTACATTGGATGTGAGTTGCTTAACTACAAGCCTCTCACCCCAGTTTGGGAGCAAACGAGAGAGCTGGCACGCCAACGCTTCCCGGATGCTTTATTGACTAGGCTTGAAATCATCTCAGAAATGGGAGTGATAACCGCTGACTTCAATGATTGCTGGGACAGCGCTGATTTGGTTCTAGATGCGATCAGAGATTCCTTGGAAGATCTGAAGGCTCAACAATCGGATCATGAACCTGCCGCTGATGCTGCCAGTCAATCTGACGCTGATGCTGATGGCCAACCTGGTGCTGATGCTGCCGGTCAATCTGACGCTGATGCTGATGGCCAACCTGGTGCTG
>NZ_JBJSWH010000011.1:0-76162 GCF_046087985.1 Aeromonas ichthyocola
CGGTGTAGCAGGTGGCCCCGGGCCGCCGACGAGCTCGGCGCCCAGGGTGGCCACTGCCGGCGGGGGTGATCCGGTGCGACGTCCGGCGGGCCGGTGTAGCAGGTGGCCCCGGGCCGCCGACGAGCTCGGTGCCCAGGGTGGCCACTGCCGGCGGGGGTGATCCGGTGCGACGTCCGGCGGGTCGGTACTGCCGGTGGCCCCGGGCCGCCGACGAGCTCGGCGCCCAGGGTGGCCACTGCCGGCGGGGGTGATCCGGTGCTGCGTCCGGCGGGCCGGTGTAGCAGGTGGCCCCGGGCCGCCGACGAGCTCGGGCCCAGGGTGGCCTCCGCCGGCGGGGTGGATCCGGTACTGCGTCCGGCGGGCCGGTGTAGCAGGTGGCCCCGGGCCGCCGACGAGCTCGGGCCCAGGGTGGCCTCCGCCGGCGGGGGTGATCCGGTGCTGCGTCCGGCGGGCCGGTGTAGCAGGTGGCCCCGGGCCGCCGACGAGCTCGGGCCCAGGGTGGCCTCCGCCGGCGGGGTGGATCCGGTACTGCGTCCGGCGGGTCGGTGTAGCTGGTGGCACCGACCCGCCGCGGTCTCGGCGCCCGGGGCGGCCTGCGGTGAGCGAAGGGAGGAGGCCCAGAGCCAAATGAAGGGGTCTGCATATGAAAGAACAACCGGGATGTTAGATTACCTTGCGAAACGCTGAACGAAGTAGGGGGTTTACCTTGCCAAATGAAATGAAGCGCGTAATAGTGTGTTAACATTTTTGTGTGGTATGACATTGTAGTGTAGGCAAACTATACATTTGGTCTGTTGTAATTTGAGTCCCAAACTGCCATGCTGTGATTGCTGCCGTGAAAAACCATCACCTCAGCTGACTATTAATTTCGCTTACGGAGGTGTGTCACAATGCCTAAAGACAAGCGGAGAAAAAAACATAACCACATGAAACCAGATAAACTCACGGCGGCTCAATTGGCACGCCAAGCAATTGCTGCTGATAGCATCAAGCTGACCCTAGACCCAGTGTTCCCTGCTGATGGGGATACTACGAATGCTCTTGTGCTTCGCCTTCCGCTATCTATGCGCTTTGCAACCTACACCTACGATGTAGAGTTTTTGCTTGGTTCGTACCTTCTTGGTAAAGCACTAGATGTCTGGAAAAGCATACCTCGCGATGCTATTGGTGAAGCTCCGAAAATGTTCATCCCAATTAGCATGCAAATATTGGCTGATTATCGTTTCGTTGAAACCGTGACAAGACATGTCGCACTGCTGGCTCACAATAAACATTTTATTTTAATGGGAACGCCTGATTCATTAGGGATGTTTCCTGAGCGTTTAGATACCAAAGGACTCGCCGAAATATATGATGCTGTCGGCATTCAAGTTGGTATCGGAGATATTCAATCCAATCATTTCTATCCATCCCTCCTACAGAAAGGAATTAATTCCGTTCTCCCATCCCACCGTTTCGCTGTCGCTAACTCTGCAAAAATGATATTGAACGAGCTGCAGAACGTAGCAAGAGGTGTAGGGATCCGCTACTACGAACCAACACCTCGTCCATGGGAGATGACGCTTCCTGAAAGCGCGGGAGATTTCGGTACCATTTGCTCCTGAGAATCCAAGTCAATAATCGTGAGAGATGACGGCCGCTGAAGTTTTTGGGGGGAGGTAGCTCAGGGCGCTAGAATTCAATGAGAGTCGGCTTTTTCGGAGCTTTTTTAATCGCACCCTAGTCTGTATTAAGCCACTTTCCTTTTGAAGTGCCACTGATACGCCAACACGAAAAAGAACCCCGCCAACACCCCGAGTGAGGTGACAGAAAACACACCCCCCCCAAAAGCCGCCAACATAATCAAATTGTTGGTCATCGCCATTGAAATGCCGAGTCCTATCGCAGCTCGACGGCGCATCACCAAGAGTGATGCCAGGCGAGTGCGGGTGCCTATGTCATATGGGTACTGGAACAACTGCCAACTTAAGCCCAGGTAGTTCGCTGATAACCCGAAGTACAGACACCCTAGGCCTATGGCCATGACCAGTGCCGTGAGCGCGTAGTAACCAGCAGCGAAGTCCGCTCCAGATCCAAACCGTAGTGCGCAGCCGGTCGCCACCGTGGCCCCAAGAAAGGCCTGCGTGACGAATCGGTGGTCAACCCCTAAAAACAAGCCTCTCACACTTCCTCCTTTCGTTGCTTCCAACTCTAGCACCAACCATATCGTGGTTGATGGTCATGAGCCCACTCATTTGCTTGGTAGTGTCGTCGTGTAGTGATGGTTACACCGACAAAATGAATCCTACCCCCACTGGGGATTTAACGCAATAGAATATACATTTCATTGCGCTATGTATTTTTGATGGGGTATCTTGACGCTCCAGTCCTTTTATGGTTTTGGTTTCGGCTGTATTTATCGCTGTGCTGGTGACTTGGGGTTGTGTCGTGTCGCGTGTAATGAGATGCTACGCGATACGCGATTGGCTAAATGTGGTCACTATTGGGGACAGTTATGAAAACAAAGGTAGCTTTGCAACGAGAAGATATCTGGAGGGCCATTGAGGAGGTTGCCGCTACTGGCCATGCTCCAACATACAAGCTCATTATTCAGCGACTGGGCCGCGGCTCTAACTCCCAAATCGGCCCGGTATTGAGGGAGTGGCAGAGCGCAAATCGCCCTGCACCGAGCTCCGCTAATGTACCTTCGTCGGTGTCGGCCGCCGGCATGGAGTTCATTGAGCAGATGTGGCGGATTTCAGCAGATTGCCAACAAATGGACCTGGTTGCCGAACGCCGGCGCATGGATGAGCAAGCTAAGATGAGTGAGTCTGCCATTGAGGCAATTGAGGCTGAGAATGCCTTATTGGTGGAACAGCTCGACCGGCAGCAAGCACTTAATGATCAGGTGAATGCGCAGAATCACGAGCTTCAAAATCGGCTTACCGAACTTTCAGATACTCACAATTCGACCAAGTTAGAGGTGGCCCGTCTTACTTCCGCTCTCGCAATTGCATCAGAAAATCTTCTGGAGGCAAGGACTCAGGTCGATGAAGCACAAGCGATAGCTCGGGCTGCAAATGATGAAGCGAAAGCACTCAAGCTAGAAGCCACTCGTCTGCAATCAGGCCTGAATATGTCGACAGAGCAGCGTGTCGAATTACAGAGACAACTTGCTGAGTCAAACGCTACCATTGGTCAACTTCAATCAGAAGTTGCCTCGTCGAAGTCTGAATTGCTCAAGGTCAAAGATCATTCCACAGCGCAGGAAAATCAGCTTGATGCCACTCAGGAAGCATTACGTTCATGCCAACGGAACTGCATCGAGCTTGAGCACAAGATCCTCATGCTTCAAAACCAATTAGATGGAATGAATGAAGTAAAAATCGAATGCAATACCTTGCGTCAACAGCTTCAAACTGCTGCAGTTACAGAGCAACAGATGGCGAATAAAGTTAATAACCTCGAACGTGATTTACTGGAACTGACAGAGCAAAATGATTCATCCAAACAACAATATTCATATGCTCAAGATGAACTGAAGGCGGCAAAGATCGTTATTATTCAGCAAGAGGCTAAGTTGCAGACTATGAATGAAATGCTGAGTATGCTAGGGGGGAAGGATAATTGAGAAAGGTCAAGGGTGAATTGATAATTGATGGTGTAAATAAGGGGTATTTGAAGGAGCCGTCAACAACACTAGTGCCGTATGGTGAAAACACCCTTGCGGGCAGAATAGATCTAATTCCAGAATCGCCATACACCGGATACTTAGCTTCACTTTCTGCCGGTAGCAGGTCCACGGCAAAATCGACATTGACGAAAATCAGTCAGCTATTATATGGCTCTGAACCTGAAGTGGCCCCCTGGCATCTAATGACATCAAATCACTACCAGATAACCATGCGTTATCTCGAACAACAAGGGTTGGCACCAAAAACAATACATCGTCATATGAGCATGATTCGTTCTGTATTAAAAATGGCAAAGTTGTTACGGATGATCCCGGATGACAATCATGGTGAATATGATGCGATTATGGCGTCAAAGAACATCAAGGGCTCACAAGGGCGTGGCGAAATCCGCCCCCACAGAAGCCTAACTGACGACGAGATTTCTTGCCTCTTTAGTATGCTGGGAGCTGACAAAAGTCCTAAAGGGCTTCGTGATATGGCTATCTTGTCCGTTATGAGGGGGTGTGGGTTACGTCGAATGGAAGTGGTTGGCCTACGGATTGAGCATATCAGATGGGCGGGTGCGATTGATGGAGAATTACTGGTTTACAAAGGAAAGGGAAATAAACCAAGAACATTGCCTATGCCACGAGGGTTACGAGAAATATTTGGGAACTGGACCGAGGTCCGGGGGGATGACCTCGGTCCATTATTCTGCTCAATCAACAGGGGTGGGAAAACTGTAAGATACACAGACAACGATGCCGTTAAGAAGCGGATTCCACCGAGCATGGTCGGTCAACTGAGGCCACTCGACCGCTCTAGCGTGAACCGTATGATGGAGCAAAGGCTGATCTTGGCTGGCATCGAGCATGCAACACCACATGACCTAAGGTATACCTTTGCACAAAAGAACCTCAAACGCAGCGATATACAAACAGTGTCAGACTTGATGGGTCATTCAAATATATCAACTACCTCGATCTACACTGAAACTAGCAGAGATGAAATGCGCGCCGTCATCGCAGGCGAGGATATATTTAGCAGATATTCTGAAGGTACTGAAGATTAGCCAATCGCATCTGTATATTGCAGCGTTATTTGCGCCGATTGGTACTGATCGGCGCTCAACAATTCAGTTCAGAATTGTGTTCTTTGAATGAGCGGCATAATGAGGTTGTTTGCAAATCCCGGGGGAGCATTTTGCGATATGGCATCAATGACCAGGGTCGACAACCAGAAAGAATCATTGCCATTGAGAGTTATCGAACGCCCATGGCCTGCGAAATGTATCACCAGCTTGACCCCTACTCCAGTGTTTAAAAATTCATAGCTATGGTTTTTCTCTTCGCCATGGAAAGAGCCAGAGCAAGTCTTCTTAAGGCCCGTCAGGACAGACGCAACTGCATGCAGCTCCTTGAATGAGATATTAATCCCCCACTTATTTTCCCAGTTCGCATTGCTTCCGGACATTGGTGCCAACTCCAGTCTCACAGTCGGATATCCGGCGGAGGCCTTCACTGCCTGGAAGGTGGCGGCCATTGATAGATCCTGCCGGTACACTTTGAACGCCTTGCCGTATTCTTGTGTCATAACCCACTCATTTTTCGATGTTTTTTGGTATTCTACATGCTATCTACCGGCATGCAAAAACCCCCCTATCAATTCGTACCCGATTATCAAGAGAGCTTTGAGCTATGCTGCCGAGGGATAAATTGATAGACAGATACTATGGCCACAGATACACAAATAGCACCTTCATTGGGCGAAATTATGATCATGTACGCGAGCATTCTTCCACCTGGTTGCCACATCCATTTAGAGCTCACAGAGATCATTGTTGACTCAACATCCTCTTCTGTATTGACATGGCTTCAGCATTGCAGTGATCAGGGCATAAACTTATCGTCAAATCATACTGAGGCTATAATGATGTGGCTGAACCATGCTGAAGCAACACGACTCGAATCGGTAGAATGATCGTTGGGATTTGATCCAGGGGTCATGAATGGCAGCTAAAATCCGCATTCGTGGTGTTTGAAGAATGGTTTGCTGACTATGCTCTCCTAACCATCTATTAATTCTGTTCTGTAACGGGCTAATCTGGCCATTGTCTCCGGAGGATATGAGGGAACCAGCTAATCGACTTGGCCCCTACTCATAGTCCATCTACACCCCCCTGCTAACCATATCGTTCTGTGGTGTATCAATTAGCCCCTCGCTTGTTGAATCCTTCATGTCCGTTCACCGATATGTCTATGGCATCAGCTCACACACAGATTCACCTTCGACATCCTCTATGGCACACGCCACTGCAGTCAGTCATTAGAATTAAGAGGTTCTTAACGCGATGGACAAGTGCCATACCGCAGGCCGTCCAGCAGGGGCTTGTCCTCTGTGGACTGGGCTGTTGTCCACGGTGCGGGGTTACCCGTGACAACCGGCCATGATCGCCCCGACCGGATAGTCATGTTGGCGATGGACTTGCCGCTGCAGGTAACTCCCTAGATCGGTCACTCCGGCCTTGCGCAGGGCGCTGGCCACCTTCATCGAATTGCGGTCGTCCCTGGGCAGCAGCAGTGCCCGCCCCTCGCGGTGAGGGCGGGGTAAGTCGCCGGCAAACCAGGTGGCCTGCAATGCACGCATCGACTCAAACAACTCATCCCAGAGCAGCGGATCCCGGGTGATGGCGAACAGCTCATATTCGTCTGTCAGGCCGGTGACGGCGGCAGGGTTGAGCAGGTAGCCCTTGAGCATCCCTTTGAGCTCGACCGGTTGGCGGGCGACGCCGGCCAGGTAACGGGCGGTGGCAAAGTGGTGACTGCCGCCGCTGTTGATGAGGCAGAGCCGGCCATCCCAGCCGTGGTAGAGAAAATAGTCGCCGCGACCCGGTTGCATGATCCTGACCTCGCCATGGACCAGGTTGCGGGCGATGTTGTCGGAGCTGGCGTCATCGAGGTAGCCCCGGCAACGGGCCTCGGCAAAGGCATCCAGATCGGCAAAGGCTTCGAGGGGGCTCTTGGAGGCAGAGAGCACCTGCACTTGGCGAATATCACACGTCCAGTCTTCAAATTGTGCCTGTTCGCAGAGGGTGGCCAGCGCACCGTTCAGGATGGCATGACCCTGGTATTGGCCATTGATCCGTGCCCAGCCGCGCAGCTCGCCGGGTTGGGCGTTCCAGCCTGCTGGTCGCCATTCGTGCCAGCGAGTGATGCTGTCGGTACTGACAGAGGGGGGCAGCTCGAGGGCATAGCCCAGGGCGGGATCGGTGGCCAGCAGGGCATTCAGGCGGGCGGGGTGGCCCAGCTGATGCTTCATAAAGCGCACAGTGGTGGCAAACATGGCAAGGACTCCATCGAATGTTGATATTGATTGTTCAAAAGTGATTTTGATAACCCCGAGCGCCGTTGACGCGAGGGCTGTTTGCGTCCCCTATCCTGTGGGCTGTGCCGGCCAGCGTCAACTCCACCTTCCCGTAAATTGCGGGTTTTCCTGTAGCAGCACCGCGGCGTCAGCACCACCAATGTTATATCCCTCCCCCTCTGTCTCTTTCAGCCAGTTCCATCGGCCAGCACCACCCGCACTTTATGGGCCAAGGGATAACGGGGCGCACCAGGGGGCCGCCCTGGTGCAGGGTGGCCAGGGGGTGGCCATGGCCAAGCGGGGTGATCTGCATCGGGATCCTCGTCGCGGGGGGGAAGTCGGTGATCGGCAGGATGCCAGATCCGGGGGCCGCTGTCAGGGCCAATAAATCCGCGCCGGCCCGGCGCCGGTTTGGGAGTTTTACCGGATAGTGCGAAAAGTCAAAAGCGCGGGGGGAGCCAGGAAGGGCGCGGCGCGGGGCAGATCCTCGCCAGATCCACTAGATATAGTGTCCCCGGCCAGCTGCAAAGGCACCATATGTTGTGGTGAGGGGATGGCTAAGGGGATTTGGGAGTCTTGGTCAGCGGCCAAAGCCCGCCCCAAATCTGGCCAGCGAGGGGCCGGGATCCTGCCACTTGCAGCCCTACAACCGGCACGGCGGGTTAGTGGGTAATATTGGTAATCAATTTTGTACCGCTGCGTTCCGGGCAGGGGTATACTGATCCCATCACGGACACCAGTAAGAGATAACGCCATGAGAGAAGTCGTCAAAGCCATGTCCCAGCGCGCCGCGCGCGAGGCGTTGGGCACTCCAGAGAATTTCAGCGGCGGGGTCTACGTCACAAAGAACGGCACCCCCGAGTTGTTTATCACCACCGCCGCCGACCGCTCCCAAGAGCTGGCCGATCTGCACCAGGCGCGGGAAGATAAGGCGCTGGTCAAGCTGGTCGCCCTGGCCACCCAGGACATTGGCCGGCCAGGTCGCAGCTACAGCGAGGATGAAGCCCTGGCCCTGCTGCGGGCGGCCCGCACATGACGCTGTCGGTGCGCGTGACCGCGACCGCGCTGACCTGCCTGCAGGACATCGAAGCCTTCAATGCGGTGCACTGCGGGCCCGAGCAGGCCGCCGTCCTGGTGGAGACGTTGCTGACCGAGGCCGTGGCGGCGATCAGTGCCAATCCCCTGCTCTATCGCCAGTGCCCGGCGACCGCTGACTATGGCCTCGATGTGCGCGAGCGTATCGATCAGAAGGGCTACCGGGTGCTCTACAGTGTGCTGCCCGATGCGGCCTATATCCTGCTGGTGCTGCACCAGCGCCAGAGCATCGAGGATGCCCTGTATCGGCATCTGATCTTGCGACAATGACGGTGACGCACCCGATGACCCTTGTTAACCGCCTGGGTCGGTTGTTCGGCAGCCATGCCGCCGAACAAGACGCCCCGCACAAGACCCCGGCCGGCGACGTACTACCGGGCGAACCTGATTGTGATGTGTGTGGCGGGAGTTAGCAGGTATCTCCTACCATGCACTCAACCTCGTTGAGAAAGGAAAAAATGAGTAAGCGGATTCTTCTGTGGGCATATCTTGAGGGATATCAGCAACATCTATGGCCACGTTGGTTGAGGAGGCTGATTGTTGGCACAGAGCTTCACCGTGCGTGGCTATCTGGCCATATGGGGGTGTTCGAACCGGATGGCGGTGTTTGCTCCCGTGAATGGTACACCAGACGCTAATAGCAGTAAGAGGGATTTGAAAAACCGGCCATTGAGGACGAGCGGGATCCTGCCGTTTGCAGCCCTGCAATCCAAACTACCGAAACCGAGTACAATGGGGGCCTAATATCGCTTAGGAGCACGTCCATGCCCGCACTCATCCCCGAACTGATTGCCCTGGCCAACGATCCGGCCGTTAAAACCGCTGATCTGCTACGCCGCGCCCTAGTGGCGGCCCACCGCCTGCAGTTGCCCGAGTGGGTTACCTGGCTTGGACACGAGCTCAATGGATACGGGCCGGATGATGCCATCCCAGTCTATCGGCATGTACAAGGAGAAGTCCTGATCGATGGGCACCATGGACTGAAGGGGGTGGTCTTTCCGTCTGCAGAGGCCGCATTTCGATGGCAACTCTGCCACTTTGACACGCCTGTTGACGAGATTGAGGGGTGGTGTGCTGAATCTGACGATATTCATATGCAATTTTCCCCGCGCGAAGCTGATGCCTTGCGGGCGGCATGTGATACGAACTGTACCCCTCTTCGTCGGTTCACGTTGGCCAGCATGAACCGGATCTTGGGGGCGGTCAGAAATCAGGTTTTGAATTGGGCACTGCAGCTTGAAAAGGAGGGGATCTTGGGGGAAGGCATGAGCTTCACTTCTCAAGAGCGGCAGCAAGCCCAGCAGGTGGCGCCGGTAACCCACATTCACATCAATGGAGATGCTCATGGTCTTCAGTTGATGCAAAACTCGCCCGGCGGTCAGCAACAGCAGACTGTGACGATTGAACAGAAGGAAGTTGCCCTGGCGGCCTTGTTGCCGTGGCTACAACAGGTGATCGCGCAAGGGCAACTGCAGGGAGAAGCGTGTGCGGAGCTGCAGGCCGAGCTGGATACCCTCAAGGCCCAGGCCGCCTCCCCTAAGCCCAAGTGGCCGGTGATCGGCGCCGTGGCCAACAGTGTGCGGGCGATCCTGGAAGGGGCCGGCAGCGGGGTACTGACGGAAGCAGTGTTGGGCAGGCTGGCCACCTTGAGCGGCAGCTGATGGCGCGGGGGAGGGCTACCGCTCTGCGCTTACCTGCTGGCGGGTGTGCGATGGCGAACCGATGTCCTCGCTTACCGCCTAGCGCTGCTCCCAGTTGCAGTACGGCAACGGACAGACGGTGACTTGTCTGGGTATCCGCTCGGTTGGTCGGATTACCCATACATGGCACAATGGTTTTTTGGGAAGCAAGGCTGTGGAGGAAATGTGGATCCGAGCAGAAGTGGGCAGTGGTGGAATGGTGGATGGCAGCGCTGGGGTAAAAGCGAATGGGAAGGCGAGAAAACCTCAAGCTTTCGATCTGATGATCGTGGCAGCGTCACCTTAATTGAAACGAACAAAGGGCATTGGATAGCAAATGAAATTTGCGAAAATCCACGAGATATTTTAGCAAACGGTGTATTTCTGTGGACTGAAACAAAGGGAACCGGGCACGCCTTTATTTCAGTCCACAAAGAGTGGAGTATGCACGTATACACATACGGTCGATTTGATGGTAATCCTGTATCCCCTGTCGGTGACGGCGTACTTATTCAATATGGCTTTGCAAAAGCTCGGGAGTATTATCAACACGAACTATATAGCATGAATGCGAGAGCATTTAAAATCATGGATGTAGATGAAAATTTGACGTTGGCAATATTCCAAAGAAAATGGCTTTCCAGTTCCACTCAACCAGAAAAAGATAAAATAAAAGAAACTGGCAGAGTGATAAATAAATACGATCTAACTGGTAGTAACTGCACAACGACTTCCGTTGATGCGTTGAAGCTGGCAGGGACAAGCGTCTTCACTGTCAACGGGCCGATAGGGAACACGTACACAGAGGACTTCGTCATACCGTCATCACTCGAACGCCACCTGTCACAGCTAGCCTCAAGCTCTGACATGCTTGTAGTTGAGGTGACTTCGGCTATGAAGACAGCCATCCCGAACGGTGAGGGCTTATCGCCAATGAAGAGTGCAGGACCTATTGGAGAAACCCTTGGTTCCTCCGGCAATAGTTCCGGTGCTGCAGGTGGCAGCTCAAGTGGCGTTTCCCCAGGGACATTTGGTGGTTCATTAGGTAGCAGCAATGATTAAGAAAATCCTTAAAATAACAGGGGTGGCAATGCCCTTTGTGATTCATTTTATAATCATGAGCGCAATATTGGTTCTCGTATTGGTCAATATAAAATATGGATTAGAGTTTGATTTAATTGGCACTGAGTATAGCCGCCTAGTCAATGGCGTGTACGACATGATTTATTTTCTTTATTTTGGCTCAGTGATTTCATTCGCCGCGCTTTACTTTTCATATTTATTAGTTGTGAGGTGGGTCGAAAATAGAAAAACTAAATATAGTAACATGGGCGGCAATAAGTGATGACATAATATATAGCGGTACTATTTTTCGCTGTGATTATTCTGAAAGGTGTCGTGTGGATGGCGGAAACCGTATTCCGGTGGCGCGGTGGATGGACGACTAGATGGATAAAGTCATATCAGCAAGTAAGAGTAAAACCGTGTTACGTTGGGCCGGCATTGCGCTGGTTTCCCTGGGCTATTACCTCTGGCTGGGGGTGGCTTCTACCAGCTTCGGGCACATTGCTGAGAAGGAGAGCGTGATCGGGACTGGCCCCGTCTCGTTGGAGTATCACCGCGCCATGATGGACGCGGTGATGCAAGCCACCGGCGTGGTGTTTGACGCGGCCTCCCTGGGCTTCCTGATCTGCGTCCCCCTGATCCTCATCATCTTCCACAAGGTCAGGTGACTGCCCCCCCGCCCCGACCGTGATCACCGGCCTTGCCGTCACACATTGCCCCGCCCTGCGGGGCTTTTACTTTCTTGGTCAGCGGCAAAAGCCCGCCCCAAATCCGACACCGCGAGGGACCGGGATCCTGCCGCTTGCAGCGCTGCAATCAACCGTGACAAATCGGGTACACTGGGCCTCCCTTGTCGCCCTGGAGCACCTCGATGCCCACCCCGCTATCTGACCTGATCGCCCTGGCCAGCGATCCGACCGTCAAGACCGCCGATCTGCTGCGCAAGGCCCTGGTGGTCGCCCGCCGGCTCAAGCAACCCGAGTGGGCTACCTGGATCGGGTATGAGCTGCAGGGCTATCCCGATGAGGTAGAGTTGCCACCCTACCGCCAGATGCGGTGTGAGCTGATGGCCAGAGACTCCGCGCGTAGGCTGATCCCGATCCAGTTTGATGATCCCCAGGTGGCCTACCTTTATACCTGGTGCCGGTGTGGCCAGCCTGTTGGCCCGCTGGAAGAGGCGGTGATACCAGGGAAACCCCTGAGTTTTTGCTTTGCTGCAGATGTGGCCGTCGAGATGATGCAGGCACTGCGGATCTCGAGGGTGCCGGAGCGGGTGCTGGGGGTTAACCAGGTACGAGGCCTTATCGATGCCGTGCGGGACAAGCTGCTGAGCAGGGCACTCGACCTGGCCGAGGCCGGGATCGAGGAGGACAAGATGCCCTCCCCACCTCAGCCGTTGGCGCCGGTGACCTTTCACATCGAGGGCGGGTTCCACGGTGGCCAAGTCATGGTGAGCTCGCCGGGAGGTCAGCAACAGCAAACAGTTACCGGCGAGCAGAAGGCCGCGGGCCCGTCCGGGTTGGCGCAGGGGAGCACGGATGCACCACGGCAGCCGGCAGACCTCGACACGCGGCAGCGCGAGCAGGACAGCCTCAAGCCCCAGGTCGCCACCGCCAAGCGGAAATGGCCGCTGATCGTCGTGCTGGCCGGTAGTAGCCTGCTGGCCGTGCTGCAAGGCGCCGGCGGCGGGGTGCTGAGCGAGCTGGTGCTGAAGTGGCTGGCCAGCTTGAGCGGCGGCTGATCGCTATCGTCGTGGTATGAGCGGGGCTGCGGCCCCGCTTTGTTTTCCGGGCCAACGGCCAAAGCCAAGGGCAAAAGGACACTGCCGCGCTGTGCTTGCCGGCTGGTGGGTGCGCGATGGCGAACCGATGCCATCCCTTACCGCCCAGCGCTGATCCCGCCGCTCACTCGACGAAGGAGTGATGGTCGGTGGTGCGCTCGTGCGTGGCGGCATGGTACGCTAAAGAGACTGTATATGGATACAGTGCTTTGCGCACAACGGTGCGGCCTGGTTGTTCTGGAGGGTGACATGATGGATTGGGTTTGGGATGCGTTGAGGATGCTGATAGCGGGGATCAGACAGGAGGGTATGACAGCGCTGTTGATCGTGCTGTTAGTTGCCGCTGGGATCGGGATACTGGAGAAGTTGAAAAATAATCGTTATGGCGCCGGCGCGGGGTTCATGGTTGTGCAGGTGTTGCTGGTGATAGGCGCCCTGCTGTTCTTCTGTTGGGCAGGGTATACAGCGACTCGGCCAAGCGATGACGATACAAAATGGATCCACGAGGTGGGCCAGTACGGCCTGTAACGATGGTGCCCAGATCACGCCCTGCTTATGCAGGGCGTTTGCTTTCTTGGTAAGCGGCCAAAGCCCGCCCCCAATCGGGTCAGCGAGGGCGAGCGGGGTCCGCCCCGCTCGCAGCGCTGCAATCGACAGGGCCAAACCGGGTACAATGGGCCCCCCTTGTCGACCCCTAGGAGCACCCGATGCCCGCCCTTATCCCCGAGCTGATCGCCATGGCCAGCGATCCGACCGTCAAAACTACCGACCTGCTGCGCAAGGCTATGGTGGCCGCCCGCTTGCTCAAGCAGCCCGAGTGGGCCACCTGGATAGACCATGAACTGCAAGGCTATCCGCAGTCCGGGGATTTACCGCCCTACCGTGTGCTGCAAGGTGAGCTCAAAGTCGATGTGCCTGGTCATGGGAGGCTTCCATTGCCAATTAGGAATGCCGAGATGAACAGGTTAATAACGGAATCCCGGTTTGGTCATCCGATGGGGGCCTTGGAGGACCTGGCTGTACCTGGTGAAGTTGTTCGTTCGTTCTTCACCCCCGAACAGAGCCAATTTCTGATACAAGAGCTTTCACTGCCAGGGGTGCCAGAACTCGCCTTGGGGTCAAACCAAGTTCGTGGGCTTATTGAGGCGGTCCGAGACAAGCTGCTGACTTGGGCGCTTGACTTGGCTGATGCAGGGATCCAGGGGGACGGGATGAGCTTTACCCCCCAGGAGCAGCAGCAAGCCCAGCAGCTGGCGCCGGTGAACATTCACATCGGGGGGAATGCGACCGGTTTTCAGTTCATGCAGAGCTCGCCCGGCGGCCAGCAACAGCAGACAGCGACAGGCGAGCAGAAGGCCGAGGCGCTGGCTGCCTTGTTGCCGTGGCTGCAGCAGGTGATCGCGCAAGGGCAGTTGCAGGGAGAGGCGTGTGCTGAGTTGCAGGCCGAACTGGACACCCTCAAGGCCCAGGCCGCCTCCCCTAACCCAAAATGGCCGGTGATCGGCGCCGTGGCCGGCAGTGTGCGGGTGGTGCTGGAAGGCGCCGGCGGTGGAGTGTTGGCGGCGCAGGCGCTGGGCTGGCTGGCCACCTTGAGCGGCAGCTGATAGCGCGGGGGACGGCTGCCGCGCTGCGCTGATCCCGCCGCTCACTCGACAAGGGAGGATGGTCGGTGGTGCGCTCGAGCGGGGCGGCATGGTACGCTTGCGAGACTGTATATGGATACAGTATTTTGCGCTAAACGGCGTGGCTTGGTAGTTCTGGAGGGTGACATGATGGTTTGGGTTTGGGATGCGTTGAAGATGCTGATCGCGGGGATCAGACAGGAGGGCATGACAGCGCTGCTGATCCTGCTGTTTGTTGCCGCTGGGATCTGGATACTGGATGCGTTGAAAAAAAATCGTTATGGCGCCAGAGCGGGGTTCACGGTTGTGCAGGTGTTGCTGGTGATAGGCGCCCTGCTGTTCTTCTGTTGGGCAGGGTATACCGCGGCTCGGCCAGGCAATGACGATACAAAATGGATCCACGAGGTGGGCCAGTACGGCCTGTAACGATGGTGCCCAGATCACGCCCTGCTTATGCGGGGCGTTTGCTTTCTTGGTCAGCGGCTCAAGCCCGCCCAAAATCGGGCCAGCGAGGAGCCGGGATCCTGCCGTTTGCAGCACTGCAATCCGCACGACCGAAAACGGGTACAATGGGGGCTCCCATTTTGCCCAGGAACGCATCAATGCCCGCCCTTATCCCTGAACTCATCGCCATGGCCAGCGATCCGACCATCAAGACCGCCGACCTGCTACGCAAGGAATGGGTGGCCGCACGTCAGCTAAAGCAGCCGGAATGGGCTGCCTGGATCAACTATGAGCTGCAGGGCTATCCCGATGGTGTTGAGTTACCGCCCTACCGGTTGCTACGGGGAGAATTGAAGGTAAGAAATCCCATTCGGGGACTGATCCCGCTTATGTCCGACTCTCCGGGGCTGATCGAATCATTATCAACCTGTCGGTTTGTCAAACCGGTCGGCGAGCTGGAAGTGTTGGCGACCGCTGAGCATGGGATTGTCAGGTACTTGTTTCCTCCAAACGTTGCTGCGGAAATTATGGCAATGCAGGGGGATATGCCAATGACACCGGAGGTCGTACTGGCAACCAGCCAACTGCGCGGACTCCTTGAACTGATCAGAGACAAGGTGCTTGGCTGGGCGCTTGACCTGGCTGATGCAGGGATCCAGGGGGAAGGCATGAGTTTCACCCCACAGGAACAGCAGCAGGCCAAGCAGCTAGCGCCGGTGAACATTCACATCGGGGGGAATGCGACCGGTTTTCAGTTTATGCAGGACTCGCCCGGTGGCCAACAACAGCAGACGGTGACAAGTGCGCAGAAAGAGGCCGCCCTGGCGGCATTGTTGCCGTGGCTGGCGCAGGTGATCGCACAAGGGCAACTGCAGCGGGAGATGTGCGCGGAGCTGCAGGTCGAGATGGATACGCTCAAGGCCCAGGCTGCCTCCCACAACCCCAAATGGCCGGTGATCGGTGCCGTGGCCGGGAGTGTGCGGGCAATTCTGGAAGGCGCTGGCGGCGGAGTGCTGGCGGCGCAGGCGATGGGGTGGCTAGCAACCTTGACCGGTAGCTGAGCGGTATCGGGGCATGGGCGGGGCTGCGGCCCCGCTTTGCTTTCTTGGTCAGCGGCCAAAGCCCACCCCCAATCGGGTCAGCGAGGGCGAGCGGGGTCCGCCCCGCTTGCAGCGCTGCAATCGCGCAGGCCAAATCGGGTACACTGGGGCTCTTTTGTCGCCTAGGAGCGCCTGGATGCCCGCCCCACTCCCTGAACTCATCGCCCAGGCCAGCGATCCGGCCGTCAAGACAGCCGATCTGCTGCGCAAGGCCAAGGTGATCGCCCACCGGTGCCAGCTATCCGACCAGTTAGCCTGGATCGACCTGGAGCTGCGGGGCTACCGTGAGTCAGATCCTCTTCCTCTATACCGTTTTATCCGTGCCCCGGTGTACCTGCGGGATGTCCAGACAGGCGAATTGACTGATCTGTTTACGTTCCAAACTGACGGTGAGATTCCCGCTCAGGCTCACCTCTGTTTTGATTCGATCAGCAAGTTGGAGGCGCTGGGGTCACAAGGCACCCTCTATGTGCAACTCCCCTCTGGGCATCGCGTTTACGATGGCTTGTCAGCGAAAGCCCGCGATCAGTACCAGGTCGTGCATCAACTGGACGCATCCCAACTGCAGGCCGTCGTAGCTCAAGTCCGTGACAAGGTGTTGGACTGGGCACTCGAGCTGGCCAAGGCCGGGATCGAGGGGGACGGGATGCCCTCCCCACCCCAGCCGTTGGCGCCGGTGACCGTTCACATCGAGGGCGGGTTCCACGGTGGCCAAGTCATGGTGAGCTCGCCGGGAGGCCAGCAACAGCAAACCGTCACCGGCGAGCAGAAGGCCGCGGGCCCGTCCGGGTTGGCGCAGGGGAGCGCGGATGCACCACGGCAGCCGGCAGACCGCGACACGCGGCAGAGCGAGCAGAACACCCTCAAGCCCCAGGCCGCCACCGCCAAGCGGAAATGGCCGCTGATCGTCGTGCTGGCCGGTAGTAGCGTGCTGGCCGTGCTGCAAGGCGCCGGCGGCGGGGTGCTGAGCGAGCTGGTGCTGAAGTGGCTGGCCAGCTTGAGCGGCGGCTGATCGCTATCGTCGGGGTATGAGCGGGGCTGCGGCCCCGCTTTGCATACTGGGGCCAACGGACAAAGCCAAGCTCAAATCCAGCCAGAGCGGACCGGCTGTATCCGACCCGCTTGCAGCGTTGCAACTGACCGGGCCAGATCGGGTACACTGGACCTCCCTTGTCGCCCAGGAGCACCTCGATGTCCACCTCGCTATCTGACCTGATTGCCCTGGCCGGTGATCCGGCAGTTAAGACCACCGATCTGCTCCGCAAGGCCAAGGTGGTCGCCCGTATGCTAAAACAGGCTGAGTGGGCTACCTGGATCGACCATGAGCTGCGGGGCTATCCGGATGATGCCAAGCTGCCCTCCTATCGTGTCATACGCTGTGAATTGAAAGCTCGGAATCCCTTTCGAGGGCTGATCCCCATCATCATCGACCACCCTGAATTCGCAGAAGCTGTCTCGACATGCAGCATTGGTCAGCCCATCAGCGGGTTGGAAGACGTGGCTATTCCCGGGAAAAATGTGAGCATGGTTCTCCCGCCGGAGATGATGGCCATGCTGATGCAAGACCTGAATATCTCAATGGAGCCGGTACGGGTGGTTGGCGGCAATCAGATCCGCGCACTTGTTGATGCGGTCCGGGACCAACTGTTGACCTGGGTGCTCGACTTGGTTGAGGCCGGGATCGAGGGGGACGAAATGCCCTCCTCGCCCCAGCCGCTGGCGCCGGTTACCATTCGCATCGAGGGCGGGTTCAACGGTGGTCAACTGATGGTGAGCTCGCCCGGGGGCCAGCAACAGCAAACCATCACCGGCGGGCAGAAGGCTACGGACCAGCCTGGGGTGGCGCAGGAGAAGCCACTGCAGCTGGCAAACGGCAATGTGCTTCAGAGCGAGCTGGATACTATCAAGGCCCAGACCGCCGCCCCCAAGTGGAAATGGCCGGTGATCGCTGCGGTGGCCAGCACTGTTGCGGCGATTCTGGAAGGAGCCGGCGGCGGGGTTCTGAGCGAACTGGTGCTGAAGTGGCTGGCAACCCTTAACGGCCACTGAGCTAGTCCGGCAGAGGCAGCAGGCCACGTTTTCTTCGTGCGGCGGGTGGCGTTGCGAGATACAAGCCAGATCAACTGGTGCAGCCCATATTGTGGACGCGGGGAATACTTCGTAGATAAACAGGGCTGGTCAAGTATTGGGGGCGAGTGATACCAGCGTGAGAATTATATATTATCTACATGATTTATCATGAATTTATGAAAAATGTTGGGGGGCAGGGTGTATAATGTCAACACGGGCACAAGAGCGAGTCTTATGGCTAGCCAGGAGGCCAATAACCCTCAGGTGAACGGATTCACCTGATTTGATATGGAGATCGATATGCTATCAAGCATGATTATCGCTAGCGGTTTGATGCTGATCTGCGTGTATCAAGTGAAGATTTCTCTTCACTTTCACCTACACGTAGGCCAGTGAAACTGGTTCAAAAAGTGACTTTTTGGAGGGAGGCTTCGGCCTCCCTTTTTTTTGACCCGGAGCGGATCCTCTCCGCTTGTAGCACTACAACCCGCACGACCGAAACCGGGTACAATAGGCCCCCACTATTGCCCAGGAGCACCCCATGCCTGCCCATGTTCCCGAACTCATCACCCTGGCCAGCGATCCGAACGTTGAAATCACTAAGTTGCTGCGCATGGCAAAGGTGGTGGCACGTCTGCTCCAACAGCCCGAGGCAATCATCTGGCTTGACCATGAGCTACAGGGCTATCCTGACGGCTGCGGTGTGCCCCGTTATCGCCAGCGGCGCGGGAATCTGGCGTACTGGCAGGCAGGGTCCCACCACTTGCTGTCAGTTGCCAACACCGAGCGGGCGGTACAGTGGCAAACTTGCCCGCTCTCGCTGCCCGCAAGCGAGCTGGCTGAGCTGGCCGCAACCGGCAAAGCACTGAGGGTCCGATTCCCCCCTGAGCTCATGAGCTTGCTGATGGCCGAAATCGGTACCGAACGGGAGGTGGAGATTTGTATGCCGACGGTCCAGATGCGGGCCCTCATCGCGGCGGTGCAGGAGCGGGTGCTAGACTGGGCACTCGCTTTGGCCGCTTCCGGTGTTCAGGGGGACAGCATGAGCGTCACTCCGCAAGAACGGCAGGTGGCGCCGGTGAGCATACACATCGGAGGGAATGCGACTGGTGTTCAAATTCAGCTGAACTCGCCCGGGGGCCATCAACAGCAGACAGTGTCCGGCGAGCAAAAGACCGATGCTCTGTCTTCTTGCTGGCCTGGCTCCAGCAGGTGAACGCCGAGGGAACGCTATCGGTATCGGCACACGCCGATTTGCAGGCCAAGCATGCAGCCCTGCAGGCGCAGGCCGACGCCCCCACGCCGAGCTGGCCGTTGATTGGAACCTTGGCCAACAGTGTGCGGGCGATCCTGGAAGGCGCCGGAGGAGTGCTTTCGGCACAAGCGCTGGGGTGGCTGGCTATCTTGACCGGTAGCTGATTGATAGCCGGATTCATGGGCGGGGCGACAGTCCGCTTTGCATTTTGGGAAAACAGCCGAAGAAGGAGGGAAATAACTCATCTTTAGTGGAATGGTTTTTCCCCTCATCACTCAAAATCATGGTTATGTCATTGCGATCGGCAATTCATGTAGGGCAGTGGTATAACGAGGGCTCAACTGCTCTCGCTTCATCATCCACTCCGTAGTGTCCCGGCCACGAGCCGCGAAGTAGACCTTTCCTAATCTTCCCTGATTGATCTGGTCAATCACCTTCATCAGTGCCTCGCTACGGGATTCTGCTGCCGGTCAGCGAACAGCTCTCGTGCATGCTGGCTGGGGTAAGTCGGCCAGCATGACGCCCCCCTTCATATAACGCTGCTCGTCACGCCAGATGCGGGGGAGTAGCTCGGGGATAAGAGCCAGCAGCGCCCGGGTGTCATGGGTGGGCATGACCAACCTGATTGCTCACCTGGTTGCCGTAATAGGGCTCCCGCTCGCTGAATGGGCTACGTCCGCACACTAACAGGGTGACATGGCAGCACATCCCCTCCCCTCGCAATTTCTCGGCGGCCCGCTCCATGTAACCGGCCAGTGCCTCCCGCATCAGGCCAAACTCGGTAATGCGCTCGCCGAACTCGCTGCAGATGATTCGTTGGCCTGGCGTCATCGTCGAGCTCGGCGAGGGGATCGCCGGAGCCCTTGGACGGCGACCTATGACGACGCCATACTGCAGCGGCGCAGGCTCTTGGGGTCGGCGGCGACCAGTTCCGCCACGGTCTTGATGCCCTGGGTCTCCAGCTTGGCGGTGAGCCGCCGACCAATACCCCATACCTCGTCTACCGGGGTGATCGCCATCAGCCTGACGCGGCGTCCTTCATCCCGCAGATCGACCACACCGCCCGTGGCGGGCCACTTCTTGGCGGCGTAGTTGGCGAGCTTGGCGAGCGTCTTGGTGGGGCCGATGCCGACCCCCACGGTCAGCCCGGTCCACTGCTGCACCCGCTCGCGGACTTGGTGGCCATAGGCCACCAAGTCGCCCGCCCAGCGTTCGCTCAGCTCGATAAAGGCCTCGTCAACGCTGTAGACCTCCACCGCCGGGGCCATCCCCTCCAAAATGGTCATCACCCGGTTCGACATGTCGCCATAAAGGGCATAATTGCTGGAAAACCAGACCCCGCCCATAGCCTCGAAGAATTGACGGATCTGAAAGTACGGCACTCCCATCTTGATGCCGAGCGCTTTGGCCTCTGCCGAACGGGCTACCACGCAGCCATCGTTGTTCGAGAGCACGACTATTGGCCGCCCCTTAAGGTCGGGCCGAAACAGCCGCTCGCAGCTAGCGTAGAAGTTGTTCACGTCCACCAGGGCGACGGTGCAGCACTTGTTCATGGGGCATCCACCTGATGCACGATAAAGGACACCACCCCGAAGATTTCCAGCTCCTGCCCCTCACTGAAATGGATAGGCCGATAGGCCGGGTTGCCAGGGAGCAAGGCCACAGTGGGATCAAGCTGCAGCTGCTTCACGGTGAACTCACCATCGACCGCGGCGACCACCACGCTACCGTGGCGCGCCTTGCGACTGCGGTCCACGACCAGCAGGTCGCCATCGCGGATCCCGTGGTCGACCATACTGTCACCGGCCGCCCGCACAAAGTAGGTGGCCGCCGGGTGCGCCACGCACAGCAGATTAAGGTCTATGGTTTGCTCGGTGTAATCCTGCGCCGGGGACGGAAAGCCGCAGGCTACAGGGGAGAGAAACAGGGGGATCTCCAGCAAGGGAGCATTAGGGGCGGGTTGAGCAAACATGCTGGTCATCTCTGGTTGCTGTATAAAAACACAGTATACCAACCAACCCAGTGAGGATCACCGTTTAGCATTTAGCTCCGCATTTTTTGTCGTTTTGCGTTGGTTCTAGCAGCACCTGCGGAACGGGTAAACTGCCGCGTTTGCCGGCTGGGTGACCGGTCAACGTGAGCCAACCGCTGGCCATGAGGGCGGCCGGGATCCTGCCGCTTGCAATCCTGCAATCCAAACCACCGAACCCGGGTACAATGAGGGCCCAATATCGCCCAGGAGCGCATTGATGCCCGCCCTTATCCCTCAGCTCATCACCATAGCCAGTAATCCCGAAGTCAAGACAACCGATCTACTGCGAAACGCACTGGTGGCCGCACGTAAGCTCAAGCAGCCTGACTGGGTTAGCTGGATCAAAAACGAACTTGATGGCTACCCAGAGTCGGCTGTTATCCCTCAGTACCGGATTTTGACGGGGCAACTGTACGCCATTAACCCGGGGAAAGGTCTTGTGCTGCTACCGGTCCTGAATGCAGAGCTTCACGAGGTGATGACAACATGTCCCTTCTATTATCCCATTGATGGAGTGGAACCATTGGCTTCAGGGACAGAATATGTAGTGTTGCCCATGGACCCGTCTCAATCGAAGATGGTAGCGGCTCTCTATAAAATGCCAATCGCACCACAAGTTCGATTTGGAGCAAATCAGGTCCAGCGTTTGATCGGTGCGGTGCGTACTAAGGTCCTTGAATGGGCACTCGATCTGGATGAGTTGGGGATCCAAGGTGAAGGGATGAGCTTTACCACCCAGGAGCAGAAGCAGGCGGAATCGGTGACCAATATTTTCATTGGGGGGGATGTCATCGGAGGTCAAATGATGTTGGGCTCGCCCGGCGGCCAACAACAGCAGACGGTGACAGGCGAGCAGAAGTCCGAGGCGCTGGCGGCTTTGTTGCCGTGGCTGCAGCAGGTGGTCGCGCAAGGGCAACTGCAGGGAGAGGCGTGTGCAGAGCTGCAGGCCGATCTGGATACCCTCAAGGCCCAGGCCGCCTCCCCTAACCCAAAATGGTCAGTGATTGGCGCCGTGGTCGGCAGTGTGCGGACGATCCTGGAGAGCGCCGGCGGAGGGATACTGGTGGCGCAGGCACAGCGGTGGATGGCAACCTTGAGGGGTGGCTAATTCGATCAGGGAACTCTGCACATTTGTAGGGGGTCAGTGCCCCCCATACATTGCTGCTTTGCCTTGCTTAGGTAATCAGGTCGCCAGCCGCAACCTGAGTTGATGCTGTTGCTCCCATTCATGATATTCGGTATCCTGCGGTTGTCCTCGGTGCCCACGTGGGGACAGGCCGTCCGGCCAGGCACCAACTTCAACTCTCCCTGCACTCTGCAGGTACCCCCACCTGTGATCTATCACCCAAGCCCTCGTTGGCTGATTCTGCATGTCCGTTCACCGGTATTTCTCCGGCGTCAGCGCACATGCAGAAACAGCCCAAGGCTGTCTTATGGCACTCGGTCCGCAATGTGCCACTCGTGACCAACACCAACCCGGGCGTAAAGCCCAGATGCAACGAGGTCCAATTCATGAACCAAGCAATCGATGATGTGCTACTCGCTCATGCGATGGCTCAAGTATTCCCACATATTGATAAACAACAGTGGCTATCTGCGTACCAGGATCTTCTGAATTCTGTCAAATCAGGCGATTCCCTATGTAGCTATGTGCCCAGCGAAACCTATGAAAACCTCGCTCTTCCAGAGCTTCTAAGGGTCGTTGAGAGTATCGCATCGTCCATGCGGGGCGCAGTAATCGAGGTCATTGATCTAAGAGTCGGAAAGTCTCAGATACCGGCAGTGACTGCCGGCCCTGTCTGTCATGTGCTGGAAATCAGCATGCCTGAAACCGTCGGAGATTATGACTGCGCATATGACGTCCCGGAGTGGGAATGGGTGCGTGAGCACGCCTCCTTCTCTCATAAGGGCAACCATCACCATGACAACCCAACTTATGAGTTTCTTTTTAATATGGCGAACTACGACGCCCTCGATGAAGGAGCAATCCCAGAACGATTGTGGCCGGTGTTCAGAGATGCCAGCAAAATCGGAGCTGGATATGTTCTTTTCCATAACGAATAGGTCGTCAATCTGATTTTTTGGACTGCTATACCCCTATTCACTTCAACCAGGCCAACGGCCTTTCGCCTCAACATTCGTGTTGAAGGTTTAACCAGCCCTCTGGGCTTTTGGAATACAAATGCACAACTCATTGCAAGATACCGCTACTACCACCGTAGCTACTAAACCGATGTTCGATAGCACCATGGGTTATCTGCTGGCAAACACCTGGCAAATGCACTTACGTGATCGTAAGGCCTCTCCGGACGAACACGATGGGGTAATGGATGCTCTGGTTACCGCCTGTGGCAAAACCTCTGCCTGGATTGCTGAGCTAGTTGATTACTCCCGGCTTGCATGCATCTTCGACTACGATCATGCTGACAAGAAAGATGGGGATTGCCTGGCTCGAGTGATTCTCGAGTCTGTACTGAAAATGGAGTCGGACCAGCTTCTTCACGAAGCGGTACTGAACTGGCTCAGTGCGCAAGGTTTACCTCTCACTAGATGAGGTCTGTTGAACAGTGAATGCAGCACATAGACTGACATTCAAGAAATAGCCCCGCACAGCGGGGCTTTTTTATGCCCTGCTTTGTGGCCATCGCGCCATAGGTGTGAGGTATCTCCGGGGGAGAGCTTATTGTGATAGGTGGTCACATTTAAAATCTCAACCAACATTCCTATTTCGATAACTGATACAAGACGCCTAGCTGCTGAACCGATACGATCCTCATAAACTCCGAAGCCTAAGTAATGATCTCTATTTTCTCTCTTTCTCTTCACTCTCTCACCCTTTCTCTTCGCGCGAGCGCGGTCTCGCAGAAGTAGCGGAACCGGGTCTAGCCGAGCACTCGGGGCGTCGTTAGAGCAAAGTAGCCCAGGAGTTGAGCACAGCCCGAAGGGCTGTGTTCTGATTGAAGATCATCCTATAGGAATGTTGGTTGAGAAATCACTCTCCACTGGTCATAATAGCACCAGTTTGAGCCCCTCGATGGAGTGCCCCATGAATAAGTACGAACTAGCTGCACAGCTCCGCACTCTGGAGCAGCGTCAACACCAGCTGTTGGCCATGCTGCGCGACTTCATTGACGACAGCGAGTTCATCCAAGGAAGCACCTTTGCCCTCCCCCCGCATGACCCGAAGCAGGATACCCGCCACGACACTCCCTCTATAACGGTGACTCCGGCTCACGGACTCGAAGCTCTGTATGCTGCTCACCATGCTTGGGGCCATCTGTACGCGGACGCTGGTGAAAACACTCGCCTGGTGTACCGCTTGCCGGGAGCGATTCAGATTCACTCCAGGCACAACGAGGAGCTCGCCGGTATAATCGATGCCATTAATGCAGACCGAAAAACCTTCCGAGACCTAGTAACAAACTCAGGCACAATAATTGGGGGACCCAATACTCGGTGGGAGTTTCTGCATAGCAAAGGCATGTTCGAGGGGCTGATCACTTTGCAGTTTTACCGACAAATCACCGTCGCCTGCGACACAGCCCGATCAATTTCGTTCTGTTGGGCTCATAAAAACACTATGCAGAGAATGACCAAACAACAGATCATCGGTACGCTTAGAGCATCACAGGACTCCCCCCCTCGCCATGTAATCGATCCAACTGGTTGGGTCGCACAGCTAGAGGATGAAATTGTGCTGCTATCCGCACTCTCCGATGATGCTCGTCTTGTCATCCGGCGCCCCAATCCAGTCCATCCGCAAGCCTGGCTGGTGGAAGGAGATAGCCGTCGTATGCAAGTAGCATCGACCCCGGTTCTCATTCTCGGAGCTCAGAAGGTGAAGATCGGTCTTCTAAAGAACTACGACGTCACCCAAAAACGCCCACCGCGGCAAACAAAAAAAACCGCCAATGAGCCGCTTATCTCGCGCCTCTGGCTTTACCAGGAGCAGTAGTAAATCATGAGCATCGCATTTGGCCCTCTACGCGGCTTTGTCGTCGGTACAGTGATCAATGATACGGGCCCCATCGGCACTATCGCAGACATCTCCGGCGTCGATTACTTCATCACCCCTCAAAACTGGCTAGGTGAGGCTCCTCCTGAAGTCGGCATGATTGTAGAATTCAACGCTCGCGCCGTACAAAAAGGTTTTCTGGCAGTCAACATCAAACCAATAAATGCCTCCACCTTATGCACCCCGGGTATGAGTGCCACTAAATTGGAGATGATCGAGGCCGACCGGAGAGCAGAACGAGCACGGCAGCACATCACAAGGCTACGCCAGCTTGTCTTCGATATGGGTTACTCACCAGAGAAAGCGATCCTGGAGGTTTTCGACATCACCCCTCCAACAGGCATCGTCATTCCAGATGGGCCCAGCGACCGTGATCTGCAGTTTATGGAGCTGCTGACCCACAATCGCTCACCCAAAGACAAGCATGAAACCAGCCGCAGACTGTGCCAGGCATTTTGCCTCAGCTTCAGCGCCTTGATTGGTTTTATGCGCGGCAGTATCACTTATCGCGTCGCGCTAGAGCGGGCAGAGCGTGATAGGCAAGAACGCTCCCGCCGTCACTCACCAAACAGTGAACAGGGCCATCCCATTTCCCAGGAAGGGCAACACGAACCCGGGATGCTCAAGAAATTGGTCACGAACATCATGGGCAATAAATAACAGCCGTTGCATGACGGCCGCTTATAGGATAATTTTACCGAAGTGCTCATTCTCCTTCGGTTTACCCGCATAGCACACGCAGAAATGCATCGGAGTCACCCCAATCACAAAACGCAGCCCTGGCTGCGTTTTGTCGTTCTCAGACTGTCATGTTTGGCCTGAGCGCCCTCATATGCGCACAGCCCAAACCACTCTCTCCCGAGAGTGTGCTGACAGGCGATGGCATAACCAGCCTGTACCGCTAACCGCGGCTGCCAACCTCCAACCCGCCCATCTGGGCCACCTCAACCAGGCCTTTCTGGCCAAGGATCTCATTATGTGGATCAACATTGTTTTAGCACTTGAAGTCGTCGGCTTAGCCTTTGCGATTCGTTTCTGGTTTATGTGCCGGGAGGATGCGGCCGCATTTGAACGTTCACGCCTCCTGCGAATTAAGGCCCGAAGTTAAAAAACAAAAAACCACGCCTATTGGCGTGGTTTTTTTTTGCCCGAAATTCAGTCGTCCGGGTCCTCTATCATGCGATCCCACTCTTCATCGTAAGGGATCTCATACTCTGGAGTGTCCATCGGCATCGGGGGAATATCTGGGTGGCCAGCTGAAGCTAGGGATAGCTCTCCACGGATTTCAAGCTCTCTATTCTGCATTCGATACTCGATTTTTTTCTGTTCTTCCATTGCTTCCAGTTCAGCACGCTCTTTGTCAAGCGCCCGATAGTGATCGTCAATCACCCCCTTCCCAATGACAAACATCTCTTGGCATGACTTAGCCAACGTACTGGGGCTATCCAGATCCAGGGTATGGACATGCTCAAAAGTACGTTTGTAGGCCTCGATATTGTCACCCTCCCCCTGGAGCCTGAAGGCAACGCGGCAACGTTCACCGCGAGAGTCCTTGGCCATCAACGTGATCGCCGGCTGGATCCAGACTCCAGTCATTCGGTCGACCATTGGCAAAACAGGCTTATGCAACCAGAGCTGGTAACGTGTGCTGATGTTGGGATCAATGTTGTCCAGGCAACGGGCCATCTCAATCACAATAAGGCGCTCTGGCCAACTGGCAACTGGTAACGGGGTCTCTGCACTGGCAAGCGGTTGCAACGCCCAACGGAGGATTGAGGGTCCCTCATCGGTTGGCTTATCGTAGGCAAAGGTTACAGCCAGCATGAACGGGCCATCACCTGACTGCATCCCATTTAGCAACAGTGGTGGTCGTTTAGCCTGCCCCAACATTAGTGCAGAACCATTGAGCAAGACGCAAGAAGCCGCACCATTAAACAGGGTGTAGTCGGCGATCACACACAAAAAAAGGAATTGGTGCCGGGTCTTAGGGTCGCGTTTATGGGCACGATTTAGTTGGCCAAGCAGCATGTCCAATCCCTGTTCCCCAACAAATGTGAATTGCTGCAAGCACCCAAACCCTTTGAGATTGAGCGGATACGCTGCCGCCCGTATCTTCATCTGCAAAGAGTTCATCGAGATCTTCTGCCGGTGGTGACGATAAGTGCAGAACGAATCGTCCATCAGTTGCCAGAGGAGTTTGTAGAGAACATCTACCTTCTGAGCGGGGTTCTCAGCCTGAGTTCGTTTCGGTTTATCCGAATTATCAACAGGTGATATGCCCAATTCATCAAGAGCAGCACTCCGTTGTGCTTCCGCATCATCAATGACATCACCATCCAACGAAAGCAGGTCTATCTTGCGGTATGGAGAGATCAGGCGATACTCTGGCTGCTTCATCGCGGTAGTGTTGTCGCCAGCATCAGGGCCAGAGTCCTCCGATGCGCCTCCCAACCCAAGAGACGTGCGCAGAGGGCAATGTGGGTCGTGGTGACCATGCTCATGGTGATTGACTATCAGGTACCTATCTTCCGCAACCTGGCGCACAAACATCCTCGCGTCCGGCTTCTTACACCCACAGAGTAGCCAATACTTATTGTGGTGCAACGTTGCAAGAAGCTCCTGCGTCTCAAGGCTATCGCGGTTGTCTGGATGCAGGATTATAGACTTCTCGAGACGCCTAATCGGTTGAAGCGTCCCCCCCTTTACAACCCAAACACCCGCCATAAAAACCCCCCTCTAAATTGACAGCCGTTTATTAGTCCTCAGTTGCTAGATAATGCCACAAAACTTAAAGGGGGGTGTTGTGTTGGTTAAAGAGAAAGCGGTGAACCCTTGGGGTGAGTTATACGAATTTCTGACCGGGAAGGACAAGCTCAACTTTGCTCTTGAGCCAGAGATGAGAGTCCTTTATACAGCGATCAGAGATTTTTCCGCCCACTGTGCAATTTTTGACTCAGCAACACCCAGCTCAATGGCCCCCAAAAATGAACTTCCGTTGCTGCTTGTGGCAAGCCATTGCCTACAAACCGAGAAAACTCCGGAAGCCGCCGCCCATATGGCGATAGCAAGCTGTTCATTAGGGAGGCTGCACTTCTACTGCCAGGGGGAAAGCTGGAACCCTGAAGATGAAGCCCTTCACTCTTTCATCGGTCGAATGTACCCAACACAAGTTCAGAGAAAAGTGATGCCAGAGGCTGACCCCAGAGTGATCAGTGTTTGGAAGAAAATACTACAAGAAGTGAAGGAGAAGCAGGCGTGCGTAATTGGTGGTTCAAGCGGTCAACAAGGCAACAAGTCGGACAAATCGATAACAAATCACACGCTGATCCAGCACAACAAGCAAATGCATTAAGCGGTGGTGCCCTCGTCGCAGAGAGCCCTGATGCCTTGTTAAAACGCCATATACCCCTGCTGCAGAACTTGAGTGCGTTCACGCAACTCGATGAGACCCGATTCAATCAAATTTACATGGAGCTCTTTCGAAATCTTGCAGCTTGGTGCCAGCACCTGCCCGCGAGTGAACGACATCACCACGCTCACCTTGGTGGTCTGTTAGAGCACAGTATCGAAGTTGCGGTGTACTCAGCCCGAATCGCAGGTCGATTCTTATACATAGCCGATGGAGAGGAACAGATCTCTCAATGGCAGGCCTTATATATCTTCGCGATGACTTCAGCGGGGGCACTGCACGATATTGGCAAGCTCCTCACTGATGTTGATGTGGTGGTTGTGAAGGGGTCAAACATGACACCCTGGTTGCCACACCTTGGCCCCATGGCGCCGGGTACCAAGTACATCTATCGATACAATGACCGCCGCCAGCACGGCGTACACGAAGTTGCGAGTCTTCCACTGATATTCCAAATCATGCCAAGGGCTGCACTCAGTTGGATCTGGAAAAAATCAATCATCCGCGATGAATGGCTTGCCACGATTGGTGGAAAAGCAATGGAGCTAGGGGGGAATATCGGTCGGTGCGTGATTGAGTGCGACTCTCAATCAACAGGCGACGCCATGGCAGATGCCCCTGTAGCAATAGCTGCACAAGCCACTGTGAATAGCTCTCTTGCAAAAAGGCCGCAAATTCATGCCCTGGCCATCAAGGGAATTACGCTGTCACTGCGTGACTTTGAGCCTAACAAGAAAAATTCACCCTATTGGGTATCCCAACACTTCATTGCTTGTGTCGCCCCGCGTTTCGTCGAATGCATCCGATCTGCCCTCGGCTCCGAAAACCAGTTCCTGCCGGATAACACCAGCTTGATTTACGACACAATGGGTGACAACGGCATGTTGATACTGAACATGAATGGGAAGGCGATGCACTCGCTCATGTTCACTCCAAATCAAAAGCCACTTGCAGTGGTGCTGATCAAACGCCAGGTCCTAGACCCAGATGCAAAGCTTCCAGTCTACACCGGCAGGCTTCTATGCCCATCTGTAGATGAACAATATCATCATCAGATCCCCGGTGAAGCTCAGCCGGCCAAGGCAGGCTCATCAACAAGCGATGTGAAGCAGGTTGCTAAGCCCGCTCAATCACAAGTTCATTCAGATCAGAAGGCTATCTCTACTCAGACGATACCGAAAAACACCGCCGCTCCTGAAGCCAAAATGGTCCCACCCGATCAGAGCATGGAGTCACAACCTCAACAGCGTAATGAGCAAGTCCCACCAACCTGCACCGATAATCAGAGCTTCACTGAACTTACTGCCGAAGTGGTAGCGAGCAACGTTGAATACCCTTTGACGGTGAAGACTACAAGCGACGACTTCAAAAACTTCATTCAAGGAAATGAGGCGCCGAGTACACGTCAGGAGACTCGACAGTCCGCGCCACACTCCATCAAAAAAACAAATTCTGGCCGTTCTGATACAGCACACCAATTTATTGAGTGGCTACGTGCACAGATCATGACCGGGACCATCCAGGTCAATGCAAGAGCTGGCGCAGTACATATCGTTTCAGAACGCAGGCTCTGTTTTGTCAGCCCGGGGCTTTTCTACACCTTTCTAGATCAAAATGGCGCGAACAAGAACATGGATCCCAAAGCGAGACGCGATGCAGTGTCCAAAATTCAGCACGCCATTGCATCGGTATTGACGTTTGAGCGTTCTATCCTGGGTGGCACAATGATCACAGCTGAAATTGTTGGCATGCGAAAACGAGCTGACTTGCACGTGATGGTGCTGACAGCACAGGGTACCGAAGAGCTGATGCTTGACCTCGATTTCAACAATGCAAATAGATTCATAACACTCGGCGATATCAGATAGATATCGCAAAAAAAAAAGACACAAATTTTGTGGTGATTGCGGGAGGATAAATAGTGAACGGGCTAGAAGAAGATTTGGATCTTAGGAAGCTTGATGGCGGGGAGAGACTGTTAGCAATTGCAGCACTCTACGGCAACGAGCAGCTTGAAATTCCAATTGATACACCTAGTAGTTACGAAGAGGTGATGGCCTCATCGAAGCGGTTTATTCGCGACTACCGAGCAAGCTGGAACAGCATCGTAACATTTGGTGCTGAGAAGCTCCGGTCGGCGTCGGCCATGGAAATCAAAAACGTGGCCGCCCTTCTCTCGCAGATTTGCGACGGTCAGGATAAGTGGGACAACAATCCAACAAGCCCCATCGAGGGTTACACTGTTGGCCATGCCATTTCATTTCTGGTCGCCACAAAACCAGACATCGAGATCTCCACAGCACCAGAGCAGATCTCTGAAGCACAACAAGACCTCTCATTTCTTGATCACGCAATCTATCTCACCGCCGAATCTATTGCCTCAACATATGGCATAAAACTATCAACGCTTATACATGGCGGTTTCTGTGTTGATCTGCGCAGCGTCTCCAGCAGAGTACAAATGGTCAGAGCAATCCCTTTACTTCTGCTCGGCGCACAATCATCACGAAGCGAGTCACTGGCGGCCGGCCTCGATAAGTTGGCTCTCAGAAATGGATATCGCGATGAAAACGAGATGGCAGAGTCAATTCATCTGCGATTCAACCTATCTCGTTCGTCCTGGGCCAACGCAACAATCATCTCCATGATCGACGAATCAAACGACAACACAATTCACCCAGCTTGTGGCAGACTAATGCGATTGATACGACGCATGTCGATCAGCGTGGCACTAAACAGCGGAGAGTGTGATGTCGAATAAACGGGACAAATTGATCGCATGCTGTGGCTCACTCCTGGCAGAGATAATCAGGCACGCCATCCTACATCGTTCATATGCGGCCCCCTTTTCTCACAATCTAACAGGGTATGGGCTTGAGCAATTTTGCCAGAATGAATTTTGGATAAAGACGCTTCAGTTCAAACGCCGAGTGATGGATGACATTCATGATGACCCTAGCGGGTGCTTTGGAACTATCGATCTTCGACCAGTATTCAATGCCATCGCCAACGGTATGCCTGCAAGGGACGAGGACGCAGATGCTCAATTCCCTCGGGCACTTCTACTGCATTTGATCAGTAGTAGCTTCACAAATTGTGATTTCCTAGCAGATGTATGTCTACTGAAAAGGGATGAACTTATGTCAGTAGTCCAATACTGCAGGATGAATCCAAGTAGGCTCGGTTCTCTTGCTACATTGATACTACCGGAGCACATAAGGTTATCGCCAGACATCGCCATGATCATTGGGGAGACCTCTGAACAGCTTAACGAAGTGATACGAACTCAACAGCTTCTGTCCATGATGAAAATTCACAGGAAGAAAATCGGTATCATCACGGGCTCGCCAATTTCAGCCATCCAGTGGATGGGGACGCAAAATACTCCCGGCCGACCAACGTCGAAAATCGACCCCCGTCTGGAGGGGCTTGTGATTCACACGCTGAATCTCTTCCAACCAAGTTTTGATGTAATGGACCCTCTGGATCTCTACACGCAGATCGTCAGATTCATAGTCGAATTTTACCAAGGCGATGAGCGGGAGGAAATTTCACTGAAGCATGCAGGCCAGCATCTTGGCGTACTTATGGGGAGGATTTCAAAGTGGAATCAGGCCGATGTCAGGAGATGTACGAATGCATGTAGTGGCATGGGTCTCAACATCACTATCACACCCAGCATAAAAAAAATGGCAACACAGGTATACCACGCTGTCGACATCATCATTTGATCAACAAACGGAGAAAAAGGAAAAATGAGCAGCAAACTGATTCTTGGAGCCCTCAGCAATGAAGAGACCTCGAGCACACCGAGCAATCGAGTAACCGAACTGGGCAGACTCAGGTCACACATCAAAATTGAGATCCATACCTATGAAGGAGCCGCACTGTTTTCCGGCGTCAAGCGTGAATCGGATCAGGACGGTACTGATGACAATGGTCAGAAGAAAAAATTCACCCCACACAATCTGACCATGTTGGCGCAATCCATGATGATCCTGGAAGGGGATATCCGACTCGACAACCCCTATGCAGACTTCTGGTTTGATTCAATCTGGACAGCAATTACAGAGTTCAGAGAAGAGTTGAAAACCAAAAAGCAGGCACTGATTAGCTACATGGAAGACCGGGTTCCAGAGAATTTCACATCCTCTGAATCTTTCTCCGTGAAACCCATCGTCTATCAGGTTCGTAGTGGTAGCCAGCTCTACTATCAGTTCCTGTATACAGTCCTGGAAATTGACTCCTTCATTCGCCTTGTCATGCTTGCAAGCCATGTAGCTCTGCTTAGCCCGAGTGCAAGAACCACTTACATTCGCGATGTTATGCGGGGCTGCCGAGCACTCATTTCACGCGCAGCGTCTTATCGACATACTCCTGTCACTCGAGATGACGTGTTAGCCAATAACGAGAAAGCTCGCATCGCTGCAGAGCGTTATGAGTCGATTGGGATCTTGCCATCGATTGGCCACATGCGCGGTGAAACTCGGCATGAATTCGCACCTGAAATTCATAACGTAGCGGAAAGAAAGAGCAACCCAGCGGACGCTTACATCGAACCTGAAATCGTTAAGGAAACGACAGCCGAAGAGGCATGATGAAAGAGATGGATGGCCTCTGTCTAAACTCTCTGAAACAGATGAGCGATGACTATATAGAGGCCGAGATTTCAAATATTGTCCATGAGCTTAATTTGAAGATTCGCGATGCTCTTCCATTAATAATAATCCCACATCGGAGTTACAATAGGATTTACCTCAGATGGAAGATTGTCGATGGTAGTAACAGAAGGATATCGAATTACAGTGGTTTTGGTCTCCAGCTAGATGAAACAGAGAGCTCTCTGGCCATAAAAACCCAAACTCAGCTCGACTATATAAACTCTCAACTCGGCCTGTTCGCCAAGCGAACGAGAAGATAGGAAAGACCCGCGATTATTGCGGGTCGTTTTTTATAGGCGGCACAGTAACGGCACGCCGCCCACGCCACTTGTGGTGGCATGCACCTAAAACAAAACGTGACTCAGATCACATTCATTGCACTCACCATCCCAGCCGTTGGGGAGAATTCCCACAATACAAGCGACCAATTGCACCGAAGTGCCCATGAAGAACGGGGCGGCACTCCTCCTCAGGCACGTGTTGGATCAACCTAGCGGAGCCCATTGGGTCTACACGGATTGAGCTAAGCAACACGCACACACCCATACGGAGCCAATTTTTGACATATTACTGCCCGCTGGGCTGCTGGAAAGGTAGATCTCCCCTAAGGGCAATAAACAGTCAAAACGTTAAAAAACAATATGATATGACAACGCGGCATGCTTTGCTTGGTCCGCATTCAAGTGCCGACGGCTATCAAAACCCAATCCGCCTTGGGGTTATGCAGGCCTACGCCAGCGCAATGGTGAAGGGCCCTCTATTTTCCCCCACACCCCCTTTAATGGTTAAGGGCAGCGCAGCCTGCCCCCTTCCCTTCGCCATTCCCCTTGCTCTTTGGCTGTCGATTAGTTCCCTTGATCAGCCCGGAGTGATCCGATAGCATTGGAACCGTCATGGTGAACATGACTTCAACAACGCCGCGCAGATCGTCGGCAAAAACGATCGGCCAGTTAGTCAGAGTAAATCTGGCCCGACGAAAGGCCCAGGGGCTGCCAGAGGCCGGAATGAAAATTCCTCCCCAACATCAAATCAAATAGCCAGGAAAAGAAACCGGCCTTTTAATTTCAAGAAAAACACGAATCATATTAGGGCGCCTGATGGCGCCTTAACTTTATCTGCTATACGGTCGTATCACACGCCTTCCTGCATTAACAATTTCCTCTCCGTAGAACCCATCCTTCGCCATTGCCCACTCTGCTAGATATCGAAGTTAATGCTGTTAGGCTTCAGCATATCGCTCAATGCATATCGCTGAAAAAATCACTGCCAAAACTGCACCCATTTTCCGGTATCACGTCATGGTAAAATTAGCGACTAAAATCAACCATGGACGCATTGAGATGCAGACAGTAAAAAGTGCGCTGACAGTAGCGACAATCTGGATGATGATTGCGCAGGGTGTCACCGCAGCTACACCAGAAGACCGGTATGCAATTTCGCGTTACACCACAATCGACACCACTCCGGAAGTACGCCAATCTAATCCGCTTCTTACCGTTGTGAGCTTTTCATTTCCACCCACCGTAGAGACAGTAGGGCAAGCGATCAACTACACAATTCAGCAGACCGGGTACACGCTTGCCGAGATGTCTAATCTGCCAGAAAGCACGAAAGTGATGCTCACCCTCCCCTTGCCAAGCGTGCAAAGAAAATTTTCATACGTCACTGTCCAATCCGCTCTCAAGACACTTGCTGGTGATGCATTCTTGCTGCTTGTAGACCCTGTGCATCGCGTCGTCACATTTGTCCCATTACTCCATGATGAAGACCCTACATCTATTGAAATTAACGGTGTAAAGCAATGAAAACGGATAGCGATTTCCTCAAGCGAAAGAGCAGTGAAACAGACAGCCTTCTTTCTTCATTTGGTGTTTCAACTGCCCAGGGTGTCATTCAGGATGATGACTCATTAGTTGGCAAAAACCAGGTGAGTGGGGATGCCACATCCCCAAATTACGCAGGCGCAGAAACGGCAAAAGCTATCGATGCAGTCCCAGAAATCGACCCGATGGATGTTGCAAGAGAACTCATGGGAGAAGACTTAAGTGCGGGTTGGATTGTAGGGGGAGTGGTAGAAAAAACGGAGCAAACATTCACTGAAGAACAAAGCTCAGTTACCGAACAGCCTCAAGATATGCAACTTCAGCGGAGTGATAGTGTCACCGACGGTGACGAATTTCTTCCAGAGATAACCCCGGATGCATCACACGCGAATAATGACGTAGAGCTAAATGATGGGGATGTACCTGTCGAACCTCCGTTGGAATCAATTCATGCAGAGTCTGGCGATAGACAAAAATCAACGAGCGGCATATTCCGTCGATTGAAAAAAGCAAGGCAGCCGGCACTTCATCCAAGCACCGAACATGAACCTGTGAGCGAGTCGACTCTGGATCATGACCAAGGAGACAGATATGAGCGGTATGATACTGACCCTGTAGGGGGAAGAACCATTGCGGCGGCGTATGTCAGTTTTGCTCTTGGTGTTTTCAGCTTTGGTTTAGCCAGCTACACATTTCTATCGCTCCCGAAGAATCAAAACATTCAACAGATTTTCGATGACCTACGTACTGAGATGGTAGCTAGGATGGATAAAATCGAATCTAACTCCGTGAATAGGACCTCTGAAATTGATGCTGCTGTAGGTGAAGTTTCGCGGCATGTTCAGCAACAGGCAGCAGATTTGTCAGCTCTAAACTCAGAGCTGAGCTCGCTAAAGTCATCTACCGAAAAACTGTCGACGGACACAGACCTTGGTTTAACTTGGGCTAGGCAAACTCGCCAACTAGTCGACAACATTCAGGAGTCTGTTGATGCATTGAGGGTTAGTCAAGAGGCATCTCAGGCAGCTATCAATAAGCTAAAGAATACCGGCCACCAAGCCATCTCTCAAACAACACGCACTGCAGAGTCACACTATTCCACAACGAAGACTCTACCAGTCAGGAAACCTCAGTTGGCCAAAGTCGTCGATGGCCATACACTCTTCGATGTTGATGATTGGGGGGGCATCCTGCTTGTCACCATGATCAATGGCGACGACGTTAAGAGACTTCAAGTTGGCGATGAAATTGGAATGTGGCGATTGGAGAGTGCCGACCGTCAATCAAGACAGGCTGTATTCATCCAGGGGGACAAGGTTCTCACTGTTGTGGCCAGCGGAGGCTACTGATGCCTAGATGGATTTTACTTTCTGCGGCAGTCTTGTTACTGAGTGGGTGTAGCACCATCCAGAACCTTTCCAATTCGCTAGCCAAAAGCTTCGGAGAGAAAGAGAGTGAGCCGAAGAAAGTGGCTACCGTCCCCGCGTGCTCACAACAAGACATTACCGGCCTCCGTTCACTTTACATTGACTCATCAAGGCCCTACTACTCTGGCGGTTCAATCTTCATTTACGGCCGGGACGGCTCGCGCTGCCTTCTACCACTGAGGTACTTACGATGAAATTTCAACGTGCAATTATTTCCGCCATTGTCGCTGGCACGCTCGGCATATCAGCACAAGCTGTAGAACTGCGGTCAGGAGTAAATACCAATCTCACCACCATAGGCCAATCAGCAACACAACGTGAAACTTTACCGACCGTTAACGAAGTACCGTCGTATCTGCAGTGGACGAAAGAGGATCTTCGACAGTCCAAGGCATGGGGGATGAAACAATCAGAATGGATGGAGTACAAGGAGTTGATGTCCACCGGACCGAATGCCGCCTACTACTCGAATAAACCAGAGCTCACACCACTCATGGTCATGGGTATAAACGCCAAGACAGATTTTGATCGATCCCGATATGCCAAACTTTCGGTCGAAATGGAACGTGCCCGATTGGCAAGGGAAGTTCAGTTTGACGAGGCCGTTAATCAATACATCAAGACGCTGATCCCGAACCACCCGGTTTGGATGTCAGATTCGGAGAGAAGAGCTTGGGCCAAGCGCAGCGCTGAATCTGGCGTTGACAGCTCTAAGGCCGCAGGCTTCAGCAGCAACAGTGTAGCGGTACCGATCAAGGACACGCGAACCGTTGCCTATGCTGACGCTGCAAACTGCGATGTCAGGTGCACCAGGTTCATCAAGAATCTCGCCACCAGCTCAAGCAAACTCAATCGCCTTGATCTGTTCGTCATCAATGCCAACGCCGATGAAAACCTGTTGTCTTTCTCTCGAAGTGTCGGGATCTCAACTCAGATGCTTGCTGATGGCAAAGCGACCGTGAACTATGACAGTGGATACTATGCTCGCCTTAAACCTACCCCTGGGTTGCCGGTTGCATACCGGGTCCAACTAAACAACACGGTTGAGTTGAAGCCATGAGGATAGGGACGATCAGTGCTGCAGTCATTCTGGCCATACTCACCTTTGCCAGCCCCTCACAAGGAAGCGCCTCAACCGATGCTCGAGGCCGCCATGCAACTAAGCAGGTTAAGGGTGCAAAGCCCCAAGTAGCACCTATTCCACCAGCCTACTATGAAGTAGCCATGATTAAGCGTGTGCCGGCAGATCTTCTGTATTCAATCTCGTTGGCCGAAAGTAAATTGCCGACAAACAAGGGGCGAATCGTGCCGTGGCCATGGACGGCCAATTTCAAAGGGAAAGGGTATAGGTTCAAAACTCGCGTTGCACTGTATCAGTTTTGCAAGCGGCTAATTGACCAGGGACACCGATCCGTAGACATCGGTATTGCCCAGGTGAATTGGCGTTGGCACTCCGGGAGGTTTGGTGGAGACCTCTGGGCGGCTACTGACCCATGGACGAACCTCAATGCGGCAGCTGACTACCTATCCGAGCATTACCAGAAATCCCGAAACTGGTGGCAAGCAGCCGGCCAGTATCACAACCCAACGGATGTAGCGAAAGCCGCAGCCTATCGCAAGTCGGTGTATAAACAATGGCAATATGTAAAACAAACCATGCAATGACCGTTTTGGGGATCATGCTGTCGGCGATCGCTGGCTGTGCGCATGCAGATGTGCCATCGCCAGGGATTGTCATCTACCAGAATGAGAAGGCCTTCCCTATCAAGAACTGGGTTGATGACCAGTTTTACTCCGACCTGAAGAAACCGGATTCACTGGATCAGATCAAGACCAACCTCAAAACTGCTATGGAGAATTTCAAGCCCTCATCTGCAGCACTGCCAAGGATCTTTCCTATTGAACCAAAGCTCATCAAGCCGGTAGTTCTTCCTGGTACCCAGATGCTCAAGGAGCTGCCGGACCTCCCCCAGCCTCTGTTCGTCATCGGCACCGACGAGTACAGCATTCGATGGTTCCAGGCAAATCGAAAGGTGTTGGAGCAGTATGGTTCGTCCGGGGTGTTGACGAAGGTAAGGAACCAAACCGAGTGGGAGTACATGCAAAAGCTGGTGGCTCCCATGCAACTCTGGCCAATGAATGCTGATGCCCTCGCCGATCAGCTAGGCGCCCCGGGCTACCCGATCATGATCACCAAATCTGGTTTTTTTCAGTAGCTAGTCCGAGATGGCCATCCTCCCATCTGCCGCAGCCACGCCGGTGCCCCTTGCTCCCCGGCGAGATTCTCCCCCCCCCTTATATCCCATATATGGAATGTATCCATGACTGCAAAATTTGAAATTGAGTCCTTGCTACGCCCGCCTGTTGAGCTCTACAGCTCTGCGATCATGTCAGGGGGAGCAGCGCTGTGCATGTGGGCGCCTCACACTCTCATGATGACTCCATCAGTCAGCTATGCCTGTGGCAGTATATTGGCGGCCGGGGCCCTCAGCAGGTTTCACGACGGATGGACCGTCAGCAAGTACCATCGCAACCTTACGCGCCTCAGTTACTACGAGATGAAGCCCCAGGACGTTCCATGTTCGCAACGTCTCAACTGGATCGGCCGAGGTTTTGAGTGGAAGCCCATTCACACACAGCGGATGATTGAGGCGCAATCCATCAAGGCGATGAAGTACCTGGAGCCCAGCAATCTAAGTAAGCTGGCCCGCCGGGCGGAAATTACCTTGGAGGGGAAAGGGATGCTGGCTGAGTCCATCGCCAAAGCGCTTCGCAAGGACAGCCCATGGAACCCTGTCCGCCCCCTCCCCCCCGTTGGGGGATCGCCGATCATGCATGCTGTTGAACCTCATGAAAGGGATGTCTACGAAGACCTGGGAGAACGAGTTGCTCACAAAATCGTGATTGGCACAACGCGCGTGGGGAAGACCCGAGCCGCCGAGATTTACGTTGCGTCCGATATTGCCCGCGGCGACGGCTGCACGGTCTTCATGGACCCCAAATCTGACGCCGGCATCCTCAAGCGCCTCTATACGGAAGCCAAGAGGCACAATCGCCCGTTCTACATCTTCCACTTAGGATTCCCCGACATCAGCTGCCGCTATAACGCCGTGGGCTCATTCGCCAGGATTTCGGAAGTGGCCACCCGGGCCACCAGCCAACTCGCCAGTGAGGGAAACAGTGCTGCTTTTGCGGAGTTCTCTTGGCGATTCGTGAACATCGTTGCACAAGCTAGGGTTGCAATGGGTAGTCGGCCTAGTTACGTGCAGATCCAAGGTGACATTGCTGACATGGAACCGCTATTCAACGACTACAGCGAGTATTATTTCGAGAAGCACCGGATTGCTCGCTGGCGAGAGGACGTGAGCACTATCGAATTGAACATGAAGGCTCCTCCCCGGCACATGCAAAGCCGGACCAAGCGAACCGCGGCCCTGGAAGCCTACATCAAGGGGAAGCGCATCTTTGATCCTGTGCTGCTGGCCTTGCTATCCGCAATTCAGTACGACAAGACCTACTTTGACAAACTGACTGCATCCTTGCTGCCGTTCGTGGAGAAAGTCACATCCGGCCGGCTGGTGGAGCTGGTGGCCCCAACATACGACGCCAAAGACTCCCGACCCATTATCGACTGGATGACCATCATGCGGCAAAAGGCAGTGGTCTATATCGGTCTGGACGCCATGACAGATAAGACAGTAGCAGAGGCCATTGGCGGTTCTATGCTGTCTGACCTGCTCTCTACCTGTGGCTATCTGTATAAATACGGGATGGAAAAAGGGTTGGTGGACGCAAGAAATGGCGTTTTACCGAAGGTTTACCTCCACTGCGATGAGTTCAATGAGCTGGCGACAGATTTCGCCATCCCGATCCTCAACAAGTCCGGTGGCTCTGGGGTGAGGTTCACAGCCTACACCCAGTCAGTTTTCGACCTAGAGGCCAAGCTTGGAGACGCAGCCAAAGCCCAGCAAATGTTGTCAAACTTCAATGCGATCATCATGCTGCGCGTCAAAACCATAGAAACAGCTGAGCTTCTTACCAACCAGTTGCCAGAGGTCACTATTAGCGAGTTGGGCGCACTGAGTTCTGCACGTGATAACTCCGACGTGACTAGTACCATTCACTTCGAGTCGAACAACTCGGATACCATCGGCACACGCCAGGTCCCACTACTACAACCCTCCGATATTATTCGCCTGCCCAAGGGTCAGGCCTTCGCACTGCTCGATGGCGCCAAGCTCTACAAGCTGCGTTTCCCGCTAATGGATGACAGGAAAGACAACATACCAATCCCGAAAGACGTGGAAGAGATCTGCGCACTGATGGAATCGAACTACCAGACCTCGGATAGCTGGTATAACAACTTGAGATCCTGGAAGAGCATAGACAGGCCAACCGCGGCCAATAACCCCTTTGGTCAGACTGCAGCTGGCCTCCCCGATGAACTGGCTGCGAGGGTTGCCTGATGGCCACACCGAATGAACGGATCGACATCATCTCGTTTGTCATCGTCTCCATCGGTATGGTGGTTGGGGCCACCGTCACCGGCGTCATGATTGAATGGTGCGGCATGATATGGTTCTGGCCTGAGCAAGGAGCCCAGCACGCCCTCAAAATGGTGATCGAAGAGGCTGGTTATCTGAATGAAGACTTCGTTAATGCAGCGCTGTTTGGTTGGACACCGACTGAGGCTATCCATTACATCACACAGGCCGTAACGGGTTCCCCTATGGGGCCCGACGTTTTAGACCCCGCGAGGTATCGATGGATCACCTCTTGGTCTGCTTCGATGGCGGTTTTCGAACAGTACCTGCTCGCGGCCATCTACATCACTATCGTCTGCCTAATCCGAGCGGTGATCTTGCTGTTTACGTTGCCACTGTATGGGCTATTCATGTTTGTGGCCTTCTTTGATGGGTTGATGCTCCGGGATCTACGCAAGTACGGAGGGGCTCGGGAGTCTGGGTTAAGACACCACTACGCCAAGCGCATGATTTTACCGTGCATGTGGTGTGGGTGGGGGCTGTACTTGGCCATTCCATTCACAATCCACCCCAACTGGATTTTGGTGCCCAGTGCAGTGCTGTCCTCTGTATCCCTCTGGTTGGCAGTAAGGTTCTTCAAAAAGCATCTGTAATGGAGGAGCCCATGACCAGACCCCACGTCGTTGCGATCCTATCCAGGGTAAGCAGTCTGGAGACATCGCAAGCATTGGAGTTGCTTGCTGACAGCCACGAATCATCTCTCAGCATGAAAGAGCTGTTGTTTGTCTGGGATCGCATTTCCACATGCCTTGATCATCAACATGCAGGGGACAACTCGGATGCCCTTCTGCAATTAGAGCAAGAGTTGGCCGCCATCGGTACCTACCAAGTCCTAGACGCCGGCGAATAGCGCGATCCGAAACTAACAGCGGGGCCAAAGGCCCCGCCTTCTTCTCACATTCGGTGCTTGTCAGGGGGGGCCTCTCCAGCCATTCACCACCCACCCACCAAGGGCGTTTCCATGATTGTTCTTCCTTCTCTAACCTCATTCACTGAGCCGCTTTCATCTCTTCTTCTTCACCGGAGACCTGGCCGATTCTGGTTCTATTTGTGTTGCTCGCAATGCTCGCCTTTTTTAACCCGGTCCGCAGGTCAAGGGGGAGAAAAGGAAGGCATGAGGCTCGGATAGAACAATCGGGTTCGGTGCTGGCAAAAATTCGGGGAATACCGACATGGCAGGCCCAGATAGCCTACCTCCGCAAGATCGACCCATACACATTTGAGGAGCTCATTCTCAGCGCATTGGAACTGCAGGGATTGACGATCATTCGAAACAAAAGCTACTCCCGGGATGGTGGAATTGATGGAAAGGCTGTCATAGGCGGTAAATTGGTACTCATCCAGGCAAAACGCTACAAGAAATTCATCAGCACAGACCATGTGAGAGCATTTACCGAGCAATGCCGGCAGCAGGAATGTAAAGGCCTATTCATTCATACTGGACGTACTCCGAAATCTGCTTGGCACGCGATCAAAGGGTCCCCTGTCACTATCATCAGCGGCCCACAACTCGTCGAGTTCCTAACATAACCGCCGGTGACCCACCAACCGAGAGACCCAGGGAGGGTCCACCAGCAAGGTTGTGCTGCCCAGCTCTATGGTAGATTCATCCCATCGAAGTCAACCAAGAAGGAGCCGGAAAGCATGAGACATGGACCAACGATAAAAGACATCGCGAAAGCGCATGCAGATGTGATTCCTGGGTGGGTCATCACCATTTTTATCTGTATGACAGCTGCCATAGTTCGCCTTGCCTGTGGCTTGGATTATGTTTGGCAACATGATGATTTAGTTGGTTTCATTTCTCTTTGGTCTATCCCGTGGCTAATAGCTGTGGTTGGGGTCTTGGTGAGCTTGTGACACAACGTAGAAATCAATGAGCTGGCCCGGGATATTTGCCGAAGCCGAAACGCCGCTCGGTATTGATAGATAGGCTGGCGCTGTGAGCTCGGGCATGTCCCAACAAAGCACTCTGCCCCATCGTAGGATACCTCGCCACCGAGACATCTAGGATAGCCACCCATTATTGGCTCCCCCTACTCCCCTCGGCATAATCACGACAGCAGATCAGCATTCGTGAGTGCGACCTGCCATTCCTAGATTAACCAAGCCGGGAGCGCTCCTGAAGTTGCGTCACTCGGCATTATGGTACATTCAACTCATTGAATATTAACGATTTCGACCAAAGAGAGAACATCATGAGCATCAAAGGAATTCCCAAAGTCAGAATGCAAGCAAAGGGTCTGTACCATTCCGGAAATGTCGACGCAGCCCAGCTCCTGAGTGACCTAGCCGACGCCTATGAATACCTGGCAGCAGAGTATGGCCGGGTCATGGAGCAGGCCGGGTTCAGCGCGTCTCGCGAAGCATGCGAGAAGGAAGCTCTGGCGTGGCTAGATCCGACTAAGCGCCCGGCAATCGAAGAAGGTGGCATCTGAATGGCCACCAAAAACGCTCCGTTTTACAGCCTCCGAGCAGGCAAAGACCGTGATGTTAAAAGCCACCGGACCCGTGAAGCAGCAATGAATGCTGCTAAGGAACATGGACAAATCTGGATCACAAAAACAGGAACTCAGCGGCAAGTTCACGAAGTATCTGGCGGGGGATGGAGGAGCTTTAAACCTGACAGCCTCGCCCCTGACCTCCGTGCAGAGCTCGAGCGCCTGGGGCTGATTTAAAGAGGGGGAATATCATGACTGCTGAAACGGCAAAACACGGCCTTGCACCGAGTGCCGACCATTATGAATCAGTTCAAACCATTGTCGACACGGATGGTCTACATCTGAGTTGCGAGTGCCATTCTGATGTGTCTTTCACCAGCGAACCGCTGGCTGGCGGGTTTCTCTTCGAGTGCCAAGAGTGCGGTCGCTTGTACCACAGCGGGCCTACTCATAGCGATGAAGACATGGTTCGGGTGAATAACCTTTTGACAGCGATCAACATAGTCAAGTGAACTGGAGAACAGATATGGAAGTGCGTGACATCATTGAGCTTCTGCGTGCCGGATGGAAACTTGCAAACCGGAGGGCTGGGTGGTATCTGTCCGCCCCCCAAAAACCCTATCACAAAAACGAACAGCATCTTATCTGCGACGAATTGGTGAATGAAATGGAAAGTGCCGGGGTGATCAAAACGGCAATGCCGCACAACACCATTCACGCCGTTCTTGTAGAAAAACAGGGTTAATCAAGGAGAATAGATTACCCATGAAGTTCATCACTGATATTTTACCTGGTGAAAGCGTGATTCTGACCACCTCATTGATTCACTGTCATCTGCAGATCGTAGACTTGTTCGACAAGGCAGTAGTCATCTTTGAATACTCCCCTCCAGCAGAAGGTTGGACACATGAAAGCCTGTGTGCTCTAGATATCCCTCTGGAGCGCCTCCGGGGTGCGGATGCTTACCTTGGTGATACCTGGGTTGGCTCAACAGAGGTATAGGGAGCAGACAATTGCCAACACCCGTTTTTGAAATCGTGTACCAGGACGAGACCATGCTGCTCCTTCTGGATCTAGACCTCTGCGCCACAATCACGAATTCAGCCGAACAGGTTGTGCGCACGGTTGATGAGTTGGTCGGCGGTATTGGAAAGCGACGTCTTGTTTATCGAGATACCATTGGCCGGTATGACGAAATCCTGGTCGATAATGGTGTGTTTCGCGGGTTCAAAGCTTGCTCAATTTCACAGCAGGACTTTCTCCGCGCACTGTTACTGAAGTCCCTATAGCCCGAGGATTGCATCCCCTGCCTGCCTAGATCTAGAACCACCGGCAGGATGAATTTGATTACCCCCCCTTCCCTCCAATCAATCACAAACTCCCAGGCACCGGCCACATAGTTCCGGTGCACTCGCCCTCTCGTTTTGAAGCTGTTCAGGTACTTGCCGCCCAGGATGGGCCCCCCTTGCATTGCAAAAAAGCAATTTATCCTGTCACCAACTTATCAATAAAAATGGGGGGACCCTATGGACTTCAGTAAAGCAATCGCCACCACCATAGACCTGCCGGTGCAGGTTTGCGAACGGGAAAAAATCCTCAACTACGCAGAGTGCAAGCCACTGACGTTGGCTCAGCGTGATGATTTCCTATCTAAATGCCGGCACTTCCCCGGTGATATTTTCATCATCAACGATCACTGCTTCTCCATCATCTGTCATTCCGACGTGGAGTGGGTATTGGTGCCGTTGAACCAACAAGCCAGCGAGCTATACCGGTACCGATACTTGATCGATGCCAGCGAACTGCACCATCGCAGCCTTACAATTCACTAATGTTGAGAGGAATAAAATGACCGCAATAGACACACGACCCAACACCGCAGACCAGGGTGACTCGAGGGTCAGAGCCGGTTCACTGTGGCTCACGAAGAACGGCTTTATAGTCATGGTGCACAACATCATATACCTCGATGGCCGTTCGCTCGTAACTTACTCCTACTCCGACGCAGACAATGCGGAACTGAAGTCCCATCCCCTGGCCACCTGGCATAAGGAGCTCATTCCTCACCAGCCATTGACGGCTTGTGTACGAGCAGTGCATGCCTCGTATCAACTGATCCTGATGTCCATTGAGGAGCAAATTAAGAACGACGTGTTGCTGCAATTGGGTGATCAGGGGGCCGGGTATTCTCAGGAATTTCTGAATTCAATGCTGGAAAGCATCGAGAAAATCTCGAGTGACTTGTCCTGCCAGGCAGGATCCGTCATTGCACCATTTTTTGGCCACACGATGGGCTCAGCTCCGGATACATTCCCGGAACTGGCCTTTGAGTCCATATCGCGGCTTGCTTTGATCTACGATGCCATCCATGCCGCTGCCCGGCAGCCCGAGTTTAATCACTCCTTTGACATTTTATCCGCGGCGCGTAATGGCGAAAGCAGTTGTACCGAGGCGGTCGGTTTCACGGCTTTGGCTACCAACCTAATCAAGCTGCAGATAGCTCTCGGCCGGGCGGCACTGTCTGAATACGAAGATCTGCTTGCTGATGTCATGACCTGGCCTCTGATCGGCTTCCCTGGTGCTAGATAGCCCAAATCAAATGCGCTGCAGCCAAGGGCTGCCAATAACACAGTCCTAGCAATGGCTGCAGCGAACTGTCCACACGTTCACAGGCTACTTATCCAGCAATTCTGTGGATAACTCACATCAGAAATAGCTCACGATTTCACCATAGGATTTACTCGGCGTCAGAGGGGTAGACTCTCTCGCGGTAATTTTTGAGGGGACCAAAGTTAATGCTCATTGCTAGGCAGCCAGTGTTCGACACAGAGAAACAGGTGATTCATGCCTATGAGTTGCTTGCGAGAAATAGTGGCCTATCAAGGTTCTCCCCTCCAACCTCCGATTACCACTCCTGGTTCGACATTGATAAGGCCGTTCTCGATCTCGCGGACCAGCTCCTTAAGGGGGAATTGAACCTACTGGTCAATGTGAGTGAGCATACCTTGGCAGTTGAGCGCCGATTCCATCAATGGCGCACTCTGATCCTCAAGCTGGCCCGCAAGCACAACATCTTGGTTGAAGTCACCGAGCAGGTCACCCCCTCTACGCTCCAAAAACGATGGGATAGCCTAAGATCGATGGGTGTCGAACTTGTCATGGATGATTTCGGCACGAAATACTCCACGCTTACACGGCTGCATGATTTTGAATGGGACATAGTGAAGTTTGAGTGTGGCCAGACGAACGGCTACACCTCCTGCATGCTGGAAGGGATTGATACTTGTATGAGGAAGGGGATCCCCATCATCGCTGAACGCATCGAAACCTACAACCAAGCTGTCTCATCTCAAATGCTCGGCTTCAATCTGCAGCAAGGTTATTTTTGGGCTAAACCCGAGATCGTTTTGCACTCCCAACTACACACCCGGGTGTAGAACCCCTTACCCGGGCCTAGCAGGGTTTTCACAGCCGGCATGGCTGCAACTCAAACTTGCATTCCTGAGTACCACGAGACAATGGCTACAACCCTCTCATCAGGATTGTGCATATGGCTCGCAACACAGCAAATAGTCATTTTCATCCAAAGGACTGCCGCTATTGTGGCGCTCCTCTGGAGCTCGTCAGAAAACAGGTGGTGTATCCTGCCGCGCCGGCTAAAGCGATGATCTACCGTTGCAACCGTGATGCCTGCGATAGCTACGTTAGCTGCCGAGAAGGAACTGACATCGCGATCGGTTCTGTTGCCAACAGGGAAACCCGATTGGCGAGGCGCGAGGCACATACCAGCATCAACACCCTGATCGATTCCGGCAGAATGAATAAGCACGAAGCCTATGCATGGATGCAGCACCTTCTGAGCCTGCCATATACTCGCCGGGGCATAGGCTGGCTGGATGAGCACGAGTGTAAGGTTGTTATTCGAGAAGTAAGGGAAATCATGAGCCGGTCTCGATATGAAGCCTCCCTGAGAGGCATAGCTAGCTTGAGAGCGCTTTTTGATAAGAACGACCGAACACGGGATGATTCCTCTCGGAGCAAGGATAAAAATGCCCAGAGATTAATGGATCGCCTTCAGCTTCTGAACCACTTCAACGCTTGATTGCGACGAGGAATGAACGCCACAAATGAACAGAATGATTGCTAGACTGCGAACCCATGGCATTGTAACTGCCAGCCACATGATCGGCATTGGCATCATGCTTCTGGTACTTGGTCTAGCTAACACGGGGTCTGACCCATGGCTGTCTGCAGTCGTTGCTGCGGCGGGGCTATTCTCTTCAATCCGTATCCATACAGCTGCGGTTCGGTACCAAAACTCCATGGTTGGGTATACCGCTGAAGGGTTGGATGATGAAAATCAGAGCTAATTGGTAACTCAGGCGTCAAGCACGGCCATATGGAGAATCCATGGCCATATTCTGATCCTGGAGTGGTAACCACCAGGAACCAAAGGCGAGTTTGGAGTAACTATGAGGCAATCCGATTTAGAGTACACCGGCGAGCTTGATGGGAGGCATTGTTGGGTGTGTAGGGGCGACGAGTTTTACTGGACTCCGGGATCCCATGTGGTGACCAGTGATCTAGCCGGCGTCATTCCATTTTGTCACGTCACTCTAGCCCCAAGACTGAGCAGGGCCACACATACTATTAAGGCCCTTACTAGGACAGATGCGAAACGGGCGATTGTCAGGGCTCTGAGCTTATAGTGCCCTACCAAAGTTAAGCTTACTGCTTGTTTTCATCTCAGAACAAGGGCGCCTATGTGGCGCCCTTGGCTCATTCATCAAGCCCCAGCGATCTCATTAGGGCTTCGCCGCTCTCCAGGGCCTGCCGCTCCCCTATGGCATAGGCGCGGGTAGGCTTCTTGGCCAGCTCTATGGCACCGGCCAGCTCTTCATGGTTACCTATGAACGTGGGGCGATCCCATGCGCCGCCATCGAGGCATCTAACATCCCAGTGCCCATTGCTATTCCATTGCAGGTACGGTTGGCGCCACCACAGAATCATTTCTTCGGGCTCACGCTCGTCGTGCTTGATGTCTCTGGCTGGTGGCTTGGCCGGGTTGACCGGTACCCCGTCTATGACGCCAGATAGCTTGGCCGGCTCAATGGCCAGGGCGGCCTCAAGGGTGATCGCAGTAAAGGACATCACTTGCCCTCCGTGTTGATTGATTGATTGATTGGTTCATCATTGCAGCTGGCCGGCCTAGTGTCACTGGTATTCGTCCAATTCCGTACTGCCCTTCTCGTCCAGCTGCTTATCCAGAAAGCCCCCCTCCACCAGCTCACCTTTCACCTGGTACTGTGGCGAACCTAACAGGACACCCACTCCATGACTGGAGGAGGTGATACCTGGCCTTTCCGCCTTCGGTAGATCTGACCTAGTGTAAAACAGGGTGGCTATGGCCAAGACCCCTACTGTCGCCAGGAGAGTGACAGCCCAGCGAGCTCTCACTTATCTACACCTGCCGCCGCGCTTGGCTTGCCCTCTTTTTTGCTGATAGTGACCTCTTCCCAGCGGTCCTCTGGGAGAGTCACTTTAAAGTCCGGGCTATCAACTAGCCTCCCTGGCGGTGTGTAATCGGGGTTTGGCTTGCCAAAAAGGACGCCAAATCCATGAGCTGGCTCACTGATCACCCGCTCCTCTGGCGGCTTACGGGGCTGTTTCTTCTCCTGGGTATCGCCACAAGCTGCAAGTGCGAGGGGGAGGGCTAGGACACTGACTATTCGCTTCATAAGGTCACTTCCCTGGTGTTTGCTGGTAGACGCGACGAACCCTACTAGGGGCGGGGGCGTTCACGTAGAGGGGGCCGAGCGGCGTCCAGTTATCGGAGCAGTGAACATACTCCGTCATCAGCATCTCGTTTTGCTCCTTGGACAGTTTGAGGTCACCGCTTCCATGCCACAGGCCCAGGTACTTGTCGAACAAGAAGGCCAGCGCCCCGGGAACCGGCTCAGACAGGGGGGTGAGCGGCGCTCCGCTTTCCTGCGCGATAGTCTGCATAAGGTGGCCGGCGAGCAGCTGCAGTTCAGGTTTGACCGTGCGCGTCATGATCGCGTTGGCCACATAGCCCACCATTGGCGCGTCGCTCTTGGATACGACGGAGAAAGAGCTGATGGTCGGCTTTATTTGGCTGCTGTCTTTCGCATATCCCTTGTATAGAGGGATAGCTTCCTCCTGGAGCCTGGCGTTGGCTGCAGCCTGGAATCTCTTATAGGCTGCGTCATCACCAAATTTCAGGATGGCATCATAGGGGCGCATGATTGGCGTCTTCTCAACTTGGTCTAGATACCCGCCGCCAACGTCGCTATGAGTACCGAATAGCGGGAGTTCCGTGTGGTCTGGCTGTACGGAGTTAAGCGCAAAATTGAGCCGGTACTCGTCCTTGGCGGCGAGCTGGACAACCTTCTCCGCGGCCCCGGGAGCAATGTAGAGGCGAACTGGCGCATTCTCGTCATTGCTGGCGTCCAGGCCTATGGCTGCTACGGTATCGAAGAGGCCAACGAATGCGACGTGCACCTGGCGCCCCAGGTTCGATTCCAGAAGGATGTTCACGAAATGTCGCGCAGCTGCAGCGCCCCGGCTAAAGCCGAAGACATCCACAGCTACCGGGCCGGCGGGTAGGCTGGCGATCATGGTGCTGATCTTGGCCAGGCCTTCCTTTGACCTGGCTATGACGCCAGTTGCACCGGTACCGAAAGCCATGTCGATCTTTGTGTCAGCCTTGCCGGCAGCAGTGCCGATCCCCTCGATGTAGATTGCTGGGCCGGTATAGGCTTGATGCAGCCGGGCAATGTTGGTTGGGCCGCCGTCGTATGAGGATTCAGTGCCTATCAGCTTCTCTATGGATTTGCAGGCCGCCTCGCTTGCCTCTTCACATTGCTCCCTGAGCTCGCTGTTGTGCCTGTTGTTCTGGGTGCCATCGAAGAAGATGCCGATCCGGTGTTCCTCGGGGTCAACCAACGGGACAAGAGGGGTCGCCGGCGAACTGGCCGGTGCTGGCGCTGGTGGTTCTGCTGGGGCGCTGGCTGCTTTCGCTCGAGGCCCTTTGTTGTCGCCGACTGTCGTCCCCTGGGCGGGGAGTATGGTGTTGCTCATAGGCGGGCAGCCGCAAGCGACATAATCGCCCTGCAGTGCTACCGGCCCGCCCGGGCCGATGATGGAGCGGGGGCCCACGGCGACGATAGGGCCCTGTCCGACTTTGCAAGCTGGGCAGGTCGCTATCATCCCGATATAGGTGGTTGGGGAGCCTTCGCTGAGCCAGCTGCTGTCCCCGTCTTGGATCGCACCGCCAGTGCTGGTGGGATCGCCTTTCCTTGCTAAGGTCCTCATCAAATACCTCCGAATCGAAAGGCATATGTTACCCCAATCGGATCTTGAAGATGCTGAATGAGACCGTGTTTTAAACTCAGGACGTCTGTTTGTGTCGCTTTATCTTCAGATCATCGATCCTTGCATACCCTGCTAAGGATCTAGTTCAGAGTATGGGGTCAACGTGTCTTGGATCTACAGCGAAAAGCTTGAACTGAACGATTAGCTGTAGGTTATTGATGGTGTGAGGTAAACGAGGTCCTGTTAAAAAATGGATCCACGTTGGATCCAGTAGATCTATGGTCTGGATCCGATAGGATGGGACGGTTTTTAAGCGGTTATTCACCCAGTCATAAAATCGCTGGAATTGCGGTTTATAGGGCGCTCATCACCGGGGTATACCAACGTATTGCCACGGGGTCTACTTTCCATCTGAGAGCTGTCTAGGGCTCAAATCAGGCTTGCTCAGGGGCTGCGAACGGATTGTGAATCCGAAAATGGATCCTAACGAGAAGAGATCGACTGCAACTTATTATAGATCATTGATCTCTTTTTTTTGATCTCTTGATCTACTGATCTTTTAATATCTTTGATCTGTTAAAGATCTTTAAAGATGGGGTGGTTGTAACTTAGTGATGTATATGGCTTTTTTCTGTTTTATGTAATATGCCGTGCACTGCTATGTTATATGCCGCGTTCCTCTATGTACTATGCCGTGATGCTCTATATGCTATGCCGTGATGCTCTATGTTATATGCCGTGATATGCTATCTACTATGCCGTGGTCTCTTATCTACTATGCCGCGGAGTCTCTATCGAGACTATTTTGTCAGGTGATAACAGGTTATAAACAGCTTTTGAACAGGTTATATTCAGCATATGCACAGGTTGGGGGGTGACGCATGATCGTTGATAAAATTAGCTGCGCGAATGCGATTTTAGAGGCGTATTTAACCAAACAGGGATTTCGTGCTGACGTCATCAAAGTGATGGCGCCCCCACTTTTACCGAAAATTAACAAGTCGGCTGTGTCAATGCTGCTGAATTTTGTGTCGACGGCACCGGAGCTGTCAGTAGAGCGAGCCCTAGAGATCATTTGGCCGGCAATGGAAAAAATGACGTTGCTGGTGGATGAAGCCAATGAACACAATGTAGGGGGAGCTGAAGAAAAGGATCACCCAGAACCTACTGCTGTGGCTAACACAAGAGCTCCCGTGGTGATAGAACAAGATACGGACTACTTGGTTGAGTACGATAGGGTTCAAACCCGCTCCTTGTACCCAGATCGCAGCCCTCCCCCTGAGAACATTGATTTGCACCTGGATATGACCCTGAAAACGGGGATGTTCCGCGTGCTTGCGAGCGGGAAGACGCCACCAGCACTGGATGAGCATAGAATTTACCACCTGACCACTCCGCTTAGCAGTGGTCACGCTTATATGTCACTGAGGGGGCCAACCCTCAACACTCAAATGGATTTGGTCTCTTATATCTGCATCACTCATTGGTTAGGGCGCCTGTCAAAGGAGAGGTTTGAGCAAGCCATCATCAAGCCAATTCGTATGACCATAGAGCGATTTTTCTCACCGATTCCTGAGGATATGCGGCCGTCAGATTACCTGTTGGACAAAAAAATCGTCGATTCGCTTGCAAGGCTAAAGAGCGTTGCTCTTCTATTTTACCCAACGCTCGATGATGCGGATGAGACTAGCCGAAAGAGATCGGTCATGATTGCGAATATCGTTGGTACTCTGAGGTTGGAACCTGATGGGACCATCGAAATATCTCCGACCCCAGAGCTGCGAACCTTGTATCTGAGCACTAAAAAGCTCGTCCCAATAAATCGAAGTGCAGTCATTCAGTTGAACTCTCAGATGGCTCGCCTGCTAGCTCTATGGATCGCAGCTAGGCCAGGCAAGCTAATGGGGCGCAGGGTGTTTCTGAATCTGCGGCCCATGACGGTTCTTGAGCTCCTGCGTGAAATCCATCCACGCGAGACTGGTCGGCACAACCACAATGATCGCCGGCAACTCTCATTGGCCCTTAACGAACTTCTGAGTGCGGGACTGATCGATGTCGATATTAAATATCGAAATGTGAAGTCAAAGGAAAGTGATGAACGACTCACACTTTCAACGGAAATTCACTTTAAATCGCATTCAATCGGGGATGCTCGGTCTGTAGCAAATTCGGACCTTACACTTCCAGTAATCGATGTGCCCAGAAAGCGGGGTCGCGGTAAGGCGTATAGCACTGAGGTGGCGGAGGAACTGCAAGGGCTCAGTTTTACGGCATCAAGTACGAGTCCATCCGCCAGAACCAAGCCTAAAGAGTGGCTATCAGCCAACCTGGATGCTGTTGAGCGGATAATGTCAGGATTGCGTAAGGCTGCCAAGAAGTCACCGGCCGGCGCTCGCCTCCTGCTCAAGGGGGGCGATGATCGCAAATTGACCAGCCTAGCTAAGGTGTTTGAATCGGTGGCGCGTGATGCCGATGCCGCACTGCTGCGTCAAATCGCGAGCCATGACCCACGCAAAAGCAAACAGTCAGAATTTGAAACGATTCTCCGCTCTATACCGCTTAAACCGGCTCATCTTCGTGTCACTTTCTGGTATAGGGATAACGCAGACACTATCGCCAGATTGAAAAAAATGCTCTCTTCTTCTCGATCGCCGCTTGAAGTTGCGGCTCAGATTCACAAGAGGGTGTATTTCTCACGATTGGTAACCCCCTTAATCGCTGTTGGTAGAACAGATGATGCCAATTTTTTCAGCGGAACGTGGGAAGCAGGAAGGGAATCAATTGAGAGCAATAAGCGGGATGACTGGAACCGGGCGGCGGCGGGAAGCCGTAGGAAAAAGGTAATGAAGCTTTAGAGCCAAAAAAACATTTTCAGTGGTTTGCTAGTCAATCGCTACCACGTTACATTTCTAGTGTTCTAGGAGAGATGCAATTGAGTCAAGTTCGGTATGTGCCAGTGATTTTGTTGGCCGGTGGGTGTTGGCTATGGATGGCGATAGGGGTCATCCACTTAGGGATGAAATGGCAATCGGTTGGCTTTGTTCGCCACAATGTGGAAGTCGTGCTTCCGAATGATAGAACTCTTGCAGGTGACCTCTCTATTGATTGGGAAGGGACTTATAATCTGACTGATGCAGACGGAAAATCTACGAAATTCAAGAGCTTCAAGATAATGTCAATTCCGCCGACGAGCATGGTTCCTAGCCCCTTCTCATATCGGATGGTGCTGCCGTTCATTCTCTACTGCCTGGGTTCCCTAGTCGCTTGCTATTGCCTTTGGCTCAAATGCATGAGGCCTCGGGATAAAATCAGTCGGTGATTTGCCTGACACAGTTCGTTTTGGTTGTCCTGCCCCGCGTTGCGGGGCTTTGTCTATTATTATGGAAGTCACCCGCCCCAGAGTGTTAGAGTAGGCATGAATCAAATATGAGCAATCAACTACGAGACGCTATGCCGCAACTCATTATCGATGCAAACAAGGTCACAGAAACATTCCGTGACCTGGAAGTGACCGCAACCAACGGGGCGATGTATCAAGCTCTGGTGGGGCATGAGCACATCCAGGAGATTGCGCCGGAGTTGGGAATCGCTCTACCGCCCGGCTACCGCCTCGTCTGTGTGACTACTCGACTCGGTGGCGACAAATTCGAGATCGCCTTGGTCAATGACCATACGGCTGAGGTCGCCTATTACAACCAGGTGATCATCGTTCACTATGAAGATCTGAAATGTCGCCCGGCCACCCAGCAACGGGTTTGGCGTTCGTTCAATCAGCACCACAAGGCTGTACTTCGAGATCTGCCGTCTGCGGTATTCTTCGGCTATATACTGGCCCGTTATGATGTGATCCTGAGTGATAACATGCAGACTGGGGAAGGTATGCACTTCTGGAAGGCCAGAATGTCCGAGGCGCTTTATCGTCGGCTGTACGTGTACCACTATCAACTGATGACCGGCGAACTGCACCAGATCCGTTCTGATGCTGAGTTGGCTTCATTGTCAGATAAGATATGGGGTAGCCCCCAGCACCACGAATGGCAGCTCGCGATCATCGCCTGTAAGCCGTTGCCGCGCCCAGTTAAGATCTGCGCATAGACCAGGCGCAAGATGCAAATAGCCCCGCCTAGCGGGGCTTTTTGTTGATGTATGTTGTGATTTCGAAGACGTCGTAGAGATAATGAACTGCATGAGTAGCATCTACCGCATTAACCACGTCAGTGAAGCACCATCGATAGATGAGCCGGATCCTGCCTTTTCACTTCGAGTTACTCGACTGCGACCCCCTCCCCCTCCTTTAGTTGTGATCTGGACTACTCGGTGGCCAGCAGGCTCGGTATTCAATCACAGGGTCCACGTTCGGCTGCATGGCTATCGGCATTTGGCTACTTGCAGACTATCCAGATTGAGAATCCGTGAAAATTCATTGCCCAAGGCGGCCAGCGCAGGCGGGCTTGTAGTTGGCAGTGGGGGCCGCAGTCGGCCCCGTGGAGGATTGGATCTGACGGTCCTGTGCTAGAGCCGGTGATTTTGTGTGGTGCTCGGCGGACTCCTGGACTGCCCTTGTGAGATGAAAGCAAAGTCTCACTCTAAAAGTCCGTGCTAATCGGCGGGGCCTGTGGCCCCGCTTCTATTCGTGGGCTCAACATAGCCCCCCAGTCGCCACAGCGACCTGACGCCATGCCAAGCAGCCTGACGGCGGCCTAGGTGATCGCCTGCTGGGCGACAGTGAATGCCCAGCGGGCGCCTTGTTTGATACGAGTCTTGTTCATGCTCTGTTCTCCAATGTGGAAGCCCGAAGGTGGGCTTCATATCTACTTAGCGCCCGAGCCTCGACCTCATTACACGAAAGAGCATGCCGTCACGACACCGCCGTGTGTGTACCTTCCTGATGTGCCCAGCCCTGACACACTCGCCTAACTATCCGTGAACCCCGCCTGTGGCCTGCTGGTATGATCACCAGGAGACCCTTTTCCTGCTCACTCAGTTCACTGCTGTGAACCGGCATTAAATAGAGAGAGTCCCATGTACTACTCCCCAAGACCCGACGCCCGTCGTGCTGCCGCCCTTCGTCCTGGACAACTCAAGCATGTGATTCGTGTCGCCTCGATCACCGGTCGTTAATTCGACCGTGATGCAATGCAGCTCTGGCTAACTCACTCGACCTGCGTCCGAGTCACTGAGTGGGCCAACATCGAGATCCGCGACACTCTCCACCCCTCCGGCTAGCTACGAGATGGGGTCGATCTGAGGGGCGCTATCACGAAGCAAAGCAGGCCACGCACCACACCAAGACCGTTTTCGCCGACAAGGCGTGGCTCGATTACCGGTGCTCCCGTGGTGGGGGTCTGTCTCCCGAATCGGAGTTACATTCGGTGGGGGGCTGCCGGTGGCCCCGGGGCGTCGCTGGCTCGGCACCCATGGTGGTCAACGGCTGGGCAGGTTCCGGTGCGGCGGCCGGCGGGTCTGTACAGCAGGTGGCCCTAGGCAGCCGGTCGGATCGGTGTTCAGGGGACCCGGCACAGCGTCTGGTGGTGCCGGCAGGTGTGCTGGACCTGGTGGCGGCGTGATTTACTCGGTGTGCATGCCGATCTCGAGATCCTGGCCTCTGGTAGCGTTCGCGCTGGCCTGCGTGGAGGGGGCTGACGGCTCGTGCCGCTGCGGACTCTTTGGCCAGTGTGGGGGAGCCCGCAGAATTCGGAAAAAATCGTACGCTAAGGTTTTCCGGGCATCCGTAAGGGCCGAAACTTCCCGTCTTCCAGTCTGCGGCTCTGCCGCCAGACGTAATCGCCGGTTAGGTTGATGTGCTCCCAGCCCAGCGGCGACAGGAATTGCAGCAGCTCGCCGTCCACCGGCTTGCCGGCCTCGACCAACCCCTGGGTGGCGCGTTCCAGGTACACCGTGTTCCACAGCACGATAGCCGCCGTCACCAGGTTGAGGCCGCTGGCCCGGTAGCGCTGCTGCTCGAAGCTCCGATCCCTGATTTCCCCAAGGCGGTTGAAGAACACCGCCCTGGCCAGCGAGTTGCGCGCCTCACCTTTGTTCAGGCCGGCATGCACGCGGCGGCGCAGTTCAACACTTTGCAGCCAGTCCAGGATGAACAGCGTGCGCTCGATCCGGCCCAGCTCGCGCAGGGCCACGGCCAGTCCGTTCTGGCGCGGGTAGCTGCCGAGCTTGCGCAGCATCAGCGAGGCGGTGACGGTGCCCTGCTTGATCGAGCTGGCCAGGCGCAGGATGTCGTCCCAGTGGGCACGCACGTGCTTGATGTTCAGGGTGCCGCCGATCAGCGGGCGCAACGTCGGGTAGGCTTGCACGCCCTGCGGCACGTACAGCTTGGTTTCGCCGAGGTCGCGGATGCGCGGCGCGAAGCGGAAGCCTAGCAGGTGCATCAGGGCAAAGACGTGATCGGTGAAGCCGGCCGTGTCGGTGTAGTGCTCCTCGATCCGCAGGTCGGACTCGTGGTACAGCAGGCCGTCGAGCACATAGGTGGAATCGCGGACGCCGACATTCACCACGCGGGTGCTGAACGGCGCGTACTGGTCGGAGATATGGGTATAGAACAGCCGTCCCGGCTCGCTACCGTACTTCGGGTTGACGTGCCCGGTGCTCTCGCCCCGGCCACCCGCGCGGAAGCGCTGGCCATCGGAGGATGAGGTCGTGCCGTCGCCCCAGTGGGCGGCAAAGGCGTGGCGATACTGGTGGTTGACCAGCTCGGCCAAGGCCGCCGAATAGGTTTCGTCGCGGATGTGCCAGGCTTGCAGCCAGGACAGCTTGGCGTAGGTCAGGCCGGGGCTCGACTCGGCCATCTTGGTCAGCCCGAGGTTGATCGCATCACCGAGGATTGCGGACAGCAGCAACGTCCTGTCTTTGGCCTCGGCCCCGTCCTTCAAGTGGGTGAAGTGGCGGCTGAAGCCCGTCCAGTCGTCCACGTCCATCAGCAGTTCGGTGATCTTGATGCGCGGCAGTAACTGGCTGGTTTGGTCGATCAGCGCCTGCGCCCGATCCGGCACCGCCGCATCCAGCGGGGTGATTTTCAGCCCTGACTCGGTGAGGATGGCATCGGGCAGCTCGTTGTCCTTGGCCAGGCGGGTGACGGTGGCCAACTGCTCGTCCAGCAGCTGCAAACGCTCTTCCAGGTACTGGTCGCTGTTCGGGTTGATCGCCAGGGGCAGGGCCTGCTCGCGCTTGAGTGCGGCGAACTTCTCGGCCGGCAGCAGGTAGTCGTCGAAGTCGCGGAACTGCCGCGAGCCCTTGACCCAGATGTCGCCGGAGCGCAGGGCGTTCTTCAGCTCGGACAGGGCGCAGATTTCGTAGAATTTCCGGTCGAGGCCTTCCGGGGTGATCACCAGCGGCTTCCAGCGCGGCTTGATGAAGGCCGTGGGTGCATCGGCCGGCACCTTGCGCAGGTTGTCGGCGTTCATCTCACGCAGGGTCTGCACGGCTGCCAGCACGCCTTGCGCGGCCGGCCCGTGCTGTTCCCCAACTTTTCGCTCGGCGAAGAGTATGAACATGCGCCGCCGGCGACGAATCGCCAAATCTCACCGTATCTCCCGAGCGGACGATTTCGCACCGGTCTGCCCGTCGAAGGGCTTGCGATCGAACGGGGCGACCTTTTCTATGCATGTCCGCGAGCCAGCGTCTTTTATGGCACGGCGCTCGACGCCGACCTTCGGACGCGCGGCGTAAGCACGCTTGTCATGGCCGGGATAAGCACCACCGGCGTTGTTCTTTCAAGCGTCGCCTGGGCTAGTGATGCGGACTACGACGTGCGTTTGGTCCAGGACTGCTGCTACGACCCGGATCGGGATGCCCACGAAGCTCTGTTGCGTTCCGGGTTCGGCGGACGTGTACAGGTCGTGTAATTTTCGGGCCTCGCATGATCGCGGCCATAGCCGCAGGTGGATTGGTGCGAGGCAGGGCCAGTCCAAGTCAGGGTGCGGTCATCGCGGCGCCTGCAACTCTCAAAAACCCATCGCCGTAGCGGAGGTCTTGTAATCGCATGTCATTACGCACGCCCGATTTATTGTTCACAGCGATAGCACCTGCCATTTGGGGCAGCACCTACATTGTCACCACCCAATACCTGCCGAACTTCTCACCGATGACGGTCGCGATGCTGCGGGCGTTGCCGGCGGGTTTATTGCTCGTGATGATCGTCCGACAGATTCCAACGGGAATCTGGTGGATGCGCATCTTCATCCTCGGCGCACTTAATATTTCGCTATTCTGGAGCTTGTTGTTTATTTCGGTCTACCGCCTGCCGGGCGGGGTCGCGGCGACGGTAGGCGCTGTGCAGCCGCTGATGGTCGTGTTCATCTCTGCCGCTCTGCTAGGTAGCCCGATACGATTGATGGCGGTCCTGGGGGCTATTTGCGGAACTGCGGGCGTGGCGCTGTTGGTGTTGACACCAAACGCAGCGCTAGATCCTGTCGGCGTCGCAGCGGGCCTGGCGGGGGCGGTTTCCATGGCGTTCGGAACCGTGCTGACCCGCAAGTGGCAACCTCCCGTGCCTCTGCTCACCTTTACCGCCTGGCAACTGGCGGCCGGAGGACTTCTGCTCGTTCCAGTAGCTTTAGTGTTTGATCCGCCAATCCCGATGCCTACAGGAACCAATGTTCTCGGCCTGGCGTGGCTCGGCCTGATCGGAGCGGGTTTAACCTACTTCCTTTGGTTCCGGGGGATCTCGCGACTCGAACCTACAGTTGTTTCCTTACTGGGCTTTCTCAGCCCGGGGACCGCCGTGTTGCTAGGATGGTTGTTCTTGGATCAGACGCTGAGTGCGCTTCAAATCATCGGCGTCCTGCTCGTGATCGGGAGTATCTGGCTGGGCCAACGTTCCAACCGCACTCCTAGGGCGCGTATAGCTTGCCGGAAGTCGCCTTGACCCGCATGGCATAGGCCTATCGTTTCCACGATCAGCGATCGGCTCGTTGCCCTGCGCCGCTCCAAAGCCCGCGACGCAGCGCCGGCAGGCAGAGCAAGTAGAGGGCAGCGCCTGCAATCCATGCCCACCCGTTCCACGTTGTTATAGAAGCCGCATAGATCGCCGTGAAGAGGAGGGGTCCGACGATCGAGGTCAGGCTGGTGAGCGCCGCCAGTGAGCCTTGCAGCTGCCCCTGACGTTCCTCATCCACCTGCCTGGACAACATTGCTTGCAGCGCCGGCATTCCGATGCCACCCGAAGCAAGCAGGACCATGATCGGGAACGCCATCCATCCCCGTGTCGCGAAGGCAAGCAGGATGTAGCCTGTGCCGTCGGCAATCATTCCGAGCATGAGTGCCCGCCTTTCGCCGAGCCGGGCGGCTACAGGGCCGGTGATCATTGCCTGGGCGAGTGAATGCAGAATGCCAAATGCGGCAAGCGAAATGCCGATCGTGGTCGCGTCCCAGTGAAAGCGATCCTCGCCGAAAATGACCCAAAGCGCGGCCGGCACCTGTCCGACAAGTTGCATGATGAAGAAGACCGCCATCAGGGCGGCGACGACGGTCATGCCCCGGGCCCACCGGAACGAAGCGAGCGGGTTGAGAGCCTCCCGGCGTAACGGCCGGCGTTCGCCTTTGTGCGACTCCGGCAAAAGGAAACAGCCCGCCAGGAAATTGAGGCCGTTCAAGGCTGCCGCGGCGAAGAACGGAGCGTGGGGGGAGAAACCGCCCATCAGCCCACCGAGCACAGGTCCCGCGACCATCCCGAACCCGAAACAGGCGCTCATGAAGCCGAAGTGCCGCGCGCGCTCATCGCCATCAGTGATATCGGCAATATAAGCGCCGGCTACCGCCCCAGTCGCCCCGGTGATGCCGGCCACGATCCGCCCGATATAGAGAACCCAAAGGAAAGGCGCCGTCGCCATGATGGCGTAGTCGACAGCAGCGCCGGCCAGCGAGACGAGCAAGACCGGCCGCCGCCCGAAACGATCCGACAGCGCGCCCAGCACAGGTGCGCAGGCAAATTGCATCAACGCATACAGCGCCAGCAGAATGCCATAGTGGGCGGTGACGTCGTTCGAGTGAACCAGATCGCGCAGGAGGCCCGGCAGCACCGGCATAATCAGGCCGATGCCGACAGCGTCGAGCGCGACAGTGCTCAGAATTACGATCAGGGGTCTGTTGGGTTTCACGTCTGGCCTCCGGACCAGCCTCCGCTGGTCCGATTGAACGCGCGGATTCTTTATCACTGATAAGTTGGTGGACATATTATGTTTATCAGTGATAAAGTGTCAAGCATGACAAAGTTGCAGCCGAATACAGTGATCCGTGCCGCCCTGGACCTGTTGAACGAGGTCGGCGTAGACGGTCTGACGACACGCAAACTGGCGGAACGGTTGGGGGTTCAGCAGCCGGCGCTTTACTGGCACTTCAGGAACAAGCGGGCGCTGCTCGACGCACTGGCCGAAGCCATGCTGGCGGAGAATCATACGCATTCGGTGCCGAGAGCCGACGACGACTGGCGCTCATTTCTGATCGGGAATGCCCGCAGCTTCAGGCAGGCGCTGCTCGCCTACCGCGATGGCGCGCGCATCCATGCCGGCACGCGACCGGGCGCACCGCAGATGGAAACGGCCGACGCGCAGCTTCGCTTCCTCTGCGAGGCGGGTTTTTCGGCCGGGGACGCCGTCAATGCGCTGATGACAATCAGCTACTTCACTGTTGGGGCCGTGCTTGAGGAGCAGGCCGGCGACAGCGATGCCGGCGAGCGCGGCGGCACCGTTGAACAGGCTCCGCTCTCGCCGCTGTTGCGGGCCGCGATAGACGCCTTCGACGAAGCCGGTCCGGACGCAGCGTTCGAGCAGGGACTCGCGGTGATTGTCGATGGATTGGCGAAAAGGAGGCTCGTTGTCAGGAACGTTGAAGGACCGAGAAAGGGTGACGATTGATCAGGACCGCTGCCGGAGCGCAACCCACTCACTACAGCAGAGCCATGTAGACAACATCCCCTCCCCCTTTCCACCGCGTCAGACGCCCGTAGCAGCCCGCTACGGGCTTTTTCATGCCCTGCCCTAGCGTCCAAGCCTCACGGCCGCGCTCGGCCTCTCTGGCGGCCTTCTGGCGCTCCTGCTGCGGCGTCCGCTCGTGGGCCGTGGCGCGGGTCCGCGCGCCGGCCTCGTGCGCCTGGCGCTCGCGGGCGAGGTCCAGGGCGGCCGTCTTCACGTTCTGCCTTGCGCAGATGAGATAGATCTAGCGTGGACTCAAGGCTCTCGCGAATGGCTCGCGTTGGAAACTTTCATTGACACTTGAGGGGCACCGCAGGGAAATTCTCGTCCTTGCGAGAACCGGCTATGTCGTGCTGCGCATCGAGCCTGCGCCCTTGGCTTGTCTCGCCCCTCTCCGCGTCGCTACGGGGCTTCCAGCGCCTTTCCGACGCTCACCGGGCTGGTTGCCCTCGCCGCTGGGCTGGCGGCCGTCTATGGCCCTGCAAACGCGCCAGAAACGCCGTCGAAGCCGTGTGCGAGACACCGCGGCCGCCGGCGTTGTGGATACCTCGCGGAAAACTTGGCCCTCACTGACAGATGAGGGGCGGACGTTGACACTTGAGGGGCCGACTCACCCGGCGCGGCGTTGACAGATGAGGGGCAGGCTCGATTTCGGCCGGCGACGTGGAGCTGGCCAGCCTCGCAAATCGGCGAAAACGCCTGATTTTACGCGAGTTTCCCACAGATGATGTGGACAAGCCTGGGGATAAGTGCCCTGCGGTATTGACACTTGAGGGGCGCGACTACTGACAGATGAGGGGCGCGATCCTTGACACTTGAGGGGCAGAGTGCTGACAGATGAGGGGCGCACCTATTGACATTTGAGGGGCTGTCCACAGGCAGAAAATCCAGCATTTGCAAGGGTTTCCGCCCGTTTTTCGGCCACCGCTAACCTGTCTTTTAACCTGCTTTTAAACCAATATTTATAAACCTTGTTTTTAACCAGGGCTGCGCCCTGTGCGCGTGACCGCGCACGCCGAAGGGGGGTGCCCCCCCTTCTCGAACCCTCCCGGCCCGCTAACGCGGGCCTCCCATCCCCCCAGGGGCTGCGCCCCTCGGCCGCGAACGGCCTCACCCCAAAAATGGCAGCGCCTACGGCGCTGACTCTTTCGTTGACCAGGCGCAAGCGCCTGGAAATGCTCAATTAGGGGGCACCTCAGAAAACGGAAAATAAAGCACGCTAAGGCATAGCTGACCTTGCCAGGCCTGCTTCGCCCTGTAGTGACGCGATCAACGGGCAGGAAACATTCCCCTTTCGTGCATGGCAGGCGCACACGAGTTCAGACAGCACGGTTTCCATGCGCGCCAAGTCGGCCATCTTCTCGCGCACGTCCTTGAGCTTGTGTTCGGCCAGGCTGCTGGCCTCCTCGCAGTGGGTGCCATCGTCGAGCCGCAACAGCTCGGCAATCTCGTCCAGACTGAACCCCAGCCGCTGTGCCGATTTCACGAATTTCACCCGAACCACGTCCGCCTCCCCATAGCGGCGGATGCTGCCGTAAGGCTTGTCCGGTTCCCGCAACAGGCCCTTGCGCTGATAGAAGCGGATTGTCTCCACGTTGACCCCGGCCGCCTTGGCAAAAACGCCAATGGTCAGGTTTTCCAAATTATTTTCCATATCGCTTGACTCCGTACATGAGTACGGAAGTAAGGTTACGCTATCCAATCCAAATTCAAAAGGGCCAACGTATGTCTGAACCACAAAACGGGCGCGGTGCGCTCTTCGCCGGCGGGCTGGCCGCCATTCTTGCATCGACCTGCTGCCTGGGGCCGCTAGTACTGGTCGCCCTGGGCTTCTCCGGTGCTTGGATCGGCAACCTGACGGTGCTGGAACCCTATCGACCGTTGTTCATCGGCGCGGCGCTAGTGGCGCTGTTCTTCGCCTGGAAGCGGATTTACCGGCCCGTGCAGGCATGCAAGCCAGGTGAGGTCTGCGCGATTCCGCAGGTGCGCGCCACCTACAAGCTGATTTTCTGGATCGTGGCCGTGCTGGTCCTGGTCGCGCTTGGATTTCCCTATGTCGTTCCATTTTTCTATTAACCAGGAGTTCATCATGAAGAAACTGTTTGCCTCCCTTGCCCTCGCCGCCGCTGTTGCCCCGGTGTGGGCCGCTACCCAGACCGTCACGCTAGCGGTTCCCGGCATGACTTGCGCCGCCTGCCCGATCACAGTCAAGAAAGCGCTCTCCAAGGTCGAAGGCGTGAGCAAGGTCGATGTGGGCTTCGAGAAGCGCGAGGCCGTCGTCACTTTTGACGACACCAAGGCCAGCGTACAGAAGCTGACCAAGGCCACCGCAGACGCCGGCTATCCGTCCAGCGTCAAGCAGTGAGCCAGCAAGCCAACGACAACAGCGAGAGCCGCTTCATGGGACTGATGACACGCATTGCCGATAAAACCGGCGCGCTCGGCAGCGTCGTTTCCGCGATGGGCTGCGCCGCCTGCTTTCCAGCCCTCGCCAGCTTCGGCGCGGCCATCGGGCTGGGCTTCTTGAGCCAGTACGAGGGACTGTTCATCAGCCGCCTGCTGCCGCTGTTTGCCGCGCTGGCCTTCCTGGCGAACGCGCTGGGTTGGTTCAGTCATCGGCAATGGCTGCGCAGTCTGCTCGGCATGATCGGCCCGGCCATCGTGTTTGCGGCCACGGTCTGGCTGCTCGGCAACTGGTGGACGGCGAACCTGATGTACGTCGGCCTGGCCTTGATGATTGGGGTGTCGATCTGGGACTTCGTGTCGCCGGCGCATCGCCGTTGCGGACCGGACGGCTGCGAACTCCCCGCCAAGCGCTTGTGAAAGACGGCTGACCGTGCGACACGGCGGCCCACACGAATAAGGAACGATGGTATGAGCACTCTCAAAATCACCGGCATGACTTGCGACTCGTGCGCAGTGCATGTCAAGGACGCCCTGGAGAAAGTGCCCGGCGTGCAATCAGCGGATGTCTCCTACGCCAAGGGCAGCGCCAAGCTCGCCATTGAGGTCGGCACGTCACCCGACGCGCTGACGGCCGCTGTAGCTGGACTCGGTTATCGGGCCACGCTGGCCGATGCCCCCTCAGTTTCGACGCCGGGCGGATTGCTCGACAAGATGCGCGATCTGCTGGGCAGAAACGACAAGACGGGTAGCAGCGGCGCATTGCATATCGCCGTCATCGGCAGCGGCGGGGCCGCGATGGCAGCGGCGCTGAAGGCCGTCGAGCAAGGCGCACGTGTCACGCTGATCGAGCGCGGCACCATCGGCGGCACCTGCGTCAATGTCGGTTGTGTGCCGTCCAAGATCATGATCCGCGCCGCCCATATCGCCCATCTGCGCCGGGAAAGCCCGTTCGATGGCGGCATCGCCGCTACCACGCCGACCATCCAGCGCACGGCGCTGCTGGCCCAGCAGCAGGCCCGCGTCGATGAACTGCGCCACGCCAAGTACGAAGGCATCTTGGAGGGCAATCCGGCGATCACTGTGCTGCACGGCTCCGCCCGCTTTAAGGACAATCGCAACCTGATCGTGCAACTCAACGACGGCGGCGAGCGCGTGGTGGCATTCGACCGCTGCCTGATCGCCACCGGCGCGAGCCCGGCCGTGCCGCCGATTCCCGGCCTGAAAGACACTCCGTACTGGACTTCCACTGAAGCGCTGGTCAGCGAGACGATTCCTAAGCGCCTGGCCGTGATTGGCTCATCAGTGGTGGCGCTGGAGCTGGCGCAGGCGTTCGCCCGACTCGGAGCGAAGGTGACGATCCTGGCTCGCAGCACGCTGTTCTTCCGCGAAGACCCAGCTATAGGCGAAGCCGTCACGGCCGCATTCCGCATGGAGGGCATCGAGGTGAGGGAACACACCCAGGCCAGCCAGGTCGCGTATATCAATGGTGAAGGGGACGGCGAATTCGTGCTCACCACGGCGCACGGCGAACTGCGCGCCGACAAGCTGCTGGTCGCCACCGGCCGCGCGCCCAACACACGCAAGCTGGCACTGGATGCGACGGGCGTCACGCTCACCCCGCAAGGCGCTATCGTCATCGACCCCGGCATGCGTACAAGCGTGGAACACATCTACGCCGCAGGCGACTGCACCGACCAGCCGCAGTTCGTCTATGTGGCGGCAGCGGCCGGCACTCGCGCCGCGATCAACATGACCGGCGGTGACGCGGCCCTGAACCTGACCGCGATGCCGGCCGTGGTGTTCACCGACCCGCAAGTGGCGACCGTAGGCTACAGCGAGGCGGAAGCGCACCATGACGGCATCAAAACTGATAGTCGCACGCTAACGCTGGACAACGTGCCGCGCGCGCTCGCCAACTTCGACACGCGCGGCTTCATCAAACTGGTGGTTGAAGAAGGCAGCGGACGACTGATCGGCGTGCAGGCAGTGGCCCCGGAAGCGGGCGAACTGATCCAGACGGCCGCACTGGCGATTCGCAACCGGATGACGGTGCAGGAACTGGCCGACCAGTTGTTCCCCTACCTGACGATGGTCGAAGGGTTGAAGCTCGCGGCGCAGACCTTCAACAAGGATGTGAAGCAGCTTTCCTGCTGCGCCGGGTGAGAAAAAGGAGGTGTTCGATGAACGCCTACACGGTGTCCCGGCTGGCCCTTGATGCCGGGGTGAGCGTGCATATCGTGCGCGACTACCTGCTGCGCGGACTGCTGCGGCCGGTGGCGTGCACGCCAGGCGGCTACGGCCTGTTCGACGAGGCGGCCTTGCAGCGTCTGTGCTTCGTGCGATCCGCCTTCGAAGCGGGCATCGGCCTCGATGCGCTGGCGAGGCTGTGCCGGGCGCTGGATGCAGCGGACGGCGGCGAAGCGGCCACGCAGCTTGCCGTGCTGCGCCAGTTCGTCGAACACCGGCGCGAAGCGTTGGCCGATCTGGAAGCGCAGTTGGCCACCCTGCCGACCGAGCCGGCACAGCACGCGGAGAGTCTGCCATGAACGGCCCGGAACGCCTGCCGACCAAGACACGCAAGCCGTTCACCGGCTACCTGTGGGGCGCGCTGGCCGTGCTCACCTGTCCCTGTCATTTGCCGATTCTCGCCGTTGTGCTGGCCGGAACGACAGCCGGCGCATTCATCGGGGAGCATTGGGGTATTGCAGCCCTCACGCTGACCGGCTTGTTTGCTCTGTCCGTGACGCGGCTACTGCGGGCCTTCCGGGGCGGATCATGACGACCTCGCAGCCCGCCGGATGGACGGCGACCGAGTTGGCGCAGGCGGTTGTGCGCGGGCAGCTTGAGTTGCACTACCAGCCGATAGTCGATCTGCGCAGTGACCAGATTGTCGGTGCGGAAGCCCTGTTGCGCTGGCGGCATCCAAGGCTCGGCTTGTTGCTGCCGGGCCAGTTTCTCCCCTTGGTCGAATCGTCCGGCTTGATGCCTGAAATCGGTGCTTGGGTGCTGGGCGCAGCCTGCCGCCAGATGCGCGAGTGGCGGATGCTGGCATGGCAACCGTTCCGGCTGGCCGTCAATGTTTCGGCGAGCCAAGTGAGACCGGATTTCGACGGATGGGTAAAGGGCGTGCTGGCTGACGCCGAGTTGCCCGCCGAGTCTCTTGAAATCGAGCTGACCGAATCGGTCGCGTTCGGTGATCCGGCGATCTTCCCCGCCCTGGAAGCCTTGCGACAAATCGGTGTGCGCTTCGCCGCCGATGATTTCGGGACGGGGTATTCCTGCCTGCAACACCTGAAGTGCTGCCCGATTACTACGCTCAAGATCGACCAGTCCTTCGTCGCCGGACTCGCCGACGACCACCGCGACCGAACCATCGTGCGCTCCGTCATTCAGCTTGCGCACGGGCTGGGCATGGACGTGGTGGCCGAGGGCGTGGAAACGCCGACCAGTCTCGCACTGTTGCGGCAAGCGGCGTGCGATACGGGACAAGGCTTCCTGTTCGCCAAGCCAATGCCGGCGGCGGCATTCGCCGCCTTTGTCAGTCAATGGAGGGGTGCCACCATGAATGCAAATGATCCGACTGCCACCAGTTGCTGCGTGTGCTGCAAGGAAATCCCGCTCGATGCCGCCTTTACCCCGGAAGGCGTGGAGTACGTCGAGCACTTCTGCGGACTGGAGTGCTATCAGCGCTTCCAGGCACGCGCCAAGGCCGCGACCGAAACCAGCGCCGAACAAAACACTTGCGATTCGCCGCCGTCAGGTTGATGCCGACCGCTCAGATACGGTTGAGTAGTTTCGTCCCATCTGGGCGCAATTCGCCTTTTGGGGAAATGTGTCTGTAGAGCGTCTGCCGCGTGATGCCGAGTTCCTGACAGAGATCGCCGACCTTGGTTTCAGGCTGCCCCATCGCCGCCATCGCCAGCCGCAGCTTGGCGGCGGTCATCTTGAACGGCCGGCCGCCTTTTCGGCCGCGTGCCCGCGCCGATGCCAGACCGGCAATCGTGCGCTCGGCGATCAATTCGCGCTCGAACTCGGCCAGCGCAGCAAAAATGCCGAAGACCAGTTTGCCGGCGGCGGTTGTGGTGTCGATGGCCGCCCCGTGCCCGGTCAGCACCTTCAGGCCGATACCGCGCCCGGTCAGGTCGTGCACGGTATTGATTAGATGCCGCAGGTCGCGCCCGAGCCGATCCAGTTTCCACACGACCAGCGTATCTCCCGGCCGCAATGCCTTCAGGCAGGCCACCAAGCCGGGGCGGTCTTCGCGCTTGCCAGATGCCTGATCTTCGTAGAGATGCAGCGGATCGACATCGGCGGCGATCAGCGCGTCGCGCTGCAAATCGGTTGCTTGGGAGCCGTCCGCCTTCGACACCCGCATGTAGCCAATCAGCATCTTGCACCTGTCACATATACGGTCGTTATCTTTACAACCTGTTCATTTGTAATAATAAGCAGACCGATCGAAGGAGAAATTATTCTGGTCACGCGATTTTGAGTGATGCGCCCGAAAAGACGTAATTGATATTGGCCGCTTTACCACTGAGAGGTGGGGGAGACGTCAGCGCGACTAATACCTCAAGCAATTTGACGATGCTTTCAGGCTCCTTGCTCGACAGCCGGAGATTGGCCGCGATGCAGAAGATATAAAACCAGGATACAAAAAGCTTAGCCAAGGTAGCCATATCATTTTTTACCGAGCCGGCACTGAATCCAAGATTGTTGTGATCCGCATACTCCACAACAGCATGGATGTAGAGCAGCACTTCTAAAACCCGTAACGCCGCGCTCTGCGGCAAATTTGGAGCGCAGCGGAAAATTTGTCCGGCAGCAGCGCTTTGTTATGTGAGCTCTTCACTGTCAACCTCCTGCGCTAGAAAGGCTTTCTCAACCTCAATTAACAAGTCTGTCATTTGTTCAAGAATACTATCAAACGCTTTGATTAACTCGTCGTCCTTTATTCCAAGGCGTGCAATCGTTTTTTCATAATTTGAACCACGCCTATGTGCTACACCTGTCGATCGAACGCCTTGTAACCCTCCCAAGAAGGTTGCTGCGTCAAATCTCACACCACCATTATTTAGAAACTCTGCAAGTAGCTTAATAGATCCACTTTCATCAATAGAAACATGCTTTTTAAGCTCTTTAATATTAATGGAGTCAATTGTAACTTTTACCAGTGATAGTATCTGTGCATCAAATTCTGACTGTTCATTTTTAGTTAAGGAATGCAGCGTTTTTAAGCAGTGTGCATCAGCTTCGGCAAGCGGCAAAAAAAGTGGCCAGCCTTTATCTTTTATCCAATGATTCTGAAACCTTTCAAAATATGATTTGAAAACCAAATCTGGGCTTTCCGCATCAGCAAATGCTCCGAGCATACTTCTTTTAAAATAGGTACCACTCATAGCTCGCCCTTCTGGAGCAAGATTAAAGCTTTTCCAGTAAATCTGCTCGGAGTGAGGTATATCTCGGCCAAGATCACCTAAAAAAACACAAACGTGTCCCGGCGAGTTATTGTCAAAGCGCAACCTCCAATACCCATGCTTATGGATTGCACTATCTTGTACCTCATACTCTGATGAAGACCCAAAATACTTTTGAAGCACTGCTTTATCGAAGTAAACCGGAGTTAAATAATGAGGCGCACCTTTATTTTTTCCGAAATAGTCGGCTAACAAAGAAGGATCACAGGAGTGGAGATGATGATCATGGGCATCTCCTTCGATAATGAATGATTCATAGCTCTTCTCTACATTGAATGGGCTGTAGTACTCTTCTTTTCTTGGGGAGCAATTGAAAAGTTTTTTTCCTAGCACTCTAGTAAAAGTGCTATAGCCCTCTACGTACGAGCTATCCCAAAACCGAGTGTATGAAACGAAAGGATCATTCACATGCTCATCCGGAAACCGTTCACTTGTAACTTTGTGGCGCGAATTCTCAAAAAATAACAGCAGGCTCATTTGCCTAGCAGACATAAATGCTTTCAAGAATGATTTTCTTATAAGAATTTCATCATCTGAATACCTGACAACCTGAATTTCAGTTCCATTGTCATCATCAACAACATATTTATGATTAACCGTGTCATGGTAAAGCTCGAGGTATAATACTAATTCTTGTAATATTTCTCTGTACGGCTTTCTTGTACCATGAAAATCTCTATAGATAACAAGCGGTAGATATTCGGAACTATTTGGCTCATACCAGATATTATCTTTGCCACTCCATACTATTGACGGGCCTCCACTACCAGGGAGTAAATCCCACCCATAGCCTTCCATTGCTTTTTTGGTATTTTCTGGTGAAACCAAGCAGGAGTATAGCGAGCCATCCTCAGATTTATCGTCATTATTTAGGTTTTTATAAAGCGGAACCCAAGTGCCCTCACCCAATTCATTACGTATGAAATCTAAGAAGTCGTCCATATCTTTAGGCATGCTAATTATTTTTCCATTCGTGATGGTTGCTTTTCACATAATGCCGCGTTAAGCGGACAAAAGTAATGGGTTAAAATGTGTAGCGAAGCGAAACGTAACCCACTGTTTTTTGTTTTGTTTAAACGCCTTGTTATGTGGCGGTCTATTTAGAAAACTTCAACTAACTTTGAGTAATGAGCTTTAAAAATAATTCCTGAAGTAAATCATCAACTTCATAAGGGTCTGCTATTTTTTTTAATAAAAAAATCCGCAACTCTTGTTCATGCCTATCCCAAGCACTCAAAACGCAATGATGTGTCATTTCAGGGTGCATTTCGTTGCGCAGGATTTCGTTTGAAGGCCACCGGACGTTGCTCACCCTCTTTACTAGCATGGTGGCGCTTGGCGGCCATTGCCCACCAGTGCAACTGGCTAAATGATCTTTGGTAATAGCCTGCCCATTTTTTCGGGTTGACTTCACTGCTAAAATCTCCATTTTCGTTTAGCACTTCTTGCGCCTTAGGAATATGGATCATTGCTGAAACAGGAAGACAGCCAAGCTCTGATAAGAAGGTGCGCATATTAACAGCGGCTCTTGCCCCGCCCCATTGACCTGCGGAGTAGGTCACAATCATTGAAGGCTTATAAGAAAATAATGAGCTACCAAAGTGGTTCAATAAGTTGGCTAACGCAGGGCTCATTGAGTGGTTGTACTCAGGACTGACCATCACATAACCATCTGCCTTCTCAATTTTCTCAGCCAATATTTGCAGTGATAATGGAACGTCTGTGTTTGTGTAGGAAAAATGCGGCTTGAAGATAGGTCCTAACTCAAAATCAAGAGGGTCAATTACTTCAACTTGAAGCGCTGAAAGTTGACGCTCAATATGTTGCTTGCACGATAAAGCAACACGTTCACCAAGACGGGCTGGAGCCGGCGGCGTGCTTTGTCGAACGCTTCCTAAAAAAATAAGTATGTTCATCTGATTGAGCCTTAAACTATTGGACTGGGCTGGTACGTGTGCCGTCTGCGTTGAGTATTTGCTCGCTATCTTCTTTGTAGTAAGGGCCCTTTGGCCAGCTCTCAAGCAAATCGAGCACCACTTCGCTGGGTCGACAAAGCTTTACACCTTGAGGGCTGCAAACAATCGGGCGATTGACCAATATTGGATGCTTTATCATCGCCTCAAGAATTGCTTGATCAGAAACATTATCGGCCAGCAAACCCAGCTCGGCGGCAGGCGATTTAGTGGTCCGCAAGGCCTGTTGGGGGGTTAAGTTGGCGGCAGCAAATAACCCAAGCAGCTGCGCACGTGTCCAACCATCTTTTAGGTACTCAATCACTATCGGTGAGTAGCCAGCGTCCTGAATAATTTTAAGTACATTGCGTGAAGTGCCGCATTCGGGATTATGATAAATAACCAGCATAATATGTCCTTTAAGAAGGTTGATCAGTTACGGCAACAGCCGGAAAATGATGACGTGTTTTATTCGCAAAACGCACCAGCGCAAGCATTAAAGGAACCTCAACTAGCACGCCGACGACGGTGGCCAATGCTGCACCTGATTGCAGTCCGAACAGAGCAATGGCAACCGCCACCGCTAACTCAAAAAAGTTACTAGCCGCAATCATTCCAGCCGGGGCGGCCACATTATGAGGAATACGCCACGCTTTAGCCCAGCCGTAAGCAATAGCAAATACCAATACTGTTTGGATAATAAGTGGGATAGCAATCAGTACAATATGCAGTGGATTAGCAATAATGACATCGCCTTGAAACGCAAATAACAGCACCAAGGTTATGATCAATCCAACAGGTGTAATCGAAGAAACACGCTTCAGAAACACATCGTTAAACCACGCCAAACCTCGGTGTTTAATAACCCTATTTCGCACCCAATAACCGGCTGCTAGGGGTATAACGATATACAGCAGCACCGACAACAATACTGTGTCCCAAGGCACCTGAATGTTAGAGATGCCAAGCAGTAAAACCACGATAGGGGCAAAAGCAACCAACATAATCAAGTCATTCACGGCGATCTGCACCAAGGTATAAGCGGCATCACCTCGGGTTAGATAGCTCCACACAAATACCATGGCCGTGCAAGGTGCGGCACCTAATAAGATGGCACCGGCTAAATATTCGCTGGCTATGGCAGCAGGTAGCAATGGTTCAAAAACCACCATGAAGAAAAACCAGGCTATTGCAAACATAGTAAAAGGTTTGATCAGCCAGTTTACAGTAGTGGTAATCACCAGTCCTTTAGGTTGCTTTCCGACGTTTTTAATAGAGCTAAAGTCGATTTGTAACATCATCGGGAAAATCATTGCCCAAATCAGTACAGCCACCGGTATTGATACTTGTGCATATTCAAAGCGCGATAAGGTTTGTGGAATCACTGGCGCAAACTGTCCTAGCAAAACGCCAGCAAGAATAGCCAAAGCTACCCAAAGAGTAAGGTAGCGCTCAAATAACCCCATGCCCTCAGAGGTGCTTGGTGCATTTTCTGATTTAACTGTTGTCATCATAATATCCTTAAATCGAGCGTTGATTGACGCGTTGACTGAGTTCATCTGCACTTTCGACACGCTCTGAATAACGATCAGTCAGGTAAGGTGCATTGTTGCGCAATAGCAAAGTGAACTTCACCAGCTCCTCCATAACATCAACAATGCGGTTGTAGTAAGGCGAGGGTTTCATACGATTATTTTCATCGAACTCTAGATAGGCTTTGGCAACCGATGATTGGTTTGGGATGGTGAACATCCGCATCCAGCGACCCAATACCCGGAGCTGATTAACCACATTAAAAGATTGAGAACCGCCACAGACCTGCATTACAGCTAAGGTTTTCCCTTGTGTGGGTCGCACAGCACCGAGGCTAAGTGGTATCCAGTCGATTTGGCTTTTGAAAATGCCTGTCATCGCACCATGTCGTTCAGGCGAACACCAGACTTGACCTTCCGACCACACCATTAAATCACGTAATTCTTGCACCTTCGGATGCGATTCATCTGCAGTGTCAGGCTGCGGTAAACCTTCAGGATTAAAAATACGCACCTCGGCGCCCATGTGTTTGAGCAATCTTGCGCTTTCTTCAACAACCAAACGACTGAATGAACGCTGGCGCAATGAGCCGTATAACAGCAAAATACGCGGTGGATGCCTAGAGTCTAGGCTAGAAAAATGTTCCTGGTGAGGCACGCTAATCTGCTCAGTAATAAGGTTTTCTAACTGATTATTTGTCTGCATTGTTATTGCTCTCGTTATCGCAAGCATTGCGGCTATGAATACTGTCAAACAGAGCTATTGCATCGGCAAATAGCGCTGGATTATTTTCAATTGAGCAAGTGATGACCTTGAGTGCCCAATTCGGCAAGTCAGCAGAAAAGCGGTAATACACCCACTTTCCGCGTCGCTCACTTTGCAAAATTCCACACTTGCGTAATTGCGCTAAATATTGCGACACCTTTGGTTGCTCTTGATTTAGTGCAACCTGGATCTCACACACACACGCCTCCCCCGCTCTTTGGATCAAGCAAAGGCAGGTGAGCCTATTAAGGTCTGAAAGGCATTTTAAGAACTGAATCAAATCCACTGAAATACCCCGCCGGTGCAACACATTAAGAATTTAACACATTAAGAATTTAACATATTAAAATAATTGCATGCCAATAATGAGATGTCAATAATGAAAGTGCCGACTACAAAACCCATGACCAATTCATCTGGGCTTTTATTACTGGTTCTTTAGTAAACATGAACCGTTGACCTGCATGGGCATCGATGCGATAATTCGAAGTTGTTTTTATTTATCGCTGCATGAAGGCACATATTTTGCGAATTAGTCCACCCTAGCCTCCCCCTCCTCTATAGTCATCCAATTTGCAGATGGCTGCACCAACTGCCGCAATAGCGGTAGGCGCTTTTTTCCGCCAAAAATAACTCACTAAAACTCAGTAATGTCATTAAATTGTCGTAGCCAGCACTGCAAACTTTGCATCTTAGCGCGATAGATATTTGCGTTGCTGTTTGCTTATTACAAGGTTTAATCATGTTTGAAAAAATGAAACTCGAATGGCTCTCTAATATCCGCGGTGATTTACTTGCAGGTATTGTTGTCGCTCTAGCCTTAATTCCAGAGGCTATTGCGTTCTCTATTGTAAACAAGACATTTTTATCTTTTATATTCAATGGCTTATTTTCCTGCTAATTGGTAATACCATGAAAAATACCATGCTCAGAAAAGGCTTAACAATATTTTGAAAAATTGCCTACTGAGCGCTGCCGCACAGCTCCATAGGCCGCTTTCCTGGCTTTGCTTCCAGATGTATGGTATGCTCTTCTGCTCCTGCAGCTAATGGATCACCGCAAACAGGTTACTCGCCTGGGGATTCCCTTTCGACCCGAGCATCCGTATGAGACTCATGCTCGATTATTATTATTATAGAAGCCCCCATGAATAAATCGCTCATCATTTTCGGCATCGTCAACATAACCTCGGACAGTTTCTCCGATGGAGGCCGGTATCTGGCGCCAGACGCAGCCATTGCGCAGGCGCGTAAGCTGATGGCCGAGGGGGCAGATGTGATCGACCTCGGTCCGGCATCCAGCAATCCCGACGCCGCGCCTGTTTCGTCCGACACAGAAATCGCGCGTATCGCGCCGGTGCTGGACGCGCTCAAGGCAGATGGCATTCCCGTCTCGCTCGACAGTTATCAACCCGCGACGCAAGCCTATGCCTTGTCGCGTGGTGTGGCCTATCTCAATGATATTCGCGGTTTTCCAGACGCTGCGTTCTATCCGCAATTGGCGAAATCATCTGCCAAACTCGTCGTTATGCATTCGGTGCAAGACGGGCAGGCAGATCGGCGCGAGGCACCCGCTGGCGACATCATGGATCACATTGCGGCGTTCTTTGACGCGCGCATCGCGGCGCTGACGGGTGCCGGTATCAAACGCAACCGCCTTGTCCTTGATCCCGGCATGGGGTTTTTTCTGGGGGCTGCTCCCGAAACCTCGCTCTCGGTGCTGGCGCGGTTCGATGAATTGCGGCTGCGCTTCGATTTGCCGGTGCTTCTGTCTGTTTCGCGCAAATCCTTTCTGCGCGCGCTCACAGGCCGTGGTCCGGGGGATGTCGGGGCCGCGACACTCGCTGCAGAGCTTGCCGCCGCCGCAGGTGGAGCTGACTTCATCCGCACACACGAGCCGCGCCCCTTGCGCGACGGGCTGGCGGTATTGGCGGCGCTGAAAGAAACCGCAAGAATTCGTTAACTGCACATTCGGGATATTTCTCTATATTCGCGGTTCAGCAGGCATGTCCCCTTTGAGGGCGACCCGACGACAGGATAATCGACCTTATGGTGCGCAAATATTTCGGCACAGACGGTATTCGTGGCAAAGCCAACGAAGGCGCGATGACGGCGGAAACCGCCTTGCGCGTCGGCATGGCGGCTGGCCGTGTCTTTCGTCGCGGTGACCACCGCCATCGTGTCGTGATCGGCAAGGATACGCGCCTGTCGGGCTATATGCTTGAACCCGCGCTCACAGCCGGTTTCACCTCGATGGGCATGGACGTATTCCTTTTTGGCCCGCTGCCGACA
>NZ_JBJSWH010000012.1:0-57199 GCF_046087985.1 Aeromonas ichthyocola
GGACAGCGACGTCTACCTGGACGCCGACAGCCTGAGCGCCACCATCACCGGCGCCAGCGGCGGCAACTTCGAGAGCCTGGTGATCGGCACTGCCAGCGCCACGGCGCAGATCGCCGACACCACGGACACCACCACGGTGACCCTCGATGATGCAATCGCTGGTGGTACTCCAGGTACTGCCACCATTACTGCTCATGTGAATCATGCTGTGACTGGCAGCGATCTGGTCATCACCCTATCCAACAGCGCCACTATCACTATCGCAGTGGGGGCCTCGAGTGGTGTTTCCAGCTCGTTTGCTGCGCTTACCGATAATGCCGTTAGCGTCAGTAGTACCACCGGCGGCAACTATGAGTTGCTGGTCACCAGCGACAGTGCGTTGGTCGCGGTCAACGACGCTCCAGTGTTGACACTCCCAGCCCAAGCACCCACTGCTGCCAATGTTCGTGACGAGTTCGGTTCCGCGAACTACGGCAATAACGACGGCACTGCGAGTTGGAGCGGCAACTGGGTCGAGAGCGGCGATGACGGAAACGCCAACAGTGGCGAAATTCAGATCACTGGCGGACTCCTGGACTTTGATGGTGACATCGATAACGGTGAGACACTTACTCGTGCCGCCGACCTGACAGGTGCGTCGTCGGCCACGCTGACCTTCAGTTATTCAGAAGGGATGGACAGCGGCGAAAATGTTGTTGTTGAGGCTTGGAACGGAAGTGCATGGGACGTGCTTGGCACAATTTCAGGTGTGATGGCAGACGGCGCCGGCAGCTTTACACAGGCACTGAGCGCCTCGCAGATCGGTGCGCACTCACAAATCCGTTTCCGGACTGAAGGTGATTGGGATACCACAGGTACTGATGATTTCTTCAGAGTCGATGACGTCAATATCGCATTCAGTACACCGAATCCGACCTACATCGAGGGCAGCGCCGCCGTCGTGCTCAATCCCAGTGCCGAGGTCAGCGACGGCGAGCTTGATGCTGCCAACAACTACGCGGGGGCGACGCTCACGCTGGCGCGCAACGGCGGTGCGAACGCGGAGGATGTATTCAGCGGTAGCGGCCTGCTTTCGCTAAGTGGCGGCAACGTGGTATACAGCGGCACCACTGTCGGTACCTACACGCAAGTGAGCGGCACACTCGTCATCACCTTCAATGGCAACGCCACCAGTGCGCGCGCCGACAGCGTGCTGCAGAACATTGCCTATGTGAACAGCAGTGATGCGCCACCGGCCACGGCGACAATCAATTACTCGTTCAGCGATGGCAATGCGGGGGGGCAGGGCATCGGTGGGGCGCTACTATCCAGTGGCAGCGTTACGGTTAATGTCGCTGCGGTAAATGATGCTCCGGCAGGCGTTGCGGACAAGGTGATCATCAACGGGCCGTCGGATGTAGGTGTCACCTTGCAAGACGCGTGGCTGGTTGCCAACGACAGCGATCCTGAAGGTGCCGCGCTAAATGTCGCAACGGCCACAGATGGTACAAGCATGGATGTCACATCCACTGCGGGCACCACAGTCGTATTCACTTCCGGTCTTGGCAGCGGTGGGAGCGGTTCCTTCACTTATACCACCAGTGATGGTTCGCTACAGTCAGGTGCTACAACGGTTACCGTCACACGCAGCAGCAACAATGCCGTGCTTACCGGCACCGGTGGGGACGATATTTTGATCGAAACCCGTGGTGACGACGGGGTGGCCCTGAACGGTGGCGCGGGCCGTGATTTCATCATCGGCGGATCCGGGACGAATACAATCGCAGCTGATCAAAGCGATTTCCTGATCGATGGTGGCGGTGACACTGACACCCTGCAGGTCGCAGCCAACTTCACCAGCAGCAGCGATGCGCAGATCGTCAATGTCGAGAGTGTGACGATCACGGTCGCCGGGGGCGCGACGCTGGACCTCAGCAACCAGAGCGAAGGTTTCGTCATCACCGGCTCGGCCGGCGCCGACAACCTCACGGGAGGCGCTGGCAACGATGCCCTTACCGGCGGTGGAGGCATGGATACATTCAACGTTGCTGCCGGCAGCGACAGCATCAGCGATCTTGGCAATGGCGGAGCCGATGTCCTGAGCGTGTCGTCGGGAGCCACTGCGACCGCGACGGCGGCGGCTGCCTTCACGGCCAGTGCCTCGACCAGCAACGCCGGTACGGCCTCGATCAATGCCAGCGGCTTCAATGTCAGTGTTGCCAGTGCATCGGGTCCGAATGGTTGGAGTCTGAGCAACAGCAGCAGCACGGCCGTTACCCTGACGGGCTCCGTGAATAGCGATCAGGTCACCTCCAGCAGTGCAGGCGACACCATCAATGTGGGGCTGGGCAGCGACTCGGTCACCATCAACGCGGGAACCACAGCGCGTAGCTGGACGGTGAATCTGGGGAGCGACTCTGTTGCCGACAAGATGGTCTTCAACCATGCGTCGATATCCAATAGCCACAACACAGTAGCCACTGTTTCCAACTTCAATGTGGCCCATGACCAAGTTGCAGTGGTAGTCAGTGGTACCAATATTGCTAATGGATCATTCCAGACCATTACAGCGGAGAATCCTGTCATTGCAGCGGGTACCGAGGTTATCGAAATAGCGATTAACAACGCGGCACGGGTTACCGCAACACTTACTGGCGATGGAAGCAGCGGAACTATCGCAACTATCATCGCGGCAGCAACCGCTAACTTCCCCGCAACCGGGAACTACACATTTATCATTTATTCGGATCTCACCGGCACCGCCAATGCCGGCATCTATACGGTGAACATTCTCGACAACACAGCTCCCAACGCGGATACCAGCGATATGGTTGTTGAGCACATCATGACGCTCAATGGTGTCGGGTTTGGCAACTTAGGGGCGGGAAACTTCACGAACGATGCCAGCGCCGCTGCACCTGCCGGTATTGCTGGGGAGCCTATTAATCTTGCCCTGACCGACCTGGCCGACTACATCGGCACTGTCACCGTAACGGTTGCCGGCATGCCAGTGGGCTGGAGCTTAAGTGAGGGTAGCGATAACGGCGATGGCACCTGGACGGTAGTCACCGACGACCCGAGTCGCTTGACTGTGACCACAGCAACCGACTTCAGCGGCGCAATAGTGCTACCGGTGGCGATGACGTGGATCAACGTCGACGGCTCAACGGGTAGCATGCTGGTACGAGACAACGTGGAGGCCTACGCCCCCGGCTCGCCGATCTTTGCGTTGTCCCAGGATGACAACCTCAGCGGCTCGTCCGGTGCCGATACCTTTGTGTTCGCCCAGCCCATAGCCCACAACCAGGTCTATGGCTTCGATGTGGCGGCCGACCGGCTGGATCTGATCGGATTCGGCGCAGGCCTGGACTTCGCCAGCCTGCAGATCGCAGGCGATGGTCAGGGTAATGCCGTCATCACCCTGGGCCCGGACTCCAGCATCACCTTGCGCGGGGTGGATGCCGGGGCGCTGGGGGCGGCGAACTTCGTGTTCGACCTGGCCCCCGAGATGAGCAACAGCGGCACCATGATACTGCACGATGGCGCCATGCTGCCGCTGGGGGGCTTCCTCGACAACAGCGGCAGCCTGGTGCTCGACTCACAGGGACGGGACACCCGCCTGGAGGTGCTGGTCGAGCACCTCACTCTGCGCGGCGGTGGTCAGGTGGTGCTGTCCGACAGCCCGACCAACCTGATCGTCGGCAGCACGCCGCAATCACGCCTGGTGAACGAGAACAACACCATCTCGGGCGCCGGCCAGCTGGGTGGCGGGCAGCTGATGCTGGCGAATGCGGGCCTTATCCTGGCCAACGGCCTGCATGCCCTGCTGCTGGATAGCGGCAACAACGTCATCGAAAACAGCGGTACCCTGGCAGCGACGGGGGCGGGGGGCATGACGGTGACCAGCGCGCTGGATAACAGCGGACACCTGTGGGCCAACGGTGGCGATCTGCGCCTGCTCGGGGATGTGACGGGCGGCGGCAGTGCCACCATCGACGGCGATGCGACCCTCGCCTTCGGCGGGGCGGCCCGGCTTGGCAGCGTGGCCTTCCACGGTGACGGGGCGGGCACCCTGGCGGTCGAGGCGGATGATGCCATGTCGCTTGGCACCATCCTCGGCCTGGAGCAGAAGGACGGACTGCTGCTGAGCGATCTGATCTTTGGCGCCGACACCCGGCTCAGCTACAGCGCCAGTGCCGATGGCACCAGCGGCTTGCTGACGGTGAGCGACGGTACCCAGAGTGCCGCACTCCGCCTGCTTGGCCACTACTCGGAGGGGGACTTCCTGCTGGCCGGGGAGGCGGATGGCAGCGTCAAGGTCGGCTATGGTGGCGCCGCCAGCGGTACCCTGATCGGCACCATGGAGGACGACGATCTGCAGGGAGGGGCTGGCAACGATATCCTGGTGGGCAGGGCAGGGAGCGACCTGTTGCACGGCAGCGGTGGCGCCGACACGTTCGCCTGGCTGCAGGGGGACCTCGAGGCTGGCAAGGTGACCTTGGACTATGTGGCTGACTTCAATCAGGGGGAGGGCGACAGGCTGGACTTGAGTGATCTGCTGGATCAGGATGGCAGCCAGACGATGGACTCTCTGAAGAGCCTGCTCTCCATGGTGCAGGAGACGGACGGGATCCATCTGCAGGTGCAGGACACCACCACCCATCAGGTGGCGCAGGATATAGTGCTGATGAATCACACCTTCGGCTCCCTGACGGGGGATGAAAGCAGCACGGCCTCCCAGGTGATCGACTACATGCTGAGCAACCACAGGCTTGATATCGATAACACGTAAGCAGGAAGAGACGGGTAGGGAAGCGGCGGGTCATTCCGCCGCTTTTTTATCTCCCCCATTGCCCGGCGATAAAAGGGGGGGGCGACGTGCTCGCCAGGGAGGTGGAACACCGGGAGTGCCAAGGCCCGGGCTACACCTCAATAGACCCGACCATAGCAACTGGCCAGGTTTCGAAGTCTTGCCGAGCGCCCTGCCCCCTCAACCATCGATCCGGCAAGGGAGGGGTCAGTCAGCCAACAGGGGATCACCCGCCCACCAGCTTGACTTGAAAGCCGGCTTTCTCCAGCTCGGCCTTGATAAGGTCCCGTTTGTCCCCCTGGATCTCGATGATCCCCTCCTTGAGACCGCCGCCGGTACCGCACTTCTTCTTGAGCAGGGTGGCGATGGTTTTCTGCTGGTCGGCCGGCACGCCGTGGATGGTGATGACACCGGCGCCCTTGCGTCCCTTGGTCTCGCGGCGGATGCGCACGACCCCGTCGGCGGGGAAGGGGGAGGCGCTCTGGGTGGGGGCGGATTCCTTGATCATGCCGCCGTCCGTGCTGTAGACCAGGCGGCTGTTGTTGTCGTGACTCATGGCAATACTTTGTCGGTTAGCTAAGCGGAGTTTGATTTTACGCAAATAAATGTTGAGGGCACAGCTTATAATCCTCCCACTAAAAGCGAATTATTCTTGTTTAACTTCAGGAGCCCGTCATGGTACTCACAGAGTTGTCGCCGGGGCAGCGTGCTCGCATCAAGAACATGAACCATCTTGGCCGTACCTTGCGACGCAAGCTGATGGTGATGGGGCTCTTGCCCCAGACCGAGATCCTCTATCTGCGGGCGGCTCCCCTGGGGGACCCGCTCCAGATCCAGTGCCAGGGCATCTGCCTCTCCATGCAAAAGAGCCTGGCCCAGCAGATCGAGGTCGAGCCGGTATGAATTCGTCGGGTTCAGCAGACAATAGAGGTAGCACGGCTATGAATTACGCATTGGTAACGGTCGGCAACCCCAACAGCGGCAAGACGTCGCTGTTCAACGCCCTGACCGGTGCCCGCCAGCAGGTGGGCAACTGGAGCGGGGTCACCGTCGACAAGAAGATGGGCGAGTTTTCCGCCAAGGGGCAGGATTACACCCTGGTGGACCTGCCCGGTATCTACTCCCTGGCCAATCAGGAGGCGAGCCTGGACGAGCAGATCGCCAGCCGCTTCGTGCAGGGCCAGCAGCCGGATTTGCTGCTCAACGTCATCGACGCCGCCAACCTGGAGCGCTCCCTCTATCTCACCCTGCAACTGCGGGAGCTGGGCCTGCCCATGGTGGTGGTGCTCAACAAGATGGATCTGCTGCAAAAGCGCCGCATCACCATAGACGAGGGGCTGCTCGGTCAGGCGCTCGGTTGCCCAGTGGTGTCGCTCTCGGCCCACAATCGCCAGCAGGTGGCGGCCTTCAAGGAACAGATCCACCAGTTCATCGGCCAGCCCCAGCCCGCCCTGGTGCTCGATTACGGTCAGCCGCTGGAAGCCGACATCGCCGAGCTTGAGACCCTGCTCGCCCCCCACCACCTCAGTGACCGCGGCCGTGCCCTGCGTCTGCTGGAGGAGGACGTTGTCATGCAGGAGACCCTGGCGGCGGGTCAGCAGGCGGCGGCCGACAACGTGGTGAGCCGCGCCCATCACGCCCAGGACATAGATCTGCAACTGGCTGACTTGCGCTACGGCCACATCCACCACTGGTGCCAGCAGGCGTGCCGCCATCAGGACAAGCTCACCGTCGCCCAGAGCGAGCGGCTGGACAGGATGCTGCTCAACCGCTGGGTGGGCATCCCCTTCTTCCTGCTGGTGATGTACCTGATGTTCATGTTCGCCATCAAGGTGGGCAGCGCCTTCATCGACTTCTTCGATATCCTGGGGGGCGCCCTGTTCGTGGACGGGGTGCATCACCTGCTGGGGCTGGTGTCGGCACCCGACTGGCTGGGGGCCGTGCTGGCGGACGGCGTGGGCGCCGGTCTGCAGACGGTGGCGACCTTCATCCCCGTGGTGGGCTGCCTCTTCCTGTTCCTCGCCGTGCTGGAGAGCTCGGGCTACCTGGCCCGCGCCGCCTTCGTGGTGGATGCCCTGATGCGCCGCCTCGGCCTGCCCGGCAAGGCCTTCGTCCCCATGCTGATGGGCTTTGGCTGCACAGTGCCTGCGGTGATGGCGACCCGCACTTTGGGGTCGGAGCGCGAGAGGCTGATGACCTCGGCCATGGCGCCCTTTATGTCGTGCGGCGCCCGGCTGCCTGTCTATGCCCTCTTTGCGGTGGCCTTCTTCCCCGAATCGGGCCAGAACCTGGTGTTCGGCCTCTACCTGCTCGGCATACTGGTGGCCGTGCTCACCGGGCTCTTTCTGCGCAGCACCCTGCTGCCGGGCAAGAGCGATTCCATGGTGATGGAGATGCCGGACTACGAGTGGCCCCGTCCGGTGGACGTGGGGCTGCGCACCTGGCAAAAACTCAAGGCCTTCATCTTCGGCGCGGGCAAGACCATAGTGCTGATGGTGGCCGTGCTGAGCGTGCTCAATTCGCTGGGCACCGACGGCAGCTTCGGCAACCAGGATCAGGAAAACTCTGTGCTGAGCAAGATCAGCCAGTCGGTGACCCCAGTGCTGCACCCCATCGGGATCCGGGAAGAGAACTGGCAAGCCACGGTCGGCATCCTCACCGGCATCTTCGCCAAGGAGGCGGTAGTGGCCACCCTCAACAGCCTCTACGCCGGCAGCGCCGGTGACGAGGAGGAGAGTGAATACTCCCTGCTCGGGAGCCTGAAGGAGGCGCTGGCCACCATTCCCGCCAACCTGGCGGACATAGATCCCGCCGATCCCATGGGGCTCAAGGTCGGGGAGCTGGCAGATCAGCAGGCGGCCGCCGAGGCCCAGGAGGTGGACACCTCCACCTATGGCAACATGCAGACCCACTTCGACGGGGCGGCCGGTGCCTTCGCCTACCTGCTGTTCGTGCTGCTCTACATGCCCTGTGCCGCCGCCATGGGCGCCCTGGTACGGGAGACAGGCCGCCAGTGGGCCCTGTTCACCGCCGCCTGGTGCAACTACATGGCCTTCATGTGCGCCACCCTCTTCTACCAGCTGGCGACCTTTGCCGCTCACCCCGAGCAGAGCCTGCTCTGGACCCTGAGCTACGGGCTCTCCCTGGCGCTGCTGTGGTGGTTCGGTCGTCGCCACGGGGATATAGTCGCCCGCAAGGTGGTGACCCTGTGACGGCGCAAAAGAGGGAATGGACCCATCGAGGGGAGGTCACGCCATGATATTGCGAGAGCTGGGTGATTATCTGGCGGCGCAGCAGAGGGTGAGCCGGCGGGATCTGGCCCGCCACTTCCACACCTCGGAGGATGCGGTGGAGGCCATGCTCGGTGTCTGGATGCGCAAGGGCCGCGTCACCAAGCGGGAGACCCGGGTGTGCGGCGGCAGTTGCTGCGGCAAGAGCGAGGAGGTGATGTTCGAGTGGTGCGAACCAGGCCGGATCGGCCTGGTACAGCGGCGCTGAACGCGCTGCCGCCTGAGAGCGTCATCTGACAACAAGAGACCCGCCATTGGCGGGTCTCTTGCTTTGCGTCTGTTGCCGATAGGCGGGGCGGGCAGATGTGGCCATCACAGCCTGGCCAGCATCTCCTGGGTGACCAGCACTATGCCCTGCTCGGAGCGGTAGAAGCGGCGGGCATCCTCGCAGGCGTTTTCCCCCACCACCAGCCCTTCCGGCAACCGGCAGCCCTTGTCGATCACCACCCGGCGCAACCGGCATCCGGCCCCTATCTCGACCCCGGGGAAGATCACCGCCTGATCCAGGGTGCAGAAGGAGTCGACCCGCACGTTGTTGAACAGCACGGAGCTCACGATGAAGGAGCCGCTGACTATGGTGCCGCCGGCGAACAGGGAGTTGATGGTCATGCCGTGCTGGCCGTTCTGATCCTGCACGAACTTGGCGGGGGCCGTCATCTTCTGGCTGGTCCAGATGGGCCAGTCCTGATCGTAGATGTCGAGCTCGGGCGTCACAGAGGCGAGATCCATGTTCGCCTCCCAGAAGGAGTCCACAGTGCCCACATCGCGCCAGTAGGGGCGCTTTTGCGGGCAGCAGCCGACGCAGGAGAGGCTGAACGGATGGGCATAGGCGGTGCCCTCCTTGACCACCCGCGGGATCACGTCCATGCCAAAGTCGTGGTGGGACTGCTCGTTGGCAAGATCCTCTTCCAGCAGCTGATAGAGGTAGTCGGCGTCGAAGATGTAGACCCCCATGGAGGCCAGCGCTGTGTCGGGTTTGCCCGGCATGGCGGGCGGGTCGGCGGGCTTCTCGACGAAGGCGTTGATCTTGCGGCTCTCATCCACCGCCATCACGCCAAAGGCGCTGGCCTCCTGGCGCGGCACCTCTATGCAGGCCACCGTCACCCGGCTGCCCAGGTTGACGTGATCGAGCAGCATGGCGGCGTAATCCATCTTGTAGATGTGATCCCCCGCCAGCACCACCACATATTTGGGGCCGTGCTCGCGAATGATGTCCATGTTCTGGTAGACCGCATCGGCGGTACCGCGATACCAGCTGACCTCGTCAATGCGCTGCTGGGCCGGCAGCAGCTCGATGAATTCGTTCATCTGGTAGCGCAGGAAGGACCAGCCCGACTGCAGGTGACGCAGCAGACTGTGGGACTTGTACTGGGTGACCACGCCGATCCGGCGGATCCCGGAGTTGATGCAATTGGAGAGAACGAAGTCGATGATGCGGAACTTGCCACCAAAATGAACGGCCGGTTTTGCCCTGCTGTCCGTCAGCTGCTGGAGCCGACTGCCTCGCCCCCCGGCTAACACCAACGCCATGGTCTCGTTCAATAACTGCCTGGACCTTGCTGTGTTGGCTGGTTGTAACAACATTGAATACCCCTTTATTGATATACCTCCTCAATGGTGCCTCTTTTGAGGCCCGTTTGAAAGGGCTTTCAATCAGCAGGGGATTCAAATTGATTTTTTTGTCATTTATGTGAGCGAGCGCCATTGCCAATCAGGAAGATGGCTCGGTTTGTGGTCGCATGATGGGCAGAGGGCAGAGGGCAGAGGGCAGAGGGCAGAGGGCAGAGCGAAGGGGGGGCTGCCGCGCTCTTATCGAACACCCGGCCGCGAGGGCGGCCGGGTGCTGAGCGGGGGAGGGGGCGTCTGACTAGAAGAGATCGTTGTTATCATCCTTGGTGGGTTCCAGGCTCCAGCCGCTGGCCGCCGCACTGTTGCCTATCTGCCCCTTCTCCCTCCACAGCTTGATCTTGAGGCGCAGGTTGTTCTGGGAATCTGCGTTCTTGACCGCCTCTTCTTCGTCTATCACCCCCTCCACCACCAGATCGAACAGGGTGCTGTCGAAGGTGACCATGCCGAGCGCCCTGGATTTCTCCATGATCTCCTTGAGGCCGCCAAACTCGCCGCGTTTGATGAGATCGCGAATGGTGTGGGTGCCGAGCATGACCTCCACCGCCGCCCGGCGGCCGCCGTCTGTGGTCTTCACCAGCCGCTGGGAGACGAAGGCCTTGAGGTTGTTGCCAAGATCGTTGAGCAGCTGGGGCCTGCGCTCCTCGGGGAAGAAGTTGATGATGCGGTCCAGCGCCTGGTTGGCGTTGTTGGCGTGCAGGGTGGAGATGGCCAGATGCCCGGTCTCGGAGAAGGCCAGCGCATGCTCCATGGTCTCCCGGTCGCGAATTTCACCGATGAGGATGACGTCCGGCGCCTGGCGCAGGGTGTTCTTCAGGGCCGCGTGGAAGCTGCGGGTATCCACCCCCACCTCCCGCTGGTTGATGATGCTCTTGCGGTGGCGATGGACGAACTCCACCGGATCCTCGATGGTGATGATGTGGCCGCCGCTGTTGCGGTTGCGATGGTCGATGAGGGCCGCGAGCGAGGTGGACTTGCCCGAGCCGGTGCCGCCGACGAAGAGCACCAGGCCGCGCTTCTCCATGATGGTGTCGAGCAGCACCGGGGGAAGCTTCAAGTCCTCGAAGCGGGGGATCTCTGTCTTGATGTTGCGCGCCACCAGGGAGACCTCGTTGCGCTGCTTGAAGATGTTGACCCGAAAGCGGCCGATCTGGGGCAGGGAGATGGCGAGGTTCATCTCCAGCTCCTTCTCGAACTGCTGCTTCTGCTCCGAGTCCATGAGCTCGGCGGCTATCCTGGCCACCTCGCCAGGCTCGAGCGGCACCTCGTTCAGAGGGCGCAGGGCGCCGTTGAACTTGGCGCAGGGAGGGGCTCCGGTTGAGAGATAAAGGTCCGAGCCATCCTGCTGGGCCAGGATCTGTAGCATGTCTCGCAATTCCATTGTTTTGCCTCGTCGATCAAGGAGATGCCATAAGCGGGATGATATTGAGTGTACAGCCTCAGGCGCCGGTCAGTTTCTCGCGAAAGACAAAAAAGACCGCACCGAGAATGCAGAGCCCTGCCCAGAGGTAATCCCACTTCAGATCTTCTTTGAGATAGAAGATAGAGAAGGGGACGAATACGGTGAGGGTGATCACCTCTTGCAGGATTTTCAGCTGGCCTACGCTCAGCACGGTGTGGCCGATGCGGTTGGCGGGCACTTGTAACAGATATTCGAACAGGGCGATACCCCAGCTCACCAGCGCGGCAATGATCCAGGGTTTATGGTTCATGCTCTTGAGGTGAGCGTACCAGGCGAAGGTCATAAAGACGTTGCTGCACAGCAGCAGACCGATGCTGGCGAAAATCGGGTTCATAGGTTCTCCTTGAAAATCCGGCGCATTTTATCCCTGAACCACGGGTTTTCATACGTGGTGCGGGAGGGTATTTTTAACCCACAGGATCAAGACAACGTGCGAGGTATGCGACGGGATGGGCAAGTTACAAGCGGGATAGTGTTGTTACTGTTATTTGCCATGCCGGTGCGTGCGACGCCGACGCTGACGGTGGCCACCGATGTCTGGCCGCCATTTCGCATGCTGCAAGCGGATGGCCGGTTGCAGGGGCTGGATATGGACATCCTGCGCCGGTTGCAACAGGTGAGCGGCATTGCTGCAGGTGCGGCGGATGCCGTGGGGCAGGGCGCTCAAGCAGATGCAGACCGGTCAGGTCGACTTGATGATTGGGCTGGCCTATACCGCCGGAGCGGGCGCCTTCATCGATTATCTGCAACCTGCCTACTACCAGTGCTGGCCCGCGTTTTATGGCAAGCGGCGGCGGTGGCCGGATCCACCAATACCGCGATCTGCAGGGGGTGAAGGTGGGCTATGTGCTCAACTCCGCCTACTTTGAGCCCTTCGACAGTGACGGCCAGCTCGACAAGCACGGGGTACCCACCGAAGATCAGCTGCTGCGCATGGTGCAGCGCGGCCACCTGCCGCTGATGATCGGCACCGACTGTCAGGTGGACTATGCCCTGAGTCAGGAAATGCCAGCCGGATAGGCAAGGCGGACTATCGCCCCGCCACGCCGGTGACCCTCTATCTGGGGATGAGCAAGCACTCACCTCACCAGTCGCTGCGCCAGCCCTTGCTGGTGGCGCTGCAAAATCTGGTGGCCAGCGGCGAGATAAGCGTGATGGCCAAGCGTTACCAGCCTTGACCTTGGGTGGCAAGCCACTGTTATCATGCCCTTTTCCTGCTTCCCCCCGGCGCTGCGACAGGGCCTGGGGATGGAGCCTAGTTATTGTCGGGGATCATCCTTGTACCTCTCCCTTATCGCCCGCCAGCAGCGCTGGCAGCGGCGCTGGCTCTGTGGCCTGACGCTGCTGACCCTGCTGCTGTTTCTCTTCTCCCTCGTCTGGGGCGAGTTTGTGCTGCTGCCCTGGCAGCCCCTTGGCGATCTCGAACAGCGCATCCTGCTGGAGCTGCGGCTGCCGCGCGCCCTGCTTGCCCTGCTGGCGGGGGCGGCGCTCGCCTGTGGCGGGGCCGTGCTGCAGGTGATGCTGCACAACCCTGTGGCCGAACCCGGCCTGCTCGGCGTCTCGAGCGGGGCTGGCCTTGCCGCCATGGTGGCGATGGCGGTGGCCAAGTCCCTCGGCGTCTACCTGCCGGGCTGGGGGTTGTCGCTCGCGGCCTTTGGTGGCGCCCTGGTGGTGACCATGCTGCTCATCCACCTGGCGCGCCGGGCCAGGCTCGGCCATACCCGGCTGCTGCTGTTCGGGGTGGCTATCGGCATCCTCACCAATGCGGCCATGACCTGGCTGATGTACTTTGCCGACGACGGCTCCCTGCGGGAATTCATGTTCTGGATGATGGGCAGCCTCTCCTATGGCAGCCAGCAGCTCGCCTGGTGGTGGCTGGTGCTGCCGCTGACCCTCGGCTGGCTCTGCTGGCAGGGCAGGGCGCTGCAACAGCTGCTGCTGGGGGAGACCCAGGCTCGGCTGATGGGGATGAACGTGGACAGGATGCGGGTGCGGCTGGTGCTGGCGGTCTGCCTGCTCACCGGGGTCGCGGTGTCCCTGTGCGGTGTCATCGGCTTCGTCGGCCTGGTGGTGCCTCACCTGCTGCGGCTGTGCGGCGGCAGCGATCAGCGCTTCCTGCTGCCCGCTTCGGCGCTGGGGGGCGGAGCCCTGCTGCTGGGCGCCGATCTGGTGGCGCGCTCGGCCCTTAGTGCCGGTGAGCTGCCCATTGGCGTCATCACCGCCTCGGTCGGGGCGCCGCTCTTTATCTATCTGCTATTGAGGCAAGATGCCCATCGGGGCGCGCAGCACCCGTTGTTGAGGCAAGATGCCCGCTGATCCCATGCCTGTTGCTCGTGCTGCTGCGCCCCGTTGCTGGAGGCGCGCGCCCTCGCCATTGCCAACCGGCTCTCTCCCCTCGATATCCGCTGGCATGGCGGCCAGCTGGTGGCGCTGCTCGGCCCCAATGGCAGCGGCAAGTCGACCCTGCTCGGCGCGCTGGCGGGGATTTTGCCCGCCGAGGGCACAGTGCTGCTCGGGGGGGAAGTGCTGGCTGACCTGAGCTGGCCGGAGCTTGCCAAACGGCGCGCCATGCTGCCCCAGCGCCAGCCCCAGCTGTTTCATATTCCGGTGTTTCAGGTACTGAGCCTGGGGCTCGATGAGGGTTGCGCCCGCCAGACAGAACGAGGCGATCAGGCGCTGTGCGAGGCGCTGGAGCTGGAGGCTTGCTGGCGCCCGGGACTTCAGCCGATTGTCGGGGGGCGAGCAGCAGCGGGTGCTGATTGCCCGCACCCTGCTGCAGGTGTGGCCGAGCCTCAATCCGACCGGCAAGGTGCTGCTGCTGGACGAGCCGCTGGCGGGGCTCGACCTGCATCATCAGCTGGCGCTGCTGCGGCTGCTGAAAAGCAGCTGGCCGGGCAGGGGTTGCTGGTGGTGCTCGCCATCCACGATATCAATCTGGCCATCGACTGGGCCGACCGCATTCTCTGCCTGCAAGGGGGCGGGTGGTGAGCGAGGGGGGCGTCGATGTCATCGACGAAGCCTTGCTGGAGCGGGTGTTCCAGATAAGGACGGATCGCATCGAGGCGGCCGGCCGCACCTGGTTTATGCCGAGCCTGTGAGAAACAAACAAGACCCTGGCGTCAGCCGAGGGCCTTTTTGAAGAAAACGACCCGCTCCGTTTCGGCAAAGCCGAGTCGCTGGTGCAGCTGCTGTGAGGCGAGGTTGTCGATGGCGGCATCGGAGGCCAGTTCGCGACAACCCAGCTCGCGGCCCCACTGCGCCACCCGGGCAATCAACGCCTGGGCCAACCCGCGCCGGCGTGAAGCCGGCTGCACATAGATCCCTTCCAGATAGACCACCGGGCTGCTCTCGCAGCCGTTCACGTAATCGTGGCGCAGGGCCGCATCGGCAAAGGCCACCGCCTGGCTCTGCTCATCCAGCACCAGAAAGGTGCTGAGATGGGCATTGGCCAGCAGTTCGGCACCGTCCTGCAGATGGGCTGAGAGTGCATGGTGCGGCCACAGCTGCTGGCGCAGGGTTGCCCACTGCGCCAGCAGCGTCTCGTCGAGGGGCACTATCCGCCAGTCGGCGTTCGTCATCAGCACTCAGGCCTGCCGCTTGGCAAGCCGCACCTGGGCCGCTTCGGCCAGCATGGCCAGCAGGGTCTCGGTGTCTTCCCACGACAGGCAGGCATCCGTGATGCTCTGACCAAAGGTGACGGCGCAGCCGTTCTCCACGTCCTGACGCCCTTCCACCAGGAAGCTCTCGGCCATGATGCCGGCGATGCCGGTGCGGCCGCGGCGCAGCTGATCGCAGATATCCTGCGCCACCAGCAGTTGGCGACGGTGATCCTTCATGCTGTTGCCGTGGCTGAAATCCACCACCAGGCGCTCGGGCAGGCCCACGTCGGCCAGTGCCTCACAGGCCTCATCTATGCTGGCGGTGTCGTAGTTGGGCCTGTGGCCGCCACGGAGGATCACGTGGCCATAGGGGTTGCCGGCGGTGCGGTAGATGGTCATCTTGCCGTCCTTGTCCGGGGAATAGAAGATGTGGCTGTGGCGGGCGGCGCGCACCGCATCGATGGCGATGCGGGTGTTGCCGTCTGTGCCGTTTTTGAAGCCCACCGGGCAGGAGAGGGCGGAGGCCATCTCGCGGTGCACCTGGGATTCTGTGGTGCGCGCCCCTATGGCGCCCCAGGTGATGAGGTCGCTGATGTACTGGCCGGTCACCATGTCGAGGAATTCGGTGGCGGTGGGCATGCCCATCTCGTTGATGTCCACCAGCAGCTGGCGGGCCAGCTTCAGCCCTTCATTCACGTCGAAACTGCCGTCGAGGCGCGGATCATTGATAAGCCCCTTCCAGCCGACTATGGTGCGCGGCTTCTCGAAGTAGGTGCGCATCACTATGCACAGGCTCTCCTTGTATTGCTCGCGCAGGGTGTTGAGGCGCTGGGCGTATTCGCGGGCGGCGGCCGGATCGTGGATGGAGCAGGGGCCGACGATGACCAGCAGGCGCTGATCCTCACCGGCCAGAATGGCTTCTACATCGTGGCGGGCATCCAGCAGATTCTGGGCGACGGTGTCGTTTAACGGGAAGGCGTGCGCCAGCTCGCTCGGAGTGATCAGGGACTCCAGGCGACGGGTGCGCAATTCATCGGTGTGAATGGACATACGACTCTATTCTCGAGTGAATAAGGGGGGCGGGATGCCAAAATGCAAGGGGATAAAATAAAGCAAAACTCCCCCGATGGAAACCTTGGGAGGCTCTGATAGGATGTGAGCCTAAAAGCCATTTCAAATGAGGTAGTTATCGTGGCAAAGCCAGGCGCGACCGGGGTCACCCGCATCATCAACGCAACCGGTTACAGCATGAAGGGTCTCAAATCGGCCTGGATTAACGAGGCGGCCTTCCGTCAGGAGCTGGTGCTTGTCTTGGCTCTGATGCCGCTGGCCGGCTGGCTCGGCGACTCCCTCAACGAGATCCTGCTGCTCATCTGCATCAGCTGGCTGGTGGTGATCGTCGAGGTGCTCAACTCCGCCATAGAGGCGGTGGTGGATCGCATCGGCTCAGAGCATCACGAGCTGTCGGGGCGCGCCAAGGATCTCGGCTCCGCCGCCGTCTTTATCGCCCTTGCCCTCAATGCCCTGGTGTGGGGCGCCTTGATTGGCCGCAATCTGCTGGGGTGGTGGTAGCTTGCGAGAGCAAGCTTCCTCCTGACATAAAAAAGCCCGTCATCGAGACGGGCTTTTTGTTGGCCGAGCAACCGGCTCAGGGTATCAGTGCAGGATCCGGGCACGTATGGTGCCGTTGATCTCCTTGAGACGGGAGAGCGCCTTCTCGCTGTGCTCGGTCTCCACGTCGATCACCACATAGCCGATCTCGCTGCTGGTTTGCAGGTACTGACCGGCGATGTTGATCCCCTCGTCGGCGAAGATCTGGTTGATCTGGTTCATCACGCCCGGCTGGTTGCGGTGGATGTGCAGCAGACGGCTGGAGCCCTTGTGGCCCGGCAGTGAGACTTCCGGGAAGTTGACGGCGGACAGGGTGGAGCCGTTGTCTGAGTATTTGACCAGCTTGTTGGCCACTTCCAGACCTATGTTCTCCTGGGCTTCCTGGGTGGAACCGCCGATATGGGGGGTCAGGATGACGTTGTCCAGGCCGCGCAGCGGGGTCAGGAACTCCTCGTCGTTGGACTTGGGCTCGCTCGGGAAGACGTCGATGGCGGCGCCGGAGAGGTGACCGCTCTTGATGACGTCGGCCAGGGCATCTATGTCCACTACGGTACCGCGGGAGGCGTTGATGAAGATGGCGCCCGGTTTCATCATGCGCAGCTGCTCGGCGCCGATGAGATCCTTGGTGGAGGCGGTCTCCGGCACGTGCAGGCTGATGACGTCAGACATGTTGAGCAGCTCCACCAGGTTCGGCACCTGGATGGCGTTGCCCAGCGACAGCTTGTTCTCGATGTCGTAGTAGTAGACCTTCATGCCGATCATCTCGGCGATGATGCCAAGCTGGGTGCCGATGTGGCCGTAGCCTATGATGCCGAGCTTCTTGCCGCGGGCTTCCACCGAGCGGTTGGCCAGCTTCTCCCAGACGCCGCGATGGCACTTGGCGTTCTTCTCGGGGATGCCGCGCAGCAGCAGCAGTATCTCCCCCAGCACCAGTTCGGCCACGGAGCGGGTGTTGGAGAAGGGGGCGTTGAAGACGGGAATGCCGCGCACGTGGGCGGCATCCAGAGAGACCTGGTTGGTGCCGATGCAGAAGCAGCCGATGGCGACCAGCTTGCCGGCGGCATCCAGCACCTTCTCGGTGATCTGGGTGCGTGAACGCAGGCCCACGAAATGCACGTCACGAATGCGCTCGATCAGCTCCTCTTCCGACAGTGAGGTCTTCAGATACTCAACATTGGTGTATCCGGCTGCCCGAAAGGTCTCTACCGTGTTGGGATGCACTCCCTCCAGCAGCAGTACTTTGATCTTATCCTTGTCCAGCGAAAACTTGGCTGTCATGACGTTCCCTCTATTGTTTGAAAATGCGTTCAGGCTTGCGGTGTGAAGAAAACCGTAAAGTAGCAAAAACGTTTGGGAGAGGGAATATTTGTGACGAAAGTCAAATTCTTTGAAGTTATCAACGTTTTTTGCAGCCTGCCTGGTGCAACCCATTGAGCCATAAATAGAAACGGCGCCATCAGGCGCCGTTGTCCATTCAGGCTGTGATTATTGGGTCACAACCCCATCCGGAGTACCGATCAGTACCACGTCGGCGCCGCGGTGGGCGAACAGGCCGTTGGTGACCACGCCGACGATGGCGTTGAGCTGCACTTCCAGCCCTTTGGCGTCTGTGATGGCCATGCCCTTGACGTCCAGAATGATGTTGCCGTTGTCGGTCACCACCCCCTCACGCCACACCGGGTTGCCACCAAGCGCGCGGATCTCGCGGGCCACGTATTCGCGGGCCATGGGGATCACTTCGACCGGCAGCGGGAACTGGCCCAGCACCTCGACTGTCTTGGTGTTGTCGATGATGCAGATGAACTGGTCGGCCACGGCGGCGACTATCTTCTCGCGGGTCAGGGCGGCGCCACCGCCCTTGATCATGTCGCGGGTCCCGTTGATCTCGTCGGCACCATCCACGTAGACGGAGAGGGCATCGATGTCGTTGAGATCAAACACCGGGATGCCGAAACCCTTGAGGCGCTCGGTGGAGGCGATGGAGCTCGATACCGCGCCCTTGATCTCGTCCTTCATGGTCGCCAGTGCGTCGATGAAGTGATTGACGGTAGAGCCGGTGCCCACCCCGACTATGGTGCCGGGTACCACGTATTTGAGCGCAGCCCAACCGGCCGCCTTCTTCATTTCATCTTGAGTCATGATGGATCCTTATGGAAAAAGCGGGCGCATTATATCCAAGCATCCTGCCCAGAGCGACCATGGCGGTCACGTTCCGGGGCAAAAAGCAAGATGTAAATCGTTTGCCTGTTTATTCTGCGCTGTGGCGCGCACAAAGCCGGGGCAGCAGGGCAAAGCACTGCTAGGAGAAGCGCCAGCAACGGGCGGGGGTGATGATCTGGGGCAGCGGCACGTCCCACTGCGCCTGGGGTACGGACTCCACCTGCTGGCAGTCGTGGGCGAGCCCCAGCGGTCTTGGGCCGAGCTGGTGTTCGTGCCAGCAGGCCAGGGTGCGATCGTAATAGCCTCCCCCCATGCCGAGCCGGTTGCCCTCGGCATCGAAGGCCACCAGCGGGGTGCAGATAAGATCCAGCATGCTGTGGGGCAGCACCTGCTGCACATCGAGCTCGGGCTCGGCGATGCCATAGCGGTTGCGGGTCATGGGGCTGGTGGCGGTGTAGCGCAAGAAGAGCAGGTGACCCGGGGTGAAGGGGTGCAGCACCGGCAGGTAGACCTCCTTGCGCTGGCTCCAGAGCCAGTGAATGGCGGGCAGGGGATCGAGCTCGCCGTCATTGGCCAGATAGAGGGCAATGCGTTTGGCGGCGAGGATCTCGGGGTGCTGCTTGAACTGGGCCAGCAGCTGTTGGGCTGCCTGCTGCTGCTCGGCCTGGACTCAGATTTTTGCTGCGTTGACGAATGAGCTGGCGCAGGGATTGACGTTCATGGGTTGGGTTGGGTATGCATGGGGAACCTCTGATGATAGCTGCGGATGGCTTGACGCTCTAGCACATTCACTCTGGACGTTACAGGGGGAAGAGACAGGGGCTGCGGTGCAGCCCCTGTTGATGTGTCGGCATGCCAGCGTCTGATGTTATTGCTTGCGGCTTTGCGCATCTGGTGCTTCACGAACACTGCGATGAGAGCGGCCAGGGCCAGGGCCATGGGGTAGAAGCTCATGCTCACCACGGCCAGGGGGGAGAGGGCGAAGATGGAGCCCAGCAGCAGCGCCTGGGCGCCCCAAGGGATCAAGCCCTGCACCACGCAGGAGAAGATATCCAGCATGGAGGCGGCGCGGCGGGGGGTGACACCGTGATGCTCCGCCAGATCCCGGGCCACCTTGCTGGCGACTATGATGGCCACCGTATTGTTGGCGGTGCAGAGGTTGGTCAGCCCTACCACGCCGGCGATGCCGAGCTCGGCCGCCTTCTCGTTCTGCTCGCCGTCATGATGACGGGTGAAGCGCGCGATGAGGGCGGCGATGCGGGCGCTGATCCAGGCCAGCCCACCCTGGCGCTCCATCAGGGCGCCGAGGCCGCCGATCAGCATGGAGAGCAGGAAGATCTCCTGCATGCTGGTGAAGCCCTGGTAGATGTCCTTGCTGAACTGGCCGAGGGGATAGCCTCCGATCATGCCTACGCCACCGGCGGCCAGTATGCCAAGGCCGAGCACCACGAAGACGTTCATGCCACCGAGTGCCAGCACCAGGATCAGCAGATAGGGCATCACCTTGAGCAGGTCCGCGCTGGCGTTGGCGGCAGGGGCCTCACCGGTGGAGGCCCAGCAGCAGGTAGAGCAGGATCACCAGCACGGCGGCGGGGGCGGCAATCTTGACGTTCTCGCGGAACTTGTCCTTCATCTCGCAGCCCTGGCTGCGGGTCGCCGCTATGGTGGTGTCCGAGATGATGGAGAGGTTATCGCCGAACATGGCGCCGGAGAGAATGGTGCCCGCCATCAGCACGGGATCTATGCCGGTGGCCTGGGCGACGCCGAGGGCCACGGGGGCCACGGCCCCTATGGTGCCCATTGAGGTGCCCATGGCGGTGGCAATGAAGGCGGAGATGAGGAAGAGCCCCGGCAGCAGGAACCAGCCCGGGATGAGCGACAGGCCGAGGGCGACGGTGGCATCCACCCCGCCGGTGGCCTTGGCCACGGTGGCGAAGGCGCCCGCCAGCAGATAGATGAGGCACATGGCCATGATGTTGCTGTCACCCACCCCCTTGAAGAAGGTCTCAAGGTTCTTGTTGAAGCCCTCTTTGCCCAGCATCAGCGCCAGCATGACGGCGGGCAGGGCGGCCACGGGGGCGGGTAACTGGTAGAAGGCGAACTCGACCCCCTGCAGGGTCAGCCAGGTGCCGGTACCGATGAAGAGAGCAAGAAAGACCAGAAGGGGCAGCAGGGCTCTGGCACTGGGTTGGGTCTGGATCATGTGTTCCTCGAAACTTGAACAATGACCTCCTGTCGCAGCCTGTGTTGGCCCGAGTATGCTCGGACACAGGGTAGGCATCCTGCCGCTATGGGGGGCTTACAGTAGTGAGTCGGGGGCACCTGGTCAAGATAGACGTCCAGATGGATAAGACTTTTTCTCTTGCGATTCTGATGTGCTGATTAAATCCGTCAATTATTCGGATTTAATAACTATTTGTTGTTGATATGGCGGCTCTGTGCGAGCGGCCACGGAAGGCTTTTCAAAGCCGGCGCGGGCTGGTAAAACGGTCTCTTTCCATAATAAAGAGATGAGAGGGTGGAGATGGACAATCCGATCCGTGTGGCCGTGATGGGCTGTAATGGTCGTATGGGCAAGGTGCTGCTGGAGGCCATCACCAACGCCGAGGGCATAGTGGTGGGTGCGGCGCTGGAGCGACCCGGCTCTGCCGTGATAGGCCTGGATGCGGGTGAACTCAATGGCCTGGGCCGACTTGGGGTCATCATCAGCGACAGCCTGGACAAGGTGCGAGATGAGTTTGATCTCATCATCGACTTCACCCGTCCCGAGGTGACCCTGGCCAACCTGGCCTTCGCCCTGGCCCATGGCAAGCAGATGGTGATAGGCACCACCGGCTTTGATGAGGCAGGCAAGGCCGCGCTGCACGAGGCGGGCAAGCAGATCGGCATCGTCTTCGCGTCCAACTACTCGATCGGCGTCAACCTGGTGTTCAAGCTGCTGGAGCAGGCCGCCAAGGTGATGGGGGATTACACCGACATCGAGATCATCGAGGGGCACCACAGGCACAAGGTGGATGCACCGTCCGGCACCGCGCTCTCCATGGGGGAAGTGGTGGCCAAGACCCTCGGACGTGACTTGAAAGAGTGCGCCGTCTATGGCCGCGAGGGGATCACCGGCGAGCGGGATCGCAACACCATCGGCTTTGCCACCATTCGCGCCGGGGATCTGGTGGGGGAGCACACCGTCATGTTTGCCGACATCGGCGAGCGGGTGGAGATAAGCCACAAGGCCTCGAGCCGTCTGACCTTTGCCAATGGCGCCGTGCGGGCGGGCAAGTGGCTCGGCCAGCAGGGGGCGGGTCTCTACGACATGCAGGACGTGCTCGATCTCAAATAGTACACAGCGGGAGCCCGAGCAGGGCTCTCCTCTCTACGTTCAGGTTGTCAAACCCCGGCTCGCCGGGGTTTTGTTTATGGTTTTTGTAAAAACAAGCGTTAAGCACCGCTTTTGTGGTGAACCTGCCTAAATCTCCCCCTTCCCATTTCTTCGCCACACTCCTGCGACAAAAATGTCATCAGAGGGTAACGGGATTGGGTCTCAACCTCCCCTGTAGTCCGCTTTTTTCACATCCATCGAAACAGACTAAAAATGCAATCAAAGAAAAACGTTTTCTATTTTTCTCGGTCAGTTTTCTATCGCCAAACGGCGCTTTTTGGCTTTCGTTGTTTGTTTTTTAAATTCATATTCATCTGTTTATTAACGATAAAATATCGATTTTTGTCTGTTGGGTGGCATGGGTGGGTGCTTTTGTTTCGGGTTTTGGCTTTTCTTTTGGGGGAGGGGGTTGCAAAGCGCACTAGTGCATAGATAATGGGTAATGTTGCTTGTTTATTGAATTTAGATGCATTTTAAACGAGAAAAGACGTTGAAATGCGATCGTTTTTAAGTAGAATGCGCCCAATTTGCCAGAAATCTGCCGGGTTTGAGCCCTGTTTCAAACAGCGTCCGGACCCGCAACACCCAGGTAAATTGCTGAATTTAAAGCTAAATAACTGGAGGTTGTCTTGAATCACACTGCATTGCTAGTGCTGGAAGATGGAACTGTGTTCAAAGGCGTGTCGATAGGCGCCGAGGGATGTTCCGTTGGTGAAGTGGTTTTCAATACGTCGATGACGGGCTATCAGGAAATCCTCACCGATCCCTCTTATTCCCGTCAGATAGTCACCCTCACTTACCCCCATATAGGCAACACCGGCACCAACAGCGAAGATGAAGAGTCCAGTCAAATCCACGCGCAGGGATTGATCATCCGGGACCTTCCGATACTTGCCTCCAATTTCCGCAATCAGCAATCCCTCTCCGATTACCTCAAGTCTCACAACATCGTTGGCATCGCCGACATCGACACCCGCAAACTGACCCGCATCCTGCGCGAAAAAGGTGCCCAGGCCGGTTGCATCCTGGCCGGCAAGCAGCTCGATGAAGCCCACGCCCTGAGCCAGGCCCGCGCCTTCCCCGGCCTCAAGGGGATGGATCTGGCCAAGGAAGTGACTGTGTCTGACGCCTACGCCTGGACCGAAGGCAGCTGGCAGCTCGGCAAGGGGCACGTTACCCCGGCGGCCGACGAGCTCAAGTACCACGTGGTGGCCTACGACTTTGGCGTCAAGCGCAACATCTTGCGCATGCTGGTGGACCGCGGCTGCCGCCTGACAGTGGTACCGGCCAAGACCCCGGCCGCCGAGGTGCTGGCGATGAATCCCGATGGCATCTTCCTCTCCAACGGCCCCGGTGACCCCGAGCCGTGCGACTACGCCATCGAGGCCATCAAGACCTTCCTTGGGACCAACACCCCTGTGTTTGGCATCTGCCTGGGTCACCAGCTGCTGGGTCTGGCCTCCGGCGCCAAGACGGTCAAGATGAAGTTCGGCCACCACGGTGCCAACCACCCGGTGAAAAGCCTGGACGACAACACAGTGATGATCACCGCCCAGAACCACGGGTTTGCGGTGGACGAGAACAGCCTGCCGGAGTGCCTGCGTGCCACTCACGTCTCCCTGTTCGACGGCTCCCTGCAAGGCATACATCGCACCGATCGTCCGGCCTTCAGCTTCCAGGGTCACCCCGAAGCGAGCCCGGGCCCCCACGATTGTGCCGGTCTGTTCGACCACTTTATTGAATTGATTAAGCAGTATCGCGCCTAAGAGGATAAAGAGAGCCATGCCAAAACGTAACGACCTACAGAGCATCCTGATCCTCGGCGCCGGCCCCATCGTCATCGGTCAGGCCTGCGAATTCGACTACTCCGGCGCCCAGGCCTGCAAGGCCCTGCGCGAGGAGGGATACCGCGTCATCCTGGTGAACTCCAACCCGGCCACCATCATGACCGACCCCGAGATGGCGGACGCCACCTACATCGAGCCCATCACCTGGGAAGTGGTGCGCGAGATCATCAAGAAAGAGCGTCCGGATGCCGTGCTGCCCACCATGGGCGGCCAGACCGCGCTCAACTGTGCGCTGGATCTGGAGAAGCACGGCGTGCTGGCGGAGTTCGGTGTGGAGATGATTGGTGCCACCGCCGATGCCATCGACAAGGCGGAAGATCGTCGTCGCTTCGACATCGCCATGAAGAGCATTGGCCTGGAGTGCCCCCGTGCCGGCATCGCCCACAACATGGAAGAGGCGTGGAAGGTGCAGCAGATGGTCGGCTTCCCCTGCATCATCCGTCCCTCCTTCACCATGGGCGGCTCGGGTGGCGGCATCGCCTACAACACCGAAGAGTTCGTCGAGATCTGCGAGCGCGGCCTGGATCTCTCCCCGACCAAGGAGCTGCTCATCGATGAGTCCCTGATCGGCTGGAAAGAGTACGAGATGGAAGTGGTGCGGGATCGCAACGACAACTGCATCATCGTCTGCGCCATCGAAAACTTCGACCCCATGGGCATCCACACCGGTGACTCCATCACTGTCGCGCCAGCCCAGACGCTGACCGACAAGGAGTACCAGCTGATGCGCAACGCCTCCATGGCGGTGCTGCGCGAGATCGGTGTCGAGACCGGCGGTTCCAACGTCCAGTTCGGCATCAACCCGAAAGATGGCCGCATGGTCATCATCGAGATGAACCCGCGGGTCTCCCGCTCCTCCGCGCTGGCCTCCAAGGCGACCGGTTTCCCCATCGCCAAGATCGCCGCCAAGCTCGCCATAGGTTACACCCTGGACGAGCTGATGAACGACATCACCGGCGGTCGTACTCCGGCCTCTTTCGAGCCGGCGATTGACTACGTGGTCACCAAGATCCCGCGCTTCAACTTCGAGAAGTTTGCCGGTGCCAACGACCGTCTCACCACCCAGATGAAGTCAGTGGGCGAAGTGATGGCCATTGGCCGCAACTTCCAGGAGTCCCTGCACAAGGCGCTGCGCAGCCTCGAGACCGGCAAGACCGGCTTCGACCCCATGGTGGACCTCAATGCCCCCGACTCCCTGACCCGCATCCGCCACGAGCTGCAGGATGCCGGTTGTGACCGTATCTGGTACATAGCCGATGCGTTCCGCGCCGGCCTCTCCATGGACGGCATCTTCAAGCTGACCAAGATTGACCCCTGGTTCCTGGTGCAGATTGAAGAGCTGGTGAAGCTGGAAGAGCAGGTGAAAGAGCGCGGCATGGCCGGGCTCGATGCCTACTTCCTGCGCACCCTGAAGCGCAAGGGCTTCGCCGACGCACGTCTCGCCAAGATCCTCGGCGTGGCCGAGGGCGAGGTGCGCAAGGCCCGTGCCCGTCACAACATCTTCCCGGTCTACAAGCGGGTCGATACCTGCGCCGCCGAATTCGCCACCAACACCGCCTACATGTACTCCAGCTATGACGAGGAGTGCGAGGCGGCCCCAACCAATCGTGACAAGATCATGATCATCGGTGGCGGCCCGAACCGCATCGGTCAGGGCATCGAGTTTGACTACTGCTGCGTGCACGCGGCCCTGGCCCTGCGCGAAGACGGTTACGAGACCATCATGGTCAACTGCAACCCGGAAACCGTCTCCACCGATTACGACACCTCCGACCGTCTCTACTTCGAGCCGGTGACCCTGGAAGATGTGCTGGAAATCGTGCGGGTCGAGCAGCCCAAGGGCGTCATCGTCCAGTATGGCGGCCAGACCCCACTCAAGCTTGCCCGTGCCCTGGAAGCGAACGGCGTGCCTGTCATCGGCACCAGCCCGGATGCCATCGACCGCGCCGAAGACCGCGAGCGTTTCCAGTCCGCCGTCGAGCGCCTCGGCCTCAAGCAGCCGGAAAACGGCACCGTCACTGCCCTGGAGCAGGCGGTACAGGTAGCCGCCCGCATCACCTACCCGCTGGTGGTTCGCCCCTCCTACGTGCTGGGTGGTCGCGCCATGGAAATCGTCTATGACGAGCAGGATCTGCGCCGCTACTTCGCCGAAGCGGTGAGCGTCTCCAACGAGTCACCGGTACTGCTGGATCGCTTCCTGGACGACGCCACCGAGGTGGACGTGGACGCCATCTGCGACGGCGTGGACGTGGTCATCGGTGGCATCATGGAGCACATCGAGCAGGCCGGTATCCACTCCGGTGACTCCGCCTGCTCTCTGCCGCCCTACACCCTGTCCAAGGCCATCCAGGACGAGATGCGCGAGCAGGTACGGAAATTGGCGCTGGAGCTCGGCGTGGTGGGCTTGATGAACGTCCAGTTCGCGGTGAAAGACAACGAGATCTACCTCATCGAGGTGAACCCCCGTGCCGCCCGGACAGTGCCCTTCGTCTCCAAGGCGACCGGCGCGCCGCTGGCCAAGATTGCCGCCCGCGTCATGGCCGGTCAGAGCCTGCAGGATCAAGGTTTCACCACCGAGATCATCCCGCCCTACTACTCGGTCAAAGAGGTGGTGCTGCCCTTTGCCAAGTTCCCGGGTGTCGACCCGCTGCTGGGGCCGGAAATGCGCTCCACCGGCGAGGTGATGGGGGTGGGCAGCAGCTTCGCCGAGGCCTATGCCAAGGCGCAGCTGGGTGCTGGCCACCAGGTGCCGAGCGAAGGCCGCGCCCTGCTCTCGGTGCGCCACGGCGACAAGGAGCGGGTGGTGAACCTGGCCGCCAAGCTGCTGGAGCTGGGTTATGACCTCGACGCCACTCACGGCACCGCGGTGACCTTAGGTGAGGCGAGCATCAACCCCCGTCTGGTGAACAAGGTGCATGAAGGCCGTCCGCACATTCTGGATCGCATCAAGAATGGCGAGTACACCTACATAGTCAACACCGCCGAGGGCCGTCAGGCGATTCAGGATTCCAAGCAGCTGCGCCGCGGCGCCCTGCAGCACAAGGTGGCCTACACCACCACGCTGCACGCGGCCTTCGCCACCTGCATGGCCATCAGCGTCGATGCCACCGCCAACGTGAACTCGGTGCAAGAGCTGCACCACAAGGTCAAGCACCGCTAAGGTGCACGCAGTCAGGGCCGGCTCTTCCGGCCCTGGATGCAAGCCTGCCAACACCCCGCCAGCGATGGCGGGGTGTTTCTTTTGGCGGGGGCGGCGGATCCCGAGCGCATGGGCCCTTCATGCACGAGGTGACGTAAATAGCGAGGATGAAGGGTGATAAACGCCCTTAAATAGACTAAATGAAATCATAAATTGCCTATTAAGTGCCATTGGTAACAATCTTCGCAATCACTCACCCCGAACGCCTCCCTATACTGGTTTCTCATCACATGCGTGAGCAAACAAGGTCGTCCGCACCGGCAAGCATTCAGTGTCAGAGGGTTGCGAGAGGATCAGGGCCAGCAGCTTATCCAGCCAGCCTGGCCGGCCCCTTCCACCGATAGGGGCCAATGGAAACCGGCTGTGGGGTAACCGCCGCACCGCCAGTCAGGGCAGCGTTATCGCGCCAGCCCGCTCCTCCTCCTTGCCCCCTCTGTTACCTGCCCGGTCGCCTGGCGCCTCAATATCTGCCAAGGGAATCTGAATATGAGCTTCGATCATCGCAAATACCGCCCGGCCCCCGTCATCGCTCTGGCGGACCGTCAATGGCCCAACCGGGTGATGACGCGGGCGCCGCTCTGGTGCGCCGTGGACTTGCGGGACGGCAATCAGGCGCTGGTCGAGCCCATGACGGTGGCCCAGAAGCTGCAAATGTGGGCCCTGATGACCCATGTCGGCTTCAAACACATCGAGGTCGGCTTCCCCGCCGCCTCCCAGCCGGACTTTGACTTCGTGCGGGAACTCATCGAGCGCAATCTCATCCCGGAGGATGTCACCATACAGGTGCTGGTGCAGGCCCGGGAAGATCTCATCGCCCGCACCTTCGACTCCCTCAAGGGGGCCAAACGCGCCATCGTTCATGTCTACAACTCGGTCAACCCGACCCAGCGCAACTATGTGTTCAACACAGATCGCGAGGGGGTCAAGGGCATCGCCGTGCAGGGGGCGCGCTGGGTGCGGGAATACGCGGCCAGGAACCCCGGCACCGAGTGGAGTTTCCAGTATTCCCCCGAGAGTTTTAGCAGCACAGAGGTGGAGTTCGCGGTAGAGGTGTGCGACGCCGTCATCGACGAGTGGCGCATCGCTGCCCGCCCCATGATCCTGAACCTCCCCGCCACGGTCGAGGTGAGCACCCCCAACGTGTTCGCGGATCAGGTGGAGTGGTTCTGCCGCCACCTCAAGGCGCGCCCCGAGGTGAGCATCTCCATCCACACCCACAACGATCGGGGCTGCGGGGTGGCCGCCGCCGAGTTGGCGGTGCTGGCGGGGGCCGATCGCATCGAGGGCACCCTGCTTGGCAACGGCGAGCGTACCGGCAACATGGACATAGTCACCATGGCCATGAACCTCTACAGCCAGGGGATAGATCCCGAGCTGGATCTCGCTGACATGGATGCCATAGTGGCGACCGTGGGGGCCTGCACCCAGATTGCCCTGCACCCGCGCCACCCCTATGCCGGCGAGCTGGTCTACACGGCGTTTTCCGGCAGCCACCAGGATGCGATTCGCAAATCCCTGGCGGCCGAGAAGCCCGATGCCTACTGGGATGTGGCCTATTTGCCGATCGACCCTGCAGACCTTGGCCGCAGCTACCAGGCGGTGATCCGCATCAACAGCCAGTCCGGCAAGGGGGGCGTCACCTATCTGCTGGAGCGCGACCTCGGCCTGCAACTGCCGCGCTGGCTGCAGATCGACTTCAGCCGCCGGGTCCAGACCGAGGCTGGCAAGCAGCAGCGAGGTAGACCCGGAGCAAATCCGCGCCCTGTTCGAGCGCCACTATCTCGAACCCGCCCACGGCTATCGCATCGGTCGCTTCCAGCTCGGTCACGACAGCCAGGAGACACTGCGCCTCGAGCTGCAGACCCCGGACGGCAGCTTGCAGCTCTGTGGTGAGGGGGAGGGAGCCATCACCGCCCTGGTCAACGGCTGGGAGCGCCAGACCGGCATGCACATTGACGTGCTGGACTACTCCGAGCATGCCCTCTGCGCCGGCACCGAGTCACGCGCCGCCGCCTATGTGCTGCTGAGCGTCGACGGAGTGCGCATGTGCGGGGTGGCCATAGGCCGCGATGTGGTCAACGCCTCCTTGCAGGCGGTGATCAATGGCGCCGCCCAGATCCGCGCCCTGCGCCAGAGTGCATGAGGGGCGGGCGTGTCGAGGGTAAGGCCAGCCCCTTGAAGGACGTCCTCCACACCGCCTGTGCCAGGGGGTAGCCGGCGGCAACAGGGAGGCGCACTATGGAAAATGGTACCTTGATCCCTTCAGCACTGTGCTGAGGGGATTGTTTTTTATGGAAAAATCGGCTCACAATACGAGCGCCGTGCGGCCAGGATTGGCCTTGCGGTTCATTGGGTGCTGGCGGCTGGGTGCAGCCGCCAGGGATAGAGGCAATGCAGGTTTGGAGCCATAACGATGATGAAGACTCCCCTCAGGTTATCCGTACACCCCGTCAGGTTCTTCTCGCTCTCCCCTGGTCGCCGTCTCGCCCTGCTGAGCCTGCTGCCTGTTGCTGCTGACAGGGGGCCTGGATGCCGCGAGCTTCGAGCGCCTGCCCGAACATAACCTCTACACCATCGGCGCCCTGGCCGAGGCCATCAATGTGCTGACCCTGCTGTTCATGTTCTGGGTGGTGCAGTGTGCCCAGATCTCGAACCGGACCTACATGTTTCTCTGCGCCGGTCTGGGGAGCTGGCTGGTGTCGGGGACCATAGATCTGGTTGACGAGGCCTACTTCCAGCCCTGGTGGCTCTCCACGGTGGAAGACAGCCTGCGCACCCTCGGCATGCTGGCCACGGCCTGGGGCGTGCTGCTGATGGTGCAACAGATGTATGGCGTCCAGACCCGGCTGGCCTCGCTTGCCATGTCTGACGAACTGACGGGTCTCTCCAATCGCCGCGCGTTTCGCGCAGTGCTGGAGGCCCATGTGGATCAGGGGACGCCGCTGCTGCTGCTGGATCTCGATCACTTCAAGCAGATCAACGATCGCTACGGCCACGGCATAGGTGACAATGTGCTGCAGGAATTCAGCGCCTTGCTGTGTCAGCACTGCCCGCCGGATGGGGTGGTGGCGCGCCTGGGGGGCGAGGAGTTCGCCATCTGGTTGCCCGGCATGTTGAGCGACAAGGCCCAGGCACTGGCGGAGCAGATAAGAGCCGCCACCGAGGCTCTGGTCGCCTGCGAGGAGATAAGGTTCACCGTGAGCATCGCCGTCGGCATAGGCCAGGCGGGGGAGGCGGTCGAGGCGCTGGTCAAACGCACCGATCTCGCGCTCTACCGGGCCAAACACCTGGGGCGCAACCGGGTCGAGCTGGCGTGATGACGCCAGGGGATGCCGCAGCTCTGGGCCCCGGCCGCTCTGCCGCCTTCAGATTGCCCGCACCATCCACTACAATGGCCACCTGTTTGCATTCGGGGCCCGTCATCCGACATGATGGGCCCGCACTTTATCGGAAGCCCTCATGATCCCCTCTCGCCCTTTGTCTTTCTCCCCCTGGCGCCTCTGCGCACTGCTGGCTGCCGCCGTGCTGGCGGGCTGCGCCAGTGAACCGACACCCCCTACTCCTACTGTCGAGGAGGCCGCCGCCATCGCCAAACAACCCAAGGCGATGCAGCCGCGCAAGCCTGCGGACATGAAGAGCCGCATAGTGCGCTTCCTGCCGCGCCAGGTACAAGACAAGCCGGGCTGGGCTAACGACGTGGTGACGGCGCTCAGCACCCAGGGGCTGACGGTGAACGATCACAATGTCTGCTCAGTGCTGGCGGTGGCGGAGCAGGAGGCCACCTATCAGGCCGATCCCGTGGTGCCCGGCCTTGGCAAGATAGCCTGGAAGGAGATCAACGCCCGGGCCGCCAAGCTGCTCATACCCGAGTTCGTGGTGCGCACCGCCCTCTCCATCAAGTCCCCCACGGGCAAATCCTACGCCGCGCGCATCGATGCCCTTCGCACCGAGCGGGAGATGAGCGAGATCTTCGAGGACATGATAGGGGCCGTGCCCATGGGCAAGCAGCTCTTTGGCAACCTCAACCCGGTACGCACCGGGGGCCCCATGCAGGTGAGCGTGGCCTTCGCCGAGGCCAACGCCCGCGGCTACCCCTATCCCGTCAAGGAGTCCATCCGCCACGAAGTCTTTACTCGCCGGGGCGGCATCTGGTTTGGCACCAAGCACATCTTCGGTTATCCCGCCGACTACCCGGACACCCTCTACCGTTTCGCCGACTTCAATGCGGGCTGGTATGCCAGCCGCAACGCCGCCTTCCAGGCCGCGGTGAGCCGGGTCAGCGGCAAGCCCCTGGCCCTGGACGGGGATCTCGTTCGCTACGACTCCGACCTGCCCGGCAAGACGGAGCTCGCGGTGCACAGCATCGCCAGCCGCGTCAACATGAGCAAGCAGGCTATCCATCAGAGCCTGCTCAAGGGAGACAGCAGCGACTTTGCCCAGACCGACCTCTATCACAGGGTCTTTACCCTGGCCGACAAGCAGGCGGGCAAGCGCCAACCCCGCGCCGTGCTGCCCGGCATCCAGCTGAAAAGCCCCAAGATCACCCGCAACCTTACCACCGCCTGGTTCGCCAAACGGGTGGATGACAGGGAGCAGGCCTGCGTCAGGAAGATGGCGACCATTCGCTGACAGTCAGAGACAACAAGGGCGGCCCATTGGCCGCCCTTGTTCATTGTGCTTTGACCACCTGGCTGGTCAGGGTTGGTAGGTGCCAGGTTCCCCCCAGGGCTATCATGCGGCAGCTGCCTGTGGTGCTTTTCTCGCGCTGCACGAAGGTTTTGCCGTCCCAGACCCAGCTTTCGAAAGAAAAACAATCTCCTATCCCTCTTCCTTTATGTGAGGCACTCAGTTCACCCATTCCATAACCATTTGCGTCAGTGTTGATGAGGGTCGCACTGCCGGTATCAAGGTTCGTATCAATCAGAATGAATGCCGAACCGTCGTTGTAAGCGGCGAGCCAGCAGGGTAGCTGGACCAAGGCTCGTTCTTGGTTCAGGGGATAGAGCATGCCACCTTCCGAATCTTCATAGGTTATGGGACAGGTGTCTTTATCGACTTGCTGTTTCAGCCACTTACCTATGCTCTGTTGCTCCAGCTGGGTGAGCGGGCGGGAGAAGTTATCTGCGGTTACGGCGCTGGCGTGGATCACGGGGGCCGCCAAGGCAGGAGGAATGGATGTTGTGGGTAGCGAGCCCTGTTTGGTCAGGGCTGTACTGGTATTGAGACGGCCTTGGAACTCATCCATTTTGAGAAAAATGGCATAGGCACCGGCACCGGATAGCGGTTCCTGGTGCTTGCTCCATTCAAATACCACCTTGCCAGTTCCTTTGATTGCTCGAACTAGCGCTGCAGTTTGTAGCTGACTGAACGGAGTCCGCTCTTTTACGGTGCCGAGTACCTCATCATTGATGCGCAGTGTGATCAAACCATCAGCGGGGACCTCCGGGGTCTGTTCATCAACTTCTGCGATGGCAAGCTCGGCATGCAGTGTGCCCTTGGCGCCAGCCTCTCGGGTGAGTAGAACCGATAGTCCACCCAATTTTGCGCTGTAACCAGCTGCTCGGCATGTGCGCGTGTTGTCGCAGGCCACTTCCCAGTCTTTGTGTTGAAAAGAGATCCCTTCAGTAAATGAGCCGAGTGCAGAGGTCAGCAGTGTTGTGATGAGCATGAAATGGTTCCTGAAGCATGGGAAAGGTCAGGATAGCATTCTGGACGGCTCATATTGAATCTTGTTGTGGGCTAACTTAACTGAGCCGAGGGACATAGCCCTTTGATCCGACTAGAAACTCATCGCCAGCCCGATGGAGTAGCCGCTGGTGTTGTGGCTGAACATATAACGGGCCACCAGCCGGGTGCGGGTGATGAAGATGTCGTACTTGCTGCTGTCGAGCTCGAACCCGAGGCCCAGGGAGTTGAGGCTGTTGAAGCCGAGCAGGCCTCGTTGCTCTCCCAGGTATTCGGTTCTGGCCCCCTCCAGCACATAGCGCAGCGGGCGATCCAGCAGGGTCCAGGTGAAGAGTGGAGCCCGGCGACGCAGGTAGAGGCCGAGGTTCTCCGCCTCGGCCTGACCGCGTTACGCTGTGCGAGGTGCCGCCAAAGCTTTGCAGGTGCTGATAGGAGTAACGCAGCTCAACATCGATATCCTGCTGTGTTGGAGAAGAGTTCATAGTCGAGCATCAGGCCCCCCAGGCCGTACACATTGAGCCTGCCGCCGTCGAGAAGTCGAGGTTCTTGCCTGTGTCTTGCCCAGCAGCCAGTTGCCGATCCGCAGATCGCTGGCCATGGTGCCCAGCGTGACGTTGCCGATGGGGCGCAATACCCAGTTGCCGCCGTGCGGTCCTGATGCAGGATGAGTCCCAGCCGATGCCGCTGGTGGCGGTCAGGCTGTTCCATTTGGTGGGGAGGGTGCGACTCTCGCTGCCGTTGCTCACCACGAACTTGGGGTCGTAGCGGCTAAAGCCCAGGGTCCCTTCCAGATAGATGGGGACAGCTCTCGCTCATGGTGGCGCCGCCCCCCATCTGGGTCATGTTGAGCGCCGACGATGCCGTTGTGCTGGTGTTGCTGCCGATGTCGAGGTTGCTGGCTGTGATGTCCGGCACCACAGTGAAGGTCATCAGCGACACCACCGCGTTGGCACGTTTTTGTATCAGTGACGACTCTTCAGCCATGGCGCCATGGCTGAGCAAGGGGGTGATCAGCAGGGGCAGGGTAGTGCGAAGGGTTGTGTGTGTGGGCATGCCTTGTTCCCCCGAAGCCGGTTGTGATGATGCGCCGTTTGACTGTAGCGACTTTTTCTCATCTTGGCAGCCCAAGGGTGAGCCGGTTTGAAGCTTATATATCGCCGAGCATATCGCCGAGCTGGGGTGCTGGTCCAACCCTCGCCCTGCCATTCAGCTTTTTGTATTGATTGCTGACTTTGTGCCAGACATTAATTTTTTGTTCACTTGCGCGGGTGTATAACGAGAGCCCCTTCAAGGAGAGAAAGGGGATGGCGACAGGGAGTGTCAGCCGCAACGGGGCCATCGGGTCCCCCGGGATGGATGCTCACTGACGTTGATGGGAGTCACCAGATGCAGGATATGCTGCTTGCCATATGGCAACAGGATTTTGACCAATTGATCCAGATGCAGGCGGCGGGCCTGCTCGTCACCTGCCTGGTGGTGATCCTCTTTCTCGAGTCGAGCTTCGTGTTTTTACCCCTGCCCGGTGACAGTCTGGTGCTGCTGGCCGGTGGCCTGGTGGGGATGGGAGTGCTCGGCCCCGAAGTGACCCTTGTCTACATGCCGCTCGCCGCCGGGATCGGCAGCCTGATCGCCTATCTGCAGGGCCATGCGCTGCACGGCACCTCCTTTATGGGCCATGTGGAGCGGATGATCCCGGACGGCAGTTTGCCACGGGCCTCGCGTCTGCTGCACAACTACGGCTTCTGGGCCCTGTTTTCCTCTCGCTTTGTGCCCTTCGTCAGGGTGCTGACGCCCATGCTGATGGGGGTCTCCCGCCTGCATCTGCCCCGGGTGGTGATGGCCAGTTTTGCCAGCGCCTTCCTCTGGGCCCTGCTGCTGAGTCTGGTGGGCAAGTTCGTGATGGCGGCGCCAGCGTTCGTCCAGTATCACGAATTGATGACCAAGTGCCTGCTGGTGACCTCCCTCGGTCTGTTCGTTATCGCCATGGCGGCCATCGCCATCCGGCTGTTCAAGCGCCCGACCAATCGCATTCGCTGAGTGATATCCGGGGGAGCGCAGGCTGGCCCCGGTTCTCCATTTATTTACCAATGGCATTGGCCGGGCCCAAGCGGGCCGCCAATGCCGCCCCATCAACCATCAAGCAGGTACTTTATGCCATGTCGTGACACCCTGAGCCTTCGTCCCCTCGAGCGAGAGGATTTGAAATTCGTACATCAGCTCAACAACAACGCCAGCATAATGCGTTACTGGTTCGAGGAGCCTTACGAGGCTTACGTGGAGCTGGCCCAGCTCTATGACAAGCACATCCACGATCAGCAAGAACGCCGTTTCATCCTGGAGGTGGAGGGCACCAATGTTGGCCTGGTGGAGCTGGTGGATATTCGCAGCATCCACCGCCGCGCCGAGTTTCAATCATCATAGCCCCCGCCTATCAGGGGCTGGGCTATGCCAGACAGCAACCTTGAAGGCGATGGAGTCGCCTTCAACGTGCTGAATCTGCACAAGTTATCTTCATCGTCGACAGTGACAATGCCAAGGCGCGACACGTTTATCAGTCGCTGGGGTTCGCGCCGGAGGGGGAGCTGAAAGAGGAGTTCTTCATCGATGGCAAATATCGCACCGCCATTCGCATGTGTCTGTTTCAGCGTGATTTTCAGGCAAATGCTGCCAACAGGGTCTAACGTTTCCTACATTCTGGTGCCGATGGGGGCAGGGCTGCGCTGGCCGATGCCAGTGATGCGGCTCTCTTTGTCGGCACCTTTCTCGTGTACAGGATAAAAACTCAGGCCATTTGAGGCAGAATTTGTGATGCCTATCTGTTACACTTCGCGCCCGCCATTTTCCGGCTCATTTTCTGACTTGATGTCGGACGCAGCCACCGGTGGTCTGCACCGACGCCTCGCCTACGCCGGCCCAAGCCACTTAAGCCAACTACAGCTCAGCTGGAACACAGGAACCCATTATGAGATTTGAATCGTTCGATTTTGCCCCCGAGATTTTGCGTGCCGTCTCAGAGTGCGGTTATCAGGAGATGACCCCTGTGCAGCAGCAGGCGATCCCGACCATACGCCGTGGCAGCGATGTGCTGGCCAGCGCCCAGACCGGGACCGGCAAGACGGCGGCCTTTGCGCTGCCCATACTGCAACGTCTGGTGGATAACCCGGCCCCGGCCCAGCCTTCCAACGCCCGGGTGCTGATCCTGACCCCGACCCGCGAGCTGGCCGCCCAGGTGGCGAGCAACATCAACGACTTCGCCAAATATCTGGACATCAGCGTGCTGACCCTGGTCGGTGGTGGCAAGCAGGACGTGCAGGCCCGCAAACTCAAGGCCGGTGCGCACATCATAGTGGCGACCCCGGGCCGCCTGCTCGAGCACCTGACCGCCTGCAACCTCAGCCTCTCCGGTGTCGAGACCCTGGTGCTGGACGAAGCGGATCGCATCCTCGACATGGGCTTCAGTGCCGATGTGCAGCAGATCCTGCAGGCTGTGAACAAGACCCGTCAGAACCTGCTCTTCTCCGCCACCTTCTCCGACGCCGTGAAGAAGCTGGCCAACCTGATGCTGGACAGACCCCAGATCATCAGCGTCAACAAGCAGAACTCCACCGCCGATACCGTCAGCCACACCGTCTATCCGGTGGAGCAGAAGCGCAAGCGCGAGCTGCTCTCCGAGCTCATCGGCAAGCAGAACTGGCAACAGGTGCTGGTGTTCGCCAGTACCCGCGAGAGCTGTGACGTGCTGGTGGAAGAGCTGAACCTCGACGGCATCAAGTCCGCCGTGGTCCATGGCGAGAAGGCTCAGGGCAGCCGTCGCCGTGCCCTGCGCGAGTTCATGGAAGGCAAGGTACGGGTGCTGGTCGCCACCGAAGTGGCCGCCCGTGGTCTGGACATCCCGGATCTGCAGTATGTGGTCAACTACGATCTGCCCTTCCTGGCGGAGGATTACGTCCACCGTATCGGCCGTACCGGCCGCGCCGGCAAGAGCGGCATGGCCGTCTCCTTCGTCAGCCGCGAAGAGGAGCGCACCCTGCTGGAGATCGAGGCGCTGATCGGCCAGAAGATCCGCCGCATCATGGTGCCGGGCTACGAGGTGAGCAGCCGTGACGAGCTGATCAAGCAGTTGCAGGAGCGCCGCCGTTTCGGCAAGCGCCCGCAGCGGGAAGACAACGCCGCCGCCCAGGTAATGGCCGAGGCCAAGCTGCAGGGCCAGCGTCTCAAGCGTCTGGCGGCCGCCAAGAAGCCTCGCCAGTCGAAGTAAGCGGACAAGATGATGCAGGGGAGCCTTGGCTCCCGACTCAAGGCGCCGTTGGCGCCTTGATGCTGTTTACCGATCACCCAGAGGACGTGCGATGATCCCGCCAGTCAAGAACCCGCAAGATTACAATCAGGCCCTGCTCGACATGGCCACCCAGAGCCTGGCCGAGCTGGCCCGTACCGCAGAGCAGAAGGCGGGCAAGCGCACCCCGGCGCAAGAGAGCCACTTCCTCTGCACCTGGATGGCGGACTCCCTCAAGGAGAAGCGCTTCTCCCGCCTGGTGATGGAGGATTTGAAAGCCTGGGTTCAGCTGGGCCGCACCCTGGGAGCCGGAGCCGATCTCAAGGGGCTGCTTTCGCTCATCGTCTGCCAGTACGGCCGGGCCATGGTCGAGCCCGGGCAGTTGGGCGCCAGGCTCGCCACCCTGGTCGCCGAGCTGGAGAGCGCGGGTTGGCTGGTGTTTACCGACAGCGAGCTGAGCGCCAAACAGCGGCTGCTGAGCCAGGGTCAATCCAGCCTGGTCATCTCGGCTAGCGAGTATCAGGGCCATATCGAGGGGGGAGAGCTGGTGAAGCCTCTTACCCTCTATGTGCGCGGGGATGAAAAACAGTTGGCACAGGCGGCCTTCAAGCAGGGCCTGCTGCTGAGCCAGGGCGACAAGAAGGCCACCCTGGTCAAGCACCACAAGGCCTACCGTCTGGTGCCGGGCAATGCCCAGCCCGCCCTGGCGCTGCTGGCCGAGGGCTAAGCCTGATCGGCGCCCTGACGTTCATGCCAGTCTCACTACCCCGGCCCTGTGCCGGGGTTTTTTATGGCTGATCGTCGTACAGGCCATGGATGCAGGGTGAGCTGACTCTGATCCAGGATCCGCCGCGACCTGTCGTCTGCGCTATGACGCGCCCTGGGGGAGGGGAGACGCCGCGCCGAGCAATCCCACAGCGCGGGCGGCGATCGCCAGATAATGGGGCGAGCGGGCCTGATCCCGCCAGCAGCAGTGCACCAGCTTGATCACGTGGTCGTCCAGGCTCTCGATCGCCCGCGGCAACACCTGCGCCCAAGCCAGCCCGGTTGTATCCGGCCAGTGCTGGGCGTGCTGCGCCGGCGCCCCGACTGTGACATAGGCAGCGGCCACCGCCTGCCACATCAGGCTCTGCCAGGCGTCTTTCAGCTCATCCGGCAGGTGACGGGCGACTATGGCGGCGGCCCGGCTGCCGGTCACCAGGTGCAAGACTGTGAAGTTGCCGCTCTGCCAGTAGAGGGGCAGGGCGGCCTCGGCCAGCTGTGCCAGCACATCCTGCCCGTTATCGAGGCTTTGCGGCAGCGCGTCCGGCCAGCGGGGATTGGCCGCCACCTGCCGCAGGCGGGCGGTGATCCAGTCTCCCTCCCAGCGTGACCCCTCCCAATGGGCCAACAGCCCCGCCAGCAGGCGGGTGACGTCCCGGCTAGGGGCCCCCGTGCCGGCAGGCAGGATCAGGGCCTTGCATTGCCAGGCGGCCAGCGCCGCCGCCTGCTCCCCTAAGTGGCCGTTTTCCAGCGCACAGGCGAAGCGAATGAGGGGATGGAAGGCGCCTCCTGCCGGGGAGAAGCGCTGCGCCAGCAGCTCTTCGAAGCATGGCAGCCAGCCCTCTTCGGCGAATCGGGTCAGCAGTTGCTGGCGCAGTGCCACGAACAGGGCCTCCTCCTCTTCGCCCTGGTTGTCCACCCCGCTTGGCAGGGCTTGAGTGGTCTGCCAGTGGGTAAAGAAGCGCTGCAACTGCCGGGGGCTGGCCCCCATCTCGTGCAGGGCGTGCAGCGCCATGGGGCAGTGGTTGGTGGTGCCGCGACCATTGAGGGCGAAGGCCTGGTTGGCATCGAGCAGAGCGTAGAGATGATCCATTAGCGTTTGACTCCTTTTGTCAGGGGAGACAGGATTATGCAAGTTGAAGTTAACTTGAGATCAAGGATGAGATCGGATCGTAAGTGGCTGGCCATAGGCCAGATAGCCAAACGTGCCGGCGTGAACGCCAGCGCCCTGCGCTTCTACGAGCAGAAGGGGCTGATCCAGAGCCTGCGCAGCGAAGGCGGCCGACGTCTCTACCCGCAGGATGTCCTTTGTCGTATCGCCTTTATCCGGGTGGCGCAAGGGATGGGCTTAAGCCTCGAGGAGATAGCCGGGGCCCTCAGCGGGCTGCCCGATGGTCGCACGCCGGATCGCCACGACTGGGAGCGGATCGCCGGTCAGTGGCAAACGCTACTGGACAGCCGCATCGCCGCCCTGCAACTGATGAAGCGCAAGCTCAGCGCCTGCATCGGCTGTGGCTGTCTGTCGCTCGAGCATTGCGCCCTCTACAACCCGGGGGACAGTGCCGCAGGCCAGGGGTGCGGCCCTCGTTACTTGCTGGGGGATCTGCCCCCCGCCACCGATTGAACCGCGCAGGCCATGGGCAGTGCCGGGGCAGCCTGGATGACTTTCAAGGAGGAAACATGGATCTGGAACAACTCAAACGGGAGCTGGAGCGATTTGGCTAACAGCATGACGAGGCGCAGCCATCCCGGGGCCGCAAGATGCTCAACATCACCCGTGACACCGGCGAACTGCTGGCGCTGCTGGTACAGACGAGGGGCGCGCAGGCGGTGCTTGAGATAGGTACTTCAAACGGTTACTCCACCCTTTGGCTGGCGGAAGCGGTGAAGAGACTGGATGGCCGGGTCACCACCATAGAGCTGGGCGAGAGTAAACGGGCCATGGCCGCCCTCAACTTTGAGCACGCCGGACTCGAACCCGGGATTGATCAGCTGGCGGGGGAGGTGGGCAGCCTGTTCCCCAGCCTGCCGACGGCGGGTTATCAGCTCATCTTCCTGGACTCCGATCGCCAGCACTATCAGGGATGGTGGCCCGAAATACGGCGCCTGCTTGCCCCTCGCGGCCTGCTGGTGGTGGACAATGCCATCTCCCATGAGAGCGAGATGCGGGACTGGATGGCGCAGGTGAGGCGCGATCCCGATTTTCTGACCTCGCTGGTGCCGGTGGGCAAGGGGGAGTTTCTGGTGGTGAGACGCTAGGGCGCATCACCGAGAGTCAGGCATAAAAAAACAGCCCCGCGTTGGCGGGGCTGTTTGCTTGGGGAGGCTTGGATGGCAGCTTACACGGCCAGGTAGTCCATGATCCCTTCGGCGGCCTTGCGGCCCTCGTAGATGGCAGTCACCACCAGATCCGAACCGCGCACCGCATCGCCACCGGCAAACACCTTGGGATTGCTGGTCTGGAAGGCATGTTCGGCCTTCTCGGGGGCCTTGATGCGATCCCGGCTGTCGAGCTCGATACCGTGATCACGCATCCAGGGCTGGGGGTTGGGCTGGAAGCCAAAGGCCATCACCACCGCATCGGCTGCCAGCACCTGTTCGGAGCCCTCGATCACCACAGGATTGCGACGACCGTTGGCATCGGGCGCACTGAGCTCGGTGCTCACTACCTTGATGCCGCAGGTGCGGCCCTGGGCGTCCAGCTCCACGCCGACCGGCTGGAGGTTGAACATGAATTCCACCCCTTCCTCCTGGGCGTTCTTCACCTCCCGCTTGGAGCCCGGCATGTTCTCGGCATCGCGACGGTAGGCGCAGATCACCTTGTCCGCACCCTGACGGATGGCGGTGCGCACGCAGTCCATGGCGGTATCGCCACCGCCCAGCACCACCACCTGTTTGCCGGCGAAGTCGATGTAATCGCTCTGTGCCTTCTCAAAGCCCAGCAAGCGGTTGGCGTTGGAGATGAGGTAGGGCAGGGCGTCGTAGACTCCCGGCGCCTCTTCGTTGGCAAAGCCGCCCTTCATGTACTTGTAGGTGCCGACCCCCGAGGAAGACGGCATCGAACTCGCCCAGGAGGTCGGCGAAGGTGACGTCACGACCCACTTCGGTCTCGAGACGGAACTCCACCCCCATGCCCTCGAAGATCTCGCGACGACGCTGCATCACCTCTTTTTCCAGCTTGAAGGAGGGGATGCCGAAGGTCAGCAGGCCGCCGATCTCCGGGTACTTGTCAAACACCACTGGGGTGACGCCGTTGCGCGCCAGCACGTCGGCACAGGCGAGGCCGGCCGGGCCGGCGCCGATGACGGCGACCCGCTTGTCGGTCTTCACCACCTTGGAGAGATCCGGGCGCCAGCCCATCTCGAACGCCTTGTCGGTGATGTATTTTTCGATGTTGCCTATGGTCACGGCGCCGAATCTGTCGTTGAGGGTGCAGGCACCCTCACAGAGTCTGTCTTGCGGGCAGACCCGGCCGCACACCTCCGGCAGGCTGTTGGTCTGGTGGGAGAGCTCCACCGCCTCCAGGATGCGTCCCTCGTTGGCCAGTTTCAGCCAGTTGGGGATGTAGTTGTGCACCGGGCACTTCCACTCGCAATAGGGGTTGCCGCAGTCGAGGCAGCGATCCGCCTGCATGCCGACCTGGGCCTGGTTGAAGGGCTCGTAGATCTCCACAAACTGGATCTTGCGGATCTTGAGCGGCTTCTTGGGCGGGTCGACCCGCTGGACATCGATAAACTGGAATACGTTCTGGCTCATAGGGTTCCCTCCTTATTGCGCCTGGATTCTGAGTTCTGCACTAGAGCGGCTGGTGTGGCCAAGCAGGGACTTGACGTCGCTGGACTTGGGCTTGATCAGCCTGAACTTGGGCACATAGGAGTCGAAGTTGGCCAGTATCTCCTCGGCGCGCGAGCTGCCTGTTTCATTGAGGTGCGCCGTGATGATGCCGCGCAGGTGCTCCTGATGGATGGCAAGGTCCGCCACGTCCAGCAGTTCCACCAGCTCGGGGTTGGTACGCTTGGCAAAGTTGCCGCACTCGTCCAGCACGTAGGCAAAGCCCCCTGTCATGCCGGCCGCGAAGTTGACGCCCGTGGTGCCGAGTATGGTGACGATGCCGCCTGTCATGTATTCACAGCCGTTGTCGCCAATCCCCTCGACCACCGCCAGGGCCCCCGAGTTGCGCACCGCGAAGCGCTCGCCCGCGGTGCCTGCGGCGTAGAGCTTGCCGCCGGTGGCGCCATAGAGGCAGGTGTTGCCTATGATGGCCGCCTCGTGGGACTTGAAGGCCACACCGACATGGGGTTTGACCACCAGCTTGCCACCGGTCATCCCCTTGCCCACGTAGTCGTTGGCGTCACCCGTGAGTATCATCTCGAGGCCGCCGGCGTTCCAGACGCCGAAGCTCTGGCCTGCGGTACCGTTGAAGTGCACCCGTACCGGATCGGCGGCCATGCCCTGGTTGCCGTGACGTTTGACTATCTCGCCGGACAGGCGCGCACCCACCGAGCGATCCGTGTTGCGGATGTCGTAGCGGAACTCGCCACCGCTCATGTTTTCCACCGCCTCCAGCAGGTCGTCCACCATCTTGAGGTTGAGCGGGCCCTTGTCGAAAGTCGGGTTGTGCTGCTGGCTGAACAGGCTGGAGCCTGCCGGTGCCACCGGGCTTGCCAGAATGCCGGACAAGTCCAGCTTGGCCTGACGGGCGGTGAGGCCGGGCAGGGCTTCCAGCAGGTCGGTACGACCGATGAGGTCGGTCAGCTGGGTGACGCCGAGCTCTGCCATCAGCTCCCGGGTCTCTTCGGCGATGAACTTGAAGTAGTTCATCACCATCTCCGGCAGGCCGGTGAAGTGCTCGCGGCGCAGCTTCTCATCCTGGGTGGCGACGCCGGTGGCGCAGTTGTTCAGGTGGCAGATGCGCAGGTATTTGCAGCCGAGCGCCACCATGGGGCCGGTGCCGAAACCGAAGCTCTCGGCGCCGAGGATGGCCGCCTTGATGATGTCCAGACCGGTTTTGAGACCGCCATCCACCTGCAGCCGCACCTTGTGGCGCAGACCGTTGGCCACCAGGGCCTGCTGGGTTTCGGCCAGCCCCAGCTCCCAGGGGGAGCCGGCATATTTGACTGAACTCAGCGGGCTGGCACCTGTGCCGCCGTCATAACCGGAGACTGTGATGAAGTCGGCATAGGCCTTGGCTACGCCGCAGGCGATGGTGCCGACGCCGGGCTCGGACACCAGCTTGACTGACACTAGGCAGTCCGGGTTGATCTGCTTGATGTCGAAGATGAGCTGGGCCAAGTCCTCGATGGAGTAGATGTCGTGGTGCGGCGGCGGGGAGATCAGGGTCACGCCGGGCACCGAATAACGCAGCTTGGCAATCTGGGCCGTCACCTTGTCACCGGGCAGCTGGCCGCCTTCACCGGGCTTGGCGCCCTGGGCCACTTTTATCTGCACCACGTCCGCGTTCATCAGGTAGTGCGGAGTGACGCCGAAGCGCCCCGAGGCCACCTGCTTGATGCGCGAATTCTTCTCGGTACCAAAGCGCTTGGGATCTTCACCGCCTTCGCCAGAGTTGCTCTGACCGCCGAGGCGGTTCATGGCCACCGCCAGCGCCTCATGCGCCTCGGGGCCCAGCGCGCCTATGGACATGGCGGCGGAGTCGAAGCGGGGGAACAGCTTGGCGGCGGGCTCGACCTGTTCCAGCGCAACCGGCGTCGTTCCCTGCTTGAGGACGAGCAGATCGCGCAAGGTGGCGACGGGGCGCTCGTTCACGAGACGCGCGTACTCCTTGTAATCGGCGTAGTTGCCGGAGCGCACCGCCACTTGCAGGGTCTGCACCACGTCCGGGTTGTAGGTGTGGTACTCGCCGCCGTGGACGAACTTGAGCAGCCCGCCCTGGGTCAGTGGCTTGCGGCCGAGCCAGGCCTGGCGTGCCAGATTGACCTGATCCTGCTGGATGTCGGTAAAGTCGGCCCCCTGAATGCGGCTGGATACGCCGCGGAAGCAGAGCTCGACCACGGAGCTGGACAGACCCACGGCTTCGAACAGCTGGGAGCAGCGGTAGCTTGCCACAGTGCTGATGCCCATCTTGGACATCACCTTGTAGAGGCCCTTGTTGATGCCGTTGCGGTAGTTGAGCATGGCCTGGCGCAGGCTCATCTTCAGCACCCCTTCCTCGACCTGTTTGGCCAGGGTCTCGTAGGCGAGATAGGGATAGATGGCGGTGGCGCCAAAGCCCAGCAGCACTGCGAAGTGGTGCGGGTCGCGCACGCTCGCGGTCTCCACCAGTATGTTGGCGTCGCAGCGCAGGTTGTTGTCCACCAGGGTGCGTTGCACCGCGCCCACCGCCATGGCGGCCGGGATGGGCAAGGTGTCGGCACTGATGTCTCGGTCAGACAGCACCAGCAGCACGGTGCCATTGCGCGCCTTGTCGGCCGCGTCGGCACAGAGCCGCTCCAGCGCTGCCTGCAGCCCCTCTTCGGGCTGGTAGTTGAGGCTCAGCACCGCATGACGGTAGTGCTCCCCTTCCAGTGCCAGCAGTTGGTGGAAGTCGGAGTAGAGCAGGATAGGCGACTGGAACAGCACCCTGTGGGCGTGGCCGAAGGTCTCGTTGAACACGTTCTGCTCGCGGCCGATACAGGTGGCCAGCGACATGACGTGGTTTTCCCGCAGCGGATCTATGGGCGGGTTGGTCACCTGGGCGAACATCTGGCGGAAGTAGTCGTACAGGGTACGCTGGCTGGAGGAGAGCACCGCCATCGGGGTGTCATCCCCCATGGAGCCCACCGCCTCCTGGCCGTTCTCGCCGAGCACGCGGATGATCTGATCCAGCTCCTCGTAGGAGTAGCCGAACAGTTTCTGATAGGTCTTGAGCTGATCGTCAGGGAGCTCGCGGGCGCCTGTGCTGGCGTCATCCATCTGCTCGAACGGCACCAGTCGCTTGCAGTGCTTGTCCATCCACTGCTTGTAGGTGTGGCGGCTCTTGAGATCGTCATCGATCTCGAAGCTGGTCCACACCTTGCCGTTGCTGGTATCCACCACGAACAGCTCGCCCGGGCCGACTCGGCCCTTCTCCAGCACCTCGTCCGGGGTGTAGTCCCAGGTGCCGACCTCAGACGCGAGGGTGATGAACTTGTCCTTGGTGATGACGTAGCGGGCCGGGCGCAGGCCGTTACGGTCCAGGGCGCAGGTGGCGTAGCGGCCATCGGTCATGACGATGCCGGCCGGGCCATCCCAGGGCTCCATGTGCATGGAGTTGAAGTCATAGAAGGCGCGCAGGTCGTCATCCATGTTCGGGTGTTTTTGCCATGCAGGCGGGATCAGCAGGCGCATGGCCCTGAACAGGTCCATGCCACCGGCCAGGAAGAGATCCAGCATGTTGTCGAGGCTGGAGGAATCCGATCCCGTGGTGTTGACGAAGGGAGCCGCCTCTTGCAAGTCAGGGATCAGCGGGGTGGCGAACTTGTAGCTGCGCGCCTTGGCCCACTGGCGGTTGCCGGCGATGGTGTTGATCTCGCCGTTGTGGGCGAGATAACGGAAGGGTTGCGCCAGCGGCCAGCGCGGGCTGGTGTTGGTGGAGAAGCGCTGGTGGAACACGCAGATGGCGGCCTGCATGCGGATGTCGGCGAGATCCAGATAGAAGCGCGGCAAATCCACCGGCATGCACAGTCCTTTATAGACGGTGACCAGGTTGGAGAGGCTGACCACATAGAAGTAGTCGTCGCTGATGCGCTTCTCGATGCGGCGGCGCACTATATAAAGGCGCCGCTCGAGATCCTTGTCGACCCAGCCTGGCGGCGCGTTGACAAAGACCTGTTCAATGCTTGGCAGGGACGCCTTGGCGATGGGACCGAGCACATTGGTATCGATGGGCACCTTGCGCCAACCGACCAGACTCAGGGTCTCTCTTTCCAGCTCCTCGTCGATGATGTCGCGGGTGGCTTGGGCCAATACGGGGTCCGGGTTCAGGAACAGCATGCCGACCGCATAGTTGCGGCCCAGGTGCCATCCCTTCTCTTCGGCGACAGCGCGATAGAAGCTGTCCGGTTTTTGCAGCAGCAGACCACAGCCATCGCCGGTCTTGCCGTCGGCGGAGATGCCGCCGCGGTGCTGCATGCGAGCCAAGGCTGACATCGCGAGACGGACAAGCTTGTGGCTGGCTTCCCCTTCCATGTGGGCCAACAGGCCGAAGCCACAGTTATCCCTCTCCAGCTTTGGATCATATAGTGACATTGCATTTCTCCCTTGCTCGGCCTTCCACCGCAAACTGCATAAATTGCGATTGGCTCTTGTGGTTCCGTCCGCCTGAGGTGGCGAATCTCCAAACTAATGGGATTTTCGGGCAAGGTCAATTGGACATCCCGCTTGTTTGCAATGTTACACCGCCATAACAAAATGCGGGTTTCAGAGACTCAATCCAGTTTTTGCTATACAAAAATCTATGAACTTTATTTTTTAAAGTTGATTGAACTAATAATGATGGATTTGGTGGTTGACTGCTTTGCGGCGCTGAACTGTAGTAATTTTACCAATTCATCCCGTCGGGGGCGGGCGGGGATCACATTTCAGGATCCTGCGTCTTGCATTTATCCGGTTGCGGGCTAGGCGAGATTTTTGCAGTGCTAACAGCCGGTTAGAGGGGAGGTATCGTTCCACTTTCCCCTTTTTGTCGAAGGTCTGTGGTTTCCAAAAGTAACCTTAAAACCCCATCTGTGGGTATTTATCGCACGCAATGTGAATATTTATATGGTTTTTGGGGGCGGGGCGGCTTGATCCAGCTCAGCCTGGCGGGGAGCCTCTGCCAGTACAATGACAGCTCATATTGGAGGTGTCATGCAGTTACACGAACTCATCAATACTCAAGCAGCGTCACGGCCAGAAGATCCACAAACTCTCCATCCACGGCGCCTTCACCTGCCCGAACCGGGACGGCACCCTGGGCCGCGGCGGCTGCACCTTCTGCAATGTCTCCTCTTTCGCCGACGAATCGACCCAGCAGCTCTCAGTGGTGCAACAACTGCTGGCGCGCCGGGACGAAGTGACCCGTGCCAAGCGCTATCTCGCCTACTTTCAGGCCTATACGAGCACCTATGCCGAGGTGGAATACCTGCAGCGCATGTATGAGGAGGCGTTGTCGGTCAGCGACATGGTGGGGCTCTGTGTCGGGACCCGGCCCGATTGCGTGCCGGATGCGGTACTGGATCTGCTGGCGGGCTATCAGGCCCGTGGCTACGAGGTGTGGCTGGAGCTGGGGCTGCAAAGTGCAAGCGACAAGACACTGCAACGGATCAATCGCGGCCACGGTTATGCCGCTTATGAGGATGCGGTAAGACGTGCCCATCAGCGCGGTATCAAGGTATGTGCCCATCTGATCGTTGGCCTGCCGGGCGAGGTGCCCATGGACAGCCTCGATACCCTGCATCGCATCGTTGCGACTGGCGTGGAGGGGATCAAGTTGCATCCGCTACATGTAGTTGAGGGCAGTACCCTTGGCAAGGTGTGGCAGGCAGGGCGGCTGGAGGTGCTGACGCTGGAACACTATGTGGAGGCGGCTGTGGCCATGATCCAGCACACGCCCCCCGAGGTGGTCTATCACCGGATCTCGGCGTCGGCACGCCGTCCGACCCTGCTGGCCCCAGCCTGGTGTGAAAATCGCTGGACCGCCATGGCAGAAATTGCCGCTGAACTGACTCGATCAGGCCCCCAGGGAGCTGCCCTGGGCCGACCCTTCTCGCTCGCTCCTTTTAATGAGTGACGACTCTAATTTCATTAAAAAAACAGAGGGTTATTAGATGAAATTCAGTCTTTGCAGTATAGTTTCGTTCAAGTCGCCTTGATAAGATGGTCGGCTTGAAAAAGATATTGTTATCAATAACTCTTTAGTAATTAATGGACCGGGCAGGATATCTCGCACTCCTTGCCGTCATCAGATGACGTGCGTGGCTCCTCTCTTCCCGGCTTGACGATGTGTGAGTCTGGCGATGGCATTGGATGTCATTGCCCAGTGCGCTAATTGGGTTGTCGGTTCGCGATGATGGGATCTGCTCTGCATTCACAGGTCGCCACCAGGTTCCGGGTGATGATTTCCCTGCGACAACCGTCTGAATCATGTTTTGACAGGATGCTATGCAAGCAGAAACCAGCCATATAGATGAACTATTGGAATGCCTGGTCTTTTTGACCCGTTTTTATGGCGTACCCAATAGTCAGGATGCCCTCACCACGGGCTTGCCACTGGTCTCGGGCCGTCTGAGTACGGCGCTCTTCAGTCGCGCTGCCGAGCGTGGCGGTTTGTCCGCCCGTGAGGTGATCCAGCCACTCGAAAACATCTCTCCCCTGCTGTTGCCCTGCGTCTTGCAGACGCGGCAGGGCGGCGCCTGCATCCTGCTGGAGTGGAACAAGGACAGGAGCCAGGCCAAGGTCATCTTCCCCCAGGCCGGTGATGCGGCGCAGTGGGTCAGCACAGCCCAGCTGGGCGACGAGTACAACGGCAGGCTGTTCTTCGTCAAGAAGCAGTTCAAGTTCGATGAACGCTCCCCCAAGGTGCTGGAGACCCGGGATGGTCACTGGTTCTGGAGCACGCTGTTTGAATCTCGCGGCATCTATCGCGATGTGCTGATTGCCTCCATTCTCATCAACCTCTTTGCGGTGGCCAGCCCTCTGTTCACCATGAATGTCTACGACAAGATAGTGCCCAATCTGGCGTTCGACTCCCTCTGGGTGCTGGCGGTAGGGGCCATGGTGGTGTTCACCTTTGACTTCGTGATGCGCCAGTTGCGCAGCTACTTCATCGACATTGCCGGCAAGAAATCGGATGTGCTGCTGTCGGCCAAGATCTTTGCCAAGGTCATGGGGATGAAGATGGAGTCCCGTCCTGCCTCGACGGGGGCGTTCGCCAAGCATCTGCAGGAGTTTGAATCGGTACGGGAGTTCTTCACCTCCGCCACCGTATCGACCCTGATTGATCTGCCGTTTGCGGTCTTCTTCCTCTTCATCATCTGGCTGTTTGCCGGTGTCATGGTGGTGGTACCCATCGTCGCCATGCTGATCCTGGTGGCCTACAGCTTCTATATCCAGGCACCGCTCAAGCAGTCCATCGAGGAGGGCTCCCGCCTGGCCTCCCAGAAGAACGCCAATCTGATCGAAAGCATCTCCGGCCTCGAGACCGTCAAGATCTTCGGCGCCGAGAGCATGTTCCAGCACCGCTGGGAGCAGGCTGTGTCCCACATCTCGACCTGGGGCGTGCAGACCCGTCGCATCACCAACTCCATGTCCTCTCTGGCGAGTTACATCCAGCAGGTGGTGACCGTGGGGCTGGTCATCGTCGGGGTCTACCAGATCTCCGAAGGGCTGGTGACCATGGGTGGCATGATCGCCGCCGTCATGTTGTCCAGCCGCGCCATTGCGCCCATGGTACAACTCTCCGTGCTGTCGACCCGCTACAACCAGGCCAAGTCCGCCCTGGAGATCCTGGAGAAGATCATGATGACGCCGGGCGAGCAGGAGGAGGGCAAGCAGTACATTCACCACCCCATCATCCAGGGCCGCATCGAGTTCGAAAACGTCTCCTTCAAATACCCGGGCATGGAAAGCAGCACACTGCACAACATCAATCTGCGTATCGAGCCGGGGGAGAAGGTGGCCATCATAGGGCGGATCGGGGCGGGCAAGACCACCCTTGAGAAGCTGCTGATGGGGCTCTACCGACCGACGGACGGTCTGGTGCGCCTCGATGGCTTCGAGCTGGATCAGCTGGCGCCGGCCGCCATCCGTCGCAACATCGGCTGTGTGCCGCAGGACGTGACCCTCTTCTTTGGCTCGGTGCGAGATAACATCATGCTGGGCAACCCGCTGGTGGATGATGCCCGGGTTGTGCGCGCCGCCAAGCGGGCCGGCGTCACCAACTTTACCAATCGGGATCCCAATGGGCTGGACCGGCAGATAGGCGAGGGGGGGCGTCAGCTCTCAGGTGGTCAGCGACAGGCCATTTTGCTGGCCCGTGCCCTGCTCAACGATCCCCCCATCCTGGTGATGGATGAGCCGACGTCCAACATGGACAACCAGTCAGAGATGCATGTGAAGCAGGAGCTGGCAAGGCTGGGTCCTGAAACCACGCTGATCCTCATTACCCACAAGACCTCCATGCTGGACGTGGCCTCCCGGGTCATCGTCGTGGAACAGGGGAAGATAGTGGCTGACGGCCCCAAGGAGACGGTGCTGCAACAACTGAAGGAAGGCAAGGTGCGGGTGCAGGAGACGGCCAATGGCTAACAATTGGTTCAAGAAAACGGCACCAGACACAGTGTTGCCAGCACCCGAGCATCTGGAGTTTGTCGATGACGGCGCGCGGCAGCTGTGCTGCTGAGCACACCGACCGGAGCCCGCATCCTGTTGTGGTGCTGTTTCCTGTTTTTCATGAGTGCCATAGTCTGGGCCGCCTGGGCCGAGCTTGACGAGGTCACCGTCGGTCAGGGCAAGGTCATTCCGTCCCGCCAGCTGCAGGTGATCCAGAACCTGGAAGGGGGGATCGTCAAGGAGATCTTCGTCAAGGAGGGGGATATAGTCGAGAAAAGGGGCAGCCGCTGCTGCGTATCGATGACACCCGTTTCCGCTCCGATTTTAGGGAACGTGAGCAGGAGGTGGTCACCCTGAAGGGGGATGTGGCCCGTCTGCGCGCCGAGATGGCCAGTGTCGAGGTGAAAAACGACCCGGCACTCGGGTGGCGTGAGCAGGTAGTGGTAGGCGAAGCGCCCATCCAGTTTCCCGATGGTTATGAAACCGTCTTTGCCGAATACGCAACCGTGAGCGCTCTGTACAAAAAGATCGCCTAAATAACTTGAAGAATCAGCTCTATATTCTTGGTCAGCAAATCGAGCAGAAAGAGCAGGAGCTGATTGAACTGAATGCCAAGATCCGCACTGTGAACCGCAGTGTGGAACTGGCCAGACAAGAGCTGAATATCAGCCGTCCGCTGGCGAAAGAGGGTATAGTGCCTCAAGTGGAGCTAATCAAACTGGAGCGGCAGGTCAACGAGATGCAGGGGAGCTGGAGAGCAACCGTCTGCTTATTCCAAAACTCAATTCGGTACTGCGTGAGACCATCTCCAAGCGTAATGATATTGCGCTTGAAGTTCAGAGCAGACTCCCAGACCGAGCTCAACGAACGCCAGGGCAAGCTGAGCCAGTTGTCCGAAGGCCAGGTCGGTCTGCGGGACAGGGTCGATCGTACCAGCGTGATAGCACCGCTCAAGGGCACCATCAAGAAGCTCAAGATCAATACCCTGGGAGGGGTCGTGCAGCCTGGCATGGATCTGATGGAGATAGTGCCGCTGGAGGATACCCTGCTGGTGGAAGCCAAGGTATCACCCAAGGACATCGCCTTCCTGCGACCCGGGCTGGAGGCCGTGGTCAAGATAACCGCTTATGATTTCACTGTTTATGGAGGTTTACATGGCAAGGTTGAACAGATAAGTGCCGACTCGATCCAGGATGAGGAGGGCAACTCCTTCTATCTGGTTCGGGTGCGTACCGAGAAGAGTTATCTGGGCGATGAGCTTAACGCACTTCCCATCATCCCCGGTATGTTAGCCAGTGCAGATATCATTACTGGCAAAAAAAGTGTCCTAGACTACTTGCTCAAGCCCATCCTGCGGGCTAAGCAGTCGGCACTGAGAGAACGATAAGCCAACAATCTAAAAACAACATGACTGGAGATACCATGAAGAAGACGATTGTTGCCATGCTGGTTAGTGGCACCATACTGTTCCCGGGCCTGAGCCAGGCACAGACACTGGAACAGTCAGTGGCACAGTCACTGGCTACCCATCCAAAAATCAAGGAAGCTTTTGATCTCTATCAGGCACGACTGTACCAGCATGATGGAGCCAAGGGCGGCTACTATCCCACCATAGATCTGCGTGGCGGCGTTGGTTACGAGAAGACCGACAGCCCCTCGACCCGTGCGGCACCTGCCAACTCGCAGACGATCGATGATTCCATGACTCGTAAAGAGGCCGGGATCAGCCTGCGCCAGATGCTGTTTGACGGCTTCGATGTCAGCAGCAACGTGGCCCGGACCGATGCCGCAGCCCAGGCCCAGCGTCTGGCCATGATCTCCGAAGCGGAGAACACGGCGCTGCGTGTGGCCGAGGTGTACCTCAACATGCTGCGTCAGCAGGAGATCCTGGAGCTGTCCAAGCAGAACCTGGAAACCCACGAGCAGATCCGCAGCGACATCCAGAAACGGACAGACTCAGGTCTGGGCTCGACCGCGGACCAGACCCAGATAGATGGTCGTGTGGCACGTGCCTATTCCAACCAGGCGGCCGCAGAGAACAACTATCGGGATGCCGAGAGCGAGTTCATCCGGGTCGTGAATGAGGTGCCCAAGGATCTGGTGCAGCCGGCTCCCAACAGCCAGTTGATCCCGGCCACTCTGGAGGACGCGCTGAAGACGGCCACCGAGGTTCACCCGACCCTGCTGTCCTCCCTGCAAGACATCGAAGAGGCCAAGTATCAGCATGAAGGATCCAAGTCCGGGTTCTACCCGAACGTGGCCTTCGAGGTGGATCAGAACTGGAACGAGGACATCGATGCGGTCAAAGGACGCAACGACGACCTCACCGCCATGGTCCGGATGCGTTACAACCTGTTCCGTGGCGGCTCCGATCTGGCTGAAAGCAAGGCCACCTCGGCACTCTATTCCCAGGCAAAAGACATTCACCTGAATGCCTTCCGTCAGGTGGAAGAGGGGACCCGCCTCGCCTGGAATGCCAAGGAGTCGCTGGCCAAGCAGAAAGTCTTCCTGAAAGAGCACGTGGACGCCAGCTACGACACCGTACAGGCGTACAAGAAGCAGTTTGGTCTGGGACAACGGACCTTGCTGGACGTGCTGAACACGGAGAACGAACTGTTCGAGGCTCGCCGCAGCTACATCACGGCCGAGTATGACTCCCTGCTGGCGGATTACCGTATCCTCAATGCCACCGGGGGACTGCTCAATGCCATGAATGTACAGCAGCCCGCTGATTGGCAGGCCAACAACAACTGATGGTCATCGTGCTGATGCCATATCAGTCAGAAGAAATGGCTGCAGCTTGCTGCAGTCATTCTTTTATGTATTTGGCTTTCAACTGAAGATTGCAATGGCATGCCGCAGGGGAAACATGTGACATCGTGGTGCAAGGCAGGGAGCCGCGGGCTCTTCTGGCCAGCATGGCTCATCAGCCCCGTGCAGCGTTGGCGGCTCCAGCTGTTGTGGCTGGTGCTGCTGTCTATCCCTCTGCTGCTCAGCGCCAGCCAGCCCTTGTCGTCGGAAGATCTGAAGCTGGTCAAGCGGGCGGAGGAGACCTATGGCCCTCGTGCAGGCAAGCGGGTCACCAGCTGGCGCACGCTGGCCATGCAGAACCGGGCTGCGGGTCTGACGGAGCGGCAGAAGCTGGAGAAGGTGAACCAGTTTTTCAATCAGATGCGGTTTATCGATGACATCAAGCTGTGGCGCAAGAAGGATTACTGGGCTACCCCGCTGGAGTTTTTGGGGGCGGCTGGCGGAGATTGTGAAGACTTCAGCATTTCCAAATACTTTACGCTGCTGGAGCTTGGCATCCCGGATGAAAAAATGCGGATGGTATATGTCAAGGCATTGGATTATAACCAGTTTCATATGGTTGTTGCCTATTATGAGACGCCCGCATCAGTGCCTCTCATTCTGGACAATCTCGTCGGTGCCATTCGCCCGGCCAGTCAGCGGGCGGATCTGGTGCCAATTTACAGCTTTAACGGTAGTCACTTGTGGTTGATGAAGGCGCGTGGTCAAGGGGAACTGGCCGGGCAATCATCCCGCTTGGGATTATGGACTGACTTACGCAATCGCATGACTTCAGGGCGATTGGCTCGGCCTGTGGTGAATTTGGATGATTAACCTATGACGCTCTACAGACAACTATTGGCAACCATGCTGTTACTGTTCGGATTGCTGTTTGCCGCCACCTACTGGGTACAGTTCAATTCGACCCGCAACTATCTGGCGCAACAGCAGGAGACCACAGTCATCAACACCTCCACCGCCCTGGGTCTGGCGTTGACGCCGTATCTGGAGAACGGGGACAAGGTGAGTGCCGAATCCGTCATGAAGGCCGTGTTCGACGGCGGCTACTATCGACTGGTCCGCCTCGATCTGCTGGCTTCCAAGGATGTCATCGAACTGGAAAACAGCAGCAACATACAGGGAGTGCCGCAGTGGTTCATCGAGCTGGGCCTCTTCCCTGAGGTATCCAACGAATCCATTCTGACCTCGGGCTGGTTGCAACTGGGCAAGCTGAAGATAGTGGGCCATCCGGGACAGGCCTACTACGAGCTCTGGAAGGGGATGAGCGAGCTGGCGACCTGGTTCCTGGTGGGCTTCCTGATCACCACCATTCTGCTGATGCGGGCACTCAACTACCTGCTCAAACCGCTCAAGCTCATCTGCGAGCAGGCGGTCGAGATAGAGCTGCACCACTTCGGACACACCATTCCCGAGCCCAAGAGCCGCGAGTTGAAACAGGTGGTGCAGGCCATCAACACCCTCTCGAGCAAGCTGGCGGTGCAGTTCAAGGAGCAGGCCGATGAAGCCGAGAATCTGCGCGCCCGGGTCTATGTGGATGCGGTCTCCGGGCTTGGTAACCGCTCCTACTTCGTGGGGCAGGTCAATGCCTGGATCGCCGAAGCGGGACAGGGGGGCGTCATGCTGGTGGCCGTCGACATGCTGGACGATCTCTATCGTGAGGAAGGCTATGCGGCGCGGGACAACATGGTCAAGTCCATCGCCCAGGTGCTCAGGGAGCTGCTGGACGGCTGGGATGGTGCGGCGCTGGCCCGGATCTCGGCCACCGAATACGCCCTGCTCTGTCCTACCGATGATCTGTCACAGCTCAAGGATCTGGCGGAGCTTATCAATAGTCGTATCGCCGATCTGGTGGTCAATCCCATGGGTGAGAGCGGTGCGCTCTCGGTGGTCGGGATCGCCGGCCGTGATGGCGATGATGACCTCTCTGCCCTGCTGACCAAGGCGGACAATGCGCTGGGCAAGGCGCGCAACGAGCGGCGGGGTGCCGTCGTCATGGAAGGGGGCTCGGATCAGGGGTTGATGGGGCGCCTGGCCTGGCGTGATCTGGTACAGGATGCAATGGCCCGAAACCTGTGGCGCTTCAAGGCGCAGCCTGCCTGTCGCTTCGATGATGGTACGCGCCTGCATGCCGAGCTGTTCGCTGCCATCTCGCGGGATGGGACCGACTATTTCGCAGGCCAGTTCTTGCCCGCCATAGAGCAGTTCCAGATGGGGGCCGAGTTTGACAAGGCCGTTCTGGAAGCCTGCGTGCCTCTGTTCAAGCAGCAATCCGAGCTGGTGCTCGCGGTCAACATCACCGCAGGGTCGCTCTGTTCGGATGAGTTCCTGACCTGGCTGAGCGGCTATCTGGCCGTGAATGGCGAGTTGAAGGAGAGACTGCTGTTCGAGATCCCTGAGGCCGCCATCATGAAACACAAGCAGCATGTGACCAACCTGGTCGAGGTGCTGCGAGAGCAGGGCTTCCTGTGGGGGGTCGATCACTATGGTCGCCACTTCCAGTCCCTCGGATATCTGGAGGAGCTGGCCCCTGCCTACGTCAAGGTGGATCACGGCTATACCAGTCAGGTCATGGAGCCGGGAGCCGATACCTCCTTCCTGGCTGCGGTCTGCCGAGCAGCCCACAATGCGGGTGTCACGACCATCGCCACCCGAGTGGAGGATCAGCAGCAGGTCGAGGTGCTGGCCAGTCTGCATATAGACGGTTATCAAGGCTTCGTTCATCCGGCATTCCCACTGCCGTGAATCACGCAATCATATTGAAAAGGGCCCCAATGAGGGCCCTTTTTTATATCCATTTAGAATATATGAAGGTGCTTTGCTGCGATGAACATGCAGAAGGGCTGAAAGGCGAGTTGTTAGTGTATTGATTTGTCTGTGTAAAAAACATTCATTCGATTCGCTGCATCGGATGAAGCCAAACAGATTCAATGTTGTACATTTTTGCAACTGAAGCTCGATGGGCGCGCATCTAGAGTGTAGGCATCAAGATCTGTCACCCTGGAGCAATGGATATGCGCACCCAAATCATCGACAAAACCGTCGTCGTCTCTTCCGTGGAAGGCAATGTTCAGATCCTGCTTGCCGATGGCAGCAGCCGTCCTCTCCAGCCTGGTGAGATATTGCAACCGGGCGCCAAGCTCAATATTGCCGACGATGCGAAATTGATGTTGGCACCCTACGATGACAACCCCGGGCAGGCCGCAGCCGCCCCCGCCGAGACAGATATACCGGCCGAAGGGCAACCCTCATCATCGGCCGAGAACAGCAACCTCCCTCCAGAAATTGCGGCCTTGCAAGAATCCATCCTGCAAGGGGTCGACCCGACCAAGGACTTTGAAGCCGCCGCAGCCGGCGGGGCGCCTGCCGCAGGTGGGGGTGGCGGCATCGGCGGGGTCGCGGGGGCCAGTGGCAACGGCGGCTTTGTCGTCATCGATCGTGTCGGTGATGCGACCATAGCCGAGGCCGGATTCGATACCAGCTATGACGCCTTGCTCGATCAGAATGTGCTGCAGGAAGACGATCTTCTGCCAGAAAATGAGCTCGATGATCTGGATGAATCTGAAGTCACCCAGGAAGACCAAGCTATCAGTGGCAACCTGTTGCTCAACAGCAGCAACTCGGATGGCCCTCAAGACACATCGATTGTTTCCTATAGCTGGGGCAGCAACATCGGCATTCTGGCCGGTGTCGAGAGCTCATTGGACGGGATAGGCACCCTCATCATCAATGCCGACGGCTCCTACACCTTCACTCCGGCACTCAATTACACAGGCCCTGTGCCGCCAGCCAACTACATAGTGACAGATGGCGACGATACCAATAACTCCACTCTGACCATTACCATTACCCCCACGGATGAGACAGTCTCCTTGGGCGGGCTGCAGGTCGAAGGGGGCGAGCTTGTTCTGAATGAAGCGGCACTGGCCGATGGCAGCAGCCCGGATGCTGCCGGCCTGACCAAGAGCGGCGCCTTCACCTTCAATGCGGCAGATGGCATCCAGAGCCTGGCTCTGGGTGGCGTGGTACTCATCAGTAACGGTCAGGTCATCAGCAGTTTCCCGCAGGCGATCCCGAGCCCTCTGGGCAATCAACTGTTGGTGACAGGCATCAGCTACAACCCGGTGACAGGCGCCGGCACTGTGACTTACAGCTACACCCTGAGCGATAACGAGGCTCACACCCAGCCTGCCAATGACACTGCTCTGACCGAAAGCTTCAATGTTGTGCTGACGGACAGCGACGGTGACAGCACCAGCGCCAGTCTGGATGTGGTGATACTGGATGATGTACCCAGCGTGCGCCTGCTCCCTGGGGCCGGTGAGCTGGGTGTGGTCAGCGTGGACGAGAGCTTGCCTGCCTTGGATGGTGCAGACAGCGATGGCATAGTTAGCGCGACCCTGGCTGCCGCTACGGTGCAA
>NZ_JBJSWH010000013.1:0-22618 GCF_046087985.1 Aeromonas ichthyocola
GCTGGCTATAGCGTTTGATCCAGGCGTAAAGACTATGGCTGGAAACACCAAGTCGCTCGGCGACCTCTGCCACTGGGTAATGGCGCTCAGTCACCTGCTTGACGGCGGCCAGTTTAAATTCTTCCGTGTAACGTTGCTGCTTGCTCATAACACCTCCTGAATGACCTCAGTTTGAGGCTCTTGAGGTGTCTAGGAAAGTAGGGGCGATTCAGTCCACTCAACAGACTTGGCTGCTCGGTGAATGAAGAAGTGATGAAGTTGTGTCACTCTGGCGAGTTGAGGTGCTCTGCTTTTCTGCCCTGGGCTTCCGGTCCTGGTGGCCAGGGTCGTCAACGAGGTGCGCGGGAGGCTTCTCGTGCCTGAGGGTGAGGCGATTCAAGCAACAGCTCCGGGGCTGCGCGCCTGGGATGAGCTGAATCGCTGGAGTGCATATAAAGAAAAGGGGACGGCGTTTGCCGTCCCCTCAAGTCATCTCGTCCAGTCCCTGAACTGCCATGCTCCCTGCAATCCTTGACTCTATCCTTTCCTTTGGAATTTCCCCTTCCCATTCCATTGGGGTGTCCTGTGGCCATCCTAGCCTGGCAATCACTCCTGATTGCTTCACCGTCTCCATCCTGGAGGTGTCCATTACCACATCCCGTGGTGTTCCTTTCGTCATCCTGACAGATAACCATCCCGGTTATCTCGCTTCATCCTGAAGCTGTTCCTGCCGCTCCTGCGGGGTTCCTGTCATCCTTAAGAGTGACTATCCGTGCCACTCAGCCTCATCCCGAGGTGTCCTGCGACCGCATCCTGCGGTTGTCCTGTCATTCCTTGTGATAACCATCCGGGTTATCAACCTCATCCTGAGGTGTCCTGCCACGTCCTGCGGCTTTTCCTATTCATGCGCTGTTCCTGCATCCTGCCGAACCAGCCGTCCTTGTGAGACCCATACTAAGGCAATCGTGGGCAGGAACAAGGCATGAGAGGCCATCAGATAGCGTCGGATGATGGATAGGCATCCACCTTCAATCTGAATTTATGTTATTTATCAGTATGTTATTTAGTTTCTCAGGAAAGCATGAGGCTCTCGGGATGGCTTCACGTACGGCTCGACACTGAGGGGTCTTACAGGAGGAATGGCGGATCTCTCACAACCAAAAACAGGGAGGAAAACGATGGTACAGAAGGTTCAATCAAGGATGTAAGAGTTAAAAATTAATTGAATAATTATGTGTTAAAAACAGACAGAAGCCGAGCTCATGCTCGGCTTCTTATCATTTATCCGATTGTGCTCAGCTGACCCGGGTACCCGGTGTCGGATATGCCTTGCGCAGGGACTCCGGGGCCAATACTTCCAGGTTGCCACTCATGTTGTTCAACCAGGAGCGGAACTCGGGCGTATCCTGGACCTCGGTCTCCACCACCACGCTGCGCTTGTCGTAGCGAGTCATGCGCGGGTTGTGGCCCGGGATCTGCCCATCGATCAGGGTGGGGCAGTTGGCATCGATGCGTCCGACGAAGCGGATCGGGCCGCTGACGTCCTGATAGCCCTGGTCGCGGATCAGCTTCTGGACGTTGAAATCCTTCGGCTGGGTGGCGCTGAAGTTGGTCAGTTCCACGTTCTTGATGTGATCGAACGGGATGCCATAGACCTTGGGATCCAGCTCGGACAGGGTGCAGAGCAGGATGGGGCCATCGGGCTGGTTCAGGATCCCGAGCGGATTGATGCGGTCATAGCAGAGCCACACTGTGCGCTCCTTGATGACACGCTGGATCTCGGCGCTGAACTTGCGACCACGCCAGAGGGCGTCGCGGATCAGGGTGCTGCGGCGGATCTCCGGGTTGCCGGCAAACGGACGCGGCGACTGATGCACGCTCTCGAGCCAGCGTTCCGCCAGTTCGCTTTGGCTGTCGCGGATCACCTGGCTGGCCTTGTCGACCAGGGGGTTCAATTCGGTCAATACACTCGCCGGTAGCAGTTGGCTCGCCTGATCACTCCAGGTTTTCAGGGCCACCGCCAGCGAGAGCGGCATGATGTTGGCAAAGTCGTTGAGACCGTGGCGCTCGAAGCACCAGCCGTGTGGTTTGCTGCGCTCATCCGAGGTGAGGTCGAACAGTCCCATGCCGGACATCTCTTCCAGGTCCCGTTGCACGGTACGCAGACTGACGTGAATACCTTCCTCTTCCAGTTTTACCTGGAGTTGGCTGGCGGTCAGCTTGTAAGGGCGGTGCGGGATGCAACGCGCCAAGGTCAGTTGTCGTAACAGCTTCTTACTCATGGTGCATGCCTTCACTGGTTTAGCGTTGAGTGTATCCTAGCCATGGCGTGCGACAGTCTATGTCGCAAGTTTTGCTGCGACAACTGTCGCCATTTTCATACATAACAAGATAAGTAATTGATAAATATCGTTAAACAAAATATGAATGGAGCTTTTTGGAGCCTTATTTTGCCAAAATAAAGTGCTCTTCATATTTCCCGGTTGTCACGACAGGGGAGAAATGTGTAGGGAGCCAAGGGAGAGGGGGGCGTTCGGCAGGGGGAAAGAGGTGAGGGGCTGGCCCCTCACCGGCAAAGAGAACGTTCAGGCCAGCCAGGACCAGGCTGACTTGGTGATGGCGGCGCCAATCATGTAACCAAATACCGCGAGGGCGGCAACCCCGGCGACCAGCTTCTGGCCGTGGACAGGGCGCTTGAGCGCCATGACGCCGAGGCCTATGTAAACCACCAGTGCGATCAGCTTGGCCATCAGCCAGGGTTGCTGGCCCGGGCTCATCTGTAGGGTGACCGCCAGCAGCACGCCAAACAGCAGCAGCAAGGTGTCGTTGATATGGGGCAACACCTTGAGCCACTTCTGTTGCAAGCGCCCGCTGCCAGCCAGTGCCAGGCTCCAGCGGTAGATGAAGAGCAGCAGGCTGACCATGGCCAGGGTCATGTGCAGGTGTTTGAGCATGGGGTAATAGGCAATCATATTGCTTCCTTGTCGTTGTCGGGCAGACCGCTGTTCCAGTTGTGAGCGTGGGTACGCTCCTGTCCTTCCTCGTCGTCTTGCAGCAGATCGGAGAGGATCTCGCGGTATTGCAGGCTCTTGTTGATATAGGTGTGCTCGTCATCCAGGTAGTTGACCTGTTCCCGCAGCAACCGGTTGTCATACTGCTTGAACACCTGACCCGCACGCCAGGCCTGGTTGGCCCGAAATCCGAGCTGGGTCAGGACCTCTACCCCCAGATCCACGGCCGACCCCAGGGTTTCCCGGTGCACGCTGTCGACTCCATGACGGAGGATCTCGTGGGCATGGGGCCTGTCCTGGGCGCGGGCCAGTATCTTGAGGTGCGGGAAGTGTTTCTTCACCATCTCGATCACCTCGAGGGAGGTAGCCGGATCGTTGATGGAGAGCACCAGCAGCTTGGCCTTGTGGGCCCCTGCGGCATGGAGCAGGTCGAGCCGGCTGGCATCGCCGTAGAATACCTGATAGCCGTACTTGCGCAGCATTTCTATCTGGCTGGCGTCCTGCTCGAGTATGGTGGTGCCTATGCCGTGGCCGTGCAGCAGGCGCCCCACTATCTGACCGAAGCGGCCGAAGCCGGCGATGATGACGGGGTGCTCGACCAGTTCGGGTTGCTCGTGTTCGGGCTGGTCGGCCTGGTTGCGGTAGTCGAACCAGGGCTGGATCACCCGATCGTTGAGGATCAGCAAGAGCGGCGTCAGCGCCATGGAGAGCGCCACCACCAGGGTCAGCAGCGAGATGGTGTCACCGGGCAGCACCTTGTTCTGGGCGGCGAACGAGAACAGTACGAAGGCGAACTCCCCCCCTTGCGCCAGCGCCAGGGCGAAGGTCCAACGTTGGCTCGGCGAGATGCGAATGACCAGGCCGAGCACCATCAGCACCCCCCATTTCAGGAGCATCAGCCCTATCACCAGGGATGGAATAAGCAGGGGATGGGCGGCAAACAGACCGAAGTCGATGCCGGCCCCCACCGACATGAAGAAGAGGCCGAGCAGCAGCCCCTTGAACGGCTCTATGTCCGCCTCCAGCTCGTGGCGATACTCGCTGTCGGCCAGCACCACGCCGGCGAGGAAGGAGCCAAGGGCGGGGGAGAGCCCCACCGACTCCATCAACACGGCGATGGCGATCACCAGCAGCAGGGCGGCGGCGACGAAGATCTCCCGCATGTGGGACTGGGCTATGGCACGGAACACCGGCCGCATCAGGTAGTGGCCGCCCAGCACTATGCCGGCGATGGCGGCGACCACCAGCAGGCCGTGCTGCCAGCCCGCCAGATCCGGATTGCCGTTGCTGGCGACCGGCGCTATGGCGAGCAGCGGCAGTATGGCCAGTATGGGAATGACGGCGATGTCCTGGAACAGCAGCACCGCGAAGGCGGAGCGCCCGCTCTCGCTCTGCATCAGTTTGCGCTCCTGCAGGCTCTGCAGCACTATGGCGGTGGAGGAGAGCGCGAGAATAAGGCCGATGGCGAGCCCCTGCTGCCAAGGCAGGCCAAGGAGATAGCCCACTCCGGTCAGGGCGGCGCTGGTGAGCAGCACCTGCAGGCCACCGGTGCCGAGTATGGGCCCCTTCAGCTGCCACAGCAGGGCAGGGCGCAGCTCGAGGCCGACCAGGAACAGCATCAGCACCACCCCGAACTCGGCGAAGTGCATCACATCCTTCTGCTCCCCCACCAGCCCCAGCAGGAAGGGGCCTATGATGATGCCCGCCAGCAGGTAACCGAGCACTGAACCCAGCCCCCAGCGTTTGGCCAGCGGCACCGCTATCACCGCCGCCGAGAGATAGATCAAGGCGTCAAACAACAATCCGTGCCCCATCAGCCGGCCCTCCGTTCGTCTCTGTTCGTCAGGGCCGGCTGCGCAAGCCCGATGAAAATCCAGCCCGTCGTCATGACAACTCCCCCAGCAGATCCCGCAGATAGGTGCTGCCTGCGAGCTGGGCCGGGGTCAGCCGCTCATCGCGCAGGGCGCAGATCAGCTGGCGGTAATCCTGGCCACAGCGACGCAGCGCCTCCGGATCCTTGAGCTTGTGGAAGGAGTGCAGCACGAAGGGGGGCAGCCACTGCATGCCGCACAGCTGCGCCGTCTGCTGGAACGGCAGCAGGAAGTCGAGCAGCGGGCGCTGGTTGTAGCCCTCGCTGCAATATGATTCGGGAGCGCCCCCCGTGGTGATGGCAGAGAGCCACTGCTTGCCACTGAGGGCGTGGGCCTCTGGACCGTAGGCGTAGCCATACTCCAGCACCAGATCCATCCACTCCTTCATGATGGCCGGGCAGGAGTACCAGTAGAAGGGGTGCTGGAAGACGATGATGTCGTGCTCCGACAGCAGGGCCTGCTCCCGCTTCACGTCGATGAACATGTCCGGGTAGTGGTGGTAGAGGTCGTGCAGGGTGATGCCCTCCAGGCCGTCGAGTGCCTGCAGCAGCTGCCTGTTGGCCCTGGAACTCTGCAGGGCCGGGTGTGAGAAGATGATCAGAATGCGTTTCATGGGGTCCTAGCCTGAAGAGGGGCCTGGTGCCGATAAAAAAGGGCGGTGAGCTGCGACGTTACCAAGAAGCACCCCGGCTCGCCAGTTCCGGGATCAGGTCGCGCAGCGCCGGATTCAGGGTCTGGTGGGCGGGATAACAGAGCCCGATGCGGCGAAACATCCGGGGTCCGCTCACCGCCACTGTGCGCAGACCCGGCTCATCTTCCACCAGCCCGTCGGGCAGGAAGCTGATGCCCACCCCTGCCAGCACCAGCGCCATCACCAGACCCTTGCTCTCGGCCTTGGCCACCAGATTGAGAGTGAGCCGGTCACAGGCCAGCAGGCCTATGGTCTGCTGATGAGCCTCGCAGGGAGGACATTCAATAAAATCATAATGTTGCAGTTCGGCCAGCGGGAGCCTCTCGCGACCGGCAAGGGGATGGCCGGCCGGGACGCAGAGCACATAGTTCTCCTCCCAGAGCGGCAGGAAGATCTCGTCCTCCCGGCGCAGGGCATCCAGGGTCAGCCGGCAGTCGGCAGGGGTGCCGTAGTCGGAGAGGGTGAGATCCAGCTCCGGCAGCACGCCTTGCACCCGCTGCAGCAGCCCGGCCACCCGGCGGCGGCTCAAGTCCGGCATGATGGCGATGTTGAGCCTGGCGCGCGTCGCTTTCTGGCGAAACAGGGTTGGCAGGCGGCGCGCCTCCTCCACCAGCTTGACCGCGTGGGGATAGAGATAGTGGGCCGGGTCCTTGGCCTCCACCCCCTTCTTGCCTCTGATGAAGAGGCTGTCACCTAGGGCCTCCTCCAGCTGGCGCAGGCCCGCCGAGAGGGAGGGTTGACTGACGTGGCAGCGTGCCGCCGCCGTCGTGATGTTCTTCTCTTCATAGATGGCGATGAAGAAGCGCAGCAATCTCAGGTCCAGCATAAAACCAACCATAGTTTTTTCAGATGATAACCAGCGGAAAACAATATTTATCACCGATAGATGTGGCGACTATAGTGATTGAGTCCCGTGCTGGCCAGCCCTTGTTTGACTCAGTTCCTCAATGAATCAGAAGGAAATACCCATGTCCAAGTCCCTCGTCGTGATCACTGGTGCCTCCGCCGGGATAGGTGCCGCCATCGCCCGCGCCTTCTCTGCCGCCGGCCACCCCCTGTTGCTGCTGGCCCGTCGGGTCGAGCCCATGCAGGCGCTGAACCTGCCCGATACGCTCTGTGTCGGGGTCGATGTCACCGACACCGCCGCCATGAAGGCCGCCGTCCAGCAGGCGGAAGCCAAATTCGGCCCTGTGGGCTGCCTGGTCAACAACGCGGGCGTCATGCTGCTGGGTCAGGCCGATGTGCAGGATCCCGCCGAGTGGCAGCAGATGCTCAACATCAATGTGATGGGGGTGCTGAACGGCGTGCATGCCGTGCTGGCCGGGATGAAGGCGCGCCGCAGTGGTACCATCATCAACATCAGTTCCATCGCCGGTCGCAAGACCTTCCCGAACCATGCCGCCTACTGCGCCACCAAGTTCGCGGTGCACGCCCTGACCGAGAACATCCGGGAAGAGGTGGCAGACGTCGGCGTGCGCATGGTGACCATAGCTCCGGGGGCGGTGGAAACCGAGTTGCTCAGCCACACCACGGACGAGAGCATCAAGGCCGGCTACCACGGCTGGAAAGAGGAGATGGGTGGCGTCATCGCCCCCGAGGTGATCGCCGAGGCGGTGCTCTATGCCTGGAGCCAACCCGCCAACGTCTGCGTGCGCGAGATAGTGCTGGCAGCCACCCGCCAGCAACCCTGATGACCATGACGGCGGGGAGGGCTTGACCCTCCCCCTGGGCCAAGGGTTACCATAGGCCCTCTTCGATCACTGAGTCATCCCATGGTCCTGACCCGTCGCCAACTCGCTCGCGCCCGCCGCTGGCTCCCCTTGTGGAGCCTGCTGATGGTGCTGATGTCGTTTGGCAGCCGGGCGGCGACCGATCTCTGTACCCTGACTCCCCATTGCAGCCAGAGCGAACGCACCCTGGAAAAAGCCATGCCTTGCGGCAGCTTCACCTCGGCGCTCGCCATGACGGTGCTCACCGGCGACAGCCTGACGGTGGCCTGGCTTGAGCCCGACATGCCAGCGTTCATTTCCCCCTCCCTCTTCATGCCGGAGGTGCCGCTAGAGCGGCTCGAACGGCCCCCTCGCCAGACAGCTTGAGTCGAGTTACCTGTTTTTTGGGCATTTCTTCTTATCCGAGGTGAGTCATGTATAAGTCTCTGTTACTGGCCGTGCTGGCCGGTACCGTCAGTTTTTCTGCTCTGGCAACCGAGCAGATGACAGTCTACAAGTCCCAGTATTGCGGCTGCTGCAAGACCTGGATCAAGCACATGGAAGAGAACGGCTTTGCGGTCAAGGTCGTCGAAACCGAGCAGCTTGAACCCGTCAAGCAACAGCATGGCATCACCCCGCAGCTGGCCTCCTGCCACACCGGGGTGGTGAACGGCTATGTGGTGGAGGGACATGTGCCCGCCGCCGACGTGCAGAAGCTGCTCAAGGAAAAACCGGCGATCCGCGGCCTGACCATTCCGGGCATGCCCCAGAGTGCGCCGGGCATGGATATTCCGGGTCAGCCCTACCAGGTGCTGAGCATCAGCGAGGAGGGCGCGACCAAGGTCTGGTCGAGCTATCCCGGCTGACGAACACTGGTCATGAGCCGGCACTACTCCATCATGTGAGGCACACCTGAGCGAATCCGTGCCGCTCATGGCCAGAGCAGGAGGGCCACCCTTGTGAGAGGGTGGCCCTTTTTCATGGTTTGGGGCCGAATGTCCGGGGATCACTTGCAACCCAGGGCGACAAGGGGCAGATTGATCGCCAATTTATTTTCTCAGGGGCGATGTTCCGGTTTGCCAGCCTTGTTTCCGCACCGGCGGAGTGAGCGGCGGCGGCTTGATCGTCAATTCATGGCGCTCCCCGCGAGCCTGCCTGCCCTGTTACAGCGCAAAGGATGCGACATGTTCATCTTTCCCCGAGGGTTGCTGCTGCTGGCTTGTCTGGTCGCCGTGCCCTGTACCCATGCCAATGAAGAGCCCGTCATGCCGACAAGCGAAACTCCCATCCTGCCTCCTGTGGCCCCCAAGCACCCCCATACCCTGAAAAAGCACGGGGACGTCCGGATCGACAACTACTACTGGCTGCGTGACGACGAACGGCAGAAGCCCGAGGTGCTGGATTATCTCAAGGCCGAAAACGCCTACACCGAGGCCATGCTCAAGCCAGTCCAGCCGCTGCGCGACCAGCTCTACAAGGAGATGGTGGCCCGCATCCCCCAGCAGGACGAGTCGGTGCCCTATGTGAAGAACGGCTACCGCTATCAGACCCGCTATGAGCCGGGCAAGGAGTACGCCATCTACTCCCGCACCAGGGTGGGGGAGAAGGACGCCAGCCTGATGCTGGACAGCAACCAGCGCGCCGAAGGCCACGAATTCTATTCGCTGGGGGCCCTGGAGGTGAGCCGCAACAACCGCTGGCTGGCGGTGGCGGAAGACTTCCTCTCCCGCCGTCAGTACCAGATCCAGTTCCTCGATCTGGAGAGCGGCACCTGGGCCGCCGACAAGTTGGAGAACACCTCGGGCAACCTGGTGTGGGCCAACGACAGCAAGACGGTGTTCTATGTGCGCAAGCACCCCAAGACACTGCTGCCCTATCAGGTCTATCGCCACGAGCTGGGCAGCGACCCCGCCAAGGACAAGCTGGTCTACGAGGAGAAGGATGACAGCTTCTACGTCAGCCTCTATGCCACCACCTCGGAAGACTTCATCGTCATCGCCCTCTCCAGCACCACCACCAGCGAGGCGCGCCTCATCGACGCCAACACGCCGGTCCAGGCGCCGCGCCTGTTCCTGCCCCGTCAGGTGGATCACGAATACAGCCTGGATCACTACCGCGGCCGCTTCTATGTGCGCTCCAACAAGGACGGCAAGAACTTCGGCCTCTACGAGACCAGGGAGAGCCCGGTGGATCGCTGGAAGGCGGTGATAACCCCCAATCCGGACGTGCTGCTGGAGAGCTATGCCCTGTTCAGGGACTGGCTGGTGCTGGAAGAGCGCAGCAAGGGGCTGACCCGGCTGCGCCAGATCAACTGGCAGAGCGGCGAGCAGAAAGAGATCGCCTTCGACGATCCCGCCTATGTCACCTGGCTCGCCTACAACCCGGAGCCGGAGACCAGCGCCCTGCGCTACGGCTACTCCTCCATGACCACGCCGTCCTCCACCTATGAGCTGAACCTGGACAGCGGCAAGCGCACCCTGCTCAAGCAGCAGCCGGTGGCGGGTTTCAAGGCCGACAAGTATGCCAGCGAGCGGGTCTGGGTGACCGCCCGCGACGGGGTGGCGGTGCCTGTCTCCCTGGTCTATCGCAAGGATCTGTTCAAGAAGGAGGGCAAGAACCCCCTGCTGGTCTATGGCTACGGCTCCTACGGCGCCAGCATGGATCCCGACTTCAGCAGCTCGCGCCTGAGCCTGCTGGACAGGGGCTTCGTCTACGCCATCGCCCATGTCCGGGGCGGCGAAGAGCTGGGGCGCCCCTGGTATGAAGATGGCAAGCTGCTGAAAAAACAGAATACCTTCCACGACTTCATCGACGTGACCGAGGCGCTGGTGGCCCAGGGCTATGGTGCCAGGGACCAGGTCTACGCCATGGGAGGCAGCGCCGGCGGCCTGCTGATGGGGGCCGTCATCAACCAGGCGCCAGAGCTCTATCGCGGCGTGGTCGCCCAGGTGCCCTTCGTGGACGTGGTCACCACCATGCTGGACGAGTCCATCCCCCTCACCACAGGGGAGTACGACGAATGGGGCAACCCGAACCAGAAGCGCTACTACGACTACATGAAGAGCTACAGCCCCTACGATCAGGTCAAGGCGCAAGCCTACCCCAACCTGCTGGTCACCACGGGTCTGCACGACTCCCAGGTACAGTATTGGGAGCCCGCCAAGTGGGTCGCCAAGCTGCGGGAGCTGAAGACGGACGACAACCAGCTGCTGCTCAGCACCGACATGGATGCCGGTCACGGCGGCAAGTCGGGGCGTTTCAAGGCCTACGAGGACATAGCCCTGGAGTTCGCCTTTATCCTGGAGCTGGCCAAGCCGAAGGCATGAGGCGGTGGATGAGCCGTTGTGACCGGCCACAGGCAAGTCGGGCTGTTGCAAGGCCTACGAGGGCATAGCCCTGGAGTTCGCCTTTATCCTGGAGCTGGCCAAACCGAAGGCATAAGGCGGTGGATGAGCCGTTGTGACCGGCCACAGGCAAGTCGGGCTGTTGCAAGGCCTACGAGGGCATAGCTCTGGAGTTTACCTTTATCCTGGAGCTGGCCAAGCCGAAGGCATAAGGCCGGGTTAACCGCTTGTTGCTGAACCGCGATCCGGGCGCCAGGGATGGCGCCGATTCGCAGATGAGATCAGGCCGGCGAGGGCAACCCCGCCGGCCTGTGTCTTGCTCCCTATCCTGACCCTGTCTCGGGCCGCCCTCAGCCAGATGGCAGCCCTTGCCAGTCAAGGGCTACAAAAGAATCCACCCCCTCCATTTCCCCGCTGCCTGCGCACACAAAACCAATTAATCCACGACCGATGAATTGATGATCCAGTTCAAATTTCTCGCTATTTAAATCCACCGTTTTGCCATTTTGTTTGATTTATGTTGGCGCTCTGTGCCTAATCAAGGGGTTACAACTTTTGATCCGGCTATTTTGTGGTCGAATCACCCTCAGTCGGCATGACGCTGATTATCTCACCGCAGGATGATGGTGGCTTCTGGAAGGGCGTTCGCCGCTCGACCATTTCCTCGTACGAGGCTGTATAGGCAGACCCAGTCTTGATGCGGGTCCGTCTCATATTCACCCGGGAATCGGGTGAGATAAATCAATGAAAAGGATGAAGAACATGAAAGGATTATCCTTGGCGTGCGCCCTGTCGGCGGCTCTGGTCGGTGCTACTTTCGGTGGTCCGGTGCAAGCGCAGGAGCGCTTCGTGACCATAGGCACCGGCGGTCAGACCGGCGTCTACTACGTGGCGGGCCAGTCCATCTGTCGTTTCCTCAATCGCGGCGCCGCCGATCACCAGATCAAGTGCAACGCTCCGGCCAGTGGCGGTGGCGTGGCCAATGTCAACGGCATCCGCAGCGGTGAGTTCAACTTCGGCATCATGCAGTCCGACCACCAGTACAAGGCGATGAAGGGGCTGCCCCCCTTCCAGGCCGAGGGGGCCATGGATGACATGCGCGCCGTCTTCTCCCTGCAGAGCGAGGTGTTCACCATTCTCGCCCGCCGCGACGCCAAGATCGCCAGCTTCGACGACCTGAAAGGCAAACGCGTCAACATCGGCAACCCGGGCTCCGGCCAGCGCGACACCATGGAAGAGATCATGGCGGTCAAGGGCTGGAAGAAGGGCGACTTCGGCCTGGTCTCCGAGCTGAAACCGGCGGAGCAGGCCTCGGCCCTGGGTGACAACAACATAGACGCCATGAGCTACTTCGTCGGCCACCCGAACGGTGCCATCCAGGAAGCCTCCACCACCACGGATGCCGTGCTGGTGCCGGTGACCGGCGCCGACATCGACAAGCTGCTGGCCGAGAAGAGCTACTACACCAAGGCCGAGATCCCGGGCGGCATCTACAAGGGCAGCGATCAGCCGACCCCGTCCATCGGTGGCAAGGCGGTGCTCTCCACCAGTGCCAAGGCCGATCCTGAAGTGGTCTACCAGCTGGTGAAGTCGGTGTTCGACAACCTGGATCGCTTCAAGCGTCTGCACCCGGCCTTCGCCGATCTGAAAGAGGCCGACATGATCAAGGTGGGTCTCTCCGCGCCCCTGCATGAAGGCGCCGCACGTTACTACAAAGAGCGTGGCTGGCTCTGATTGAAGGCCTGCCGGCCTTCCATCGTTCTCTTCGACACCCGCCCGCCACACCGGCAGCGGGTGTCGTGTCGTTGTACTCGCAGGCAAAAGTTAACCCTATGCAAGAAAAACAACTCTCTACCGAGGAACTGATCGCCCAGGACGTGGGCGCCCGGCTGCCGCTCGGCCTCATGGGCTGGCTGATCACCGGGCTGGCGCTGGCCTGGTCCCTGTTCCAGCTCTGGATCGCCTCGCCGCTGCCCTTCATGTTGGGATTTGGCGTCCTCAATGACACCGAAACCCGCGCCATTCACCTCACCTTCGCCCTGCTGCTGGCCTATCTGGTGTTCCCGGCCTTCCGGCGCTCCCCCCGAGACAGGGTGCCGCTCGGCGATATCGCCTTCGGTCTGATCGCCGCCGGTGCCGCCGCCTATCTGTTCGTCATGTATGAGGCCCTGGCCCAGCGCCCCGGCAACCTCACCACCGCCGATCTGGTCACCGCCTGCATCGGCATACCGCTGCTGCTGGAGGCGACCCGCCGTGCCCTGGGCCCGGCCCTGGCGGTGATCGCCCTGGTGTTTCTCGCCTACAGCCTGGCCGGCCCCTGGATGCCGGGGCTGCTGGCGCACCGCGGGGTGAGTTTCACCGCCCTGGCGAACCACCAGTGGATCACCACTGAGGGGGTGTTCGGCATCGCCCTCGGGGTTTCCACCAGCTTCGTGTTCCTGTTCGTGCTGTTCGGCGCCCTGCTGGAGCGGGCCGGTGCCGGTCACTACTTCATCCAGCTCGCCTTCAGCCTGCTCGGCCACCTGCGCGGCGGCCCGGCCAAGGCGGCCGTGGTGGCCTCGGCCCTGACCGGGGTCATCTCCGGTTCCTCCATCGCCAACGTGGTAACCACGGGCACCTTCACCATCCCCATGATGAAGCGGGTCGGCTTCTCCAAGGAGAAGGCGGGGGCGGTCGAGGTGGCCTCCTCGGTCAACGGCCAGATCATGCCCCCCGTGATGGGGGCGGCGGCCTTCCTGATGGTGGAGTACGTGGGCATTCCCTACGTGGAGATCATCAAGCACGCCTTCCTGCCGGCGGCCATCTCCTACATAGCGCTGCTCTACATAGTCCACCTGGAAGCGCTCAAGCTCGGCATGCAGCCCATCGGCGGCCATCAACCCAAGCCCTGGCTGCGCCGTCTGACCGGCTTCGCCTTCGGTGCCACCCTCATCAGCGGTCTGTCGATGGCGGTATACTATGGCCTCGGCTGGCTCAAGCCGGCGCTGGGGGACTATGCCCTGCCGGGGATCTCCCTGTTGCTGGTGGCCGTCTATCTGGGGCTGCTGAAGATAGCGGCCAGCAATGCGCCGCTGCCCGCCGAGGATCCGGATCAGCCCCTCACCGAGCTGCCGAACACCCGCGCCGTGCTGCTCTCCGGCCTGCACTTCCTGCTGCCCGTGGTGGTGCTGGTGTGGTGCCTGATGGTGGAGCGCCTCTCCCCCGGGCTGTCGGCCTTCTGGGGCACCGTCATGCTGGTGATCATCCTGCTGACCCAGCGGCCGCTGCTCAACTGGCTGCGCACCGACGGCAAGCATGACTACGGCTCGGCCCGCGATGGTCTGGTGGACTTGAAGGAGGGCCTGGTGGCCGGTGCCCGCAACATGATCGGCATCGGCATCGCCACCGCCACCGCCGGCATCATAGTCGGTGCCGTCTCCCAGACCGGGGTCGGCCTGGTGCTGGCGGATCTGGTGGAGATGCTCTCCATGGGCAACCTGCTGCTGATGCTGCTCCTCACCGCCCTGCTGAGCCTGATCCTCGGCATGGGGCTGCCCACCACAGCCAACTACATAGTGGTCTCCAGCCTGCTGGCCCCCGTGGTGGTGACGCTGGGGCAGCAGAACGGCCTCATAGTGCCGCTCATCGCCGTGCACCTGTTCGTGTTCTATTTCGGCATCATGGCGGATGTGACCCCGCCGGTGGGGCTGGCCTCGTTCGCGGCGGCCGCTGTCTCCAAGGGGGATCCCATCAAGACCGGGATCACCGCCTTCTACTACAGCCTGCGCACCGCGGCGCTGCCCTTCCTGTTCATCTTCAACACGGATCTGCTGCTAATCGATGTGGACTTCGCCCACGGCGTGCTGATCTTCGTGGTGGCCACGGTCGCCATGCTGATCTTCGCCGCCGCCACCCAGGGCTGGTTCCTGGTGAAGAGCCGCTGGTACGAGAACGTGCTGCTGTTGCTGGTGGCCTTCACCCTGTTCCGTCCCGGTTTCTGGATGGACATGGTGCACGATCCCTATCGTGAGACTCCTCCCGCCCAGCTGGCCCAGACCCTGGGCGAGGTGGAAGCGGAGAGCACGCTGCGACTGCGGATCCAGGGGGAGGATGCGGTGGGCAAGCTGCGCCAATCCACAGTGCTGCTGGCGGTACCGGCCGGTGCCGATGGCGAAGCGCGATTGGCCAGCCTGGGGCTGGCCCTGTACGAGCAGGACGGCAAGACCCTGATCGACAACGTCACCTTTGGCAGTCCGGCGGCGGCGGCCGGCATGGAGTTTGACCAGGAGATCCTCTCCGTCAAGGCGCCTACCGAGCGCTGGCACAAGGAGCTGATGTGGATCCCGGGCTTCCTGCTGTTTGCGCTTGTGGTCTGGCTGCAACGGCGACGGGCCACCCGCTCATAGACACCACCAATAAAAACGGCGCCTCGATGGCGCCGTTTTCAATACCGGGCAGGCTAGTTTGACTGGGTCTGCTTCTGCTTTTGCAGCTGATCCAGGGTCTGTTGTTCCTGAGGGCTCAGACCAAGCTGTTCGCACGCTTGTTCGAAGCTGATCCCCAGGTGGCACATCATGATGTCGATGGCGGGCAGGTAGTTGGTCATTGCGTCTTCCATGGTGATCTTCCAGAGCTGTCTCTTATGCCCGAGCCGCGAGCAGGGGGCAATTAGACTTTAGGTGTAGGGTGTCATCTGCTTCACACCCCTGCCACTGGGCGGGGGAATTTGCTACTCTTGCGGGCACTAAAGAGGTTGCCGTGTGACCGCGAGCAATCGGTGAGGAGCAGGGCATGTTATTGAGTTTCTTGATCATCGCATCTGGCTGGTGGCACATCCGCGCGGCTTATGGCTCAGACTCCCGTCAGTTCTACATCAGCAAACCGCTGACCATGCTGTTCATCATCGCCCTGGCCTTTGGCTACCAGAGCGATGACCACAACGGTTCCCATGCCTGGATCCTGCTCGGCCTCTGCCTGTCGCTGGCCGGGGACGTGCTGCTGATGTTGCCGCGGGATCGCTTCATCCAGGGACTGGCGGCATTTTTTGTCGCGCACCTCTGCTACATAGTCGGTTTCGCCCAGGGTCCTTTGGTGCTCAAGCTGGTGGATGGCCTGCTGCTGTTGCTGGTGGCCGGCATGGTGTTCGGCCTGCTGTGGGGCAAGCTCGGGGAGATGAAGATCCCTGTGTTCTGCTACATGCTGGTGATCATCGCCATGGCCTGGGTCGCCGCCGGCGCCTGGCACGCCTCTCTCACCGCAGGTTCTGCTGCGGCCCTGGTGGGGGCGCTGATGTTCCTCTTCTCCGACAGCATGCTGGCGCTAGATCGCTTCCGCCGCCCCTTCCCCCATGCCACGGCCTGGATCATGAGCAGCTACTTCGCCGCCCAGTTCCTGATCGCTGCTTCTCTGGCGGGATAGGAGCCTCAGGGCCCTGTGCAGAGGGCGAACGGGGGCACGCACTTCCACACAAAAAAACGGGCCATGGGGCCCGTTTTGTCATTCCGCTATCATGCCTCCAGCGGCTCGGCGTCCGCGGCCCTGGGGACCGGCTGCCTGAGCAGCAGCATCAGGGCGCTGGCGATGAGCAGGAAGATGCCCATCACGTAGAACACCTGGTTGTAGGCCATGATGGCGGCCTCCCGGTTGATGGTATTGGACAGCATGGCCCTGGCCTGCTGTTGGGCGAGAGCGGGATCCGAGCCCTGGGCCATCATGGTCTGGGCCAGCTGCAGCAGGTAGCTTTGCCCCTCTATGCTGGTGGCGGCCAGGGTGCTGCCTATCTGGCTGGCATGGATGCGGGTGTCGTTGTCGATCAGGGTGGCTATGATGGCGATGCCGAAGGCCCCCCCCAGGTTGCGCAGCACGTTGAGCAGGGTGGAGGAGGAGGGGATCTCCTCCGGGGTCAGGCTGGCGGTGGCTACCAAGGAGAGGGGCACCATGATGAAGGGCTGACCCAGGGCCCGCACTATCAGCGACTGGATCAGCTGGGGGCCGGCGTAGTCGGCGCTCATGTTGACGTTCATGAAACAGCTGATGGCAAACACCAGGAAGCCGAAGCTCACCAGGTAGCGCGGATCTATCCTGGTGACCAGCCTGGGCACCAGGGGCAGCACCAGCAACTGGGGCAGGCCCATCCACATCAGCACCTCGCCAATCTCCAGGGCGTTGTAGTTGTGGATCTGCGCCATGTAGAGCGGCAGCACATAGATGGACCCCATCAGCGCCATGCCGAGCACCAGGTAGGCGAAGCAGGCCAGGGCGAAGCGCGGGCTGTGCAGCAGCCGCAGATTGACCAGGGGATGGCGGCGCAGCAGCTGGCTGATGACGAAGAACACCAGGGCCACCACTGAGATGACGGTGAGCCGCACTATGAAGCTGGAACCGAACCAGTCCTCTCTGTTGCCCTCCTCCAGCACCACCTCCAGCAGACCCAGCCCCACCGCCATGGTGAGGATGCCGACCAGATCCACCCGTTTTATCACCTCCCAGTCCACCGGCTTCCTGTCCAGACCGTGGGCCAGCATGGCCATCACCAGCAGGCCGGGAGGCACGTTCAGATAGAAGATGTAGTGCCAGGAGAGCTGCTCCGTCAGCCAGCCCCCGAGGGTCGGACCTATGGCGGGGGCGAAGGTGGCACAGAGGCCGAACAGCGCCATGCCGGTGGCCCGCTTGTGCAGCGGCAGCAGGCTGACGATGAGGGAGAAGGCCATGGGGATCAGGGCCCCGCCGGTGAAGCCCTGCAATGCCCGGAAGACGATCATGCTGGTGAGGTTCCAGCTGAACGAGCAGAGCACGGAGGCGACGATGAAGGCCCCCGTGGTCCACAGCAGGTAGCGGCGCACGCTCAGCCCCCGGCTCAGCCAGCCGCTCAGGGGGATGGCGATCATCTCCGCCACCAGATAGGAGGTGGAGATCCAGGAGCTCTCGCTCAGGGTGGCCGAGAGGGCCCCCTGAATGTCCTTCAGGGAGGCGTTGGTGATCTGGATGTCGAGTATGGCCATGAAGGCGCCGATGAGGCCCCCCATGACCGCGATCCAGTTGCGACGTGGAATGGGTTCCATCAGTTGGCGGCGACTACGGGATCAGGGGTGCGGGTATCGACAATCACTTCGCTGGAGAGGCCAGGACGCAACTTGCCTGCCAGTGCGCCCGGCTCGGGGATGCGGATCTTGACCGGCACCCGCTGCACTATCTTGGTGAAGTTGCCGGTGGCGTTCTCCGGCGGCAGCAGGGCGAACTTGGCGCCGGTGGCGGGGGCCAGGCTGTCGATGATCCCCTCGACCGGCTGATCCGGATAGGCATCCAGGATCACCTCCACGCGCTGACCCGGTTGCATGTGCTGCAGCTGGGTCTCTTTGAAGTTTGCCTCGACCCACACCTGTTGCAGCGGTACCAGGCTGGCCACCTGCATACCGGACTGCACATAGAGCCCTTCCCGCAGGCTGCGCTTGCCTATGATGCCATCCGCCGGGGCCCGCAGCTCGGTGTAGCCGAGCTCCAGCCTGGCCTGTTCGAGCTGGGCTTCACTCAGTGCCAGTCTGGCCTGGTTCTGCTTGGCTTCGGCGTCCAGCACCAGCAGGCGCTCGCGAGCGGCCTGCAGGGCGGCTCTGGCCTCCTGCTCCTGGGCCTGATTGACCTGCAGACCGGCGCGCACCTCGTCCAGACTGTCCTGGGAGCTGTAGTTGCGCTGATTGAGCTGGCTGACCCGGCGCACCTGCTGCTGGGCCCGCACCTGCTCGGCATTGGCCGAGGCGACCCTGGCTTCGGCCTGACGGATCAGGCTCAGCTGCTGGGTACGGGTGGCGGCCAGGTTCTCCGCGGTCGCCTGATTGAGGTGCAGATCGGCCTCGGCCTCGAGCACCCGGGTTCTGTACTCCCTGTCGTCCAGTCTGGCGATGAGCTGGCCGGCCTTGACCTCCTGGTTGTCGGTCACCAGCACCTCGCTGATATAGCCGGGCAGCTTGGAGCCGATGCCGGTCACCTCGCTCTGCAGATAGGCGTTGTCGGTGCTCTCGAAATGGCGGCCGTGCAGATACCAGTAGGCGGCAAACAGCATGCCGAGCAGGGCCAGCAGCAGGGCTGCCAGCAGAGGGATCTTCTTGTGTTGACTCATGATTTTTGCTTTTCCTGAACTGTGGCGGGCAGGCTAACATCGGCAGACTGTTTCGATTAGTATCCATTCATGAGATATACAGTTTCACTGGTGAGACAATGGACTTGAACGCAGCCTTGATTCTGGTGCGCATCGTCGACAAGGGCTCCTTTACCGCCGCCGCCCAGGAGCTGGGCATGACCAAGGCGACGGTGAGCCGCCGCATCGCCGAACTGGAGCAGCACCTCGGCGTGCGGCTGCTCTATCGTTCCACCCGCCAGCTCACCCTGACCGAGGCCGGAGAGCAGTATTACCTGCGCTGCAGCAAGGCGGTGGAGGAGCTGGCCCAGGCCGAGCTGATGCTGAGTGCCAGCCAGCAGGAGGTGACCGGCACCCTCAAGCTGGCGGTCCCTATCGAGACGGGGCAGCTGGTGGTGGGTCGGCTGGTGGCTCACTTTCTGCAAGCCTATCCGGGGCTGCGGGTGGATCTGGAGCTGACCAACCGCATAGTGGACCCCATCAGCGAGGGGCTGGATGCCATAGTGCGGATCGGCGACATGAGCGACTCCAACCTGGCGGCACGGCGTCTGTGGAGCACCGGGCGCCTGCTCTGCGCCAGCCCGGATTATCTGGCGCGCAGCCCGGCGATCACCCGACCCGAGGATCTGGTGCGCCATGAAAGGGTCGCGGTCAGCAGCGGTTTTCTCGCCTCCCACTGGTGTTTTGAACTAGATGGCCGGGAAGTGCTGGTGGATCCGCCGTCCCGTTTCCAGGTCAACAACATCACCTGTGCCAGAGAGGCGGCGAAGGCCGGGCTGGGGCTTGCCTCCCTGCCCGCCATGTTGTGCCATGATGAGCTGGCCGACGGCTCTCTGGTGGCTTTGCTGCCGGACTGGCAGCAGCCCAAGGTGCCCATCTATCTGTTGTTTCCCGAGCGTCGGCTGATGCCGCGCAAGTTGAGGGTGTTTATCGATTTTCTGGTGGCCAATGGCCCGACTTACGGCATCGACAACCTGCTGTGAGCGGCAAGGGGTCATGCGGAGGAAGTGTGATGGTCCTTGGGCCGGCGTCGCCGGTGCATCGACTAGGGGTTGCGAGGAGAGGATATATGGAGCAGTGGATTAATTTGTATCGGGCCTCCCACTCGCTGGAGGCGCATGCCTTGAAGGGAGCGCTGGAAGTCGAAGGGGTGCGGGTGCGGCTCAGCGGGGAGGGGCTCTCGGGGGCACTGGGGGAGTTGCCCGTGGATCTGCTGCAGGTCACCCTGATGGTGTGCGAGCAGGATCGCCGGCGGGCAGGCAGGATCATAGAGCGCTACCAGCAGCGTCAGGGCAATGGCTGGCTGTGCGGTCAGTGCGGGGAGGAGAACGGCGCCAACTTCGATATCTGCTGGCGCTGCCATCACGATCCCCAGGATCACTGAGATCTTTCCCTCCCGTCACCCTCAGCGCAGGGTGAAGTCGATGTCCTCCCCCGCGCTGGCATCGTGATAGATCGCCAGATCCAGCTCCTTCTCGCTGCGGGCGATCAGCACCGACACCAGGATGTCGCCGGAGACGTTGACAGTGGTACGGGCCATGTCGAGGATCCTGTCTATCCCGGCAATCAGCGCCACCCCTTCCAGCGGCAATCCCACCGCGGTCAGCGTCAGGGTCAGCAGCATGAGCCCGGTGCCCGGCGTGCCGGCCGTGCCTATGCTGGCCAGGGTGGCGATGCTGATGATGGTCAGGTAATCCACCACATGCAGATCCACCCCGAATGCCTGGGCCACGAACAGCGCCGTCACCCCCTGATAGAGGGCGGTGCCATCCATGTTGATGGTGGCGCCAATCGGCAGCACCTTGGCGGTGATGGCGGGGGAGACCCCCAGCCGGCGCTCGGCGCAGGCCAGGCTGATGGGCAGGGTGCTGCTGCTTGAGCTGCTGGTGAAGGCCACCGCCTGGGCGTCGACGATGCTCTTGAAGTAGTGCAGCGGATTGAGGCGGGCCAGCAGGATGAGCAGGCTGCTGTAGACCCCGAGCACGTGCAGCAGGCAGCCGAGGTAGACGGCGCCTATCACCTTGAGCAGGGGCAGCAGCAGGCTCACCCCGTATTTTCCCGTCATCCAGGCCATCAGGGCGCAGACGCCATAGGGGGCCAGGGCCATGACCATCTGGGTCAGCTTGAACATCCCCTCCGCCAGGGAGGTGAAGAACAGAATGGCAGGGCGACCGCGTCGTCCGCTGGCATTGAGGGCGAGGGCGAGGGCCACCGCAAAGACGATCACCTGCAGTATCTTGCCATCCACCATGGCCTGCACCGGGTTGTGGGGAACCAGATGGCTCAGCACGCTGGCCAGGGTCGGCTGCACCATCACGCCGGTCCGTTCGTAGGGGCCCATGTTGGCGCCCATGCCGGGTTCCAGCAGCCAGCCCATTACCAGGCCGATGCAGATGGCGACGGCGGTGGAGCAGAGGTAGAGACCTATGGCCTTGCTGCCGATCCTGTCCAGGGTCTTGCCCTTGAGCAGGGCGGTGAGGCCGGCGATGACGGAGCAGAAGATGAGGGGCACCATCAGCATCTGTATGGTGTTCACGAACAGGACGCCGATGGGCTTGAGCAGCATTGCCTGCTCGCTGAAGCAGAGTCCTAGCCCGATCCCGGTCAGCATGCCGAGCAGTGTCTTCAACCAGAGCGGGCGGCGGGTCCAGATCCGCCAGGGCTTGAAGACCAATCCATGGAACAGCATGACGCCAATGTCCTTATTTTCTGTCTGCGATGGCAAAGGGGCGCTAGTGTAGCCATCCCCCGATCAGGTTGCCACATTATCGACAAAGCGACGCTTGCGGCCAGCCCGGGGGAGCTAAAAAAGGCGTTTTGTTGGCTTATATCAAGATCGGGGGCCGGGGTTCAGGCTCTAATGGACATCTGACATGATGATTAAAGAGGTTTGAGATGTCCCAGTCGATACATGGTCACGAAGTGATGGAGATGATGCTGGAAGAGGGGGGCCATTTTACCCGGGCCAGCCTCAGGGAGGCGATTGAGGCGCGCTTTGGCGCCGATGCCCGCTTCCATACCTGCAGCGCGAGCGAGATGGATGCAGAGGCGCTGATCAGCCTGCTGGCCAAACGCGGCAAGTTCATCGAGTCAGAGCAGGGCTTCCAGACCCGGGCCGACAAGATCTGCAACCACGGCTGATCCCGCGGCGAGCGTACCGAGGCGCTCGCCGAATCCCGCCTCCTTTGTTATATTTCGCCCTCTCCCCCCTCTGTTAAAGGCTTGGCCTGGGCAACGCCCGGGAACCTGTATGGATACTTTCTCCGCTGCCGTCATGTTGTTTCTGATCATGGATCCGCTGGGCAACCTGCCGGTCTTCCTCTCCATACTGCGTCATGTCGATCCCAAGCGGCGGCGCAAGGTGATGATGCGCGAGCTGCTGTTCTCCTTAGGCATCATGCTGGGCTTCCTGTTTGCCGGTCAGCAGATCCTGAGCTTCCTGAACCTGCGCCAGGAGGCGGTCAGCATCGCCGGGGGCATCATATTGTTCCTCATCGCCATCAAGATGATCTTCCCGAGTCCGGGGGGCGTGACCGGGCTGGCGGCGGGGGAGGAGCCCTTCCTGGTGCCCATGGCCATCCCCATGATAGCGGGCCCCTCCATCCTGGCCTCCCTGCTGCTGCTGGCGAACCAGGAGCCGACCCGGATGGCGGACTGGTCCCTGGCCCTGCTGATGGCATGGGGTGCCAGCGCCGTGATCCTGATGTTCTACGAGCTGTTCAACAAGCTGCTGGGTGAGCGAGGACTCACCGCCGTGGAGCGGCTGATGGGCATGCTGCTGGTGATGATCTCGGTGCAGATGTTGCTGGATGGCGTACACCACTATCTGGCGGTGACGGGCAAGGGGTAAAAAGAAAGGGGCTGCCAGGCAGCCCCTTTCTCTACTGGCGCTGTCCAGTTATG
>NZ_JBJSWH010000014.1:0-6237 GCF_046087985.1 Aeromonas ichthyocola
GTACGGGCGTCATCCTTCAAAGCCTTTTGCTGGTCGGCAACGGTCTGGAACAGGGCATCGTTGGCCTTCTTTTGCGACTCTGACGCCAGGCGGCGGTTCTCTTCCATCGCTGCCTTTTCGGCCGGCGTGCATCCGCCGCTGCCGTTGAAGCATGGCGAGCTGCGGTAATAGGCCACGTCCTGAAACTTGGCCAGGTAACGATCCAGGCTGCCTAGCTGGTTCTCGTAATAGGCCAGCGTGTTTTGCGCGGCAATCAGCCGGTTGATCGTAGTCTGCGCCTGATCCCAGATATACGCGGCTGGGGCCATCGTGTTCTGGAGCTGATTTTCGTACTGCTGCAACTGGGTCTGGTACTGCTCAATCTGCTTGAGCGTCTGCGCCACCGACTCGATGGCCGTCATGATGTTCTGGGCCAGGTTGCCGCCGTCGATGACGGGGATACCAGCTTGCACAGGGGCGGTGGTAGTGGTGATAAAGCCGGTTGCGAGTGCAACGGCTAGAGCGGTTTTTTTAGCCGCTAAAATTTTGGACTTCATGGTCGTACTCCGTCGATGAAAAGAAGGCATTGCCTTGACCAAGCGTTGTGCTTGTTCTCGGCAACGTTTCATCGAAGAGCTACGCCACTAGCTGATCGGTATTGCCCTTGGCGCTGAGGCCCGGACTTACAAACGTAAAACTACTCTGTTTTTTTATCGCTTTCGGACAAGCCAACTTCCCGGCCAATCTCTTCAAGCTCTAGCGGCTGTACTGCCGCCGTCAGTATTTCGCGTATTTCCGCGTCGGTGCTCCTATCGTTGAGCGCTGCTCGAACTTTCAACGCACGGTGCACCTCGGCGGGTAAATTCCTGATAAGCACATTTGCCATATCAATACCCTTTTGGTGTACCCGACAACCATGCTATCAAAGATATTAAAAATAGCAAGACCTATACTCTTGCAACCGGCGGTAGCCGATCAGCCCCGCAGGGCAGGATTCCCGTTGAGTGCCCCCGGCGCGAATAAGGGACAGTGAAGATAGGGGTCGTTTGCGGGAGGGGGCGGAATCCTACGCTAAGGCTTTGGCCAGCGATATTCTCCGGTGAGATTGATGTGTTCCCATCCGAGCGGCGAAACATGGGCCAAGAGATCGGGCGATAGCAGCTTTCCATCGCGTTTCTGGTTTGCAACGACCTCGCCGAGCTTCATGGTGTTCCAGAAGATGATGATGGCGGCGAGCAGATTCATGCCGGCGATGCGGTAATGCTGGCCTTCGGCGGAACGGTCGCGGATTTCACCGCGGCGGTGGAAGCTGATTGCCCGCTTCAGCGCATGATGAGCTTCGCCTTTGTTGAGCCCGATCTGGGCACGCCGTTGGAGTTCGGCATCCAGAATCCAGTCGATCATGAACAGGGTGCGCTCGACGCGACCGACTTCCCGCAGGGCTGTCGCGAGCTCGTTCTGCCGCGGATAGGAGGCGAGTTTCCGCAGAATCTGGCTTGGCGCGACGGTCCCGGCAGCAATGGTGGCGGCGATGCGCAGGATGTCGGGCCAATTGCGCTCGATCATGGCTTGGTTGACCTTTCCGCCGATCAACGCTCGCAGGTGCGCCGGGGCGGCCGACGGATTGAACGCGTAGAGCCGTTTGGATGGCAGGTCGCGGATGCGCGGAGCGAACCGGTAGCCGAGAATGGCACATGCGGCAAAGACGTGATCGGTGAAGCCGCCCGTGTCGGTGAACTGCTCGCGGATATGGCGTCCAGCATCGTTCATCAGCAGGCCATCGAGGATGTAAGGCGCTTCGCTTGCCGTTGCAGGAATCACCTGGGTTGCGAACGGCGCATATTGGTCGGAGACGTGGCTATAGGCTTTCAGGCCCGGGGTATTGCCATATTTCGCGTTGACCAGGTTCATGGCCTCACCTTGCTCTGTAGCGACGAAGAACTGTCCGTCGCTCGAAGCCGACGTGCCCATGCCCCAGAACCGGGCCATGGGTAACGCTGCCTGTGCCTCGACCACCATGGCCAGCGCCCGGTCATAGGCTTCGCCCTCGACATGCCACCGTCCAATGCGGATCAATTCCCAGAAGGTGTGGGTGTTTGTCGCATCCGCCATTTTGCGCAAGCCGAGGTTGATCCCTTCCGCCAAGATAACGTTCATTAGCCCGATCCGGTCAGCGCAGGGTGCTCCTGTGCGCAGATGGGTGAACGCTTCGGTGAAGCCGGTCGCCGCATCCACCTCCAGCAGGAGATCGGTGATGCGCGTGGGCGGGATCTGCTTGTAGAGATCGAGCACCAGATCTTCGGCGCCTGTCGGCGCGGCGGCTTCGAGTTTCTCGATATGCAGAACGCCGTTTTCAATCGACCCGCCCGGGATCGTGCCTGCGCGAGCGGCACGGCCAAGCTCGCGCAACCGCATGTCGAGGCGAGCTTGCCGGTCTGCCAGCCATTCCTCCGGCCGCAATGGCACAGCGAGACGACCGCCTTCCGCGATGGATTGTGCCGGAACGAGTGCGTGTTTCAGATCGCCATAGCGCCGGGACCTAGTAAGCCAGACATCTCCGGAGCGGAACGCATGGCCTTGTCGCAAATTCTTCAGGTTAACTCGATGTTGACCATGGGGAGAGAAGTTGCCGCTCCTGATATTGCGGAGCGAGCCGATGATTTTGAATACCATTGCCGAAAAGCTGAAGCGCCAGTCGAAGGATGATTTCAAGGGCAGGCATTTCGAGGCCTGGCTGATTGTACAGGCGGTTGCCTGGTACTTGCGCTACCCGCTCAGCTATCGTGACTTGGAAGAGATGTTTCGCGAGCGGGGCTTCGAGGTCGATCATAGCACGATCAACCGCTGGGTATTGGCTTATGCACCTGTCATCGAGAAACGGCTGCGGCAGTTTCGTCGACCCCATTGCGGCTCGGTCCGGATTGATGAGACCTATGTCAAGATCCGCGGCAAATGGCGCTATCTGTACCGAGCCATCGATAAGCATGGCAATCCGGTGGATTTCCTGCTGACCGCTAAGCGCGATCTCGACGCTGCCAAGCGGTTCTTCCGAAAGATGCTTAAAGATGAACCCTTGTTGTCGCCGAACAGGATTGGGACGGACGGGGCCAACACCTTCCCGTCAACGATCAAAACGTCGGTTGATGATGGGCTTCTCCATCCCGATCCCGTGCATTATGTGACCAAACATCTCCAGCAGGGGATTGAGAGCGACCATTTCCGGGTGAAGAAGAACATGCCGAAGATCGGCGGTTTCCAATCCTTTAACACGGCGCGGCGAACCATCGCGGGTTTCGAGGCGATGCTGTGGCTGCGGAAGGGCTTTGGCTTTTCAGGCGGCTGGACCGTCAATGACCAGAATGATTTGCTTGCGCGCCTCTTCGGACTGCAAAAGGTTAACAAAGCATGAAAATACCGGCCTTGGCTGGGTGATAGCTGCCTCCAAAAGTGTTTGCGACACGCCCGGAACAATTCAGCCACTGCACCCATGTTCCGAGTTGGTGTGGTTTGCGGATCGTATGCCGGCATCTCGTTGCGCAAGATCTGCACCCAATCGGCAGGCACGGGCGGCGATCTCCAATCTGCGGGATCAGTCAGATCACCCGAGTGCGTGGGCATGACAATCGTGCCCTGGGGACCAACACAATCCAGAAGGGCCTGAATCACTGCGACCGGCCCTCCCGCGACCCAGCCGAGCGAGCTTAGCGAACTGTGGACGAGAACTGTGCCACCAAGCGTAAGGCCGTTCTCTCGCATTTGCCTTGCTAGGCTCGCGCGAGTTGCTGGCTGAGGCGTTCTCGAAATCAGCTCTTGTTCGGTCGGCATCTACTCTATTCCTTTGCCCTCGGACGAGTGCTGGGGCGTCGGTTTCCACTATCGGCGAGTACTTCTACACAGCCATCGGTCCAGACGGCCGCGCTTCTGCGGGCGATTTGTGTACGCCCGACAGTCCCGGCTCCGGATCGGACGATTGCGTCGCATCGACCCTGCGCCCAAGCTGCATCATCGAAATTGCCGTCAACCAAGCTCTGATAGAGTTGGTCAAGACCAATGCGGAGCATATACGCCCGGAGCCGCGGCGATCCTGCAAGCTCCGGATGCCTCCGCTCGAAGTAGCGCGTCTGCTGCTCCATACAAGCCAACCACGGCCTCCAGAAGAAGATGTTGGCGACCTCGTATTGGGAATCCCCGAACATCGCCTCGCTCCAGTCAATGACCGCTGTTATGCGGCCATTGTCCGTCAGGACATTGTTGGAGCCGAAATCCGCGTGCACGAGGTGCCGGACTTCGGGGCAGTCCTCGGCCCAAAGCATCAGCTCATCGAGAGCCTGCGCGACGGACGCACTGACGGTGTCGTCCATCACAGTTTGCCAGTGATACACATGGGGATCAGCAATCGCGCATATGAAATCACGCCATGTAGTGTATTGACCGATTCCTTGCGGTCCGAATGGGCCGAACCCGCTCGTCTGGCTAAGATCGGCCGCAGCGATCGCATCCATGGCCTCCGCGACCGGCTGCAGAACAGCGGGCAGTTCGGTTTCAGGCAGGTCTTGCAACGTGACACCCTGTGCACGGCGGGAGATGCAATAGGTCAGGCTCTCGCTGAATTCCCCAATGTCAAGCACTTCCGGAATCGGGAGCGCGGCCGATGCAAAGTGCCGATAAACATAACGATCTTTGTAGAAACCATCGGCGCAGCTATTTACCCGCAGGACATATCCACGCCCTCCTACATCGAAGCTGAAAGCACGAGATTCTTCGCCCTCCGAGAGCTGCATCAGGTCGGAGACGCTGTCGAACTTTTCGATCAGAAACTTCTCGACAGACGTCGCGGTGAGTTCAGGCTTTTTCATATCTCATTGCCCCCGGACGAGCGTCTGCTCCGCCATTCGCCGTCCGCCGTGCCAATCGGATCAGCCGTCCAAATGCGGGATTTTCGTTAGTCGGAGGCCAAACGGCATTGAGCGTCAGCATATCATCAGCGAGCTGAAGAAAGACAATCCCCGATCCGCTCCACGTGTTGCCCCAGCAATCAGCGCGACCTTGCCCCTCCAACGTCATCTCGTTCTCCGCTCATGAGCTCAGCCAATCGACTGGCGAGCGGCATCGCATTCTTCGCATCCCGCCTCTGGCGGATGCAGGAAGATCAACGGATCTCGGCCCAGTTGACCCAGGGCTGTCGCCACAATGTCGCGGGAGCGGATCAACCGAGCAAAGGCATGACCGACTGGACCTTCCTTCTGAAGGCTCTTCTCCTTGAGCCACCTGTCCGCCAAGGCAAAGCGCTCACAGCAGTGGTCATTCTCGAGATAATCGACGCGTACCAACTTGCCATCCTGAAGAATGGTGCAGTGTCTCGGCACCCCATAGGGAACCTTTGCCATCAACTCGGCAAGATGCAGCGTCGTGTTGGCATCGTGTCCCACGCCGAGGAGAAGTACCTGCCCATCGAGTTCATGGACACGGGCGACCGGGCTTGCAGGCGAGTGAGGTGGCAGGGGCAATGGATCAGAGATGATCTGCTCTGCCTGTGGCCCCGCTGCCGCAAAGGCAAATGGATGGGCGCTGCGCTTTACATTTGGCAGGCGCCAGAATGTGTCAGAGACAACTCCAAGGTCCGGTGTAACGGGCGACGTGGCAGGATCGAACGGCTCGTCGTCCAGACCTGACCACGAGGGCATGACGAGCGTCCCTCCCGGACCCAGCGCAGCACGCAGGGCCTCGATCAGTCCAAGTGGCCCATCTTCGAGGGGCCGGACGCTACGGAAGGAGCTGTGGACCAGCAGCACACCGCCGGGGGTAACCCCAAGGTTGAGAAGCTGACCGATGAGCTCGGCTTTTCGCCATTCGTATTGCACGACATTGCACTCCACCGCTGATGACATCAGTCGATCATAGCACGATCAACGGCACTGTTGCAAATAGTCGGTGGTGATAAACTTATCATCCCCTTTTGCTGATGGAGCTGCACATGAACCCATTCAAAGGCCGGCATTTTCAGCGTGACATCATTCTGTGGGCCGTACGCTGGTACTGCAAATACGGCATCAGTTACCGTGAGCTGCAGGAGATGCTGGCTGAACGCGGAGTGAATGTCGATCACTCCACGATTTACCGCTGGGTTCAGCGTTATGCGCCTGAAATGGAAAAACGGCTGCGCTGGTACTGGCGTAACCCTTCCGATCTTTGCCCGTGGCACATGGATGAAACCTACGTGAAGGTCAATGGCCGCTGGGCGTATCTGTACCGGGCGTA
>NZ_JBJSWH010000015.1:0-3879 GCF_046087985.1 Aeromonas ichthyocola
TCTCGATGTCGATATTGAAAACACGCTTGAGCCGTTGCGCCCATGTCATCGACGCTCGCCGTTGTGCTGGTGTTGCCGGTTCATCAGCCACCCTGACCTTGTTGCCCCTGCCCCGTTTTGCCGGCGTGACCAACGCCCGGTGCCGACTGTTGGGTGCGAACACCCCGTGGAAGCGGGTTAGGTTGACTCTGGGCTTCGGTACCAGGGCGGCCAGCCTTGCAATGAAATCCAATGGTTCGAAAATGACGTGCGTGGTGCCGTCCCGGTACGGCGTCTTGAGCTGGTAGCGCACGTTGCCGCCTCGTGTTAACGACAGCCGCTTCTCGGATACCGCCGGGCGGCTGATGTACCGGCACAGCCGTTCGAGCTTCTTGCGTTCATCGGCCCTGGCCGCCACGCCGGCGTGCAGGCTGGACCCGGCTACCTTGCCAATCCCGTCACCGAACGGATCACCACTGGTCGGCAGAGTTTGCAAAGTGAACACCTTTCGCCCCGCCTGTGAACCGACAGCGATACGGTAAGTGATCGAGTGCCCCAGCAGGGGTGTCATCGGGTCGTCATCCACCGCATCCGAGGCCAGATAGCTGTTTTCGACATCCCGTTCCAGCAGGCCTTGCCGTTCCAGATAGCGACCCACCCGGTGGGCGATGGTGTGCGTCAGCTGGGTGAGCTCTGGGCTGGTCGGCGCCTTGACCCAGCGGAAACGCGCTGAGCCGTGGGATTGCTCGACATACACACCGTCGAGAAACAGCATGTGGAAGTGAACATTCAGATTGAGCGCCGATCCAAAACGCTGGATCAGGGTGACCGCGCCCGTCTTGGCCACTTGGTGGGTATGGCCCGCTTTCTTGACCAGGTGCGTGGCAATGACGCGGTAAACGATGCCCAGCACCCACCCCATGATCTCGGGCCGGCTGGCAAACAGGAAACGCAGCTGAAACGGGAAGCTCAACACCCACTGACGCATGGGTTGTTCAGGCAGTACTTCATCAACCAGCAAGGCGGCACTTTCGGCCATCCGCCGCGCCCCACAGCTCGGGCAGAAACCGCGACGCTTACAGCTGAAAGCGACCAGGTGCTCGGCGTGGCAAGACTCGCAGCGAACCCGTAGAAAGCCATGCTCCAGCCGCCCGCATTGGAGAAATTCTTCAAATTCCCGTTGCACATAGCCCGGCAATTCCTTTCCCTGCTCTGCCATAAGCGCAGCGAATGCCGGGTAATACTCGTCAACGATCTGATAGAGAAGGGTTTGCTCGGGTCGGTGGCTCTGGTAACGACCAGTATCCCGATCCCGGCTGGCCGTCCTGGCCGCCACATGAGGCATGTTCCGCGTCCTTGCAATACTGTGTTTACATACAGTCTATCGCTTAGCGGAAAGTTCTTTTACCCTCAGCCGAAATGCCTGCCGTTGCTAGACATTGCCAGCCAGTGCCCGTCACTCCGCGGTCTTCACTGCGTGATCGAGTTGATCGACACCCGCCGTGACACGCTCCATGAAGTGCCTGCCTGCGTCTGTTAGCCGAACGCCCCGCGCATGGCGCTCAAATAGCAGGACACCAAGGTTATCCTCCAGCGCTTTCACACGCGCGCTGACGCTCGACTGGCTGATACCAAGTGCCTTGGCCGCATGCCGAAAATTCAGATGCTCGGCGACGGCGATGAACTGAACAAGGGAAATGAGCGGTATCCTGCCAGACAGGATACCGACATTCACGAGGTTTCGATGGTTAGTGCGCCGCATCGGAGCGGGCCTGCTACCAGTCGTCGGTTAGACGACTGGCGACTTCTCGGTGGCAGCCCCACGGAGCCGAAGGAGCACCAGCCCCAACGAAACCAGTACCGCCATCGCCGTGGCGTAACAGATCACGGGCCACGCTGTGTCACCGTTTAAAAGTGCCACCGCCAATGTCCCGACAATGCTGACTATCAGGCTTTGAACGCAGAAGTAGAACGCGACCGCTGATCCCGCGATGTCGTCGAACTCTGCCAAAGCGCCGTTCGCGGTAACGGACACCGTGAAGACAATACCGACCGCGACAACCCACATCGGTAGGATGAAGGTGAGGAATGACGGCGAGCCGTAAAGTTCGCCGATCCCCAACAGGACCGCTCCGCAAACAAGCAACGCCATCCCACGCGCCACGCATCCTGCGATGCCCCATCTGGCGACAAAGGACTTCGCGAAACGGGTTGTCACGATCATTACAAGCGCGACAGTGGCGAAGGCAAAGCTGAATCCGATCTCGGAATATTCCGCTTGGCCTATGAGCACACGGGGAGCCGTCGAGAAGAAGACGAAGTAGGTGCCCATACCGGCGCTAAAGCCGACAGTGTAAACCCAAAAAGCCGGACTCGCGAAGATCGGCAAGACAGATCGGCGCGTCTTGACTTGATCCAGAGGGCGGGTTTCGTGCCACCTGAAACCCGCATTTAGGAGTGCGAGCATCGCCAGTATAGCCAAAGTAATGAATATCGCCTGCCATCCCAAGAACTCGCCGATCAATACTCCGGCGATAGGGCCGAGCGCAGGCACGAACGCCAGCATCGAACTGAAAAGGCCGTAGATGACGACACCCTCAGGACGGTTGGCATAAACGTCGCGAACCGTCGCGAACGTCGCCACCAGCATGGCCGACGCGCCCACTGCTTGAAGTAGACGGAAAGCGACAAAGGCCGGTGCAGTTGAAGACCAAGCTGCTCCCAGAGACGCAATGACGAAAGCCGTTGCGCCCGCAAGTAGAATTGGCCGTCGCCCGATTCTGTCTGAGAGCGGACCAAAAATCACCTGGCCCACGCCGAGCATCACCATATAGAGGCTCAACGTGAGTTGGATCATAGCGGGCGTCGTGTTCAGGATGCCGGGCATCGCTGGAACGACAGGGAGATAAATATCCATCGCCAGTGAAGCGAGGATGTCGAAAGGAGCCATCAGCAGCAGTGCTGCCGGCAGCGTATAGGCCCACGCGGGGCGTGTGGTGGTCATGACGAATCAACCCTCGATTAAGGAATACCGGGCGACGTCTGCTCGTCAGCAATCAGATGAGACTAGCCTTACAGAGCGCCGCAACAACAATACTGGTTGTTGCGGCTTACTTGTCTGCTGACTTGGAATTTCCCATCTGATTACTCCACGCTTACGAATATGAATTGCTACATTTTATCCGATTATCTTTTGCTTCGCAATGCGGCATGGGCGCACTCAGCGTTCCAGCCCCCTCTGCCGCCCTAACTGCCACGACACCGACCCGCCCTGCACGATGCCCATAACCTCGCGGCCGAGTTGGCGGTCGATGATCGGCCGCCACGGGACAAGGGTGAACTCATGGGATTTCTCGACCACGGCGAACTTGCCGCTCGATAGATGCACGGTTCCGGTAAACTTGCCGCTGACGCTCTCGCCGTCCGTGGCGGCGCGGAACGGCAGGCCCTTACTCAAAGCCATATCCGATCCGACGCCGGCTACCTCGCGCTCCCGCAGGATGGCGAGAAGGTTGCGCCGGTAGAAGACGCGGCTGTCCCGGCTGCGGGTGGCGTCGCCCTGTTCGATATGGTGCTCGCGGCGCTGGTCCATGGCTTCGCGGACTTGTTGCCCGAAGCCGGTTGGCGCAAGGTCGGCCGTCTCGCCGTGGATCAGCCGCCGGTCCAGCCAGGTCGCGCCGTCCGATCCGATCTGTTTGTTCAGATCGACCGGGGAAAGGACGCGAACGCTGGCCTGACTGTCTCGGCCGGCGTCATGGGCGGCGGCACGGCTGACCAGATCATCGGGGATGCGCCATTGGTCGGCGTCGATCCGCTCGACGATACCGGCCCGGCGTAGCGCCTCCAGCCGGCGCACATGGGCATCGACATAGCCCTCATAGTCGCCGCCTGGAACGCGGC
>NZ_JBJSWH010000016.1:0-3148 GCF_046087985.1 Aeromonas ichthyocola
CGACACTTCTTGGGGTTGTATGGTTAAGTGACTAAGCGTACATGGTGGATGCCTTGGCAGTCAGAGGCGATGAAGGACGTACTAACCTGCGATAAGCTGTGAGAAGTCGGTAAGAGACGCTATTACTCACAGATTTCCGAATGGGGAAACCCACCCAGCATAAGCTGGGTATCTATTACTGAATACATAGGTAACAGAGGCGAACCGGGAGAACTGAAACATCTAAGTACCCCGAGGAAAAGAAATCAACCGAGATTCCCTCAGTAGCGGCGAGCGAACGGGGATTAGCCCTTAAGCATCTTGGAAGTTAGTGGAACGGTCCTGGAAAGGCCAGCGATACAGGGTGATAGCCCCGTACACGAAAACAACCTTGATGTGAAATCGAGTAGGGCGGGACACGTGACATCCTGTCTGAATATGGGGGGACCATCCTCCAAGGCTAAATACTCCTGACTGACCGATAGTGAACCAGTACCGTGAGGGAAAGGCGAAAAGAACCCCTGTGAGGGGAGTGAAATAGAACCTGAAACCGTGTACGTACAAGCAGTGGGGAGCCCTTGGGGTGACTGCGTACCTTTTGTATAATGGGTCAGCGACTTACATTTTGTAGCGAGGTTAACCGTATAGGGGAGCCGTAGGGAAACCGAGTCTTAACTGGGCGTCTAGTTGCAAGGTGTAGACCCGAAACCGGGTGATTTAGCCATGGGCAGGTTGAAGGTTGAGTAACATCAACTGGAGGACCGAACCCACTAACGTTGCAAAGTTAGGGGATGACCTGTGGCTGGGGGTGAAAGGCCAATCAAACTCGGAGATAGCTGGTTCTCCCCGAAAGCTATTTAGGTAGCGCCTCGGACGAATACTACTGGGGGTAGAGCACTGTTTGGACTAGGGGGTCATCCCGACTTACCAACTCCATGCAAACTCCGAATACCAGTAAGTAATATCCGGGAGACACACGGCGGGTGCTAACGTCCGTCGTGAAGAGGGAAACAACCCAGACCGCCGGCTAAGGTCCCAAAGTTCTGGTTAAGTGGGAAACGATGTGGGAAGGCTCAGACAGCTAGGATGTTGGCTTAGAAGCAGCCATCATTTAAAGAAAGCGTAATAGCTCACTAGTCGAGTCGGCCTGCGCGGAAGATGTAACGGGGCTCAAACCAGGCACCGAAGCCGCGGATTCATACTTATGTATGAGTGGTAGGGGAGCGTTCTGTAAGTCTGCGAAGGTGTATCGAGAGGTATGCTGGAGATATCAGAAGTGCGAATGCTGACGTAAGTAACGATAAAGGGGGTGAAAAGCCTCCTCGCCGGAAGACCAAGGGTTCCTGTCCAACGTTAATCGGGGCAGGGTGAGTCACCCCTAAGGTGAGGCCGAAAGGCGTAATCGATGGGAAGCAGGTTAATATTCCTGCACGACTTGTAATTGCGATGGGGGGACGGAGAAGGCTAGGTGGGCCAGGCGACGGTTGTCCTGGTGAAAGTGCGTAGGTGGTGTTTCTAGGCAAATCCGGAGACACAACACTGAGACACGAGACGAAGCCACTACGGTGGTGAAGCCATTGATGCCCTGCTTCCAGGAAAAGCCTCTAAGCTTCAGATTACAAGTCATCGTACCCCAAACCGACACAGGTGGTCGGGTAGAGAATACCAAGGCGCTTGAGAGAACTCGGGTGAAGGAACTAGGCAAAATAGAACCGTAACTTCGGGAGAAGGTTCGCTCTTGACAGTGAAGTCCCTTGCGGATGGAGCAGTTGGGAGTCGCAGTGACCAGATGGCTGGGACTGTTTATCAAAAACACAGCACTCTGCAAACACGAAAGTGGACGTATAGGGTGTGACACCTGCCCGGTGCCGGAAGGTTAATTGATGGGGTTAGCGCAAGCGAAGCTCTTGATCGAAGCCCCGGTAAACGGCGGCCGTAACTATAACGGTCCTAAGGTAGCGAAATTCCTTGTCGGGTAAGTTCCGACCTGCACGAATGGTGTAACCATGGCCATGCTGTCTCCACCCGAGACTCAGTGAAATCGAATTCGCCGTGAAGATGCGGTGTACCCGCGGCTAGACGGAAAGACCCCGTGAACCTTTACTACAGCTTGGCACTGAACATTGAACCTACATGTGTAGGATAGGTGGGAGGCTTTGAAGGCGTGACGCCAGTTGCGCTGGAGCCGTCCTTGAAATACCACCCTTGTATGTTTGATGTTCTAACGCAGGGCCCTGAATCGGGCTCGCGGACAGTGCCTGGTGGGTAGTTTGACTGGGGCGGTCTCCTCCCAAAGAGTAACGAGAAAGCACGAAGGTTGGCTAATCCTGGTCGGACATCAGGAGGTTAGTGCAATGGCATAAGCCAGCTTAACTGCGAGACGGACAGGTCGAGCAGGTACGAAAGTAGGTCATAGTGATCCGGTGGTTCTGAATGGAAGGGCCATCGCTCAACGGATAAAAGGTACTCCGGGGATAACAGGCTGATACCGCCCAAGAGTTCATATCGACGGCGGTGTTTGGCACCTCGATGTCGGCTCATCACATCCTGGGGCTGAAGTCGGTCCCAAGGGTATGGCTGTTCGCCATTTAAAGTGGTACGCGAGCTGGGTTCAGAACGTCGTGAGACAGTTCGGTCCCTATCTGCCGTGGGCGTTGGATGATTGAAGGGAGTTGCTCCTAGTACGAGAGGACCGGAGTGAACGAACCTCTGGTGTTCGGGTTGTCACGCCAGTGGCACTGCCCGGTAGCTAAGTTCGGAATCGATAACCGCTGAAAGCATCTAAGCGGGAAGCGAGCCCTGAGATGAGTCATCCCTGACCCCTTGAGGGTCCTAAAGGGCCGTTGGAGACCACAACGTTGATAGGTGGGGTGTGTAAGCGCGGCGACGTGTTGAGCTAACCCATACTAATTACCCGTGAGGCTTAACCATACAACACCCAAGAAGTGTTCTAAGGCTTGTAGCAAGTGCGAGACTACTTACAAATTCAGTGATAGCGACAAAGCCTACGGGCAACCTCGTTATTCACGTCAGCTTTCCGGATGAAGTTTTTTGCCTGGCGGCCATAGCGCCGTGGAACCACCTGATCCCATGCCGAACTCAGAAGTGAAACGCGGTAGCGCCGATGGTAGTGTGGCATTCGCCATGCGAGAGTAGGACACTGCCAGGC
>NZ_JBJSWH010000017.1:0-1261 GCF_046087985.1 Aeromonas ichthyocola
CTGACCCTGGTGCAGACAGTGACCGATGCCGATGGCGACAACGCCAAGGCCAGCATCGATCTGGGCGTCAACGGGACGTTCCGCTTCGAGGACGATGGCCCGTATACGTCCATTCAATGGCAGCACCGACTTCACCGATGCCATTGAGCAGACCATGATCTCTTACACGCCCATCCCGGGTTGGAGTAACCAGGTGGTCTTCATCAGCGATGGTGACCCCAATGAACAAACCGGCCCAGGTGGTGCTTCACTCACCAACACGGTGGCAACCAACTGGAACAATTTCGTCGATACCAACCTAGTCAATGTCACCACCATAGGCATTGGCAATGGGATCAATGATGTCCGCCTGCAAGAAGTCGACCTGGATGCCGGCCCGAACAACATGCCGCTGCGGGTTAATAACTTCAGTGACCTGGTCAACACCCTGCTCAATCAGGTGATAGGCGGCCTGGTGCAAGGCAATGTGCTCAGCGGCTCAAACAATGTCGTGGGTGGTGGGGACGATGATGCCTATGGCGCTGATGGTCCAGGTTATATCCAGTCCATCAAGATTGGCGCGACCACCTACAGCTGGGACGGGGTGCTCGATGGCGATCAGCAGCTGACGGCCGTCACTACTCCCGCGGGTGGCAAGCTGAGCTTCAACTTCTCCACTGGGGCATGGAGTTATCAGGCTCCCGCCAATGTGAATGGTGATCTCACCGAAGACTTCCAATACATCCTGATCGATAAGGACGGCGATCCGGCCACGGCCACCCTGCATCTGTATGTCGAAGATGTGGGCTCGGTGCAGGCTTATGTCGATGAGGATGAGTTGCCAAGTGGGATCACCGATAGTGACAGCGTCACCAATAGCGTCAGTGGCACCGTTGCCCCCTTGATTGTCGGCCCGGACAATTCCGCGACCATCAGCCTCAACACTAATACCAGTGGTGTAACCCCGGCCAGTTCGGGTGGCGTGGCGCTGGTCTATACGGTAGTGGGTGATACCCTGACTGCCACGGCCAATGGGGCGACTGTGTTCACACTTCAGGTCGGTTCAAATGGCAGCTATCAGTTCAACTTGGTCAAATCGCTGGATCATCCGCTGGATAATGGCGATGACAACGAACTGCTAACCCTGGATTTTACCAGCATCCTGAAGGCCACTGGCGGCACTGGCACCTTGGCTGGCAGCTTCCTGATCCATGTCGAAGACGATGTGCCAATGGCCAACAACGATGCTGACAGCGCCGTCGAAGGGGTGTTCACCCCGGTC
>NZ_JBJSWH010000018.1:0-1232 GCF_046087985.1 Aeromonas ichthyocola
TGTAATTGGGACAGCGCCTTAAAAAAGGCCGCCGCGTACTTTGCCAAGCTGTCAGGTTAAGGTACGCCTTCATCCGGGAACACGAGTCCACGCATCCTGTCCGCAGACTGTGCCGGATGATGAATGTCCACCCGAGCGGTTATTACGCTTGGCAACGACAGCCCTTATCTACCCGAGCACAGGAGGATCAACGCCTCCTGGGCCAGATCAAGCAATGTTGGCTAGAAAGCGGGGGCGTCTACGGTTATCGCAAGATCCGGGATGACCTGCGAGAAATGGGCGAGACCTGTGGCAAGCACCGGGTGGCGCGATTAATGCGACATGAAGGGTTACGTTCACAAACCGGCTATCACCGCCGTCCAGGCCATTATGGTGGCCGGCCAACGGTGGTTGCACCGAATCATTTGGAACGCCAGTTCGATGTGACCGAGCCCAATAAGGTCTGGGTAACGGACATCACCTACATTCGCAGGCATGAAGGCTGGCTCTATCTGGCTGTGGTATTGGATTTGTTCTCACGACACGTCATTGGTTGGTCGATGGGGCAGCGGATCGACCGAGAGCTGGCCATCAGTGCGTTACTGATGGCGGTGTGGCGACGGCGACCCGAACAAGAAGTGCTGGTTCATTCCGACCAAGGGAGCCAGTTTAGCAGCTATGACTGGCAGGATTTTTTGCGGGAAAACCAGCTCAAGGCCAGCATGAGCAGGCGCGGCAATTGCCATGATAACGCGGTGGCGGAGAGTTTCTTCCAGCTCCTCAAACGCGAGCGGATCCGACGTAGAACCTATGCGGATCGCGAGGAAGCCCGACAGGATGTGTTCGATTACATTGAAATGTTTTACAACCCCAAGCGCCGGCACAGTTTCAACAATGGGCTATCGCCAGTAGAGTGTGAAAAGCAATATTTCGAACGGCTCAAAAGTGTCTAGAGAAGTCGGGGCGATTCAAACCATATTCAGGACGGGACACACACAACGAAAGAAGCCCAACAGACAGATTGGGCTTCTTGGACTCAGATGCTGAATATGCATAGCAAAAAGGCCTTCCCGTGAGGGAAGGCCTTTCAAATTAATGGCGGAGCGGACGGGGAGACGGACACGGCCCGGCTCAAGCACAAGGTGCCACAGGCAGGGACCGAATTGCCAGTGGCAAGTCGCAGCCCTGTCTGTGGTCCCTTGTTTCCTTAATCCCGTTCACGAAAATCCAAAAGCAAAAAGGCCTTCCCAATC